>CAKTFJ010000001.1 GCA_934555825.1 uncultured Hyphomicrobium sp.
ACCTATATGTAAGCCGCTTTCCAGTCACACCCTTGACCATTCTTACGGCGCGCTGCTCATCCGTCACGCCAAGCGCGACGCGCGCATTATACCTGAAATCGAACTCTGCGAGGTAGCGGTGAAGATGGCGTTCGTCGCAGTGTTGATAGGTGCCGCGCATCCCGCGCTTGAAGACCGAGAAATATGACTCGACGGTGTTGGTGCTGACATCACCACGCACGTACTCGCCCGCCGCGTGGTTGACCGTTTCGTGGCCCGCAAAGCCCTTGATCTTCTTGTAATAGGTCGAGGCGTCATCCGTCATGACGCGGGCTTCCTTTGCTATGTTCTTCTCCACGATCGGAAGCACGGTCTTGGTCTTGATGTCGGGGACGTGAACGCTTCGAACTTCGCCACCGCGCTCCACAAGCGACAGAACGGCGTGCTTGTGGGCATAGCCGCCCCTGGGTTTGCGACCGCCCTTTTTGGTGCCGATGAAAGTCTCATCAACCTCGACAATGCCGGAGCCGCCAGTGCTGCCCAGAGGAGGCGCGAGATCGCCCGTTCGCATGGCCTCGCGGATGCGGTGCGCCATGAACCAAGCAGTGCGCAACGTGACCTTGAGCGTGCGATGGAGCTGGTTCGCGCTGATGCCCTTCTTGCTCGACGCGAGCAGATAGAAGGCTTGCAGCCACTTGTTCATGGGAACGTGGCTGTCTTCGAAGATCGTTCCGACTTTGACGGTGAAGGGCTTGCGGCAGGCGTAGCACTTGTAAGTGCCGATGCGCGTGGACTTGCCGCCCATTTTGCCTACGCGGTGGTTCTCGCCGCACTTCGGGCATACGGGACCGTCCGGCCAAACATGGGCTTCAACCCATTTGTAGGCCGCTTCCTCGTTGTGAAAATGATCGGCGGAAATGATCGACATTGGAACCTCCATTGAGGTCCAATATACGCTTCGAAAGTGGGTACGTCAAGTGACATATTCCGTCGGACGTGCTATGGAAGCGCCCAGCGATTAGATCAAGCGCTATCGAATATATGTCTAGGAGGGGCTTCAGGTTGTTGGATTTGAAGGAGCTTAGGAACCTTCTTCTGTCAGGCCACGTAGTAGACGATGCTACTTATATCGGGATTGCGAATGGTTTGATCGCTTCTGAAATGCGCATTAGCTCGAGGTATTTGGACGGGTTGATGGATCTGATAAATTGCATGAATCGTAGCGAGTATTTTCAATTGTACAGTGTGCTTTGGCTTGAATCTAAGGTGCGCCCGATTGAAGGATTGTTGGCATCTATTAAAAAAAGTAGCGCTATTTGGCGAGTTGATCGTTTGTTTGGTCGCTTGGTGGGAGGGCTTGCTCCGAGGTTCCTGATTGAACGTGCTAAGAGGGAAGATCTTTTGAAGGATTATAGGCACGTAATCAGGGCGTCTTTAAATGAGGACGCTATTGGTGTTATGCAATTTCACGAAGATTTATGTTTTCAGAGTGGCGCTTACGATGCGGTGAGTTCATTTCTATCAGCGCCCATCAGCTCCTTGCCTCTTGGGATAACGCATTCAAAGTTTCTTATGCTTCTTTCTGCGTTGGCTAGCGAAAGAATCTCTCTGTTGCAAAAGAATCGCTTGCTTGCGAAGCATGAGCGTTTGTCGCGAGATAATTTCTATGGGCTTCAGTTGGCACGCGCGCTCGAGCAGTAGTTTTGGTTCGGCGGCATTCAGTCACACCAACCTACTCTGCTCCACGGCGGCCGCGATGAAGCTCTTGAACAGCGGGTGCGGGTCGAAGGGGCGGCTCTTTAATTCCGGGTGGAACTGGACGCCGATGAACCAGGGGTGGTCCGGGTATTCGACCGTTTCGGGCAGCAGGCCGTCGGGTGAGGTGCCGGCGAATTTTAGGCCGGCGGCTTCGAGCCGTTCGCGGTACTGCGTGTTCACCTCGTAGCGATGGCGGTGGCGCTCGGAGATTTCGGTTGCGCCGTAAATCTGCGAAATGCGGCTGCCGGTCGTGAGGGCAGCCGGGAATGCGCCGAGGCGCATCGTGCCGCCGAGGTCGCCGCCCTGGCGACGCTGCTCCAGCTCGTTGCCCTGCATCCATTCCGTCATGAGGCCAACGACGGGCTCGTCGCTCGTGCCGAACTCGGTCGAGCCCGCATTCGCGATTCCGCACAGATTGCGGGCCGCTTCGAGGGTGGCCATCTGCATGCCGAAGCAGATGCCGAAGTAGGGCACGTGGCGCTCGCGTGCGAACTTGGCGGCGAGGATCTTGCCTTCCGAGCCGCGCTCGCCGAAGCCGCCGGGCACGAGGATGCCGTGCACGCCTTCGAGATAGGGGGCCGCGTCTTCGCCCTCGAACACTTCGCTCTCGATCCAGTCGAGCTTGACCTTCACGCGGTTGGCGATGCCGCCGTGCTGAAGCGCTTCGATCAGCGATTTGTAGGCGTCCTTGAGGCCGGTGTACTTGCCGACGATGGCGATCGTCACCTCGCCCTCGGGGGCGGCGATGTTGTGCGAGATGTTCTCCCAGCGGGTGAGATCGGGCTGGGGCGCGCCGGTGATGCCGAAGGCGGCCAGCACTTCGCTGTCGAGCCCTTCGCGGTGATAGGCGAGCGGCACGTCGTAGATGGAGGCGGCGTCGAGCGCCTGGATGACGGCTTCCTCGCGCACGTTACAGAACAGCGCGATTTTCTTGCGCTCGCTCTTCGGCACTTCGCGGTCGGAACGGCAGAGCAGGATGTCGGGCTGGATACCGATGGAGCGCAGCTCTTTCACGGAGTGCTGCGTGGGCTTGGTCTTGAGCTCGCCTGCGGACGGGATGTACGGCAGCAGCGTAAGGTGGATGAAGATGGACGCGCCGCGCGGCAGCTCGTTGCCAAGTTGGCGGATGGCCTCGAAGAAGGGCAGGCCCTCGATGTCGCCCACTGTGCCGCCGATCTCGACGAGCACGAAGTCGATCCCCTCGTTGCCGGAGAGGACGAAATCCTTGATGGCGTCGGTGACGTGCGGGATCACCTGCACCGTGCCGCCCAGGTAATCGCCGCGGCGCTCGCGCGCGAGGATGTCCTGGTAGATGCGGCCCGTGGTGATGTTGTCCGACTTCTTCGCCGGCACGCCGGTGAAGCGCTCGTAATGGCCTAGGTCGAGGTCTGTCTCCGCGCCGTCGTCGGTCACGAACACCTCACCGTGCTGGTAAGGGCTCATGGTGCCGGGGTCGACGTTCAGATACGGGTCGAGCTTGCGGAGTCGGACGCTGTACCCGCGAGACTGCAGGAGCGCGCCGAGGGCGGCGGAAGCGAGACCTTTTCCAAGGGAGGAGACCACGCCGCCGGTAATGAAGATGTACCGTTGCATGGGCTTTAACACTAGAGCGCAACCGGTCCGATTCGAAGTGGTTTTCTTGTCTCATCCACTTCCATTCGACAGCGTTCGTCGAGTTCGGTGAACGGAAGGTGGAGAGATAGGGAGCGGGCTTAACCGGGGCAGGCGAAGGGCGTGGGGGCGGCCGGGGCTTCGGGCAAGTCCAGCTCGGCGCGGAGTTGGTCGAAGGCGGAGCGGGATTCGCGATAGGTGGCGTCGGGGGCGGTGCGGGCGTAGGTGACGTCTGCTGTCAGCACCCGGTAGTTCAGCTCGCCATGGCCGCCGCCGCGGTAGGTCGAGCGTGCGGGTGTGCAGCGTGTCGTGTGCTGGATATTGTCGAGCTTGAAGTAGCGGAGGCGGTTGTCGCGGCCGATCTCGGCGGCGCGGGTGGCGGCGATTTTCTCAAGGCGGGCCAGAGACGCGTCGGCTTTGCCGGTGACCTCGATGCGGTAGTGGTCAGGGCCGAGCTGGCTTTCTTTGAAGCCGGCAGGCGCGATGGCGTTCGAGTGCTGGTAGGGAACGGTGGCCGGTGCGCCGAGGCTGCCGACGGCGCCGATGCTGTCGTTTCCAGCCGAGCAGCCGGCGAGAAGGAGAACGACGATCGGCGGCCCGAATGTCAGGCTTGAGCGTCGCCACGCGCGTGTGGGCTGCATATCTCGTAACGCTCCCCGGTGATCCCGGAGGCAGGCTAGCAACAGCAAATGCGGGTGGCCAGTTGCGCGCCGGCCACTCCGCAGGATTTCGTGTGCGAGGCGCTGCTTATTGCAGGCGATCCAGGATGCCGCCGCGCGGTGCTTCAGCCGGGGCAGAGGCGGGTGCGCCTGAGGTTGGGGCAGCCGGAGCGGTTGCGGCCGGCGAGTCGAAGGCCGAACCCGATGGGCCCGAGCGCTGGGACATGAACGTCAGCAGGATGCTGGTGACAAAGAAGCAGAGCGCGAGGATCGCTGTCGTCCGCGTGAGCAGGTTGGCCGTGCCGCGGCCGGTGAGGAAGCCGCCGCCGCCACCGCCACCGCCGCCGATCCCGAGCGCGCCGCCTTCGGAACGCTGCCAGAGGATGACCGCCACGAGTGCGGCTGCAACCATGATGTGGATGACGAGAACAACTGTTGTCATGACGCTGAAAAGCTCCAGGCCCGGCTAGGGGCGAATGGGGGGATTGGGGAGGGCTTCTACACCACCTCGCGCGCGAGGGCTAGATAGGGAGATTGCGGGTATGGCTACTTCTTTTTTGCGTCTCTCCGAGGGGAGGCCTCGCTCTTCTTGATCGGAAGCGGAATTCGGCTGAAGCCCTTTCCGGCGGGGCTTGCTTTGGCGGTTTCCTCAGGTGGAGGCTCCCTCAACTGGGGGGAGGCGGTGACCATTTGGCCGCAGCGGAACGAGAGCTTCTCCTCAACCGTGATGAGGCGCGCGATTTTATCGAGGCGGTCGGCCTTGAGGTTTTCCTTGGCCCACTTTGGACCTTTGCCCATGTCCTTCTTGGCACCGCCGGAGACGAGCGTTTCGTGCTCCGATTTCAGGGACTTGCATTCGGTCGCATCGAGCGGGGCGGCTTGGGCCGATGCGGCGGCTAGCACGAGGGCCGTGACGAGAGGCGTGACGTGACGGGGCGCCGACAGTCGCATTGCTCTCCCTTTCTCCGTCGCCATGCGGTGTCCCCGTTGTGCTGTCCCGGTCCGTCGCATTCTCACGTCTTCATCGCGCCAGCACGGCGCCGCTGCAATACGGGGAGAACTACTTAGCCACGGTTTCCTGGCGTCAGGCTGTGGCGCGAACGATGGCCAGAAAATCCTCGGCCTTGAGGCTTGCTCCTCCGACGAGGGCGCCGTCGACGTTCGGGAGCGCCAGCAACTCTCGGGCGTTCGAGGGTTTCACCGAGCCGCCGTAGAGAATGCGGATGCGCCTGCCCGCTGCGCCGAAGCGCGTTTCGAGGTCTTTGCGGATGAGAGCATGAACCTCGGCGACATCTTCCGTGCTCGGCGTGAGGCCAGTGCCGATGGCCCAGACCGGCTCGTAGGCAATGACGGTATTGGCGTCGGTGACGCCCTCGGGAAGAGATGCCGCGAGCTGTCGGCCGACGACACCAAGGGTGAGGCCCGCTTCACGCTGACCGCGCGTTTCGCCGATGCAGACGATGGCGGTGAGCCCGGCCCGGTGGGCGGCGGAGGTTTTGTCGCGGACGATGCGGTCGACCTCTCCATGGTCGGCCCGGCGCTCGGAATGACCGACGATGACGGCGGAGGCACCGGCGTCGCGCAGGATCTCGGCCGAGATGTCGCCGGTGTGGGCGCCCGAGGCGGCGGCGTGGCAGTCCTGTCCGCCGACGGCGAGCGGGGAACCTGCCGCCAACTCGGCCAGTGGGACGAGCAGGGTCGCTGGCGGGCAGATCATGACCTCGGGTGTCCCCGGATCGGGCTTTAGCGCATCGCGGACCGCGGTGGCCTCGGCGAGGGCTGACTTAAGCCCGTTCATTTTCCAGTTTCCGGCTATGAGCGGGCGATTCTCTTGGGCGGTGTCGGTCATTCGTCGTGCTCGCTCCTCGTCTCGCGTTGTCGATCAGGCCGCTCCCAGGCTCGTCTCAGGCCCTTGGCCGGGACCATATCCCTGGGCTCCGCCGGGGTTTCGCCCGGGTCGGCAGCCCGGTCTTGCAATCAGGCCCGCGCTGCGCTTCATATCAGGCCCGTGCGTCCCGTCACATGGACGGGATGAGACTTTTCTGCAAGCCGCGGTGGCTGCGCCCGATCCCGAGCGCTCGCGCCCCGTGTCCCGTATCTGATAGGAAGATCAATTCCGATGCTCGACGCCCTGCAACGCGGCGCCCAGACTTGGCCGGCCAAGGTTCTGTTCGTTATCCTGATCATTAGTTTCGGCGTCTTTTGGAACGTGGCCGATGTTTTCCAGGGAATGGGGCGCGGTGCGGTTGCCAAGGTCGGGGAGACCGAGATCACGGTGCCGGAGTTCCAGCGCGCGTTTCAGAGCCAGTTGCGGACCGTGCAGCTCGAAGACGGTGGCCGGCTGACGGCCGAGCAAGGACTGATGCTGCAACTCGACCGGCAGGCGCTCGATACGCTTATCGCGCAAACGGCCGTGCGCACCCACGCCGAGCGCCTCGGGCTTGCGCTTTCGGACGAAACAATTGTGGAAGGCGTTCGGGCGGATCCCGATTTCGCCGGTCCGGACGGCAGCTTCTCGCGGCAGGGTTTCGATGCGCTGCTACGCCAGATGGGTCTGAACGAGCAGGGCTTCATCGCGCTCCGTCGTGACGACGAGCTGCGTCGCATCATCTCTGACGCGCTGCTCGGTTCGACGGCGGTGCCGAAGCCGATGATCAACGATCTCCATGCATGGCGCGAGGAAACGCGCACGCTTGAGCACGTCCGCGTCGATCCCACAAAGGTGACGGTGGCGGAGCCGGACGAAGCCGCGCTCAAGACGACGTACGAGCAGAGCGGGACCGAATTCATGACGCCCGAGTATCGCAACGTGGCGCTGCTTCTGCTCTCGGCCAACGAGCTCAAGGGCGGCATCGAGATCTCGGATGCGGAGCTCGAGTCCTATTACAAGGATCACAAGGCTTCCTACGACCGGCCCGAACGCCGCCGCATCCAGCAGATCGCATTCCCCGACAAGGCGACGGCTGCGAAGGCGCGTGAAGAGCTTGTCGCTGGCACGAAGAATTTTACCGACGTCGCCAAGGAGCAGGGCGCGACCGAGAACGACATCAATCTGGGCCTGCTTTCGCGCGACCAGATGCTCGATCCGGTTATCGCGGATGCAGCGTTCAAGCTCGAACGGGACGAGATTTCCGAACCTGTGGAAGGCCGTTTCGCGACCGTTCTGGTGCGCGTGAACGAAATCACCGAAGGCAAGGAAAGCACGTTTGCCGAGGTGAAGGATCAGGCGCGCGACCGGATGGCGGGCGAGCAGGCGCAGAGCAAGATCCAGGAGCACTTCGATCTCGTGGAAGAAGGCCGTAACGCCGGCAAAACGCTTCAGGAGATCGGCGAGGAGCTGAAGCTGCGCTATATCGCGGCCGATGCCGTGACCGCCGACAACTTGAACGCCGAAGGCAAGCCCGCAATCGACATTCCGGATGCGGCGACCGCGCTCCGTGCCGTGTTTGCCGCGACGCCCGGCATGGACACCGAGCCGATCGAGATGCCGGGCGGCGCTTTTGCCTGGTACGACGTGCTCTCGGTGACGGAGCGCAAGCAGCGCCCGTTCGAAGACGTGCGCGAGGACGTCAAGACAGCGCACATCGCCGCCGAGAAACGCCGTCTGCTGGACGAACTAGCCGGTAAACTTGTCGACCGGCTGAAAGCGGGCGAGGCGTTCGCCAAGGTCGCGGAAGATGCGGGCGGCAACGCCGAGCGTGCAGAAGCCGTCAAGCGGAACCATTCGCCGCCGGGCCTCACGACGGATGCCGTGCGGCTCGCGTTCTCGCTGGCCAAGGGCGGCGCTGGGTTTGCGGAGAGCAGCGACAGGTCGACCCGTGTCGTGTTCCAGGTGCAGGAGATCACGCCGGCCGCGGCGCCCACCGAGGAAGAAACGAACAGGATCACCGCAGAGCTGTCTCGCGATCTCGCGAACGACGATGTTCTCGCTTACATCTCGGCCCTCCGGTCCGAGCTCAACGTTTCGATCAACGAGACGGAGCTTGCGCGCGCGACCGGTGCGAGCGAGACCGACCAATAAGGGGAGTGCGGTCTCTTGAGCACGCTTTCTGAGAGAGCCCACGGCCTCTCGGCGTTGCCGTCCTTCGACTCGTTCGCCCGGCGCTACGAGGCCGGCACGGCGCAGGTGGTTTGGACACGCCTCGTCGCCGACCTCGAAACGCCGGTCTCCGTCTATCTCAAGCTCGCGGGGGAGCGGCAGTTCTCGTTTCTGCTCGAATCTGTCGAAGGTGGTGCCTCGCGGGGCCGCTATTCCGTGATCGGGCTTCTGCCGGATCTCGTGTGGCGCGCAAACGGGAATGCGGCTGAGATCAATCTCTCGCCGCTGAAGAAACCGGACGCGTTCCGCGCCGATGCGCGGCCGACGCTCGAATCTCTGCGCGCGCTCCTTAAAGAATCGCAGCTCGATCTGCCAGAAGAGCTTCCGCCAATGGCGGCAGGCGTGTTCGGCTACATGGGCTACGACACCGTGCGCCTGATCGAGACGCTGCCTGCCGAAAAGCCGGACGAGCTTGGCTTGCCGGATGCCATCCTGATGCGTCCGACGGTGATCGTGATCTTCGATTCCGTGAAGGACGAGATTAGCCTTGTCACGCCCGTGCGGCCTGACGGCAAGGCCACGGCTGAGAAGGCGTACAAGGCCGCGCTGAAGCGGCTGAAGAATGCCGTTGCCGCGCTCGACGAGCCCTTGCCGCATGGCGGGATGCTGGGCGGCGTTCTTTCGGCGAAGAAGCTCGTGCAGCCTGCGCCGCGCTCCAACACGACGCCGCGTGCCTACAAGGGCATGGTGGACCGCGCGAAGGAGTACATCCGTGCGGGCGACATTTTCCAGGTGGTGCTGTCGCAGCGGTTCTCGATGCCGTTCGCGCTGCCGCCATTCGCGCTTTACCGCGCGCTGAGGCGCACGAACCCTTCGCCGTTCCTGTTCCATCTCGATTTCGGTGAATTCGCGCTTGTGGGGTCGAGCCCGGAAATTCTCGTGCGCGTGCGCGACGGCGAAGTGACGATCCGGCCGATCGCGGGCACGGCGCCGCGCGGGGCGACGGAGGCCGAGGACAAGGCGCTCGCGGACGCGCTCATTCGGGATCCGAAGGAACGGAGCGAGCATCTGATGCTGCTCGATCTGGGGCGCAACGATGTGGGGCGTGTGGCGCAAGTCGGCACGGTGGACGTGACGGCGCAGTTCGTGATCGAGCGCTACAGCCACGTGATGCACATCGTGTCGAACGTGATCGGCAAGCTCTCGAAAAAGCATGACGCCATCGACGCGTTGATGGCAGGCTTCCCGGCCGGCACGGTGTCAGGTGCGCCCAAGGTGCGTTCGATGGAGATCATCGACGAACTGGAGAAGTCGAAGCGTGGGCCTTACGCGGGATGCGTGGGCTATTTCACCGCCGATGGCGAGATGGACACGTGCATCGTGCTGCGCACGGGTGTCGTGAAGGACGGCGTGCTGCATGTGCAGGCGGGCGCGGGTATCGTCTACGACAGCGTGCCGGAGAAAGAGCAGCAGGAGTGCATCAACAAATCCATGGCCGTGGTGCGCGCGGCTGAGGAGGCGGTGCGGTTCGCTGCGAAGAGCGGGAAGAAGGCGCGCTAGGGCGTGTCGGCGTCTCGCTCAGAGCCGAGGTAGATATTCGGAGAGCGTGAGCTCGATTTCGGGAAAATATTGCGATATCTGATCGATATCGAAGCTCGAAAGAATCGACTGCTTCGGCTCGCGGTCCAGCAGGAAACGGAACGCGGCCTCGACGCACGTCTCGGGTGCGAATTTTTCGCCGCTGATCCGGCGGTATGTATCGTGCTGAAGCGTGACGTCGTACTGGCTCTGGCCGTCGGCATCGCGGACTTCGACCAGAAATTTGAATGGATCGTCCGCTCCTGTCCGCAGGACCACGATTTGAGCTGGAGCGGCCATCGTTTCCTCACCTCATGACGTCGCCATGTGGAAACGCGCCTATGCCTCTTGGGTTTCCTGGACGCAGGTGGGTTTACGGGCAGTTGCCGATATCGAATGCCAAGGTGCCCGTGACGGCGCCGAAGTTGTTGCAGAACGTATCGGCGAAGGTGGTGCCAGCTTCGACTGTATTTCCAGTGCCGCTGAACACGATGTTCGTTCCAGTAATGCGGATTCCAGAGCCGCCGAACGCGCCCTTTAGAACCGAGTCGTTCAGAGTTAGATTGCTATTGCTGTTCATGGCGACGATGCCATTAGATCCGTTCTCAATGATCATGCGGGACACATGGACGGTGCTTCCGATGGAAAAGGCGAGACCGTCACCTGCAGCACTGCGTACTTCGGTGTCGCTAATGGTGACATCGCTGTTTTCGCCAACAAGGATGCCACCGGTTACATCGATCATGGTCGTGTTCGAAACCCAGAAGGTGCTGTCTCCGACGCTATATATGCCCGGCCGTCCAGTTTGCGTGATCACAGTGTTAGAGATGTCGACCGACGAGCCTCTTGCTAAAAAAACTCCACTATCTCCAGTGTTGGCGATGTTGACGGCATCGATATGGACGTTGGTCGCGGCGTCGCTGACGTAAATGCCGAGGTTGCCCAACAGGCTTGCGCCGGCACCCGCGACGTCCAAGCCGTTGATATGCGTGTTCGCAGCGAAGACGACCAGTGCGGGAGTGGCGGCGGTGTGGGTCAGTGTTGGACGCACGCCCGGTGCCGTGAAATCGACCACGAGGCCTGAAGTGACGCCGCGCACCTGAATGGTGGAGCCTCCTCCTTGTAGCGTTTGATCTCCTTCTAAGGTCTGCGCGCCGTTGATGTTGCCCGTGGCAATGACGAGGGAGTTCGCGCCTGCGGCTGTGGAGGCGGTGGTGATGTCTGTCGCTCCGTCAGCATGGGCAACGCGGTCGAAGCGCACGCCGGTTTTTGCGTCCTCGACGGCTTCGGTGGTGGTGGAGGTCGCGGTCGAGGAGGTGGTCTTGGCATCCGTCACGATGTCGGTGTCGCGTTCGAGACCTTCCGACATGCGCCGCTCTTGGGCGGTGAGCGAGCGGGAGGCGACGCGCGTGCCGCTGTCTCCGAATGGGAGACGCAGACGCGCGCCGACTTCGACGCGATCGTCGCGCAGTTGATCGTGCGAGTACTCCGCTTCGAACGTGAGGCGCGAACCGGCCCATTGATCGATGATGTCGTCCATGCGCCACTCGGCACGCACACGCGGACCGGTGACGGAACTCGGGAGATCCGAGTGATCGAAGTGGAACGCGCCCGCGTAAAGGCGCAGTTCGTGGCGCGGGCCTGAGAGGTCGAGCGGGGTGGAGAACAGCTTGGCGCCGATCTCGGCATCGAAACCGCGAAGCGCGAGTTCTTCGAGCGATGTCGTTGTGGCGGTCGTCGTCGTGACCAAGCCGATGTTGGGGCCGTTGATTTCCGCGGCGCTGCGTACCGCGATGGAGGTGAATGAGAACAGTGTCTCGCTGTCGTTCAGCGGCAGGTAGGCATTGGCGCGGACATCCCAACGGTCGGATAGGGCCTCGATGCCGCCCGCGAGCTGGTGGAACGTGTTGCCGAACTGACTGTCGCGGATGTCGTAGCCGCCCCAGATGCCGATGTTCCAGCCGTTCGTCTGCATCTGCCGGTAGCCGAGCGCGAAGTTGCCTTCGCGCATGTCGTCTTCGAACAGTTTGCCGCGTGCTTCACCGAACAGAACGGAGTTATGGCTCTGCGCGAGAGGGACCCACAGCACGGCTTCGCCGCGGCTCGTGTCGTCCGAGCCGTAGAAGCCGCCGAGTTCGAGCCAGGGCGTCCATTTGGGGGCGGAGAGGTCTTGGGCAATAGCCGGTGGCGCGATTGCGAGCGTGAGGACGGCCGCGGCTATCGCAGTGGTTGCTCGGCCGAGGTTAGCCCGAACGATCGACATCTGCTTGCCCCCGAATGTCTGCGCAGCGGGACGTCTGCGCGAATCATGTCGCAGCCTACCGATGAATGCCGGTTGGGGCAAAACAAGAGCTGTGTACTGACGTATGTTTGCGGAGTTAGGGCACGAGGAGCGGCTGGAGCGTTTTTGTGATGGCGCTGTTGCCGGCAAGGATGTTGCCGGTTTCGAGCGCGGTGTCGCGGCCGTTGATGTCGGAGACGAGGCCGCCTGCTTCGCGCACCAGCACGATGCCGGCTGCGAGATCCCACGGCTTCAGCGCGCGTTCCCAGTAGCCGTCGTAGCGGCCAGCGGCGACGTAGGCGAGGTCGAGAGCGGCGGATCCGGAGCGGCGCAGGCCCGCGACTTCCATCATGACGGACTGCAGTTCTTCGATGAAGCGCGGATGGCCCGGGCGTCCGCGATGGGGGATGCCGGTGACGACGACGGCGTCGCCGAGCGATTTGCGGGCCGCGACGCGCAGGCGGCGGCGATCGTTGAGGAACGCTCCCTTGCCCTTCTCGGCGGCGAACAGTTCGTCGGTGGCGGGATTATAGACGAGGCCAGCGACGAGCACGCCTTCGCGTTCCAGGCCGATCGAAATTGCGAAGTGAGGAATGCCGTGCAGGAAGTTCGTCGTGCCGTCGAGGGGATCGACGATCCAGCGGTGGGTTTTGTCGACGCCTTCGATCAGGCCCCGCTCTTCCATCAGGAAGCTGTATCCGGGCCTCGCCTTCGACAGCTCGTTGAAAATGATCTCTTCGGCCCGATGGTCGGCGGCGGAGACGAAGTTGCCCGGCCCCTTCACGGAGACCTGCAACTGCTCCACCTCGCCGAAGTCGCGTGCGAGCGAGCGGCCCGCCTTGCGTGCGGCAGCCATCATCACGTTCATCAGGGCAGAAGCGGCCATAAGCGGGTGCGATGTCCGATGGGGGTTGAAGGAAAGGGGGAGCAGGGCGGCGCAACCGCGGCGGCGCCTATGGCGAGGCTCTAAGGGTTCCGCCGGGAAGGTCAACCCCTTTCAGCCTTTTCGGGCTCTGTCGGGTGTCGTTCGCCGCTCTCAGCAAGCGTTAAGGCATAATCTGTTTGCGCGTTTGCCAGTCTTCCGCGGCCTTTTCAGCCTCCGTGCGCTCGTCTTCCGAGAGAGCCGCGACGAACTGATCGAGCCTCTCGTCCTCGACGCCCGATGCCTTGGCGATCAGCCGCCATTTGGCGGCCTGGACGGCGCTTGCATCGATGCCGGCTCCTTCCGCGTACACGTGGCTGAGGCGGTTCTGGGCTCCGGCTACGCCTTTTTCGGCAGCGGACGAGAGGTACTTGATCGCCTTCTCCTCGTCGGCTTTGAGACCGCGCCCCTGGAGAAGCATGACGGCGTAGTCGTACTCGGCGGCGGGTAGGCCCTGCTCGGCGGCGCGGGCGCTCCAGCGGGCGGCCTCGAGGCCGTCGTGGGGCACGCCGCGTCCGTCGATGTAGAGCACGGCGAGGTCGTACTGAGCGGCGGCAATGCCGCGCTCTGCGGCGTATTGGATGTGCTGGGCGGCGCGGTGCGGGTTTTCGGGTTTGCCGTTGCCCCTCAGGAACATGAGGCCCAGATTGTAGTTGGCGAGCGGATCGCCGGTGACGGCGGCTTTTTCGAACATTTCTGCCGCCAATCCCATGTCTTTGCCGACGCCGCGTCCCTCGGCCAGCATGGTGCCGAGCGCCAGCATCCCCTGGACGTCTCCAAGCTCTGCCCCGCGTGCATACCACCGCGCCGCGACGCTCTCGTCGCGTGAGACGCCGAGGCCGTCGGCGTAGATGCGGCCGATGAGCGTGTGCGCCTGCGGGTCGTTGCGGGTGGCCGCTTCTTCCGCAAGCTTGAGGGCCGTGAGGTATTTGCCCTGGTCGAAGGCCGCATATGCGGCATCGTCTTCCGGCAGATCCTTCGGCGTGCTCTGAAGCTCAGGCGAGGGCGTTTGAGCGGTGCCCCACGAGAAGGGCAACGGCGGGAGCATGCCGCTGATGGCAAGACCGCCGACCACGCCGAACACGAGGCCAACGCAGCCCAGAATGACGAAATGCCCTGTCTTCACGCTCGGCCCACTCCTTGGAGCGTGATCGGTTTCGATTGAATCGAGATCACGCTCTATCATCTTTGATGAGACCGATGATTCACACTTCAGGCTGATAGGGCCTGAAGTGATCATGGTCTAAGCGGCATCGGTCTCGATCGGCACGGCGGCGACTGCGGCCAACGCCGATCTGGCCCAGTCCTCGATGGCATCCGGCGCAAGTCCGGCGGGCACGTGGAGGGCGATGAAGTCGGCGCCGCTTTGAGCGAGGCGGGCTGTTTGCTCTGCCGGCCCGGGTGCGAACGCGACGGCCGGTACGACGAAGAGATCGGACCACCACGCGATCAGATCCGCTTGGGCGTCGAGGTCGGTATCGGCGGCGGATGAGGGCGTGAATGCAACATAATCGGCGCCGGCTTCGCCAAGGGTCATGGCGTCATGGCGCGAGGTCCCGGCCTCGACGCCGACGATGCTGCGGGGGCCGAGTTCTCCGCGCGCGATGCCGTAAGCGGTTTCGATGCCGTCTCGCCAGGTAAGATGCACGCCGTCTGCGCCGACGTCACGGGCGGTTGCCGTATCGTCCACGAGGAGGGCTGCGCAATCGTGCTTCTGCGCCAGTTCGACGAGCGGGCGAGCGTCGTCCGCGACAATGCTCGAAGCCCCATTTGCAGGCGCGAGGATCAGTGTGACGGCCGCTGTCGCGTCGAGGGCGGCGGCGACAATGGCACACCATTCGGAACCGCGTCGCGTTTCCGCGACGAGACACAGCTTGGCGCTGGGTTTCACGGAGTCTTTGTCAGTCATGTTCGTCGGTGGCTTTCTGGCTGCGGAGGCGGCCTTGGCTTTGGCCGCGAGCCTATCCATCTCAAACCCGGCGGAAAAGAGACTCCGCATGCCATTGTGCAACGTTGGCGAGAAAGCCGCATGGGCCGGGTGCTCCGACCTAGGCCGAGGGACGCTTTCCCGTTATCGTCTGCCACGAGCGATTCGTCCGGAAAGTGTCGATTCCGGAGACAGTTGGCTCCCCTCAGGCCCGTTCCCTCCGCATATGAGATGCAACGGATGCCATTGCTCGTTCGACTGGGTCTTTCGGCGAGCGGGGGAGCGCACGACCGTATTGGGTGTCTTGAGAAAAATGGGTTGGCGGCACGAAATGGCCACGCTTGTGCCTGCATCTGTGCAAACCGCCAGACCCAAGACTTCACGACCCCGGACTTGAAACGAAGGGTGCCGCGTCCCCGTTAGACGGAGCCGAATTGATGCTCAGAACCGTTTCCCTGCCCTCCGCCGTGTTAGCGGCTGTTCTTACGCTTCCCGCTGCAGGGGCGTGGGCGGATCCTGCACCGGAGCGGGCAGCTCCCGCAGCGAAGGCGACGACGGCGGATGCCGCCCGGCGCGAAGCGGAGGAAGAGCATCGGCAGCGGGCGCAGGCAATGACGCGCGCGGCCATCGAAGCCCAGAAGCGGGCGCTCGATGCTCTGGCCGCGCAAGAGGAGAAGGCCGGGGCGAAGACGCAAGCGGCGAAAGCTCCGGTGAAGCCCGCGGCCACGCCACCGAAAGACACGGCTGCGAAGGAGAGCGCTGAGACGCAAAGGGCGGCAAAGTCCAAGGCTCCCGACAGGGCGCAGACGGATGCTGTCGCGGATGAGATTGCGGAGCGGCACCGTTCGCAAGCTGAGGCAGCGAAAACCGCAGCCACGAAGGAAGCCGCTTCTCCCGATGCGGCGCTCGCCAGCGAAACGGCGAAGACCGAGGCCGAGGCCGAGGCCGAGGATAAGGCCGATGTTGCCGCTGTCGATGCGGTCGAGCAGCCCGCGGCTCAGGTTGCGACCCCGGCGGCGGTGCGTGTCGATCCCGTCGTCGAGATCGTGCGGACATGGCTTGCCGACGCGTCCAGCAAGGTGATGGCCGACAAAGCGGACTTGGATGCCGTGACGGCTTTCTATGGTGCACGGACGGATGCTCCTCTCTGGGTCGATGCCAGCGGTTTCACGGCCAAGGGCAAGACCGCGCTCAACGAATTGAACAAAGGTGCCGAGTGGGGCCTTTCCCCGGATGCGTTCGCGTTGCCGCGGTTCAACGTGTCCGAGCCGTCGCCGGCGGCGCTCGCCGAAGCGGAAGCGCGCCTCAGCCTTGAGCTTCTCAAGTATGCGCGGCACGCGCGGGGCGGGCGCATCACGCCTTCGTCGGTGAGCATGCTGCTCGACGTCACGCCGCCCGTGAAGGATCCGAACACGGTCATCGCGGAGTTGGCAAAGAGCGATGCACCCGATCGGTACTTGAAGGGGCTGCATCCGCAGCACGAAGGCTTCAAGCTGCTGCACAAGGCGCTCTTGAAGGCGCGCGGCCCGTCGAAGGCGGATGTGGAAGTCGATCCCGCGCTTCAGATCAGATTGCCGGAGCGCCAGGGCGTACTCAGGCTCGGCAGCGACGATCCCGAGGTGGCCCAACTGCGCAAGCGGCTGAAGGTGCCAGCAACCGGCGGCGTTTCCGAAACCGAGTTCGACGAGGAGCTCGAGATCGCGCTCAAGGCCTTTCAGGTCGAACAGCAGATCTCGGTGGACGGTCTACTCGGCAACGGCACGCGGCGGGTTCTCAACCGCGAGGTGGACGGGCAGCGCGGTCCGGATCCGGGACGCATGGTTCAGCTCATCGAGCTCAACATGGAGCGCTGGCGGTGGCTGCCGGAAGATCTCGGCGAGGTGCATGTCTGGAACAACATTCCGGAATATGTCACGCGCGTTTACAAGGGTGACGAGGTGATCTTCAGGGAGAAGATCATTGTCGGTAAGCCGAACACGGCCACGCCGGTGTTCTCGGCGGACATGGACTTCGTAGGCTTCAATCCGACGTGGGGTATGCCGTCCGGCATCAAGCAGCGCGAGCTTGCGCCGCGGCTTCGTCGCGCGGCTGAGAACAGCGGCGGGTTCCTGTTTTTCAGCTCGGGGCCTTCGCCTTCGGATGTGATCCGAGCCTATGGGCTCAACGTTTTCCAGAACGGTCGGCAGATCAATCCGGATAGCGTCGATTGGAGCCGCGCCAACGTGCAGAACTTCAGCTTCGTGCAGCCGCCGGGGCCGAAAAACCCGCTGGGCCAGGTGAAGTTCATCTATCGCAACAAGCACGACGTCTACATGCACGACACGATCGAGCCTGGCCTGTTCTCAAGCTCGAACCGTGCTCTCTCGAACGGCTGCATCCGCGTGCAGAACCCGATGGAGTTCGCGGCGATCATGCTGCGCGAGGGCAACGGAATGAATGAGGCGAGCGTGCAGCGGGCCATCCGTGGCGGCGGAGAGATCCGTCATACAAACCGTATCCCTGTGCATATGGTCTACTTCACCGCGCAGGCGGACGAGAGCGGCAAGGTGTCAACGTTCTCGGATGTGTACGGCCTCGACGGGCGCATTTCGTCGGCGCTGCTCGGCCGTCCGCTTCCGCGCGACCCGGCGAGCGTCGAGACGGCGTCGACAGAGCCCGTGCAGCAGAGGCCGCGTGCGGGGCAGAAGGGCACGAGCAGCAAGGCGTCCAAGAATTACAAGGCGCCGCAGACGCTCTCCGATGCCATCACGGGCTTCTGGCTGAACTGATCGCTTATCGCTCCGACGGCGACGAGCGTTGTAAAAGAAAAACGGAAGCGATCCTGGGATCGCTTCCGTTTTTTGTTGCCGCCGCTGATTTCGGCAATAGGCGTCAGGCCGCTTTTTCGAGCTTGTCTTCCCACTTGCCGAGGGCGGCCAGGCTGTTCATGTGCGCGCGGTGAGCGAAGGCGCGCTGGCCGGCGGCGACGTTTTCCGACTTGCCGCCCCACGCCTTGATGGCTGCGGCCTGAAGCGCGCGGCCGTAAGAGAAGGTGAGTGCCCAAGGGAGGTTGCCGGCTGCGTTCATCAATGAGAGGTGCTTGGTCGCGAGCTCGTCCGACTGGCCGCCCGAGAGGAATGCGATGCCGGGCACGGCGGACGGCACGGTGGACTTGAGGCAGCGGATCGTCTTTTCGGCCACTTCTTCCGGCGAGGACTGGCGTGCGCTCTTCTGGCCGGCGATGACCATGTTGGGCTTCAACACCATGCCTTCGAGGGACACGCGCGCGTCGTAGAGTTCGCGGAACACGGTGCGGAGCGTCCATTCCGTCACGCGATAGCACTCGTCGATATCGTGGCCGGAGTGGGCGCCGTCCATGAGCACTTCAGGCTCGACGATTGGGACGATGCCCGCTTCCTGGCAGAGCGCGGCATAGCGGGCAAGCGCGTGGGCGTTGGCCTTGATAGAGCCCCACGACGGAAGGCCGTCGGCGATGGTGATGACAGCGCGCCATTTCGCGAAGCGTGCGCCGAGATCGTAATATTCGGCGAGGCGCTCACGCAGGCCGTCGAGCCCTTCGGTTACGGTTTCGATTTTGGATGTGGGGCCCGCAAGCGGCTTGGCGCCGGTGTCGACTTTGATGCCGGGGATGGAGCCGGCTGCCTTCATGATTTCGACGAGCGGCGTGCCGTCCTTCGCTTTCTGGCGGATCGTCTCGTCGTAGAGGATGACGCCGGAGACGTAGTTCTTCATGGCGTCCGTCGCGCGGAACAACATTTCGCGATAATCGCGGCGGAGGTCCTCGGTCGAGGTGGCGCCGATGCTATCGAACCGCTTTTTGATAGTGCCGGAGCTTTCGTCGGCAGCGAGGATGCCCTTGCCAGGTGCGACCATTGCCTGGGCGATGTCTTCGAGCTTTTCGGTCATGGGCCTCTCGTCCTCGTGTTCTATTTATCGGGGGGGATTGGTCCGAGCCTCGGCTCAAGCAGCCGTTAGTTTGCTCAGGACCTCTTCAGAAACTTCGAAGTTGGCAAAAACGTTCTGTACGTCGTCGTCGTCCTCAAGGGCTGCGATCAACTTCATGATGGATTGCGCGTTTTCCTCGTCGACATCGGTCGTGAGGTTCGGTTTCCAAACGGCTTTCACGCTTTGCGGTTCGCCGAGCTTTTCTTCGAGAGCCGCGGCGACGGTGCCGAGCTGATCGAACGAGCAGGTGACGAGATGGCCAGTGTCGTCAGAGGCGGCGTCGTCGGCGCCTGCTTCGATTGCGGCTTCGAGCACTGCGTCGGCGGAGCCTGCCTCGGGCTTGAAGCGGATCTCGCCCACGTGCTGGAACATATGGGCGACGGACCCCGTCGCGGCGAGGTTGCCGCCATGTTTCGTGAACACCGCACGCACCGCGCCACCCGTACGGTTGCGGTTGTCGGTCAAGGCTTCGGCGATCACAGCGACGCCGCCTGCGGCATAGCCCTCGTAGCGGATTTCTTCGTAGGTTTCGGTATCGCCGCCGATCGCCTTTTTGATGGCGCGCTCGATATTGTCTTTCGGCATGTTCTCGGCGCGCGCAGATTGCACGGCGAGGCGGAGCCTGGGGTTCTTGTCCGGATCCGGCATCCCGGATTTGGCTGCCACCGTGATCTCTCGCGCGAGTTTGGCGAACATCTTGGCGCGGGCCGCGTCCTTGCGGCCCTTTTTGTGCATGATGTTCTTAAACGCTGAATGGCCGGCCATTTTGTCCGAAGCTCGTCCGTCTCTAGGCTGTTGGTGGAGCAACCCTGCGAAGCCTGCAGGATGCCCGTTTTATTGGGCTGGGGCCTGTCGCCGGTCAAGCCCCGGGTGTGCCGAAAGGGCCTCAATCCCGAGAGATTTTCGGAGCTTCGATCTCCCGACAAATTGGCCTACGCCGTTGTTTTGGCGAGATTCTCGCCTGGAAACAGGGGGCTTACGTTGCGGGGGCACCTGAGGGAGAGCCTCGCGAGGCGGGGCAGAATCGCATAATCTTGCGTTACATACCGCCATCGCCCAATCGCGGATAGGGTGAGCATGCTCACCGTTTGCGCTGAGGGAGGGGAGCACCCCATCCTCACGCGGTTGCCATAACTCTCTCTCTCTCTCTCTCACTCGACCCAGAAGAGCGGCTCGGTAGGCTCCAAAACGCCACCGAGCCGCAAACTTTTTACGCGCACCGCAAGGCCGGTTTTGTCGTCTGTCTCGACCGCGAGCCCGGAGACCGTCGCGGGACCGAGCGCCGGCTCGAAGCGCTCGCGCGGCAGGCGGGTGAGGAAGCGGTTCATGGGTTCCTCGGTATCCATGCCAAGCACGGAATTGTAATCCCCGCACATGCCTGCGTCCGACATGTAGGCCGTGCCGCCGCGCAGGATGCGTTCGTCTGCAGTTGGTGTGTGGGTGTGCGTGCCGACAACGACGCTCGCGCGGCCGTCGACAAAATGGCCGAGCGCCTGCTTCTCGCTGGTCGCTTCGGCATGGAAGTCGATCAGGATGGCATCGGCGCCGGATTTCAATGCGCAGGCGGTGAGCTCGCGGTCGATGGCGCGGAAGGGGCAGTCGATCTCCGTCATGAACACGCGGCCCATGGCGTTGATGACGAGCACGTCGGCGCCGTTCTGCGCGCGGATCAATGCCGCGCCGCGTCCGGGCGTGCCCGGCGGAAAGTTGAGCGGACGGATCAGGCGTTCCTGGCGCGCGATGTAGACAAGCGTTTCCTTCTGGTCGAAGGCGTGATTGCCAAGCGTGACCGCGTCGGCGCCGGCGTCGATCAGTTCCTCGTGGATGCTTTCGGTGATGCCGAAGCCGCCGGCCGCGTTCTCGCCGTTGATGACGAGGAAATCGAGCTTGTAGCGTTTGCGCAGGCGCGGGATTGCCTCGATGGCGGCGCGGCGGCCCGCGCGGCCCACGATGTCGCCGAGGAAGAGCAGGCGCATCAGATATGGCCTTTGATTTTCATTGCGATGCGCACTTCAGCGGCCCCGAAGGGGTCAGGATCCAGTCGAGGCGTTCGTCATAATCCACGTGGGGAACGGCGTCGACCCGCTGCTCGTCAAAGGCGACGCCAATGGAAACGATCGGTTTCAATGCGCGGAGGCGGGCGAGCGTGCGGTCGTAGAAGCCGCCGCCGTAGCCGAGGCGATAGCCGCGGGAATCGAACGCGAGGAGGGGGCCGAGCACGATGTCGGGATCGACCGTTTTCGCCTCGGGTAGCGGCTCGCGGATGCCCCACATGGTTTCTGCGAGCGGCTCGCCCGGCGACCAGGCGCGGAAGACGAGCGGCTTGCCTTTGCCCTCCATGACGGGAAGTGCAAGGCTGTAGCCTTCGCCTTCGAGGCGCGTCATGAGCGGCGTCAGGTCGATTTCGTCGCCAATGCCGAGAAAGCCTGAGACGATAGCTGGCGCTTTGCGGCCTGCGAACGCGATGCCGTGGGCGGCGATCTCGCGCGATGCCGTCGCGCCTTTTCGCTCGAAAGCTTCGCTGCGCACCGCTTTGGCGCGGCGGCGCAGATCCTTTTTCAGGTCGTCCACGGACGGCGATGGGGGGAGATCGGTCAAGGCGCGTTCGTTTCAGGCAAGTTGGCAGGCGAAAAGGAAAGTGCCGCGGTGGCCGTTGGAACGGTTGATCTCGCCGGGTCCCTACAAATGTAAGGTGGGCGCCATATGTCCGGGGCCACGGCCCCGGCCAGGGACAGCTCCCAGGCAGATCTTATAGGCCCTGGAGATTCATGTGTTCCTGACGAACCCCGCAGCAACAGCTATGTAAGCGCAGCGTCAGCAAAAAGCGAGGGGATCAGTCGCCACGCTCGACGACGCCGCCGAGGCGCTCGATCACCCAATCGATGCGGTTGGCAACGGCGCTGCGGCTCTCCTCAAGGGCCGCGATGCGCATGCGTGCGGCCTCAAGATCCGATTTCAGCCGGTCGCGCTCCTGCTCCAGCGATTTGATGCGCGTTTCGAGACGTGCGGGAGGCGCGGCCGAATCTGCCCGCTTGGTTGCTGCTGCCGTTTTCGGTGCTGCCGGCGCCTTGGCGGCGGCTGGCGTCTTGGAGCGGGTGCGGCTGCTTGCGCGCTTCACCTTCTCCTTTGCTCGTGGAGCCATGATCTTCCCCGCCTAACTCCCTCAATGCGGCCAGTTTTGGCCGGGTCCCCTCGGGCCCGCCTTACCATAGGAAATCCGATCCGGCGGTGCAAGAAACGACCCGGCCGGAGAGTTAGGGAGATGCTACTTTCGGGCGGAAAACCCCGTGTGGCGGCGCGCAGCATTGACAGGGCGCGGGTGCGCCAACTTAATGGCGCCCGCCCGGCGGCTTTTTCAGGCGCTTCGGCCCTCTATTCCCCGCCGCCCAAGACGAACACACCCCGATTTGGAGGACGCTTTATGGCTATCAAGGTCGCGATCAATGGATTTGGCCGGATCGGCCGCAATGTCTTGCGCGCGATCTACGAGTCGGGACGCACCGACGTTGATGTGGTGGCGATCAACGATCTCGGCCCGGTGGAGACCAACGCGCACCTGTTGCGCTTCGACAGCGTACACGGGCGGTTTCCCGGCGAAGTGACGGTGAAGGGCGATTCGCTCGATCTCGGCCGTGGGCCCATCAAGGTGACGGCGGTGAAGAACCCGGCGGAGCTTCCGCATAAGGAACTCGGCGTCGACATCGCGTTCGAGTGCACCGGCATTTTCACGAGCAAGGAAAAGGCGTCCGCTCATCTCACGGCAGGCGCGAAGCGCGTGCTCGTCTCGGCGCCGGCCGATGGCGTGGATCTGACCGTCGTTTACGGCGTGAACCACGACAAGCTCACGAAGGATCACCTCGTTGTCTCCAACGCGTCGTGCACGACGAACTGCCTCGCGCCGGTGGCTAAGGTGCTGAACGACCTCGTCGGCATCGAGAAAGGCTTCATGACGACGATCCACAGCTACACGGGCGACCAGCCGACGCTCGACACGCTGCACAAGGATCTCTATCGCGCGCGCGCCGCGGCGCTTGCCATGATCCCGACGACGACGGGTGCGGCGAAGGCCGTGGGCCTCGTGCTGCCGGAACTCAACGGCAAGCTCGACGGCACCTCGATCCGTGTGCCGACTCCGAACGTCTCGGTGGTGGACTTCAAGTTCGTTGCGAAGAACGAGACCAGCAAGGACGAGATCAACGCGGCCATCAAGGCGGCCGCGTCGCAGCAGCTCAAGGGCGTGCTCGGCGTGACGGATCAGCCGAACGTCTCGATCGACTTCAACCACGATCCGCACTCGTCCATCTTCCATCTCGACCAGACGAAGGTGCTGGACGGCACGCTGGTGCGTGTGCTCGCGTGGTACGATAACGAGTGGGGCTTCTCGAACCGCATGTCGGATACGGCGGTTGCGATGGGTAAGCTGCTCTAATCCGATCAACTCGTTTGAACGATTGAAACCCCTTCCGAGTGGCTAGCTCGGGAGGGGTTTTTGTTTGTGGAGCGGCCTCTTGTTGGCGTGCGCGGGTTGCGTTTGGTCTGTTGTGATTATTTCGTCAGATGGGAATTGTCGGCAAAACCGATCATTGCCCTGTTACGAAAATAATCATCTTGCCGAAGATGGGTGATGCTCCCCTTTGGGGCTGGATACGCAATGAAGCCGCAAGATTCGATTGGGATCTTCATCCATGCCGAGATGATCAAGCTCAGAGCGAATCCGTGACTGACTATGATCTGCGTTGCGCAGTCGCGGCTTAGGATTGTTTCGACATAGGGATAAATGCGGCGCGCGACATCGCGACGAGACTCCGCGCCGTCAATACCGCCGCGATGATCGAGCCTGTCCGAGTCCGGCGCAGGGATGTAACGGGCATCGAGCCAATCCTGCGGCTTACCCTCCGCCACGCCGTAGCTAATCTCTCTGAGTGCAGCTGTTTCTACGGCCGGTTTCGAGAAACGTCGGCCAATAGCTGCGGCCGTTTGAGACGCCCGTAGCAGGTCCGATGAGAACAGCTCGATGTCGTTGTGGCCAATGATGTCGAAAAGCTTGTCGGCGGTCGCTGAGGCTTCCTGTCGACCCCTCTCGGTCAAGCCTGTGTCGTACCAGCCTCCGACCTTTTTCTCGACGTGGTGAACCGACTCGGTGTGCGTCACCACGAACAAATCCTTCATTACGGAACGCCTCCGGTTCGCGTCCTGTTACCGGCCGCGCGTTCACAGCCAGTACCAGCCGAGGCCGATGAGGGCGAGGCCGACGATGAGCGCGATCGTCGCGACGACGCTCAGGACCTTGGCGATGACGTGGCCGATCACGGTGCCGGCGGCGCGTCGCGCTTTGCCCGTGACGGATGCTTGGCCGGCAATGTCGCGATACTTTTCTTCAAGAGCGGTGGGGCTTTCGGCCGAGCGCTGGCCGCGCGCGACGTGCCAAGCGCTGTCCCACGCTGCGCCCACGAGATCGTAGCGGGAGACGCGCCATAGAACGAAGGCCGCGAACAGCATGATGCCCCCGCCCCAGATCATCATCCACTCGCCTGTCCCGAGTTCCGTCACCATGTGGTTTCCCCCAACCCGTCTCGCGGGGCGCGTGGGATCACGGCCCTTGCGAAGGGATGATGTGAGACGGGACGGCGGTCAACAGGTCAGGGCGTTGTCTGAGTGGATTTTCCCCGCCACCAGAGCAGGAGCAACACGAGCAGCGAACCTGCGAAGGCCGCAACGACATCTCTGAGCGAGATGGTGACCCGCTCGAGGCCGGGGAGCAGGCCGAGGAGGCGGAACAGGAGGCCACCGACAACCGCGCCAGCAAGCCCCAGGGCAAGGTTGTTCCAGAGGCCGAAGCCGCGTTTCTCGCCCTTAGCGACGAGCCCCGTGAGGCTGCCGGCGAGGAGACCTACGATGATCCAAACGACGATATGATCAAGGGCAACGGACATGGCGACCTCCCGATGAGGTGTTGCGGAGCGAGCCTTCGGAAAATGAGCTTATCACGGATGAGCCGACATCGCGCCGGAACCTCTGTCCTGCGTTTTTGTTAAGGTGAACCGTTCAGGGATTGTTGACCGCACGCTTGGTGCCGCTGGTGAGGCGCGGGCTTGGGGTGTACATTGATCCGGCGGGGGGATGGACTTGTTCTCGACCAACCAGGAGTTCGGTCATGCAGGCATCACCCACGACCTATCCGCCCGGCGCCGTCCGGATGCGTCCCATGCTCGACGCGCTGGCCAGAAACTGGTGGCTCATCATGCTGCGCGGCGTGCTGGCCATTCTGTTCGGCGTGCTGGCCTTCATCTGGCCGGGCATCACGTTGCTCACGCTCATTCTTCTCTATGCCGGGTTTGCTTTCGCTGACGGCGCGTTGTCGTTGATCGCCGCCGTGCGCGGTGGAACGCCAACGCCACGCTGGTGGCTTGCGCTGGTGGGCGTGATGGGCATCGGCGTCGGCGTGCTCACGGTTTTCTACCCGCAGATCACCGGCCTTGTGCTGCTCATGTTCATCGCGGCGTGGGCTGTTGTGACGGGTATTTTGCAGATCTACGGCGCGATCAAGCTCAGGCACGAGATCGAGGGCGAATGGTGGCTCGTCGCGAGCGGCGTTCTCTCCGTGATCTTCGGCGGGTTGCTCGTTGCATGGCCCGGCGCGGGCGCGCTCGCGATGGTGCTGGTGATCGGCTCGTTCGCGATCGTTTTCGGCGCGCTTCTGATCGGCTTCGCGCTGAGGCTGCGCAAGCACGCGGCGGTGCGGATCTAGCGTTCCGCGGAACGCGCGTACACGGCCGCGACGACGAATCAGTCGCGGCCGTGATATGCGATCGCTATGCGGGGGCAGGCACAAATCAGAATTATCGGCATCGATCCGGGGCTTCGACGCACCGGGTGGGGCGTCATCGAGACCGATGGCGTGCGGCTGAGCTATGTCTCGTCGGGCCTCATTACCTCGACGTCGGACGAGGATCTCGCCTACCGGCTGCGCGAACTGTTCGAGGGGCTGACGAGCGTCATTGCGGCCTCGGGCGCGCGGGAAGCGGCAGTCGAAGAGACGTTCGTGAACGAGAATGCACGGGCGACGCTGAAGCTCGGCCAGGCGCGCGGCATGGCGCTGCTCGCACCCGCGATGCGCGGGCTCGCGATTGCTGAGTATGCGCCGAACCTGATCAAGAAAGCGGTGGTGGGCACCGGGCATGCCGAGAAGCGTCAGGTGCAGGCGATGATCGGGTTTCTCTTGCCGAAGGCACGCTTCGAAAGTGCGGACGAAGCGGATGCGCTGGCGATTGCGATCTGCCACGCGAACCATCGGGGTGCTGCGGCGCTCGCCAAGCGGATCGCGAAAGTGGAGGCTCGCGGATGATCGGCCAACTCAGGGGCAAGGTGGACGCCATCGGCGAAGCGCACGCGATTATCGATGTCGGCGGCGTGGGATACGAGGTGCAGCTTTCGACGCGCACGCTGCGCAACCTCAAGCTCGGCGAGGAGGTGGTGCTGACCATCGACACGCACGTGCGCGAGGATGCGATCCGCCTGTTCGGTTTCAAGAGCGAGGTCGAGCGGAGCTGGTTTCGCACGCTCCAGAACGTGCAAGGTGTGGGCTCCAAGGTAGCGCTGGGTGTGTTGGGCGTGATGAGCACGCAGGAGCTTGCGAACGCGGTGGCGCTTGGAAACTTTGCAGCAGTCGAGCAGGCGCCGGGCGTGGGCAAGAAGCTTGCGCAGCGGATCGTAACGGAGCTCAAAGACAAGGCGCCGGCGCTTTCGGTTGCGGGCCTCAACGTGCCGCAGACAGGGTCAAGCGGTGCCGACGCAGTGGGTGTGCCGGTGGAGGGTCAAGCGGCAGCGGAGGCCATCTCCGCGCTGACCAACCTCGGCTACAATCCGGCGCAGGCCTCTGCCGCGGTTGCGGCCGCCGTGACGGAGCTTGGGGCGGAGGCAGATACGGCAAAGCTGATCCGGCGGGGGCTGAAAGAGCTGGCAAGATAGCCGCGCCGCTGAGGCGAGACGCGGTCAATTCGAAGTGCGGGTGAGGTTGGATAGCCGCGCTTGCAAAAGGACCCCCTCCCGCTAACTTACGGCGACCTGATTTCCTTTTTTATCGCGGTGGTTGCTTTGCGCACATCTGCTGTTGTTTTGGCTGTTGGACTTCTCGCCGTGTCGATCGTGGCGGGCTACGCGGTGCTCGTCGATGGCGAAGACAAGCGCGAGGCTGCGCCCGTGCCTGAGACGGTGGAAACCAAACCGCAGCTTTATTGCGTTTTCTTTCGCTTGTCTGGGAAGGAGCCGCGGCTGGAGCTTCTGTTCAACGTGGACCGCGAAGAGCGCTTTCATTTCCGGCAGCTCTACCTCATAGAGCTCAACGGATCTCAACGCTTGGTGGATGCGAAGGACCCGCCGTTCCCGGAGTGGACGTTTGACGGTTCCGTCAATCCATCGCGATTGAGCTCAGAGATCAGGGTCGTCGATAATACGGCGGCCGGGTTTCATCAGGAGCAGATCACGGTTTCGATCTACGATTACGAGCCGGCCACCGCCGCACGGCAGGAATTCGAAGCCAGTCTGACGAGCATTTATTATCAGAACCTCGCCGGGCGCTGTACCAATGTTCAAGTTCAGCGGGATTGATGCGATGTGCAAACTGTTCTCGTTTCCCGTGTGGCTCGTGCTGTCGCTGATCTGGACCGGGTCCGTGGCCTACTACGGGTTCATGAATGCGCCGTATGTGCCGCTCGATGTTTCGGCCAACGATCCGGCCACCATCGAAGCGTTGAACGCGGCCACGCTGCGGCACGCCTTGTTCTTCGGTGTGCTGGCCGCCGTGCCGCCGCTCATTGCGCTGTTGTTCGGCAAGCTGATTTGCCGGCGCGGCTGATATCTTTCCGCCGTCAGAAAGGTCTCCGCCCGGGGCGCATGGATGCGCCGCCGGGGGATTGGTCACAGTGAGGCGGACGGATCAGGCCGCGCCAGGGCCGGGGTCGTCATTGTCGGAGATGACGTCAGCACCAGTCGTGGTCAGCGACTTCTTCCAGTGAGGCTGGAACTGGACGACCGACCCGGCGTCCTCGCCCCGCTTTGCAGCTTCCGGCTGATAGATAACCTTGATGAGCTTGATCGGCTCGATGATCCCGTTCGGCTTGCGCAGCGGGAACACGTCACCCTCCTTGAGCCCCACCAGCGCGAGGCCGCGGGGCGTCGTGATGGGGAGCGCATTTCCTGGGTTCGACGCCTTCTCGTCGCGCGTCAGAAGCCGTTCCTCGGTGAAGCCGCCGCCGATGCTGATCTCGACGCGGCTGTCGATCGTCGCGACGCGGCGGTCGACGGTGTGGTCGAGCAGCAGATTGGCGTTTTCCAGCTTCCCGCGCAGCAGGGCGAGATAGTCCTCGTCCTGGTCCTTGGAGTTCAGGAGCGACTGCAGGTAAGCGGAATCTTTCGCGGTGATGTGATTTTGGATCGATGACATCGCAAGCTCCAGTGGCCCGGTGCGCGAGGCGCGACCGGGACAAACGAATTCGGGTTTTGAGGATGTGAAAGGCTAACCCTGGCTCGGCCGGCCAAAAGGGCTTGCCGAACCAGGGCTACGGTCCTGCGACGAGAAAACCTGTGCGGGATTTTTGCGGCGTGGTCACGGCGCTTCAGCCTCAAATGGAGCGATGAGAAGCTATATAGATACCAGATCTTTCCGTTTGAAGGGAGGGGGCGGAACGCCCCGGCAGCGCCGGCATCGGTTGTGGCGGTGGCGCGCTTGACGAAGGTCGCGAATAGAGCCACGAACAAAACATGACCGACCGCCTCATCAGCGGAGCGAAGCGCGAGGCGGACGCCTACGAGACGTCGATCCGTCCGCGCTCGCTCACAGAATTCGTGGGCCAAGAGCAGGCGCGCGCGAATTTGCGCGTCTTCATCGAGGCGGCGAAGTCGCGTGGCGATGCGCTCGACCACGTGCTGTTTGCCGGACCGCCGGGTCTCGGCAAGACGACGCTCGCGCAGATCGTGGCGAAGGAGCTTGGCGTCGGGTTTCGCGCCACGTCCGGCCCAGTGATCTCGAAGGCGGGCGATCTTGCGGCGCTACTCACCAACCTCGAAGAGCGCGACGTGCTTTTCATTGACGAGATCCATCGCCTGACCCCGGCGGTGGAGGAAATCCTCTACCCGGCGCTCGAAGATTTTCAGCTCGATCTCATCATCGGCGAGGGGCCGAGCGCACGTTCCGTCAGGATCGATCTTGCGAAGTTCACGCTCGTGGGCGCGACCACGCGGCTCGGCCTGCTCACGACGCCCTTGCGCGACCGCTTCGGTATTCCGGTGCGGCTCAACTTCTACACTGTCGAGGAACTGGAAAGCGTGATCACGCGCGGCGCAGGTGTGCTGGGCGCTGCGATTGCGCCGGACGGCGCTGTCGAGATTGCGCGGCGCGCGCGAGGTACGCCCCGCATCGCTGGCCGCCTGCTTCGGCGCGTGCGCGACTTTGCAGCGGTTTCTGGTGCGCCCGTCATCGACGCCATGGTCGCGGACATGGCGCTCCGTGCGCTCGAGGTCGATCAGGCCGGGCTCGACTCGCTCGATCACCGCTATCTCTCGTGCATCGTGCACAACTACGAGGGCGGCCCGGTCGGCATCGAGACGCTCGCTGCCGCTCTCTCCGAGCCGCGCGATGCGCTCGAAGAGATCGTCGAGCCGTTTCTTTTGCAGCAGGGCTTTATCGGGCGCACACCGCGAGGGCGTGTTGCGACGCTCAAAACCTATCGGCATCTCGGGCTCTCGGGGCCGGCGCGGGCAGCGACGCCTGAGTTGCCGATTTTCGAAGACGGCGAGGAGGGCTAGGAGGTCTTCAACGGGCCTCGTCAGTTGGCTGCCTGTTTGACAAATCCTTAGCTATCTCGCCCCAGGATGCCCCAATCATGAGCGGCCCCGCGCTGCGATGCGGTCATGTTCCTGTGTCTGATTCCGTCTCCGGCTGGCGAATGTCGCCCTCATCGTGCGAAGGAGTGCGCGTGTTTTCTCGTCGACAGGTCATCAAGGGGTTGGTTGTCACCGGCATTGGGTCCATGAGCTTGGGAGGGTACGCGCTCGCGGAGCCCTTCCGCCTCGGAGTGAGTCGCTATGCGGTCATGCCGTCGGGTTGGCCGCAAGGGCTCGCGCTCAAGCTCGCGGTGCTGACCGATTTTCATATCT
The DNA here is from genome assembly GCA_934555825.1 of uncultured Hyphomicrobium sp. GTDB lineage: Bacteria > Pseudomonadota > Alphaproteobacteria > Rhizobiales > Hyphomicrobiaceae > Hyphomicrobium_C. The sequence continues at coordinate 29,854 of CAKTFJ010000001.1, forward strand.
GCGATCCGTGGTTCCCCCTCGACCGGCTGGAGGGTGTCGTTGCGCGCACGAATGCGCTCAATGCCGACGCGGTTCTGCTGCTTGGGGATTTCATAGCGGGTCCGCGGTTGGGCCGGCCCATTCCGCACAAGGACTGGGCAAGGGTGCTCGCTGGGCTTAAGGCGCCTCTCGGCACACATGCCGTTCTCGGGAACCACGACTGGTGGGAAATGCGAGACGTGCAAATGAGGCGACGCGGTCCGACACCCGTCGGGCTCGCGCTTCAGGATGCAGGCATTCCTGTTTACGAAAATGACGCTGTTCGTTTCGAGAAGGAGGGGCAGCCGTTCTGGCTCGCGGGGCTCGGCGATCAGTGGGCATTCTGGCCGAGGGACGGTAAAAAGAAGGTCGGCGGCGTTCATGCTTACGAGGGTGTCGACGATCTGCCCGGTACGCTCGCCAAGATCACGGACGACGCGCCCGTTGTGCTGATGGTGCATGAACCCGACATCTTTCCCGAGGTCCCTGACCGGGTGGCGCTTACGGTGGCCGGACACACGCATGGGGGACAGGTGCGGTTCGCGGGATACGCGCCCATCGTTCCTTCGCGGTTCGGGCAGCGCTATCTGCAGGGGCACATTATCGAGGATGGGCGCCATCTGGTGGTGTCGGGTGGGCTCGGATGCTCATCTCTGCCGATCCGCTTCGGGGTGCCGCCGGAGATCGTTCTGATCGAACTCGGCAGCTCACCCGCGATTGGCTGATGACAAAGCGGACGTAATCGGCTTTCAAGGCGGTATGAGCGACAAAGCCCTGACACCGCAAAACTGGCCCGATCTTTCCGGACGTATCATCGACGACGAGACGGGGCGTCGGCATGTGCTGCCAATCCGCGTCTATTTCGAGGACACGGATGCCGGTGGCATCGCCTATCACGCCTCCTACATCCGCTGGTGCGAGCGCGGGCGGACGGACTTTCTCCGTCTGCTCGGCACGGATGCTCGCCGCCTCATCGACGGCTCGGCGAGTGTCGAGCCTGCCGCATTTGTCGTACGGCGGATGAATTGCGACTTCATCCGGCCGACGCGCATGGACGATGTGCTCACCGTCGAGACGCGCGTGAAAGAACTGGGTGGAGCGAGCGTGACGCTGATCCAGACCGTCATCGGCCCCGACGGCCGGCGCGTGTTCGAAGCTGAGGTGACGGTGGTGCTGGTGGCGGTGTCGGGCAAGCCGTTGAGGCTTTCAACGGCGATCCGGAGTGCATTCGAGGGGGCGGATGCCGGGAAAGTGCTGGGCTCGGGTGCCGTGCGCGGCTGACGCTTCGCATCACGCGCATAGACAAGTCGTCGTCATACGGGAATCATGCCGCCCGCGGGGGAAGGGGCCGACCGGCCCATCTTTGGTGAGACCGTGATCGCTTCAAGCTGATAGGGCTTGAAGCGATCACGGTCTGAGTTGGGGGATTGCCATGACGACCACGAACGACCGCAGCGCGCTCGATCCGGATATTCGGGACGCCATCGAGGGCTATGAGCGGTTCCGGCTCGAATTCGAGCGCGACCGGACATTCTTCAAGAGCCTTGCGGTTGCGCGGCAAAAGCCGCGGCTGCTCTGGATCGGGTGCTCGGACAGCCGGGTGGTGCCGTCACAGATCACGCAGGCCGACCCAGGCGAGCTGTTCGAGGTGCGCAATATCGCCAACTGCGTGCCGCCCGCGTGGGCGGGCGACGATACGGTGGGGGCGGCGATCGAATATGCGGTCGGGCATCTCGGCATCGACGACATCGTGGTGTGCGGGCACACGGGATGCGGGGGTATCCAGGCGTTGTCCGAGCCGATCCCGCCTCAGGAGGAGGCGCACCTTGGGCGCTGGGTCGAGTACACGCGCCCGGCGCACCGGCTGATCGCGGCGGCGGGCGTTGCCGAGGAGGATCGCGCGCTCGCGACGGTGCGTGCGCACATCCAGTTCCAGCTCGACAACCTGATGAGCTACGAGATCGTGGCGACGGGTGTGCGCGAAGGGCGCGTCGGCATCCACGGCTGGCTGTACGACATGACGGAAGGCGAGATCCAGGCCTACGACGGCGCCACGGGGACGTGGCGCGGGCTGCTGGAGATGACGGGACGGTAGTGCGTATTGAGGGATTTGTTCTCGCCTTGCAGCTAAGCCCGTGGAGGCCGCTCTCCTGGCCCTTGTTTTGTCATATTGCGCGGCAACAAGGGCCTTGATGGCCAGTGCGCGCCAGTGCACGTTCAATCCGCGATCGAGCCGCTTGCCGAATCGGGCACCAACATCTTTACGAGGCACGTGGCCGCCCGCTCACCGATGGGAACGGGGGGTTACGTGTCGGGCTGTACCGCCCGGGACGACCACGGTCCGAGCCTCTAAAGACGGTTGACGACATGAATCCGGAAGAAGTCACGCAACAAGCCCTTGCGCCCAGTGCGCATGGCGTCTCCTTCATCGAACTCTTCCTCATGGCGTCGCCCATGGTCCAGGCCGTCATGGCCGGGCTATTGCTCGCGTCCATCTGGTCCTGGGCGATCATCATCGAAAAGCTTTTCGCATTCCGACGCGCGCGCATCGAAGCGGACCGCTTCGAGCAGACATTCTGGTCCGGGCAGTCGCTGGACGAGCTCTACAACGGGCTCTCGCGCGGGCACACGATCACGATGGCGGCTCTGTTCGTCGCCGCGATGCGCGAATGGAAGCGTTCCGTCGAGGGCAACATCCGAGCGCTCGGCGGCATTCAGCTCCGCGTCGAGAAGGTGATGGACGTCACCATCAGCCGCGAGATGGAGCGGCTGGATCGCCGGCTTCTATTCCTTGCAACGGTGGGATCGACGGCGCCGTTCGTCGGCCTGTTCGGGACCGTGTGGGGCATCATGACGGCGTTCCAGGCGATTGCCGTGTCTAAGAATACGAACCTTGCGGTGGTGGCGCCCGGTATCGCGGAGGCGCTGTTCGCGACGGCCCTCGGCCTCATGGCGGCCATACCGGCCGTCGTCTTCTACAACAAATTCCAAGCCGATTCGGCTCAGATCAGCCAGCGGCTCGAAGCGTTTGCGGATGAGTTCGCCGCGATCGTCTCGCGCCAGATCGACGTAAGGAGCTGACCGGCGCGATGGGGGCAAGTCTCAATACCGGCGGCGGTGGCGGCGGGCGGCGCAGAGGCGGTCGCCGCCGCGCCGCGCCGATGAGCGAAATCAACGTGACGCCGTTCGTGGACGTCATGCTGGTTCTGCTCATCATCTTCATGGTGGCGGCGCCGCTGTTGACGGTTGGCGTGCCCATCGAGCTGCCGCAGTCTCAGGGCAAACAACTTGAAACGGCGGCGAGCGAACCGTTGACGATCTCGGTTTCGGCGAACGGCGACGTTTTTATCGGCGAGACGGCGGTGCCGATCGACGAAGTGGCGGAGAAGCTCAAAGCGATCGCGAAGAACGGTGTGGACGAGCAGATTTTCGTGCGTGGCGACCAGGGCATCAACTACGGCACGGTGATGCGTGTGATGGGCCGAATCAGTGCCGGCGGGTTCAAGAAGGTGTCGCTGGTGACAGAGCTCGAGGATGGGGCGAGCCCGCAGTGAGGCTCACCATGCCGCGGCAGGCCGATTGACGCTCTTTGCCGCGGCGTCAAGCGAGGACGATGGCGTGACGCACGCGAGGGGAGCAGGAACGGGGAACGGTAACGGGGTGCGAAGCGCGCCCGCGTTGTCGCGCGCGGTTCGCCGTCTTCGCGCGGGTGGACGTTTCGAAACGCGTGCCAACGGACGTGGTGATCTGCCGTGCGGCTCGGACTGATCCTTTCGATTTTTCTGCACGGCAGCTTCATGGCGTGGGCGCTCCTCGCCATGTTGTGGACCGAGCCGTTGAAGGCGCCGGAGCCCGAGCCGATCATGGTGGCACTGGTGACGCCGTCCGAATTCCTTGCGCTCAAGAAGGGCAGCGAGACTTCGACCGAACTCGAAGCCAAGAAGAACGAAGAGGCCAAGCCCGACGACCAGAGCAAGGTGCAGGCGGATTCGAAGCCGATCATTGCGCCCGAGCCTGCGCCGGAACCCGAGCCCACGCCTAAGGAAACGAAGGTTGAGCCGCCGCCTCCTCCGCCGGAGGAGAAGTCCGATCCGATTGCCGACAAGCTTGCGGAGTTGCCGCCGCCTGGGCCGACGCCGGAGGAGCTTGCGAAGAAGGCTGCCGAAGAGAAGGCCGCGGCGGAAAAGGCGGAGGCCGAGCGGTTGGCTGAGGAAGCCAAGATAAAGGCCGCGGAAGAAGCGAAACAAAAAGCGGCCGAAGAGGCGAAGAAGAAGGCTGCGGCCGACGCCAAGAAAAAGGCGGATGCCAAGAAGAAGGCCGACGCCCAGAAGAAGAAACAGGCAGAGCAGAAGCGCAAAGAAGCGGAAAAGAAGAAAAAGCAACAGCAGGCTGACCGGCTGGCCGCGTTGCTCGACAAAGACCCGACCCGGCAGGGCGCTTCCAACTATGCGACGGACCCCATGAACCCCACCGATTATTCGGGGCCGACGGCGGGCGCGCAGATGGGCGATGCGCCGGTGCTTTCCGTGCGCGAGCAGGACCTTTTGCGCGCGCAGATCAGTGCGCAGCTCCGCAGTTGCTGGAAGCTTCCGGGCGGCGGCGGCGGCATCGAGACGACTGTGGTGACGCTTCGCTGGCGGCTCAGGCCCGACGGCTCGCTGGATGGGGATCCGATGGTGGAAGCGCCGCGTCAGGGTATGGTGTTCCAGATTGCGGCTGAGGCGGCCATCCGCGCGGTGCGCATGTGCTCGCCATTTCAGCTTCCGCCGGACAGATACTGGGCGTGGCGCGCGCTGACGTGGGATTTCGATCCGCGTGAGATGATGTAAGGCTTGCATTGAGGTTTACGTGGTGCGGCCACGATTCCAACCGAAGATGAGGACCATGACCGACCTTCGTTCACTTTTCCGCGGCCAGGCCGATCTTCGCGCGTCGCTTTCGGCGTTTGTCGTCCCGCTCTTGGCTGCGTTCGCGCTGATGGCGCTTCTCCTTCCGTTCGCGGCCGTTGCGCAAGTGGACGATGCCTATCGTCCGCCGGCAGGAGGTGGCGGGGGCGGGAGCTTCGAGCAGCAGCTTCGGCAAGGCGGCTTCGATGTGCCGCCACCGCCGCAGGGCGATTTCCAAGGACCTGCCGGACCTCCTCCGCAGGGCGGCATGGATGGCGGCGGCGGGCAGTATGGCGTCGACGGCTTCTCGGCCGAGGGCGGGCTTCGCGGCACGCAGCGGCAGGGCACGGTTGCGCCGATTCCGATCGCGATTCCGATGTTCGTGGGCGACGACCCAGGGCTTGCCGCGGATGTGGCGCACGTGGTGATGGCCGACCTGGAACGGACGGGACTTTTCCAGCCGCTTGACCCGGCCTCGTTCCTGGAAAACATTCGTGATGTCAACGCATTGCCGCGGTTTCCCGATTGGCGGCAGATCGGCGCCGAAGCGCTCACCGTGGGCCGCGTTACGCGTGGCGGCGATGGCCGTCTCAGCGCAGAATTCCGGCTCTGGGACGTTGCGACGGGCAAGCAGCTCGCCGGGCAGCGGTTCACGGTCGGCGGACAGAACTGGCGGCGGCTGGCCCATCTCGTGGCCGACCAGGTCTACGAACGGCTGACGGGCGAAGTCGGGTACTTCGATACGCGCGTCGTGTTCGTGGACGAGACGGGCTCGCGCGAAAAGCGAGTTAAGCGGCTCGCGATCATGGACCAGGACGGCGAGAATGTGCGGCTGCTCACGCAAGGGCAGGAGCTGGTGCTGACGCCGCGGTTCAATCCGGCTGCGAACGAGATCGTCTACATGGCCTACACGAAGGACCAGCCGCAGGTGTTCCTCATGAACCTCGAAACCGGCCGGCGTGAGATGGTCGGCGAGTTTCCGGGCATGACGTTCGCGCCCAGGTTCTCGCCCGATGGCCAGCGCGTGGTGATGAGCCTTCAGAGCGGAAGCGATTCCAACATCTACGAAATGGACCTGAGGAGCCGCCAGCCGCGCCAGCTCACGGGAGCCGGCTCGCTCGATACGAGCCCTTCCTATGCGCCCGACGGGCGGCAGATCGTGTTCGAATCGGATCGCGAGGGAACGCAGCAGATCTACGTGATGAATTCCGACGGCTCGAACGCGCGCCGCATCAGCATGGGGCAGGGGCGCTACTCGACGCCGGTCTGGTCTCCGCGAGGGGACTACATCGCCTTTACGAAGCTGCTCGCGGGCCGGTTCCTCATCGGCGTGATGCGGCCTGACGGGTCTGGAGAGCGGATATTGACGGAGGGCTATCACAACGAAGGGCCGACCTGGGCGCCCAACGGCCGCGTGCTCATGTTCTTCCGCGAAGGGCGTGGCGACGGGGCGGGTTCGCGAATCTATTCGGTCGATCTCACGGGCTATAACGAGCGAGTCGTGAAGACGCCTTCTTTCGCGTCAGATCCGGCTTGGTCGTCGCTGCTGAATTGATACAGAGTTTAACTGCCAATTAACCCGGCATTGTTATTATTCGATGCAGGCGCACATGTGATGTTGCGTTGAGAATTGGCTTTGCGGTTCAGGGGGTTATCGATCTCGCCTGAAGGCTGAAGATTGCGTCGCGAAGCCCAATGATCGGCGTGGCATTTTCGCATCAACGGGGGTGGAAAACAGTGTCGTTCATCCCTCTGTTCTTGAACAAATCATGCTGGGCCAGTACCCAAATATTCGGCTCGTTGCCGAAAGCATCAGGAGATAGACCATGCAGGGTGTGAAGGGGCTGATTGTTTTGTCGGCTGCCGTTGTCGCTGTTGCGCTCGGTGCGTGCCGTCGTGAGGAAGCAGTGCCGTTGAAGCTCGGCGCTGAGGTTCCGACTGCCACGGAAGTGGCTCGCTAACGTCCGAAACGACTATTGGGACACACACAGGAGATACTACTATGAAGGGCGCTATCGTTCTCACTGCTGCCGTTGTGGCTGTTGCCCTCGGCGCTTGCCGTCGTGAAGAGGCTGTTCCTCTGAAGCTCGGCGTCGACGCTCCGGCTGTGACGGAAGTCCGCTAAAGAATTCAAAGCCGGGTTGGATGCTGAGTCCGGCCCTGCTTAGGATTTAAAGCTGTCGTAGCTTCGGCTGCGGCAGCTTTTCTTATTTGTGCGCTCGCTTCGCCGCTGCGTCCCTCCACGCCCGGAGGAAGCCTCAGAGACTCTCAGAGCCTCAATGTGAGGCCCCTTTGCCGCTTTCCCCAGGGGAATCGGTTCCGCGTCCAATCGCGGCTTGCTGCCCTGATTTGGATCACTCATTTTGCTTCGAGATGCCGGGTTGCCCGCGGTCGGAGCATTGAGCGTTCCGATCGTCCGGCTCAGCGGCAGACGGGGGCAGGTGGGCGAGAGGCCTGAGAGAATCGACGCGAATTGCCGAACGTTTCTCTCATGCTGACGTTCCCTAAGCTCGTGAGCTTCCGAAGCTCCGCTGCTTCGCTTCGATGAGGCGGATCAATCGGGGTTTATCGGCAAAGCAACAGTTGGGTGGCCACATTTTCGTACGATGCCTCGGATATTCGGGGCGTTCACGGGGATTGTCAGGGGTTCCGGCGCAGCGCATCTCGCCGTCGAGCCGATGAAAGGATGATTTCATGGCGCTGGTTTTGCGAGCCTCGCACATTGCATGTGCTGCGCTCGTCATGTTCGCGGCCGTAGCGGGCGGCTGCGCCAACAACCAAAACGATCCTTCGGCGCAGCTCGGGCCGGACGGTCGCGGTCCGGTGACGCCGGGCACGCAGCGCGATTTCAGCGTCAACGTCGGCGACCTCGTCTACTTCTCGTCCGACAGCTCGGATCTCACTCCCGAGGCACAGGCCACGCTGCAGAAGCAGTCGCGGTGGCTCGCGCAGTATCCGCAATACACCATCACCATCGAAGGGCATGCGGACGAACGCGGCACGCGCGAATACAACATCGCGCTCGGCGCGCGGCGTGCAGCTTCGGTGCGCAACTACCTGGCGCAGAACGGTGTGCAGGCCAATCGCGTGCGGACGATCTCTTACGGTAAGGAGCGGCCCGTCGCGGTGTGTAACGATATTTCGTGCTGGTCGCAGAATCGCCGCGCGCAGACCGTGCTCAATACGCGCGTCGCATCGTAAGGCGCCGTTCGTTCGAGGCGCTATCGCTCCGGTTCATGAAGTCGGCCCCGGGTAGGGGCCGGCTTTTTTGTGTTCGGGCTGTGGCGAGGCCGGCTGTTGCCGGGTTGCACGCCGAAGTTTCTTTGGCGCGGCGGTCAGATGACGAGGCAAAGTTTAGCCTCATTGGGGGCGCAGAAATTTTTTTCAGTGTGCCGGGATTAACTTGATTTTCGGGGTTCTATGACTGCGGGCAATGCTTCGATGTGCAGGGTTGCTGCGGTGACGGCGATTTCGCGATGTCTCGCGTTGTCGAGCATCGTGATGATCGGCTGTGGACTCGCGTCAGGGATCGCATCGGCGCAGGAACTCGGAATCGTGCCGGACGACAAGGCATCGAGCGCGTTCGGTATCGGGGCGCCGGGCAGCGGGCATCGCGGGTTTTCCATTGTCGAGCCGCCGGATGGGCTTTCCGATACGCGGCGCGGAAACGCGGACGAAGGAAGCGGGCGCTGGTTCTTCCGGAGCTGGAGAAGCGTTTCGCCGGCGGATGCCGCGCAGAGCCGCTTCGACGAGGCTAAGAAGGCGCTGGACGGCGGCGACACTGCCGAGGCGCAGCGGCTGTTCGAAGCCCTGATCGGAGATGCGCCGAACAGCAAGCCCGCTTCCGAGGCGCGGCAGCATCTGGGCCGGATTTATCGCGAGCAGGCGGCGAGCAGCAAGAGCGACGTCAACGCGACGGCCAAATCGGAGGCTGAGACATTGCCGTGGGGCGCCGCGCAAGAGGCGGAGGTGTCGTCGACGTCCTTTTCGGAACCGCTCTCGGTGTTGCTCGAAGCGCGCGTGTCGCGCGTTGTCGACGAAGCCTTTCTGGCCGATGCGGGCGACCGCGTTTTTTTCAGCTCCGGAAGTGCGGAGCTCGGTATCCGCGCACAGGGTGTGATCCGCGCACAAGCGCGTTTCCTCATGCAGCGGCCTCAACTCTCGGCCGTCGTCGAGGGCCATGCGGATGACGGATCGCTTTCCGAGGACGACCTAGTGAGGCTTTCGAGCGCGCGGGCGCAGGCGGTGCGCGATCAACTCGTAGCGGAAGGCGTGGCGGAAGACAGGCTCGCCGTTTTTGGCCGAGGCGTGGAGGCGCGCGTGGCCGCTTGCCCGGCGCCCGAGTGCATGGCGCAGAATAGGCGAGCGATCACGATCCTTCTTGACGGGCCGCGCCGCTTGGGCCACAGGCCTGCGCGCCAGGCCCGGAAGGGCGCGTCCGACAGCGGTGACATTCCGGCGTCCCAATGACGGCCTCGAAAAGAGCCGCGGAAAAGCAGACGAAACCGGACCGGCGCGTTGGGCCGAATGTGGTGTTTCGGCCCCCCGGAGCCTAAGGTGCCAAGAGATCGATTTGTAAAGGAGGGCGTCTCGCCCATGCAGTTTTCGCCCAAGCGTTCGAGCCAGCCAGCGTCCCGCTCTATCAGCGGTCGCGGCGTTTCGCGGGCAGTGGCCAGTGCACTGGTGCTGGCGCTCGCGTGGCCGGTCGCGGCGTTCGGCCAGGAAGGCGGTGCGCCGCAGGCGAAGGGTGGGGCCGATTCCGGTTTGCGCCAGCGTGTGGAGCAGCTCGAAGGCCAACTCGTCGATTTGCAGGTGGTGATCGGGACGCTCGAGTCGCTGGCACGTACAGGCGGCGTGGCGGCCGCGCCGGTGCGCTCGGAGGCCAGCGGTGGCATGGCGGCGGGCGACGGGGCGCGCCTCGACAGCATGGAAACGCAGATTCGCGCGTTGACGGCGCAGGTCGAGCAACTCGCCAACGAACTGCGGCAGAGCCAGATGCAGCGCCGCTCGGATGCGGTGGCGCCGTCCGGGCTTGGGCATGAGGGTCTTGAGACGAGGAGCTTCGGATCGACCACGGTGACCTCGGCCGAAAGCGCGGATCCGATTGGCGCGTTGGCGGCCGATCCCAGCTTCGGGCAGGCGCCCGTGGCGCAGCAGGCTCCCACGACCTATGGCTCGGAAGCGCTGCCATCGTTGGGCGGCGATCAGGTTGCGGCCGCCGATCCGATGGCTGGTGGGGCGGCTGGTGGCGGAAACGCGAAGCAGCTTTACGAAACCGCGTACGGGCATCTTTTGCAGCAGGATTACGGTTCGGCTCAGGCCGGCTTCAGCAATTTCCTGCGCAGCCATCCGCAGGATCCGCTCGCGCCCTCCGCGCTCTACTGGCTCGGTGAAGCGCATTACGTGCAGCGCAACTATTCCGACGCGGCCGAAGCGTTCGATCTCGTCATCTCGTCGTACGGATCGAGCGGCAAGGCGGCCGATGCGCAGCTTAAGCACGGCATGTCGCTCGCGCAGCTCGGCAAACAGAAAGAGGCGTGCACGAGCCTTGGAGGCGTTGCGCGCAAATATCCGAACGCACCGCCGCAACTCAAAGCGCGCGCGGACAGCGAACGGCAAAGGATCGGCTGCCCATGACGCATCGCCGGACCATCGGGGATGTTTGCTCCGGTGCCCGGCTATGACGGAGCCGCGCCCTTCTTCCGATCCAGCGCGGTCGCCGCCCCTGCGTGCCAGCCAGCCTTCGCGCTCAAGCCCGGGGCATATCGTGGACGAGCGGTCTGTTCATGACCGCGATCTCGATGCGCTGATTGGCCAACCTCTCACGCCTTTTCGCCGTGTGGTGCTGGCCGTTTCGGGCGGCTCGGACAGCATGGCGCTGATGGTGCTCGTGGCCCGCTGGGCCGCCTCGGGGCGTGTGCCGGCGGATGTGCTGATCGATGTCGCGACGGTCGATCACGGATTACGGGCCGAGTCGGCACGTGAGGCCGATTGGGTTGCGGAGCGGGCGCGTGCGCTTGGTTTCCGCCATACGACACTGGCCTGGAGCGGCGAGAAACCCCAAAGCGCGGTGCAGGAGGAAGCCCGCGCGGCGCGCTATGCGCTTTTGACCGCTCATGCTCAAGCTGGGCCGCAGCCGGCGGCCATCGTGACAGGGCATACGGCGGACGATCAGGCGGAAACGCTGATTATGCGGCTGGGGCGTGGAAGCGGTCTCGACGGACTTTCCGGCATGTCGCCCGCGCGGCCCTTGATGCCCGATAGCTCCGTGGTGCTCGTCCGGCCGCTGCTTTCGCTGTCCAAGTCTGCGCTGCAGGGACTGCTGGTCCGCGCGGGTGGGACGTGGCTCGACGATCCGAGCAACGATAGCCTCGATTTCGAGCGCGTGCGGCTCCGGGCGGCGGACGCGAATCTGGAAGCACTCGGCCTGTCGAATGCCAAGCTTGCGCTCAGTGCGCAGCGGTTGTCGCGGGCGCGGCAGGCGCTAGAGGTGCTGACTCAAGAGAAGCTTACCGCGCTCGTCGCTGTGCATGGGGGCAGTTATGCGTCGCTCAGCCGGCAGGCGTGGGCGGCGGAGCCTGCCGAAATCAGGGTGCGGCTGCTGGCCCGGCTTCTCGACACGTTCGGAGGGTTCGCGCGACCGGCGCAGCTTTCGCAGATCGAGGCGCTGGAAGAGGTGCTGGCCGAGGGGCGGCCGATTGCGCAGACGCTCGGCGGATGCATGGTCTCGCAAGGGTGGACGACGCTCCGGCTCTATCGCGAGCCGGGGCGGCAGGCGCTCGCGGATGCGGTGTTGGAGCCAGGCCGGGAGATCCTGTGGGACCGCCGCTTTCGCGTTGCGTACCGGGCGCCTGAGGAAGGCGATGTGGAGGCGCGGCCGGTTTCTGTACGCCCGCTTGGCCTTGCCGCTTATGCAACCCTTAGGGATGCGCTGGACGATGCCGAGCGGCCACCGGCGCGGGCGGCTGCGACGTTGCCGTCCGTCTGGTGCGAGGATCGCCTGCTCGCGGTGGCGGGTCTTCCCGGCGGCCCTCTGACGGATGCGCGGTTTATCTTTACGTTTCTGGGGTTTGATCGCGTGACGTGATGTGAAGGAGCGTTCGGAAAAGGCCTTTGCGGCAAACGACTTGGTGCGGCGGAATGGCTTTACCTCCGCACCCAATGAACTTGGCAAAGACCGGCCCCGCACCTATCTTACACCCTGACGTGGGTGCGGATCGCCCCCGGCGCCGCTCCAGGCGTCGGCTTTTCGGGAAAAGAGATGAATCCGAATTTTCAGAAGCTTGCGGTCTGGGTGGCAGTGTTCGTTCTGCTCGCAGCGCTCTTCAATCTGTTCAACAGTCCCCAGCAGGCCCGGCGCGGCAGCGAAATCAGCTATTCCGATTTCCTGGCTGCGGTTGATGCCGGCACGGTGTCGGAAGTGACGCTGGCGGGCAACCGCATCTACGGCACGATGCGCGACAGTGCCCAGCCGTTCACGAGCTATGCGCCCTCCGATCCTCAACTGGTGGAGCGCCTCAAGACGAAGGACGTAAAGTTCAAGGCGCGCCCGTCCGACGAGGACGTGCCGTCCATCCTTTCGGTTCTCCTCAACTGGTTCCCCATGCTGCTTCTGATCGCGGTGTGGATCTTCTTCATGCGCCAGATGCAGTCGGGCTCGGGCCGCGCCATGGGCTTCGGTAAGAGCCGGGCGAAGCTGCTCACGGAGCGGCAGGGGCGCGTGACGTTCGAGGACGTCGCGGGCGTGGACGAAGCGAAGTCCGATCTCGAGGAGATCGTCGAATTCCTGCGCGACCCGCAGAAGTTCCAGCGGCTCGGTGGGCGCATTCCGCGCGGCGCGCTGCTTGTCGGCCCCCCGGGCACGGGTAAGACGCTGATCGCGCGCGCGGTTGCGGGCGAAGCGAACGTTCCGTTCTTTACGATTTCGGGTTCTGACTTCGTCGAGATGTTCGTCGGCGTCGGTGCGAGCCGTGTGCGCGACATGTTCGAGCAGGCGAAGAAGAACGCGCCGTGCATCATCTTCATCGACGAAATCGACGCGGTCGGCCGCCATCGTGGCGCGGGCCTCGGCGGCGGCAACGACGAGCGCGAGCAGACGTTGAACCAGCTTCTCGTCGAGATGGACGGCTTCGAGGCGAACGAGGGTATCATCATCATCGCGGCCACCAACCGGCCTGACGTGCTCGATCCCGCGCTGCTGCGCCCGGGCCGTTTCGACCGCCAGATTGTGGTGCCGAACCCGGACGTTTCGGGCCGTGAGAAGATCCTTAAAGTGCACATGAAGAAAAGCCCGATTGCGCCCGACGTCGATCCGAAGGTGATCGCGCGCGGCACGCCGGGCTTTTCGGGCGCGGATCTCGCGAACCTCGTCAACGAGGCGGCGCTGCTCGCGGCTCGCCGTAACAAGCGGCTCGTGACGCAGACCGAGTTCGAGGATGCCAAGGATAAGGTCATGATGGGCGCCGAGCGGCGTTCCATGGTGATGAGCGAGGAAGAGCGGCGCAACACGGCCTATCACGAAGCAGGTCACGCTATCGTGGGGCTCTCGGTGCCGTACGATCCGCTGCACAAGGTGACGATCATTCCGCGCGGTCGTGCGCTCGGCGTGACGATGAACCTGCCCGAAGGCGACCGCTACAGCCGCACGCGGCAATGGTGCGAAGCGCGCATGGCGGTGCTGTTCGGCGGCCGCGAAGCTGAAATCATTCTCGGCGGGCCCGACAACGTGACCAACGGCGCGACCGGCGACATCCAGATGGCGACGCAGCTCGGCCGCGCGATGGTGATGGAGTGGGGCATGTCCGACAAGCTCGGACGCGTGCGCTACAACGGCAACGAGCAGGAGGTGTTCCTCGGTCATTCCGTGACCCAGACCACCAACATCTCGGACGAGACCGCGAAGCTGATCGATGAAGAGATCCGCAATCTCGTGCAGGCGGGCGAGGACAAGGCCCGCAAGATTCTGACCGAGAACGTGGACAAGCTTCACGCGGTGGCGCAGGCGCTGCTCGATTACGAGACGATCTCCGGCGAAGAGGTTTCGGCGATCCTGCGCGGCGAGAAGATCGTGCGCAAAGACGACGATTCTTCGAAAGGCGCTCAGTCGTCTGCCGTGCCGACGGCCGGCCGTGCGCGTCCTCGCGACGAGCCGGATCCGGGTGTGGGCGGAATGGAGCCCCAGCCGCAGGGTTGATCCGCTCGGGGTTGATCCGGGCCACCGGCTAACGCTAAAGGGAACGGTCGCGCTTTGGGCGCGGCCGTTTTCTTTTGGAGTCCATCCTCTCGATGCAGCGCTCGATCTACATCCGTCCGCTCGGTATTTTCGGTGCGGCGCCTAGCGCGCGCGATGCGCAGGACGACGCCCCGCGCGAAATGTGGGGCGGGTTGCCGCTCGCGGGTGGGCGGCTTGCGTTTTCGGCGCTTGAAGTGCTGGAGCGGAGCGCTCGTGGGACGCAGCGGCGGACGATCGGGCTTGGCGACCTGTTCGAGCGCGACTGGGGCCGCAACACGCTGGCGGCGGCCGATCTGCTGGAAGCGATCCGTGCGCCGCGTGCACGGCTGGCAGGCCTCTCGCTCGATCGGCCGCGCATCATGGGCATCGTCAACGTGACGCCCGACAGCTTTTCGGACGGTGGCCAGCATGACGAGGCGGCCGCGGCGATCGCACACGGGCTCAAGCTTGCGGAAGAAGGCGCCGACATTCTCGACGTCGGTGGCGAGTCGACGCGGCCGGGATCCGATGCGGTGGCCGTCGATGACGAACTGCGGCGCGTTATTCCGGTGATCGAAGGGCTGCGAGCAAAGACCGACAAGCTGATCTCCATCGATACCCGCAAGGCCGAGGTGATGAGGCGCGCGGCGGCAGCGGGCGCGGACATTCTGAACGATGTGTCTGCGCTGACGCACGATCCGAAAGCGCTCGACGTGGCGGCGGAGAGCGGGCTTCCCGTCATGTTGATGCATGCCCAGGGCGATCCCAAGACGATGAACGACAATCCGCAGTACAGCGATGTCGTGCTCGACGTTTTCGACTATCTCGAAGGGCGGATCCGCGAATGCGTGGCGGCCGGCATCCCCAAATCACGGTTGATTGCCGATCCGGGGATCGGTTTTGGAAAGCACCTTCATCATAATGTTGCGGTGCTCAACGCGCTCAGTCTTTACCACGGCCTGGGCGTGCCGCTTCTGCTGGGGGCCAGCCGGAAAAAGCTGATCGGCCAGATTTGCAACGTTGAGGCTCCGCGCGACCGCGTGCCCGGGTCTATCGCCGCGGCGCTGTTCGGGGTCGCGCAGGGGGTGCAGATCGTGCGCGTGCACGACGTGGCGGAGACGCGCCAGGCGGTTGCCGTGTGGGAAGCGGCGCAGGCTGGCTCCGAGGGCCGGCCGGCTTGACGCCGCCCGTCGTGGCTTGCAGCGGGCCCTTTGGCCGGGGGGTGACACCCGCAATTGAGGTCAAATTGGCTTTGGGTATCCCAAGGCTGCCATGGCTGCCTGTTGCGACGTGCCTTGGCGCGCGCCAGGAAGAGGCCTAAAATCGCTATCAATTGCCTGCTGCGAGGGACAGATGACACGCCGCTATTTTGGAACGGACGGGATCCGTGGACTCGCCAATAAGCATCCGATGACCTCGGAGGTTGCGCTCAAGGTCGGCATGGCAGCGGGGCATCTGTTTCAGAACGGCTCGCATCGCCATCGTGTGGTGATCGGCAAGGATACGCGGCTTTCGGGCTATATGCTGGAGGCGGCCTTGATGTCGGGCTTCACGTCCGTCGGCATGGATGTGTTTCTCCTGGGGCCGATGCCGACGCCCGCCGTCGCGATGCTGACGCGAAGCCTGCGCGCGGATCTCGGGGTGATGATCTCCGCCTCGCACAATCGCTACGACGACAACGGCATCAAGCTGTTCGATCCGGACGGCTATAAGCTCTCCGACGAGACGGAGCTTGCAATCGAGGGGCTGATTGACGGCCCGAGCGAGGATCTGCTGGTGCCGGCCGACCGCATCGGGCGTGCGACGCGCGTCGATAGCGCACAGGAGCGCTACATCGAGTTCGCGAAACGCACGCTGCCCAAGAACCTGCGTCTCAACGATCTCAGGATTGTCATCGATTGCGCGCATGGCGCGGCCTACAAGGTGGCGCCGGCGGCGCTTTGGGAACTCGGTGCGGATGTGGTTGCGATCGGCGTCGATCCCGACGGACGTAACATCAACAACAAGTGTGGCTCCACGGCCCCGCAGGCGCTGATCGACAAGGTGCGCGAAGTGCGTGCCGACATCGGAATTGCGCTCGACGGCGATGCCGACCGGGTGGTGATCGTCGACGAGAAGGGGCGTATCGTCGACGGCGACCAGCTGATGGCTGTGATCGCGGAGAGCTGGCAGCGCCGCGGGAAGCTTTCGGCGGGTGGCGTCGTCGCCACCGTCATGAGCAATCTCGGCCTCGAGCGCTATCTCAAGGATCAGGGGTTGTCGCTCGTGCGCACGCCGGTGGGCGACCGCTACGTGGTCGAGCACATGCGCCGGCACGGATACAACGTTGGTGGCGAGCAGTCGGGGCACATCGTTCTGTCGGACTTCACGACGACAGGTGACGGGCTCGTTTCCTCGCTGCAGGTGCTGGCGTGCGCGGTGGCGACGGGTAAGCCCGTGTCCGAAGTCTGTGCTCGCTTTACGCCGTTGCCGCAGGTGCTCAAGAACGTGCGCTACGCCAATGGCCAGCCTCTCGACGATAGCCGTGTGCGCCGCGCGATCGAAGGTGCGAAAGAGAAGCTTGGCGATGGCGGGCGTCTCGTGATCCGCCCATCGGGGACGGAGCCTGTGATCCGCGTGATGGCGGAAGGTGACGACGAAGGTCTCGTCAACGCCGTGGTGGGCGACATCGTCGAAGCGGTGCAGGCGGCGGCGCACGCCGCTTAGGCGTTTCTTCTTTCTTAACGAAACCTTTCCATGCGCGCCCGGAGTGTGGCGTGCTTACCATGGCTGCTTGCCTTAAGAGGCGTGCGGATCGAAACGGCACGTCATTTAAACGTCTATTAAGCGTTGTCCGACACAGTCCCCTTTGAAGTCAGTGCTGCGTTTGTTTTCAGAGTCCCGTCCTCGCGCTCGGGACAGATTTCGAAAGGGACAGTCATGAAAACCACAAGCGTTTGCGCTTTGCTCGGCGCAGTCGCCAGCGCAGCGCTCCTCACGTTGTCGGCGATGCCGGCGAGCGCTGCCGATTTGGGCTATGGCAGCGTGAAAGATATTCCGCCGCCTGCACCCTCCGGGCGCGCCTGGTATCTGCGCGGCACCATCGGCATGAAGAATCCCGAGCCGGGCTCGATCTGGGCCGACGAGTTTGCGAGCGGTGCCTTCACCGTTCATCACCAGGACATCAAGAGCTCGACGCTGTACGGCTTCGGTATCGGTGTGGAGCACAGCCGCTGGCTGCGCTTCGACCTGACGGGCGAGTATCGCGGCAAGCAGCTCTTCGTTGCGCACGATTCCTATAACAACGGCGGCCCGTGCCCCGGCTGGGGTTGCGGCACGAATGAGCACACGGCCAACCTCAAGAGCTGGCTGGGTCTTGCGAACGCCTATGTCGATCTCGGCACATGGCATGGCGTGACGCCCTATGTCGGCGGCGGTATCGGCTTCGCGTCGATCACGACCATGGGCTACAAGGACGTCAACGTTCCGCACAATAGCGTCTGGTTCGCCGAAAAGGACAAGACGACCACGAACTTCGCGTGGGCGCTCTACGCCGGCGTGGCCTACGACGTCACTCCGCAGCTCACGCTCGACTTCGGATATCGCTATACCGATCTCGGCAGCGTCTATACGGGCTCGGTCGTGCCGTTCGACGGCAGCGCTCCGGCGGCGCGCGGTCTGGAGATCCGCGACATCACCTCGCACGATCTCCTGCTCACCGCACGCTATCGCCTCGGCGGCAACGAGCCGATGTATCCGGTGCCCTTCAAGTAAGGGCGTCTAGAGCGTGATCAGTTTCGATTTGAATAGAGATCACGCTCTCTCTTTAACGAGACCTATGATTCACGCTTCAGGCTGATAGGGCCTGAAGCGATCATGGTCCAAAGAACAGAAGACGCAGCCGCCTCTCGTGTTTCGTTGCGCGCTGTGTCTTCGTGGGATCGATAGAGCGTGATCGAAAACGATCACGCTCTATTTCTTTCTTGAGACCTATGATTCACGCTTCGGGCTGAGGGCCCGACGCGATCATGGTCTGAGCCCCCCGGGCGGGGCTGGCTTTGCCGGCCCCGTTTCGCTTTTTTGCACGCAAGCGAACGCTCGTCGGCTCGGCCTTAATTTCGTCGTGAAACGGCCGCACACGAGCCATCGGACGGGTGTCGCCTTGGTGGGGCATTCGCTCGGGCATATGCCGTCAAACGTTCTCAAATCAACACCAGCAAAGAAGGTCCTCCCGTGAAGCAGGCTCTCGGTTTCGCGCTTCTCATTCTGTCCGTGGGTGTGGGTGCGGCGTGGGCGGACGAGATCGAAGCGCCATCGCGGATCGAGTCCGTTACCGTTTTTCCGGTTGGAGCCGAAGTCACTCGTGTCGCGAGGGTCACGGTCGACAAGGGGGAGCACACCATTGTCTTCCGCGATCTGCCGGCGGGTGCGGTCGAGGGCTCGATCCGGGTCGAAGGGAATGCGACGGGACGGCTGGAGATCGGGTCGGTCGATACGCGCCGGCTGTTCGTGCCGCGCGCGGATGCGCAAGCTTCTGCCAGCGAGCGGCGGCGCCTCGAAAACGAGATCGAGCGCTTGCGCGACCAGCGTGCGACCTACGACGCCGAGGCGCAGAGCGCGGAAACGCAGAAAGAACTCATCGGAAATCTGGCGCAGCTTCCCACGCGCCCCGCGCCCGTTGCGGGCGGTGCTGCGGAAGAGAACTGGCCGGCGGTACTCGCGTTGATCACGTCCGCGTCGGCCGATGCGCAGCGAACGCTGCAGGCGGCGCAGATCAGAATTCGCGATACGGATCGCAAGATCGAAGACATCGAGAAGCAGCTTAGGGAGATCGCGCCAGAGCGGACGGAGCGGACGGAAGCACGCGTGTTCGTGGTCGCTCATGCGCCGCTCGATGCCGACATCACGGTGCGCTATCAGGTGGCGCATGCGTCCTGGACGCCGCTCTACGACGTGCGTCTCTCAACGGGCTCTAAGACGGTTGCGCCAAGCATCGATCTCACGCGCCGCGCCGCCATCAGCCAGCGAAGCGGTGAAGCCTGGGACAACATCGAGCTTTTGCTTTCGACCACGCGGCCGACTGCAGGAGCTTCTGCGCCGGAGCTTACGACGCTGATCGTCGACTTCGAGCCCGAGACACCGCCGCCGCCTCCCCTTGCCACGACGCGGCGCTTTTCCGCTGAACGTCAGATGGCGCCCCAGGCGGGTGGGGTTGTGGGCGAATACGAAGCTCAGGATATGGTCGCAGCGGCACCGGCGCCCGAGCCCGTCATCGTGGAGGAGCGGGCGGCGGAGGTTGTCCAAGCGCCGTTCCATGCGCTGTTCGCCGTCCCGGGACGGACGTCCATTCCCGATACGGGCGAGACGAAGCGCGTGCAGCTCGGCAGCGATACGTTGGAGCCCGCGCTGACCATCCGTACGGTGCCGAAGGTCGACGCCAAGGCTTACCTTTACGCGAAGCTGACGGTGCCGAAGGGCGCGCCGCTGCTTCCGGGCGATGCTGCGCTGTTCCGGGACGGGACGTTTGTCGGCTCGGGGCATTTGCCGCTGCTCTCGCCGGACGAAGAGCATGAGATGGGCTTCGGCATCGACGATCTCGTGCGCGTGCGCCATGCCATCTCCGAGCAGAAGCGCGGGGAGACGGGGCTGATCTCGACCTCGCGGACCGATAGCCGGCACTACCTCCTCTCGGTCAAGAGCATGCACGAGCGGGCGATCTCGCTGGCGGTGTTCGACCAGATCCCCGTCTCAGCGCATCAGGACATCAAGGTGGAGCTGACGGGGCGGACGGCGCCCTCCCGCCAGGACGTGGACGACAAGCGCGGCGTGCTGGTGTGGGAGGGGACACTGGAGCCCGATCAGGAGCAGACGGTGGAGTTCGGCTACCGGGTTTCCTGGCCCTCGGCCAAATCCGTTATCTATAGGTAACCCAGGGTTTTAACCGGGTTGCCAGGGCAAGCCTCAGGTTAGGTGTTGGCCAGGGCGGGCCCTGGCGCTAAACCTAGTTCTTATCGTTCCGGCCCCGGCTCGATCAGCCGGGGCCATTTCATGACACGTGGTGGTGGTAATGGCTAACGTCGTGGTCGTCGGCGCGCAGTGGGGCGACGAGGGTAAAGGCAAGATCGTCGACTGGCTCTCGGAGCGGGCAGACGTCGTGGTGCGGTTCCAGGGCGGCCACAACGCCGGGCATACGCTCGTGATCGGAGACAAGACCTACAAGCTTTCGCTGCTGCCCTCGGGCGTCGTGCGGCCGGGCAAGCTCGCCATCATCGGCAACGGCGTCGTCGTCGATCCGTGGGCGCTGGTTGCGGAAATCGAGAAGCTCGCGGGGCAGGGTGTCGCCATCACGCGCGAAAACCTCCGTATCGCAGAGAACGCAACGCTCATTCTGCCGTGCCACCGGGATCTCGATCAGATCCGCGAGGAAGCGGCCGGCGATGGCAAGATCGGCACCACGGGACGCGGCATCGGTCCGGCTTATGAGGACAAGGTGGGGCGGCGTGCCATCCGTGCGCAAGACCTGCGCAACCCGGCGACGCTCGGCGTGAAGGTGGACCGGCTGTTGCTGCATCACAATGCGATCCGCCGCGGGCTCGGCCGCGAGGAAGTGAGCAAGGATGCGCTGATCGCAGAGTTGAACGCGATTGCGCCCAAGGTCATCCCCTATCTCGACGTGACGTGGGAATTGCTCGATCAGGAGCGTAAAGCAGGTCGCCGCATTCTGTTCGAAGGTGCGCAGGGCGCGCTGCTCGACATCGATCACGGGACATACCCGTTCGTCACCTCGTCCAACACGGTGGCCGCTCAGGCGGCGACGGGGTCCGGCACGGGGCCGGGCTCGCTCGGTTTCGTGCTCGGTATCGCCAAGGCGTATACGACGCGCGTCGGTGCGGGGCCGTTTCCGACCGAGCTTACGGATGAGATCGGAGAGACCATCGGCCAGCGTGGGCACGAGTTCGGCACCGTGACGGGGCGCAAGCGGCGCTGCGGCTGGTTCGATGCGGTGCTCGTCCGGCAGGTTGCGAAGGTGGCCGGGATCGACGGCATCGCGCTCACTAAGCTCGACGTGCTCGACGGTTTCTCCGAGATCAAGGTGTGCGTGGGCTATCTGCTCGACGGCGAGCGGTTCAACCGGCTTCCGACGGGGCTCAATGCGCAGAAGCGGGTGGAGCCGATCTGGGAGACGTTCGAAGGTTGGTCGCAATCCACGGCGGGCGCGCGGCGGTGGAAGGATCTGCCCGCGCAGGCGGTGAAGTACGTCCGCCACATCGAGGAGCTGATCGAGTGCCCGGTGACGCTGCTCTCGACGAGCCCCGAGCGCGACGACACGATCCTGATGAAGGATCCTTTTGAAGATTAGTGACTCAAGCTGAGAGAGGCTTCGCTCAAGGGGCGTGGTGCTTTGTGGATGGCCGCGCCACTTGGCGCGGGTCGCCTTGCTCCCAGGCTGCTGCGCAGCCGTTTTTTGGTTTTGAGTATAAGCTAAACGAGGGATTTGTTAGCGGCCGGAGATGGCGCCGGAGTATTGCGCGAGCGCGCCGTCTTCGAGTTCGAGCGCGAGGATACGTTTCGGATCGACAGGACCGGGGAACGTCATCGTGCCAGGGCGCACGGGGTGGAAACCGAGCCGGCCGTAATAGGACTCGTCTCCGATCAGCACGATCAGCTTGACTCCGTCTGCGCGGGCGGCGGCGATCGCATCGCGCATCAGGCCGTGGCCGTAGCCGCGGCCGCCGTATTCCGGCGCAACCACCAGCGGGCCAAGGAGCAAAGCGCCGGGGTTTCCGCCGATGGCGATCTCCGACATGCGGAGCGCTGCGATCAGGCGATCGCCATCGAATGTGCAGCGGCAATATCGCGAGGCATCCCCGTCCGACAAGGCTTCGCGCACACGATAGGCCGTCCGTGCGAAGCGGCCGGGGCCGAACACGCGGTCATGC
This sequence comes from uncultured Hyphomicrobium sp., assembly GCA_934555825.1. GTDB lineage: Bacteria > Pseudomonadota > Alphaproteobacteria > Rhizobiales > Hyphomicrobiaceae > Hyphomicrobium_C. The sequence continues at coordinate 51,888 of CAKTFJ010000001.1, forward strand.
AGGGCGGAGATGAGGGGAACATCCTCCGGCGTGACGGGCCGGGTGACGACTTGCGAGAGCATGGAGGGAGATCCTGGACCGAGTTCGGGTAAGCACGTCAGCGCGAGCAACGCGCGGTGCGTACGCATCGCAGCGGCATCGGTCTCTGGCTCGTGGATCGGCTCGTCATGGCGCGGGCCTTTAGCATGGCGGAATGTGGCGGTCCAGCGCCTCCGCAGTGCGGCGTGGGGTCTGCCCTCACGGCACGGACCAGTGCGCCGCGCGAGGGCGCAAACCCCTGATTTCCTCCAGACGCAGGCGGGTGGGCGGGCTCGTCTCGGCCGGCAAGGCATCGAGCGGGAAGAAGCCCTGCTCGGCGATCTCGTGGTTTGCGGCCGGGATTTGGGGCTGGCGCCAGGTCCGGACGACGAACAGGGCGATGTGATCGCCGGGGAAGAGGAGATGATTGGCGTAGAGGCCGAACAGCTCGGGCGATCCTTCGATCTCAATGCCCGCCTCTTCGCGAAGCTCTCGTGACATTGCGTCTTCCGCGGTCTCGCCGCGCTCGACGCCGCCGCCGGGAAAATGCCAGCCTGCTCGATAGGTGTGACGGATCAGGAGAACGTTGTTGTCTGAGCGATCCAGCACCACGCCTTGCGCACCGAGCGTAAGACCGCGAGAGTAGCGCCAGTAGCGTTGCAGGACTTTGTGGATCATGCGTTCGGGGGACATGCGTCCAAGCGATACCGTTCGAGGAGACATTCTGCTTCGGGCAGACATCTTACATCGAGAAGATGCCATGCTTCGAGGGGGCGCCGACACTTGGCGGGCAGACGTGCTTGAGGGGCTATGACCGACAGCTTTACCCTTGTCCATCTTTCGGATGTTCATCTGGGGCCGATCTCGGGGTTTCATCCGAGATACTGGAACGTCAAGCGTGCGCTGGGTTACCTCAACTGGCAGCGCGGGCGCGGGCGCGTGCATAAGAGAAGCGTGGCAGACAGGATTGCGGCGGATGCGCTTCGCCAAGCGCCCGATCATATCGCGGTGACCGGGGATCTCGCGAACCTGGGGCTGCCCGGGGAATACGCAGGCGCGTACGCCTGGCTTCAGGCGCTCGGCGATCCGGAGCGTGTGTCGGTGGTGCCCGGCAATCACGACATTTATACGGGGCGGCTCGGGGGCGCGTCGTGCCTCGAGACCTGGGCGCCCTATATGCAAAACAGCGAGTCGTGGCGCGAGGGCGAGCCGGTGCGCTTTCCCTATGTCCAGATCAAGCGCGAGGTTGCGCTGATCGGATTGAACTCGGCGGTGCCGACTCCGCCGTTCGTCGCCGCCGGCCGGCTGGGAGACGCGCAGCTTGCGCAGTTCGAGGCGGCGCTTGCGCGTCTCGGAGACGCTGGGTTCATTCGTGTCGTGCTGATCCATCATCCGCCGTTGCCCGGACAGGCGCCGCCGCGGCGCGGACTTGCGGATGCCGCAGCGTTCGCGGATGTGTTGGAGCGGGCGGGCGCCGAGCTCGTGCTGCACGGACACAATCATCGGGACATGCTGGCGTGGCGCACACACGCGGGACGTGGCGTGCCGGTGCTCGGTGTCGCTTCGGCATCGGCGGCGCACGCGCACAAGGGCGAGCCGCTTGCGCGCTATCACCTGCTTCGCTTGCATCGCGAGGACGGGATCACGCGCATTCATTGCGAAACGCGCGGGCTTTCCTCGCCGGATGGCGAGATCGTGACGGTCGACCGGCGCGATCTCTTGGCGCCCCGATAATTTTTTGCGTACGCAAGCTGCGGGAAGCTTCGTTCAAGGGGCGTTCTGCTTTGTAGAGAGCCGCGGCGCTTGCCGCGGGTCGCCTTGCTCCCGGGCGCTTGTGCGCCGGTTTTTTGTGCGCATGTGACGTGTCTATGGCGCGCAATGCGGCTGATTGAGGCGCAGACGCAGCGGGTCTTCGTGCTAGGCTGCGATCTTGGCCGCCGGTAGCAGGAATCCAATATTTTGCGCTTTAGACGCCCGCTCAAGATCAACCTGGCCTTGCAAGGTGGCGGCGCGCACGGAGCCTTCACGTGGGGCGTACTCGATCGCTTGCTCGAAGAAGAGACGCTTTCGTTCGGCTGGGTTACGGGGACGAGTGCGGGCGCGGTGAATGCCGTGGCACTGGCTGCTGGGCTTGCGCAGGGCGGGCGTGAGGGGGCGCACGCGAAACTTCGCGAGGTGTGGGAGGGCGTGCACAAAGCGGGCGTGCCGGATCTCCTGCGGCTTAATCCATTTCTGTTCGGGCTCACCAACGTGACGACGCTCGCGCAGATGACGAGCCTTCTTTCGCCCTATGAATTCAATCCGCTTGGGTTCGATCCGTTGCGCGCGTTGCTGGCCGAGACCATCGATTTCGAGAGCGTGCGCGAGACGTCGCCCGTGGAGCTTATCGTTGCCGCGACGGAAGTGGCGACGGGGCGGGCGCGGCTGTTTCGCGGTGCGGAGATCTCGCTCGATGCCGTGCTCGCGTCTGCTTGCTTGCCCACTCTGCATCGCACAGTCGAGATCGACGGTGTCGGCTATTGGGACGGTGGATTTTCGAAGAACCCTGACCTGATCACCGTCGGTTCGGAAAGTCCGGTGAAGGATACGCTGATCGTGCAGATCAATCCGCTGGTGCGGCGCGAGTTGCCAAAGGGGGCGCGTGAGATCGCGGGTGCGGTCAACCGACTGACGTTCAATGCTCCGCTGTTGCGGGACGTGGAGCATATTCTGGCCGTACGGGAGGCGGTGGGCACGCGCCGGTTCGGAGCCAAAGGGCGCGGGCCGAATGGTGCGCTCGCGCAGCACCGCTTTCATATGATCGAAGCGGGGCGATATACGTCGTCGCTCTCCGACGACAGCAAGCTGAAGCCGGATCTGGGGCTTCTCACGTATCTGCATTCAGCGGGCCGGACGCAGGCTCACAAGTGGCTTGCACAGAACCTCGCGTCCGTGGGGCGCCGCGAGACGGTGGATTTCACGGATCGGTTTCTTTCCGACCGGGCGACGGTGTCTGAGGGGGAGGCTGTGGCCGAGATGGACGAAGCCGAGGTTGCCGCATCCAAGCGCGCGTGACGGACGCGTCTAGGGGCCGACGAGGCGTGCGTAGCCTTCTTCCAGCGATGTTTCGAGCAGGGCCTTGAGCTGATCGTAGCCCGTGCTTTTCGGCGTCAGCTCGCCGAGCGCGGTGGATTTGAATTCCTGCCGCTTCACGTAAACGATGGGAGACGAGACCGGCACGTACATCGCGCGCTGCTTGTTGAGCGTGGTGATGAGGCCGCGCATCTCGCCCATCTGGTCGAGCTGCGAGACGAGCACCATGCGCATGGCGCCTTTGGTTAGCGACACGAGGTGAACGTACATGGAGGAGGCCGGCACGTAGATGCGGCCGCGATGGCTGAACGGCGCATCCGGGCGCTCGCGTTCTTCGAAGAGCAGGCTCGGCCATTCCGGGTCCCAGACGATGTCGGTGCGGTAGGCGACGATGACGTCGGGCTTCGTGAAGGAGGGACGGACGGTGAGGAAGCTGCCGATGTAGTGGTCGACGGCGGCCCGCGTGTAGGCGCCCATGTAGACTGGGGCGACGACCCCGCCTTCGCCGCGCAAGTCCATCGGGTGCGCGGTCTGCATCGTGCCGAACCAGCTTTCCTTGAGCCGCTGATAATCGAGGCCCAGCACCATCGCCACGTCGAACAGCGTCTGCTCGCGGACAGGTTTGCCGTGCAGCAGGTTCTGGATCGTCTTTTCGTGACAGTCGGCCGCGTCGGCCAATTCGGCCTGGGTCAGCTTTTTCTCGACCATGGCGGTGCGCATGAGCTGGACGGCGGCATCCCGCTCTTTCGTGCTGGTCGTCCGTTTCATGGCGGCTGGCGGCCCTTGGTGCGCGGGATAACAACTTTCCGCAATATATCGAATTTTTCCGTCCTCCCAAGAGGGAAGAGCGTGGGTTCGTTAAGCGTTGGAGGTGGGGGGGCGGAACGGCGCGCGACGGCGCAAAAAAGCGGGCCGCTTTCGCGACCCGCTTCTCGAATTCTAAGCTCGTGGCCTGGATCAGCCGCGGCCAACGACCTCGACGGAAACCGGCGCGAGGCCAGCGCCCTGCATTCCGATCACGCCGGCGGCGCGCTTCGAAAGGTCGATGATGCGACCCTTGATGAAGGGGCCACGGTCGTTGATCGTTACGACGACCGACTTGCCGTTGCGCTTGTTGGTGACGCGCACCTTCGTGCCGAAGGGCAGCGTGCGGTGGGCAGCCGTCAGGGCGTTCGGGTTGAACTGGCCGCCCGAGGCAACCTTCTGGGGCTGCCAGTAGTAGGAGGCGATGCCGTGCGAGCCGCCGCCCGAGCTGAGCGTGCCAGAGGTCTTGGCGCGGCGCTTGACGGCGGCCGGACGCTTGGCGGCGCGACGGGTGGTGGACGTGTGCTTCGTCGCGCGGTGTGTGGCGGCGTGGCGCTCGTGACGAGCGGCGCGCTTGGCGGCCCGGCGCTCAGCCTTGGCCCGACGCTCGGCCTTCTTGTGGGCCTTGTAGTGGCTGCTGGTCTGCTTTGCTTCCTTCGAGCGGTGCGCGTCAGCAGGGCGAACATCCATCACGCCAAGCGTGAGAGCCGCCAACGCGGCGAGTGCAAGAATACGCATCTTTTTTATCTCCATATCCCTCGGGCGACAGTGCCGTGGCTCAAGCGGAGTGTGTGCTCGCGTTCGAAAGGCGGTCTCGTGTGACCCCGCCCCGGGGCTGGTTTTGCCGGCGGGCCTGCGGCCGAAATGATCGGCGCGTCAGGTCGAACGTGCGTGCGAGCTTCCGATGTAAAGAAAGAGCCTCAGCGCAACTCCAGAACTTGTCCTGTCTCCTCGCAAATCCGGACGACCATTGGTGGCCCCCCGTTCTGGTGGCGGCACCTGACCAGCCGATTTAGGCAGAATCAACGCTATTTGATGAACGTCGTTCGGACGCCTTTTGGGGGGCGTTGATTTCGCTTTCGATTTTTCTCAAGCGGTGCGTATCTGCGACGGCACGCCGCAGCACATGGTAACTAACGCAGCTCTCACAACCCTATGAATAATGTGTCGAATATGTGTTCGTGAAGCGGCGCAATATGGAGCTGCGCATCTCGCGCGCCGGACGTGCGTCCGTGCGATATTCGATGCCATCCCGACAATGCACGCTGCATTCTCGGAATGTTTTTGCTTCCGGAGCGTGGCATGACGAACGGCACGCGGACCTCCGCTCGCCCGTCGATGGGTGAGATGATGCGTGTCTTTCACCGCATCGGTTGGCTCTCGTTCGGCGGCCCGGCTGGCCAGATCGCTCTTATGCATCGGGAGTTGGTCGAGACGAGGCGTTGGCTCGACGAGAAGAGTTATCTCTCCGCTCTCAATTTCTGCATGTTGTTGCCGGGGCCTGAGGCCATGCAACTCGCAACGTACGCAGGATGGCGATTGCACGGCGTGTTGGGCGGGCTCGTGGCCGGGCTGCTGTTCGTGTTGCCAGGGGCGTTGCTCATATTGGCGTTGGGTTTCGGCTATGCCGTTTTCGGTCAAGCGCCCTCGGTTGAGGCCTTGTTTCTCGGGATCAAAGCTGCCGTTCTGGCGATCGTCATGCAGGCGCTGGCGCGTGTCGCGCGCCGATCGCTGGTCGGTCGGCTCGACTGGGTTCTTGCGGGTGCAGCCTTTGCCGGGCTCTTTCTGTTTGCCGTACCTTTTCCGATCATCGTGGCCGCTGCCTTTCTCATCGGGTTCGTGACGGCGGATCGGACGGAGGCCGATGTGCTTGGCGTGCCGCCGCCAACGGTCCCGCTTTCACGCACGCTTCGCACAGTTGCAGTCTGGCTCGCGATCTGGGTTCTGCCGTTGGTGGCGGTTGCGCTCGTGTTCGGCCCGACGCACGTGCTGACGACGCTCGCGTTGCTCTATTCGAAGCTCGCTGTGGTGACGTTCGGTGGCGCTTATGCCGTGCTCACGTTCATGTCGCAGCAAATCGTTGAGGGCTACGGATGGCTCACGGCGGGCGAAATGCTGGACGCGCTGGGGCTTGCGGAGACGACGCCGGGGCCGCTCATTCTGGTCGGCGAGTTCGTCGGTCTGCTGGCCGCGTGGCGTCATGGCGGCGGCCCGCCGATGCTGATGGGATTTCTCGGCGCAATGGTGGCGCTGTGGGCGACGTTCGTGCCGTGCTTCCTGTGGATCTTTGCTGGCGCGCCCTACATCGAACGGATTACGCACGAGCCGCGCGTTGCGGGCGCGCTGCGCGCCGTTACGGCGGCCGTCGTCGGCGTGATCTTCAATCTGGCGTTATGGTTCGCGATTCACGTGCTGTTTTCGAGGGTGGAGCGTGTGGAAGCGTGGCCACTTTCTGTGGGTCTTCCGGATCTCACTTCACTTAACGTCGTGCCGGCGGTTTTGTGCGTGCTGGCGGCGGTTTTGCTGATCGGCCGAAGGCGTGGCCTCGTCGAGACGTTGGCCGTTTGCGGGCTTTTGAGCCTCGGATGGTCGTTGATCCCGTAACGTGTGTTCACGACGTTTCGTGCGAATTTCCGTAGTCGGCTTGAAACGACGTGCCCGCTGCCTAGCTTTCTGGGAGGACCGTAACCGGGGGCTATCAGGAGGATCGTGCCATGGCCTTGGGTTACCCTATGGGAATAAACGCTCTCACGGGCTTCACGGCGGTGCTGGTGATGTTCGCCTGGGCGGGGCCTGCAGACGCACGCATCAAGTGCGTGAACGGAAACCAGATCGTGCAAGGCTCGCCGCTCGCGACGCCCTATTGCCAGGACGAACTTGTCGCGCAGGTGGCGCGCGAGCACGGCATGAAGGTGTCGGGTTCGGCGGTCCGCAACAATCCGAATGTGAAGCGCGACGTGTGCCGCTTCGTGGGGCGCGACATCCGAATTCAGCTCGCCTGCATCGACGCCAACAGTATGGGGCGGCGGCGCTTCTGATCTAAGTCGTTTCGCAAACGCAAACGCGCGCGGAGGATATTTCCGCGCGCGTATGAGCGATTGGAAGCAACTGTGCGGCCGGATCAGCCGGTCGTCTGGTCGGTCGCGTTGGCGTAGCTCTCGACATCCAGATTGGGCGTGACTTCCGAGACGTCGCGCGCGCGGCGCACGCGGCCGTCGAACATGGCGCCTTCGGAGATCGCAAGCGACTGGTGGAAGATGTCGCCTTCGACTTGAGCGGTGGGGTGCAGGATGACGTTGCGGGCCTTGATGGCGCCGCGGACGCCGCCGCGGACTTCGATGGCGTCGGCGGAGACGGTACCGATGACCGAGCCTTCCTCGCCGATCACGACTTCCTTGCCGTTCACGTCGCCGCGCACGTCACCGTCGATCTGCAATTTGTTCTGCGAGACGATGATGATCTTCTGGCCGAGGATGGCGAGGTCCGTGCCGATGACCGATTGGCCCATGGTGACGGCTGGGCCGAAGGGCGACGTCCGACCGTTGCCGTTCGGGACGGCTGGAGGTGTGGGCGGCGCCAACTCCGTGGCGGTAGGTGGCAACGGTGGCTTCGGCAGTTCCGAATTTGAGCCGCGACTGAACACGCTAAATCTCCCCTGATACGCAGGCAACCGGTTAGCACTATGGAGCCAATTACGGCTACGTAGAGGAAATTTGTCGTTAATCGGTTTATGACAGCCGCCGTGTCGCGGCATGGACACGGGGCCGACTGCTGAGCCTGGCGGCGCGATGTTACTCTTTGGCCCCGAGTTCTCCGGTCAGGAACTGGGCGCGGCCGTGCCCGAATGACCAATCCTCGTCGGTGTTCTCGATGAACGAAACGACGATGTCGCTCGGTGCGATGGCGCAGCTTTTTTCCAGCTCTTCCGCGAGCAGACGATAGAAGGTCTCTTTCGCCTCGCGCCCGCGGGGGCGGCTCGTGACCTGAAGGAACACGACCTTCTCGGTGCGTGGAATGCAGAGCCCGGTATCCTCCACGATGAGACGCGAGGGCTTATGCTCGTGGACGATCTGATAGCGGTCGCGTTCTGGCACCTTGAAGGCGTCGAGCATTGCGCGGTGAGCGGCGTCGAGCAGCGTTTGAAGCTCGGCGTCGGAGCGGCCTTCGATGAGGTCGAAGCGGAGTAGGGGCATTGTGCAGCCTCGGTTGATGCGGGTCGATCAGAGAAAGAGTTTAACGCCTAGTTGCAGGGAGACGGCACGACAATCGGTCATTGTTCCATCTCTCTGCGTGAGCCCTGCTTCCAGCTAATCCCGATGGACGCGCGTTCGAGGGCGTGCGATATGCAGATCGCAGGCTGTCGTGTCTTTGCGTTTGGCTGGAGGCACTATGTTCAGCACTTGTATTCCCCGAAATCTCAGCCGGATCGTTTGCGCCGCGACTGCGGCGCTTATCATGGGCTCGGCCTTGCCACCCGCCCACGCGGCGAACGACGAAAATCCGCAAGTTGCCGTCGGCGCGACGACGACGCTCGAACTCGATGGCAATCCCTCGACCGGGTATCGCTGGGTGCTGGACGTGGCAGCGAGCGACAACACCGAAATCGTGACTGTCGAGGATGCCGGCTACGCCAAGCCCAACGCTGAGCCGGGCAAGCGCCCGGTGCTCGGCGCGCCGTCCAAGCAGCGGTTTCAGGTGACCGGCGTTTCGCCCGGAGAGGCGATGCTGGTGTTCTACTACGTGAGATCGGGCGACGAAGCGCCGAGCAAGACGCAAGAGTTTCTGGTCGAAGTGATCGGCGGAAGCGAATAGGGCGAAAGCGTGGATTATCGCCTGTTTCCGGCCATTGCGTCCGGATGGATTGTGCCGACTCGCGCCTTCATGCGACGACCATAGCGCCCGCGATCGTGTGGGCGGCTTTGGAGCGCAGGGGCGGCAGTATGGCCTCGACGGTATTCGGTTTCCGGTCCTTCTTTGTCGTGTGGCTGATCGTTGTGGCGCTCATGCTTGCGCTCGTGCGGCCCGGCTATGCCGGCGACGGCACGGTGCTGCATGTGGGCGAGGCGACGGAGTTGGTCCTCAATGGTGATGGCTGGGTGTTCGACAAAGGCAAGGGGCGGAATGCGGGTCTCGTGGCCGTGCAGAACGCCGGAGGATCGGGAGCTACGCGGTTCGTTGTGCGCGGGCTCAAGACCGGGCAAGTGGAGCTTGTGTTTCGCAGCGGGCCGAAGAGGTTCCGCGCGCATATCGACGTTCTCAACTGAGGCCGATTTCGGCTGATGTCGGATCGCGCCAGCCTATAAGGGTGCGCGGCTTTTCTCCTTCTTGCTCACAAAATCAAAAGGGGCTGCCTAAGGCAGCCCCCCGTGAGATTTCGGCGGCGTTTGCCGGCGATTGTGGCGCCGGAGCCGCTTGTCACTTGTACCTAAGCGGCGCCCAGAGGCAGATCCGGCTTCGACCCAAGTGACCGCGACATCGCCGTCCTCAAGATCCCACTCGACATCGGATCACCTCCTTCCAGTTGTTGAACGATGGGTGAAGCGTGCCATGCTTCGCGGGAAATGCAAAGTTACGTTTTGGATAGCTTCTGCAACCGGTTGGCGGGTCGGATTCAGGCTGCAGTGACGGTCCCGTCCCAACGTGGGTAATCGACGTAGCCGCCGGCACCGCCGCCGTAGAACGTTGCCTGATCGCCCTCGGCTAGCGGCGCGCCGTCGCGGAGGCGCTCGACGAGATCGGGGTTGGCGATGAAGGGACGTCCGAAGCAGATGAGGTCGGCCAAATTCTTGCGGCGCGCTTCGCGTGCGAGATCGAGATCGTAGCCGTTGTTGGCGATGTAAGCGCCGTTGAACGCTTTGCGGAGTTTCTGCAAGTCGAAGCCGCCTTCGGGCGTACGCGTGCCGCCGGTGTCTCCTTCGATGACGTGGATGTAGGCGAGGCCGAACGGATTGAGCTGATCAATCAGCGAGAGGTAGACGGGCTCGGGGTTCGAGTCGCCCGTGTCGCCGAAAGTCGTGAGCGGGGAGAGGCGGATGCCGACGCGGTCTCCACCCCAGACTTTGGTGACGGCTTCCGTGACCTCAACCACGATGCGCGTGCGGTTCTCGATCGAGCCGCCGTAGCGGTCCGTGCGCTTGTTCGATTTGTCGGCGAGGAACTGTTGCAGCAGGTAGCCGTTGGCGGCGTGGATTTCGACGCCGTCGAACCCCGCATCTTTTGCAAGCTGGGCTGCGTGCGCGTAGTCGGCGACGATGCCGGGGATCTCGTCGGTTTCGAGCGCGCGGGGCGTGACGTGTGGCTTAAAGCCTTCGTTCGTGAAGGCCTGACCTTCGGGGCGCACGGCACTTGGCGCGACGGGAAGCGCACCGCCGGGCTGGATGTCGGGATGCGAGATGCGGCCCACGTGCCAGAGCTGAAGGAAGATGCGGCCGCCCTTGTCGTGCACGGCTTTTGTCGTGAGCTTCCATCCTTCGGCCTGCTCGGCTGTCCAGATGCCGGGCGTCAGAACGTAGCCTTTGGCGGAGGGTGAGATGTTGGTGGCTTCCGCGATCAAGAGACCGGCGCTTGCGCGCTGAGCATAGTATGTGGCCTGCAGCTCTCCGGGGACGCCGTTTTCATCGGCGCGCGAGCGGGTGAGCGGCGCCATCACGATGCGGTTCGCGAGCGTGTAGGGGCCGAGCGCCACGGGGTTGAAGAGATCGGTGCCGGCAACGGCGGAGGCCGGGGTGACGGTTTCAGAAGCCATGGGATTTTCCAGTGTGTTGGTGGGATCGGAGAACAACTGATGGGATGAAACGCTCGGTCGCATTTGGTGCCTCGAGGCCCAAGGTGCAAGGCGGGGGTTCCTTGCGTGTGTCCGACAGCCTACATTCAAGGGCGATCTGCGATCCAATCGGAAGGAGCGATAAGCAAATGAAAAAGCTCGCAACCTTTGCTGCGCTCGTCGCCGCGCCGCTCGGACTCGCTGCTGGGGCCGTCTCAGCCGACGACACCGCACAGAAAACTGCCTGGGATTTTGAATTCACGTCCATCGATGGCCGGCCGATGCCGCTCGCGGACTATCGCGGCCAGGTGTTGCTCGTCGTAAATACCGCCTCGATGTGCGGGTTCACGAAGCAGTACGCGGGGCTTCAGGCGCTGCATGAAAAGTACGAAGCGCAGGGCTTCAAAATTGTGGGAGTGCCGTCGAACGATTTCGGCTCACAGGAGCCGAAGGCGGCGGGTGAGATCAAGGATTTCTGTGAGACGACGTTTGGTATCACGTTCCCGATGACCGATAAGTATGAGGTCACGGGGACGGGTGCACATCCGTTCTATGCGTGGGCGCGTGAAGAGCTGGGCTGGCTTAACGCGCCGAAGTGGAACTTCCACAAGTATCTCGTCGGCCGCGACGGTGCGCTGGTGACAAGTTTCTTTTCGCAGACGGCACCGGAGTCGGAGAAGGTGATCCGCGCGGTGGAAGCTGAACTTGCGAAAGCGAAGGATCAGGCGGCGTTGCGATAACTTAGTGGCGTACGACGTCGATTGTCGGGACGGCGAGATCGATGGCGGCGAGCGCGTGGTCGCTGGATTGCTCCGTGCCAACGAAATCGCCTCGGATCGCTTTCAGCGCATAGCGTTCCTGCTCGATCTCGTAGCTTGTGCGGTAGCCGAGGCGGCGGAGCACGGGGACCGGCGGGCACCAACCTTGCACGGCATGTTGGAACAGAAAGAGTGTGACGAGGGCAGGAAGCACAAGCCAATAGGGATGAGCAAGGAAGCCGAGCGCAACGCCTATGAAGGCGAGGGTCGAGGCGTTGGCCTCGATAGCTCGCTCGATGTCCCACTCTTCATCCAGCTCGATGAGACGTTCCTCGATCTGGGCGGGCCTTAGTGCGAACCGCTGCACACGTTCTCTCGTTTCCGACGCAATTCGCGCGTTGATCGACGGCTCAGTGTGCGCGGGGACGCGATCTTTCGTCGTTGCTACAGCCATCGTGGGCGCTCCTAAAAATCCGATAGCGTCAGATCTTCCTGGAAACGCCAGGTTGCGTGCCTCGGTTCCCGAGGGGTGGACGAGGCCGTGGGGATGGCTTCAAGTCTCGGGCGTCAGGTCTGTGGGGCTGCCAGCGGAAGGCCGTCCCCCTCTTAAGTCTGGCTGCCGAGCAGAACGATGCCGCTTCCGCCGACTATGCACGATCCGTCGTGTCGGCCGGATTTCGTGCGTCGGCGCGCAAAAGTTACACTTCACTCCCTGCGGCCTTTCGGGCGGTGTGCATTTCAAGCACGCGACCGATGCCGGCGAGGAGGGAGCCGATCGCGAACAGGACGATGACGACGATCTGAAGGTAGCCTTCGATCTCTTGGTGCCCGATGACCAGATCGGCCACGTCGGCATCTGAGTTCCTGTAGGCGCGCAGGATGTCTTCGCGTCTCTGCTCAGCCTCGGCGATGCGTTCGGCCGGAGCGTTCAACTGCTGGAGCAGCGTCACCTGATTGTCGTAAAGCGCTTTGAGCTGAATTTGCGATTGCTGCTGATTGTTGAAGGCGACGAGGCGCCATTCGATCTCGCGCTTCAAAGGCTCGACGTAGAAGAGCTGGGTGGCGGTTGACGCGAGCAGGAATGCGATGCCGACGAGCTCGCCGATCTGATAGCCTTTGAGACGCATGCCGTATCCCCTCCGTTGACGGAGGAGAGGTTAGCCTACCTGTTGGCTGCGGTCGATTGTGGCCTACGCCGCCGATCTCACACCTAAAGAGCGTGCGCGACGACGAAGGCCAGCAGCAGCCCGCCTGCCAGGAAATCCGTGATCATCGCCGTTTGCTCGTGGCTGTTGCGGGATGTTCTGCGGGCGTGGCCGAGCCCTGCAAGCAGGTAATACAGTCCGCCGACCAAGGCCGCCGGAACCACCCACCCAGGAATCGCGAGGCTTAGAAGGCCGAGCGTGCCCATGCTGAGATTGCCGAAGCCGACTTCGCGGACGACGCCGAACGCGCCTTCGTCTTTCAGGCCGAAGATCGTTTGTGCGGTGAAGCCTGGCTGGAATACCTGCCGGATGCCGGCCACGAAAAGGCGTACGCCGACGGCCCAGAACACGAGCCATTTTGCGCCGACGAGGACGACGTCGCCAGTGAGAAGCAGAAGTTCGATTGCCGTGCACGCGAACGGCAGGACGATCAGGAGCAACACGACCGTCGGGAGATACATGGTTGCCAGAACTCGCAGTTTGGCGCGTTCATTCGCTCTTCAGGGCGATAGGGCCTGAAACGATATGGTCTAGTGCTGGTGCTCGACGTTTTCAGGCTCGGGCGTTTGTGTGTCGTCGACGCGCTCGACCTTGGCGGCCATCTTCGGGATGAGTTGCACCTTGTAGCGGGCGCCCTCGCAGGTGAGCAGCCAGACCGCCTCGTCGGGCTTGCTGTCACTCTTCTCCCGCTCCGCGCTTTCAGGGTTCTTGCACTCGAAACCCTGCTTGCGGAGCTGGACGGCGATGACTTCCTTCGAGACGGCCGGGTCGGCCGCGGGCGAGGTGTCCGGGGAAGACAACAGCAACGCGGAGGCTGCGAGCCCAAGGGCGGCAGTGGATCGGATTGTGGTCATCGGCTCAGCCCTCGTCCTGATTTGCGAGAGTGTGCTTCGGCTGAAGATCAGCAATCCTACACCGGATTCGACCGCATTGTTCCGCCCTGGAACGTCCTTTTTCCTGTTTTCGTTACCGGTTTCGTACGCAGAGACGGTTACTCGGGCGTGGGCTGCGGCTCGTCCGTGGGGACATAGACCTCCGAGCCCATCTCGCGGAAGCGTTCGCTCATCTGGTCCATGCCGTCCTGGCGCTCGTTCAGCCGGGCGGTGTAGTCGCGGACCTCGCGGGTGATCTCCATCGAGCAGAACTTCGGCCCGCACATGGAGCAGAAGTGCGCGACTTTGTGGGCTTCCTTCGGCAGCGTCTCGTCGTGGAAGGCGCGCGCCGTGTCGGGATCGAGGCCGAGGTTGAACTGGTCCTCCCAGCGGAAGCCGAAGCGGGCGCGGGAGAGCGCGTCGTCGCGGAGCTGGGCGGCGGGATGTCCCTTCGCGAGATCGGCGGCGTGGGCCGCGATCTTGTAGGTGACGACGCCGGTTTTCACGTCGTCGCGGTTCGGCAGGCCGAGGTGCTCCTTCGGCGTGACGTAGCAGAGCATGGATGTGCCGAACCAGCCGATCATGGCCGCGCCGATGCCGCTCGTGATGTGGTCGTAGCCGGGTGCGATGTCGGTGACGAGGGGCCCGAGCGTGTAGAACGGGGCCTCGCCGCAGAGGGCCAGCTGCTTGTCCATGTTGACCTTGATCTTGTGCATCGGCACGTGGCCGGGCCCTTCGATCATCACCTGGCAGCCTTTGTCCCAGGCGATCTTCGTCAACTCGCCCAGCGTTTCCAGCTCGGCGAACTGCGCGCGGTCGTTGGCGTCGGCGATGGAGCCGGGGCGCAGACCGTCGCCGAGCGAGAACGAGACGTCGTAGGCCCGCATGATGTCGCAGATTTCGTCGAAGCGCTCGTAGAGGAAGCTCTCCTTGTGATGGGCGAGGCACCACTTGGCCATGATGGAGCCGCCGCGCGAGACGATGCCCGTCACGCGGTTTGCCGTCAGCGGCACGTAGGGGAGGCGCACGCCGGCGTGAATCGTGAAGTAATCGACGCCCTGCTCGCATTGCTCAATGAGCGTGTCGCGATACAGCTCCCAGGTGAGCTTGACCGGATCGCCGCCGACTTTCTCCAGCGCCTGATAGATCGGCACCGTGCCGATGGGCACGGGCGCATTGCGGATGATCCATTCGCGGGTGGTGTGAATGTTGCGGCCGGTGGAGAGGTCCATCACCGTATCGGCGCCCCAACGGATGGCCCACACCATCTTTTCGACTTCCTCTTCCACCGAGGACGTGACGGCGGAGTTGCCGATGTTGGCGTTGATCTTCACGAGGAAGTTGCGGCCGATGATCATCGGCTCAAGCTCGGCGTGATTGATGTTGGCGGGGATGATGGCGCGGCCCTTCGCGATCTCGTCGCGCACGAACTCGGGCGTGATGTGGGCGGGGATCGACGCGCCGAAGCTCTCGCCATCGGCAAGCGCGGCTTGTGCGCGTTCGAGGGCTGCGGCGCGGCCCAGGTTCTCGCGGTGGGCTGCGTAGATCATCTCTTTCGTGACGATCCCGGCGCGCGCGTATTCGAGCTGGGTGAGGGGTTTGTCGCGCCCTGCTGCGCGGAGTGGATGATGGACAGTGGGGAAGGTGCGGGCGGCATGGCGTCCGCTTACGCTGCCGTTGTCCTCCGGCTTGATGGTGCGGCCTTCGTAGGCTTCGACGCCGCCGCGTTCCAATACCCAGGCTTGGCGGTGTCGCGGCAGGCCGCGGTCGACGTCGATCGCGACGTCGGGATCGGTGTAAGGGCCCGAGGGATCGTATACGCGGACCGGCGGCTCGCCGCTTTCGGGCGAGAGTGCGATCTCGCGCAACGGCACGCGCAGGTCGGGTGCTTCGGCCGGTGAGACGTAGATTTTTCGCGAGGCGGGAAGCGGGCCGGTGGTGACCTCGGGCCGCACGGATTTCGGATCGTGAACGTTCATGAGAGATCTCCCGTGCGTGTGTTGGCGACGTAACCGAAGAAACAAAGGATGGCGGCGGTGACGAGAACGATCACTGCCGAGGCGAGCAGCAGCGTTTCCGACAGCAACGGTGTCCAGAAGCGTCGCATTTCGCTTGGAAACAGCAGCCAAACCGCGGATTCGATGACGGTGACCCAGCCAAGCAGGGTGACGATGATGCGCCAATCGGCCACCCAGAGATTGTGCGCCTGGACAATGGCCAGGCCGCCGAGAAGCCCCATGATTGTCGCGAGATAGATGAGCGGGGCATCGTTCATCATGCCGCCCGCCATCGCGAGGTATGCATTGGGGCTGATCAGGATGCCGACGCCAGCGATGGCGAGCAGCGGTCCCAAGAGGCGCGCGAGATAAACCGATGTGTCCATGCGATCTCTCCTCGAGTCTTCTCGAATGGCGAGACGATCCGCACGCGCGTGGGCGTTGGCATGGAAGCTAGACATGGAAAATAGCGTCCATCCCTTCGCCGGTACGAGCCGGATCAGGTTCGGAGGGTGCTCATTGGCGAAACAATGATCTCAGCCGGTCTTCCGGCGCCCCTTGGAACACGCGGAGCTTCGCGCCTATGCGTGCGGTATGCAAGCCCTTGTGCAATGCCTGCGAAAAAAAGGGCCGGTCTTTCGACCGGCCCAGGGCACAGGAGCGGGTGGGGGAGGAGATCTACCAGCCGCGGTAAGGCCGGTGGCCGTAGCGCCACGCATTGTGGAAGCGGGGCTTCCAATGGCGGCGGTGGTGCGAGTGGTGACGATTGCGGTTGAAATGGCGGCCGTATTTATGTTTGCCGTGATAGCCATGCCCGTGATTGTAGCTGTGGCCGTGATATCCGTGGCCGTGATGCGAGCGGCTGCCGTGCGCAAGTGCGGGCGTGAGCGTCAGCATCGTCGCGGCCGCAGCGGCGAGGGACAGCTTGGTGAGAGTCGAGAACTTCATGCGGTGTCTCCCTTGGTCGAGATGGTCCGGACTGCGGGCTCCGCATTCATCCGGCTTCAGATATGAGAATGACAGCGCGTGCTTGAACCGCCTTTGAACGCCTTCGACAGCTCCCGTTCATGTTCACGGCCGCGTTGCTGTTGTCCGCGCGTCCATGAAAAAAGGGCCGATCTTGCGATCGGCCCGAAGGGGAGGGGAAGGGACAGGAGGTCGTGAAACGACTGGGAGAGATCCCGGCTCGATCAGCGGCCGACGCGGGGGAGGACGCTCAAGCGCTGCCGGTTGTTGTCGGTGGCGCGGAATATGTTGCGCTCGGCTTCGTTCTGTAAGCGGTGGACGATGCGCCGCTCCTGCGCCGTGAGACGGCCATCGGACATGAAGTCGCTATAGACGCGACCGATCTGGCGCTGTTCCTGGCGAAGCTTGACGCCCTCGGTCCAGGTAATCGAGCCGTCCTGGCGGCCGCGCTCGATCATGCCGGCTTGCTCGGTCATGCGGGCATCGTTGCTGTGCGCCGAGGCGACGGTGGGAAGCGCCATCAGGGCAGCGAGAGCGAATGCGGTCGTGCGGATCATTTTGCCATCTCCGTTTGTCTTGCAAACTGTCCGGCGGGTGCCGGCGTGATGACACGAGAAATAGAGGGAGCGCTTTGAACCCGTCCTGAACGCGGCTTTCAGGTGGCGTTCATCTTGGGACGACGCCTTGCAAAGTCGGGATGTGCTCCGGACAGAGAAACGCCCAACCCCGGGGGGCGGGGCTGGGCGTATTAGCGCTCTCGCGCATGACGCCGGGAGGGAAGCCGGCGTCCCAGACGATGACCTCGGTTAGACGGGGGGAGCTACCGATGAGTTTGGTCTCGCCTGTATGAGGCTGACATAAGCGCAACACGCCAGCTTTCAATAGGGGGGAAGGGCGAGCCTCACAAAAAAGTGATTGACTTATGCCCGATATCCCCAACCTGTCGCGATTCGGCCGGTATGGAGCGCCAAATCTGCCCAAATAATTGGCTTGTCGCGCTGGCTTGAATTGCCAAACGTTCCCGCAAGCGAAGCGGGCATAAGCGCCGTTACTGGCCGGGATGGAATCCCGAAAACGTGACGGTTTCGATCCGGAAAAGCTTCGCGTCTAGCGTTTCGTTGGTGACGAGTTCGGACACCTGGACGTGGGTATCAAGGCCCTGGGCGTCGGTCGTGATCCATTCCTTGATCGCGAGTTCAGGCTCTCGCGTGAGCGTGAGGCGGATCTGGCCGGGCGCATCGGGGCTCTTGTCGCGCAACGCGAGTTCGATTGCGCTGGCGTTTTCGCGGATCTCGACGATGTTCGCGTCGCGGATCAGGTCGACATCCTTGCGCAGAAGCAGGCGGAAGGGCGTTTGGTCGAGCGAGACGCGATCCTCGTTGTTGAGGTCGAGGTCCTGGATGGCGAGATATTTGCCGTCGGAAATGATGATCTGGCGCGAGGGGCGCGCGTAATCGAAGCGGAACCGTCCGGGGCGCTTCATCATGAACTTGCCGCGCATGCGCTTGTTGTCGGCCGTCGTTTGTACGAACGAGCCTTTGAGGTCGGCGAGGGTGTTGAAGTAGGAATCGACCTGCTTGATGGCGGCCGTTTGAGCGTCTGAGAGGCCGCCTGCACTGCTGCCAGGGGTTGCGACTTCGGTATCCCAGCCCGTTCCGGCGGATTCGGCAGCGGGCGGCGCTTCGGGGGCCGTGGCAGGATCGGTGTTTGGCCGGGCTGCAGGTACAGGTGCAGGCGGCGCGACTGTGTTTTCCGGGGTGTCCTGGGCCAGGGCAGGAGTGCTGACGAGCACAAGCGCGAGGCTTGCCGCGGCAATCAGGTTGAATTTCTTCATGTTCCGTCCCATTGGGCCCCTGCCTGCTCCCTGCGGAGACGGCATCGGATTGTCTCACCGAACATTGCGACCACAAGTTGGCGCGCCCGCAAGTTGGCGAGGTCCAGGTGTCGGGCCTCCGCGTCTCCGCGACGCGATCCTCGACGATCCGTGTGTCAGGTCTAGCGGCTCGATGGGGGCAAAGCCAGCCTTACGGGCGCGCGATCCTCGCTTTTCACAGTACGCTCGTCAGGCGACGTCGCGGCCAGACGACTCGCCCACCAGAATCTCGCGGCGGCCGGTGTGGTTCGGCGCGCTGATCAGGCCTTCGCGCTCCATGCGCTCGATGAGGTCCGCGGCGCGGTTGTAGCCGATGGAGAGGCGGCGCTGGACATAGCTGGTGGACGCCTTGCGGTCGCGGAGCACGAGGGCCACGGCGCGGTCGTAGAGGCTGTCGCCGCTGTCGCGTCCGCCGATGTCGGCGCCATCGCCGCGATCCGAGGCCGAGGGACGGGCTTCCGCCACGCCTTCCACATAACGCGGCGCGCCTTGCTGGCGGAGGTGATCGGCGACGGCTTCGACTTCCTCGTCGGAGACAAAGGGGCCGTGAACGCGCAGAAGCTGGCCGGCGCCGGAGGTGAACAGCATGTCGCCTGCGCCCAGGAGCTGCTCGGCGCCCTGCTCGTTCAGGATCGTGCGGCTGTCGATCTTTGACGCGACGCGGAAGCCGATGCGGGTTGGGAAGTTGGCTTTGATGGTGCCGGTGATGATGTCCACCGACGGGCGCTGGGTGGCCATGATGAGGTGGATGCCGGAGGCGCGCGCCTTCTGAGCGAGGCGCTGCACGGCGGTTTCGATGTCCTTGCCGGCGGTGATCATAAGATCGGCGAACTCGTCCACGACGACAACGATGTACGGCATCGGCTCGAGGTCCATTTCCTCGCGTTCGTAGATGGGTTGGCCGGTGTCGGCATCGAAGCCTGTCTGTACGGTGCGGCCGAGCGTCTGACCCTCGGCGCGGGCGGCTTTCACGCGCGTATTGAAGGCTTCGATGTTGCGGACGGAGAGCTGCGCCATGCGTTTGTAGCGCTCTTCCATCTCGCCCACGACCCAGTTGAGTGCGCCGACGGCCTTTTCGGGCTCGGTGACGACAGGCGTCAGGAGATGGGGGATGCCGTTGTAGACGGAGAGTTCCAGCATCTTCGGGTCGATCATCAGGAAGCGGCATTCGTCGGGCGTATGCCGGTAGAGGATCGAAAGGATCATCGCGTTGACGCCGACCGACTTGCCCGAGCCGGTGGTGCCGGCGACGAGAAGGTGGGGCATGCGTGCGAGGTCTGCGACGACGGGCTCGCCGCCGATCGAGCGGCCGAGCGCGAGCGGAAGCGCGCCTTCCGCAGCCGTGAAGTCGGGGCTTTCGATCAACTCGCGCAGGCCGACAGTTTCGCGGCGCGCGTTCGGCAGCTCGATGCCGATGACGTTGCGGCCGGGGATGACGGCCACGCGTGCGGACGCGGCGCTCATGGAGCGGGCGATGTCGTCTGCGAGCGCCATGATGCGCGTCGCCTTGGTGCCGCGCGCCGGTTCCAGTTCGTAGAGGGTGACGACGGGGCCGGGTTTCACGTCGCGCACTTCGCCCTTTACGCCGAAGTCCGCGAGGACGTCTTCGAGCAGGCGGGCGGTGCCGCGCAGGACCGTCTGTGAGAAGGCGTTGCCGGCCTTCGACGGCGGACTTTTCTTGAGAAGCGAGGGTGCGGGCGCGCGGAATGTCGGTGCCGCGCGGCGCTGAGCCACCGCGCGCAGGAGGCTCGACGCCATCCCACGTTCTTGGCTGCGCTGGGATGCTCGCGGGGCATCCGCGCGCTTGCTCGCGGCGAGCGGCGGTTGAGCTGAGGGTGCGTCGGCAGATTGCGCGTCGGAGCGCGGTGTCTGGCCGCGCATGAAGCGGGGCAAATCCTCGTGATTGCCTGTTGCGGTGGCGGGCTCGCGTTGCGTCGGCGCGCGCGCGACCGTTTCGTTCGGCACGGGGCGTGCTCCTGCAGGCGCGAAGCGTTCTGCGATGGCGCGGCTCGAATTATCGAACTCGGGATCGAGCGCGTGGATTTCGGGCTCCGGCTCGTCTTCGTCGAAACCATCCGCGAAGTCGTGATCGTATTCGGCCGGGGCATCGTCGAAGGCGTCGTCAAAGACTGGGCGCGGGGCGTGAGTACGCTTCGCGAATGCGGCGCCGGGAAGGACGGGTTCGTGCGTATCCGATGCGGCACGGCCGGCGGCCTCGCCGCGGAAGCTCGATGGACGCAGCGCGCCGAGAGCGGTGACAAGGCTCTTCGCGCGCGCTGGCGCGGTGGACCACACGGGTTCGCGCAGGGCGCGCCACGCGGTGTCGCGCGCGGCGGGGCGAACGTCGCGGCGCTGGGCCGGCCAGCGGAAAATGGAGGTGCCGGCAAATCCGGCGGCTCGCGAGAGGGCTGCAAAGCCTCCTCCGCCGAGAAGGATGGCGGTGGCGGCCGAGGCGCTGCCGGTGCTGAAGACGCGGAGAACGCTCGAAAGCGCGTCGAAGATGACATCACCCAGAATGCCGCCGAGGCCGTGCGTGATCGGCCACGATGCGGTGGCCGGCAGCGCGGAGACGGCGCCCGCGAGTGCGAGCACGGCGAGCGGATAGAAGGTCAGCCTGGTCGAAAGGGCCGGGACGCGCTCGGACAGCGTCATCTCGAAGGCCCAGATCATCGGCGGGAGCAGGGCGATCGCGGCCGCAAGGCCGAGCGTCTGCAGAAGGAGATCGGCGATGATGGCGCCTGGCGCGCCGAGCGCGTTGCGGATGGGGCCGCCGGTTGCGTGGCTGAGGCTCGGATCTGTGACCGACCACGAAACGAGGCTCGCCCAGATGGCCGCGAGCACCAAAAGCAGGACCACGCCCAGGCCGCGGCCGAGCGTACCGATGAGGCGCGCCTCAAGGGAAGCCGGAAGAAGGCGCTGGGAGTTGGAACCAGTAATGGACGGCATGGGCCGAACGTCTCTTACGCAGAAACATGGACGAAGCGTTCGAGCGCTTCCCTGATCGTCTCGGCATCATGAACCAGAGCGACCCGCACATAGGTTTCGCCCGGATTGGTTCCACGAGAGCCGGCCTGAGCCAGGTAGGCACCAGGGATGACCTTGACTCCGAAACGTTTCCATAAGGTTAGGGCGAAGTGAGCGCCGTTCCCAATTTGACTCGTCTCGAGCCAAAGGAAGAAGCCGCCAGGCGGGCGCCGGTAGTCGAAGCGGGGGCCAAGCACGGCGTCGGCGACGTCGTATTTCTCCGCGTAGGCGCGGCGGTTGGCGATCACGTGGGCCTCGTCGCCCCAGACGGCGGCCGAGACGTGCTGGACGGGGCCGGGCATCTGTGGGCCGATGAGATTGCGGACTTCGAAAAGGCTTGCGAGGAAATCGGCGTCGCCCGCCATGAAGCCCGAGCGCAGGCCGGGCAGGTTCGAGCGCTTGGAGAGCGAGTTGAAAACCACGAGGTTGCGGAAGCGCTCCGGCGTTTTGGCTGCAACTTCGAGCGCGCCGGGGGGAGGCGCGCCGGAATAGATCTCCGAATAGCACTCGTCGAAGAAAAGCATGATGTCGTGATCGCGTGCGATGGCCAGCGCATGGGCGATATAGGCTTCGTCTGCGACTGCGCCTTGCGGGTTGGCCGGCGAGCAGAGATAGATCGCGGCCGTGCGAGCCAGGAGGTCGCTGTCCGCTTCGAGAGCTGCGAGGTCGGGCAGGTGGCCGGTTTCTTCCGTCGCGTCGAGGAAGATGGGTTCCGCGCCTGTCGCGAGCGCACCGCCCAGGTAGGCCTGATAATAGGGGTTGCACATCAAGATGGCCGGGCGGCGCCCGCCGAGATCCTTACGGGCGACGGCGGGAAAGGCGGCATAGAAAAGCCCCTCGCGCGATCCGTTGCAGGGGAGGATCTCACGGGACGGGTCGACGATGCCTTGGAGGCCGTAGCGGCGGCCGATCCAATCGGCGACGGCGCGGCGGAGGTCGTCCGATCCTTTGATGGGCGGATACTTGGCGAGGAGCGCTTCGGCCTCTGCCAGCTTGGCCCCGACGAAGGCGGGCATCGTCTCGCGCGGTTCGCCGAGCGTCAGGTCGATGGCCCGGTCGTGGCCTGGCGGGATGCCGTCGAGAAGCGTCCGAAGTCGGGAGAAGGGCGAGACGATGGTGCCGTCGGCGAGAGACGTGAAATTGAGGGATACGGACATTGGGGTCCCGCGGTGAAGACGTCGATGGCCGCTGTTATCCACTCCGGCGGGGAAAGATCAAGGAAGTGCCGCCAGCCGACACCTACTGGTGGGCGTGCCTGAGTTCGCCGAGGCGCTGCCCCGACAGCCGGACTCGGCATTCTCCAGCCTCGATTGCTGCGATGGTGCCCTCGCCGAGCCGGTAAACGAGACAGGCGGCCTCGCGGTAGGCGAGCCATGCCGTCTGGGCGGCGTTTACGGCTCCGGCGACATTCGGCTCTGCGCCGGATGCTTCTTCATCCACGAGAGCATCGATGATGCCATCCAGCGTGGCGGTCTTTTCCGCGAGGCATTCGGTGATGTCGGCCGTGGTTTCTTTTTGGTTGCAGTCGTGATTTGCGTCCGCGTGGGCGATCGGGGGTGCGAAAGCGAAGGCGCAGATCAGGAACGCGAGACGGCGATGCATCGGGGAAACTCCGAACAGACAGAATTTTGCGGCACCGTAGCTCCAACATGGAAAGCGCAAGTTAACCCGCGCTCCACCCTAAGGCTTGAGGCGGGCGGTTTCGAAGTTTTGCGTTTCTTTGAGGCCGATCACCGTGTCGAGGCCGCGCGCAGTCCGTAGATCCACCTCGTAGAGATTAGCGCCGGTGAGGTCCGCACCGGTGAGATCGGCGCCGGTGAAGTCTGCCTGGAGGAGGTCGGCGCCTTTCAGGTTCGCGCCCCTTAGATCGGCATTCACGAAGCGGGCATACTTGAGCGAGGTGTTGGCCAGCGTCGCGTCTTTCAGTGTGGCGCGCGTGAAGTTGGCGCTGACGAGGCTGGCGGGTGCATTGACGGACGGTTCGCGCACGGCGGTGCGGCCGAGAATGGCGCCGGTCAGATCGGCCCCGGTAAAATCTGCGCGGTCGAAATGGCCGTCGGAGCGGAAGCGGACGAGCTTGGCGCCCGTGAACTTAGGGGCTTCGCTGGACGCGACGTCGAGCGTTGTGAACACCGTTGGCCGGATGATGCGGGCGTCTGTCAGATCCGCATTGGAGAAATCGGTTGCGGTGATTGTTGCACGGTCGAGTTTCGCGCCGATGAGCGAGGCGCCCGCCAGAGTTGCGCCCGAGAGATCCGAGCCATAGAGGTCCGAACCCGTCAGAAGCGCGGCCTTGAAATCGAGTTCAGCAAGATCGAGGCGGGTCATGTCCGCCTTCCGGAGATCGGGGCGTGTTTCGGGGGCCGCTTTGAAGATCCGCTCGAAAACGGTTCGCGCGGTGAGGCGTGCGCTTGCGCTCTGCTCCGCGGGCGCGGCTCCCAAATAGCTCGGCACGTCGTCCGCCGCGGCTCCGCCGCACACCGTCATGGCTAGTGTCGCGAGTGCACCCAGGAGGGCGACCGCGTGAAGGCGGCCAGCACGACGGTTTCCGTGATGCATGAAGACTTGTCCCATGCTTTGCGATGCGCGGGGACGCACCTTCCGGTTCTGTTTTGCCGGTTGTGTCTAGGTATTCAAGGGAAATATCCTGAAGTGTGCCGGGTTCATCGCCCGCCTGCCAGGCGCGCGCTGTCCATGTTGAGGGCGTCGTCGAGACCGATCACCTTGTCGAGGCCGCGGGCGGTGCGAAGGTCGGCGCCGTCGAGATTGGCGCCGGTCACGTCGGCGCCTGCGAGATTTGCGCGCGTGAAATCTGCGCCGAGGAGATGCGCGCCGCGCAGGTTCGCGCCCGAGAGGTCGGCGTCGACGAAGCGCGCATATTTCAGATGCGCGCTCGGGAACTTGGCTTCCTTCAGAATTGCGCCCGTAAAATTCGCGCTGATGAGGCTTGTCGGCGAGAAAAGCGTTTGCTCGTGGGCGTGGCCGCCTCCGAAGACGGCGCCGGTGAGATCGGCACCCGAGAAGTCGGTGCTGTCGAGCCAGCCGTCGGAGCGGATGCGGACGAGGCGCGCGCCGGCGAAGCGCGGGGCTTCGGTCTTCGCCGGATCGAGTGTGGTGAAGATCGTGGGCCGCAGGATACGCGCGTCGGTGAGATCCGCGCCGGTGAAGTCTGCGGATGTGATCTTTGCGCGGTCCAGACGGGCGCCTCTGAGATTTGCGCCTCGGAGGTTTGCTCGCGAGAGGTCGGCACCATAGAGATTGCTGTCCGACAGGTTCGCTTGCTTGAAGTCGAGCTCGGCGAGATCGAGGTTCGCAAGATCGCGCTTGCTGAGATCGGGTGCGGTGCCAGGCTCAGCCGTGAACAGCAGAGAGATTACATCGCGGGTTGTGAGGGTCTCAGGTGTAGACGGGGTCGCGGTGTTCGGCACGGTGTAACTCGGGACGTCGCCGCCCGTCGCAGTGTGTGCTGTCATTGCCGCGAATGCTGCCAGCAGGGCCGAAGAGATCAGAAGGCGCACGCCGCTCTCCCATGCTTGTCGCCGCTTAGGCTGCGGCGGCTCCCGATTTCAGGAGCTTATAATTGATGGAGTCCAGGAGGGCTTCGAAGCTCGCGTCGATGATGTTCGGGGAGACGCCGACCGTCAGCCAGCGCTCGCCGGTGGCGTGGTCCATGGTCTCGACGAGAACGCGCGTGACCGCCTCCGTGCCGCCTGTGAGGATACGCACCTTGTAGTCGACCAGCTCGATGCTATCGATGTGCTTCTGGTAGCGGCCGAGGTCTTTTCGAAGCGCGCCGTCGAGAGCGTTGACTGGGCCGTTTCCTTCGGCGGCCGACCAGAGCGGATCGGTCTCGCCGTTGACGAACACTTTCACAGTGGCTTCCGAGACCGTGACGAGTTCGCCCAACGCGTTGTGGCGGCGCTCCACCATGACGCGGAAGCTGTCGACCGAGAAATAGAGCGGGACACCGAAAAGGTGGCGGCGGGCGAGCAGCTCGAACGAGGCTTCGGCTGCTTCGTAGGCATAGCCCGCGCTCTCGCGTGCTTTCACCTCGTCGAGAAGCGTCTGGATGCGCGGGTCGTCCTTGTCGGCAGCGAGACCGAGGCGTTCCAGCGAGGCCATCACATTCGAACGGCCGGCCTGCTTCGAGACCAGCAGGCGGCGCTGATTGCCGACGGCTTCGGGCGGCACGTGCTCGTAGGTGTCGGGCTCCTTCAGGATCGCGGACGCGTGAATGCCGGCCTTGGTCGCGAAGGCCGCTTCGCCCACGTAAGGCGCCTGGCGGCGCGGGGCTTCGTTCAGGAGATCGTCGAGCACGCGGCTTGCGTGGGTGAGCGTGCGCAGCGCTTCGGGTGTTACGCCCGTTTCGAAGCGCGTGGCGAAGTCGCTCTTGAGCAGCAGCGTCGGGATCAGCGTCGTCATGTTGGCGTTGCCGCAGCGCTCGCCAAGGCCGTTCAGCGTGCCCTGGATCTGGCGCACGCCCTGGCGCACGGCGGCAAGCGTGTTGGCGACGGCGTTGCCGGTGTCGTCGTGGGTGTGGATGCCCAGACGGTCGCCCGGGAGCTGGGCCGTCACTTCGCCCACAATGCGATCGACCTCGTGAGGGAGCGTGCCGCCGTTGGTGTCGCATAGGACGACCCATCGGGCGCCTGCGTCGAGGGCTGTGCGCGCGACCGCGAGGGCGTAGGCAGGATTGGCTTTGTAACCGTCGAAGAAATGCTCGCAGTCGAGCATCGCTTCGCGCCCCGTGGCGACCACGGCGGCGATGCTATCCGCGATGGAGGCGAGGTTCTCTTCGTTGGTGATGCCGAGCGCGACGCGGACGTGATAGTCCCACGCTTTCGCGACGAGGCAGATGCTGTCGGCGGCGGAGGACAGGAGCGCTTGAAGGCCGGGATCGTTCGAGACGGAGCGGCCGGCGCGCTTCACCATGCCGAACGCCGTGAAGCGTGCGCGCTTGAACGCGGGTTTCGACGCAAAGAACGCGGTATCTGTGTCGTTGGCGCCGGGATAGCCGCCTTCGATGTAGTCGAGGCCGAGGCCGTCGAGCAGGGCTCCGATGCGCCGCTTGTCTTCGATCGAGAAATCGACGCCTGTCGTCTGCGCGCCGTCTCTTAGCGTGGTGTCGAACAGATAAAGCCGTTCCTTGGTCATCGTCCGTCTCGTTCCGGTCGAAGTCGCGTCAGGCGTCGCCCTGCTTTTTGCCGAGCGGCTTTTTCATCGTGGTGTTGGGAAGCCATTGGTCGTCGAGGGGCATCATGTTGCGCTGGGTGCCCTCGTAGCCGCGCGCCTCAAAGAAGGGCACGGCGGTATCGCTCGCTTCCACCGTGATCTCGGTTGCGCCGCGGCCTGCCGCGATGCGTTCGACCGCGTCCGTGAGCGCCGTGCCGATGCCCTGGCCCGCGTAATAGGGATGCACGTAGAGCATCTCCAGCGTCTTGTTGTCTTTGAGGGACGCGAAGCCGGCGTATTCGCCGTCGACCTGAACGAGGAGCGTGACCATGCCTGCGAGGCGCTCGGCCAAGGCTTCGGCGTCGGCCGCGGTCGAGACCCAGGCGAGGCGCTGGTCTTCGTTATAGTCCTCGGCCGTGAGTTCCTCGATCGACTGGGCGAACAGGTCTTGCAATCCTGCCGTATCGGGGATCAGGAACGGGCGCAGCGGATAGTCAGGCTTCATGCGTGCCACGGGTCTAGATCCAGCCTTGGCTGTGGGCGAGGTAGTAGGACAAGATCACCGCCATGACGACGATGCCGACCTTGACCACGACGTAGAACAGCCAGTGTTTGGGGAAGGGCGTGTCTTTCTTCCAGTCGTCGCTCATCGTGCGATCTCCCAGGTGGTGACGATGTCGCCTGTCGCGGGGTCCTTCGCGTCCTTGACGGCTACGCCCATGGCGGCAAGCTCGTCGCGGATGCGGTCGCTCTCCTTGAAGTCCTTCGCCTTGCGGGCGGCGAGGCGGGCGGTGACGAGTTCGTCGACCTTGGCTTCGTCGACGGCCACGGCTTCCACGCCGACGTTCAACTCGTCGCGCGTTTCGCCGCCGTAGACGCCGAGGAATTCCAGGGTGGCCTTGAGCTCGGCGGCCGTTTCAGGATTGCGGCGGGCGGATTTGGCGAGGCCGTGGATGATGGACAGTGCGCTCGGTGTGTTGAGATCGTCCGAGAGGGCTGTGATCACGTCGGCGCTCGGAGCATCGGCAGCCTCGACGCCGGCGAGGAGATCGGCGAAGTCGAGCAGCGTCGCGCGGGCCTGCAGCAGGCGGTCGGCCGTCCAGTCTATGGGCTGGCGGTAATGCGTGCCGAGCATGGCGAGGCGGACGACGCGGCCGTGCCATTGGCTGGCGCCGAACTTTTTCGTGGCCAACAGCTCGTTGATGGTGATGAAGTTGCCGAGCGATTTCGACATCTTCTCGCCTTCCACCTGCAGGAAGCCGTTGTGCATCCACACCTTCGCCATGGCCGGCGTGCCATGGGCGCAGCGCGACTGAGCGATCTCGTTCTCGTGATGCGGGAACACGAGGTCGATGCCGCCGCCGTGGATGTCGAAGACGGGGCCGAGGTGGCGCTCCGACATGGCGGAGCATTCGATATGCCAGCCGGGGCGGCCGGGCGTCGCGATGCCCGACGGAGAAGGCCAGGCAGGCTCGCCGGTTTTCGACGGCTTCCACAGGACGAAATCCATCGCGCCTTTCTTGTAGGGCGCGACTTCGACGCGCGCGCCCGCCTCCATCTCCTCCAGGGAGCGGTTGGAGAGGCGGCCGTAATCCGGCATCGAAGCGACGTCGAAGAGCACATGATCCTCGGCGACATAGGCGTGGCCGTTGGCGACGAGCGCGTCGATGAGACGGCGCATCTCCTCGATGTGCTCGGTGGCGCGAGGCTCGACGGTGGGCGGCAGAACGCCGAGGGCGGCGATGTCGTCGTGGAATTGCTTTTCGGTCGCTTCGGTGACGCGGCGGATGGCTTCGTTGAGTGGAAGGTCCGGGAATTCCGTTGCTGCGCGGGCGTTGATCTTGTCGTCTACGTCCGTGATGTTGCGGACATAGGTGACGTGGCCGGCGCCGTAGGCGTGGCGCAGAAGCCGGAACAGCACGTCGAACACGATGACGGGGCGCGCGTTGCCGATGTGGGCGTAGTCGTAAACGGTCGGGCCGCAGACGTACATGCGCACGTTTCCGGCATCCAACGGCTCGAATGTCTCCTTGCGGCGCGTCAGCGTATTATAGAGCGTCAGAGACACCCGGTCCTCCTCATGCTTCCCACGTGCCGCGCGGCACGCTGGCCGATCCTCCGGCCGGCGGGGCGTTTCTCTGTCTTGTGATGAGGCAAAGAACGAGGCCGCGCGCCAGCGGGAAAAGCTAGCCCGAAATAATCATGCAGCCGCAAATGATAACGGCAGGTTTGCGCAGCGTGGCGATCATGGGGCGAGTTATGCGGGCCGCCTTGCGGGGCGTCAAGCGCTGTCGGGGGCTGGACTCAGAAGCGTGTTGCGGGTTGGCGGCAATTGCGGGGGAAAAGGCGGGGCGTGTGGAGACGCCGCATTTCTCCCGCATTGACCCCTTATCCGGCTCGCATGATATGGTGAAAGCGATTGCTTTCTCAGGGGATGCTTTGGCCCCCGACGTTCGATGGATCGATGACAACGTCTCGCAACAGCGGCTTTCCGCGTCTGGTCTCGCGCCTCGTCGTGAAGGCCGTGGCCAGAATCGGCAAACAGGCCGCGCTCGGATTTGTGGTTGCGGCCGCGCTGGCGGCGGGTTTCGCGGTACCTGCGCTCGCTCAGGGCTGGTGGCCGTGGAGCGGCGGGGGCGAGCAGCAGGAGCGGCCGCCGCCGACGCCGCGCGAGCCTGTCTACAACGATCCCTATACCGACCCTTACAACGAGCCGGCCGCGCCGCCGCCCTCTTATGGTGCGCAATCGGGCCGGAGCCCGATCTGCCTCGATCTCGAACGGCGGCTCGTGCAGGAAGGCCAGCGCGGCAATTCGAACGTCGTGCCTCAGCTCGAGGCTGAGCTGCGTGACGTTGAGCGGGCGTATCGCACTCAGCGCCAGCAACTCGACCGCAGCGACTGCTACGAATATTTCCTGTTCTCGAAGACGCTCCGGCGGACGCGCAAGTGCATCGACCTGTCCAATCAGGTGGAGCAGGGACGGCGCCGCATGGACGAGATCGAATCACGCCTGCAGCAGCTTCAGGCCTCCTCCGGGCGGTCGTATCAGGACGAGATCGTGCGGGAGCTTGCGCGCAACAATTGCGGCGCGACCTACCAGCAGCAGGCGCGTCGGCAAGACCGCGGATCGTTCGGTTTCTGGGAAGACCAGGAAAGCAGCGGGACAGCAGGCCGGTCGGGATTCGGCTCGTTGCCGTATGCCACCTACCGGACGGTCTGTGTGCGGCTCTGCGACGGCTACTATTTTCCTGTGAGCTTCTCGACGCTGCCGAACCACTTCCAGCGCGACGAGGACGTGTGTCAGTCGCGGTGCGCGTCGCCAGCCGCGCTCTACTATCACCAGAACCCCGGCGCGGGCATGGAGCAGGCCGTGGCGGCGAGCACCAACGAAGCCTACTCGCAGCTCAAGACAGCGTTTCGCTATCGCAAGGAATACGTGAAGGGCTGCTCATGCAAGGTGGCGGAGTATGAGCCGCCGCCGGGTACGCTTCCAGCGCACGGTGCGGCGGCGGGCGAGGCGGGTGGCTGGGCCACGGAGGGTGCGCCGGCAGGCGCCGCACCTGGCGAGCCCGCCTTCGGCGGCGGCCAGGAAGAGCTGCCCTGGGCGACCACGACTCAATAGGCCATTTCTGAAATTATTGGGCTGGCGCGTGTGCCCGGGCTGCGCGGAGCGGGACGCCGTTTCGCGGTGCCTATCCTCTTTGGCCTTTGAGGCGGGCTTCGGCACGGGTGCGGCCGATGAAAGGGAGCAGCGCTTTCAGCTCAGGGCCTGCGTCGCGGCCGGTGAGCGCAAGGCGGAGCGGGTGAAAGAGCGCGCGGCCTTTGAGGCCGGTTGCCGCCGAAACGGCGGTCGTCAGAGTTTTCCAGGTGTCGGCACCCCACGGCTCGGACGGGAGCAGGGTGGCGGCTTTGGACGTCAGGTCGGCGTTCTCGATCACTGGTTCGATGTCGGAGGTTGCGATCTCCCACCACCCGCGCGCTTCTTCGAGCACGGCGACGTTGCCGCGTACGGCGTCCCAAAATTCAGCGCCGCCGCCGACACCGAAGGCGGTGAGGCGGTCGGCCACGGTTTCGAAGCCGCTTTTGTGGAGGAGCTTGGCGTTGAGGTTCCGGAGCTCGGCCGCGTCGAAGCGGGCTGGCGTTGTCGAGACCTTGGCGAGATCGAAGAGGGCGGCGAGTTCGTCGATCGCGCCGTGGGGCTCGATGGCGTCCGACGTGCCGATCAGGGCCGCGTAGCTCAACACCGCCATCGGTTCGAGCCCGGCTTCTCGGAATGAGCTGATGGAGAGAGAGCCCGTCCGCTTCGAAAGGGCCGTGCCATCGGCACTGATCAGAAGGCCGTGGTGGCCAAAGGCGGGCGGCTCGGTGCCGAGCGCTTCGAAGATGGCGATCTGTACGCCGGAATTTGTGACGTGATCCTCGCCGCGCACGATGTGCGTGATGCCGAAATCGACATCGTCGACGACGCTTGTGAACGTATAGAGCGGCGTGCCGTCCTCGCGGATCAGGACGGGATCGGAAAGCGAGCCTATGTCCACCGTCTGGTCGCCGCGGATCATATCGTTCCACGAGACGATGGTGGGAAGCGGGCTGAGGCCGCTTTCGGCGCCCGAATTGGGCAGGCGGAAGCGCCAGTGCGGGCGGCGGCCATCGGCCTCGAACCTTGCCCGGTCCTCGGCGGAGAGGCGCAGGCCTGTGCGGTCGTAGATCGGCGGAAGGCTGCGTGCGCGCTGGCGCTTCCGCTTGAGGTCGAGTTCGGCCTCGGTTTCGTAGCAAGGGTATAGGTGTCCGCTGGCTTTGAGCGTCTCTGCAACCTCGGCGTAGCGGCCGAGGCGGTCGGACTGGCGCTCTTCGCGGGTCCAGTCGAGTCCGAGCCACCGGAGGTCCGTTCGGATGGCGTCCGCGAATTCCTCCGTGGACCGCTCGCGGTCCGTATCGTCGAGGCGGAGCATGAACGTGCCTCCCGCCTTACGGGCGAGCAGCGCGTTCAACACCGCGGTGCGGATGTTGCCGATATGGAGCGTGCCGGTGGGGCTCGGCGCGAAGCGGACGGTGGGGTTCATGATGCGCGCCACCCTATAGGGCGGTCGGGAGAACTCAAGGGGGCGCGAAGGGTGCGCGACACTGGATTTCCGGCTTGACCTCTGGGGCGATCTCCGTGCGGCCCGGCAGCCACACCTGCCGTATGCTGAGGTTTGACCCTGTTTCTTTGCAGGGCGGACATTAGGCGATTGGTAAGGATGCTCGCCTAGCTTTGACATCCACGGGAGCGTCGGGGTGGGGAAGTGTCATGTGCGTGGTTAAGTCTGTATCCGTTGAGGAATTCGAGTCCCGCGGCAGCATCAAGGATGGCGATGTCGCGCGCCTCAAGGCGGCCTTCCAAGACGATCCCGATATCCACGAGGACGAAGCCGAGACGCTGCTTCGGCTCAATCGGACTTGCCCGGTGCAGGCGCCTTCCTGGGGCGGGTTCCTGGTGGACCTGATCGGCGATTACATTCTCAATCAGAGTGGCCCCGAGGGCTACATCACGGCGGAGAAGAGCGATTGGCTCATCTCGCGGCTCTCGACGGACGGGTGGATTGCCAACCGTGCGGAACTGGATCTGCTGGTCGCGATTCTGGGGAAGGCGCGCTGGTTCCCGCTCAGTCTGGCGACGTTTGCGCTCGCGCAGGTGGCGGGGGCTGCCATCCACGGGTTCGGTCCGTTGCGGTCGGGGCAAGGCCAGCCGCCGGTGCCCGGCACGATCAGCGAGCAGGACATTACGCTGATCCGGACGATCCTCAACGCTTTTGCGGGCGACAGCGCGCTCGCGCTCACGCGGGCAGAGACCGAGATCCTGATCGCCATCGACGAGGCCGTGTCGGCCCGGCCGGTGCCGTCCGCGTGGGTGGATCTGTTCGCGAAGGCCATGTCGAACGTGCTGTTGGCTGAGCAAGGCTACGCCGTGCCGCCACGTTCCGTCGCGCTCAGGCCGCGCGTTTCGGCAGGCCAGCCCTTGCCGCTCGACCGGCAGGTGGCGGCGGCGCTCGGGTTTCTGACCCACGATTATCATTTGCCGTCCAACGAGGAGCGGGCGCTGGCCCGTCTCGAACGGCAGAGGATCGAGATCGTGACCGGCGAACGACTGGTCACAGACGAGCCGGGTTGGCTTTCGGCGCGGCTGGAGACGGATGCGCCGCGCTCACCGGTGGCGGCGGCGGTGGCCGCGCATCTGCGCCGGGAACGCCTGATCGGCGCGGCTGTCCGGGACGGCAGAGCAGCCTGAAATACTCTAAACTCTAGAGAGTTAGCGGCCGGGGCCGCTTGAGAGCAGCCCGTACCGGCACGGCGCGTGGCTCGGCGCAACTGGACCTGTTCATAATTCCGTCATGCCAGGCTGGCCCGGCGCGATTTATCGCGGTTTACGCGGTTCATAGAATTCGTCTAGAAAGCCTCCCACCGACTTCCCCGACATCGAGACAGGGCGCCCAGGGATAATGTTCAAGAAAATCCTCATTGCCAATCGCGGCGAAATCGCCTGCCGCGTGATCAAGACCGCGCGCAAGATGGGCATCAAGACGGTGGCCGTCTTTTCCGACGCCGATCGCGACGCGCTGCACGTCGAGATGGCGGATGAGGCCGTCCATCTCGGTCCTCCGCCGGCTGCCGAATCCTATCTGCTGATCGATAAGATCGTCGACGCCTGCAAGAAAACGGGTGCGGAGGCGGTTCACCCCGGGTACGGCTTCCTGTCCGAACGCGAGGCCTTCCCGGTTGCGCTTGCGAAAGCCGGTGTCGTCTTCATCGGGCCGAACCCCAAGGCCATCGCGGCCATGGGCGACAAGATCGAAAGCAAGAAGGCTGCTGCCGCAGCTAAAGTTTCGACGGTGCCGGGCTACGTGGGCGAGATCGCCGACGAGAAGCACGCGATAAAGATCGCCGAGGAGATCGGCTATCCCGTCATGATGAAGGCTTCGGCCGGCGGCGGCGGCAAGGGCATGCGCATTGCCTACAACCGCAAGGAAGTCGAAGAAGGCTTCCCGCTGGCGCGCTCGGAAGCCAAGGCGTCGTTCGGCGACGACCGCATGTTCATCGAAAAGTTCATCGTCGATCCGCGCCATATCGAGATCCAGCTCATCGGCGACAAGCACGGCAACGTCGTCTACTTGGGCGAGCGCGAGTGCTCGATCCAGCGCCGTAACCAGAAGGTCATCGAAGAAGCCCCGTCGCCCCTGCTCGACGAAAAGACGCGCCGCGCCATGGGCGAGCAGGCGGTCGCGCTGGCCAAGGCGGTGGGCTACGATTCGGCTGGAACGGTCGAGTTCGTGGCCGGCCAGGACAAGAGCTTCTTCTTCCTTGAAATGAATACGCGCCTGCAGGTGGAGCATCCGGTGACGGAGCTCGTGACGGGCGTCGACCTCGTGGAGCTGATGATCCGCTCCGCGGCAGGCGAAAAGCTTCCGATCAAGCAGTCGGACGTTAAGCTCAACGGCTGGGCCGTCGAGAGCCGCGTTTACGCCGAGGATCCGTTCCGCAACTTCCTGCCCTCCATCGGGCGTCTCGTGAAGTATCGCCCGCCCGAGGAAGAGGTGCGCGACGGCATCACGGTGCGCAACGATACCGGCGTCGAGGAAGGCGGCGAGATCTCGATGTTCTACGATCCCATGATCGCGAAGCTCGTGACCCACGGGCCGACGCGCATCGCGGCCATCGACGCGCAGGCCGATGCGCTCGATGCGTTCTATATCGACGGCATTCAGCACAACGTGCCGTTCGTCTCCGCGCTCATGCATCATCCGCGCTGGCGCGAGGGACGCCTCTCGACGGGCTTCATCGCTGAGGAATATCCCGAGGGCTTCAGCCCGCGTGTTGCCGAGGGTGAGGAGCGCAAGGCGCTGGTTGCGGTGGCAGCGGCGATCGATCACCTCCACAATGCGCGCCGCCGGCTGATCGACGGCCAGATGACCAACGGATCGGTGACCTTCGCGAAACGCCGCGTGGTCGATATCGGCGGCGAGCGCCAGACCATCGAGGTTACGGCGACCGAGGATCAGTTGACCGTCGGTTTCCTCGACGCGAACGGCGCGGCCGAGCAGTCGCTCGCCGTGCAATCCGACTGGAAGGCGGGCGACCCGGTATGGCGCGGCGATGTCGGCGGCAAGGCCGTGTCGGTGCAGGTGCGCCCGATCCTGAACGGCGTGACGCTCTCCTATCGCGGTATCCAGAGCCCGGTCTACGTCTATACCGAGCGCGAGGCGGAGCTGGTGTCGTTGATGCCGGTGAAGGCCGCGGCCGACATGAGCAAGTTCCTGCTCTGCCCGATGCCGGGTCTCGTCAAGGCGATCCATACGAGCGAGGGCGCGGAAGTGAAGGCGGGCGACGCTCTGGCTGTCGTCGAGGCCATGAAGATGGAGAACATCCTCCGGGCCGAGCGCGATGGCGTGGTCAAGAAGGTCAACGCGAAGGCTGGCGACAGCCTGGCTGTCGATGCCGTGATCCTGGAGTTTGCGTGAGATGACCAACGCGTCGCGTAAACTCATCTCGTCTGGTTCCCCGTTCGAGCTTGAGATGGGCTATTCGCGCGCCGTCGTAGACGGGCGGTGGGTGTTCGTCTCCGGCACGACGGGTTTCAACTACGAGACCATGTCGATTTCGGACGACGTGACCGCACAGGCCGACCAGTGCTTCCGCAACATCGCCAAGGCGCTGGAGCAGGCGGGAGCGAGCCTCGCCGATGTCGTGCGGGTGAAGTACATCTTCACCAGCGCGGACGACTTCAAGCCGTGTCTTCCCGTTATGAAGACCTACTTTGGCGAGGTGCGGCCGGCTGCGACGCTGATCATTGCAGGTCTGGTCGATCCCGCTATGAAGATCGAGATCGAGGTCACGGCGCTGAAGCCGGACTGAGATTGCTCCAACAGGTCACGCCATGATCGGCACCCGCACCGCGCACGTCAGAATTGAAGGTCTCGTGCAGGGGGTGGGGTATCGTGCCTGGACGCAGAGGGTGGCGACCGAGCTCAAGCTCACGGGCTGGGTGCGCAACCTGATCGACGGCGCAGTCGAGGCCGTATTCCAGGGCGAGAACGAAAGCGTTGCGGAGATGATCGCCCGTTGTGGGCGGGGCCCCCAAGGAGCCGCCGTGAAGCAGGTCGAGATCCTTGGCGAGGAGGTCGTCGGCACCTTCGAGGGTTTCGAGGTTAGGGCGACAGCGGCAGCGGATGCCGGCTCGGACAAAAACCTCTGCTAGCCAAGGCGGGCAGCGGCGCGGCGCAGGCCCTGGATGATCAGCTCGTACGTCTCCTCGTCGCGGGCCTCCGGATAGACCATGTAGACGGGATAGACGAAGCGGCGTGCGCGCTTGGGCTGATGGAGGCGGCCGCGCGCCACGTAGGGCTTCACGATGCGGGCCGGGAAGTATGCCGATGCCTCGGTGGTGAGCAGGTAATCGAGACCGACGGAGCCGAGATCGAGGCGCAAGCCCGGGTTCGTGAGCTCGGGGTAGGCGGCTGCATGATCCTGCTGGAAGTCCGGCCCCCAATCCACCAGCACGTACTCGCCGGGCTCGCGCCTGCCAGGGGGAGCCTTGCCGCTCGTCACCAGCACGAACTCCTCATCGAACAGGTGCTCGACCACGTGGCCCGGTGGCTGGATAGGGCGGTACATGACCGCGAGATCGAGCGTGCCTTCGATGAGACGCTGGGTCAGGACCGGGGACGCGGCCGAGAAGGCCGAGACTGCGATGTCGGGGTTGGTGGCGCGGAGGCGCGCCACCCATTTCAACAGAAAGCCTTGCCATAAGCCTTGAGAGGCGCCGACCGCGAGATGGTCGCTGTGCTGATCCACGAGGCTGACTTCGAGCTGCGCGCGTTGCCAGACGCGGACGAGCGCGAGCGCGTGCTTGCGGAACTGCTCGCCTGCGGCCGTGAGGTCTGCGCCGGATTTCGAGCGGTGGAACAGCGAACAGCCGAGGAGATCCTCGAGGCCTTTGATGCGGGCGGATACTGTGGACTGCGTGATGTTGAGCTTTACCGCAGCCTCGATAAAGCTGCCGGTCTCCGCGACCATCAAGAACGTTCGCGCGAGATTGATGTCCATTTATTGCTCATAACGCGCACTTAAAAAGCACAAAACTATCTATCGAAAACTTCGATAGGCGTCACCGGAAATTTCCGTTTGAAGGAGGAAATGATTCTCCTCACATTGCGAAAAGACCCGCCAACGAGTCGGGTCGGATCGAGCCCGGTGTGTGCCGGGTGTTCAATGGAAGGACTAACGACTATGGCTAAAGCTGCTAAGAAACCTGCCGCTAAGAAGCCCGCCGCGAAGAAGCCCGCGGCGAAGAAGGCGAAGAAGAAGTAACCAGTTTCAATTCGGAGCGCTTGTTGCCGGCTGTGGTTCTTGATCGCGTCATATCGTGGCTTCTGATCGCAGTCCTCCTTTCGCCCTCGGCCGCTCTGTCGGCTTCGATCACAAATCGGGACGATCGGGACCGCAAGGTCACCATCATCGAGGGCAGCACCCCAAAGACCCTGGTTCTCAAGCCGAACGAGGTGATCGATGGGATTTGCAAGGTGGGATGCTTGATCAGGATCGACGACAGTCGAGAAGACCCGTTCGAGCTCGAAAGCTCGGATGTCACGTCGATCGAGGATGGCCAGCTCTACGATGACGGTGCGGTGGCGCCGACAGTGTCCGGTTCAGGACCTGACGCCCAGCCTTCTCAGCCCGCCCCGCGTCCGTAGCAAAAGGCTTCGGTGTGCGAATTTGGCCCGGCTCCGCCTGTCGCGGGGTCGGGTTTTCATTTTTTACGACGGGCTTGTTTCACGCTTTGTGGGCGTGTGAGCGTCCGTTTCGTTTGGCGGCACATCGTCGGTTGTGGGGCCGAACAGCTCCTCAAATCTCCGCCGCAGCGCGATGTCCACATCTTTCATCGATGTCTCGTGTCCGAGGGCGGCAAGGCTCGTCACGCCGTGCTCGGCAATGCCGCACGGGATAATCCCCGCGTAGTGGGAGAGATCGGGCGTGACGTTGAGGCTTGCCCCGTGGAAGCTCACGCCTCGGCGGATCCGGATGCCGAGGGCGGCTATCTTGCTTTCGGAGGGCGGAGGGCCCGGGTCGGCGATCCAGATTCCGACACGGCCTTCGCGCGTCTCACCCCGGATGCCGAGGTCGGCGAGAGCGGCGATGAGCCACTGCTCCAGGGCGCCGACGAACGCCCTCACGTCGGCGCCGAAGCGGCGCTGGACGTCGAGCATGACGTACGCGATGAGCTGGCCTGGCCCATGGTAGGTGAATTGTCCGCCGCGGCCTGTCGAGAAGACGGGGAGGCGGTCGGGGTCTCTCAGGTCGGCGGGACGAGCGCTGGTCCCGGCGGTGTAGAGCGGCGGATGTTCCAGAAGCCAGACCAACTCGGGGGCTGCGCCATCGCGAATGTTCGCGGCGCGGCGCTCCATCGCTTGAACCGCAAACGGATAAGGCGTGAGATTCGGGCTCACGCGCCAGGAGACGTCGTGGGTGCCCTGGGGGCAAACATCGAAATCCTTCATGGCTCGATCTCTATCATTTTTCGGTGCTTCAGCAGCATAACCGCGGCTAAAAACGCTAGCTGCGCTTTTTGAGCGCTTGCCTTCACGGATTGGCTCTGTTAGTTCCGCGGACGCTCGGTGTCCCTCTTGTTCCGGCTGCGTGAGTTGGCTATATGGGGGCGCTTCTGGTCATGATGCGGTCGTGGCGGAATTGGTAGACGCACTACCTTGAGGTGGTAGCGGGGCGACCCGTGGAAGTTCGAGTCTTCTCGACCGCACCATTTGCCTTTCGTTCGATTTTCCTAATCGACGACATCGTCCGGCGCCGCGCTTGGCCGCGCCCGGACGCGGCTCGCCGGGTGGGTGGCCGCTTTGGGCGCTTGTTCCTCGGCTTACCCTTCTTGGAGACGGGAGAGCCATAAGGATCTCTTTACCTTCCCTGCCGGGTCCTACAGTCCATCAACCATTCGTAGAGCAGTGCCCCTTTAACCTGGGGACTTCTCTCGGGGTTTCGCGCGTGCGGATCAATGCGGCCAGGTGAATTGCCTCCTTTCAACACTCTGAATTGGGCTCAGCGTGTCGTGCGGCGTTTCCGTGGCGATACGCACGGGACGACGGCTGTCGAGTTTGCGCTCGTCGCGACGCCGTTCTTCCTCCTGATGATGGGGATCATGACGGTCGGGATGCAGTATCTGGCGCTGCACTCTTTGGAGCACGCCGTGGGGGAGGCATCCCGCCAGATCCGTACGGGTCAGGCGCAGAAAGCTGCGATGACCGTCGCCGATTTCCGA
This sequence comes from uncultured Hyphomicrobium sp., assembly GCA_934555825.1. Classification (GTDB taxonomy): domain Bacteria; phylum Pseudomonadota; class Alphaproteobacteria; order Rhizobiales; family Hyphomicrobiaceae; genus Hyphomicrobium_C. Next base: position 90,713 of record CAKTFJ010000001.1, read on the forward strand.
AAAATGGTTTGTGATGCGGCTGGGTCGTACATCGCTTGCGACAGCCGGCTTGTCATTCATTTCAGGAGCGCGGAGCGCTTTCGGGACTTGGTGCCGATGCCGAGCTGTATTGCGGATGACGGGCTCGCGCCCCCTTCGGGATCTGGCGATGCCAGCCTCGTGACGGCCGTTGGCGAGGAAGATCGAAAGGTCGTCGTCAACGTTTGCTACGATTGGGTCATGGGCGTGCAGCTCTGGCAGTCGATCTGGGGCTTGATTTCGCCAACGCCAACGACAGGCAGCGGCAAGATCATCCTCTCGGCGGCGACCGTCTTTCAAACGGAGCCCTATAAGTGATGCGGGAGCCGTTTGCCGGCGTCGGGCCGGGTGAAAGGGATCGTACGGGCCGGCCGGGTCTTTTGCGCTCGCTGAAGCGCAGGGCCGTGCTGACGGCCTATCGGTTCGTGCGGTGCGCACGCGGGGTTGCTGCCGTGGAGTTCGCGTTCATTGCGCCAGTCATGCTCGTCATGCTGCTCGGCGCGGTGGAAGCCACACGTGCGATTTCCATTGATCGACGGCTCAGCGTCGTTACGGCGACGGTCGCGGATCTCGTGAGCCGCGAGGAACAGCTGACGGCGCAGGACGTTAATGCGATCTACGACATTGTCGCGCAGATCATGAGCCCCTTCGATGCGGGGCCGCTCAGCGTCTCCATCGTTCCTGTGAAAGGGAGAAAGGGAGATACGGTGTCTTATGTGGCACCGCAAAACGTGCCGTCGTTCAACGGCGGTGCACAACCCGGCAAGTGTCAGCCGGTACCCATCGCCGCCGGATTGATCGATCCTGCTGCCGATGCGGCTGACAGCGTTATCGTCGTGAAGGCGTCATATGCCTACAGACCGATGTTCGTGGGCATGATCATGAATAGCGCCAATTGGGAGGAGCAGTCTTTTGCGAAGCCCAGGAAGCAGAGCTGCGTGAACTTCGAAGGTCCGGATACGTGCCGGAGCGCCTGCCCTTAACGCATCGTTCTATCGATAGTTTTTCGTGATCGGGTGCGGCTTTGAAGATTGCGGTTTACGATAATCTTCAGTACACTGCCGCGCAGAGATGCGATGCCGCAGCGTTCGAGTGGCCGGTCGATTTGACAGAGGTGCAACCTCTCCCGCATCCTACTTTCGTGCCGATTGACTTTTCGGACTCGTTTGAACTTTGCGGGATGGAGCTTCATGGGCCGCCGGTCCCTTCATACGGCAGATGAACTGCGCGAGCTGATCGTTCAGGCCTCGACGGACTTGATCCACGAGAGCGGCCTGGTCGGCTTGTCGGCTCGGGAGATTGCGCGGCGCATCGATTATTCGCCGGGCACGCTGTACAACTCGTTCGACAACCTCGACGACCTCATTCTCACCATCGAGGGGCGTCTTCTCGATCGTCTTCTGGAGGAGCTCGATACCGTTTCGGGGGACGGCGAGGCACATGAGCGCGTCTATCGCACGGCGGAACGCTACCTGAATTTTGCCGGCGGCAATCCGCGGTTGTGGAACCTGTTGTTCGAGCACCACATTCCGGTCTCGCAGACCCTTCCCGATTGGTATCGTCAAAAACTCGATGCGCTGGCGAGCAAGTTCGAGAACGTGCTTCGGCCGCTATCGAAGGGTCTCGACGAGGACGAGGCGCGGCGATCGGCACGCGTTCTCTGGTCCAGCGTGCATGGGATTTCGTCGCTCGCGGTGGCTGACAAACTTTCGATCGTCTCAGCCGAAGAGGCGCCGGTTTTGATGCGAAACCTGATCGGGACCTATCTTGCCGGTCTCGAAGCGCGCTGTGCCGAGGCTGCCGGCTGAAGGCGCTCCCGTCTTTGCCGCTTGTTTCGCGGCCCGAAGGGGCTTGCAGCGACTTCTTCCGATTTAGGGTGTCTTCGACGGTTCAGTGTCAGTAGCCGGCTGGGCTTCCGGCAATGCGCCGGTGGTTATGCCGTTTTGCGCGGGTGGCGTGTCTGCGTACCGGCTCGGCACATTCACGATCCCGAACCAGCTTTCCTTCGGCAGGAGGCGTTCGTTGAGGCCGGCCCACATGTCGCGTGAGGAGATGCCGCTCAGGAAGGTGTGCGGCGAGGGGGCAAGCCAGACCGCGAACACAAGCGCTGCCGCCATGCCTACCGTTCCAAGCGGATAGCGCCGGTCGTAGACCTTTAGGGCCGTGCCGAAGGACGCTTTTACCCGTCTGTCGATCATGTCCACGGACGAGATTTCGTCCAGCGTGAGGTGGACGAGGTAGCCGACCAGCATGAAACCGCCCGCGAGCCAAGCCACGCCCGCGTGCCGATCCAGCAGATGGCCGAATATGACGGCCGTGGCTGCCGCAGAGAACAGGGCCGCGAGGAGCGAGTGCCACGTGCCGCGATGGATCGTGGAGTTGTGAAAGATCGTGTGCAGTCCGTAGCGTACGAACAGGAGCGTGCCGAGCCAGAGAAGCCAGAGCTCTGCAATCGAGAAGTGATCGGCAGCGGCGAACAGGACCGCGAACGAGAAGAAGATCGCGAAGCCTGAGAAAAGAGCGCGGCTGGGGCGGCTGACGCGGAGATCGATGTCCGGCAGGATAGAGCCGACGACGCCGGCCAATGTCACGGGTATGAGGTTTTCCGGCGCGATCACGTCGGCGGCAAGCGTTAGGGTCGCCAGCGCGCCGGCAACCACCGTTCCGGTTGCGATGTGGGTCGTGAAATTCGCCATGACGATGCGCTCCCCGAGCCGGATGCTCGCGCCGTTTCCCGCCCTGCGGCGCTCGTTGATGTCCTTGGGACCAGATTCTTGGGCGCGCGGGGAGCGCCGGGACGGTACCGGCTGTGGATAACGATGTGGCTACGGCCGCGTGAGGAATGGTCGCGGGAGGCTGGCGCGTCGCGGGGTTCTCTGGCAGGAGGGGCTCGTCGGCCGTCAAGGGGCGGCGAAGGAGCAGGCATGGATCCTCGGGCCAGCAAGCCGCGCAAATTTTCAACCGTCCAGATGATCGGCGCGGCGAGCATTGTCGTGGCGCTTGCCGTCATGTCGCTCAAGTATGCGGCCTATCTCGTGACGGGGTCGGTGGCGCTTTATTCGGATGCGCTCGAAAGCATCGTCAATCTCGTGGCGGCGCTTGCGGCCTTGCTTGCCATCAGCTTCGGCGCGCGTCCGGCCGACAAGGAGCACCCGTTCGGGCATCACAAGGCGGAGTATTTCTCGGCCGTGCTAGAAGGCGCTTTGATTATCGTGGCGGCGCTTCTGATCTTCCGGGAGGCTTACGATGCGCTGCTCTCGCCGCGAGACCTTGAGGCCTTCGGTTTCGGCATGGGGCTCAGCGCGTTGGCGACGGTGCTCAATGGCGCGTGGGCCGCATTCCTGGTTCGGCGCGGGCGGGCACATCGGTCTCCGGCCCTGGTTGCCGACGGCTGGCATCTTTTCACGGACGTGCTGACGTCGGTGGGCGTGATTGCAGGGCTTCTGCTCGCCAAAGCCACGGGGATTGCGCTGCTGGATCCGCTGCTTGCCGTCGCGGTGGCCGCCTACATTCTCTGGAGTGGGTCCAAGATCGCCATGGCCTCGCTGAGCGGGCTGCTCGATGAGGCGGCGGACGCCGACATCCAGGCCCGTATTCGTGCGGCGATCAAGGAAAGCGGGCACGGTGCGCTTGAAGCGCACGGTGTGCGCACGCGCATCTCGGGGCCGGTGGTGTTCATCGAGTTTCATCTTGTCGTGCCGGGGGCCATGAGCGTGCATGAGGCGCACGAGATCTGCGACCGGCTGGAGGCCGCGCTGGAAGCCGAGATCGAGGGCTCCGACGTCGTGATCCATGTCGAGCCTGAGCATAAGGCCGAGTCCCGTACCACGGGCGCGATCCAGCTCTGACGTTTCTTTGAAATGGCCGTTCGGCTGTTCCCTACGGGACAGCTTTCGGGCGTGGCTTCGTTTCTGCTATTCTGCGGGGACTAGGGTCATGCCGGGGCGTCGCGTGCGTGCGCTTCAGCGCGCGCCCCATAAGAAGGATGGCCACGATGAAAAGTCCTTCGTTTCTTACGAGCCTTACCCTTTCTTTCGCGCTTCTCGCGATGACGGCGTCTGCGGCTTCTTCCCAGCAGCCGGTCGGCGAAACGCTCGTCGTCGTCAATCTGGTCACGGCGGCGTTCAACCGGGATACCCGCAGTCTTTCCGCCGGCGACGACGTTCGGCAGAACGAAATTATCGAGGTGGGGCTCGATGCGTTGAGCGAGATCGAACTCGAGGACAACACGAAGCTCGCGCTTGGACCCGGCTCGCGGCTCACGCTCGACAAGTTCGTCTACGATCCCGAGAAGTCCAAGGGGTCGATCGTGCTGGATCTCGTCAAGGGCGCGTTCCGGTTCGTGACCGGCGTGGCTGAGAAGCCCACGTATGTGATCAAGACGCCCGCTGCCGCGATTACCGTGCGGGGCACAATCTTCGACGTCTATGTCGAGGAGGCCGGCCTCGCGTGGCTTTTGCTGCACGAGGGCGCGGTGCAGGTCTGCAACATGCGCGGTCAGTGCCGCGATCTGGATGAGCCCGGGAAGCTGATCCGGATCGACGACGACGGCGATGTCGGACCGCCGGTCAGATGGGCGTCTCTCGACGGTAACGATCGCGTTCCGTTCGACGATGCATTCCCGTTTGTGACGCGTGCGCCAGGATTCGATACAGGGCCTGTGTTGACACGCGAGGCGATCACGCTGGCCGCGTTGCCCCAGCCCGACAAACCGAAGACCAGAACCGAAACGCGGAAAAAGGCCGAGATGAAATCGCCCTCGAAAAAATCGAAAAAGCGCGCGGCCGTGCCGTCGAAGGCGAAGAAGCAACGGAAGCAGCGTCAAGCCAAGCGGGGCGGTGGCTCCGACGGCTCCGAATTTCTCGGTACGGCAATCGGGATCGGCGTCGGTATCGGGCTTGGCCGTATTGGCGGCGGAGGTAACAGGGGCGGCAACTATGGCGGCGGTAGCCCAGGTGGCGGTTCGTACGGACGCGGCGGTGGCCGGCACTGACGGCCGGTGGCACTCGCGGTGAAGGGGCTTCTCACGTGCCGGGCGAGGCGGCATCGCTGATGAGCAAGCCGCCGAGTGCCATAACCGAAGGGTGCTTTGCTTCGAGTGCGTCCAGTGCTGCTCGACAGGTCGCGTACTCGCGCGTTGCTCTGGCGGTGTCGGCGTGGGTGCGCGCGGCCGAGAAGGCGGCAAAGCGCGCCGCGAAATCTTGAAACTCGGCCGATTTCGCGATCCGTTCGTCTCCTGCGAGCGCAAACAGGCGCTCGGGGCGATCCTTGCCGGAGAGGCGTGCGATGGCGTCGATTTCGAGGAAAGCAAAGTCGGGCGCCCCCCGGGCCGTGCTTTCGCCTGCGAGGATCGGGACACCATACCGCTTCGTCGCGCTCTCGATGCGGGACGCGACGTTCACCGCATCGCCGAGCACCGAATAGTCGAACCGCTCGGGCGAGCCGACATTTCCCACACAGCATTTTCCTGTGTTGAGGCCGATGCCGATGTTGAGCGCCTTGTGGGGGGTACCCTCGGCAGCCTGGCGGGCGGCATCCTCGCGGTTGAGGCGGCGTATCTCGTGCTGCATGGCGAGGGCCGCGCGACACGCGGCGGCTGCGTGGCCAGGATCTGCAATCGGTGCGTTCCAGAAGGCCATCACCGCGTCGCCCATGAATTTGTCGATGGTGCCGCGTTGCGCGAGGATGATTTCGGACAGCGGCGTGAAGAGACGATTGACGAAGCGGATCAAGGTTTCTGCGTCCATGCCTTCGGAGAGGCGCGAAAATCCGCGAACGTCCGCAAACAGCAGCGTGACGTCACGCATTTCGCCGCCGAGCTTGAGGCGTGACGGATCTTGCGCGAGTTGCTCGACGAGGGGTGCGGCGACGTAGTGGCCGAACGCGCGTTTGACGCGGGCACGGTCCGTTTCCGTGCGGATGTAGGAGAGCAGCGAGCCGCTGAGATAGACCGCGAGCAAGGCGAGTGCGGGATAAACCGGATCGAGCAGATAGGCGCCTTTCGAGAACGCAATCCAAGAGCCTGCAGCGACGGCTGCAACGGCGCCTGCGCCGATGATTGCGGCTGTCAGTGGGCCTGCGCGATGGATCGCGGCAGAGACGAGCAGCCCGGCGAGCAGGAGAAAGACGATCTCGGCGCCGGTGGCGAATGCGGGGCGCGTGAGATGTGCGCCCGACAGCATTTGCTCGATGGCCTGCGCGTGGATCTCGACGCCCGGCACGGAAGACGCGAGCGGGGTTGCGCGCAGGTCGAGCAGGCCCGTTGCGCTCGCGCCGATGAGGACATGGCGTCCGCGGACATCCTCGGATGCGAAGGTTCTGTCGAGGACGGTCTGCGCGGAGATGTACCGGCGAGGATCGGCGCGCGCGAAGTTGAGCCAGAGCTGGCCGTCGCTCGTCGTGGGGAGCACCGTCGTGCCGACGCGCACCGTTTCGACGCCCGTCTCTTGCCCAAACGCTAGCACGCCACTTCCGCCCGAAGCGCGCACGAACGCCGTCGTTTCTCCCATGCCGGTGCGAAGTGCTTCGAGCGCGAGCGTGGGCGCGAGAACGTCTCCTGCGGAGACGAGCAGCGGAACAGACCGCACGATCTGATCGCGAGCGGGGAGCCAGTTGACGGCGCCTTCGCCGGTTGCTGCTGCGGCAAGCTCTGGCAGCGGCTCGATGGCGCCCTGAAAGCGCGGGACGAAGAGCCGGGGATCGTCGCCTGCCGTAGCGAAGGCTGCTTTGGGCGTGCGGGGTGTGTTTTTTCGCGTGGTGTCGCCCGCGAAGCCCAGCACGACGGGAAGCTTCGTCATGGCGCGGGCGAGAAGTGTGTCGTTGGAAGGAAGCGTTGAGAGTTCGGCGACGATGGGCGCGAGTTCGCGGCGGGTCTCTGCCTGGCGTGCGAGTGCGTCAGGCGACAGACGATCGGGTTCGGCGAGGATGAGGTCGATGGCGATGGTTTCGGCGCCGGCTTCGGCGAGGCGTTCGACGATGCGCGCGAGTTCCGAGCGCGGCCAGGGCCATTGGCCGATCTTGGCGAGGGAGGCTTCGTCGATGTCGACGATGCGGACCGGGAAGGTTGGGTCGGCCTCGCGCGGCTTCAGGTTGAGGTAGGTATCGAAGACGGAGAGACGAAGGCGCGCGACGGGATCGGGATCTGCGATACGGAGCACGACGGCCAGCGCGAGCACGGTGGCGGTGAGGATGACGTGGAGCGAAGGACGGGAGAGCCTATGTCTCATGGTCTCTCCCTCTCCGCCGCGACTGTCTCCTGCCGGTTCCGTCAGACGACGACGGTAGCCTTTTGGCCCATCGCCTGCTGGATCGCCCGCAGTGGCGCGGATGCGCGCCATACGTTCTCGATGCGGAACTGCTCGTGTCCGCCGCCGAAGATCGTGAGCTTGGCGTCGATGTCGCTGGTGCCGAGGCCGAGGAAGCCGAGGCCCAGGATTTTGTGGGCGATCAGGTCGTCGCTGTTGCGGGTGAGGCGAATGTGCATGACCGACCAGCTCTCGGGCGCGCGACCGAGAATGCTCGAAAAGCGTTGTACGCGCTCGACCTGCGTGCCGCGGAAGCGCCAGTAGGAAAGGCGGTCCACGATGAAGACGATCACGAACCAGACGGCGAATAGGACCGACGACACGAGCATGTAGAACGCGAGGTTCATGTGCACGAGGAGCGCGGGCGGTTCCGCCCAGAATTCCCGCGTGTCCATGACGAAGTAGGTGCCCGCCGCCGCAGCACCCATGAGCAGCAGCAGAAGCAGCGCGTTGACGCCGCGTGCGCGGACGGTGGTGGCGACGATCACGACGAGGAGGACAAGCGTGAAGGAGAGGCCGACCCACGCGCTGGGATGAATAAAGAGCGGCTTGACGCCCGCGCTGAAGTTGACCCGCTCGCCCTGGAAATAGGTGAAGGCCGCGCAGAAATATCCGTAAGCCCAGACAACCCACCAGTAGACGATTGGGGAGTGCGAATAGATGCGAATTTCCGGGCTGCCCTGCGGTGCGGGCGCGGCGGATTGATCGGACGGTGTGACCATGCGGGCCTTCCCCCCTTATCCCTAGGGGTCGGACTGTCGCACCGGCGTGTGACAACTGTCAACGCGGGTGGGAGGATGGCACGGTTAACGGGCGCGCCCCTGTCATCCCGGCCAGAGGAGCGCAGCGAAACGTAGAGCCGGGACCCAGGAAAAACTTCTATCGCGAAATTTGCGTCTTCAACGAGCCGTGCGCTGGGTCCCGGATAAGGCTTCGCCTTTCCGGGATGACAAACGAGGGCGTGGATCGTCGTCAGTCGACCGTTGCGAAGAGGTCGTAGTCGTCGGCGCCGGTGACGCGCGCCTTTACGATGTCTCCGGCCTTGAGGGGCGCGCTGCTTTCGAGGAATACGTTGCCGTCGATTTCCGGCGCGTCCCACTTGGAACGGCCGACAGCGCCGTCGGGGCCGATTTCGTCGACGATGACGTCGATCTCGCTGCCGACGCGGGCGGCCTGGATCTCTGCGGAGATCTCAAGCTGGGCCTCCATGAACCGGTGCCAGCGCTCCTCCTTCACCTCCTCGGGCACGGCGCCGGGCAAGTCGTTGGCGGGTGCGCCTGCGACGGCTTCGTACTTGAAGCAGCCGATGCGGTTGAGGCGGGTTTCGCGCAGCCAGTCGAGCAGCATGGAGAAGTCCTGCTCGGTCTCGCCGGGGAAGCCCACGATGAAGGTGGAGCGGATGGCGAGGTCGGGGCAGATCTCTCGCCAGCGGGCGATGCGTTCGGCCGTCTTTTCCTGGTGGGCGGGCCGGCGCATGGCTTTGAGCACGGTGGGCGAGGCGTGCTGGAAGGGGATGTCGAGGTAGGGGAGGATGCGCCCTTCCGCCATCAACGGAATGACGTCGTCCACGTGCGGATAGGGATAGACGTAGTGGAGCCGCACCCAGGCACCGAGATCTCCGAGCGCGCGCGTAAGATCGAGGAAACGGGCCTTGAGCGGCGCGCCCTTCCATGGGCTTTCGGCATACTTGATGTCGAGACCGTAGGCGCTCGTATCCTGGCTGATGACGAGGAGCTCTTTCACGCCCGCTTTCACCAAGCGTTCGGCTTCCGTCATCACGTGGTGCACGGGACGGCTTGCGAGATCGCCGCGCAGGCTCGGAATGATGCAGAAGCTGCAGCGGTGGTTGCAGCCTTCGGAGATCTTCAAATACGCGTAGTGGCGTGGTGTGAGGCGCAGTCCTTCGGGCGGCACGAGATCGATGTAGGGATCGTGTAGCGGGGGGGCGGCGTCGTGCACGGCGGTGACGACCTGCTCGTACTGGTGCGGGCCGGTGACGGCGAGCACGCCCGGGTGCACCTCACGGATGCGCCCTTCCTCGACGCCCATGCAGCCGGTGACGATGACGCGCCCGTTCTCGGCCATGGCCTCGCCGATTGCATCGAGGCTTTCCTGCTTGGCGCTGTCGAGGAAGCCGCAGGTGTTGACGACGACCACGTCGGCGCCTGCGTAGTCGGGGGCGACCTGATAGCCCTCGGAGCGGAGCTTGGTAATGATGCGCTCGCTATCGACCAAAGCCTTGGGGCAGCCGAGCGAGACGAAGCCGACCTTGGGGGCGGGCTTGACGGAGCGCGGTGCTGTGGCGGTCAGGTCGCCGGGTGTCTGGGATCGAGCGGTCATCTGGGGCCTTGTTTGCCGAAAGACGGCCTTCTAGCACAGGAGTGGGGGGCGGGGAGCCCTCTTGCTGCCGCAGGCGGCCGCTGCGGTGATTTTAGGGCCCGCGAATTTCATACGGCTGTTACGGAACAGTGAAATTTCTGCCGGATATGCGCGTCCGGCAGGTCATTCGGGCGTGCGCTCGCTCCGGCAAGGGAGGCGCCCATGGACATCATTTTCTCGATCGGGCTCGTTGCGGGTGTCGTTTTGAACGCGCTGCTCGTGGTGACGCGCTTTGGCCCGCTCGCGATCTGGCCGTGCCCCGAGCGATGGAGTGTGGAGCAGGTGAGCTTCTGGACCTTGTTCCGCGTCACAAACGTCGCCGCGCTCGTCACCATTCTTTTCGGGATCGCGCCGGGATTGCTCGAAGACCCATTGCGGATCGGACCCGCGCTGTTCGGCATCGTGTGCTCCGGTTTTTATCTTTTTGCCTGTCTCGAATTGGGGCGTGAAAATCTCTACTGCGGCTCGGCCGGCCTCAAGGTGCGCGGCATCTATCGCTGGAGCCGCAATCCGCAGTACGCGACGGCAATCCCCGGCTATCTCGCCGGAGCGGTGGCAGCCGGGACGACAGAAGCCGTTGCATTGGCTGCCGTTGTGTCGCTCGTGTTCTTCCAAATGGCGATGCTTGAAGATCGCTGGCTCAAGGAGACCTATGGCGCGTCGTTCGATGCGTACCGGGCGCGCGTGTCCCGTTTCTACAATGTGCGTCGTGTTCGATCGTTCAGGCGCTCTGCCCGGCGCAAAGTGCGATCGTTGCGCCGCCGCGCCGCGCTTGACATGACGATGCGTGCGGGAAGATCGGGTGCGCCTGCTGGGCAGGCCGCAGACCGGCAGCGTTTTGGCCGGTGATAAGCCTTTCGTGAGGCTGCAGAATGGGGGTTCCGACGGTTTACCCCTGTGAGCGAATCGCGCTTCACTCTCCCTGCAACGCGTGCTGAAGATAGGTGTGACCCCTATCCTCAGTTTACTTACGTAGGTTTGCGCCGGCGGCTGTCTTGGCCGCAGTTCGCATCGGCGTGCTCGACATTTCGACGGCGAGCAGGCGCGCTATCCATCAGGCGGGGTTATGGCACTTCAGACGCGGCACGCGGTTCTGTTTTTGTTTGTGGGAAGTTTGATGCTGTCAGCCAGTGCCACTGGCGTCCGCGCAAACGATCCGTGTGTGGCGAACGGCACGACGCTCATATGCCAAGGCGACCAGGTGGACGGCGTCGTGGAGTCGAGCGGTGCCTACGACACCTTGCTGGTGAATTCTCTGACTGCCGGGATCGCGACCGTCGACATGACGGGCATTTTCTTTTCCACGAATGGCCTGGCCATGACGCTGCGCAGCGCGACCGGACCATTCGGCATATCCACGACGGGTGATTTCGCGCCGGGTATCAACGTTGTGTCCCAGGCATCGCTCATCAACGCTCAGCACACGTTTTCGTCTGCGGATATCCTGCTTTTCAGCGACGACACGATCGTGACGTCGGGTGAGGAGAGTTACGGTATCGCTTTGGATATGACGACGAGCGTGATCGAATCTCTTGCAACGGCCGATGTCTTCGCGACGGGGGGTAACGGCAACGCTACCGTCACCGGCACAATCACGACCCACGGCGTATATTCGCACGGTATTGACGCCTTCAACGCGGTATCCGCGGTGGCGACGGTTGCTGGGAGCCAAGCGACTGCGACAGGTGGCGACGTTACCGTTCAATCCACTCACGTGGAGACACATGGCGAGGATTCTGTCGGCGTGCTGCTTCGGCAGAACCTTTCCGCCAACGGGCATATGCTTTCGTCCGCAACGGGCGGACATATCGCGGTCAGCTCCGGTATCGTAACGACGCGAGGCGACTACGCCGCCGGTGTGGGCGCTCATTCTCTGCTGCTGATGCAGGGGCGCAATGCTTCTGGCACCGCTTCCGCCATCACGATCGAAAGCGATACGGTGCGGACATTCGGTGTTTCTTCAACTGGCATAAACGCGTCAGTTATGGCGATTGCGGAAACCGAAGACGCCGCAACCATTCTTGGGCGCGAAATCTCCGTCACCAATTTGGGGCTCATTGAAACGCACGGCGAGTTGTCCGACGGGATCGCGCTCGGTCAGCAGTTCCGGGCTTTGAGCGATAACGCAACCGCGTATGCAAGATCAGGCAGCGTCGAAATCGACAACGAAGGCCTGGTCGATGTTCGCGGTCTTGGCGCTGCGGGAATTGTCGTCGGTCAAGAGGTCGTGGCTGTCGCGCGCGACGCGTCCTCATCGGCGATTGCAATCGCTGCAGACACCGTAGTGAACAGCAAAGACGTGCGTGTGGCCGACGGGTTTGCAGGCATAGCCGTTTTTAACACGGCCGTTGCGGATGCTGCCGGTGAAGGGCAAGCATACGGCTCGAACACTACGATCAACGCGCACGACATTCGTGTGACAGGCGATGGGAACTTAATGCCGCTGGTCGTTGGCATCATGGTTGTCAACGGTGCAGAGAACCGAGGTGCTTCTGGCTTGGCGCGAGCCGGCGATGTTTTCGTAAAAACGACCGGTACGATCTCGGTCGAGGGCGGTGACCCGACCGGTCTTGCGTCCATCGGTATTATGGCAGGAAGCGGCGCCGACGGTGCAGGCGCAGAGCACGGCGACGTCTCCATTCATGTCGCCTCGGGATCGGTTTCGGCGCAAGTTGCAGTCGCTTTCATGTCTGAAGGCGATAATGGGCTTGCGAACTTCGGCACTGTTGCGGGGCAACTTGCCGTTGTGGGCGGAGACGGACACGAGACGATCGAGAACTGGGGAACGATTGCCGGAAGCATCGATCTGGGCAACGGCGACAACGCATTCAACAACTATGCCCCTGGCGTGTTCGTCTCGCGCGATTTCGTAAATCTCGGCTTGGGCACACTGACGAACGCAGGCCTGCTGACGCCAGGCGGTGCGGGAGCTTTGCAGGTTACGGCATTCGGCGGCAATCTCGTGCAGACGGAAAGCGGGCGCTTCGCGGTCGACCTGGATTACGCGACGCGCGATTCGGACCGCCTTGAAATCGACGGCACTGCCTCGCTGGCCGGAACGGTGGTCGGGCGAGCACTCGCGACTGGTGCCGCCGGTTTGGAGCAACGGTTTCACATTTTGAATGCGACCGGCGGCGTGACCGACGATGGGCTGACCGCGCAAGATACCGCGGCCGTCGATTACAGCGTGTACTTCGATCCGAACGGAGAAGATGTCCATCTGGGCGCCGTGATCGATTTCTCGGGGCGAGGCGGCCTCAATCCCAATCAGGCCCGTATCGGGCGGGCGATGAACACGATCCAAGCGAACGGGGCGCCTGCGTGGATGGCGTCCGGTCTGGTGGGCTTGATGAACGTGCCGACAACCGCGGATCTCGGGCGCGCGTACGATCAGCTTTCTCCGGTGTCATTCGGGCAGCAGCAGGCCGAGGGGCAGGGCGCCTCGGCGGACTTTGCGAATACGCTTATGAGCTGCCGAGAGGCGGGCGGGCCGAACGCGGCGATCCGCGAGGGCGAGTGTCTTTGGGCACGCGCGCGTGCGACCGATATCGATGTTGACGGCTCGGCGACGAACGTCGGCTCGAACAGTCGGGTGGGGTCGTTCGCGGCCGGTCTTCAGGTCGCGATGGCGGCCGATTGGCGGATCGGTGTCGCGTTGGGCTACGATCTCATCTCGCGTTCGACGCAGAGCGGTGCATCGACGGACGGGGAACGCACCAACATCGGCGCGGTCGTGAAATACAACCCTGGGCCGTTTCTTTTCGCGGCGGGTGGTGCCGCCGGCTGGGGATCATTCGAGACGGATCGCCGGATGGCGTTCGGGGGCTTTGCCGCGACCGCCACATCGAAGAGCGACACGGATTATGTGAGCGGCTGGCTCCATGCTGCGTATCTCGCTGATCAGGGACGCTGGTATCTGAAGCCGCTCGTCGAAGCGCGCGTCACCGAACTCGACTTTTCCGGTGCGCGGGAAACGGGTGGCGGCGGGTTTGGGCTCGTGATTGCGGGCTCCCGCGATACGATGCTCAGCGTTTCTCCCGCGATTGAGGTGGGAACCGAGTTTCGCTTCGACGCGCTCGCCGTGTGGCGGCCCTTCGTGCGTGCGGGCGTGACGTGGCAAGACGAAGACAGTTTCGTCACTCACGCGGCCTTTGCGGCTGCCCCCGGCGCTCCGGGCTTCCAGATCGTGACCGACGTTGACGACGTCCTATTCGATATTAGTGCGGGTGTCGACGTCATCGGAGTGGACGGCGCGGTGCTTCGCGCGCAGTACGACGGGCGCTTCGGCAGCACGTTGAGCCAGAACAGTGTCAGCCTGAAAGGCAGCGTGCCGTTCTAGCAGAAGCAAAAAGGGAACCTGTCCGTGCCGAGGCGGCTGCGTCACCTGCTCCTGATCATGTCTTGCCTGATTGCCGGTTCAGCGGCCCACGCAGGAGGTGTGGCGCACCCACGTGATGCCGCGGATGTGATAATGCGCGGGATGCTGTCGGGCGATGCGGATGCCATTGCGGCCCTCTATACGCCCAACGCGGTCTATCTCGCGCCAGACTCGCCGATGATCAGCGGGCGCGATGCGATCCGCGGCGTTTACCAGCGCCATCTGGATGCGGGGCGCAGCAGGATCCGCTTCTTCGATGTCAAGATTGACCAAGCGGACAGCCGTGCATTGATCGTCTGGAGCTGGACTTCGGAGATCGTGCGTGAGGGGGCTGAGGCTGTCCGCATGGAGGGGCGATCCATGGTCTACATGGTTCGGGGCGACGACGGCTGGCAGATCAGTGTGGATATGCTGCAGACGTTGCCGCACGGGCGCTGAGAGATCGCGCCGAGATGTGTGCGCTAAGGCAGCTCAGGGTTTCGCCTTGACGTAGCTTCCCGGCGCATCCTCGATCACGCCGAGCTGCTCGCCAGGTTCACGCGGCGCGACCCAGTCGCCAGCGTATTTCGTGAGCCACTCCACCCAGTGGGGCCACCAGGAACCGGGGTGCTCCTTGGCCATGCCGATCCATTCGTCGAGTGTATCGGCGGCTGCCTTCGGTGCGGTCCAGTACTGATACTTCATCTTGTCAGGCGGATTGACGACGCCTGCGATGTGGCCGGAGCCTGCAAGCACGAACTCGACGGGCCCGCCGAGCAGCTTGGAGCCGATAAAGACGGAGCGGGCGGGCGCGATGTGGTCTTCCTTGGTGGCGACCTCGAACACCGGTAACTTCACCTTCTTGAGGTCGAGCTTGACGCCGGCAAGCGACATTTCACCCTTGGCCAGCTTGTTCTCGTTGTAAAACTCGCGCAGGTAGAAGTTGTGATTGGCTGCCGCCATGCGCGTGGAATCCTGGTTCCAATACAGCAGGTCGAACGGGAACGGCTTCTTGCCGAGCAGGTAGTTGTTGACGATGTAGGGCCAGATCAGGTCGCGCGGGCGCATAAGGTTGAACACGTTGGCCATGCGCGAGCCGTCGAGGAAGCCCCGCTCGCCCATCATCTTTTCGAGTGCGGCGAGCTGGCTGTCGTTGGTGAAGAGGAGCAGGTCGCCCGCCTTCGTGAAGTCGAGCTGGGTGGTGAGGAACGTCACGGCGCGGAACGGCTCCTCGCCGCGGGCAGCGCAGTAAGCGAGGGTTGCGCCGAGCAATGTGCCGCCCACGCAGTAGCCGGTCACGTTGCACTTTTCGACGCCGGTCTCGCGCTTTACGGCATCCGCCGCCGTCAGAATGCCTTCGAGCATGTAGTCCTCGAAGGTCTTGTGGGCGAGGCGATGATCCGGGTTCACCCACGAGACGACGAAGACCGTGAAGCCCTGGTCGACGGCGAACTTCAGGAAGCTCTTCGCGGGCGTGAGATCGAGGATGTAATATTTGTTGATCCACGGCGGCACGACGAGCAGCGGCACTTCGCGCACTTCGTCGGTGGTGGGCGAGTATTGGATGAGCTGGAAGATTTCGTTCTGGAAGACGACCTTGCCCGGCGTCGTCGCCAGGTTCTTGCCGACCTCGAAGGCTTCCGTGTCCGTCTGGCTGATCTTCAGCAGATCGCCTGAGCGTTCCATGTCGCGCGCCAAGTGCTCCATGCCCTGGACGAGGTTCTGCGCGTTGGTGGCGAACGTTTCGCGGACGACCTCGGGGTTCGTCAGCGGGAAATTGGAGGGCGAGAGCGCGCTCGACAACATGCGGAGGTAGAACTCCGCTTTCTGGCGCGATGCCTCGTCGAGCCCTTCGGTTTGCTCGAGCACGTCCTCAGCCCATTGAGTCGTGAGGAGATATGCCTGCTTCCAGAAGTCGAAATAGGGGTTCGTGGACCACTCGGGATCCTTGAACCGGTTGTCCGACGGCGGGGGCTCGACGATGGGCTCTACGGTTTCGCCGAGCACGCGCCGGATCGATGCGTTCCACAGGTCGATGTAGGAGCGTACGAGCGCGCCCTGGGCCTCGACCAATTTTGCCGGGTCGGCCATCCAGAGGCGCGCGATCTCGGAGAGCGTCTTTGTCGCCTCGTTCGCTTCGCTGGCCGCAGAAAATGGGGTGATTTTTGCGTCGGGCCGTTCCAGGAGCTCGCCCATCGCGCGGCCGCCTTCTTCGAAGACGCGCAGGATGTTCTTTGCGAACTCCTCCGGGTTCTCGATCCTGTAGGGGGTGGCGGACGTGGAGAACGGCTTGGTCATGGCTTGGAGGATAGGCTCTTCGTGTGACAACGCCTAGTAGGAGAAAAGCATAGGCGCAGGGACTTAAGGCACCGATGTGGACAAGGGGCTGCGTCGCCTGCGGGTGATGCGCATCTCTGCCTCCCTCTGGACGTTGGCGGCCCCCTTAGCGTAAACGTAAGGGCTCATTTGGTGCCGGATCGTTACTTGATCCCGTGCTCCCGCCGTAGATGACGGGGTGTCACCGGACAATATGTCCATGCCGGACCGCACAACCGCCCAGAGTCGTCCGTGATCGAGAGCCGCCTGTGATCGAGGAATTCCACCGCATCAAGCGTCTGCCGCCTTATGTGTTCGCCGAGGTGAACCGCCTCAAGGCCGCAGCGCGAGCGCGCGGCGCGGATATTATCGATCTCGGGATGGGCAATCCGGATCTGCCGACGCCCCAGCACATCGTCGACAAGCTGGTGGAGACGGTTTCGAAGCCGCGCACGCATCGCTATTCCGCGTCGAAGGGCATTCCGGGATTGCGGCGCGCGCAGGCGGCTTATTACGAGCGCCGGTTCGGTGTGAAGCTCGATCCCGAGACGCAGGTGGTGGCAACGCTCGGCTCGAAAGAGGGCTTCGCCAACATGGCGCAGGCGATTACGGCGCCGGGCGATGTGATCATTGTGCCGAACCCGACCTATCCGATCCACGAGTTCGGGTTCCTGATCTCGGGCGCTTCGATGCGCCATGTGCAGGCCGGTAACGGCGACGACTTCCTGCGTGCTGTCGAGCACGCGTGCCGCCATTCGATTCCGAAGCCGCTCGCAGTGGTGTTGTCGTATCCGTCCAACCCGACGGCGATGACGGCATCCCTCGACTTCTACAAGGAAGCGGTTGCGCTCGCGAAGAAGCTCGATCTCATCATCCTGTCGGACCTCGCTTATTCAGAGATCTATTTCGACGACAACCCGCCGCACTCTGTTCTGGAAGTTCCAGGCGCCGTGGACATCACGGTCGAGTTCAGCTCGCTCTCCAAGACTTACAACATGCCCGGCTGGCGCATGGGGTTCGCGGTCGGCAACGAGCGGCTGATCGGGGCGCTTGCGCGCGTGAAATCCTATCTCGACTATGGCGCTTTCACGCCGATCCAGGTGGCGTCGGCTGCCGCCCTCAACGGGTCGCAGGACTGCGTCGCCGAGATCCGCCGTGTTTACCAGAGCCGGCGCGATTGCCTGGTCGAAAGCTTTGGGCGGGCGGGCTTCCCGATCCCGCCGCCGCCGGCTACGATGTTTGCCTGGTGTCCGATCCCCGAGCCGTTCCGCGCGCTCGGCTCGGTCGAATTCGCCAAGCTTTTGATCGAGAAAGCCGATGTGGCCGTGTCGCCAGGGCTCGGTTTCGGCGAATATGGCGAGGGGTACGTGCGGATCGCGCTGGTCGAGAACGAGCACCGCATCCGGCAGGCGGCCCGGTCGATCAAAAAGTTCCTCGCCCAGTCCCCGGAAACCATGCATAACGTCATCCCCATCCCGCAGAAAGCCAGCCGTTAATAAGCTAGCCAAGCCATACAATTCGCCATGTCAGAGCCTCTGACCCTCGGCGTTGCCGGTCTCGGCACCGTCGGCATGGGTCTCATTCAACTGCTTGAAGCCCACGCCGAGCGCCTGGAAAAGACGCTCGGGCGGTCGATCCGCGTGACCGGCGTGTCCGCCCGCTCGCGCGGGAAGGCCCGCGATGCGCTGCTTGGCGACGCCACTTGGTTCGACGATCCCGTGGCGTTGGCCAAAGACCCCTCCAACATTGTGTTCGTCGAGTTGATCGGCGGCGAGGATGGTCCGGCGAAGGCGGCGGTCGAGGCCGCGCTCAAGGCCGGCAAGCACGTCGTGACAGCCAACAAGGCGCTGCTCGCGCGTCATGGGGCGGCGCTCGCGCGGCTTGCCGAGGAGCACGGCGTTGCGCTCAACTTCGAGGCGGCTGTCGCGGGCGCGATCCCGGTCATCAAGACGTTGCGTGAAACGCTGGTCGCAAATGGCGTGCGGCGCGTCTATGGAATTTTGAACGGCACCTGCAACTTTATCCTGTCCGAAATGACGGACGAGAAGCGGGATTTTGCCGAGGCGCTGCGCGAGGCGCAGGAGAAGGGCTACGCGGAGGCTGACCCGTCGTTCGACATCGGCGGCTTCGATGCCGCGCACAAGCTCGCCTTGCTGACCTGCCTCGCTTTCGGGACATCGGTTGCTTGCGACGAAATCCACGTCGAAGGGATCGAGACGATTACGCGGGCCGACATCGAGGCGGCGGCGGAGCTTGGCTATTGCATCAAGCTGCTGGGCGTTGCGGTGCAGAGCGCGGAGGGGATCGAAGCGCGGGTAACGCCGGTGCTGGTGAACGAAGAATCGCCGCTGGCCGAAGTTTCGGGCGTAACGAACTGCGTCGGTATCGACGCCGATTTCGTGGGCAATCTTCTGCTGGTGGGGCCGGGTGCGGGTGGCAAGCCGACAGCATCTGCCGTTGCGAGCGACATTGTCGATATCGCGCGCGGGATCGTGATGCCGCCCTTCATTCGCCCGACGGACCGGCTGGCGCCGGTCGCGCCGATGAACCTTACGTCGCATCAGGGCAACTATTATATCCGCTTGTCGGTTTACGATCGGCCGGGCGCGATGGCGGCCATTACGCGGCGCATGAGCGATGAGAACGTCTCGCTCGAGAGCATCGTTCAGCGCCGTCCTGGCGCGGTGCACCCGGGCCAGCCGGACGAGCCGCCGCCCGGTGCGGCCGAGGCGGCCGTCACCGTCATCATTCTGACCCACGATACGACGGAGGCGGCCATCCGCGCTGCACTCCAGGCCATCGAAAAGGATGGTAAGGTGGCCGAGCCGCCGCAGATGATCCGTATCGAAGAGCTTTAAAGAGGCAGGCAAGGACGCCATGGCAAAGGATAACGGCAACGGCGGGCTCGATCGTGTGCTCGTGCTTGAGGTTGCGCGTGTCACCGAAGTTGCGGCCATCGCCGCCGCGCGCCTCAGGGGCCGGGGCAATGAAAAGGCTGCGGACAAGGCCGCGGTGGATGCCATGCGCCATGAGCTCGGCAAGGTGTCGTTTCGCGGCACGGTCGTGATCGGCGAGGGCGAGATGGACGAAGCGCCGATGCTTTACATCGGCGAGACGGTCGGCAACGGCACGGGGCCGGAAGTCGACATCGCCGTCGATCCGCTCGAAGGCACCACGATCTGCGCCAAGGCGATGCCGAACGCGCTTGCGGTGCTTGCGATCTCCGAGCGCGGCGGGCTCTTGCATGCGCCGGATATGTACATGAACAAGATCGCCATCGGGCCGGGCTATCCCGACGGTATCGTCGATCTCGATGCGCCGGTCGAAGAGAACCTCGCCGCGCTTGCCAAGGCAAAGGGTGTGGCGGTCTCCGACATCACCGCTTGTATCCTCGACCGTTCCCGGCATGCGGATCTGATCAGGGCGGTGCGGGATGCGGGCGCAGGTGTGCAGCTCATTCCGGACGGTGACATTGCCGGCGTGATCTGGACCACCGATTCCGCCGAGACCGGTGTCGATATCTATCTGGGATCGGGCGGTGCGCCGGAAGGCGTGTTGGCTGCTGCTGCGCTCCGCTGCATCGGCGGGCAGATCCAGGGACGGCTCGTGCCCTCGAACGATGAGGAGCGTCTCAGGGCCGAGAAGATGGGCATCACCGACATCAACCGGAAGTTCACGCTGGAGGACATGGCGTCTCCGGACGTGATTTTCGCAGCGACGGGCGTCACGGGCGGCTCGCTGCTCGATGGCGTGCGTTTTAGCAACGGCACGGCCGAGACGGAAACGATCGTCATGCGCTCGAAGAGCGGCACGGTGCGGCGCATCAAGAGCCGGTTCCGCAACGCGCACCACGCCATTGAGGGCTGAGGCCTTAGGGCCGTCCGTTGTTCCGCGATAGTCTGCCGGTCGAAGCGTTTAGCGCGCTTCGAGCTTGAAGCCGGGTGCGTCGATGACGACGGCCGACTGCTGGCTCTCGTAGTAGAGGTAGCCCAGGATGGCTACGGCGGCGACCAGCACCAGAATCAGCACGTTCTTCGAGTTGTTCATAGGGCACCCTTATTGAGCGTTGCTTCCGCACGTCTGCCATAAGGCCCGAGTCCCGACAAGCGGGCCCACGGTTGTTGATAAAGGGGCCGGAGGGCTGAGGCGGGCTCGTCCGCGGCGCAAACTCCTGAGACCCTTGCCGTTGGAGCGAATCAGGCGGGGCACCTCTCATGACGGCACTTCGAAAGGCGCGGGCGACACCTGTTGCCGAGAGCGACGAAGCTGCGTTTCTCGGCGTGACTCAATCCGCGCGTGGCAACAGGTGGCGGGAGACGCTCGAGCCTCAGCGGGCCAACGAGGCGCTGGCCATCAGCCAGCAGCACGGGCTGCCGGAGCTGCTCGGCCGGGTTCTGGCGGCGCGGGGCGTGCGGCTGGACGAAGTGCCTGTGTTTCTCGATCCGACGATCCGCGCACTGATGCCGGATCCGTCCTCGCTTACCGATATGGACAAGGCAGCGCGCCGCCTCGCCGATGCCGTCGAGCGGCGAGAGCCGGTTGCGATCTTCGGTGACTACGACGTGGATGGGGCCGCGTCTTCCGCGCTCGTTGCGCGCTTCCTCGCCCATCATGACGTGCCGGCACGGATCTACATTCCCGACCGGCTGACGGAGGGCTATGGGCCGAACGCGGCCGCTATAGACCAGCTCATTGGCGAGGGTGCCAAGCTCATCGTAACGGTGGACTGCGGGACGACGAGCGTGGATGTGCTCGACGGTGCGACGGCGCGCGGCGTCGACGTGCTCGTGGTCGATCACCATCAGGCGGACGAGCGGCTGCCTGCGGTGCACGCTCTCGTTAATCCCAATCGGTTGGACGACATTTCGGGGCAGGGGCATCTCTGCGCGGCAGGCGTCGTGTTTCTGGTGCTCGTTGCGACGGCGCGGGAGCTCAGGCAGCGCGGGTTTTATGGCGCGAAGATGGGCGAGCCGCCGCTGATGAGCGAGCTCGATCTCGTGGCGCTCGCAACCGTGGCGGACGTGGTGCCGCTCAAGGGGCTCAATCGCGCCTATGTCACGAAGGGGCTGCAGGTGATGCGTGCGCGCGACAACGTCGGCTTGCGCGCGCTGCAGGATGCGGCTGGTCTCGGAGAAGCGCCTTCGGCCTATCATCTCGGCTTCATTCTCGGGCCTCGCATCAACGCGGGCGGGCGGATCGGAGATGCGGGTCTCGGTGCGCGTCTCTTGTCCACGGAAGATGCGGGCGAGGCTGCGCGCATTGCGGCGCTTCTCGACCGTCTCAACAAGGAGCGCAAGGAGATCGAGCAGTCCGCGCTCGAAGAGGCGACGTCGATGGCGGATCGGATGCTCGACGAGACGCCGGATCTCGGCATTCTGATCGTCGGTTCGCCCGAGTGGCATCGCGGTGTCGTGGGGCTCATCGCAAGCCGTTTGACGGAGCGTTTCAAGCGGCCGTCGTGTGTGATCTCGTGGGACGAGGCGGCACGTGGTGGGGGAATGAACGGGACAGGCTCGCTCAGGTCGGTTGCCGGGATCGACATCGGTGGCGCGGTGCGCCGCGCGGTGGCGGCCGGGCTGCTTCTGAAGGGTGGCGGGCACGCGATGGCGGCGGGGCTGACGGTCGAGAAGGAGAAGCTCGCGGCGCTTCAGGGCTTTTTCGCAAGCGAGCTTTCCGGAGCCGCGGTGCAGCTCGCTGCGCGTGCATCACTGTCGGTGGACGGGGCGCTCGTGCCGTCCGCCGTGAACGAGGCGCTCATCGATCTCCTGGAGCGGGCGGGACCTTATGGGCAGGGCAATCCGCAGCCGCGCTTCGTGTTTCCGGCGCATCGGGTGAAATTCGCGAAGCCCGTCGGGACGGCTCACATTCGCTGCGTGCTTGAGGCAGGTGATGGCTCGCGGCTCGATGCCGTGGCCTTTCGGGCGGCGGGACAGCCTCTCGGGGAGCTTCTGATGGCCTCTGCTGGAGGGCTTCCGGTGCATGTGGCCGGGCAGCTTCGGCGCGACACGTGGGGTGGCCGCAACCGGATCGAGCTTCAGATCGAAGACGCGGCCGATCCCCGGGCGCAGGAAGGATAAATTCGGCCGGGGAAGAGGGCCCCCGCGCGCTCTTGGCGCGCTTGCGTCTTCCGTCAAACCTCCCTATACCACGCCCTGCTGCGGCGTGGCGGAGACGCCCCGCGGCCCGGTCCCTTCGTCTATCGGTTAGGACGTCAGATTTTCAATCTGAAAAGACGGGTTCGACTCCCGTAGGGACCGCCATTTGTTTGGCGGACAAAACATCATCTAAAATCAGTGCATTAGGCGTGAGCAGGGCGCGCGTGCTTGCCGACTGCCGGTTGGTGTCGGTCCATCTGCCTTCCGCTCGACACACGCCAGCTTTCGAATTTTCTCAGACAGCGTGTGCAGCGTTGTCGAAAGAGCGACGGCTCGGATGATCGAGCGGAGGTGCCAGTAATTTCATTTATGGGCTTTCTGTTCGCTCGTCCTGGGTCCTACTTTCGCACGTGAAGCTCGGACAGCGGAACGCGGCCATTCAGGATGAAGGCAATCGACTCGAGGATGGTGGCATTCGTGTTCAAGTCGATATTGGTCGGCGGTTTTCCGGTTTTTTCGAAGACGCCCGGGTGGAAACCGAAATCCTTGGCGCGTGCGTCCTTCCTCACGAGCTTCCACAATTTTTCCGAATAGTCGGACGGGCGCGTCGCGAACCAGAGGAACGCAGCCTTCGTGTTGATCACGCGGTTATCGGGGGCAAACGACGGCGTGTTCCACCGCTTATCGGTCTGGTACGAGTAAACCGTCCACGCGGCTTCCCCTTTGCGCGTGAGGTCCAGTCCCTGGTAGGTGAACCACGGCTCACGATCTATCGGGGTTTCGGAAACGCTTGTGAGCTTGCCAGTGGCTTTGTGGCGTTCTTTCTGACGCTTTTCGAGAACGTCCGCGATGACGGTCGCGTAGGGGCTTGGACCGACCTCGACGATTTCGATCAGGCTTGGTTCTGTTGCGATGGGACCGATCGAGCTCAACTCTTTGAGGAACGCCTTGCGTGTGGCCTCATTTTTGTCAGGTGCGGCGCCCGTATAGGCGGCGGCGTGCTCGATCGACCAGAAATCGTAGCCGCGCGAGACGTAGTAACGATAGATGTTCGATCGTGCCGGGTAGAATTTTCCACCCTTGAGATCGTTCATCACACCATCGATGACAGTTTTGTCGAGAGTCCAGCCCTTGAACAGAGAGGCTGCATCGAAGCGCTTGTTCGTGGCATCGTCGAGAATGCGGAGCGCGATAAAAAGGCGTCCAGTGTCTGTCGTATCGTAACCATCCTCGACGGATTTGGCGGTGGCGATGTCACTGCGGAAATTTGGAACCTTGAGGCCCTTGCGGGTGTACGTGGCGCGCTTGATGAAGTCGAGGATGCCTGAGATCCGCTTTTCGAATGTCGCGTCGTCGATCAGCTCGATGGAGCGGGCCGATAGCGTCGCGAGGATCGTGGAGCCGACATCCCACATGGTGACGATGTCGTAGGAGCCGAACCCGCCCTCGCCGTCCGGCCAGATGTTGGGCGCGGAGAGGCCCGTCTGGCCGTTGCCTTTGCGCTCGAAGAACTTCCAAGCCTGAGCCGCGTCTTCCCGCAAGTCTGCAGCGATCTGTGGCGTGAGCTTCGCTCCACCATCCCCATCGCGTGGCTTCGCTTGAAGCATCATCGGGGATGCCAAAGCGCACAGTGTAAAAAACGCCCCCGCGATACCGAGTGAAAGTGCTTTCACCGCCGTTCGCTCCTGACAAAATAAATCAGAAAAATTGGCGCGCAATTTTCTCTTTTTATACGTATTTATAAACGCCCTCTTCGAAAGGTGTGAAAAGGGTTAACTTCCGCCCCAAAAAATCTCGCGCGGCTATCTATGGCGATAATTGCGGAGATGGCAGTTGGGATGCGGGACGTGAGTTTTAGATTGAAGCTTCGGCGCTTTCCGGTGGGCTCGCCGTCATGTTGGCTATCCTGTGTCTGGCGGCTGGAAGCGCGGCACTCAGAACGCTTGGATCGGTTGATGCCGCCGGATGGCCGCCGGCTCGTTTGGTGACGTTTCTCCGGCCTATCTTTATGGCTACGCGTCGGCTGCCGTCACGGTGTGCCTTTTGAAAGAGGGGACGGCGTAGGGGGCTCGAGCGCACGCTTGGGGATGGGCGAGCTGCAAATTCCTTCCTTTCGGAAATCTCCAAGGGGTTTTTTGGGCGTCTGACCGCGACGCCAATGCGCATGGCCGCCAGCCCCTTTTCGATCAGGTTTTGAGTTTATGCGGCAACGGAATTTCCGACAGCGGAAACCTGCTTTCGACCTCGACCCTTGAAGTCGAGGCGCTGCCCCATTGCGGGGCGGTCATTAACGTTTTGTAGATGAGTCGCTTGCGGGCAGCTTCATTCCTCTATTTCTTATTTAACATCTTTTAACCATCGGAAGTTTTGCGTCTTCCGTTTTTTTGAGTCATTTGCGTGGCCGAGCGCCGTCACACGCCTGTGTTCTACGACCGCAATGGGCGTAGGGGGTACGTTGTGACATTCGCAGCTCTCCTGGCCGCGGTCGTCACGGTCTCCGTTCTGCTTTGTCTCGCCATCAGCCTTGCCACACCGGCTGTGCTGCCGAAGCTCACGATGGCTATCGGGCGGACGTTGAGCCACAGTCTGCCGTCGCTGTCGTTTACGAGCGTGTCGCCCGCGCTCGATCTCGAACATTTGCGGAGTTCCGATGCGGATGGGCGGCAGGTTCCGCGCCTCGCGTTCTACAATAGCTGGAACGAGAACGGATTTTTCTCGCTCAGGGCGAATTCAAACTTGCTCGACGTCCTCCTTCCCGAGTGGCTGCACACCAGCGGTGCGGAGGGTGCGATCTCACGCGACGATTCCCGTAAGGAGTCGGAAACGCGTCTGTGGATTCAAAAGAATGCGCGCCATCTGGCGATCATGCCCGTGATCAACAACTACGATCCAGTGGCAGGAGAGTGGGACGGCGGTGCGATAGACGCGATGCTGGCGAGCGATAGTGCGCGTCAGGCGCTTACGAAGAATATTGCGGACTATCTCAAGGAAAAGCGCGACCAAGGCATCGTCGTCGATTTCAAAAAATTGAGCGATTGGAGCATCCCGCTCTTCATCGACTTTCTTGCTGAGCTCAAGGCGGCGCTTCATTTGGAGGGGCGCAAAGTGCTCGTCGCCGCGCCTTCTTATGAAAAGCGGTGGAATTTGTGGAAGCTTTCGAGCGCGGCCGATCAAGTCATTATTCTTGCCTATGACCAGCACTGGGAGGGTGGAAGTTCGGGACCGCTCAGCGCGCAGGGTTGGTTCGAAGATCAGCTCGACAGGGCCTTTGCGACCAATTCCGGAAACAAGTTCGTTGTCGGGATCGGCTCATATGCCGTCGATTGGGACAATGAAGGATCTGCCCGGCGCGTCTCCGTTCCAGAGGCGTGGGATGTTCTGGAAGAATCCAAGTCGGTGCTGCATTTCGAGGGGCAGAGCCTCAATCCGACGTTCGGCTACAAGTCCGGGAGCGAGGAGCGGCAGGTCTGGTTCCTCGATGGCGTCACAGGCTACAATCAGGTGGCAGCGGCTCTGGCGATGAAGCCAGGCGGTCTCGCGCTTTGGCGTCTCGGCACGGAAGACCCCACCATCTGGTCCAGTTTCGCGCGTGGGAAGATTGCCGAGGAACGTGTCCTCGAAGATCTCAAGTCATTGCAGCCGAGCGGCGCAATTCTGCACAAGGGTGAGGGCGAGGTTCTCTCCGTCTCCGATCGGCATTCCGCCGGACAAAGGACGATCGATTTTCAGAAGGAGTTCAACCTCATTGTCTCGCAGACAGTGACGGAGCTGCCGAAGTCTCTCAGCCTGCACCGTTGGGGCCGCAATTCCGGAAAGCTTCTTGCACTCACTTTTGACGACGGGCCCGCAAGGCCTTTTACGCCGCGCATTCTCGATATTCTCAAAGAAAAGGATGTGAAGGCGACGTTCTTCGTCGTCGGTGCCAATGCGGCGCTTGAGCCGAGTTTGTTAAAGCGGATCTACGCCGAAGGCCACGACATCGGCAATCATACGTTTACCCATCCCAACCTGAGCTCGGTCGGCCCCACGCTTCTCGATCTCGAGCTCAACGCAACGCAACGTATTCTGGAAGCCAAGATCGGCGTTGGAACGCGACTGTTCCGGCCTCCATTCAACAAGGATTCCGAGCCGGAGGGGCGAAACGAGGCGCGAACGCTGATCAACTCTGCAGCGCTTGGCTACATCACGATCGGATTGAAGATCGATCCGCTCGATTGGGCGAGGCCAGGCGTTGAAGAAATTATCGAGCGTACGGTGTCCTATGCCGAGGCGCGCCGCGGTAACGTCATCCTCTTGCACGACGGCGGTGGCGACAGGACGCAAACCGTCGATGCGTTGCCACAGATCATCGACCGGCTTCATGCGCGTGGTTTCCGCTTCGTAACGGTGCATGAGCTTCTTGGCCTCAAGCGCGAGGAGGTGATGCCGCCGATCCATACATCGACGACGTATGCGGTGTCGCTGAACAACGCGGGCTTCACCATTCTAAGCACCAGCACGAATGCCGTCGGCGTTCTGTTTTTTGTGTCCATTCTTCTGGGTATCGGGCGCCTTCTCCTGGTGAGTGCCGGAGCAATCGTCCAGCAACGCCGCGTGCGCTCGCGCGAGGCGCTGACGTGGGCGCCGCGGTCGCTGGCGGTGATCGTGCCTGCGTACAACGAAGAGAAGTGCATCGTCGATTCCGTACATGCGCTTCTTGCCATGGATGGTTTTGCGCCGGATATCATCGTCGTTGACGACGGCTCGACGGACGCCACATACGACGTGGCACGGGCGGCGTTCATCGACGAACCTCGCGTCAAGGTCGTCACCAAGGAGAACGGCGGAAAAGCCTCGGCGCTCAATCACGGTCTGCAACTGACGGACGCGGAGATCATCGTCGCTATCGACGCCGATACACGGCTGGATCGCGACGCCATCACGTGGCTGGTGCGCCACTTCGGAGATCCGAAGGTTGGCGCGGTCGCAGGTTGTGTCGAGGTGGCCAATCAGGCGCGTCTCATTACCCGCTTCCAAGCGCTCGAGTATGTCATCAGCCAGAACCTCGATCGGCGGGCGTTCGAGATGGTCAACGGCATTATCGTCGTGCCGGGGGCGATCGGGGCCTGGCGCCGCCAAGCGGTGCTCGATGTCGGTGCGTACGACGACGACACGCTAGCGGAAGACGCCGACCTCACGCTCAAGCTCGAACGGGCAGGATGGCGCATTCTCACCGAGCCGAAGGCGTTCGCTCGGACGGAAGCGCCTCAGACCACCCGGCTTTTTCTGCGGCAGCGGTTTCGCTGGATGTTCGGGATGCTACAGGTTGCGTGGAAGCATCTCGAGGTCGTTCGCCAGCGCGGTGCGGGCGGCGTCAAATACCTGACTTTGCCAAATATTGTTTTTTTCCAATTCTTTTTTGCGCTCGTCGCTCCAGTGGTGGATGTTTTGCTCGTTGCGAGCCTTTTTCTCGACGTCATGCACTATTTGCAGTTCGAGGCCTCTGGGCTTTCGCCCCGTACCAAGTCCTTGGCGTTTTATTGGGCAATTTGGCAGTTGCTCGAATTCAGCGTGGCTGTGCTGGCATTTTGGCTGGACGGGCGACGTATCTCTTGGAGCTTGTTACCTCTCTTGATTTTGCAGCGTTTCTGTTATCGGCAACTTATTTATTACGTGGCGATCAAAAGTTTCGCTGCTGCGATTAGGGGATCTCTTATCGGGTGGGACAAGCTGCCCCGACAAGGTCTCGGGATTCTGCCAAATAAATCTGGAGATACCTAGGATTGTTGCAGGTGCGCCACTTTCGTCGGCGCCGATTCATGATACCTAGGGGTATTGCCGTAGTATGCCTTTCTTTGTTTTGCGTTGGCAGAGCCTAGAAATCCGACGCAAAGGATAAGGCCCATGGCCATGAAGTCACCGCGCCCATTCTGGTCGACGTGTGTGGCGCTCAGCATCTCGACTTTCACGACGGTTTCAGCGTACGCGCAATTCCTCGATACGCCGCCCTCTCCAGGGGCAACGTCGACGGTCGTATTCTCGGGGATTGATTTTTCCAAAGATTCCTATGCGGGCTGGACGGGCGTGATCGTTTCGCTCGAACGGGATCTCGGAAAAAGCGGGTTCATGTTTCGCGCGGTCGGTGTCCATGCGGGATATGAATACGATACGACATTCGGTAATACGCCCGTCGTTATCGATGGCGATGCGTGGATCGGAGATGCGATGATCGGCTATCAAGCCGTTCTTCCCGCTTTTCGCGCTGCCGCGTATATCGGCATCGAATATCAGGATCACGACCTGACGCCCGACGATCCCAGCAATGTCGTCAATGGCGATGAGGCCGGGTTCAAAGTGGTTGGTGAACTCGAGTCGCCGTGGTCGTCGCCGTTCTATTTCGGAGCCATCGGTGCCTACTCGACAGCCTTCGACGCGTACTGGACACGCGGCCGCCTCGGCCTCAGGCACGAGGGTCTTCTGTTCGGCGTGGAAGGCGGGGCGAGTGGTAACGACGGCTACGACAATCAACGGCTCGGCGGGTTCTTCGAGTTCCCGGTGCCGATGGGGCCACTTACGGGCTATGTTTCGCTCAACGGCGGCTACCAGTTCGCGGATGAGGGTGAAGCCGGTCTCGGCGGTGGTCGCGGCGCCTACGGTGGTGTGGGCTACAGCTTCTCATTCTAAGACGCCAACGGGGGCGTGGAGTTGGGTCGGGGCCTCGGCCCGTGGGCCGATCTATTTGCGCGAACCGTGTATGTGTGGGTCAGGCTCGCCGTTTTTGGCTGGCCGTGATCTCAGCCAGTCCGAATTAGAGATTGCAGCCGCGGTGTGAAGAGCACCGCGGCGCCTCTTTGATTGCTTCTGGGCGGATCAGGACACCTCGGCGTTGAAGTGCGCGCTCGTCACGAGCACCGGTGGTTCTAGGCCCGGATTGTGCGCGAGAAGATCTGATAGGACATCGACGCGCCCCACGGACTGACGCCACACATCGGCGGTCTCGCGATTGGCGGGCTCTGCGAGCACATGCCGGCGCATCTTCAGAAATGCATGCAGAAATTCGACTTCGCGGCCTTCTTTCGGTGAGCCGACAGCTTTCTGTGCTCTCTCCGATATGGCGCCGAAAGAATCGGGATCCTCGCCGCCGCCGTGTTGGAGGATCGTATCGTAGAATATGAGCCGCCCGACGGGGAGGGTGACACCAAGTGTGTCGGCTGCTTCCATCGCGGGGTTGAAGTACAAGCGATCGGCGACCTCGTCACATGCCTGCTGAAGAAATGGTCCGCGGGCAAGTTCGCGGCCCCAGGCTTTCGCGAAGCCTGTCAATTTTGCCGAGTCTGTTCCGGAGGCTTTCGGCGGGAGTTGTGCGAGAAATGGTGTCAGGCTGTTGACTGCAGCGAGTTCCGTATAGCGTTCGATGATCCAGCCGGCTTCGAGCTCGTTCGTTACAAATCCATATTGTGTGATTGTGTAGCCGCGGCCGTCTCCGAGGTCCTCGATGTAGCCGAAGTCGGGCCGCGGTGCGCCGACCTCAAAAATGTTCGAGATCGATTTGATCCTTTGGACCATGGCCCTGTCGATGTTCGGCTGGGGGCCGGTGCGTTCGGAGTGCGGCGCCATCTCTGCCACTCGCCCGATGTTTCGATGCGCAATATGCGTGGCGCCAACTGCGAGGGACAAGACAATTACGTGGCGACGATTAATGCGCACGCCGCTCTGCGTGCTCGCTTGCGTTGAGGCTTCGGCCGTCATCCCCGCTCCGATCCGGTCCCCGCTGCGCGTATGCGCCGACCGAGTAGACCTGGCCGGACGCGTGGGATACGCACACTGGGTTGCGAAGTCGGGTAACCTCGATGCTGCTGTCGCTCGAGTTCGTGCGGTGTGGAATGAATATCGCGACCGCTCGTCGACAATGCTCAGCTATTTTGGGAAGCCAAGTTGCCGGACGGTCTGGTCCACAGCTATCGGGGAATTCGTGGGAGTGGCCGCGAGAGGCGTGTCCGGAGCGTCACAGGCGTGCCGGTGCGGCCCGCGCTGGGTTGGGGCGAGTTGGCACTTGCGCCCGCTGCGCGCAGCGATGCGGGAGGTTGTCGAGCATCTTTCGGCCCGAGGGGATCGGATCGGCAACGCCAGGTGTTCGTTGACGCCGATGCTTCACTTCGGACTGAGGGGAACCGAAGCGATCATGGCCTCTTTAGTAAGACCGATGGATCCCGCTTGGGACTGATAGGGTCCGAAGCGATCATGGTCTTGTGCGGAGGCTTGAGGGCGTCCTCGAGCGCATGGACTAATTTCGGGTTGGGTCTGATCGGCGGGTGCGCGAACTCGAACTCGCCCGAGTTGCGGACGAACACGCCCATCGTATCGCCATGGTATTCCCAGTACGCGTACGCGACGGTGTGTTTCTCGAGAAGCTCCAGGATATCCCTCAGCCAAGCTGCGCCGCCGCGCTTGCCTTTAAAGGCAGTTCCGATGAGGCCGAATTCCATCACCGACATGGGCACATTGTGCTTTGCGCCGAATTCGAGCGACTCCTGCATCTTGTGTTCGAGAAGCCGTTTTGTGCGGCCGATGAATGCCCCCCGGCTGCTCCCGGCGGGGTTTTTGTAGAAGTCGATTTCAAGATAGACCCCGCCGCGCTCGCTTCCGCCGGACGGGCGTATGTCTTGCCCCCTCAATCGGCCGACGATCCGATAACTGTGGCCGGGAACAATGGCGAAGAAGTTGTCGTCGCTGCTCCAGCCGGAGATCCGGTTGCGCTCCAAGCCTGAGATCACGAGGCTGTAATCGTCGTTGAAGCCTATATCCCATGAGATGCGGAATTTGCTGGTGTCGCTGTTCTGCTGGCCCCAGGGATACCAGTGAAGAACGCGCTCCTCGTCTAGCGGGTCACGGGCCACCTCTCCGATCAGATTGCCGGCTCGATCGTATTCGAGCACCTTCACGTCGTCGACGTGGACAGTTCCGTGGACGGGCCCGCGTGCGACCACCATGGGTAGTCCGGCGACTGCGGCTTTGTCGGTCACGGTGACGCGCCCACTATCGTAGAGCTGCCAATCGCTATCGCCATCAACGACCGAAGGCGTCGATATGCGCGCATTGGGAATGAGAATCTGGCCACCTGTTGGGAGTAGGACTTTCGGATCGGGGTATCGCCCGCCGTCGTCGGTCGGTCGTTCAAGCCACTTTGCGGACTGGTGCGTGTATCGAATGGGTTCGTAGAAATGAAAATCGTAGAGGGCATTGTTGTCGTCGACGAGAAAATGTCGCTCGAGACCTTGAGTGCCGTACTGGCCCTCCGTCCCGTATAGGGCGCCTACGATGATGACGTGGTTTTTGTTGACCTCTCGGATGGCGCTCACGAGCTTTCGGGCAAGGTCGCGCCACTGTTGCCCTGTTTCGTCCAGCGTCACGGGTTCGTTGAGGATGTCGAGGGCGGCGATGTTTTCCCGATCGCGATACCTTGCGGCGATGTCCTTCCACATCTCGATATTTTTTTGCTGGATCTTTGGATCGCGCCATATGTCGAAATTGACGCGCTTCGTCGGGTCGAGCCAAAAACTTCCGATTGGCGTGTGAAGGTCGAGGATGAGGTTTATTCCGTGATCGTTCGACATTTGGACGTTGCGGTCGAGCCACCGGAAAAACGTATTGCGATCCCGGTCGTACCAATCGCCGTTGAACGCGAATCTAACGGCATTGAAGCCAAGTTCACGTACGCGACCGAAATCTGCGGCGAAATGATGGGGCGACTCGAGGAGCTCAGCCGGGGACAGGTCCATAAAATAAAAATTCGAGAAATTGACGGCCCGCAGCATCAAGCGCCTTCCGTTGCGCACCAGATGCCGCCCTTCGACTTTGATAAAGCTCGTCTTTTGGTCGGGCGGCGGCTCGGCGTGCGCTTCGGTAGGGGCGGTGGCGGCCGTGAACAAAATGGCCAAGGCAGCAGGTAGAAGAACAGGACGCCTATTCAAGACACTCCTCCCGACGCTTCAAAGTGCGTTCAGGTACGATCTCCGCTTTTACCCCTAGGTAGTTCCCGGTAGTATTCTTTGTTTTTAAGATGTTGCGGACCGTGTTTTATTATTTACTTTAATATTTGAGGTTTTTCCAGTTTTTGCTCCGCTCAATTTTTTGGGCAAATGAAAAGCGCGGGTTGGATCGGGTTTGAAGCACTGCATGACAGCGCACAGAGCGCGTCGTGAAGTCCCAGTGCGCAGGTGTGGGATGCGATCGCCCCGCTGCTTTCGAGCATGCTGTGCATGAGGCCGAATAGCCTCGCACATCTGGCCACTGCAGGTGGCTGGCCCTCCCGAACGATTTCGTATGACGTCGGTCAAGTGACCTTGCTGAGGCGTGTGTAACCTGAGGTCGTTGATCGCCGATCTGTCGGCGCGTGCTTTCAGGAGGGATAGGCCGTTGCCGCACTGACAGCGTACGGCTTATGCGCGATTTCGAAGGCTTGCCGGATTGTGACCAAACCGCAACACGATCTCCCGCTTTGCCAGGTGGATGATGATTAGCGCTTTGTCGAGGTCCGCTCTCTTCCCTATTTGTGCCGAAGGCAACAAGGCAGCTTTCGTGCGCATCGTCGGTTTCATCGTCGTCTTTGTGCTTCTGATCCGCGCCGCCGTTCCGGCCGGTTTCATGCTCGCGCCGGCGCACGCAGACGCCGGCGGTATGACTGTGGTCATTTGTACGGCGCATGGCGTGCAGCACGTTCCTCTTGAGGAGGAGCGCGAGCAGCTTCCGTCCTCCACTGAGGACTTCGACTGCCCATTTGCTGCGTCGGCTCTATCGGCGCTCGCGAACGATCCGCCAGAGCTTGCGGCAGAGGTTCGCTATGCGGCTGTCGTGCACAAGCTGGCGCGTATTCAGTACAGCTTGACGCCGCTGCCGGGCGCTTCCTCTCCGCGAGGACCTCCCGTTTCGGTCTGACGTTCGCTTGTCGCGAGAGCCAACGGCTGCTCGCTCTCAGACCATCCAGGGAGTTTCATCATGCTTTGCTCGCTTAGCGGCGCGCGGTCGAAGGTGTATCTGCTTTCGTCGGTTGCCATTCTTTTCGTTTCCACGCTTCCGGCTGCGGTCGCACAAGAAACCTTGCCGGAAATCGTCGTCGAACAGCCCAGTGTGGCGCAGGGTGCAGCGCCCGCCAGCAGCGACATGGACGGCGGAGGCGATAGCGGAGGGGCCGTCCTTCCGCCGATTCCGGGCGTGGGCGCGACGGGTCTTGCCGTGCCGCTCTCGACCACACAGATCGACAGCACCGAGATCCAGTCTCGTCTTCCGCAGACGAGCGACACAGCGGAAATGCTTCGAGGTGCGCCGGGCGTCAGCATCTTCCAGGCCGGCGGCGTTTCCGGGCTGCCCGCGATCAACGGTCTCAACGGCGATCGCGTCAAAGTGCTCCTCAACGGAATGGTGGTTTCATCGGCGTGCGCCAATCAAATGAACCCGCCACTTTCGTATGCCGATCCCTCGCAGATCGCTTATGTCGAGGTGTTGTCGGGTGTGACGCCGGTGTCGAAGGGTGGCGACAGCCTTGGCGGGACGGTGATCGTGGAAGCGCATCCGCCGCATTTCGCGGAAGCGGAAGAGGGCGTGCACACGTCCGGCAGCATCTCCGCCTTCTACCGCAGCAACGGCAACGCGCTTGGAACCGCAGCGACGGCTCATGCCGCCAGTGGCAACGTCAGCGTGAACTACTCCGGTGCGTGGACGCAGTCCGACAATTACGAGGACGGGCGTGGACGTGACGTTCTCTCGTCGGAGTACGAGTCGCAGAACCACTCCGTGCAGGTGGCGGTGCGGAACGGAGGCGATCTCTTCATCGTGCAGGGGGGCGTGCAGTACATCCCCTATCAGGGGTACGTGAACCAATCCATGGACATGGTGGAGAACAAGGGCTGGTTCCTGAACTCGCGGTATGTGGCTGACTTGGGTTGGGGCAAGGTCGATGCGCGGGCGTATTATCAAAACACCCGCCACGAGATGAACTTCCTGAAGGATAAGCTGCCGGGCGACATGCCGATGCTGACCGAAGGGCAGGATGCGGGCTATTCGCTCAAGGCCGAGATCCCGCTGTCGGAGCGGGACATGCTGCGGATCGGAAACGAATTCCATCATCAGGGGCTCGACGATTGGTGGCCGCCTGTCGCGGGCAGCATGATGATGGGGCCCGATACCTACTGGAACATCAACGACGGGACGCGCAATCGCCTCGGCACGTTTATCGAATGGGAG
This sequence comes from uncultured Hyphomicrobium sp., assembly GCA_934555825.1. Taxonomy (GTDB): domain Bacteria; phylum Pseudomonadota; class Alphaproteobacteria; order Rhizobiales; family Hyphomicrobiaceae; genus Hyphomicrobium_C. The sequence goes on from CAKTFJ010000001.1 coordinate 125,401, forward strand.
CGTCAGTGGGACGTGGCGTGGTCGACGCTGCTCGGCGTGCGCAACGACATGGTGTGGACGGATGCGGGGGATGTTGCGCCTTACAGCACCGCGCCCTGCATGATGATGATGGGTATGATGTGCATGATGCCCAATCCCGATGCCGCGGCCGCGGCTGCATTCAATGCGAGAGACAGATCGCGGACGGACACCAATTTCGATATGACGGCGCTGGCGCGTTACGCGCCGTCTCTTTCCGAGAGCTACGAGGTCGGCTATGCGCGAAAGACCCGCTCGCCCAATCTCTATGAGCGCTATACGTGGGGGCAAGGTTCCATGGCGATGCGTATGATCGGCTGGTTCGGCGATCTTAACGGCTATGTCGGAGATCCGGATCTCGATCCGGAGGTGGCGCATACCGTCAGCGTAACGGCGGGGTGGAGCGGCGGCGTGCGGAAGGATTGGGAGCTGAAGGTCACTCCGTACTACACGTACGTGGAAGACTATATCGGCGTGAGGCTGCTGCGCTCGGCAGGCGATACCCGCTTTCTCCAGTTCGCCAATCACGATGCAGAGCTTTATGGCGTGAACGTTTCCGGCAGTCTCCTGCTTGCCGAGACGGATGCGTTCGGACGCTTTGCGCTAACGGGATCGGCGGGCTACGTGCATGGCGAGAACGCGGATACAGGCGTTAGCCTCTATCACATGATGCCGCTCAACGGCACGCTTGCGCTGACCCACACTCTCGGTGGATGGACGAGTGCGATCGAGATCTATGGCGTTGCGGGCAAGCACAACGTCGATACGGTGCGCAACGAAATGAAGACGAGCGGGTATGCGCTCGTCAACCTCAGCACGAGCTACGAGTGGGAGCGCTTCCGGCTCGATCTCGGTGTGCGGAACGTTCTCGACACATATTACGAAGACCCGCTTGGCGGGCATTACTTCCACGCAACGCCGCGCGACAGCGTTCCGGGACTAGGGCGTTCGTTCAACGCCGGTCTTACGATGAAGTTCTAGCCTCGGTCACTCACAGTAAAGAGGCGGCGCCTGGCTATATCCGGGTACTGCCTCTCCTGCTTTTCGGATGTCTCTACGGGCGGGGCTTGCCATAGGTGCGGCCGAAAGCCTATTCGATGGCGAACGCCGCTTCCGATCGGGCGCACGGCGAATATGCACGTGTCCGATTGCTCCCAATACAAGTGACTTCGACATGACCGACACCATCCACTGTGTGAAATGCCAATCGCCTTATGCTTACGAGGACAGGGGGATCTTCATCTGCCCGGAGTGCGCGCACGAGTGGTCAGGAGCCGAGGCTCAGGACGATACGTCGACGGATGAGGTGGTCGTTCGCGATGCCAACGGGGCAGTTCTCTCCGATGGGGATACGGTTCTGGTGATCAAGGATCTCAAGATCAAAGGCTCGTCGAGCGTGGTGAAGGTGGGGACGAAGGTGAAGAACATCCGTCTCGTCCACGGCGATCACGACATCGACTGCAAAATCCCGGGTGTCGGCCAGATGGGGCTGAAATCCGAGTTCGTCCGGAAGGTCTCGGACTAAGCGGGGCGAATATCCTGCGATCTCCGTCGGGCTGGTCTCCTGGGTCTTCGGCGCGGCCTCCTCTGCTCCGTCAGGGCTCAGGGTGGGCCCGTGTCCGGGGGCTCATCTTGCCGGGACTTACCAAGACGGCCTGTGGGCGAAGATGCCTCCTAGCGGTGGGGGAGAAAACCGGCTAGGCATCCCGGATCACGAGATCCCTGGCGACCGGCGCGGGCACCTCCATATTTGGGGGCCGGCACGGTGCCCCCATTCGAAAAGCGCTCCCCGATCATGACTTTTCCGTCCGTCCACCCCGCACTTGGCGGCGCGCTCGCTGCGCGCGGATACTCCGCTCCGACGCCTGTGCAACTCGCAGTTCTGGAAGGGGATGCGGCGGGGCGCGACCTGCTCGTCTCGGCCCAGACAGGATCGGGCAAGACGGTGGCCTTCGGGCTGGCTATCGCCCCGACGCTGCTTGGCGAGGCCGAGCGGCTGCCCGAGGCTGGAGCGCCGATGGCGCTCGTCATCGCGCCGACGCGCGAGCTTGCTCTCCAGGTGCAACGCGAACTGGCCTGGCTTTATGCCGACACCGGCGCGCGCGTGGTGACGTGCGTCGGCGGTATGGATGCCCGCGCGGAAGCGCGCCAGCTCGGGTTTGGCGCGCACATCGTTGTCGGCACGCCGGGGCGTCTGCGCGATCATCTCGAACGGCAGCGGCTCGATCTCAGCAAGCTCGCGGCCGTGGTGCTCGACGAAGCTGACGAGATGCTCGATCTCGGGTTTCGCGAGGACCTGGAATTCATTCTCGATGCGACGCCGGAAGGCCGGCAGACGCTGCTCTTTTCGGCAACCATGCCGCGTGCCATCGAAGCGCTGGCCCGCCGGTATCAGCGCGATGCCGTGCGCATCGAGACGTTGCGTCGTGACGAGCAGCATGCCGACATCGAATACCGCGCCATTCGCGTTGCGCCGGGCGATATCGAGAACGCAGTGGTCAATGTTCTGCGTCTCCATGAGGCACGTGCGACGATCGTATTCTGTGCAACGCGGGCGTCCGTCAACCGGCTTCACGGGCGTCTTGCGGAACGTGGGTTCTCCGCCGTGGCGATCTCCGGCGAGCTGACGCAGAACGAGCGGAGCCATGCGCTGCAGGCGTTGCGCGACGGGCGCGCGCGCGTTCTCGTGGCGACCGACGTTGCGGCGCGGGGCCTCGATCTCCCGGACCTTGCGCTTGTCATTCACGCTGATCTTCCGAACGACGCGGAAACGCTCCTTCACCGTTCCGGCCGTACGGGCCGGGCCGGCAACAAGGGCATGAGCACGCTTGTCGTGCCCTTCAATCGCCGGCGCAAGGCCGATGGTCTGCTCGCGGCTGCCAAGCTCAAGGTGACGTGGGAGGCTGCTCCGAAGGCCGAGGACATTCGCGCGCGGGATCAGGAGCGATTTCTTGCCGAACGCTTCTTTACGGATGCTGCGAGCGAAGAAGAGATGAGTGCCGTGCGCGGGCTTCAGGCGCATCGCACGGCAGACGAGATCGCGCTTGCGCTGGTTCGCGTCCATTTTGCCCGCCTGCCTGCGCCGGAAGATCTGCAGGAGGATCCGGGTCCGCCGCGTCGCGACGATCGGGCCCGGTCGCCGCGAGAGCGTTTCGAACGGCCGGCCTTCGGTGCGCGGGAGCGGGGAGAGGATCGGCACCATGCGGGGCCGTCATCTCGCGAGCCGCGGGCTCCGCGTGTGCCGCGCGATCCCAATCGCCCGATGGTGTGGTTCCGAGTCGACATCGGCCGCGAGCGCAACGCGGACCCGCGTTGGTTGTTGCCGCTGATTTGCCGGGCCGGGAACGTCACACGCTCGGAGATCGGGTCGATCAAGATTTTTGACCGTGACTCTCGTTTCGAGGTTGCGCAGGAGTTTGCCGATCGTTTCGAAGACGCGGCCCGGACGATGAAGCCCAACGAAGGGCGCATCTCGCGCCTCGGCGCCTCCGCGCCGACGGAAGCTCCGCGCGGCGACCGCAGCGAGGCGCCGCGGGCGCCGCGCAAGGAACGCGAGAGCAGGGACGCTCGCAGTCACGGCAACAGAGACAGGGATGCGGGGACAAGGTCTTCGGCACCTGGCGGTGACCGCAGAGAGCCGTGGCCCAAGAAGGCGTGGCAGGATCGGGGGCGCGAGCGGAGCGAAGGCAAACCCGGCGAAGCTCGCGACCGAAAGAGCGACGGGGCGAAGCGGCCGTTCAAGGGTGGTGGGAAGCCTGCCTTCGGCGGGCCGAAGCCGAAGCCAGGACAGAAGCCCGTGTCCAAGTATGCCCACAAGAAGAAGCATCGCCCCGCGCCACAGAGTTAAGGTGCTGGCTCTTGCGTGCGCTGTGCGCGGTGTCGCTTAGGACACCGCGATTTCCTGCTCGCGGAGTGCGCGCTCGATGGCGACGTGCAGGTCGTTCATCACCGTCGAGCGATGCGCGAGCTGCAGCACAGACGCGCGGACCTCGAACTCCAGCGCGGAAGCACCAAAGCCGGTGAAAAAGACGCCGGGCGCCGGCGTATCGAGGACATGGGGCGTCGCCTTCACCGCGTCGAGGATCGCCATCTGCGCCCGCAGCGTGTCGGTGCCGTAACGCACGGAGACCTTCAGCTTTACGCTCGTGATGCTGTCCGTCAACGTCCAGTTGATCACCTTTTCGGTAATCAGCGACTTGTTCGGAATGATGATTTCGCGGTTCTCGCCGTCCGTCATGCTGGTGGCACGGATGTGAATGCGCGACACGGTGCCTGTGAGATTGCCGATGGTGACCGTGTCGCCCACGCGCACCGGCCGCTCGAAGAGGATGATCAGGCCGGAGATGAAGTTCGCGACGATCTCTTGCAGGCCGAAACCCACGCCCACGCCGAGGGCGGCCACGATCCATTGCACCTGGCTCCAGTCGAAGCCCACGCTGCGGAACGCAAACGCGATGCCGACAATGGCGATGATGTAACGGCTGACGGCGCCGACCGCATAGCGGGTACCGGCTTCCATGCGCAGCCGGTGAAGAGCCGTGATCTCCAGCAGGCCCGGCAGATTGCGGGCCGCGATGAAGGTGATGACCGCGATGGCGAGTGCGATCATCACGTTCGACACGGTGACGGGCATGCTGCGCGTCGCGCCGTCGACGGTCACGGTCTGCTGCCAGAGTGGAACGTCGAGCAGGGCGAGAGAAGGCAAAGCCTCGCGCCAGAACACGTACAGCGCGGCGGAAAGCAACAGCAGCGTCGCGAGCCGCACGAGGTTGCGGGTCTGCTCGCTAATGGACGCAATGTCGATCTCCGGCTCTTCCGGAGGATGGGTGACGGCTTCGCCGACAGCGTCGCTTGCCTCTTGTGCGGCGAGCTGGGCGCGTGCCTTTTCGCGGCGTTCGTAAGCGCGCCGGATTTCGAGACGCCGGCGGGTGACAAGCACCTGTCGCATCACCACGCTGTGGCCGATGAAGGCCGCAACAATGATGGCTGCCGTCAGGCCGAGCCCGTTCTGGATTTGAGACGCACCGTCGTAGTACCCGCCGAGCGCAAGCGCTGCGATGGCGAGCGGCGCCAGAACGGTCAGCCCGAACCAGAGATACCGGGTGGCCCAGATCGTATTGCCGGGAAGGAGGCGCTCGGCGAAGATGCCGTGGCGAGGATGCAGCGTGCGCCAGAGAAAGATCGCAAGGGCTATTCCCCCTGCCAGGAAGGCCATGCGTCCGAGGCCGTCGCGCAGATACTGTGCGCTGCTGGCGTGGATCATTCCGAGGATGAACGTGACGGGGATGAGCGCGAACTTCAACCAGACCACGTTGGTCCATAGAAGGTTGCGCGCACGCTCGGCCCATCCGAAGTGGGTCGAGAAAAGGCCGTGCTCCACGCTCACGAATTGAACGAACCTGAGGAATGTGACGAGGGCTGCGACGGCAAGCAGGCCCGTTCCGACGCCTGCCGTGAACTCCGATGTCTGCGGGGGCTGGGTCAGCAGCCAGCCCGCATATCCGAAGAGGATAGGGGAGCGGAGCGCGAGGAGCGCGGATATGACGAGCGCTTCCGGCGTGCGCCAGTAGTTGTCCGTCGAATAGCGTCCGACCTTGTCGGCAATTCTCTTGAGGCGCCGGAACAAGCGGCCGGAGAACGCCAGCAGCGCACCGAACACGGCGAGCACGAGGAGGGAGAGAGCCGGGCGTTCCCATGCGCGCTCGACGAGTGTCAGGCCTGCGGCCTTCCAGGCTTCGATGTCGCCGAGCCAAGTGAAGCTCCGGCCCACCTGCGCGAGCCAACCGGCGCCGATGGGCTCGGCCGTCGGCAGCCAGAGAAGGCGGCTGTTCAGGAGCGAATTCAGCTGGTTCGTCTGGCTGAGCAAATCGCGCTCGGCGGCATTCATCTCCGCAAGTTGCGCGATCCGCGTGGCCAGCGTGTCTTGAAGGCTGGTGTAGAGATCCCTGCGCGTGACCACGAGCTTTTCAAGCGCGGGCTGCACGGTTTCGGGGATGGTTTCTCCGTCCTTTGCAGCATTGACCAGAAGGCGTTCGGCCATTGCCGCGGGGTTCTGAAGGGCGCGGCGTGCCTCTTCGGCCCGGAGCCGCCTCAGGCGCGCATCGACGAGGGTCTGGTCTCGCTCGGCGATGCTTCGCTGCAGGCGCGTGCTGGACGGAAGCTGCGATCGCATCGCGCGCAGAAGCTCGCTGAATTCGCCACCGATGCTGCCGATCTCCAACACCTGCTGGGCGGAGATCCGGGCGTCGCTGACGCGGGCGAGTTCGGCTTGGATCTCGACGAGCTTCGTCTTGTTCTCGTTGACGAGGCGCACGGTGTCCGCCTCGCGTGTGCGAATGACGTCCGTATCCTTGACGTAGGCGTCGAGCACGCGATGCTGAGCAGAAAGATGGCGTGCCTCGCGGTCGACCTCGCGCTGGGCCTTGGCCTGCTCGACTTCGCGCAATGAGGTAACGCGCGCTTCGATGAGCGGGATGCGCTTGTTCAGCTTTTCGAGCTTTGCGGCCATGAGATCGCGTCGTGCGGTGGCCGAAGCCTGGCGCATTGGCAGGCTGATGATTTCCTGCTCGAGAAGATTGACGTTCGCTGTGCGTGCGCGCCGTTCGGCGGCAATGGCGACGCGGCGTGCCTCGGCCACAATGGGGTCCGAGTCCACGGCCTGGGGTGTATCGGGGCTTTCGAGGGCATCGAGAGCTTGTTTTTCGGCGGTCTGCTCCTCGCGCGCGCCGGTGGCGCGTCCACCCATATCGCGGAGGCGTGTGTCCAACTGAGCGAGATCGCTTCTCAACGTTGCGGCTTCGCTACTCGCCGCATCGAGGGCTTGCTGCGCTTCCGTGAGATTGAGCGAGCGGATGCGGTTTGGAAACTCGGCTTCGTCCGCACCGTTGGCGAGCGCTTCGAGCTGCTGCTTGGCTTCGGCAATGCGATCCGCGGCGCGCTGGCTCGAGTCCTGGTAGCGCGCGGCTGTGGTCGCGCTCGCTGCGGCGGCCTCGTTGTGGCCCAGGGCGGCACGCAGAAGGGTGAGCGCCTCCTCGCGAATGGCGGGGGCGACGTCGGTGCGTGCTTCGAGCTCGCCGATGCGCGACTTGACGCGTTCGATTGCCCGGTCGGGTGCAGGGGCCGGGCCTGCTTCGGCTTCGCTTGCGGCTGGCGGCTGATCGGACTTCGCGGCAGGGCTTCCTTCCGACGGTGCGGGGGCGGGTGCGTCCTTGCTTTGCGGCGCCGGATCTGCCGCGGGCGTCGCGGCCGGAGGGGGGCCTTGGGCAGGCGGCGCGTCTTGCGCGATTGCGGGTGCGGCAAGGAGCTGGATCGCGAGCGCGATCGCGGCGCAAGGGACGATGGAGCGAAGAATTGTCATGAATGCGCCAGTTTTTCTGGTTCGAGCTTGTCGATCAACGGCTTGTCCCGAGATCGTGCGACGTGCCGGGGCTAGATTTTGCCCCATTGGGGCATTTGTGCGGCGGCGTGCTCCGCCGCTGGCTCGGTCCCCCGGATCTTTTTACGAGTTTGCGTGATGAGTGCGGGGGTGCCTGCCATCCAAGCCATTGGCCCGACTGCATGGAACTGCCGCGGCGCTGAAGTGTTCCTCACTGACATTTCCGCCTAAAATCACGAGGACGTCCCAATGCCTGTGTTGCTTTATTCTCCGGGCGCGTGTTCGCTCGCGCCGCATATCGTTCTGGAATGGCTCGGTGAGCCCTACGAAGCGCGCCGGGTCAAGATCGGTTCGCCGGAACTCTTTCAAGTGAACCCGGCCGGGTCGGTGCCGGTGTTGATCGAGGACGACGGATGGATTCTGACCCAGGCGGGCGCGATCGTTCAGTATCTCGCGCGCAGCCGTCCGGCAGCGGAACTCGGTGCTCTCGACGACGGGCGCGGACAGGCCGAACTGGACCGTTGGAGCTCGTTCTTCACGGGGGACGTGCATCCGTCATTCTACCCGGTCTTCATGGCGGATCGGTACACCACAGACACGAGCGAGCAGGCTCTGGAGGCTGTGCGGCAGGCCGGGCTCAAGCTTGTTCGCAGGCGTTTCAAGATCCTGAACGATCATCTGGTGGATAAGCCTTTCATCCTGGGGGCGCGCCGGTCCGTCGTGGATGCGTACGCGTTCCCGATGATCCGGTGGGCCTCGGTGAAGCTTCCGGAAGGTCTCGATGCCTATCCCAACGTCGTGGCCTTGCATGACCGCATTGCCAACGATGCGGCGGTTCAGAAGGTGCTGGCCGAGGAAGACGCGGCGTAAGCTTCGGCCTCACCGTCCGGTCGCTGACGACGTGAGCGCGTCAAAATCCTGTTTCCACGTTTCGATGCCGGCGGCGATGGCGTTGTAGACGGCGTTGCCGACGGCTTCACCGAGTGCTGTGTGCAAACCCGCAAAGCACGCGCGGTCCTCTCCCGGAGGGGCCGCAATCACGATGCAGTCGGTTCCCGTTCCGGTGACTTCGACGCCGGCGCGCTGAACCTGGGCTTCGATGATGGCTGCGGTTCGGGCTTGTGTCGCGATGGACAGCGTTTCGAGGAACGCGGCCTCCGACAGCGGGCGGGCAACGTGGACGAGCGTGTTAATAGTGCCCGGCAGGCGGACCGGCTCGGATATGCGCATGCCCACTCGCTCGCCGTTCGAAAGACCAACGGTCGTCAGGCATGTGGCGGTGTCGCTTTCTACAACCGCTTGCGCGGTGTGATAGCGCGCGATGTTGCGAGACGTCACCAGCGCGATGGCATCCTCCAAACCTTCCGCCGCGATCTTCTCTTTGATGAGGGCCGCGGGATCGGTGTTAACGGTAAGGTCTTTGTTGCGAACCTCTAGCCAGACGACCTCGCGCGCGATCCTTTTGCCCGGATGCGTGAGCGACCAGCTCAACATCTCGTGCGGCTCGAAGAAGGAGGCCACCAGAAAAGGCGGGCGGCAGTCGATTGTGAAGGGGATCATCGCGAAACCGGGAAATGCAGGGGCATTAGCTGCTGTACAAAGCGCATTCTAGGCGGTTCATTGGCCGGCGCCATTGCTGTGAGATACTGAGACGACATGACCTCCGCCAATCGTTTGCCCCGTTTGACGCTGGTGCTCGGTGGCGCCCGCTCCGGAAAGAGCCGTTATGCCGAAGACCTTATACAAGGCGCCGCGCCGCCGTGGGTCTATATCGCGACGGCCGAGGCGCTGGACGACGAGATGCGTGAGCGGATCGCCCAGCATCGCGACCGGCGCGATGGCCGCTGGCTCACGATCGATGCGCCCCGCGACCTTGCAGGCGCGATTGCCAAAGCCGACGGCGAGGGGCGTCCCATTCTTATCGATTGCCTGACGCTGTGGCTGAGCAACACACTGCTGGCGGATGCGGATGTCGAAAAGGCGTGCGAGGATTTGACGGCACTTCTTGCCAAGGCGCGTGGTCCTATCGTCGCGGTGTCGAACGAGGTCGGGTTCGGGCTCGTCCCCGAGACGCCGCTCGGGCGGCGGTTTCGCGATGCGCAAGGGAGGCTCAATCAACGGGTTGCGAAGGTGGCGGATCGCGTCATGCTCGTTGCGGCCGGGCTTCCGCTGACGCTCAAGTGAGCGCGCTCGCTTATTGGAAAACGAGAGCAGCGGCGAGAAGTGCGACTGTTGCGGCCTGTATGACGCAGGCCAGCCGATAGACGCGCAATGCGCGGCGGATGTCTGCTGCCGTTGCATCCGTGCGGCCTGTGCCCATCCAATGATCCTCGACGGTTTTTCCGCCGTAAACGCGCGGGCCTGCGAGACGGAGACCGAGGGCCCCTGCCATGGCTGATTCCGGCCAGCCGGCGTTGGGCGAGCGATGACGCGGGGCATCGTGGCGGACGGCGGACAGCGCGCCTCGTGCGCTTGTACCCGGCAGGAGCGATGCGGCTGCGGCGATCCAGAGGGCGGAGAGGCGCGAGGCGGGAAGGTTCACGACGTCATCGAGACGGGCCGCGGCCCAGCCAAACGCGCGATGGCGTTCGGACTTGTGGCCGATCATGCTGTCGGCCGTGTTGATCGTTTTATAGAGCGCGGCGCCGGGTAGGCCAGCGATGACCATCCAGAACACCGGCGCGACGATGCCGTCCGAGAAATTCTCGGACAAGCTTTCGATGGCGGCGCGGCTCACGGCGGAGCCGTCGAGGGCCGTCGTGTCGCGGCCGACGATCTGGGCGACGGCGTGGCGTGCGTCATCGAGCGTCCGGGTCTCCAGTGCGTCGGCCACCGCGCGGACGTGCTCGTCCAGGCTCCGCTGGGCGATGAAGGCGCTTGCGAGAATGCCGAGGATGACGAGGGCCAGGGGTTGGGGCAGCAGGCTGTGAGCCACGAGAACGAGGCCGACGCTCACGGCGGCCGTTGCGGCCAAGCACACGGCAAGGGCTAAGATCCCTGCCAAGCGGCGGCGTGCGAACGTGTGGCTCGGTCTGTTCCAGGCGTTCTCGCACCATGCTATCAGTCGGCCAATCCAACTGACGGGATGGCCGATCGCGCGGAATAGCCAGCGCGGATAGCCGCAGATGGCTTCGACGGCGAGACCTGCAAGGGCAAGTGAGGCGTACATGGTTGCTATTCGCTATCGCGGAGGCGTTCGCCGTGGCGGGCGGTTCGAGGGTGTGGTGCTGGCATGAGGCTCGTAGCATGAGCGCGGACTGGCCGGAACCCGTACCGCACGGCGGTGATTTGGATCGGGCGCGTGCACGGTTTCCCAACGCGCGGCTGCCTTGGATCGATCTTTCGACGGGGATTAATCCCGCGGCTTATCCGTTGCCGGAGTTTGCGCCGGAGGTGTGGACACGCCTGCCGCTACGTTCGGAAGAGCGGCGGCTCCAGGAGGCGGCCGCGCGCCGCTATGGTGCTGCCTCGCCGGAGGCGGTCGTCTTTGCGCCGGGTACGCAGGCGGTCATTCAAATTCTTCCGCGCCTTATTCAGCGCTCTCACGTTGCCGTGCTCGGGCCGACTTACGGTGAGCACGCATGGGCTTGGCGGCAGGCCGGGCATGACGTCAGCGAAGTGCGCGATCTCGATGCGGCGCATGGGGCCGACGTCGTCGTTGTCGTTAATCCGAACAATCCGACGGGGCGCATCGTGCCGAAGGAGACGCTTCACGAGGTTGCGGCTCGGCTCCATGCTGTGGGCGGGCTGCTCGTCGTCGACGAGGCATTTGCAGACGTCGCGCCAGCGGGTACGAGCGTCGTTCCGGAGCTGCCGCCGTCGACGGTTGTGCTGCGCTCGCTCGGTAAAATGTACGGGCTTGCCGGATTGCGTCTCGGGTTCGCGATTGCGCAGCACGATATGGCGCAGCGTGTTCGCGAGGCGCTGGGGCCATGGGCTGTTTCGGGGCCCGCGCTGGTTGTTGGTGCCGCGGCGCTCGCGGACGATGCTTGGCTCGTTGCTTCGCGCGCCGCGCTGGAACAGGCGGCGCAACGGCTCGATGGTGTGCTCGATGCCAACGGTTTCACCGTTCTCGGCGGAACGTCTTTGTTTCGTCTCGCCGCGCATAGAGATGCCGCGCACGTTGCGGAGGCGCTCGGCTACGAAGGCATTCTCGTGCGAGAGTTTTCGTATGCGCCGACGTGGCTGCGCTTCGGATTGCCCGGCTCGGAAACCGAGTGGGCACGTCTCCAGCATGCGCTGGGCGCAGCATATTGCGCCGAAGGCGTTCGGGCGTCGTTCTAAGCTGCGAGCGCGATGGCGACGACGAAAAAGAAAAGCAGCAGCGTTTCGGTGATTTCCACGCTTGCACCGAGGCAGTCGCCCGTAATGCCGCCAAGACGAGCTTTCCAATAGATCGCGACGAGCGGTACGACGATGAGTGCCGCGAGTAGAGCCGGTGCCGCCCACGCGCTTACGGTTGCTAGAATGAGGCCCTGTGCGGCGACGACGGGTTTGCTGATCTGCCAGGAGAAGCGTTCGCCCGAACCTTTTGCGAGCGGCGGCACGGCCAAGCTCCACACCTGTGTCCCCCATCGTGCCCATGCGGGGATCAAGAGTAAGGCTGCAAGCGCCCACCCATTCGACGACGGCACCTCCGCCAGTAGCACAAGCTTTGCTGCGATCTGAAGCGTCATGGCGATGACGCCGAACGCGCCGACGTGCGGGTCGCGCAGAACTTCGAGAAAGCGCTCCGGATCGCGGTGGGAAGCACCGAGTCCGTCGGCGACATCGCCCAGGCCGTCGAGATGCAGCGCGCCTGTAACGCCGACCCATAGCATCAGCCCCGCCAGCGCACCGACCCACGGTGAAACGTGGCCGCCTGCCCATACGCCAAGGGCGACGAGCGCACCGACGATCAGCCCGATAACTGGAAACCAGACGGCCGAGCGCGAAAGGTCGTCGGGATCGAACTCGGAAAGTGCGGGGGCGGGAATCCGCGTGAGAAACTGCAGCGCATACACGAATGTACGGAGGTTCATGGCTGCGCGACCTCGACGATTTCGCCCCAGATCGCTCCTCCATCTTCTCGCGCGATTTCAAGCGTGATGCGCGTTGCGTAGTCGATGCGGAAGGTCCATGTCGATGCGAAGGGTATGCCACAGGCGAGCGAAAGCGCGGCACGGATGGGGCCTCCATGCGCGATCACGAGGGCACTGTTTGATGGGTCTGCGTCCAGCAGTCGGTTCAACGCGCGGAGCGTGCGAGCTTCGAGTGCGCGCCAGCTTTCTCCATTTGGCGGGGCAGGGGTATCGGCGTCGCGGTAGAAGGCGTCGAGATGGGCCGAAATGCGAGGATCGGCTCGCAGAGCTTCGACAGGTTTTCCATCCCAGTCGCCGAAATCCATCTCGCACCAGTCGCTGTCGATCCGAAGCGGAAGGGCGCGATCACGGGCAAGCAGCTCGGCAAATACCTGCGAACGGCGAAGCGACGACGATACGATTGCGGACCATGCCAGGCCGTTGGTTTGGCGGATGAGATCTGCGGTCGTCTCTTCCGTCGCGGCTGCGTCCGTGCGGCCCAGCAGCACGCCCGGCATGTTCGTTCGGCCATGGCGGATGAGATCGACGCGCATTAGAGGGACTCTGAGACTTGCGCTTCCGCGAAGGTTGCCATCTCGCCGTGCAGCGCGCAGGCGAGCCGGACAACGGAGAGCGCGACGGCTGCGCCCGATCCCTCGCCAAGGCGCATTTTGAGATCGAGTAAGGGTTCGGCACCGAGTGCTTCGAGGATGAGGCGGTGACCTTGTTCGGATGAGCGGTGCGAATAAATAAGCCAATCGGCGCAGGACGGATTGAGGTGTGTCGCTGCGAGCGCTGCGGCTGACACGATGAAGCCGTCGACAAGGACGGGAATCCGGGCTTGTGCTGCAGCGACGATGGCGCCGGCGAGAGCCGCGATCTCTAGGCCGCCGACTTTCGACAATACCTCTGCCGCCGGAACGCCCGCTGCTGTCAGGCTGTGCAGATCGAGCGCAGTGTCGATCACGCGGGCTTTGTGCCGGATGCCGTCGTTGTCGAGGCCCGTTCCCGCGCCGACGAGATCGGCTGATGCTTTTCCAAGCAGGGCGGCGGCGACGGCTGCGGCGGACGTGGTGTTTCCGATGCCCATCTCTCCGAAGATCAGCAGATCGGTGCCGCGATCCTGAGCGCGCTCTACGGCGCGGCGCCCGGCGTTGAGCGCGAATGCAAACTGCTCGTCCGTCATGGCGGGCACGGTGGCGAAGTCGCGCGTGCCATGGCACGGCTTGTCGGTTACGACTCCTCCGATCTTTGACGTTGCGAGCGTGCCTGCGTCGATGACCTCCAAGCGAGCGTTAAGCTTGCGGGCAAGGACGGAAATCGCCGCGCCGCCGCTTGCGAAGTTACGCAGCATCTCCACCGTGACCGCGGAGGGAAAGGCGGAGATGCCTTGGGCTGTCACGCCATGATCGCCCGCGAAGAGGACGATCTGGACGTTATCGGCAGAAGGGCGCTCCGTCTCCTGAAGGGCCGCGAGTTGGATTGCGATCCGTTCGAGCGCGCCGAGGGAGCCGGGCGGCTTGGTCAGGGTATTCTGACGGGTTTCGGCTGCAATTCGGTGCGTTTCCGAGGGGCGCGGGCAGACGGTGCCGAGCCATGCGGTGTCGGTCATTTCGGATCTCGGGAGAGCGGGCTGCATGTCATCGGAAATCATCGGCGATGTTTAGCCATTGATCCGCGACGTTGACAATCGTGCACTTCGATTCCTGGTTGACCTGGGTTAAGGCCACGCTTCGGCGCCGCAATCCGGCCCGTGTATAGCGCTGTCGGCTGAGGACGGCGATCTGCTGCTGGCGCTAAGAAACGAGGTTTCGCGCGCGGGCTTCGGTCATCAGCTCCGCAAGCACGCCGACGGCGAGGGTGGCTTTGCTTTTCGCGCCCGGAATGGAGCCGATAGGGGCGCGCATGCGATCGAGGTCCGCCTCGGCAATGCCGCGTGCGGCGAGGGCGGCGCGGCGCTCGCGGTGGACCGCGTGATTGCCGAGTGCGCCGACGTAGAAGCAATCGGTATCGAGAATGGCGGCGAGGAGGTTGAGTTCGCGCTCGTGCTCGTGGAAGACGAGGATGGCGGCGGTTGCCGCGTCGAAGCTGGCCATCGTTGTGGCGAGGGCGGCTTCGTCGATCAGGGCACGTCGGCCGACGAGGCCGAGGTTCGCGCGTGTCGTCGCGTCGGGCGTCAGGATCTTGAGTGCGATACCGAGAGCTTCCGCCAAAGTGGCGATCGCAACGAGACCCGGGCCGCTCCCGAGCAGAAGCAACTGAACGGGCGGTGTATAGGCGCGCTCGAACACGTCACCGATGCGGCGGGATTCAGGGAAGGGCGCGCGTGCGCTTTTGCTCACGACTGCGCTGCGATGTGCGGCAATGTCGGTTTGGAGTACGAAGGGGTGGCGGCGTGCGCGATGTCCGGACATCGCGGCGAGTTGCTCGGCCGTGATCGTCTGGTCGAAGTAGAGGTCGAGGCCGCTGCCGCAGGGCAGGCGGATGTCGAAATATGGAGAGCCTTTCCCGTAACGGACCAGCCGGTTCCGCTCCGCCGCGATTACGGCTTTCGCTTCCAGTACGACAGACTCTTCAAGGCAGCCGCCCGAAAGATAACCGGCATAGCGTCCGTCTTCCGCCACCGCCATTTGCGCACCGGGCTGGCGTGGCGCGCCGCCCTCGACGCCAACAAGCGTTACGAGCGCCACGCGCTGGCCCGCCGCATGCCAGCGCTGCATCGGTGTGAGGACATCCTCATCCGACAAGAGGCCCGCAGGCGCCAACTGGCTCAACGCGTCGATCTTCATGGCTTACTACTGCTCGGCGATGAAGGCACTGCGCCCGACGCGCGACATCGAGCACTTGAGGCGCTCTTTGTCCTGCCTGATGCTTTCGACAGTGCCGAACACGAATTCGATATGCTTGGCCGCGGCATTTTCCGCTTCGTCGGGGTGGCCGGCGATGACGGCTTGGCCGATCTCAAGATGCTGGGCGAGAAGCTTCTCGCGCACGCCTGCGAGACGATAGAGGTTGTCGCGATTGAAGAAGACGTTGTCGCGTAGAAGCTCGCTCAAGCCGCGCATGACGTGCAGTACGATGAAGTTGTGGCTCGCTTCGTAAATCAGAAGGTGCAGATTGGCGTCCGCCTCGGCCTCTCGTGCCGGGTCGGTCATCTTGTGCGCCTTCTTCATTTCGGTGAGGCAGTTGCGAATTGCGGCACGGTCGACGGCGGTTGCGCGTTCGGCCGCGTAGCGTGCGGCTTGGGCTTCCACCCATTTGCGGAATTCCAGGTAATCGGCGGCCGCGTTGTGATGCTCGCGATAGAGATTGGCGAGCGGCGTCATCATGGGAGTCAGGAATTCGGCGACGGACGTTCCGCTGCGGCTCGCAGTCAGGAGGCCGCGCTTCACCAGTTTGTCGATGGCGTCGCGGAGCGATGGGCGCGAGACATCGAGCCGCTGAGCGAGATCTCGTTCGGAAGCGAGCTTCTCGCCAGGGCGCAGCGCGCCTTCGAGGATCAGCTTCTCGATGCGGCCGGCAATCGCGTCTGCGACTTTTTGTGTCCGGATGGCTTCCATGCGCGTCCCTCCGTGGAGACCCGGATCGATGATGCGCCGCAAGAAACGCGCGGCCACGGTCGATCTATATCACGTTTTGACCGCGCGCCATGCCTGGTATATTTATTTTACCAATCGGGCGAAAGCCAAGGTCTATCGTTGCGGGGGGCACATGTGGTCACAGGTTTATGACCCACTCGGTAGCATGGTGCTCTCCACGGTCGTTGCCGCGCTGCCCATCGTGGTGCTGCTTGGGGCCATCGGCGTTTTCAACATCCGCGCGCATATCGCCGCCGTGCTGGGCCTCGTCGCGGCGCTTGCGGTCGCTATTTTTGCGTACGGAATGCCGGTTCATATGGCCGGTCTCGCAGCCGGTTATGGCGCGGCTTTCGGATTGCTGCCGATAGGCTGGATTATTCTCAACGTCATCTTTCTTTACCAGCTCACGAACGAGAAGGGCGAGTTCGCGGTTCTGCAACGCTCGATCAGCGCGATCAGCGACGACAGGCGTTTGCAGCTTCTCTTCATCGCGTTCTGTCTCGGTGCGTTCTTCGAGGGCGCGGCCGGGTTCGGCACGCCGGTCGCCGTCACGGCCGCTATGTTAATCGGGCTCGGATTTACGCCGCTCGCAGCATCCGGCTTGTCGCTCATCGCGAATACGGCACCTGTGGCATTCGGTGCGCTCGGCACGCCGATCATCGCCCTTTCCGCCGTGACGGGGCTCGATCTCTATGAGCTTTCGGCCATGGTCGGTCGGCAGCTTCCGTTCTTCTCTGTGCTCGTCCCGTTCTGGCTGGTGTGGGCCTTCGTTGGCTTCCGCAAGATGATGGAGGTTTGGCCGGCGATCCTGGTTGCGGGCGTTTCCTTCGCGATCCCGCAGTATCTGGTTTCCAATTTCCACGGGCCGTGGCTGGTGGACATCGTGGCGGCTATCGTTTCGATGGCGTCGCTTGCTCTATTTTTGCGCATCTGGTCGCCTGCTGCGCCCATGACGGCAATGCCTGTGGCGGCGGAAAGCGGCGATCCCGCGGTGCCGACGCCTCTCCAGCAGACGGATGCGCCGGCTGCCGTGCGGCGCGCGTGGACGCCATGGCTCGTTCTTTCGCTGTTCGTGTTTCTGTGGGGCGTGCCGCAAATTCGTGCAGCGCTGGATGGCGTGTGGGTTGCGAAGATGCCCGTCGTCGGCTTGCACGAGCAGGTGGAGAAGGTGCCGCCGGTTGTTGCGGCCGCACATACGGAAGCGGCCGTCTATACGCTCAATCTTTTGTCGGCGACTGGTAGCGGAATTCTGCTGGCTGCGATCGTATCGGGCTTCTTCCTTGGATATAGCGCGGGCGGCATGGTGCGCATGTACCTCCGTACGATCTACCTCGTGCGCTATTCCCTGCTTACGATCTCCTGTATGCTGGCGATCGGGTTCGTCACCCGCTATGCCGGCACGGACGCCACGCTTGGCCTCGCTTTGGCCAATACAGGTTGGCTCTATCCGTTCTTCGGCACCCTTATCGGCTGGCTCGGCGTGGCGTTGACCGGATCCGACACGGCATCCAACGTGCTGTTCGGCGGCTTGCAGAAAGTGACAGCAGAACAGCTCGATTTAAGCCCGGTGCTGATGGCCTCGGCCAACAGTTCCGGCGGCGTGATGGGCAAGATGATCGATGCACAATCCATCGTCGTCGCCTCTACGGCCACGAGGTGGTACGGGCACGAAGGGTCTATCCTTCGCTTCGTGTTCTTCCACTCGGTCGCGCTCGCGGTCCTCGTTGGTCTGTTTGTCATGGGCCAAGCCTATGTGTGGCCCATGACCCTCCTCGTCCCGTGATCCTCGGCACCGGAAGAGCCGACACGATTGGACGATTGTTCGAAGTTGCAGTTGGCGGTCTCGTTTGCCGCCGTAAAACCGGGAGAACGTATCATGGCAACCTTCACCGTGAACGGTGAGAGCCGTTCCTTCGACGGGGATCAAAGCACGCCTCTGCTTTGGTATCTGCGTGACGAAGCGGGTCTCACCGGCACCAAGTACGGATGCGGACAAGGCCTGTGCGGGGCTTGCACCATTCACCTCGATGGCGTGGCCGTGCGCTCGTGCATGACGACCATCGAAATGGCGGACGGCAAGGCCGTGACCACCATCGAAGGTTTGCACCCCGAAGGCGATCACCCCGTGCAGAAGGCTTGGCGCGAACTCAGCGTGCCGCAGTGCGGCTTCTGCCAGGCGGGGCAGATCATGCAGGCCGCGTCTCTCTTGGCGGAGAACCAGGCGCCGTCCGACGATGAGATCACCCAGGAAATGAGCGGAAACCTCTGTCGCTGCGGATGCTATCAGCGCATCCACGCGGCTGTGCGCCTTGCTGCGGGAGGAGTGTAAGCCATGTTGCATTATCTCAAGCAGGAAGCCGAGAAGGCGGAGCGTAAGGCTTCTCCCGTCCTTATCGAGAACGTGAGCCGTCGCAGTTTTGTGGGTGGCGCTCTTGCGGCATCGGGCCTCGTGCTCGCCGTGCGCATTCCGAGCGCGGAGGCGCGCGAGAAGCTTACGCCCTATCCGACGGGCGGAGCGGACATGCCGCATGGATACGGCAGCGCCAGCGATCCGCACGTATTCGTTTCGATCAAGCCGGACGGCTCCGTCACCATTCTTGCGCACCGCGCGGAAATGGGAACGGGCGTGCGCACCAGCCTGCCGATGGTCGTTGCGGACGAAATGGAAGCGGACTGGTCGCAGGTCAGCATCACGCAGGCCGTGGGCGACGAGCCGCTCTATGGCAACCAGGACACCGACGGCTCGCGCTCCATGCGCCACTACATCCAGCCGATGCGCGAGTGCGGCGCGGCCATGCGCCAGATGCTGGAGCAGGCGGCGGCCACCAAGTGGGGCATCGACGCGTCACGCGTGCGTGCGAAGGCGCACAGGGTTGTGCAACTGGACGATGCGGGCAACGAGACGGGCGAGACGCTCGGCTTCGGAGATCTCGCGGAAGCGGCGATGGCTCTGCCTGTGCCTGCTCGCGAAACGCTGCTCTTCAAGACGCCCGACGAGTTCAACTACATGCGCAAGGGCGAGACGAAGATCACGGATCTGCATGATATCACGACCGGCAAAGCGATCTATGGCGCGGACATCCGCCTTCCGGGCATGAAGTACGCAGTCATGATCCGCCCGGCCGTGCTTGGCGAGAAGCTGAAGTCGTTCGACGGTTCGGCTGCCCTCAAGGTGCCGGGTGTCGAAGCCGTGCATGAGATCGAGGGCTTCCACGAAGCCCCGCGCAAGTTTGCGCCGCTCGGCGGTGTGGCCGTGGTCGCAAACTCGACGTATGCAGCCATGCAGGGCCGCGAAGCGCTTGCCGTAGAATGGGAGCCGAGCGCCGATCACGCTGGCTACAACACGGATGCCTTCTTCGAGGAGATGTCGGAGACGTCGAAGAAGCCCGGCAAGGTGATCCGCAACCAGGGTGACGTCGATGCCGCGTTCGCGAACGCCAAGTCGGTGTTCTCGGAGGAGTATCGCTGCCAGCATCTCAACCAGGCGTCGATGGAGCCGCTCGTTGCGGTGGCGCGCGTCGCGGACGGCAAGTGCGAGGTGTGGGCGCCGGTGCAGAGCCCGTACGGCGCGCGCGAGGATCTCGCAAAGGCGCTCGAGCTTCCCATCGAGAACGTGACCGTTCACGTGACGCTGCTCGGTGGTGGCTTCGGCCGTAAATCCAAGTGGGACTTCATGGTGGAAGCCGCGCTCATCTCGCGGAAGATCGGTGGCGCGCCCGTGCTTCTGCAATGGACGCGCGAAGACGATATGCACCACTCGTTCTACCATACGGTCTCGGTGGAGCGGATCGAGATGGCGTTCGACGATGCCGGCAAGGTGACGGGCTTCCGCCACCGAACGGTCGCGCCGTCGATCGTTTCGACGTTCGCGCCCGACAGCGGATATCAGTTCAACATCGAATACGGCATGGGCTTCGTGAACACGCCGTATGAGATTCCAAACGTCCGCTGCGAGAACGGACAGGCGTTCGCGCATACGCGGATCGGCTGGCTGCGGTCGGTGTCCAACATTCCGCGTGCATTTGCGGTGCAGTCCGCGGTTGCGGAGGCGGCGCACGCGCTTGGGCGCGATCATCGGGAGTTCCTGCTGGAGCTCATCGGGTCGGACCGCATCCTCGACCTGAAGGCGCTCGGGTATCCGGAGGACTTCTGGCACTATGGCGACCCCTACGAGTCATTCCCGGTCGATACAGCGCGGCTGAAGCACGTAATCAATGTTGCGACCGAAAAGGCCGGCTGGGGCAAGGAGCTGCCGAAAGGGCAGGGGCTTGGTCTCGCGGCGCATCTCTCGTGGCACAACTATGTTGCGACGGTCGTGCGTGTAGAGGTGAAAGAGGACGGCACCATCACTGTGCCGCACGCCGTCACGGCGATGGACTGCGGATTCTACGTGAACCCGGAGCGCATCCGTTCGCAGGTGGAGGGTGCCGCGGTGATGGGCATGTCGCACGCGCTCTACAGCGGCATCACGTTCAAGAACGGCGCGGTCGAGCAATCCAACTTCTACGATTTCGAAATCGCGCGGATGTCGAACTTCCCGCAGGTCGTGGATGTGCACCTCGTCGATCCGCAACCTGGCCGGAATGCGGCCGGTGTGGGTGAGCCCGGTTTGCCGCCGTTCGCTCCCGCCCTTGCCAATGCGGTGTTCGCGGCGACGGGCAAACGGCTGCGCACCATGCCCATGGGCGAGAAGGTCGCGTAGGCATACTTGAGCGGCCGTAAGGCTTGATGCGCCCGGGGGCGGTTCGCCGTTCCCGGGCGTTTTACGTTTTGGGGAGATCGTCGGGTGTGTCGATGTCCGTGAAGACGGAGTTCTCCGCGACCGGAACACGCAGCACCTCGTTCCAGTGATGTCTGAGAAGGGCCTTGCCGCCTTCGGGACCGTCGAGGCTTGCGAGATCGTCGAACCAGCGCCGTGGCCACAAGACGGGATTTCGCTGTTCGCCGTTTTCGGTCGTCGGGGCGACAATGACACTGCCTTCGGCGTCGGTGAAGCGGCCGGCCAGAGCTTCGAGCAGGGCGACGGTGAGATACGGCATGTCGCCCGGTACGATGAAAGCTGCGGGCGTGTCGGGGCGTAATGCGCGGATACCGCGCGCGATGGAGCGCCCCATGCCGGAGAACCAGTCCTCGTTATGAACGAAGCGGAGCGGCAGACCGTCGAGCGCGTCCTCGACGGTTTCCCGATCGTGTCCCGTCACCACCACGATATCGCCGATGCCGCTCTCCGACAGGATGCGAGCGACATGGCGAACAAGAGGTTCGCCGTCGAGTTTGGCGGCGAGTTTGTTCTCGTCGCCGAAGCGGCGGGATGCACCGGCCGCGAGCAAAACTGCGCCGATGCGATCCATTCGCTCTCTCTCAAATCGCTGCCGGTTAGGAATGCATCATGCGCCGCGCGCGTCGCGGCGGGCCTGGGCTGCTTTCGTGCGTTGCGAGACGCTGCCGATCTGATCAGGCGGCACTTTCGTGCGCCGACGCGGATTGTTGATCGGGTTCATGCCCTCGTCTGACGTTTTGTCGGATGCGGGGTGATGTACGAACTTGTTGGCGCGCTTGAGTGCGAGCGCGCGATGGGCGGCGTCGATGTTCGCTTCGCGCGCTTCCAGCTTGTTCAACCGATCGAGCTCTTTGTTCACGCGCTTGATCGCTGCTGCGAAGATCTGCTTGCGCCGTTGCGGTTGGTCGGCCGTGCCCGGAAAGCTCCCGCCGCGCGCTTCCGCCTTGCCGCGCTTTTCACGGCGTTTCTGACGGGCGAGCGTGCGCTCCTTGTCGCGCAGATCACGCAAGCGCACGCGTGCTGCGTGGAGGCCTTTGCCGTCGAGACCGTAAATGGCGGGGTGATGCGTGGCCAGCACCGCCTGATACTCCTCGTGGTTCAAAACGCTCCGTTCGGATTTCAGGGATGTGGACATCGGTTCCTCCATTCGGCTTTTTCACGAGACGACGCTAGCGCCGTCGTCTTCGACGCGCAAACCCCGTGACTTTACATGTCTGTAAGGTCGGCGCCGGAGTCGTTAACCGAAAGAAGTGCCGTCCCGTTCCGTGCGATGGCCGTGGAAGCTTTCAGCGCTGCACGAAAGCCTTCTCGATCACGAAGTCGGCGGGGGTGCCGCTGCTGCCCTCTTCGAACCCGCGTGCGTGGAGGAGAGCGGAGACATCGGTGATCAGCCCGGGGTTGCCGCAGATCATGACGCGATCCGTTTCGAGGTCGAGCGGTGGAAGCCCGAGGTCGGCGAAGAGCTTTCCGCTGGCAACCAGATCCGACACACGGCCCTGATTGCGGAAGGTCTCGCGGGTGATGGTCGGGTAGTAGTGAAGCTTTCCGGCCGCAAGCTCTCCCAGAAGCTCGTGGTCTTGGATGGCGCCAACAACGCCGTTTGCGAAGGTCAGTTCGTCGACCGTACGGCAGCCGAGCGCCATTACGACGGTATCGTAGCGCTCGTACGTTTCGGGGTCGCGGAGCAGGCTTGCGAACGGTGCGAAGCCGGTGCCGGTGGCGAGAAGAACGAGGCGTCGTCCTGGCCGCAGATACCCGTTAACGAGCGTGCCGGTGGGCTTCGGGCCGATGAGGATCTCGTCTCCCGGCCGAATGTGCTGAAGCCGTGAGGTCAGAGGACCGTCGGCCACCTTGATCGAAAAGAATTCGAGATTGTCGTCGTAGACGGCGCTCGCCATGCTGTAGGCGCGCAGGAGCGGGCGGCCGTCGACCTCGAGGCCGATCATCGTGAACTGGCCGCTCTCGAAGCGGAAGGCCGGCGAGCGGGTGGCTGTGAAGCTGAAAAGCGTATCGGTGTAGTGGGTGACATCGAGGATCGTCTCGACGAGTAGATTGCCGGCCTTCTTACGCGGAGCCGCGCTGGGCTGATCGAGAACGGACATGCTGGCTCCCCTTGCGTTATTTGGGCCTTTGCGGGCTTTCATGCATGGATTGGCACCGGGGGCAAGGACATACCCGGGGATGGCGTCCATGGCTTGACGGGGATCAAAGGATTTACGGGCGACGACGATAAGCCGCGCGGGCAATTTGCCCGCGCGGACATGCTCGATTTAGAACGGATCTAGCCTCGGAGAACGTTTCTCAGGCTGCGTCTGCCATGCGGTGCAAGGTCGGCATGTCGACGATTTCGAGACCCCGCGGCGTTTCTCTTACAGCGCCCTGAATTTTGAGGTTCAAAAGCGCGGCGCTCAGGTTCTCGATGCTCATGTCCAGACGTTCGGCGACGAAGCCGGCGGTGAGATCGTCGGAAATCAAATTCCCGTTTCGCCCCTCGCTTGCATTGAGACCGGAAAGCGCGAGCAGCAGATTTGCGACGCGCGCAGTCGGCGTAATGGAAGCATGGCGAACGGTCTGCTCGCGCAGATAATCGAATTCCCGTTCCACTGCGGCGGTCATCCGAAATGAAAGCCGATCGTCGTGATCGAGCGCATCCTTGAGCTCGTCTTCGGATACGACGCTCACGACCGTGTCCACCATGGCCTGACCTGTGGTCGAATGTACATCGAGATGACCGAGGCCGATGATGTCGCCCGGGAACGCGAATTCGATCACTTCGTGCCGGCCGTCCGCCCAAAGCACGTAATGACAGATGGCGCCGCGCTCTACGCGATAGAGCGTGCGTTCGTCCCCCGCCTGGAAGAGCATGACGCCCGTCGCCACGTTTTGGAGAACGTTGCCGGAATGAAGCGCGCCGGGATTGAGCTTTTCAAACCCGCCCCGCACATCTGCAAACTCTTCCGACCGGCACATGGTGGCCATCGCACGCTACTCCTTACTCAACCGGAATGTAAAAACCGGCCCTGCCTTATTCAAGTCATATTTGGCTTCACCGCCCGCGGGTAAACCTATCGATTGAAACGTAAAACTTCGTTCACGTCCGTCTGTTCCCGTCGTAACAACTCATTTACGTTTCGTGCGACGTTTTCGATCAGTTTGGTTTGTAGCCGGGCCCGGCACCCCCCTTTGCCCACCTTTACTCCATCCTTCGAGGAGCCTCCTTCGAAGGGCTCTAGGCGGCGGTCCGGGGCGTGCCTCGCAGGCTTTGTGACAGCCTAATCGTTTGATTTGTCTTTCCAGACGGCCTCCCGTAAGACCGCTTCTAACAATATGAAGGGCAGGGGACGGGGATGGCGGAGCAGGATCGGGCGCGTAGAGCCATCACGCCGCGCCGCGTACGAAAGCTTACGCTCGACAAGGATCTTGGAAAGATCGAGCGGCTCGAGCAGGTCACCCGATCGCTGACGTTGCGCTTTCTGGGGCCGGGCATCGCGCTCGTCTTTATAGTTTTTGCCGGTATTTTCGCGACGCTTCATATGGGGTCGGCGCCGAGCGGCGTGATAATCGTGGCGGCTGCCGTCATTGCGGCCTACATGGCGCTGACCATCGGGGCCAACGACGTGGCCAATAACGTCGGCCCAGCCGTCGGTGCGCGGGCGCTCACCATGACGGGCGCGCTGATTATCGCGGCCGTGTTCGAGAGCGCGGGGGCACTGATCGCCGGCGGCGAGGTGGTCGAGACCATCTCGAAGGGGCTGGTCGATCCAGCCGCTGTGCCCGACAGCGGCGTTTTTATATGGATCATGATGTCGGCGCTCCTGGCGTCCGCGATCTGGGTGCACCTGGCCACACTTCTAAATGCCCCGGTGTCCACGACCCACGCCATCGTCGGAGGGGTGCTGGGCTCTGCTCTGGCGGCGATGGGGATGGAGCCGATCAACTGGCCGGTGCTGGGGGCTATCGCGGCAAGCTGGGTGATCTCCCCCTTGCTG
The DNA here is from genome assembly GCA_934555825.1 of uncultured Hyphomicrobium sp. Lineage (GTDB taxonomy): Bacteria > Pseudomonadota > Alphaproteobacteria > Rhizobiales > Hyphomicrobiaceae > Hyphomicrobium_C. The sequence continues at coordinate 150,201 of CAKTFJ010000001.1, forward strand.
GGCGGTGTGATCGCGGCTCTGCTGCTCGCCTTCATCAAAGTCATGATCATCTACCGGGAGGATAAGATCGCCGCGGCCCGGCGCTGGGTGCCGGTTCTCACGGCCGTCATGGCCGGGGTGTTCGGCGGGTATCTGGTGGTGAAGGGCCTGGGACGTGTCTGGAAGCCTGCTCCGGTTACGGTCGCGCTGCTTTCGCTTGCCGTATTTGCGCTTGTCTATGTGGTCGTGAAGCCGCTGATCCGCCGACAGTCAGAGGGCATGGAGAACCGCAACCAATCGCTACGGCGGCTGTTCCATCTGCCACTCATCTGCTCGGCCGCGCTTCTTTCCTTTGGCCATGGCGCCAACGACGTTGCCAACGCCGTGGGTCCTCTGGCCGCGATCCTTAATGCGGCCGACCAGGGATCGGTCAACTCTAACGTCGCGATCCCACTGTGGGCGATGATGATCGGTGCCCTCGGGATCAGCCTTGGCCTCTTGCTGTTCGGTCCGCGCCTGATCCGTCTCGTCGGCGAGCAGATTACCAAGATGAACCCGATGCGGGCGTTCTGCGTCGCGCTTTCGGCGGCGATCACCGTGATCGTGGCTTCCTGGTTCGGTATGCCCGTCAGTTCCACGCACATCGCGGTGGGTGCGATTTTCGGTGTGGGTTTCTTCCGCGAATATTGGACGGTCCACAGTCGGCGACGCCGACACTTCGTTCGGGCGCATGGTGCCCGCCATGATGGTCACAAGCTCGCTCCGGTCGATCAGGAGGAGTTTCGCCGTAGGCGGCTTGTGCGCCGGTCCCATCTTATGACGATCGTGGCAGCCTGGGTCGTTACGGTTCCTGCAGCTGCAACGCTCTCTGCGCTGACGTTTTTGGCGATCCAATTCGCGCGCTGATCCGCCCTGGCGGTTTTCAAGTTCCCTCTGCAATTCTCATGGATTTCCGCCTCGGAGCCGCTTTGGATCTCCGTTAAACGCATTTGTGCGCGACTAAAACGCCCGAAATGCTGGCTGAGTGCATATTTTTTAAGTATCCGACCGTACGTTTTTGTGGGTTAGGGGAGAAATTCGTCAGAATCACACGTCGGCATCGTTTCTGAACTATGTGTACTCAAACGCGAAGCGGCTACTGGCCGCAAATAGATGTGCTTATCGCGCGTGTTCGGGGGTGGATTGTCCCCGGACTGATCGTTGTGCTGGCCGCGCTTGCAGTCTTCAACCTCGCCGTTTTGATCGCAGCCGATTTCCACCCTTCTGTCTTCGCTATTTCTTTGCTCTGCATGCTCACCGTTTTCGTCGCGGCGGTTTCGGTTGCGTTTGCCAAGGACGAGACATCGCGCGCCGACCACTTCGAGCGCGAGGCGAGTTCGTATCGCCACATGCTCGACGAGCATTTTCTCGTGTCGAAGGTCGACGTGTCGGGTCGCTTTTGCGAAGCCAATCAGAACCTGCTGAACCGCACCGGCTATTCGAGCGACGAGTTCGCTCGCCGTGTGGTTGACGGAGGCGGGTCGGGGCTTTGCAATCTCGACCATCTTTCGGACATGTGGGCGACCGTTCGGCTCGGAAAAACATGGTCGGGCGAATACTGCGATGAGGGGAAGGATGGACAGCCGCTCTGGGTCAAGGCGATCTTCGTGCCCTGGCGCAACGCTCGCGGCGAACTGGAATGCCTGAGCACGATCGGTGTCGACGTGACCGAGCAGCGGAGCGCAGAGCAGGAGCTCAAGCGGGCGCACGCGCGTCTCGAGGCTTTCATCAAGCACGTGCCTGCGGCGGTCGCAATGTTCGACACCGAGATGCGCTATGTGGCGCATACGGATCACTGGCTGCACGACTATGGGCTCAAGGAAAAATCGCTCGTCGGGCGCAGTCACTACGACGTGTTTCCTGAGATTCCGCAGTGCTGGAAGGACAAGCATCGCCGGATCCTCGCAGGCGCTACGGAGAGCTGCGAGGAGGAGCGCTTCCAGCGGGCGGATGGATCGGAGAACATCCTGCGCTGGGAAGTGCGCCCTTGGTATTTGCCCGATCAGACCGTGGGCGGGCTCATCATGCTCACGGAGGAAATCACAGAACGCAAGAAGATGCAGGACGATCTGTGGAAGCTCGTGAAGCTCGACAGCTTGACCGGCCTGCCGAACCGTCTCCTCTTTGGCGAAACGTTGCGGGATGCGATCGGAACGGCAGATGCGAATGGCGATCTCTTGGCCGTCACGCTGATCGATATCGACAACTTCAAAGAGATCAACGATACGCTAGGCCATGAGGCGGGTGACGAACTGTTGAAGATCGTCGCGCGACGCCTCGAAGATATGCTCGGCAGCACCGCCAACATCGCTCGCCTCGGGGGCGATGAATTTGCCGTGCTCATCGGCGGGCATCGTGAAATCGACGAGATCGAGGTGACACTGGCACGGGTCAAACGGTTTCTAACCGAGCCCGTAAAAATTGCGGGGGCGATGCGGTTCTGCTCCACGAGCTTCGGTGTAACGGTCTATCCGCGCGATGCGCAGGAGCCTGGCGACCTGCTCAAGAATGCGGACCTTGCGCTTTATCGTGCGAAGAGCGTGGGGCGTGGACACATCGGCCAGTTTACGCCAGATCTGCGCGCTGCGATCAATCGCCGGGTCGAGATGCAGGAAGCTGCGCTCGAGGCATTGACGCGTGGAGAATTCGTTCTCTTCTTCCAGCCCATCATGCCTGCCGATCCGTCGGACCCGCCGTCGTTCGAAGCCCTTCTCAGGTGGCAGCATCCTGTGCATGGCCTGCTTACGCCAGGCTTCTTCGAAGAGGTTCTCGACGAGCCGCGCGTCGCGGCTGCCATCGGCGTGCGTGTCATCGATCTCGCGCTTGAACAGGTCGCGGCGTGGCAGGCGGAGGGGGTTGCTTTCGGCCGTGTGGCCGTCAACGTGACGTCGGCCGACTTTGCCTTCCGCTGCTTCGCGTCACATCTCAAGAGCCGTCTCGACCATTACAACGTGGCACCGGAGCGGATCTGCATCGAGGTGACGGAGCATGTCTTCCTCGGAAGCGGGACGCAACATGTCAGCGATGCGCTGCAGAGGCTTGCCGAACTTGGCGTTGAAATCGCGCTCGACGATTTCGGCACGGGCTACGCTTCGCTTTCGCACATCAAGGCGTATCCGATCGGCCGTCTCAAGATCGACCGGTCTTTCGTCACGGACATGGAAGAGAACAAGGACAGCCTGTCTATCGTCCAGGCTATCGTCCAGCTTGCGCGCAGCCTGGGCCTTTCCACCACCGCCGAGGGCGTGGAGAAAGAGGAGCAGGCGATCCTGCTCCGGAGCATGGGATGTGCGAGCCTGCAGGGCTATCACTTCTCGCGGCCGAAGCCGGCCGCAGAGCTCGGTCCTTTCCTTAAAAAGACGGCCGAGCACGGGTCGGTGACGGCCGCCTAATTCCGGCTAGCGACAGATCAGCACTGGCGTTGTGCTGTGAGTCAGCACCTTGTTCGCCTGGCTGCCGAGCAGGAAGCGCATGAGGCCGCGGCGGCCGTGCGAGGACATAACGATCAGATCGCACCCGAGCTTGTCGGCGGTCTCGATGATCCCTTCGGCCGGGAACTGATCTTTCACGTGCAGCGTGCTGCAGTCGACGCCCAGCGATTTGGCGTCTGTTTCCACGGCGGACAGAATGCGGTTTGCGTTTGCAACCACGCTCTCTTCGTAGTCCTTGATCGGAAACGCCATGGCAACCTCACCGGGCGCCACGGCAACCCAGGGCTCCGAGACATTGATTGCCGTCACCTTCGTGCCGAGCGCTTTGGCGATTGCGAGCCCTTGAGCGACGGCCTTTTGGGCGAGCTCCGAACCGTCGGTTGCGATCAGAATGTGTTTGTACATCTTTTCTGGCTCCAGGGCTGTCGTTCGAGGGCTTCGGTTTGAGGCGGCGGCTTACGGCCAGCCGCAACCTTTATAGAGACGCGTTTCTTTGCCGGAAGTTGACGAAGATCAACGTTCGATCGGCGCATGCGGTTTTGGCTTGGCGTCGGCAGGCGGCGCCTTGCGGATTCTATCGGACCCCCGCGCTGTGCTTGCCGACCCGGGAAATGGTAGCTCCTTGATGCCATCCTCTCAATCGTGGCGGTCGGCGGGCCTTCGGTTTAAGGGTTGGCGGTTCGCTATGTCGACCCCAGATGTCGGGTTAGGCCGGACGCGGCCGGGAGTTGAGGTTTTCGTGCAGAAGCTCGCCTACATGACGATTGGAAGCGTTGCGACACTCTTGGCGTTTCTCGGCGCTCTTCTGCCGGGATTGCCGACGACGCCGTTCCTCTTGGTCGCGCTTTGGGCGTTTGCCCGCTCCAGCGAGCGCCTGCTGGGTCTGCTCGAACGTACGCCCCTGCTCAGCACGGCGCTGGTTGAGGCGCGCCGGTTCGAGGAACGACGCACGATCCGGCGCGAGGTCAAGCTGTTTGCGCTGGCCTGCGCGTGGGGCTCTGTCCTGGTGATGGGTTTGGCCGTTGGCCTTTCCCGGCCGATCCTGCTGGGCGCGGTCGCCGCGGCGGCCGTGGGGGGGACGATCGCGATGTGGTGGTTTCCAACCGAAAGGTGAGGTCTCTGGCTTGGGCTGGGGGTGGGTTCAATTTTCCCTTGGCGCGCTGGGGCGAGACCCATTGTAGGCGGCGCAGCAATCGGGTAAACACGCCGCGCGGGGGCGGTCCGACGGGCCTGCCGATCCGCCTCGGCGCATCGCCTTCAGGGCATCACGCCAAAAGCTGCCGTAGCTCAGTGGTAGAGCACTCCCTTGGTAAGGGAGAGGTCGCAAGTTCAATCCTCGCCGGCAGCACCATTTTTTCTCGATAAATCAGAGTTCTATGTAGAAAAAGACCGGGGCGTGGAGAGCCACCCCGGCCTGGATGCTGCCTGTTACGGGAGCGAGGAACGATTGGCGTGCCGTGCTCAGCGGGCGGCGACGCGGCGCTCGACTTCCGACTTCGAGACTTCGCCGGCCTTGATGAGAGCGGTGACGCAGCGGTTCGAGAGGTTGTGGCCGTTGGCCCGCATGCACTTGCGGACGCCCGGGCTGCCGACGGCGTGCTGGCTGCAGTAGGAGTAGTAGTCGGAGGCGCAGGCCATCTTGACGCCGAGGCTGACGGCGGCGGCCTGCTGGGGAGCTGCGAGGGCGAGGACGGCTGCTGCAGCGGCGAGGGCGGTGCGGAAGGTCTTGGTCATCGGGGTCATGGCGATCTCTCCATCGTCCAGTGTGCGTTTCGATGGAGAGACTTTGCGCCATATGCCGCGCTGTCGCTGTTCCCGGAGGAACGGCGACTGATTTTTTCGACGGAGCGCCGCGGGCTCGTCTCTTCCCCGCGCGATTTCCGCGTTAGCAGTTCAAAGCCGGTCGGGAATGGTTCTGCTGGTTCGTCCTAGGGATGACAAAGCCGCAGGGGAGACGCCGCGATGAAGTACGCAATCTTTTGTTATCACTCGGAAAATGTCGTCTGTGCATGGAGTAAGGAGCATGATGAGGCCGTCATGGCCAAGCTCGGAGCCGTCCAGGAGAAATGGGCGAAAGCCGGCAAGCTGGGGCCCGTCGCACGGCTGATGCCGACGACGGCCGCTACAACCGTTCGTAAGGACAACGATCCGCCGCTGGTACTCGATGGGCCGTTTGCGGAAACGAAAGAGCAGTTGCTCGGGTTCTTCATGATCGATTGCGCGGGTCTCGAAGAGGCGCTCTCGTTCACGAGGGAGCTTGCCGAGGCCAATCCGGGTGGAGCTTATGAGGTGCGCCCGGTCGGCTATTTCGTGGATTGGAGTGCGGGTGCGTGACGGATCTCGCCTGGCTCGATGCGGCTGTGACAGGGGCCCGCCCGCAGGTCATGGCGGCGCTGCTTCGTTACTTCCGCGATCTGGAGCGGGCGGAGGAGGCGTTTCAGGAGGCGTCGCTGCGTGCGCTCAAGACGTGGCCGCAGAATGGCCCGCCGCGTGATCCGGCCGCGTGGCTGATCATGGTCGGGCGCAATGTGGCGATCGATCAGCTTCGGCGCGAGCGGCGCTCGGAGGAGTTGCCCGACGAGGCGTCACTGTCCGATCTCGACGATGCGGAAGGCGCTCTGGTTCAGCGGCTGGACGACGGGCACTACCGCGACGACATTCTGCGTCTGCTCTTCACATGCTGTCATCCCGATCTGCCGGCGACGCAGCAGATCGCGCTCGCGTTGCGCGTCGTGTCCGGCCTTTCTGTGAAGGAGATCGCGCGCGCGTTTCTGGTGAGCGAAGCCGCGATGGAGCAGCGTATCACGCGCGCCAAGCGGCGGATCGCTGAAGCCGGTGTCGCGTTCGAGACGCCGGGGGCGGTCGAGCGCGCGGAGCGGGTCGGCGTGGTCGCCGCCATGGTCTACCTTCTGTTCAACGAAGGTTATTCCGCGAGTGGTGGGGAGGCCCTGCTTCGGCTTCCGCTTTCCGATGAGGCCATTCGCCTTGCGCGGCTGTTGGTGCGGCTCTTTCCGTCCGAGCCCGAGATGCTGGGACTGTTGGCGCTGCTGCTGTTGCAGCATGCGCGTGCGTCTGCGCGCGTTAATGCACATGGAGAAATCGTCCTCCTCGACGATCAGGATCGCGGTCTCTGGGATCGCGGTATGATCGCGGAGGGTGAGGCGCTTCTGGAAAAGGCGATGCGGCATCGCCGGCCCGGTCCCTATCAGTTGCAAGCAGCGATTGCTGCGCTCCATTCCACAGCGACATCGCCCGCCGACACCGATTGGGCGCAGATCGATCTTCTTTATGCGGGGCTCGAGCAGATGGAGCCGTCGCCGGTGGTGACGTTGAACCGGGCAGTCGCGGTGTCACGCGCGCACGGCGCGGAGGCAGCCCTTGCGATGATCGAGCCGCTCGCGTCCAAGCTTTCGGGATACTTTCATTTTTTCGGTGTGCGCGGAGCGCTTCTCAAGGAGCTTGGCCGGGTGGCTGAGGCGCGTGAGGCGTTCGATCGGGCTGTTGCGCTGGCCAGGACAGCACAGGAAGCGGCGCACATCCGGATGCACCTCGATGGGCTCGGCGCGGGCGGCAAGACCAAGCCGGACGCAGCAAAGGCCTCGCACACGCGGGGCGCGGATTGACAACGGACGCACATAATTTTTTCGTAGCGGTGTCGGATTGCAGTGGCGCGTGCCGTCCTTGCAGCGGAAGCCCGCGACAGCGGGCGTGGCAACGGAGGAGAGGACGTCATGATCGAGACCGTTCTTTACATCGCGGTGGGGCTTGCTGTCCTTGCGGCTGCTCTCGTCGCTTATGCGTGGACCCGGCCGGGTGCGTTCAGGTTTGCGCGCTCGACACGGATTGCGGCTGCGCCGGATGCGATCTTCCCGCTTATTAACGATCTCAAGGCGTTCTCGTCCTGGTCGCCGTTCGAGCGGAAGGATCCGAACATTAAAAGCGTTTACTCCGGTCCTCAGAGCGGGGTCGGTCAGCGGCACGACTGGGACGGGAACAAAGACGTCGGTGCGGGCTGGGTAATCATCACCGAATCCGTTGCGCCGTTCCGTGTCGGCATGCAGCTCAACATGACGCGCCCGATGGCGTGCTCGAACCGCGTGACGTTCACGCTCGTGCCGGACGACGGGATGACAACCGTGACATGGGCTATGGAGGGCGAGATGTCGCTTGTTGCGAAGGTCCTCAACGTGGTCGTTGGCATGGATCGGATGTGTGGGCCGGAATTCGAGGCGGGGCTTAAAACTCTCAAAGCCAAGGTGGAAGCGCCGGGCCTTTCGGCCGTGGCATAGGGGGCGGAGATGGCACAGGTTCTCGTACTCGTCGGTACTAAAAAAGGGACCTTCATCCTCAGGAGCGATGCCGCGCGCCGCGACTGGGCGTTGAGTGGGCCATTCTGCGCGACGTCGCCGGTGCAGCACGCGATTGGAGACGCAACGACAGGGACGATTTATGCGGCGGCCGGCGATGCGTGGTTCGGACCCGCGGTGTGGAAATCGACGGACTTCGGTCAGACGTGGACGCATTCGAGCGAGGGGCTTGCGTACGCGGAGGGCGAGGAGCCGATCAAGGCGGCGTGGAGCCTCGCGAAAAGCGGAGACGTGCTCTATGCGGGGGTGGAGCCTGCTGGGTTGTTCAAAAGCACGGACGACGGCCTGACATGGTCACAGGTGTCGGGGCTCAGGGCGCATCCCTCGCGTCCCGAATGGAACCCTGGCGGCGGCGGTCTCATCCTGCACCACATCCTGCCGCATCCCAGCGACCCCCAAAAACTGTGGGTCGGAATCTCTGCTGCGGGTGTGTTCTACACCGCCGATGGCGGCGCAACGTGGGAACCGCGCAATCGCGGCACACGCGCCGATTACAATCCCGAAGACCAACGCTATCCCGAGTTCGGCCAGTGCGTGCACAGTCTGGCGCTTGCGCCCGGTGGCGGCGAACGGCTCTACCAGCAGAACCATTGCGGCATGTACCGAAGCGACGATGGCGGGCGCGAATGGGTCAGCATCGAAGCCGGTTTGCCGTCGACCTTCGGCTTTCCTTCCGCTGCGCATCCGCGCGATCCCGAGGCCCTGTTTCTGCTTCCGCTCAACGGCGATATCAAAGGCCGCTATATGCCCGATGCTCAAGCCGCGGTGTGGCGCACGCGCGATGGCGGAGCCTCATGGACGGATTTGAGACACGGGCTCCCGCAGGAGCACGCCTATTTCGGGGTGTTACGCCAGGCGCTCGCGACGGATCGGCTGGAGCCGGCCGGCGTTTATTTCGGCACCAGTGGCGGAGCCTTGTACGGGAGTGCCGACGAGGGCGAGAGCTGGGTGCCGCTCGCGCAGCACCTGCCGCAGATCTCGTCGGTGGAAACGCTTCTGATCGACACTTGAGGTGCGCGGCGATGGAGGGCAAGGCGCGCGGTTTGGAGCAAGCGAACGCGACTTCGGCAGGGGACGCGGCGGTGACCGTCGTCCTGCCGCGTGCGTTGCTCAGGCTGTTTCCCGATGCGCCGAGCGAGGTTTCTTTGGAGGCGCGGACTGTCGGGGAGATGATCGCCGAACTCGATGTCCGCTGGCCGGGAATGCGTGATCGCTTGCAGGATTCGACGCCTGCCGTGCGCCGCCACATCAACGTGTTCGTCGATGGGCGGCGGGGCAAGCTCGAGACCCCGCTTCGAGAGGGTCTCAAAGTTTATGTGTTGACCGCGATCTCTGGCGGGTGACGCGAGAGATTAGGGCTGGGGTGGCACCGCGCCGGGGGGTGGTCCCGGCATTGCGCCCGGCGGCGGTCCGCCAGCACCCGGCATTCCCGGAAGACCCGGCGGCAGTCCGCCGCCCGGCATCCCCGGCAAGCCGCCGGGCATGCCAGGGATTCCGCCCGGCATGCCGGGTATTCCCGGCCCTTGCATCTGAGCGCCTTCAGCCTGCGCGTTCTCGTCTTCGACGAGCTCGTCGAGCTTTTTGTAAATCGTCTGGACCTTGCTCGGATGGATCTGGAATTCCCAGCCCTCCGCGCGGCGCTTGATGTCCTCTGCTGCCGTTTTGGCGTCACCTTCGCCGGTCGCGTCGATCTTGGCCCAGGCGCCGTCCTTCTCGCGGCGCACGCTCATCGCGATCTTGAGACCGCTGTCGAGAGTGAGCGTCACGGTGCCGGCTTCCCCGCCCTTGGCGTCCGACGCCTTGCGGGCGCTGTCGAGATCCAGGAACGATGCGGCTTCGATGATGTTGTCGACGGCGTTGATGTATCGGATCTTCTTGCCGTCCGGGATGGTGATGAGCTGATGGCCTTTGCCTTCGTCCAGGCGCTTCACTTCATATTTCTGGTCGCCTGGGATTTCGACGGTGGCGCTGGCAATCGTCTCGGTCGGAACCTCAAACACGCGAGGCGCCGCCCAATCGCGCAACGCGGTGCCGCCCACGATGCGCTCGTCCGCGAGCCAGCTTTGCGTTTCGCCGGGGCGGCGCACGTAGGTGCCGGCCACCGTCATGCCCGACTGTCCGAAGCGCGTCTTGCCGGCGATGATCTCGCCAATCGCTTCGCCGTCCTTATCTTCCAGGCGGATGCGGCGCGCGGCGTTGTCTTTCGCAGGATCGCTGACGTCGAGGAGGTGATAGCGGTCGGCGTTCGCCGTCTTGGCTTCGATGAGCTCGGCTTCCGCGAGCGCGTTGACGAAGGCGTGGATCTTTTCCGTGCTGGCCGGATAACCGTCCTCGCTCTGGATCGCCCACTGATCGCCGGATTGCTCGATTGTGGCGGTGGTGCCGCCTTGCTCTATGACGATGCGTGCAAGGTTGGGGGCTGTCGCTTCGAGGTTCGGCAACAGTTTGCCTGAGCTCTTGGTGCCGAGCGTCCAGGGGGCGTTGGCCGTGTAAACGGTGGCTGCCACGACGAGTGAAAGCGCGGCCGCTGCTGCCAGGACGGCGAACTGTCGGGGTGTCATCGTACTCGATCTCCGGCTTTTCTTTTATGTCTTACGGCTTCGGGGACGGGCGCCGGCGCGAGCGCCATGCCGTCCAGCCCAAGCCGACCACCGCAATGAGAAGCGGCACGAGCGCGATGTTTGCGAACTTCAGCCAGCCGTCCAGGCTGTCGATGTTCTGGCGCAGGGCGAGCTTGACCTGGCGCAACTCGCGGCGTGTCTCGACCATCTGGTTGCGGAAACCTTCGATGGCTTCGCGCTCCTTGTCGGAGACGATGACGTTGCCGGCGGCGGCTGCGCTCTGCAGCTTTTCGAGCTCCTGCTCGACGCTCTTGAGGCGCTCGGTGAGGGCCTGCTCCTTCTCGCGGTACTGACGCTCGGCGTCGCGGCGCAGGCTCTCCACCCGTGTGAAGGTGCGATCCTTGATGCCGCGTCCGCGCAGCGCGATGAGGTCGTCCGAGCCCGTGAGATTTTCCAGCGCGCCGACGATGAAGGCGGCGTTGTGTGCATGCGGAATCACGAACTGGCGACCCATCATCTGGCGCGTTTCTGCCCAGAACTGATCGGCCATGATGTCGCTGTCGGCCACGACGATGGCGTTGATCTGCCCGGATGCGACGTGGTTGGGGCCGGGGTCCGTGGCGGCGGGCTGCGCCGCTTCGGCCTTCTCGCCATCCTTCGCCTCGTCCGCTGCGCCGGTGCCGAGATCGGTCTCGTCCTTCGGCTGCCCGTTGGGAAACGCGCTCTTGGCTTCGCCCGAAACGCGGGCCGCGAGCGTGAGCGACTTGCCGCCCGGCTTGTAGTCGCGCAGCAGGCCAAGCGGATTGGAGCCCATGCCTGTGTGGCTCGCCGAGACCTCCATGGCGTCGGTTGACGTCGTGAGGATCGGGGTGATGGTGGTCGAGGCACCCGGTACCTGCGTCAGGTAGCCGGAAGAGGCGAGGTTCAGGTTATCGACGCCCTGAGACAGCACGTCCTGGTTGTTGATGTTGTCGCCCGAGAGGCCGAGCCAAGCGACGAACTCGGTGACGGTGCCTTCACTGCCACGGCCGAACTGTACGCGGCGTGCGTTACGAATGTCGGCGGCGACTTTTGTGGGATCGAATTCGAGGCCCCAGGCCTTGAGCAGCTTCGTCAGCTCGGCGCGGCCTTCGCCGGGCACCTGCATGAGGTGGAACTGCGAGGCTTCCGGCATCGGGTCGATGAGTGCCAGCACCTTGCCGCCCTTCAACACGTACTGGTCGATGGCGTAGGCCGCCTGCGCCGTGAGCCCCTTGGGCTGGGCGACAAGCAGCACGTCGATGCGGTTGGGGATTTCGATGACGTCTTCGGCGATCTTCTCGACGTCGAAGAACTCGCGGATCTGAGCCATGATGCCCCAAGCAGGCGTCTGCTGCTTGGTCATCGGGTTCTCGCCGCCATCGAGCGGGAGCGCGCTGATGATGCCGACGCGGCGCTTCTCCGCGTTCGCAAGCGTGTGGATGAGCTTTGTGATCTCGTACTCGACGAAGTTCTCGCGATCCGGGGAGAAGAACGCAATCAACTCGTGGCCGTCGGTGGAGTTGGTGGCGGAGAGGCCGAAGTAGCCCATCTCGCCCTCGGCATTGAGACGGCGGCCGGTGAGGCCGGAGGCGACAGCGCGATCCTCAGCGTCGGAGAAGGGCTCGGGATCCAGGTACTCGACCTGGAGCTTGCCGCCCGAGATGCGGCTGAACTCCTCGAGCATCGAGCGAATGCGCTCGAAATAACGCGCGTGCGAGGGGGCGAGTTCGCCGAGGCGGCGCGAGAAGTAGACGCGTGCGGTGATCGGCTCGTCCATCGATTGCAATACGGCAACCGAGCCCGGGGAGATCGAGTAGAGGCGATCTTCCGTCAGGTCGGCCTTCCAGTTGCCGAAGATGGTCGATGAGATGAGATTGACGGACAGGAGCAGAACGCCTGCAAGGGCAAGGCCGCCCCAGGCGAGCTTGGCTGCGGACAGACCGGATGCCCAGGTGACGAGGCCGGAGAACATCGCGGAAAGGTGGGCGCGCACGGCGGCAAGAAGATCTCTCATGATGCTCACTCTCAGGCGGATTTCTTCTGGCTGACGGCGATCGCGTTGGCGAACAACGCGAAGGCGATCAGCGAAAGGAAGAAGATGATGGAGTCGAGGCTCAGGACGCCGCGGGTGATCTGCTCGTAGTGGGTGAGGAAGCTCATCGTCGCCACGCCGTCTGCGATAAAGCGCGGCGCCCAGGTGCGAACGGCGTTCTGTACGAGTTCCATGCCGCTTGTCACGAACAGGAAGCAGACGGTTGCGGCGAGGATGAAGGCGATCACCTGGTTCTTGGTCATCGCGGAGATGAAGGCTCCGATGGCGAGGAAGGCGCCGGCCATCAGGAAGCTGCCGATGTAGCTGGCGAAGATCACGCCGTTGTCTGGATCGCCGAGGTAGTTGACCGTGATCCACATCGGGAACGTGAGAATGAGAGCGAGACCGATGAATGCCCAGGCGGCCGCGAACTTGCCGAGGATGGCTTCCGTTGGCGAGACAGGCAGCGTCATCAGAAGCTCGATGGTGCCGCTCTTTCTCTCCTCGGCCCAGAGGCGCATGGCGACGGCGGGAACGAGAAGAAGGTAAAGCCAGGGGTGATAGGCGAAGAACGAATGCAGGTTCGCCTGACCGCGGTCGAAGAATCCGCCGATGTAGAAGGCGAACGCGCCGGTCGCGGCGACGAAGATGGTGAGGAAGACGGCAGCCAGCGGGGTCGCGAAGTAGGCCGCGAACTCGCGCTTGGCGATGATGTAGGCGTTGCTCAGGGTGTCGCGCATGGGATCAAGCCTGGGTCGAAGTGGTGATGTCGCGGAAGACGTCGTCGAGCTTAGCCCGTTCGACGAAGAGCTCCTGGTAAGGGAGCTGCTCGCGGGCCAGAAGCTCGCCGATCGCTTTCGCGGGGGTTGCGCCGTTCTTCGCAAGCGCGCGGAGTTGGATGAGACCGCCTGTCGTGCCGGCCGTCTCGACGGCGGCGACATCGGGAAGATCCTGGACGGCCTTGGCGATGCGCTCGGCGTCGGTCTCGGCAACCTTGATCGCGACGGCGCCGTGGCTCGCCGCTCGGCCGAGCAGGCTCTCGGCGGTGCCGTCGGCGATGATGCGGCCCTTGTTAATGATGACGGCGCGTGTGCAGACCGCCTCCACCTCTTCGAGGATGTGGGTCGAGACGATGATCGCCTTCGTCGCCGCCATCTCGCGGATCAGCTCGCGGACGTGGTGTTTCTGGTTCGGGTCGAGGCCATCGGTGGGCTCGTCCATGATCAGAACGGGCGGGTCGTGCAGGATCGCCTGGGCGATGCCGACGCGGCGCTTATAGCCCTTGGACAGCGTTTCGATGCGCTGGTCGACTACTCCGCCAAGGCCCGCGCGCCCAATGGCGGCTGCAACCCGAGTGTCGACGTCGGCGCCGCGATAGCCGCGGATCTCGGCAATGAAGGCGAGGAACGTGGTCGGTGTCATGTCGCCGTAGGCGGGGGCGCCTTCCGGAAGGTAGCCCAGGCGGGTTTTTGCGGCTTTCGGCGTTGCTTGCACATCGAAGTCGCAGATGCGCGCGGTGCCGGAGTCGGGTTCGAGAAAGCCCGCGATCATTTTCATGGTCGTGGATTTTCCGGCGCCGTTCGGTCCCAGAAAGCCCAGAACTTCGCCCTTTTTCACGGCGAGAGAGATCCCGTCGACGGCTGTAATTGCGCCGAAAGTCTTTCTCAGGCCGTCGGCCTCAATGAGAGCCGCCATCTCGCAGTTCCTCCCTGTGCCGGCATAGGCTGCCGAACGTGTCGCATGCGAAGCGCGAATTTATTGAGATGCGTGCTCGTTTCAAGGGAAAAGGCGCTGATTTTGCTCGTCTTAAGAAAAGTTCATCCTACGTAGGGACTGGCGCATGGGTATGGAGTGTGCTTTGCGCGCGCGTCACGCGATGCCCGCTCGGCGGAGAAGGTCATCCCCTGCCGCGATCGGGCCGCCGTCTTGTTTGCCGATACCGAATTTGCCATGTCTGGCAGCTCGTTCAGCCCGGAGCCCGACACGATGGCCGCTCTTTCCACCGCAAATCCGCACATTCCGCCGCCGCCTCTCGACGTCATACCAGACGCTCTCTGGGCGCCGCGCCGGTCGGAAGCGTGGTGGTGGCTTTACTTACCGCTCGTGCTGTTTGCGGGGTTGCTTGCGATCTCGCTCGGGTGGCCGAATTTCTATCGCGCCTACATTCTTCCCGAGGGCTACGGGTTTCTGGAACTCGGACATTTCCTCATTCCGTTCGCGGCGTTCGTTCTTGCGTTGCGGCTTTTACTCTTCCGCGTGGTGCGGGAAAGCTGGCTGCTGTGGCTGTTCATTCTGGTTTTCGGCCTCGGCAACTTTTACATCGCGGGCGAGGAGCACAGTTGGGGGCAGCACTTCTTCAATTGGAACACGCCGGCCTATTGGTCCGACATCAATCGGCAGGCGGAGACGAACCTGCACAACGTTTCGCATTGGTTTAATCACCGCCCCCGTCTCGTGCTTGAGATCGGCATTGCGATCGGCGGCATTCTGATCCCGCTTATTCAATCGCGGGTAGGGCTCTTTCGCCAACCGCTCTTGGCGCTGCTCACGCCGCCGGTGCAACTCACCGTCGTGGCCGTCGTCGCGCTCGTTGTGAAAGTGATCAATCACCTTTGGAAAGGTGATGTCGTGGGGACTGAGCTTCTCATCCGTCCGAGTGAGGCGCTTGAGACGTTCATCTATCTCTTTCTGCTCTATTACGCGATCGTATTGGGACGGCGTGTGCGCGCGCTTGAAGCGGCGGGTGTGCGTCAAGTGCCGCTTTAGTCCCTACGTAGCAGCGTCGATCAACGTGCGAGGGTCAGACTGCCGGAGCGGGACGCGACGGAGTACGTTCCGTAGAACGGCACGCCCTTATAGGGGCCAGACGAGAGCCGGCCCTTGAGATCGAAACTCCAGCCGTCGGCGTGTTCCGTCATCTCGTCGATGTCCGCGTCGACCGGCTGGTCGCCGAGACGGAAATGCACCTGTTCGCGTCCCGGATAAACGAGCGCCCATTGGAGCGCCGGTTTGTCGGGGCCGTCGGAGATCGTCAGCACCGCGTCTGTCGTGGCTGGGTCGACTGGGTTGGTCATGAGGCCGTCTCCTTTCGTCGGATATCGGCGTGCGGCCGCCTTACGAACGGGTGCCAAGCGTTGCCGGATCGATGACGAGGCCTTGTCCATTGGCGCCTGCCGGCGGCCAAGCTTCCTTGCCGAGGGCAACCTCTTTCAACGTATCAACATCGCGCAGCCCCTTCTCGGCGGCGCCGAATACGCGCTTCGCCATCAGCTCGACCGGCACATCGAGGCCGCTTGCAGCGGCTTCCTCGCTCGCTCTTTCGAGGGCCTCCTGCAGGCGTTTGAGTTCGGCCTGGGTGTAAGACGCAACGTTCATTCCCATGTCTCCTTCGCGTGCTTGCAGTCGGAAGGCGGCGCGGTTGCGCGACGCGACAGAACTGGAACGCGTGCCGCTGTCAGCGGTTCCTCACAACGCAAATGCGAATGGTTCGCAATAGATTGACAATTGAGAATCGTTCGCATAAAGCTACGGAACGTAAGACGATGCGAAAATCGAGGTGGGACGAATGGTTATGAGAAAGGGGCGGGCCGGTTTCCGGCTCGGAGTTGCGGCGCAGCCCTGGGGGGCAATGTCTCGATCGGTCATGGCGTCCGCCATGGCGCTTGGCTGTGCGCTTGCGGCGATTGTGATGGCCCATCCTGTGCACGCAGAGCCAAAGGCGCGGACGGAGCCGCTGCAGGTCGTCACGACATTCACGGTGATCCGGGATATTGCGCAGAACGTGGCGGGGAACGCGGCCGTGGTTTCATCCATCACCCGGCTGGGCGCCGAGATCCACGACTATCAGCCGACGCCGGGCGACATCGTGAAAGCGCAGTCGGCCGACCTCGTGCTGTGGAACGGCCTCAATCTCGAACGCTGGTTCGAGCGCTTTTTCGAGAACGTGCGCGATGTGCCGAGTGCGGTGGTGAGCGAGGGCGTGGAGCCTATGGGCATCGGTGAAGGGCCGTACACCGGAAAGCCCAATCCGCATGCTTGGATGTCTCCTACGGCGGCCCTCGTCTATGTCGAGAACATTCGCAAGGCCTTGAGCCAGTACGATCCGGCGAACGCCGAGGTCTATGCGGCGAATGCGGCCGCCTATTCCGAGAAGATCGAGGCGCTCGACGCGTCGGTGCGTTCGCGGATGGCGTCGATCCCGGAGGCGCAGCGGTGGCTCGTGACCAGCGAAGGCGCCTTCAGCTATCTCGCGCGCGATTACGACATGAAGGAAGCCTTCCTGTGGCCCATCAATGCGGACGAGCAAGGCACGCCGCAGCAGGTTCGCCGGGTGATCGATCTGGTTCGTGCCAACGGCATCCCGGTGGTGTTCAGCGAGAGCACGGTTTCCGACAAGCCCGCACGGCAGGTGGCGAAGGAAACGGGCGCGCGGTATGGTGGCGTGCTTTATGTCGACAGCCTGAGCACCGAGGACGGGCCCGTGCCGACCTATCTGGATCTTTTGCGCGTGACCGTGGAGACGATCGTCGAGGGCTTCACGTCGTGATCTCCGGCACGGTGCAGAGCGCTGCGTCTCCTGGCCTCAAACGCCAGGGGACGCCGTTCATTGAGGCGGACGGGCTGTCGGTTGTCTACGCGAACGGGCATCTCGCCCTGAAAGACATGAGCTTTGCGCTCCACGGCGGCACGATTGCCGGTCTCGTTGGCGTCAACGGCTCCGGCAAGTCCACTCTGTTCAAAGCGATCATGGGGTTCGTGCGGCCGACGCGCGGCACGATCCGGATTGCGGGGCGTCCCGTCTCCGAAGCGCTTCGGCAGAACATGATCGCGTACGTTCCGCAGAGCGAGGACGTCGACTGGAATTTCCCGGTCCTGGTCGAGGACGTGGTGATGATGGGCCGTTATGGCCACATGGGTTTTCTGCGCATCCCTTCGAAGGCGGACCGCGGCAAGGTGGCGGACGCGCTCGATCGCGTCGGCATGAGCGCGTTTCGGACGCGCCAGATCGGCGAATTGTCGGGAGGTCAGAAGAAACGTGTGTTTCTTGCCCGTGCGCTGGCGCAAGAGGCGAAGATTGTTCTACTCGACGAGCCGTTCACGGGCGTGGACGTCACGACGGAAGCGGCCATTGTCGATCTTCTACGCGAGCTGCGGGCGCAAGGGCATCTCATGCTCGTGTCGACGCACAATCTCGGCAGCGTACCGGAGTTCTGCGATCATGTGCTCCTGATCAACCGCGGCCTGGTCGCCGCGGGGCCGACCGCCGAAACCTTTACGCAGACCAATCTGGAAGCGACGTTTGGCGGGGTTCTCCGGCACTTCAAGCTCGCGGGATCGGATCTGCATGACGACGACGACCGCCGCGCGCTGACCGTGCTCACCGACGACGAGCGGCCGCTGGTGTTCTACGGCGAGGCCGGCTCCGAACCACCGCGCGGGCGCGCGAAAGACGAGGGCGCATGAGCGAGCTCCTCGTTCCGTTCGAATACGAATACATGGTTCGGGCGATGTGGGTCGCCGGGCTCGTCGGCGCGGTCTGTGCGTTTCTCTCGGCATATCTCATGCTCAAGGGATGGTCGCTGATGGGAGACGCGCTCGCGCACGCCATCGTGCCGGGGGTGGCGGGTGCCTACCTGCTCAAGATCCCGTTTGCGGCGGGGGCGTTCGTGGCTGGATTCCTTGCCGCGCTCGGCATGTGGCTCGTGCGGCAGACGACGAAGCTGCGCGAGGATGCCGTGATCGGCGTTGTGTTCACGACGTTCTTTGCGGCAGGGCTGCTGATTGCGTCGATCAATCCGACTGCCGTCAACGTGCAAACCATCGTGCTCGGCAACATCCTCGGCATTTCCGACGAGGACGCGCTGCAGGTGGTGCTCATTGCCGGCGTTGCGCTGACCGTGCTGACGCTCAAGTGGAAAGACCTCATGCTCGTGTTCTTCGACGAGCAGCAGGCGCGCGTCGTGGGGCTCAATCCGAATGCGCTCAAAATTCTGTTCTTTACGCTTCTCAGCGCTTCGGCTGTCGCTGCGCTTCAGACCGTGGGCGCCTGCCTCGTCATCGCGATGGTGGTGACGCCCGGTGCGACGGCCTATCTTCTCACCGACCGCTTCGGACGCCTGATCGCGATCAGCGTTGCGATCGGTGCCGGGACCGGCATCGTCGGCACTTACATCAGCTTCTTTCTCGATGGCGCGACGGGCGGCGTCATCGTCGTGCTGCAGACGCTGATCTTCTTCGCCGCGTTCTATTTCGCGCCTCGGTATGGCCTGCTGGCGTCTCGTCGCGGGAAGGCTACGGAGGACGGCGTCTGATGGAGAGCTTCGTCGGCTTTTTTACCGAGCCGCTTGCGTTCGCTTTCATGCAGCGCGCGCTCGTCGTCGCCGTGCTGATCGGCGCGGTCTCCTCAGTGCTGTCCTGCTATCTTGTTCTCAAGGGATGGTCGCTGATGGGAGATGCGATCTCCCACGCCGTGCTTCCAGGGATCGTGCTGGCGTTCGTGCTCGGCCTTCCGCTTGCAGTCGGCGCGTTCGCAGGTGGCCTCTTTTGTGCGGTTCTGACCGGATATTTGAAGGAGAACAGTCGCGTCAAGGAAGACACCGTGATGGGCGTGGTGTTCTCGGGCATGTTCGGGCTCGGGCTGGTGATGTTCGTCAAGGTCGATACCGACCAGCACCTGAGCCACATCCTGTTCGGGAACATCTTGGGCGTGAGCGCTCGCGATGCGATCGAGGTTGCGATCGTGGCTGGCGGAACGCTGCTCATCGTGCTCGCTAAATGGCGCGATCTCCTGCTCTACTGCTTCGATCCTCAGCATGCGCGCGCAATCGGCTTGTCTGTGCGGACGATTCACTACGGTCTGCTCATCCTGCTCGCGCTCACGATCGTTGCCTCGATCAAGGCGGTTGGGATCATCCTCGTCGTTGCGATGCTGGTGACGCCGGGGGCGACGGCCTATCTGCTGACCGACCGCTTTCCTTACATGCTGGCGATCTCTGCTGGGGTTGCCATCGGTGCAAGCGTGTTCGGCACGCTTTTGAGCTTCAAGATCGATGTCGCGACGGGGCCTGCGATTGTGTTGATCCAAGCGGCAGCGTTCTTCGCTGCATTTCTGTTCGCGCCGAAGAGCGGCTTGATCGTGCGCAAACTCGCGATGCGGCGGCAGGGTGCGGGCTAATCTCCGTCTTCATCCGATGCACGCGCATCATCGAAATTGGACACCGTGCAGTGAATGTGCGACTTGAGATCATGTGGCCGCATGGCTGCAGGGACTTAAGTCGTTCATGAAGGGGGTGTGTTCATGTCCAATCGCGCGATTGAGGATCTGGAGGGTATCGGCAAGGTCATCGGCGGCAAGCTGCGTGCTGCGAAAGTGAAGGATACTGCCGGTCTGCTGGCTGCTGCAAAGACGCCGCGGAAGCGGAAGTCGCTCTCGGAGAAATCCGGCCTTTCCGAAAAGCGCATCCTCAAGTTTGCGAATATGGCGGATCTCTACCGCATCGAGGGGATCGGCTCAGAATTCTCGGAATTGCTCGAAAAGGCCGGGGTCGACACGGTGCCCGAGCTCGCACAGCGAAATGCAGCGCAGCTTGCGCGGAAGCTCGCGTCCGTCAATCGTGTGGCCAAGCTTACGCGCCGCGTGCCGAGCGAGAAAGACGTGAGCAAGTGGATCAAGCAGGCAAAGACGCTTCCTCGGATGCTCGAATACTAGAATTGGAACGGTTCGCTGTTTGCGAACGCGCGCACGTCGAACGCGCCGCCTCGGCCTCTTGCGAGATCGTGGCCGGCGCGTTTTCGTTATCTTTCGCCGTTCAGAAGCGGGCGCGCCGATTTACACGTTAAAAATCCGTGGGGTCTGCGCACTTGTCGCAGTGGGGGCGCCGAACTCCGACACAATCTCGTGCTCGTTTACGCTCAAGCCGATGCGTTCGGCAGGTAGGTTGTGCGGCCGGACGACTGTGGGTTTGCCTCGGGACTGTGGCTGCACGCGAGTGGTGAGGTGATCTCACGTGTTACGCGGTAACGAACCCGAATTCGAAGAAATCAAAAAGCTTTTGCGCCGGCTGGATGCGATCGGCGGCGAGCAGGCCTTTGCGGGGGTTTCGCAGCAGATCGAGGTGCGGCCGCCGCCCATCCTCTCTGGCGCTCTTGTGCCCGTTCATGCTGCAGATCGCGGTACTCCAACCTTGTCTGTGCCGGCGCTGCGGCGGAGGCCGGAACGGTCGCGTCCCGCGCTTTACGCGATCGGTACGACGGCTGCCGTTATTTCGACAGTTGCGGCGTCTATCATGCTGGTGTGGCTGGCGGCTCCGGCCCGGCCGGTCAGCGGTCCGCTCCCGTCGGCGCCGGAATTGCCGAATGCGCTCGACAATACGCCTGTCGAGACGGTCGATGTGGTCCGCCATGCGGCATGGCGTGAAAGCGGTGCCGGCGGGATCCGATAGCCGAGGCTGATCATCGGCGCCTATTCGACGGCCGTGGTTGCGCGCCGTTTGGGATCACCGGCAGGACAGGGGCTGGCACGGGGCGCATATGCGTCACGCGCGAGCCTCATTGCCCGTTCAATACGGGGAGCCGTCGGGGGCCGGGACGCGGGGGAGGTTCTCCGGGGGTAGAGAAGCGCTGGGGGTAGGAGGCACGGGACGCTTGCAGGCGAGCAGGTCGGACGAAAGCGTTGCCTCGGGTCGGATCGGGGCCCGCCTGGAAGAGCTGCGTCAACAGCTTCTAAGCTGTGGACATGTGCTCGCCGGGCTGGCGGAGCCGTCGCAGAGCTCCCTCGTGACAGACGCTCTCGCCCATCTCAGCCAGCTCGAATGCCGCGTGGCGGTTGTGGGGCAGATCAAATCCGGCAAGAGCTCGGCGATCAACGCACTTGCGCGCAGCCCGCATCTTCTGCCCACTCGCGTCACTCCGTGGACGACGGCGGTCACGAACCTCCACTTTGCGCAGTCACCGCCCGGGGGG
Source organism: uncultured Hyphomicrobium sp. (assembly GCA_934555825.1). Taxonomy (GTDB): domain Bacteria; phylum Pseudomonadota; class Alphaproteobacteria; order Rhizobiales; family Hyphomicrobiaceae; genus Hyphomicrobium_C. The sequence continues at coordinate 171,592 of CAKTFJ010000001.1, forward strand.
TATGGGGCGGTGTTTTCCTTCTTCGAGCATGCCGAGTGGGACCAGCTTGCAGAGGGCGGGGGGCGCGTTCGCGAGCTGACCGAGCAACTCGTGCCGGGGTTCGCGCCCGAACATCTTCTCCAGCAAGCGGCTCTTCTTCGCCAGCGTGCGTCCGAGCGGCTTGGTCCCGAGTTCGAGCTTCTGCTCGGCCAAGCGCATTTCTTCGAAGCGCTCGCGCCCGGCATGATGGAAGATTACGTCTGTGCCGGCGACTTCACCGGGCCCCAGCGGCTCGGGAAATATTCCGATATTACGAAGTCCGCCGACGTTTATCTCGAACAAGGCCCGTTTGCGTTCCCCTCCACGGTTGTCGACACGCCGGGCACCAACGATCCGTTTCTTATCCGAGACGAGATCACGCGCCGCAGCCTCGAATCCGCGGACGTCTATGTCGTCGTGCTCACGGCATGTCAGCCGCTGTCGGAGACGGACGTGACCCTGCTGCGCATCATGCGCGGGCTCTACAAGGATCGCATTGTCGTGCTCGTCAATCGCATCGACGATCTCGCCGATCTCGACGTGGAGTTGCCGAAGATCGCGGGCTATGTGGAGCAGCGGCTTCTGGCGGAGTTTCCCGGCTCGCACATTCCCGTCGTCTACGGCAGCGCGTGGTGGGCCAATCAGGCCTACGCGTTCGAACCTGATGCGGCGGCCCGCATCCTCGCTCGCCGCTCCGCCGGCTATCTTCTGCGGGCGGGCCTGCTTCAACCGCAGGAGCTTCATCCGAGCAGTCTCGCGTCGGGGGATTTCTGCGACCGTGCGCGCCAATCGCTGCTCGCGATGTCGGGCATTCCGGCATTGGGGCAGGCCATAGAGACGCTGATGGCGGCGGCGCGGCCCACCTACGTTCAGCGCAAGATCGCGCATTCGTTTGCAGAGATGGCGCGCGCCTGCGAAAGCGCGGCACGGAGCGAGCTGCAAATCCTTCTCGCTGCCGAAGCGAGTTCTCACGATGCCAAATCATCCGCCGATGATACGTTTTCGGTCTACACGCGCGAGCGCGATCTGCTCGCGGGCGTGGCCGCCGACATCGAGCAGTCCGCAGCCGGAATCGAAGCCCAGCTTGCGCGGATCATCAAGGAGGAGCAGGACGCGCTTCGCGGAATGCTGCAGTCGTCGATCGCGCTTCATGCGGCGCGCGAACGCGATGTGCTGGTGGATACGCTTTCGCGGGGCCGGTCCCCGCGCGTATGGACGCACGAAGGCGTCGCTTTAAGGCGCGCACTCGCGCGTGTTTTCAAGGAGGGGTTCGAGAAGGCGGCGTGGCGGCTCACGTCGTTTCATGTGCGCGTGGTGCCGGAGCTGCATAAGCTGATGCGCACGCTCGTGCCGCAGCCGGATCTCGAAGCAGCCTACGGGGGTGAGGCGCTTGTCATCCCCACGCCAGCGGTCACGCCGATCAGCCGCCTTCTGGTGCTGGATCTCAAGACGGCAGGTTGGGGCGCCCTTTGGAGCCGTAATCCTTCGCCGGAAAGCTCGGGCGAGAAGATCGAGGCGCTCATTCGTGCCGAATTCGCGCCGATTGCGGAGGAGCTGGTGCAGCTCGCGGGGCGCGTCTTTCACGATTTCAGCACGACGACGATCCAATGGTCGCTTGCTGCCTGCCGCAATATCCAGCTTGCGCTTACGCGCCGGCTGGAACTCGTGCTGGCCGAGCACGACGCGGTGCGCAGAAGCGCTGTGCCTTCCGGCGAGAGCCCGCCGGTGGAAGATTTCACTGAGCGTATCCGCGCACAGGCGCAGCGTCTCGAAGACACCGAGGCGTTGACGCAGCACGTCGAATATCTTGCGCGCTATTTCGATACGATCCTCAAAATCGAGGCGGCGGAGCCCAATGGGTAGTGCGCCCGCCCAGTTGATCCGGCGCTTGCAGGGCGCCCGAAAGCGGCTTGCCGCTACGAAGATCGACGATCCCGCGCTCGCCATTTGCGTTGAGGGTCTGGTGCGTCTCGAAGAGGTGCTTGCGCGCCCGCTGCGTGTGGTCATTCTCGGGGAATACAACTCGGGCAAGACGTCGGTTGCCGATCTTCTGATCGGCAACGGTTTGCTGCCGACGAGTGTGGTTTCGAATACGAAACTTCCCGTGCTGATCACGTACGCGGAAACGCCGGCGCTGCACGGTGTCGACACACGTGGCGGTTTGGTCCGTATCGATAGCCGGGGCGACAACGCGCCGATCGATGCGTCCTATCAGGCGCTGCAGGTGGCATTGCCGTTGCAGCGGCTTCAGGGCTTCGAGATCCTGGATACGCCGTCGATGGTGAAGCCCGATACATTCGTGCGCGATGCGGACATCGTGATCTGGTGCACGGTTGCGACGCGCGCGTGGACGGAGAGCGAGCGTGCGACGTGGAGCGCGTTGCCGAAGCGGTTCCGGCGCAACGGGATCCTCGTCGTCACACACAAGAACGCGCTCAATGGCCCGGACGAGGTGGTGCACGTCACGGAGAGGTTGCGCGAACTCACGCAGGGCCTCTTTCGTGACGTCGTTCTGGTCGACGCAGAGGATGGGGGCGGCGCGGCCTCGGGGAGAGACGATGAGGACGACGCTCTTTCTAATCGTCTCAAGCGCCGCGGGGCGGACATTGGAGAGCGGCGCGCGCAGAAGGCGGAGAAGATCGTGCGCCGGCTTGCACGGCTCGCGTTCCACGAATTCGCGCGGCGCGACGTGCGACCCGCGGCGGCGCCTCTGCTTGCGAGTTGGGAGGCCGGTGCGGCGCGGTTGCTCGACGATCTCCGTCAGAACAAAAAAACTGCCCCCGTTGTGATCGAGGACCTGCTTGCGGGCTTTGCGGTGTTCGCCGAGCAGCTACGGCCGGGTGTCGTGACAGGCGATGCCGTTTCCGGTGCGTCCGCGACATCGCGCGCGCTCACGTCGCCGATGGGCTGGCCGCAGCGTCACGGTGCGGCCGTGGGGCTGATCGCGATGCTGGTGTCGGATTTGACCGGAATTTTGCGAATGCTGGCCGCGCCCTCGGCAAGCGCGACGCCTGCGGGCCGCGCCGAGCGGCAGACGGCGCGTGCGATCCTGCTTTCGCTGGCGGATCTCGATGGTGCCTTCGATGCGCTGGGCCGCCTGATGGACTCCACGACTGCGGGTTCGCGCTCGGTCTTACATTGAAGGTGTGCCGACTTTTGTGCGGCGCTCTGCTCGCGTCCCGTATCACCCCGAACAATGGGGGTTCGGCGTGGCATGGCGTAGAGATTATATAAGGATGTTTGGTAGCGGGAGGCGGACTCGAACCGCCGACCTAAGGATTATGAGACCTTCGCTCTAACCACCTGAGCTATCCCGCCGGAGACCCGTGTCTATAGGAATCGGTTGAGGCGCCGTCAAGCGCCTCCTTCGCCCGCATGGGTCTAAGGGCTATTCCGCCGCGATCGGGCGCTCGTCTTCGTTCGCCCGCTTGCGGAAGCGCATCATCGTGAAGATGCCCCAGGGGCGCAGCGCCTTGCGCTCGGTCACCGTGAGATCCTCACAGCCCATCACGCGGGACTGATCGAAGACAGGGCGCCAGCCGATGATCTCGGCGAAGGGGGCCATGCGCCGCTCGACCCAGCCGCGAACGCCTTCGGTCTGGCTGAAGTGATTGACGATGATGACCTCGCCGCCCGGCTTGGTGACGCGGGACAGCTCGCGCATCACGAGCTCGGGCTCGGGGACGACGGTCATCACATACATTGCGGTGACGACGTCGAACGAGTTGTCGGGGAACTGCAGGTCGCCCGCGTCCATCTCGTGCAGGCCGGTCACGTTGTGGAGCTTCTCGGCGGTTACGCGCTCACGCGCCTTGTCGAGCATCTCGGGCGAGAGATCGATCCCGACGATTTCGAGGTGGCGACCGTAGTCGCCGAGCGCGAGGCCGGTGCCCACGCCGACTTCGAGAACCCGACCGCTATCGAGGGATGCGTTGATCACCTCGGCGGCATGCTTGCGCCCTTCATTCGACACACGGCCAAAGGTGTGGTCGTAGATCGGCGCCCAGCGGCGATAGGTTGCTTTGAGGACATCTTCTTCGATGCGCCCAATGCCGATGATCCGGCCATCCTGGCGCTCAAGATCCTCCACACGCAAGCGGGGCTTCATCTGGGGCTTCGTCTCCTGCATGCGCCTTGCCTCCCACCGAAGTCTTTTTACCTGTCAGGTCGGCGCAGCGTCCCTGAAGGCCGCCTTCCTCAGGCAGACGATTCCAGCCGGTCCATTGTATCGGCCTTCACGGCCTTCGCAATCCATCCGCCGCCCAATACACGGGCTTCATCAGAACCGTCTGTGTAAAGGACGCAAGCCTGGCCGGCCGCCGCCCCCAATTCTCCATAGCGCAACGTCACCGTCACGGTTCCGTCAGCATCGACCGAGACGGTTGCCGGTTGCGGCGCCTGCGATGAACGGATGCGGGCATAAACCTCCGCGCCGTCCTCAAGCTCGCCGTCACCCAGCCAGTTGACGTTTCTAAGAACAAGGGTGTGTGTTTGCAAGAAGGCACGTGGTCCCACCACGACCTCGTTCTTCGTGGCATCGAGCCGCAGCACGTAGAGGGGCTCGGGGGACGGGATGCCGAGCCCGCGGCGCTGACCGATGGTGTAGTTCACAATTCCTGCGTGTTCGCCGAGCTTGCGCCCGTCCACGTGGACGATGTCGCCCGGCGTGAGGGCGCCGGGCTTCAGGCGCTCGATCACGTCGCTGTAGCGGCCTTTCGGGACGAAGCAGATGTCCTGGCTGTCAGATTTTTCCGCAACGAGCAGGCCGAGGTCGTGCGCGATGTCGCGGACTTCGCTTTTGCGCATGCCGCCGAGCGGGAACCAGAGGTCGGCAAGCTGCTCGCGCGTGGTGGCGAACAGAAAATAGCTCTGGTCGCGGTCGGCGTCGCGGGCGCGGAAAAGCGCCGGTCCGTCCGTGCCTTCGCCGCGCTGGATGTAATGTCCGGTGGCGAGGAGGTCCGCGCCGAGCTCGCGTGCCGTCTCCAAGAGATCCTTGAACTTGATCTGCTGATTGCATGTGACGCAAGGAATTGGCGTTTCGCCTGCGACGTAGCTTTCCGCGAAAGACTGCATGACAGCATCCGAGAAGCGCTTCTCGTAGTCGAGCACGTAATGGGGGATGCCGAGCATTTGCGCGACACGCCGGGCGTCCTCGACGTCCTGGCCGGCGCAGCAGGAGCCCTTGCGGCCGACGGCTTCTCCGTGATCGTACAATTGGAGCGTGATGCCGATCACGTCATGGCCGGAGCGGGCGAGGAGGGCGGCGACGACGGACGAGTCCACGCCGCCGGACATGGCGACGACCACGCGCTTGCGGCCGTCTCCGGCCGGAGTCTTTAAGGTAGGCGATGACACGTTGGCGTCTCGTTCCAGTGGAAGCGTTTCAGCGGGCCAAGCCCGGCTCGGGGCATGAACCGCGGCCCCTCAGGTTCGAACCCCCATGATAGGGGGCGGTTGCCCGGATGCGCAAGGCGGCGGAAGGGCTCTTGCGGTGCTGGCCTCGGTCCGTCAACCATAACGGGCTCATGCACGTGATTTTGGACAGTCTTTTATGCTACGTTTACTCAATGGTTTAGGCCATGTTTAAGAGAAATCGGTTAGCTTGCGGGCTGGTCAGTAGCAGTATCGAGTATCATGACCGAACATCAGATGAGAGCGCGTGTGCGCTACGTCATCGGCCCCGATGGGAGTCCGTTGACGGTTGCCGATCTCCCGCCCCGGGACACGAAGCGTTGGGTCATCCGCCGTAAGGCGGAGGTCGTCGCGGCTGTGCGTGGCGGACTTATCAGCATCGAGGAGGCCTGTGAGCGTTACAAGCTCACGGTGGACGAATTCCTGTCCTGGCAGCGCTCGATCGACAAGCATGGGCTTCCCGGTCTCCGGGCGACCCGCATTCAGGACTACCGGGGTTAAAACCCGGGACCTGGTCGCGAGGCGTGGGCCGGGCGATGGATATCGCCCGTCCAATCGTGCCCCTTGCGGCCGGGAGATGTCCCTCTGCGACGATCTTTACGATCCGCGCAGGGCCGTACGTGTGCGCAGGCACGTCTTACGGGGCTTTGCTTTTTTTGTTGTTTTTCTGTGAGTTGGGGGACTCCTGTGCGGGGTCCGCGCTCCAGCCGGCGGTGACGGGGCCCTCTCCGCATCCGTCGATGCCCGTGGCCCAGCGGTCGACGTCCTCCTTGAGGCGAACCGCCATGTGTTCGGGCAGTCTCCTGTTCTCCACCTCCACCTTGGTCGAGCCTTCTCCCGGGCTGATCGCGATGAGGTATGCCCTGAGCGCGCGGGGGTCGCTTGCCTCGTGGTCTCGGGTCATGATCCGGATCTGTGCGCGTCCACCTTTCGAGGCCGGATCGGCCTGAGCGTGGTAAATATAGGCCGCCTTCAACGGGCCGTCCGCGCCGAACCAGCACGTCAGGACCCCGCGGGCGAGGCGGGTGTAGACCTCGGTCGGGCTCCCCACGACGCGATTGCTCGGCAGGATCATGGCCTGAAGGCCCGCAGGGGGCGGTTTCGTCTCGTCCGTCCCGATTTCTTCGGGTGTGGGAAGTGCCGGGAGGCTGAGGCCGGAGCCGGCACATCCAGCCAATGCGGCTGCCAGAAGCAGGGCTGTTCCGGCCTGGAATGGCAGCTTCCGACGCATCGTTTCCGTCCACGTGCCTCAGAACCCACTCAAAAAGGTGCGGTTCGCGGCGGTTCAGGCGAGGGCGGATACTGTCTTAGGGCCCTCCGTCTTCGTCCGATTGCACGGGAAAGGGGCGAAGACAAGTCGGGCGCGGCGCGTGGCATGTGGATGGACGGCGACGCCAAGGTGGCGCCGTCTGGCGTCTCCATTCGATCACGGAGACGCGGCATCGATGTCGGACGAGCGGGTAGGGCGGCCGTGCTAGCGCAGGGCCAGCCCGGCTCCCCGTTCATGGCGGCGACGGATGCGGCCGATTTCGCGCGGCTGCTCGGTGCTTGCGCGTGCGAGCTGCTGCTTCGCGTCGTCGAGATCGGCTTGTGTCGCTTCCAGCTTGGTGCGCAATTCGCCGATCGACGCGCGGAGATTGTCGCGGCGCTGGGCGGCGGATTTGGCGAACGTGGAGTAGGCGAAATGCTTCGGGTCTTTGACGCCTGAGCGGTCTTCCTCGGCTTGGATCTGGCGATCCAGGTCGGAGGCGATGTTCTCGAACTCGCGGATCATCAGCTCGAGATCGCTGACCTTGCGGGCCCGCTCCTCCATCTCGAAGCGCTTCAGCTTGAGCGCCGTTTCGCGTGCCTTCATCATCGTTACCCCTAACTCGATACTCTGGGCGCCCCAATCAAGAAGCGTGCCACGTACTCAATGCCGCCGTCTCAGTCGCCCGAATTGCCCGGTTTCCGGCCCTTTTTCGCAGGGCTGAACCGTCTGTCTCGGGCGCGGTTCGCGTGGCCTCTTGTTTACCTTCCCATATTGACATTAAGTTGCGGTAAAGCAACGCCGTAACGGATTTGGTTAAGTGTTTACCTCTGGACACCGTTGTAATTGTTTTCGGGCCCTAGGGCTAGCGGGCGAATTCTGTTACCTCTTGATTCGTACCGTTTGGGATGGGGACCGGCAGGGGCGTGCCGTTCTGAACGGGGCTTCAGGCGAGTTAAATGGCCGACAGTTCAGGATTTCTTTCGCGCGCGGGCGTTTTCCGGCGGCGATGTCGTTTTGTCTCGGGCGGGTCGAAACGGGTGAGTTCGTCAGATTGAGCGTTTCGTAACGGAAATTAGGATTTGTTAACCTGTGATGGTTACTTTTGTCATGACGGTTCGGGCTGGGTTGTTCCAGCCGCAGTAGCGTTCTCTTCACGTTTTGGGCGGCGCGCCTTGTGATGGGGCAAGGAAAAAGGGAATGAGCAATGCGGGTCCTTCTGATCGAGGACGATAGCGCAACTGCGCAAAGCATCGAACTGATGCTCCAGTCTGAAGGCTTTAACTGTTACACCACGGATCTCGGCGAAGAGGGCGTGGATCTCGGCAAGCTCTACGACTACGACATCATTCTTCTGGATCTCAATTTGCCGGATATGAGCGGCTATGAGGTTCTTAAGATGTTGCGTGTCGCCAAGGTGGCGACGCCGATCCTGATCCTGTCGGGTCTTGCTCAGATCGAGGACAAGGTGCGTGGTCTCGGCTTCGGCGCCGACGACTACATGACGAAGCCCTTCCATAAGGACGAGCTCGTCGCGCGCATTCATGCAATCGTGCGCCGCTCGAAGGGTCATGCGCAGTCGGTTATCGAAACCGGCAATCTACGCGTGAACCTCGACACCAAGACGGTGGAGGTCAACGGCCAGCGCGTGCATCTCACGGGTAAAGAATACCAGATGCTTGAGCTGCTGAGCCTGCGCAAGGGCACGACGCTCACCAAAGAGATGTTCCTCAATCATCTCTACGGCGGCATGGACGAGCCGGAACTCAAGATCATCGACGTGTTTATCTGCAAGCTCCGCAAGAAGCTGCAGATGGCGACTGGCGGGCAGCATTACATCGAGACGGTGTGGGGCCGCGGATACGTGCTGCGCAATCCGGACGACGAGCACATCGCGGCTTAAGGCGCGCCATTCAATTCCGGGGGAGCTTCAAGCAAGGCGTTCGTTTCGAGCGCCTTGTTTGCTTTCCGGTGGGCTCAATTCGGGCAGAAGCGCCAGGAGGCGACCCAGTGCTCGCCCGTGGTGTTTGCGTCGATTTTCGGCATCGCGGCTTGCAGGCCAAGCGCGGCCAACACGCAGTCAAACTTCTTGTGTCCACTTTCGGCGGGCAATGCGTCGGTTTTCACGCGAATGTTCATAAGTCGACACTCCCTCGTTTGAGAGGAGGCTAGCACCGCGGTCTTAAAATCTGCCTTTGCGCGACAGCGCGTGTCGCGATATTCGCGTGCGTTGCGTGTTTTCTGTTCGGCACGGTTGATTGCGAGTTAAGGGGGCTCGCGGTCTTTCTTCGGTCTTGTTTTTCTCGTGCCGATCGCAGGGCGTCGTGGTCGTGTTTGTAAAAGGTGCTTTGCCTTTTTTCGGCCGACAGATTCGCGCAATCTCTCCACAGGGGGTGTGAGCCGGGATGTTTGAATCTTTCATTCAGCGATTGGGCGGGCCATTTTGATGGCCCGGCGCGGACCGTCGCCTTGCGCGTTGGGTCGGGTGTTCGGCACCTCGGGCGCGGTCGGTGCCGTCATGGCCGCTTTTCTTGCTGTTCCAGAGGCGGCGATGGCTGACGGGCGCGTGAGGTGGCTCGAAGATTTTCAGCGCCAGGCGTCTCAGATTCAGGCGTTCCAACTCCAGACGTCCCAGTTTCAGATTGGCGCAAACCCTCTTAGCGACGGTGCGCAGGAGGCTGTGGGTGCTGCGCAAGTTGCGGCGTCCGCCAACGGGCATGCGGTGAAGACGTTCGAGCTTCCGCTCGCGGGGCGGGAGCGGAGTGCGCAGATGCCCGCCGATCCGTTTGTGAAGCCGGATGGCGCAGAGCTGATCGTAACGGATCTTTCTCTCGCCGATCTCGAAATCGCAAAGCTTCGCGGGTTTGTGGCCAGTGCGCCGACCGTTCTCAGGCCCGGTCAGGAGGTAACGCGCCTGCGGCTGCCCGGTGCAACGCGCGAGGCCGCTCAGCATGCGTTGCGCACGATCCTGCCATCCGTGTCCGCGATGCCGAACGAGATCTACACGATTGTCCCGGAGCCAGCGGATGAGGCCGGCACGGAAGCGCGGACGGTGATCGAGCGCAATCGGATGGGCCCCGCCGTGCCGGGGCCATGCCCTGCGGAGGCGTGCTTCGGTCCCGACCTCATTGCGTGGCGGGCGGCGCTCGGCACGTGTGCCCGGGACGTGCGCGTCGGGATTATCGATACGTCGTTCGATCTGACGCATCCCGCGCTCCAACATATCAAATCCGAGCAGGGGGTGTTCCTCGGCGGACAGGCGCCCTCCCCGTCGGATTGGCACGGGACGGCGGTGCTCTCGGTGCTTGCCGGCGACCCGTCGAGCGGAACGCCTGGGCTGTTGCCGGATGCGACGTTCCTGCTCGCGGCCGCATTCCTCAGCGATGCGGACGGGAACGCGTCGACGGACACGGTTCGGCTTCTCGCGGCGCTCGCCTGGCTCGATGCGCAGGGCGTCGACATCGTCAACATGAGTTTCTCGGGACCGCAGGACGCGGCCGTCGCACAGGCGATTTCGGCCATGCGCAAGAAGGGCGTTCTGTTCGTTGCTGCTGCCGGGAACATGGGACCTGCCGCAGCACCCAGCTATCCGGCGGCATACCCGGATGTGATCGCCGTGACGGCTGTGAACCGCGACGGCGAGGGCTATCGCCACGCCAATCGCGGCGACTACATCGACGTCTCGGCTCCCGGTGTCGATATTCTGCTTGCTCTGCCTCGTGCGCAGCAGGGTGCGCGAAGTGGGACGTCGTTTTCGGCACCGTTCGTCACCGCAATCGCGGCGGCGCGCGCGGGAGGACGTCTCCCCTACAACGCGGCGGTCGAGGGCGCGGGCGTTGCGCTGCTCGGCGATCTTGCGGTGCGTGATCTGGGACCGCCGGGGCGTGATCCCATCTATGGCGCGGGGCTCGCGCTTGCGCCTGAAGCGTGTCCTGGCGCTGGCGATACCGTTGCGGGCGTGCCGCCGGTAACAACCCCGATGCTCGATGCCCGCGTGCTCGAAGCCGGACGACGGGCGCCGCTGACGGTGATCCGTGCAGGCGCGGCCGGCGGTCCGAACTGACGACGCCTTCCGCTCAACTCGATGCGGGGCGCCATCCGTTTTCGAGCAGAGCCTTTTCTTCGTCGCGCCCAAGCGCGTCGCCTGAGATCAGCGTATCGGCTACGGCATCCACGGCGGGCGCGTTCGGGCCCGTCGCAGTTTGGTAGGTGTTGCCGTTTTCGGCCTGAACGGCTGTCGCCTTTGGTGTCTCCACATGGACGGCCACGCGCCACACGCCGTCGTCTGCGCGGCATGCGAGGCCCGCGTAATCGGGCTCGCCCGCTGCCGCGTTCCGCACGCGATATTCGCGGCAGACGCCGTCGCTGTCGGCTTGGTGGAAGGACATCACGGGGATGATCGCCGCGCCATTGGCGTCAAGGGCCGACGCCGTTCCGCTCGGCGTGCTTTCGAGTGCGTTCGCAAGTGCGCCGCTCGCGGTGAGGCCGGAGCCGGTGGTTGTGATCAAGCCGCCTTCTTGCGTCGGGGCGGGTTGGCTGGCGAGCCAGCCACCGAGAGCGCCGGCTGAAACGAGAACGGCCACGCTTGCGGCGGTGGCGAGCGAGGCGCCATGCGGAAAGAGCGTCGATCCGATCGCGGTGAGGGCGCGGCTGAGCCAGCTTTCGCTCGGCGATGTTGCCGGCGTCCGATCGCGGGTCGGTGTGGGCGCGCGCAGAATGGCGGCTACGAGATGTTCCGGCACGGGTTCATCGAGCGTCGGCTCGTACGTGCTCGCGATTTCGCGGCGAGTGACGACGAAAGGCGCGAGCCTCATGCGCAATGTCGCGTCGCGGTTCAGCAGCGCTTCGAGGGCGTCCCTCTCATCGGGGGAGAGTTCGCCGTCGGCATAGGCCATGAGGATTTCGTCGGTGACTTGCCCCATATCAGCGCTCCCGGGATGCGGCACGCGCGGCGACGGGCTCGGCGGCCTGCTGCGGCGCCTCGATGAGCGAGGCGTAAAGTGTCTGGCGTGCGCGCGATAGGCGGCTCATGACGGTTCCGATCGGAATGCCGAGGATGCCTGCGGCTTCCTTGTAGGAAATGCCCTCGACGCAGACCATCGCAACCAGAACCTTCTGCTCGGCGGGAAGGCGCGCGATGCCTTCCGTGACGGCGGCCAGCGTGAGGCGGCTTTCGGTCACGTTTCGGCCATCCTGGCCCATCAGATTTTCGACTTCGTCGAGTGTGTTTTCGCCGCCGTGGCTTTTGCGGCTGCGGTGGTGGTCGACCCAGATGTTCTGCGCGATACGATACATCCAACTATCGAGGCTCGTTCCAGGCTTCCATTGATCCAGGTGCGCGAGCGCGCGCTCGCACGTGTCCTGTACGAGGTCATCTGCCTTGTCTTTATCGCCGGTCAAGGCGAATGCAAATCTTCGCAGACGCGGCAATAGCTCGATCATCCGCGACCGGATCTCATCCACCACGGTCCCCTCTCCGCGACTGTTGGATACAACGAAGTACGCCCAACCTTATTCCTGACGGAGGTGTTTTTGGGGCACGTGTGGCTTTCCGGCGGCGGGCGCGGGCTTTTTCCCGCAAATCCGGGCCTTGAGGGCTTCCGCGCGTTCCCCATGGGCCGCCCGCGGCCGACCCGGTCTGGCCGCGCCGGCCAAAACCTTCTAAACGGAAGCGAAATCGAACCGAAGAGGCAGCGCGCGCATGACCACACCCCCGGCCGAAAACAAAGGGTTCAAGGCGGCCATTGTCGTCGTCACGCCGTTCCAGCAGAACTCTACGCTCTTGTGGGATAGCGAGACCATGGTGGGAGCGGTCGTCGATCCGGGCGGTGACCTGGACCGGATCGAGCAGGCGATCAAGGAAGTGGGCGTCAAGGTCGAGAAGATCATCCTGACGCACGGACATATCGATCACGCGGGTGGCGCCGACGATTTGCGCAAGTCGCTCGGCGTGCCTGTCGAGGGGCCGCATCCGGCGGACCGGTTTCTGCTCGATAATCTCGCGAAGCAGGGTGAGGCGTACGGTTTTCCTGCCAAGCCTGTGACGCCGGATCGGTGGCTCGAAGAGGGCGAAACCATCACCGTCGGCGGGCACAGCTTCGATGTGCTGCATTGTCCAGGGCATTCGCCGGGATCGGTTGTGCTGGTGAACCACGCGCAGCGCTTCATCCTGATGGGCGATGTGCTGTTCCAGGGCTCCATCGGGCGAACGGATTTTCCATATGGCGATCACGAGGCGCTGATCGGCGCGATCAAGACGAAGCTGCTGTCGCTTGAAGACGATTACGCGTTCATTCCGGGCCACGGGCCGGTGAGCTCGATCGGTGCGGAGCGGCGGTCGAACCCGTTCCTGACGTAAGGACACAGGCCGACGTAAGGCGGTCCGTCCGGCGTAAGCTGAGAGTACGCCCCTCAGCGCCTGCGGCCGATGTGGAGATCGAGGCAACCGAAGATGCCGCATTCGGCGTCGGCGGTGCCGAACCCGATCGGATTGCCGCCGTCGTTTTCATAGAAATCGACGGTTTCGACGCGGAGCGTCTCTGAGCAGCTTCTACGGCAGGCAACCCATGTGCCGTTCGGTTTGCGCACCTCATAGCCCACACGTGTTGCGCGCACGGGGCCCGATACGGTGCCGTTTCCGAAACGGCTTCTTGCAACGGCGACGTCTGCCTCGGGCCGAGGCTCGAGCCAGCGCCAGCCGCCCGCTTCGGCCTCGACGCTCGAAACGATGCCAACCGGAACGGCTGCGGCGATCACAGCCAGCGCCAAGACCGCGCGCGTGATGAAGCGTGTCATCGTCTGTTCGTCTCCTTGTCGCTTGAGCTCTGCAATCGCCTGGCTCAAGCGTTTATCGGTCAGCCGCTTTTCGAGAACTGCATGTTGACGCCGGTGAAGCCCGGACCGCCTGTCGAGATGTTGACGGTCTGGCGCGAGCCCGAGAGCGACACAGCCATGGATCCCGAGATGGCCCCGCTGAACGACAGGTTGAAGCCGCTTCCGGACGCGCGTCCGTTCACGCTGCCGGTCTGATTGAATTCACGTTCTTCCCAAGATCCGCTGATCTGGTTGCCGGAACTCGTCAGGTTCGCGCGCATGTGGATTTTGAAGTTTGCGGAGTTGGAGCAGTTGATGGCCATGCCAAGGGCTGCGCCGCCGGAACGTGCCGTGTAGTAGCCACGGCATCTGATGCGCTGGGTGGAGCCATTCTCCATGCGGACGCTGCCCGATCCGGTCCAGGCGCCGTGCAGCGCGTTGAATGTGCCCGAGCTGCTTGAGGCCGGTGCCGCGCCCGCAGCGAGTGCGAGGGCTGCAGCGGAAAGAACGGCGAAACGGGTACGTGTCACGTTAGAGCCTCTCCAATCTGATGTCCGGCCTAGTCGCGCCAGTATTCTCCCGTCTTCCCAAAACACTCTTATCATCGGCGCTAAAATTAACGGTGGTAGCCGGGCCACACCGTCGCTTGTGTCTCAGGATGGGACGAGTCGGGCGAAGTCGTGCTTACCGCAAGCCGCGGACGGGGCGCAACCAATCCGTTCACCCCTGCATCTCTATCTGTTTGGAAACGTTGTTTTTTATGATCGGTTCCGGCCGTTTTTCGCCGCGGTGCGTCCCTGGCGGCGGTTCGGCCGATCGTGGGCACGGATTTCTGACGCCAGACGTGCCAGCTCTTCCTGCGATGCGAGGAGAACGTCCAAACTCTTTGCTTGCGCAGGGCTCCTGCACGGTTATGTTCGGCAAAAGAAACACTATAACGTTGTAATTCGACCGGGAGGATTTGGTCATGTGGTTCGGCGCAGTTGGCTTCGCGCTTGCGGGGGTTGCCGGTGTTTGTGCTCTTGGCGGCGTGGCTTTCGCCGAGGCGGTGAGCCTGCCTGAGCGCAAAGCAGGACTGTGGGAACTCACCACGACGATGGACGAGGGCAAGGGGCCCGTGGACCGGACGCTCACCATGTGCGTCGATGCGGACATGGAGCGCAACACGGTCATTGCGAGCCTGATCGAGCACAAGCAGGCGTGCACGAAGTACGACATCAAGCGCGATGGCGATAAGACGGTCGTCGATATGTCGTGCAAATTCGAGACCCGCAACGTCGAGGGGCGCACGGAAATGAGCGGCGACTTCCAGTCGGCGCTCTTGGTGAAGATCGAAAGCACGACGTCGGGCGATCATCGCGGGCAGTCGGTCGCCGTCAAGCGCACCATCACGCAAACCGGCAAGTATCTGGGCGAGAGCTGCGGAGATCTCACGGGCGGTGAGGCCATGAGCTCCGATGGCACACGGGTGATGGTGCAATAGCGCCGGTTTCATTCGGAAAAACGCTTTTCCCTCAGCAAAACAGCCGCGGCGCAAACCGCGGCTGTCTTCGTTTGGGCGCCATCTTCATAGCCCCGTCGCGTCATGCGACGTGTGACGCATTCGCGTTCTGCGATCAGCAGCCGCGACGAACAACGCAGCGATAGTGGCTGCGCGAGCCCCAGCCGAAGCGGCGGGCGCAATCGCGGCGGACATGTGCGCAGCGGCTGTGAACGCGAGGGCGATGAAGGTGGCGATGGCGGAAATGACGATGGCGCCAATGCCGTCCCCGGCGATGCACATCCTGCTTCACCGAGCTTTCAGTTGCGTGGGATTGGACTGCTTTTCCGGCGCTGCCCGTGAAGACAGCCGCCGTAGCGGCATGGGGAGCCAGGGCGGCGCCGACTGCGACGGCGGCGGCGATGGCAAGTGCTTTTATGCGCATATTTCACTCCTCCTCGACATCGTTGGGTCGTCCGGCATGTGGCCCGTGAAGCCACTCACGGGTTTGAAGAGACAAGCATTGGATGCCTGAACACCGGATGAACTCTGCAGCTAAAATTTCATGCTGCAGTGCGGTGGTCCCGTGTTGCGGTCGCGATCGAAAAAAACTCGGCGCCCGTGTCGGCTTTCGCGTTTGCCCGGCGTTCTTGAGCTAAGTGCTCGCGGAAAACGTTTCAAATATCTCGTACCGGAGACCTGAGGAGCTCTTGCCATCATGCCGAAGCTGCAGAAAATCACACCTTACTTCTGGTTCGATGACAATGCGGAAGATGCGGCGACATTCTACGTGTCGCTGTTCGACGATGCGCGTATCACCGGCATCAGCCGATACGGAAAAGATGCGCCGATGCCTGAGGGTACGGCGCTCGTGGTCAGCTTCGAACTTGCCGGGCAACAGTTTGCGGCGCTCAACGGCGGGCCGACGTTCAAGCTCAGCGAGGCCGCATCGCTGTTCGTCGGATGCGATACGCAGGCCGAGATCGACCGGCTTTGGAGCGCATTGAGCGAGGAGGGAACGGTTCAGCCGTGCGGCTGGGTGAAAGATCGTTTCGGGCTCTCGTGGCAGATCAACTGGTCCGGCATTGCGGATGTGATGTCCAAGGGAACGGCCGCGCAGCAGGCCCGCATGATGGGCGTGATGATGCAGATGCAGAAGGTCGATCTCGCAGCGTTGGAGCGCGCGGTCCAAGGCGTGTAAGCGGCGTTTCGTACGTCGGTTACGCTCAAGTTCGCACGCGTTTTGCGGTGTGTCCTTCGACGTGGGTAACGCTCGCGCCGATAGAGTCCGAAGCGATCATGTTCGCGACGTTCCGGCGGCTTGTAGGTGGTGGACCATGTCGCGCGCTTCTCTCAGGTCGACGCCGAGTTCGTCACGGCAGATGCGGACGGCTTCGATCAATTGTCCGTCGGCGACGAGGCGCTCGATGCGTTCGCGCGTTTCGGGTGACAGACGGGCTGCGTTATTGGCGGCGTCGAACTTGGCGTTCAGCTCGCGCTTGCGGCGCGCGTCTGCGCGATGCGGACCGGATCTCACGGCGGTGATGCGGCCGATCAGGATGCCAGTGACGAGGGCCGTGAGCACGGCGAGCAAGGAATAGGCGGGTTCGAGCAGGGACATGAGGGCAGGGCCTTCGCGTTTTTTTGAGTTGCCCGGCTGTTAGCGTGCTCATTCGACGGCTTTGTGATCGGAAGCCCAACGCGCCGTCTTATGGTGCCGCTCATTCGAGCCCTCAGGAGTTGACCATGGCCGCGTACTCGTTCTTCACGCGCATGATCTTTCCGGATGGGCCGCGCGGCAGCTCGGTCAGGATCTCGACATCGAAGTCGAACGTGCCTGCCAAGCCTTCCGCGTGCGCGGAGTCCTGCACGAGCTGGCGGATGCGGGAGGGATCGAGGGTGCGCCCTTTCTGCGGCACGGCGCGGATCAGGAAGTTGCGCGGTCCGGTCTGCACGATCTGATGTTCGGCAAGATCGCGCACATGATGCAATCCGGTCAGGAAGACGTAATACGGCAGCTCGCGCTTCTCGCCGCCGGTTTCGATCCAGAGCAGGTCCTTGCTGCGGCCGCTGATGCTCGCGATGTAGGGCAGCACGCTGTCGCAACCGCAGGGGGCGGTTCCCATCGTCACGCGGTCGTCCACCTCGTAGCGGATGATCGGCTGGACGCGATTGTAGAGGTTGGTAACCAGCACCTTGCTGCCCTCCGTGTCTGGCGGCACGGGACGATAGTTCTCATCGACGACTTCGAGGATGGCGAGATCGGCGTTAATGTGCGCGCCGCGCCCGGCCGTGCATCCGGACGACAGAACCAGGCACTCACCCATCGCGTACTCGTCGCCCACGGGCGCGCCGAACACCTCTTCGAGCCAGTTGCCTTTGTCGACGGAAAGCGGCTCGGCGACGTTCGTGATCTGGGTTAGGCACCCAAGCTCCTTGAGGTGCAGGCGTCCGGCCTCCTGCTCGCGGCCGAAGGCTTCGAGCGCACTCGCATAACCGGTGAGATAGTGCGGGCGGAAAGCCTCTAGCTTGCGATTGTTCTCTGCAATCGAGTCCGAGACCGAAATTGGCATCAGCTTGAAGACGGGGCGCAGGTAGCCCGGCAGATAGGCAAAGGCGGCGGCGCTCGGATAGAAGCCGGGCTTGATGGTGAGAACGGCCATGCGCGCTGGATTGAGGATGCGCCCGAGGTGCGGAAGGAAACGGCGCTTGAGCTTGGTGCCGCGCGCGAACTGTACGGCAAAGACCAGTGCGAGCGCTTCACGGTCCTGCACGATGAGCGCGGGCTGGCCCTGGCTTCCGGATGTGTGGCTGACGCCGTAGCGGCCGAGGTAGTAGCGGCCGAGATTTTTTGGATCGTCGACGAATGCGCCGAGGTCGGCTTTCTTCAAGCGCCGGTCTGTGACGAGGTCGTCGTAGTTCTCCATCATCTCCGCCTTGGTCAGGGTCGGGAGATCGGTGATGGCGCAGCGTTCGATGTCGATCCTCGCAAAGCGCCGTTGGTAAAACGGCGAGTGCGTCACGGCATAACGCAACAACGCCCGCAGGCGTTCTTCCTGCTTAGCGGCGATTTGCTCGGCGGTATGCCAGAACGGATAGAGTTTCTGGAGCGTGAGAACGAAACTGATGGGGCCTGACATGCCGTCGGTCTCCTGAACTGGCTTTCTCCGCACCAGTCCGGGTGGGCCGGTGATCCTGCAGCCGCTATGATGACTGTCCGCTGCCTGAACCGGTTGCGCGTGTGCTCGCGCGGCGGCCCTTGCTTCAGGCGCTTCGAACCGTCTTCGCGTGCTTTGTCAGCACGCGATGTCCCTCCAGGGTGCTCGCGGGCCCCGTGTCCGGGATCGCTCGCGCACGGGATTTCGCGAGGTTTTCGAAGTGCGATCTTCTCCCATTCGCGCACGCGCCTCGCGTCCGTAGAGATACGGGAGGATTGATCCGAGCCCAACTCAACTGTGTGCGAGGGGCGCCGGTTCCGTCCCGCTTGACGGCAAGCACCCGCCTGAAGGCGGGTGCTTTCGGTGAGACGGAAGGTGAACGAAAGCGAAGGTGCGGGCGTGCCTAAGCTGCAAGCTCCGCACGGTCGTGTTTGCCTTCTTCGACCTCCTCGATGATTTTCGCGACGAAGGCATCGAGGTCGTCGGGGTTGCGGCTCGTGATGATGCCCTGGTCGGTGACGACCGGCTCGTCGCGCCAGTCGACGCCCGCATTGACGAGGTCAGTCTTGATCGTCTTGTAGCCGGTTGCCTTGCGCCCGCGCACGGCGTTGGCTTCGATCAGGAGCCACGGTGCGTGGCAGATCGCGGCGATGGGCTTGCCGGAGCTGAGAAACGCTTTGATCAGCGTCAGCGCTTCGTCGTCGCCGCGCAGCAGGTCGGGGTTGATCTGGCCGCCGGGCAGGACGAGGGCATCGTAGAAGGACTCGGATGCGTCCGCGAGGTCGCGGTCGACCTTGATGGGATTGCCCCAATCTTTGCCTTTCCAGCCTTTGATCGTCTCCTTGTCCTGGCGAGATTTCGGCGCCACCACATGCACCAATGCGCCTGCTTCTTTCAGCTTGTCGCGGGGCACTTCGAGTTCCGACTGTTCGAAGCCATCGGTGGCGAGGATGAGGATTTTCGCTTTCGATATCTTAGGCATAGGGGTCTCCTTTCGAGTTTCCGGGACACAGCGAAAACCAGTCGGGCCACAGGAGGGTTCCGGCATTGGAACCGGCAGGAGTTTGCCTAAAGTCGCAGGCGTGGCGATGTTCCGTAGTCGTTCGAATCGGCTATCTCCTTTGCATGATGGAGAATCGGACGATTTCGACCGTGCGCAACGACACCGAGGAGCGGGCACATTCCCCGCAAGCGGATGATGCTGTTGGCGATGTTGTCGCGCGATTTGCGCAAGAGGCGACCGGCGTCGGGCATCAAATCATCGATGTCGCCTGCACCATCAAAGAACTTGGGAACCGGGTGCAGGCCCAGAGCGCCGAGATGCAGGGCATCGGCGGGGAAATGCGCGCCCTCAGTGCCGAAAACGAGCGTATCGCCGAGGGTGCGCACGCAAGTCTCGATGTTGCGCAGCGGGCCAACGACGATATCTCTCAATCCGCAACGGCGGTGCGCGGCGCGCTCGATACCATTCAGGCTCTCGTGCGGACCGTCTCCGAGCAACGCGATCTTTTGCATGTTCTGCAGGAGGCGCTGGGGAAGGTCTCCAAAGTCGCCGCTGGGATCGAGATGATCACGCGGCAGACGGACCTGCTTGCGCTCAATGCAACGATCGAGGCTGCGCGCGCAGGCCAGGCCGGACGCGGGTTCGCCGTTGTTGCTGCAGAGGTGAAGGCGCTGGCCGGTCAGACGGCGCAGGCGACGAAGGAGATCACGTCCACGGTTGGCGATCTCACGAGTAAGGCGAACCTTCTGATCGAGAAGGGGAGCGAGAGCGCGGAGTTGGCGCAGTCCGTAGATACAAGCGCGTCGGCCATTTCCGGGACAATCGATTCCATCGAGAAGACCGTGGGTAATCTGCTTGGGCAGGCATCCGATATTCAAGCGGCGGCGGCTGCCATCGATACGCGCAGCCAGTCGCTGCTTGCAGGCGTGGAGCGTGTGATCGAGGGGCTTCGGCTGTCTGCGGCCGACATCGGGCGCGTCGAAGGGCGTGTCGGAGAATTGCAGGTTTCAGGCGAGGCGCTGATCACGACCAGCGTCGAATCCGGCGTGGAGACGGCAGACGCGCCCTTCGTTTTCGAAGTGATCCGGAGGGCAGCGACCGTCGCGCGGGCTCTCGAAGACGCACTCGATCGGGGTCTGCTCAGGCCCGAGATGCTGTTCGACCGCGATTACAAGGCGATCGCCAACTCCAATCCGCAGCAGTTCAAGACGGCGTATGTGGAGGCGTTCGATCGGATCGTGACGCCGATCATCGACGAGGCGTTGGCATTCGACCCGCGCGTCGTGTTCTGTGCGCCGGTCGACGTGAACGGTTATCTCCCGACGCATAACAGTCAATTCTCGAAGCCGCAGGGCGCCGACCCTGTTTGGAACGCCGCCCATTGCCGCAACCGGCGCATGTTCAACGACCGCGTGGGGCTCGGGGCCGGCACGAACCGCAGGCGTTTTCTCGTGCAGACGTATATGCGCGATATGGGCGACACGTACGTGCCCATGGTCGACGTTTCCGCGCCGATCGTGGTGACAGAGCGTCACTGGGGCGGGCTGCGTCTGGCGTACCGGTCGTAGGAAGTCTCATCACGCCCAGGGCGGGTACGGACGTGTTCAAGTCCGTGATGTCGTGGCGATTGCCGCTGGGCTTGCCGTCGGCGGTGTGAGGCCCATCGAGACGTAGACGCTCATCAGGTCGTCGATCTTCAGATCGGCCAGCTCGACCCAGGTTTCGGGCACGTAGATCAGCGCACCGCCGAAGGGCACAGGCGCGGACGGGACGAGCACCGGCAAGTAGGTTGTGCCGCCGATATCGATCGGGTTTTTCGACGGAAGAAGTGCGAGCACCGCGGCGCCAGGTTTGCCGCCGAAATAGCACCACGCAGGGCTCATACTCTTCAGGCTGTCGCCGTTCTTGGTGTCGACGATGGAGACGAAGCGGTTCGACAGATCGTAGACGTTGGACACCAGGGGAATGCGGCGGATGAGGCGCTCGAAGAGGACTGCGACCCAGTTGCCGACGCGGGAGTGGACCAGCAGACCGAGCGCGTAGATGGCGGCGCCGATCAGGGCGAGGCCGATCAGATAAGGGGCTATCTCGGAGGTTCCCACGCCGAAGCCGAGGGACGTGAGGAAGCGGCCGAAGCCGCTGCCCGGACCGAAATACTGATTGACCAGTGAAAGCAGCCATACGGTCACGAAAATCGTGAGCAGCAGCGGAAGGGCGGCCAAAAGGCCGGTGAAAAAGACGCGTCCGAACCTGCCCATGCCGTTTCCCCCTTTATGTCCGTCCGAAAGATATGCGGACGGCGCCACCGTCTGCGGCGCGGGCCGCCTCGTCAAGATGCTTCGAGCGTCGGAATGCCGATCCGAAGTGCGAATTTTGGGGTGACGCGGCGGGCGGACCGATGCATCATTTTATCGGTTTCGTGAAACGATGACGCTTGCGACGTGTGGCTTGGCGGTCCGATGGCCGGTTGCCTCCCGTAGCGTCTTGCCGCGGCAATGGAGAGGGTATGGCTCACGTCGGGTCTGAGGTTCGTTACTGGCGGGATCGTTCGTTCGGGTTTTGGTTCTTACATATCGGCGTTCCGGTTGCTCTGCTCGCGGCTGCGTTGGCTGCCGACTATGCCGGGGGCGCGGTGAAGGAATTCGTGCTGAACCCCTATACGGGCGCGGCCGAAACTCTGGTGGGCATCGGCATCATCTCGTCCGCCGTCATCGTGGCTTTCATCCTGGCGCGCGCGACGGTCGAGGTGGACTGGAAGCTCAAGACGTGGCTGGTGTTGTTCATTCTCGCCATGATCTTTTTTGCAGGCGAAGACCTTAACTGGGGCCAGCATTACTTCGGCTGGACGCCGCCCGACTATTTCCTCGAACACAACCGCGAGGAGGAGACCAACATCCACAACATGTGGCCGCTGCTGTTCAACAGACTGCCGCGTGGGATCGTGAATGCATGGCTGATCGTGGCGTGCATTCTCGTGCCCCTTGGGTGGCGCTGGCCGGTATCGGTGTTGCGCAACGTCGTGCCGCCGGTGCTGTGGCCGGATCGGCGGTTGATGTTCCCGGCGTCAATGGTGTTCGCCATCAAGGGACTGCGGCACCTGAGCTCCAACATCTCGGAGCAGAACTGGCTGCTGGGCGTTCGCCACAGCGAACTCGAGGAACTGATGATCATGTGCGTGCTCATCTTCTACGCACTGATGCTGTGGGAGCGGTTGGTTAAGCGTGAGAGGGTTGCCGCCGCGGTGTGAGTGCCGACGCGGCGGCAATGACTAAGCGCCTGGCCTTCCGGTTTTGCGGGCACGGCCTTTGCGGCGCTTTTGCTCGCTCTCCGTTTCGATTTCGACGGTGCGCGCCGGCTTGGCCGTGAGGTCGGGCTTTTTCGGCAGCGGGCCTGCTTTCTGCTTCACGGGCAGCGAGGCGTGCGGCCCCATTTCGTCCAAAGTTGGCTTGTGGGGGCCGCGGACGTTCTCGCCGAACGCCCCGGCTCTGGTTCTGGGGTCCACATCGGGGCGGCGTGGAACAGGCCGGTCCGTGCCGGGGCCCATATCATCGAGGGACGGCTTGCGGACGCGCGACGACGATTGCGCGTAGGTCGGCTGCACCGGCTCGTATTCTCCGCTGATGCGAGAAGTGTCCTTCGCCTTTTTATCGGCCGCGGGCATGTTTGCCTTCGCCCCGTACTTGCGTTCGCCTTTGAAGCTGCCGGCTTGATCCTCGATGGACGATTGGCGCGCGAGCGGGTCGTCCGAGATCGCGAGTTCCGTCTCCCGCAGGCGCTTGATCTCGTCGCGCAGGCGGGCGGCCGTTTCGAATTCGAGATCGGCGGCGGCGTCTTTCATGCGCCGCTCCATATCCGCGATCACGGCCGTGAGGTTGTGGCCGACGGCCGGGCTGTCGGCGAGGCCTGCATCGACTGTGACGTGGTCCTGCTCGTAAACCGACGACAGCACGTCGGCGATGTTCTTCTTCACGCTCTCCGGCGTGATGCCGTGCTCGACGTTGTAGGCGAGCTGCTTCTCGCGGCGCCGGTCCGTCTCGGCCATGGCGCGTTCCATGGAGCCTGTGATGGTGTCGGCGTAGAGGATTACGCGGCCGTCCACGTTGCGCGCCGCGCGGCCGATTGTCTGCACGAGTGACGTTTCGCTGCGCAGGAAGCCTTCCTTGTCGGCATCCAGAATGGCGACGAGCGCGCATTCCGGGATGTCGAGGCCCTCGCGCAAGAGGTTGATGCCAATCAGCACGTCGAACGCGCCGAGCCGCAGGTCGCGGATGATCTCGATGCGCTCCAGCGTCTCGATGTCGGAATGCATGTAGCGGACGCGGATGCCCGCTTCGTGCATATACTCGGTCAGGTCTTCCGCCATTCGCTTGGTGAGCGTGGTGACGAGCGCGCGGTAGCCTTTCTTTGCGACCTGGCGCACCTCATCGAGCAGATCGTCGACCTGGCTCTTTGCGGGGCGCACTTCGACCACGGGGTCGATCAGGCCGGTGGGGCGAATGACCTGCTCAGCGAAGGCGCCGCCGGTTTCGTTCAGCTCCCAGCCGCCGGGTGTCGCGGAGACAGCGACGGTTTGCGGGCGCATCGCGTCCCATTCCTCGAAACGCAGAGGACGATTGTCCATGCAGGAGGGCAGGCGGAACCCGTACTCCGCGAGCGTGGCTTTACGCCGGTAGTCGCCGCGGAACATGCCGCCGATCTGCGGAACGGTGACATGGCTCTCGTCCACGAACACCAGCGCGTTGTCGGGCAGGTACTCGAATAGCGTCGGCGGTGGGTCGCCGGGATTTCGGCCGGTGAGATAGCGCGAATAGTTCTCGATGCCGGCGCAGGATCCTGTCGCTTCCATCATCTCCATGTCGAAGACGGTGCGCTGCTCCAAGCGCTGGGCTTCGAGCAGCTTGCCTGTGTCGTACAACTCATTGAGGCGCTGTTTGAGCTCGCTCTTGATCTGCTTGATGGCTTGCTGAAGCGTCGGCTTTGGCGTGACGTAGTGCGAGTTTGCGTAGAATTTCACGAGCGCGAGGTCGTCCGTCTTCTGCCCGGTCAGGGGATCGAACTCGACGATGCTTTCCACCTCGTCGCCGAACAGCGAGATGCGCCACGCGCGGTCCTCGTAGTGCGCCGGGAAGACTTCGACCGTGTCGCCGCGGGCGCGAAAACTGCCGCGCACGAAGGCTGCGTCGTTGCGCTTGTAATGGAGCGCGACGAGGTCAGCGAGGAGCTGATCGCGCGACAGGCGCTCGCCCACTTTCACCGCGAACGTCATGGCTGTGTAGGTTTCGACCGATCCGATACCGTAGATGCACGAGACGGAGGCCACGATGATCACGTCGTCGCGTTCGAGCAGGGCGCGGGTCGCCGCGTGGCGCATCCGGTCGATCTGCTCGTTGATGTCGGCTTCTTTCTCGATGTAGGTGTCCGTGCGGGGGACGTAAGCCTCCGGCTGGTAATAGTCGTAGTAGGAGACGAAGTACTCGACGGCGTTCTCGGGGAAGAAGCTCTTCATCTCGCCGTAGAGCTGGGCCGCGAGCGTCTTGTTCGGCGCGAGGATAAGCGCCGGGCGCTGGGTCTCGGAGATCACCTGCGCCATTGTGAAGGTCTTGCCGGAGCCGGTGACGCCGAGCAGCACCTGCGTCTGTTCGCGGTCGCGCACGCCTGCGACGAGCTCCGCGATGGCGGTCGGCTGGTCGCCCCTGGGCTCGAATTCGGACACGAGCTTGAAGGCGACGCCGCCTTCGCTCTTCTCCGGGCGCTCGGGCCGGTGCGGCATGAACATCGGCATGTTGCCGGAGACGAGAGGATGCGCCGCGATCATCGGCTGTCGCGCGAGGATTTCCTTGGCGCGGTCGGTGCGTTCGTTGGGGCGCGTGAGAATGGCGTTCAGGCTGTCGCCGAGGCTTTCGCCCGCGGCAGCGCGTGGCGGGCGGGGGCCGCTCTGGCGAAGGGCGGGCAGTTCAGGTTTTGCCGTATTGGCTCCGGCATCCAAACGCGCCTGTTCCGCGAAGTACGCGGGCGCGAACTCGCCGAGAGGCCCGGAGGCCGTGAAGGCCGACTGCGGGGCCTCGCCGAAACCCGGCGTACCCGCTTCGGTTTCGACCGGCGGTGCGGCGGGCTTGCCGGAGCGTCCGCGCGAGGGGCGCGGCGTCTTGGGACTGGCGGATTTCTTCGGAGGTGAGGCCATCGGCGGAATATGGCGTGCCGGGCCCCCGGAGGGAAGAGTAGGGACTTGTGTGCAGGCAACTCTTCTCCCACCTTGACGAAGCAGGAGGATCGCCATGTTTCAGCGTCTCGCTATCGCAGGGGTTGCCGTGCTGTTCTCGGGTTTTTGGAGCGGGGCCGAGGCTCGGATCGTTTGCAAGGATGGGTTTCAGGCCACGAAGGACGGCGGCTGGATTTCCACGCCCTATTGCAACGACGAGTATCTGGCCGAGGTCGGCCGCAAACGTGGAATGAAGGTGACGGGTGCGCAGGTGAGAAACAGCTTGTCGCGGAAAGACGAAGTGTGCCGTCTGCTTGCCGGGACGCCGACGGCCAAAGATTACTGTCCGACGGACGGTTCGCGAGACAGCGGGCGCTGAGCGGCGTGGCGAACGAGCCACACGCTCTGAAATTGCTGTCGATTTGCGGGGGAGGGGCGAGTATTGCCCTTTGAATGCCCCGATTCAGGTATCATCTTTGGCTCAAAGCCAGAGAATTGCGGCGGTTCGGTATTGGTGGGTTGGCTATGAAGCACACGAGACAGGTGTTTTTTGCGGCGGCGCTCGGCGCCATGGTTGCGGCTGCTCCTCATGCGGCGCTCGCCTTCCAGGTGGAGAACCATGGGGCGATGCAATCGGGCGGGGCGCAGGCGAAGTCCAACGCGGGGCCGGCGACCGGGTTTCTCGACATGGATGCGGGCTCGTTGATCCCGCCAGTCGGCGAGTCGATGTCGAGCAGCAGCTTCGACTTCTCGCCTAGCTCGTTCAATAACGGCTTGGCTGCCCAGCCCACGCGCGGCGGGTCGGTCGGTCCGTCCTGGCTCTATCCGCCCGGCCGCTGAGCGCGCGCGAAGAATTTAGTCCTCAAGACTGAGAAGGCCGCCCGATCTTTGGGCGGCCTTTTGTGTTTCAGAAGTATGTGTATGTGAGCCTTGGCCCACTGCCTTCCGCCACGCGCGAGCCGCGTTGCGCGGCGCGGGGATTTGGCTAAAGTTTCTCAGCGCATCGTGATTTGCGCGCAAGGAGATGTCGATGACTGTCACTCGGACCGCACTCGTGTCGGGCGCGAACAGGGGTATCGGGTTCGAGATCGTGCGGCAGCTCGCACGTCTCGGCGTGCTGGCTGTGATCGGCGCGCGCGATCCGCAGGACGGCGCGAAGGCTGCCGAGAAGCTGCAGTCCGAAGGGCTCGAGGTGCCGGTTGTGGCGCTCGACGTGGATCGGGAGGAAAGCGCGGCCGAGGCCGTTGCGGAGGTGAAGCGGCTTTATGGTCGTCTCGACATCCTGGTCAATAATGCCGCGATCCTCATCGACGAGCCGGGTGGGTTCAACGCCAGCTTTTTCGATCTCAAATCGGACACCGTCCGTCGCACGATGGAAACCAACCTGCTCGGTCCGATCCGGCTGATCCAAGCCGCGGTGCCGCTGATGCGCGAGCAGGGTTACGGGCGGATCGTCAATGTGTCGTCCATCGGCGGGCAGCTTGCCGAGATGGGAAGCGGGTATCCGGCCTATCGGATGTCCAAGTCCGCGCTGAATGCCGTGACTCGGATGACGGCTGCGGAAATCGGCGCGGGCGACATCAAGATCAACTCCATGTGCCCCGGCTGGGTGAAAACCGACATGGGCGGGGCCAATGCCGAGCGCACGGTCGAGGAGGGCGCCGATACGGCCGTCTGGCTCGCGACCTTGCCGGAGGATGGGCCGACGGGCGGCTTCTTCCGCGATCGCAAGCCGCTCGCGTGGTAGGTGCGCCGCTTGCGCTTGACGCAAACCTTCTTGCGGTTCTGCCGGTGGAGGCGTGTCTAGATCCCGTCCTTCGGCGGGATGACGGTAGAAAGAAAGCCAGCGGATTGCCCCACAATACCGTCATCCCGGCGCAGGCCGGGATCCAGACAGTGTGCAGCATGCGGGCATTTTATCAGGAGTGCGCCGCCGATGGCGCGGTTCCTAGAGGCCGCGCACCAGATTGCCGATCATCAGAGTGAGATAGGCGATGATGGCTAGCCAGAATTCCTGATGGGGGAGGTAGCGCGGCACCGGCACGAAGCCGAGCTTGGTGATGAGCGCCAGAGTCGCGAGCACGAACGAGATCAGGAAGATCAGGATTGTGGGGGGATTGAGCCTCATTCCGCGAACTCCCTCGGCTTCACGCGTGAGCCGTCATGCACTGTGTGGCGGGCGCCGCTCCCCGACGCCTGCGGGCGCCATAATAGGGGTAAGGCCGATCCGTGCAACGGGAGAGACACCGAGGCGCGCAGGCGTGATGGGCGTGGCGCTTTCGCGGCCACAAAAACAAGACGGGCGGGGCGCGTAGGAGACCGTCAGGTCTGCTTCTCGCGAGGGAAGCCCTAGAGTGTCTGTGGCGGCTGCTTCCGAGAGGCGAGTGCGGTGCCGGCGGGCACGACGAACGTCACGAGCTGTGCGTGGCCATCCTGCGTCGTCAAATCGCGGCAGGTGATGGCAATCTGGCGGCCCGGGTTGACGGTGCCCGTTTGAAGGGTGCCGGGTGTCGGCTCGACGTCGGCGATGGCGACGACCTGAAGGACGCGATCGGCCTTGCCGCCGGGGAGCGTGAATCGGTCTCCTACCGAGAGGCCGGGAGCCATGGGCCCGGACCAAGCGGCTGGCTCGACGGATACGCCGTCGCTCTCAAGGCGCTGCCGCTCCGACAGCCAGTAGGCTTCCGTTCCTGAAACGAGCGTGCGGTTGGATGCCGTTTCCGCCGGAGACATCGATTGTGAGGGTGCTTCGAGGGCCACCGTAAAGCGCTTGGCGACGACGGCTTCCGTATTGGCAGTCGCGATCACGCCGGCGCCTGCCAGAGCGAAAAGGGCCAGAACCGCGCCGGATCGGGCGGCCGGTATCGAGGTGAGAGCGAAGCGGCGAAGCATCATGATTGCAGCCCTCTGGCAGTCTCTATCCTACGCAATTCTGTACTTTTTCGGTGTCTACCTACAATGCTTATAGTGCGTGCAAGGTTCACAATACTGGGATTTACGCCCGGCAGGGGGCGATTTTGGGGCGTTTTCCCTTTTACGCGCCGCGCCGGCGACTGGATTGCCGGGCGCGGAGGCTGGCGGTGCGCTGGCGGTCCTGGGCGCGGACCCGGCTCAGATGGCGGAAGAAGGCCATATTGAACACGGTCATCGCGATGAAGGCGACCGCCAGGAGGGCCATGGAGGCATTCCAGTCGACTCCCGCCACGACGGAGCCGTCGACGCCGAGGACGATACCGATGTGCCAGCCGATCAGCGCGAGCAGAAGCGCCATGATCGCCAAACCCGCGACGAGGTCTGGCAGGTGCTTGCGTTGCGCGTTCGTCAGTCTGATGCGCGTCATCGGTGGAAGGTCTCCTCTCTGGCTGTGATTCCAGCCCGTGTGATCACGAGGATGACAATCTCCCGCTGTGGCTGGGGTTTGCTCGGATTGTGGCAAAGCCGAGCTATTCCCGAGACACGCTCTCTCTCGTGGATCGCTGTGCTTTAGACGTCACAGGCTAAGATGGGGTAAAGCATGAATACTGGACGAGAGGCGTATTGACTTCCGCACGCCGCGGCGTAGCGTCCGCGCCGCTTCTCAAAGGCGTGATGCGGCGCAATATTGGATTTTGCGGCGCCATCTGCGCCGACAACCGCAAACGAAAGACGCCAGAGATGGGCTTTTTTGCCGACAGCCTGAACCGCATTCAACCGTCCGCCACGATCGCCGTCTCCATGAAGGCGCGCCAGCTCAAGGCCGAGGGCCGAGACATCATTTCGCTCTCGGCGGGCGAGCCCGATTTCGATACGCCGGAGAACATCAAGCTCGCGGCCATCCAGGCCCTGAAAGACGGCAAGACCAAATACACCGATGTCGACGGCATCCCCGAGTTGAAGGCTGCCATCGTAGCCAAGTTCAAGCGCGACAACGGGCTCGATTACAAGGCAAGCCAGGTGACGGTGGGCACGGGCGGCAAGCAGGTGCTCTACAACGCGCTGCTTGCGACGCTGAACCCTGGCGACGAAGTCGTGATGCCGGCGCCGTGCTGGGTGTCGTACGCGGACATCGTGCTGTTGGGTGGTGGCAAGCCGGTGTTCGTGCCGACGACGCCCGAGGACGGCTATCGTCTCAAGGCGGAGGCGCTCGACCGCGCGATCACGCCGGCAACGAAGTGGCTGATCCTTAACTCGCCGTCGAACCCAACCGGAGCGGCCTACTCGCAGGCCGACCTCAAGGCGCTGACGGACGTGCTGCTTCAGCCGAAGAACAGCCATGTGTGGGTGTTGACCGACGATATGTACGAGCATCTGCTTTACGACGGGCTCGAGTTCTTCACGCCTGCGCAGGTGGAGCCGCGCCTTTACGACCGGACGCTCACCATGAACGGCCTGTCGAAGGCCTACTGCATGACGGGCTGGCGGCTTGGCTATGCGGCGGGTCCGGAGCCGCTGATCAAGGCGATCGGTAAGCTCCAGTCGCAGTCGACGTCGAACCCGAACTCGATCACGCAGTGGGCAGGCGTCGAGGCCCTCAACGGCCCGCAGGATTTCATTGCCGCGAACAACAAGGTGTTCGTCGCTCGTCGCGATCTCGTCGTGAGCATGCTGAACCAAGCGTCGGGCTTGAACTGCCCGAAGCCCGAGGGCGCGTTCTATGTCTATCCGAGCTGCGCTGGAGCGATCGGCAAGACGACGCCCTCCGGCAAGGCGATCAAGACGGACGAGGATTTCGTAACGGCGCTGTTGGAGGACGAGGGCGTTGCCACGGTACACGGTGCAGCATTCGAAGGCTCGCCTGCGTTCCGCATCTCGTATGCGACGTCCACCGAAGCGCTGACGGAAGCCTGCGCGCGTATCCAGCGCTTCTGCGGGAACCTGAAGTAAATCCTGCACCCCGGAAAGGTGAGGCGAAAGCCGAAACCTTATCCGGGGCCCAGCGTAAGAGTCGTCGCAGACGCGATACTACCCGCTTTGCTTCGGCCGGGATGACACCGGTGGCGGTACCTACAGCCTGAGGCTGCCGCCGAGGGCGAGAATTCCGCCGAGCACGATTGCGGCTGCGACGACGAGCACGATCAGCGCGCGTCCGACAGACGCGAGGGCGGCGCGGGGTGCATCGGCATACTCAATCGCGGGTTTGCGGCCCGTCACCATGGCCTGGATCAGCGGGTCTTTCTTGATGAGCGTGTAAATCGAGTTGACCGCAATGTGGAGCATCACGAGCGGCAGCAGCAAATTGTAAAAGATCTGATCGTGCAGCCGCGTGAGGCGGATGTTCTGGCTTTCGCCGACGAGGCGATAGAGCGGTCCGCCCACGAGGTCGTTGTCGTCCACGGCAAACAGGCCGAGGCTGCCGATGGTCACAATGGTTGCGAGCAGCGCGAGCACCATCAACCCGCCCATCGGGTTGTGCCCGAGATAACGCGCGGCGCGTCCACGAAGAAGTGCGCCCGCATAAGATGCAACCGTTGTCGGGCCGCGCACAAAGCCTGCGAAGCGCGACGTGGATGAGCCGGTGAAACCCCATAAAATGCGCCACACGATCAGCGTCAGGATCGTGAGGCCGTTGATGCGATGGTAGACGAGCGTGGTGTCGCCGAGCGCTTCCGCGAAGCTGACGCTCACCCAGGCCCAGACGATGAGGGCGAGGAGCGTCCAGTGGAATGCCCGGGTGGGCAGATCCCAGGCGGGAACGCTGGTGTGTGCGGGACCCGTGTCCGTCATCGCATCGCTCCCGCGCGGTCTCACTCCTTCGGTTTGCGATAGTTCTTGTGGCATCCGCTGCAGTTGCCGACGAGATCTTTCCATGCCGTTTTGAAGCTCGCTTCGTCGGTGATGGCGGGCTCGGCAGCTTCGGCCGCAGCGGAGAGCTTCTTGAAGCGGTTGTTGAAGTCTTCCTTGTCGTTCCAGATTGCGGGCAGAGCGCGCGTCTCTTCGCCTTCCTTCGAATCCTCCGGGAACAGATCCGGCAGAACCGCGGTCTTTTCGCGAATGACGGTTAGCGCGGATTGCACGGTTGCAAGCTCGAAAGCCTGCTCACCCTTGAACATGGCACCGACGGGCTTCACGGCATCGCCCATCTCGTCGAAGTGCGCCTTGCGCTCTTTGATAGGCGCGAGGTTTTGGGCCGCGACAGCAGTTGCGCCGAGAACGATGGCAGCGAGCACGGGAAACGCACGGCGCATGGATGATCCCCTCAATTGCGAAAGCGCTTAGACGCGAAACGGAAGGAGCGGATCCTTTCCGTCGAAAAAAGCTCGCATCGGTTTTTGAGGGTGTCAACGCGCCGGCGTGCGCAGAAAATACGTAAGCAGTGGTGCGGACCGGAAGACGATGCTCCGCCGATTGGGCGTCATCGCATTTTCTCGCACAACAAGGGCCTGAGGTATCTCAGACCCTTGCGGCTTGGTGGGTGCGCTCGGCTGCAGCGACCGCGTCAGCGGCTCGGCAGGAGAAGACGCGGAGCGTGTGAGCGGCCGAACTCCGGCAGCGAAAGGATCTGCTCGATCCAGTGCTCGAAGCGTGCAAACGGAACCGACATGCGCCGCTTGCGGTTGGCGGCTGTGACGTGACCGTTGCGAAGGGCAACTTCGGGCTGGAGAATTGTCCACTCGATCAAATCGGATTCGGTTGCTGCCATGGCATAGCCTGCAGCGTCGGCCGCTTTTTCTAGTGACTTACTGAGTGACTCTTTACTCATCTGAGGCTTCCTCCTGCAGGTTAAGCGCTGCATCAGGCCAACTGGTTCCATGCCATTGGATCCCTTCGCTCTTCGCCTAGCCCTTGCCTCTTCCGGCTTGTTTTAGGTTGCCGGTTTGACCTGCTTAGACCGCTGCCTGACGGGCATTTTACGCCCCTCCAACAACACTTTCATGATGCGGCCAGTATGGACTTTGTTCAAGTAATTTTTCGTAACATTTTTCACGAATTCGGTTCTGCGGCTGCGAATACTTGTTGCGTTGCAATAACTTGCCGGGAGGCTGTTTGCGCGGGCGCGGTGCGCACTGTGATTCTGCCTACGCGCTTCTCCTTATCTGAAGAATTCGTGCGCAAGGCTCTTGCGTCTTTGCCGGACCGGCGCGACCATCGGTCTGTCGCGCTCCTTCGTGAGGCGCGGGATGCGCGACGCGCATTCCTCTGCGCCTCATAACGGCGAACCCGGACGGTCAGTCCGGGACGCGGGAAGGAGGACACCATGGGGCAATCCGACGGCCCGAGAGGCACACAAGGTGCCGGCTCTGGGCATTCTTCGGGCCGCAGCACCCGCTGCATTGCACTGATCGGCCCGTTTCTCTCCGGCAAAACGACACTGCTCGACGCCATTCTGGCCCGCACGGGCGCCGTGGCACGGCCCGGCAAGGTGGCTGACAAGACGACTGTCGGCGACGGCTCCCCCGAAGCCCGCGCCCACGGCATGAGCGTTCAGCTCAATGTCGCCGATGCCGAGTTCCTCGGCGATAATTTCACCTTCATCGACTGTCCCGGCTCCATCGAATTCCAGCACGAGGGCGCGCTGGCGCTGACGGCGTGCGATGCGGCGGTGGTGGTGTCAGAGCCCGACCCCAAGCGCGTGCCGGCGCTGCAGGTGATCCTCAAGCAACTGGAGGACAGGGGCATCCCCCACATCCTGTTCCTCAATAAGATCGACGCTTGCGAGACCCCCATTCGCGACATCGTGCCGGCGTTGCAGCCGGCCTCCACGAAACCGCTCGTGCTTCGGCAGATTCCGATCTGGGAGAACGGTATTGCAACGGGCTTCATCGACCTTGCGCTCGAACGCGCATTTCTGTTCCGCAAGGATGCGCCGTCCGAGATGGTCGAGATCAAGGCGGACGATCTCAGCCGCGAGAAGGAAGCGCGCTTCCACATGCTGGAGCAGCTTGCCGATTACGACGACACCCTGATGGAGCAGCTTCTCTCCGATGTGGCGCCAGACAAAGAGCTCGTGTTCTCCGATCTCGTGCGCGAGTTCAGCGATGGGTTGATCTGTCCGGTGCTGCTCGGCAGTGCGGAGCACGGACATGGCATTCTGCGGCTGTTGAAAGCGCTGCGCCATGAAGTGCCGTTCGTGGAGAGCACCGCGAAACGGCTCGGTGTCGAGGATGCAAAGAGTGCGGCCTATGTGCTCAAGACGCTGCACACGGGACACGGCGGGAAGCTTTCGATCGCGCGCGTTCTTGCCGGCGACTTGCCGGACGGGGCGAGCGTATCGGGGGGTGAAGCGGTGGACGAACGCGTGGCCGGCGTCTTTGCCCTCAAGGGCGAGGAGACGCTCAAGAAGCCTGCCGCGCGTGCCGGAGACCTCGTTGCTCTCGGGCGTCTCGACGGGGTGAAGACCGGGGACACGATCTCAACCGAGAAGGGGGGCGTGACTGCCATCGACGGGCCCGAAGCGCCGGAGGCTGTTCTCGCATCGGGGATCGGTCTCAAAGACCGCAAGGACGAAGTGAAGCTTTCGGCAGCACTCGGCAAGCTCGTCGAAGAAGACCCCTCGCTTGTCGTTGAGCATGCGGGCGAAACGCATCAGGTGCTGCTCAAGGGTCAAGGGGAGATGCATCTGCGTGTCGCGTTCGAGCGGCTCGCGCGCAAATACGGTGTGGTGGTTGAGCGGCGGAAGCGGCAGGTGCCCTACAAGGAGACGATCAGGAAGCCGATCGAGATCCGGGGGCGGCACAAGAAACAGTCAGGCGGACACGGGCAGTTCGGCGATGTCTTGATCGACATTGCGCCGCTGCCACGGGGATCGGGCTTTGCGTTCAACGACACGATCACGGGTGGCGTGGTGCCGAAGCAGTTCATCCCGTCCGTCGAAATCGGCGTTTCCGACTACATGAAGACGGGGCCGCTCGGCTTTCCCGTGGTCGATGTAGCGGTGACGCTGAAGGACGGCTCCTTCCACACTGTGGACAGTTCCGACATGGCGTTTCGCCAGGCGGGGCGGCTCGCGATGAGCGAGGGGATGCCGAAGTGTCAGCCGGTGCTGCTGGAACCCGTCATGGCGGTCGACATCGCGGTGCCTTCGGAAGCCACCGCGCGTGTCAACGGCATGATCTCGCAGCGGCGGGGTCAAATCCTGGGCTTCGACGCTCGGCCGGGCTGGCCCGGATGGGATGTCGTTTCAGCGCACATTCCGGAATCGGAGATCGAGGATCTGATTGTGGAGCTGCGCTCGGCGACGACCGGGGTCGGAACGTATACGGCCTCGTTCCATCATCTGGCCGAGTTGACCGGGCGGCTTGCCGATCAGGTGCTTGCGAGCCATCGCGAAGCGGCTGAATAGACAGGGCGTACATCACCCCATGGCGTCGAGGATGCCATGGGGTGATACTTTCATTCATTCTTCCTTCGGCACGAAGTCGAGGGCGACGCCGTTCATGCAATAGCGCTGGCCCGTGGGCTCCGGGCCATCTTCGAAAACGTGGCCAAGGTGCCCGCCGCAACGGCTGCAATGCACCTCGGTGCGCGGGTAGATGAGCTTGAAGTCGGTCGAGGTGCCGACCGCCTCGTCGAGCGGCGCCCAGAAGCTCGGCCAGCCGCTGCCGGAATCGTACTTTGTGTCGGATGAAAACAGTGGCTGCCCGCAGGCCGCGCAGCGGTATTCTCCGGGCGCGTAATTCTTGTCGAGTGGGCTCGTGCCGGCGCGTTCCGTGCCATGCTGGCGCAGCACCGCGTATTGCTGCTGGGTCAGCTCCTTTTTCCAATCTTCGTCGGATTTCATGATTTCAAACTCCTGCCGGCCCGTGTCGGCCGCACCGGCGATGGGCATCGATATAAGACCCGTTCCGAACATGACGGTGAAGGTGCGACGTGTCAGCATGCGTTCCACGCTCCCCGCAGAGAGATGTTGCGCGGTGGGCGTGCAATCAATCCTGCGGTGCAACAATCGGAACGGATCGCGCGATCGTGATCTCTTCGGGTGTCAGCGTGCAGGCATACGCGATGGCTTCGACACCGGCGGCGCGGGCGAGCGTGTAGGCTTCGGCGTATTTCGGGTCGATGTCCGATGCGAAGGTGAAGCGTTCTGCGTCTGCGCGCTGGATCAGATAGACCATGACGGCGCGGTGGCCGGCTTCCACCATCGCGGCGAGTTCGCGGAGATGCTTCGCGCCGCGCTCGGTGACGGAATCGGGAAATTCGGCGAGACCGGCCGTGCGCGACAGGTGGACGTTCTTGACCTCGACATAGGCCAAACCTTTGGCTGGATCTTCCAGCAGCAGGTCGATGCGGCTCGCGAGGCCGTACTTCACCTCCCGGCGCGCAGCGGCATAGCCTGCGATTTCGGGAATGCGCGCTTCTGCCACCGCCTCGGTCACGAGACGGTTGGGATGATTGGTGTTGATGCCGACGAGGGTCGGGCCCTGACCGAGGTCTGCTTCCACCATCTCCCAGGTGTGCGCGTACTTGCGCGTCTTGCTGTCGCTCACAGAAAGCCAGACGACGGATCCCTGTTCGGTGAGGCCGCGCATGGAGCCGGTGTTCGGGCAGGTTGCCGTGATCTCTTCTCCCGTGTCGAGCGTGACGTCGGCAAGGAAGCGTTTGTAACGGCGGACGAGGCGGCCGCGGACTAGGGGTGTCGGAAACTTCATGGTGGCGACAGGCTTGATCCGGTGAGCGGGATTGTGGAGTTGGTGTCGTTTGCTGCAAAAAGCTGCCGGGCAAATGGACGAGCCACGGCGTAAGCCACCATGCGTAGGTGCGCAACGGCAAAGGCGCACGACATGCTAGAATGGCGCCGGGGGACAATGGAGACGTGTCACGTGTCGGACAATGGTGTCATTACGGCTGCAGTGCTGATCATCGGCGACGAAATTCTTTCCGGACGCACGAAGGATCGTAACATCGGCACGATTGCGTCGCATCTCGATGCGATCGGCATTCGGCTGTGCGAAGTGCGCATCGTGGCCGACGACACGCAAGAAATCGTGTCGGCGGTGAATGCGCTGCGCGTGCGTTACACTTATCTCTTTACGACCGGCGGCATCGGCCCGACGCATGACGATCTCACGGCCGACAGCATCGGAGAGGCATTCGGCGTTCCGGTCGAGATCGATCCCCGAGCGGTTGGCATGATGGAGCCTGTCTATTCTGCGCGGGGGATCGCGCTTACGCCTGCGCGGCTTCGTATGGCACGTGTTCCAGCAGGCGCGGAGCTGATCCCGAATGGCGTGACGGCAGCCCCGGGCTTCTCCATCGGCAACGTTTTCGTGCTCGCGGGCGTGCCCGACATCATGGAATCGATGCTTCAGGCTGCGACACAGCGCCTCCGGACGGGTTCGAAAATAAACAGTGTATCGATTGTGCTCCGGCAACCCGAGGGCGAGATCGCCGATCTCTTCGCTGCGCATCAGGCGGCCTATCCCGACGTTGCCATGGGCAGCTATCCTTCTTTCACCGCAGACGGTTACCGGACGGAGCTGGTGCTTCGCTCCCCGGATGCTGTGCGCCTCGAAAGTGCGCGGGAAACCTTGGTCCGCCTGCTCGCGGAGCGGGAATTCCTATAATTCCCGGTTTTGATGGTGCGGCAACTTGGCCGCTCTTCATCGTTCGTTGTGCCTGCTTTTTGCCGCCCCGGAAGCGTTAACGGCGCGGGGGCGTCGGCTTTCCAAGAAGCCCACCCAAAAAGTTGCAACGATGATGGAGCTGATCGATGAGGGACCTTGCGACCAGGCTGGCGGCATTGTGTGTCCAAGGAATGCGGGGGGCGGTGGCTTTTTCACTCGCGCCGGCATTCGGGGGCGCGATGCTGACGGCGGGCGTTCTGACGGCCGGCCTCGGTGTCAGCCAGGTCGAAGCCAAGACGCCTGGCAAGACCTATTGCTACAACCGCGTTTGCCACCGCGTGAAGACGCTCTCCGAGACCAAGGCGTTGGTCGGGAGCGAAGAAACCCTTCACACATCTTTCTATGACGACTGCAGGAAGGACCGGCTCAACCCTTGTGGCCTGACCTCGTCGGGTGAGGTGTTCCGCGCGAATACGCCGGACAACGCGGCCAGCCCGATCTATCCGAACGGCACGGTGCTTCTGATCTGGTCGCCGGCGACCAAGAAGTCTGCCGTCGTTCGCGTCAACAACGCGGGCCCTTACTGGCGTAACCGCAAACTCGACGTCTCGAAGGCGACCGCGCAGAAGCTCGGTTTTGCCGGCCGCGGCGTGGCGCATCTCAAGGTGCGCGTGATCGGGGCTCCGACGCGTGCGGAGGCGACATATCAGAAGCGTCGCCGCTACGATCCGGTGCCGGGCTACATCGGAGAGTTCGCCAGCCTGGATGACGCGCATATCGGCGCCGCGCAGACCTACGCGGTTGCGGCCCTTTCGGCGCCGAAGGGCGCTGAGACGACAACCACCGTTGCTGCTCTGCCCGCTCAGCCGGGTGATGCCGAAGCGCTCGTGGCCGAGCAAGAGGCGCCTGTTGTGACGGTCGCGGCGGCAGACGCCGATGCGGTCGAAGCGGCTGTCAAGACTCCGGGCACGGAAGTTGCCGTCGTGGACGAGGCTTCCGAGGTGAAGGCCATTCAAGTCGCGACGCTGATCCAGGCGACGGACGTTTCGGAGCCAGAGCCGCAGCGACAGCCGAACTCGGCGAAGAACATGACGGGTGAGCCTGTTCGCGTGCGTAGCCGCGTGGAGCGTGAGCAGCCGCGCAACTCGCGGACCTATCGGAACAAGCAGCGCCAGCAGACGGCGAGCCGGCAGAAGCAGCGGCAGAGCACACCCGCACCGCGTCTGGTTTCAGGACCGACGCCTGCGCCGCGTCTCGTTTCCGGGCCCACGCCGATTACCCGGGATGCGACGAACGACATCTCGGTGTTCTCGCGCCATATGCACTCCGGGGCGGCTCGCCTTGCGGCTGGCGACGTGATGCGCCGGAACTACTAAAACCACGCGCGTCTCGCGACAACGCCCCGGGGATTGCATCCCCGGGGCGTTGTCGTTTCTGTAGGTCTTTCCTGGCCAGCATGCGCTCAGACGAGCGCGTCTACCGGGATGTCGCGTGCGGGCGCCGTGCCCTTCCGTTCCGGCGGATCGTACAATTCGTAGTGCGTCTCCAGCGTGTCGAGGAAGGTTGCGATGAGGTCGAGCAGCGTGCCGAGCGGCATGCGACCGGCAACCAACAGATCCTCGGTGACCGGGAGCTGGGCGGCTTCGAGAGGTGCGGCTTCGTCCGCTGCGATCAGTCCGCGCGAGCGGAGGTAGGCCGTCACACCGTCACCGGCATCGAACGCATAAGCCGTTTCGTCGGCCATTTCCTGGGCGGCGTCGGCGACGATGGCGGTTCCGCTCGTGTAGAGGCCGGCGATGGATTTGAAGAAGCCGTCGGCCTTGGCGAGGTCGCGCGCGCTCTCGCGCGATTTCAGGACGCGGGTGAGCAGCATGAGCTCAAGCGTGCGGACCGCATCGACCGCTTCGCGTTCGGCGCGGCGGCTGGAAGCCAGCAAATCGGACGCGCGGGCATCGCCCCCGTTCCAGCTCAGCGTGGATTTCAGAAGATCCTCCCCAGCGGCGAGGGCCGCATCGAGATGGTCAGCCAGCAGGTAGACCACAGCGGGGGCCGGGAGACCGGCAAACGACATGAAACACTCCCAATTGCTTGGCGAGCGCGAGATGGGGCTGGCCTTTCTTCGACGCGGAACGAACGGACGCAGGACACGGAAGGCAGCCGGCCTATCGCGGCGGGCTCGGTAGTTGAATTCAAGGACTTGTACGCGTTGGTCCGATAGTGGACCGATTCGGCTCGGGTCACAGATAAGGCTTGGGCAACACCGCGATGAGAGTCACCAAATCGCGATACTTATCCCTGCTACCCACAGCCAGATGCTGGCCGAGTGTGGACGCTTCCGCCGCGCGCCATCGCGCTTCCTCGGACGTGTGGCGCGCGATTGAGACGAGGCTCGCGAGGAGGGCGTCGTCGGACAGGGCGGCGCCGATCGGGAGGCGGCGGCGCAGCTCCGGGATCAGGGCTGCGAGGCGGCTCACGTTGACGGGTGCGCTGGGCGAGGTCTCCGCAAGCTCACGCTTGCCGATGCCACGTATGCCAGAGACGATCTGCGACAATCCTGGGATGTAGTGAGCCATGCGCGCCTCGCTTCGGTCTAACGAACCGCTGCGAACTCTACGCTCTTACCCTTCGCGCCCGATCGGCTGTGTGTCTGCTGGCCCGGTCTTCCGTTTGGGCGCAAGGGCGCTTTGGCGGATGGCGCGACGTGGGCACGCGCTCGAATGCGCAGACCGCTGTATATTAGCGCATATGGGAAGATATGCGAGCAAAGTCTAGCGCTCGTGACCTTCTAGATTGACCTCAACCACGCCGCGAAGGGGGCGAGGGGTGTCTCGTGGGCCGGTGCAGGCGTCGCACGCTGGACGGCTAGTTCTGCTTCGCTGCGGGAGGCGTAGACGCCGACGGGCGTGGTCGCGCCGGCATCGGCAGTTTCGATCTTGGCAAAGGAGCCTGCGACCAATCCAGTTTCAGCGCAGGCGGCGGGGCGCGCGACGCAGCAGCGGCCATCGGGGAGTTCGAGCAGCTCGAAGCGCGCTAGCGGTTCCACATGCTTTTCAACCATAGGACCCAACCCCACTGAGTGATCTTAGAGAACACATCAGAAATTTTGAGGTGATTAATTTGTACGGGTTCCGTACTTTCGTTCTTGCAGTAGTAGTGAACTGACGAGGCAGTAATGTTCAGAATTTCTGTTGTCGTCTGCTTCCGGAATTTGACCATGGGTTACTCCTAACGCTTACGGATACACGAAGGCCAGACAGGGCGGAGCCTTTCGGCTCCGCCCTCTTTTCGTCAGCTGCAGCCCGAGGTAGAGCCGCAGGTGTCGCATTTGAGGCAGGTGCCGTTTCGCACCATCGTGAAGTTCTGGCACTCGGGGCACGAGACGCCCTCGTAGCCGCGCAGTCGCGCTTCCGCGACGCGATCCGTGGACGAGCGCGTGGCTGTCGCCGTGGCTGTCACGCGCTTGGTCTCGGAAATCGTCGTGCGCTGGTACATCACCTCGGTGTCCGCCTTCAGCGCGGTTGCGCCGTCGGTGGTGTAGAGGCCGGTTGCGCCTTCGACAGCCGGGTAGGACGAGACGATGTCCTTGATCTCCGACATCGCATCGGACGCTTCATAGCTTTGCGAACGGCCACCGGAGGCGAGGCGCAGGTTGCCGCGCATGAATCCCTTCGACACAACTTTCGTCACGCTTTCGAGCGCGAGATCGAGCTGCTCGTCGGTTTCCTCGTCGGACGAGCCGAGGCCCGTCTCGCCCACGATCTCGCGCGGGTCGACGTGCGCCAGGTCGTTGCGGCCGAGATAAGACACGGCCAGTTCCCGGAAGATGTAGTCGAGGATCGACGTCGCGTTCTTGATCGTCTCGTTGCCCTGCACGAGGCCTGCGGGCTCGAAGCGCGTGAAGGTGAAGGCCTCCACGTACTCTTCCAGCGGCACGCCGTACTGCAGGCCGAGCGAGATGGCGATGGCGAAGTTATTCATCAAGCTGCGGAAGGCGGCACCTTCCTTGTGCATGTCGATGAAGATCTCGCCGAGCGCGCCGTCGTCGTACTCGCCGGTGCGGAGATACACCTTGTGGCCGCCGACGGAGGCCTTCTGGGTGTAACCCTTGCGACGGCCCGGCATACGCTCGCGCTGGTTGGGCTTCGTGCTTGCCGCTTCGCTTGCCTTGAGCTGATGCTCAAGCTCGGTCACGCGCTTGGCGAGCTTTTCGGCTGCGGCCAGGATGCGCTGAACCTGGGGCCTCTCGGCCGTCATCTGCTCGGCGGCTTCGTCCTGCTCGTCCGCGTCGTCGCCGAGGACCTGCGCGTTCAGCGGCTGCGAGAGCTTCGAGCCGTCGCGGTAGAGCGCGTTGGCCTTGAGCGCGAGGCGCCAGGAGAGCATGTAGCTTTCCTTGCAATCCTCGACGGTGGCCTCGTTCGGCATGTTGATGGTCTTCGAGATCGCGCCAGAGATGAACGGCTGCGCCGCTGCCATCATGTGGATGTGGCTCGTGACCGAGAGGTAGCGCTTGCCCTTGCGGCCGCAGGGCGAGGCGCAATCGAACACCGGCAGGTGTTCCGCTTTGATGTGAGGAGCGCCTTCGAGGGTCATCGCGCCGCAGACGTGCTCGTTCGCGGCTTCGATCTCCTGCTTCGTGAAGCCGAGATGCGTGAGGAGGTCGAACGTCGGCTCGCTGAGCTTCTCGGTTGCGATGCCGAGCTTGCCCGTCAGGAAGTCGTCGCCAAGCGTCCAGCGGTTGAACACGAACTTGATGTCGAAGGCCGTGCCGAGGCTACCTTCCACCTTCTGGATGATTTCCGGCGTGAAGCCGCGCGCGGTGAGCGAGCCGTGGTTGATGGCGGGCGCCTGCGCGAGCGAGCCATGGCCCACGGCATAGGCCGTAATCTCCGCGATCTCACTCTCACGATAGCCAAGGGTGCGCAGCGCTTCGGGTACGGCGCGGTTGATGATCTTGAAGTAGCCACCGCCCGCGAGTTTCTTGAACTTCACGAGTGCGAAGTCGGGCTCGATGCCGGTCGTGTCGCAGTCCATCACGAGACCGATGGTGCCGGTTGGCGCAATGACGGTCGACTGCGCGTTGCGATAGCCCCATTCCTGGCCCAGTTCGAGGGCGGCATCCCACGCGCGGCGAGCAGCGGCGACGATCCTCTCGTCCGTGCAGCTTGCGTCGTCGAGCGGGACAGGCGCCGTGGAGAGACGCTCGTAGCCCTGCGTCTCGCCATAGGCCGCGCGGCGATGGTTGCGCATCACGCGCAGCATGTGGTCGCGGTTCGGCTCGTAGCCGGGGAAGGGGCCAAGCTCGCGCGCCATTTCGGCGGAGGTCGCATAGGCGACGCCCGTCATCTGCGCGGAGATGGCGCCGCAGATCGCGCGGCCTTCGTCCGAGTCGTAGGCAATACCGGATGCCATCAGGAGGCCGCCGATGTTCGCAAAGCCGAGGCCGAGCGTGCGGTAGCGGTAGGAAAGCTCTGCGATCTGGCGCGAGGGGAATTGCGCCATCAGGACCGAGACTTCGAGCACAACTGTCCAGAGGCGGCAGGCGTGCTCGAAGGCTTCCGTGTCGAAGCTCTTGTCCTCGCGGCGGAAGGTCAGGAGGTTGAGGGACGCGAGATTGCAGGCCGTGTCGTCGAGGAACATGTACTCCGAGCACGGGTTCGAGGCGCGGATTGGCCCAGACGCCGGGCACGTGTGCCAGTCGTTGATCGTGGTGTGGAACTGGATGCCCGGATCGGCGGACGCCCATGCGGCATGGCCGATCTGTTCCCAAAGATCCTGGGCGCGCACGGTCTTCACGGTCTTGCCGCTGGTGCGCGACGTGAGATCCCACGTGCCGTCCTTCCCGACGGCGTCGAGGAAGTCGTCCGTCACGCGCACGGAGTTGTTCGAGTTCTGGCCGGAGACGGTGAGGTAGGCCTCGCTGTCCCAATCGGTGTCGTAGGTGGCGAAGTCGATGTCCTTGTAGCCTTGGCGCGCGAACTGGATCACGCGGTGGACGTAGTTCATCGGCACGTCGTCGCGGCGTGCATCCTTGATGGCGCGCTTGAGGGCCGGGTTCTTCGCCGGATCGAAGCAAGCGTCTGCCTCGGCTTCGCAGTTCACGCAGGCTTTCATCACGGCCTTGAGGCGCTTCTGGCAGATGCGCGACCCGGTAACGAGGGCGGCGACCTTCTGCTCCTCCTTCACCTTCCAGCCGATGTATTCCTCGATATCGGGATGATCGACGTCGACGACGACCATCTTGGCCGCGCGGCGCGTGGTGCCGCCCGACTTAATGGCGCCGGCTGCGCGGTCGCCGATCTTGAGGAAGCTCATGAGGCCTGACGAGCGGCCACCGCCCGAGAGCTTCTCGTTCGCGGCGCGCAGGCTCGAGAAGTTCGAGCCCGTGCCCGAGCCGTATTTAAAGAGGCGTGCTTCGCGCACCCACAGATCCATGATGCCGTTCTCGTTTACGAGATCGTCGTTCACGGACTGGATGAAGCATGCGTGCGGCTGCGGGTGCTCGTAAGCTGAGGCGGAGACCGTGAGCTTGCCGGTTTGATAATCGACGTAGAAGTGGCCCTGTCCGGGGCCGTCGACGCCGTAGGCCCAGTGAAGGCCTGTGTTGAACCACTGTGGCGAGTTGGGTGCGCCCATCTGCTTGGCGAGCATGTAGCGGTGCTCGTCGAAGAAGGCCTGCGCATCTTCTTCGGTCGTGAAGTATCCGCCCTTCCAGCCCCAATAGGTCCAAGTTCCGGCGAGACGGTCGAAGACCTGACGGGCGTCGGTTTCGCTGCCGTAGCGCTCATCCTCGGGAAGATCGGCGAGTGCGCGCTCGTCAGCGACGGAGCGCCAGAGCCAGGACGGAACCTGCGTTTCCTCGACCTTGCGGAGGCGGCGCGGCACGCCAGCTTTGCGGAAATACTTCTGCGCCAGGATGTCGGCCGCGACCTGGCTCCAATCCTCAGGCACCTCGAAGCCTTCGAGGCGGAAGACGATCGAGCCATCGGGATTCTTGATCTCGGATGTCGCGCGGCGGAACGCAATGGAGTCGTAAGGTGACTTGCCGGCCGTCGTGAAGCGCCGCGTGATCTTCATCTTTCCCTCGTGCGAATTCGGTGATTTCGGGCACGCGCGCCGGCACGAGATACAAGGGCGGCAGCGCAGAGCGGATGTTTGGTTCTGGACACACCTCTCCCGTGGCGCGCCGCGGACTGCGGCGCTCCCGGACAGCGGATAACCCGCTGCTGACGCTGGCGTTTACAGGTAATCGGAAGAGCTACTGCAAGGGTCGCGGACAGTGTCCCCCACGCGTCCGGCGATGAGGTGAAGCTATCCCGATTCGTAGGAGGGCGAAACTATGGCGACCTAGATTTGGTAGGTCGCAGAGGCAACCGCATCTATATCTAGTGGTGTTGGCAAGTTGGGGATTGACCGCCGGAATCGCCCGGAAATAGGGGCTGGGCGCGGGATGCCTAAAAAGTGGGCGTGTGTAAAAGCCCATAAAGCAGGCATTGCCGCATGCCGATTGGATGATAAGCCGATTCCACTTTTGTCGGGTATCGGGCCGCTTGTTGTAAATCTGCCGCATTGCCTGTGTCAGCAACTCGGCAGGGTGTTGCGTTGGGTTTCGCAGTGATGAGGGCCTCGGTCGGCGTGTTTCCCCATGCCCCGCGCTTCATTGCCCGCTGGCGTTCGACGCATCGTCGCGGTAGAGCGTGATTGTTTTTGAGATTGAACCGAAATCAAGCTCTGGCGCTTCGGCGAGCCCTATGAGTCGGTGTCTGGACGAACGAGTGTCCAAGACGACGATGGTCTTGGCCAAGCGTTCGCGCGATTGCGGAGGGGAGCTTCATGGGGCTTTTCAAAGAGATCTTCAGCTGGTGGAGTGGCAACACCTGGGGCACGCGGCTCACGATCGCGCGGCAAGGCCGTTTCATCGGCAGCGACGAGTTTGGCAACCGCTACTATGAGCAGATCGAGGGCAAGGGGCGTCCCGGTCCGC
The DNA here is from genome assembly GCA_934555825.1 of uncultured Hyphomicrobium sp. Taxonomy (GTDB): domain Bacteria; phylum Pseudomonadota; class Alphaproteobacteria; order Rhizobiales; family Hyphomicrobiaceae; genus Hyphomicrobium_C. The sequence continues at coordinate 216,385 of CAKTFJ010000001.1, forward strand.
TTGGGCGTCTTCGGCGCTGGGTGACGTACACCGATCTCGCGGAAGCCTCCAAGGTGCCACCCGAATGGCACGGCTGGCTTCACTACATTGTCGATGTCCCGCCGACCGAGGAGCGCTACACGCCGCGCCCGTGGGAAAAGCCGCATCGGCCAAACATGACCGGGACACCTGAGGCATATCGGCCGCAAGGCTCGATCCTTGGCGCCGGCCAGAGACCCAAGGCGACGGGCGATTACAAACCTTGGCGCCCCGAATAGGCGCTCGACTCTCTTGGGCCTTGTCCGCGCCATCGTTGGGCTGCAGAAGTTCGAGCGATGCGCTGGCATCGTGTGAGGTTGAGGAAAAGCACAATTCGATGATGGGTCTTCCGTCAGATCCGAAGCAGCGAAGCTCTGCGGTGTTGCGCGGTGGCCAGCGGATTCGCGCGCTCACGGTGCTCCTGTTGCTCGGCGTGTCGCCGGCTGCGGCGGACGACAAGATCGAGAACCGTGTCGCGATCTTCTCCGCGCTCGACAAGGTCACGGCGACGATCCGCAAGCTTGAGGTGCCTATTGGCGAGACGGCGGAGTTCGGTGCGCTCAAGGTGACGCCGCGCGTGTGCTATTCGCGCCCGCCAACTTTGCAGCCCAAGACCACGTCGTTCGTCGAGGTGGAGGAGATCCAGCTCGACGGCACGCAGACGCGCATCTTCGGCGGATGGATGTTCGCGCAGAGCCCGGGGCTCAATGCTGTCGAGCATCCGGTGTTCGACGTTTGGCTCACCGATTGCGCCGGGCCGCGCAACGCGGTTGCGCAGCAGCAGATGCCGCCCCCTGCCGCGGCCGAAGGCGTACAGGACGGCGTCGCGCCGGATGCCTACGACGGGTATGACTCGTATGACGCCTACGACGGGCAGGCGGATCAGCCGCGCCGCCGCGTTCGCCGCTGAGGCAGCGAGGGCGTCCGCCTCACTCCGGTTTCTGTGTCCGTCGAGACTCATACGGCTCTCGAAGAGCCTGTGAAGCACAGCGCGCGCCATGTTTCGGGTTTCGTGGAATTCGCGATTCAGGCATTTTAACCAAACAAAAGTCGCGTCACGACGCATCTTGCGATGCCGTCTTACGGTTGTCGCGGAACTGATGGCCGTGCCGGGACTTGGAAACTGCGTGAATACCCGCTCGCTTGCGGTTGTCATTCGAGACAGGTGGAGCCTCCGATGACCGACAAACGATCGATCGCATACGATGCGACGTTCATGATCCTCTACATCGGCGTTTTCGCCGCTATGGCGACGCTTTCCGTGATGCTGATTGCGCTAGGCGCAATCGGGGCGGAGTTCGGCGGGCCGCAGCTTGCTGCGCTCACGATCAACATCGCGGGCTGGTCGGCACTGCCGTTTGCGCCGAAACTTTATCGTTGGCTCTTAGGCCACCCGTTCTCCTGGCGCACGAACGGTGCGTTGGGTGGCGTGGTCGAGACCTGAGGGATTTGCGCGCGGACGTCGCTGCGCCGCGCACAACCGCGATCAGCCGATAAGCTTTGCCACGCGTGGGGCGAAGTAGGTGAAGACGCCTGCGGCGCCTGCGCGCTTGAAGGCCGCGAGGCTCTCCAAAATCGTGCGCTCCTCGTCGAGCACGCCGCGCTCGGCGGCGGCCATGATCATCGCGTATTCGCCGGACACCTGATAGGCGAACGTCGGGACCTTGAAGGTTTCGACGACGCGGCGGACGATGTCGAGATAGGGAAGCCCGGGCTTCACCATCACCATGTCGGCGCCTTCTTTGATGTCGAGCGCAACTTCGCGCAGTGCTTCGTCGCCGTTCGCCGGGTCCATCTGGTAGGTGCGTTTGTCGCCCTTCAAGAGACCGCCCGAGCCTACAGCGTCACGGAACGGACCGTAGAACGCACTCGCATATTTGGCAGCGTAGGACATGATCTGCGTTGCGGTATGCCCTTCCGCTTCGAGCGCGTGGCGGATCGCGCCGATGCGCCCGTCCATCATGTCGGAGGGCGCCAGCACGTCGGCGCCGGCTTCGGCCTGCACGAGCGATTGGCGGATCAGCACCTCGACCGTCTCGTCGTTCACGATCTCGCCGTTGACCAGCAGGCCGTCGTGGCCGTGGCTCGTGTAGGGATCGAGCGCGACATCGAGAATGACCCCGACGTCGACGCCTGCCGATTTGACGGCGCGGGTGGCGCGGCAGACGAGGTTCTCAGGGTTCAGCGCTTCGCGTGCATCGTCCGTTCGCAACTTCGGGTCTGTGTTGGGGAAGAGCGCGATGGCGGGGATGCCGAGCGTCTCGGCTTCGCGCGCGGCTTCGACGATGAGGTCGATGGAGAGGCGCTCGACACCCGGCATGGAGGCGATGGGCTCGCGGCGGCCCGTCCCCTCGATCACGAACATCGGCCAGATGAGGTCTGCGGGTGTCAGGCTCGTTTCTGCGACGAGGCGGCGCGACCAATTCGTGCGCCGATTACGGCGTGGGCGCTGAAGCGGGTAGCCGCCGAGGGTGTGCGAGGTGCGGTCGGAGAGAGGCTTGTCGGAGGTCACGCGATCGGTCCCGGGAGTCGGATGAAGGTCGGCGCGAACCATCCCGCTTCGGGCTCTCGTGCGCAAGTCCTTCGCCGTAATTGGGTCAACGGCAGATTTTCTTGAATTTCCGCGGCGCCATATCGACGTGGAAGTGGTTGCGGTGCGCCTCGTTGGCTTCGGGGCCGAGGGTGGTGCCGAAAATCTTGCAGGCAGAATCGTGTGCCGCATAGAGGAAGCGGGCGGTGTTGTCGCGCGCGGGCGCGCGTTCGGCGGGAAGTGCGGCCTGTATTGCGGGATCCAGCTCGCCCCGGCGCTGCTTACGCTTCTTTTTGTCGGCGGACTTGTCGTTTTTCTTGGTCTTTGCCTGGCCCGGAGCGCCCGGTTCTGCCTCCGGGCCGCCGAGGTGGAGTGCGGCCTGCTTGGCGAGCGGGTTCGTCTTTTCGGTTTCCTTGGGCAAACCTTCAACGAGGGTCGCTCTCGGGATCGGCTTGCCGGTTGCGACCGCCTCAGCCTGGGCTGCGGCTTCTGCGGCGGACTTTTCGGCGGCGGCTTTCGCGGCCGCCGCCTTTTCCGCCGCGAGCTTCGCTGCGACGATCTCTCGTGCGATGTCGCGCCGGTTCGGCCCCCATCCGGCGAGAATTTCGGCAGTCTTGCCCTTCTTGGTCATGAAGCTGCGGATGTCGAGAGCGTTGGCCTTGCCGTGCTCGGAAAGCTTGTTGCCCACGCGGCCATAAGCCATGCGGCAGGAGTAGTCGCTCATCGATTCCATCTTGATCACCTCGGCGCCCAAGTGGCGTTTGGCGAGCGGCTGGATGTCTTCGGTGATCCACTTATGGAGCGCGACGACCATGTCGCACGATACGACGGCAGGCGGGGAGACCGAGACCTCCGGGTTCTTGCCAATGGAGATGAGGCGCACGGGTGCATGCGCGCCGCAGTCGCCTTTGCGCATTGGAGGCTCGGGCAGCGTGACGACATCGAGGCCCTTGAGTAGCTGCGTGCAGCGCGCGCGCGCGATCTCGACGTCCTCGGCAGGCCATTCGTCGGGATTTGGTTTCTTAGCCGGCTCTGCCGCTTTCGGCGCGGGTTCGGCCTTTGGACCGGCTTCGTTTGCCGACGGATTTTTTGGCTCGGCTGTGATGGCCGACTTTCCGGTGGCTTTCGCTGCGGCAGGGACGGTGGCTTGATCTTTCGGAGCCGCTGCGGGCGTGACCGGCTGCTCCGTGGCCTTGCCGTACACCGGGCGGGGCTTTCGCACCGGGAGTTCGATCTCTGAGATGACGGGATCTTGCGCGGCTTTTTCCTTACTCGCGCGTGATTTCTTTTTCTTTTTGCCGGAGCCCATTGCGTTCTGTGCTGCCGCGGTTGCCTGAGCGGCGGCTTTCGTTGCGTCGATGACGATGGTTTCGAATGCGCTCGTGACGGAGCCCGCGAAAGAGCCGTCGTTCGCCATGGCGGCAAACGGCACTCCGCAAGCGCAGAAAATAGCAATGACTGGCCGAAGCCGCCTGATTGGCGCGGGCTTGGGGCTCATTGGCAGTCCTGATCCACCGCGAGACGCATGACGCTCAACAGTCGCCGCCTCGGCGCGAGGCATGGAGCGAATCATGCGGCCAGTTTCATCTCATCTCCGAACCCTGTATAGCCGCCAATTGTGGCTCAACAAGTTGACCGTTCCCGGACGTATTTGAATTTGGGGACGATCTTGCGTGAGGGGAAGGGGGCGACCGGTGACGGACCCAGCAGAAGAAATGCTGAAGACGGAGATCGAAGGCTCGCTTGCGGTCGTTACGCTCGCGCGCCCGCGTGCTCTCAATGCGCTCACGTGTGCCATGCGCGCGAACCTCTCGGAGCGTCTCTGGGCCTATGCGCGCGATCCGCAGGTTTACGCTGTGGCAATCCAGTCGGAGAGCCCGCGCGCGTTCTCGTCCGGCTCGGACGTGCGTGAGGTGCTTTCGCTCGCCCGCGCGGATCTTGCACAAGGCAAAAAAACGTTCGCCGACGAGTATGCGCTCAACTGGCAGTGCGAGTGCTTTTCGAAGCCTGTTGTGTCGCTGATCGACGGGATGGCGATGGGGGGCGGCGTCGGCATCAGCCTCTACGGCACCCACCGCGTGGCGGGTGAGGGCTATTCCTTTGCCATGCCCGAGACCATGATCGGGCTCTTTCCGGATGTCGGCGTGTGCCATGCGCTGGCCCGCCTTTCCGATCACATCGGCATGTATCTCGGGCTTACGGGGCGCAGCATCGGGCGGGCTGACGCGTACGCGCTCGAGCTTGTCACGCACTGCATCGATCGAGTGCATTTCGATGGGATCAAAGCGGCGCTGGCCGATACGTGGCCTGTCGATACCGTGCTCGACGAACGCCATGTGGAGCCGGGGCCGGGGGACCTTGCGCCCCACCGCCATGTGATTGCGGACTGCTTTTCGGCCCCGACGGTGGAGGAGATCGTCAGCCGGCTCGGGGCTGTCGAGGGGACGCAGCGCGATTGGGCGCAGGCTATCGTTGCCGACCTCGCCAAGCGGTCGCCGCTCTCGCTCAAGATCACGCATCGCCATATCCGCGAAGCGCGTGCGCGCGATCTTAGGCAGACGCTGCAGATCGATTACAGGCTCGCGGTGCGGATGCTCGAAGCCGGCGGCGATTTCTTCGAGGGCGTGCGCGCGGCGATCATCGACAAGGACGGTGCGCCGGCGTGGTCGCCTGCGCGCCTCGAAGATGTGACGGAGGCGATTGTCTCGTCCTATTTCGCGCCGCTCGGTGACGGGGAGCTCGTGCTTCCGACGCGCGAGGAAATGCAGGCGCTGAGGGCCTGACGACCGAAACGGAGCTTCAAATCAGGACCAAGGTTTACCTGCTTTTTACCTCATAGATTGAGCTAATTTTTATGGATACCGCGTAGCCTGACCTCAGAACCGGAAAACGGTCGCGTCAAACAGGTAAGTGAGTGAGGCAGGGTTATGAACTACGCACTCGATGCGGAGCGCCAGCGCGCGTCCGACATTCAGGATCCCAATCTTCGTTCGGAGTATCTCCACAGTCTCAACCTCATCGAGCGGCTGCACCGCTTGCTGCTCGATGTCATCAAGGACGAGTTCGACCGCACGGGCGGGTCCGATCTCAATGCCGTGCAGGCGCTCCTGCTCTACAACATGGGCGACAAGGAGCTGACGGCAGGCGAGCTCAAGAGCCGCGGCTATTACATGGGCTCGAACGTCTCCTACAATCTCAAGAAGCTCGTCGACATGGGCTACATCGACTACGAGCGCAGCGAGAGCGACAAGCGCAGCGTGCGCGTTTCGCTGTCGGCCAAGGGCCGGAAGGCCGCGGACGTGGTGCACAAGCTCTATCAGCGCCAGCTCGGCTCGGTCGAGCAAGTCGCCCAGGTTACCGGCGAAGAGTTCCATGGGCTGAACAAGGCGCTGGCACGCCTGGAGCGGTTCTGGACCGATCAGATCCGGTTTAGGCTTTAGTTCGCTCACGGGCCTGTTCGGCCAAAACGTCTTTGGCTGCGCCAAAGGCGTTTTGGCCTGGCCCTCGTCCAAGCGGAGCTTGGCTTCGTCAAGACGCTCCCGAGCCCTGCGGGCTTGTGGGGGCTCACGCCGTTTCGCGCGACGTGGGTTGCTTCGCTCTGGAGCCTTGCGGTTCGTGGGCGCTCCCGGGCTGCTGTGCAGTCGGGCTGCGTTTAGCTCGTGCGCCAGTTCGCGTGCGCTTAAGACCAGCGTCCGAGATAGTACGCCGTCAGGCGTTCGCGAATCTCCTCGGGGTCTGGCGGCTCGATATTTTCTTCCTTTGCGCGCGCAAAGGCTTCGGCGATCTGGGCCTCTATAGCGCGGTCGGCACCCCACTTCGCGGCTGTACGTTCCAATTCTGCCGTGGCGGCCGGATCTCCAGACTTCGGCGGGATGACGGTCGCGACCGAGCCGCCTTCGGGAAAGTCCGTGTAGAGGATGAAGCCCTCGGCCGGAAAGCGGTCGCGGTTCTCCATGATCATCTCGACCATGGTGTTGGTCGCCGCGTTCGCATCCGTGATGCCGGGGATCTCTCCACGGATGCGATCGTACCTTTCGACGAACTGTTTCCTCAGGTCGACATCCTTCGCGAAGGCATCGAGTAGCTGGGCGTCGAGCTCGGCGTTTTTGGTGGTTGCGATGTCCGCGGTGAGGAAGGCGAGCGGGCTGCGGAAGTTCTCGCTCTGGGTCTGCTGGAGCAGCGCGAGCGCCGTCGAATTTGTCGGAGAAATCGCGACCATACGGTCTTCCTTCCCATCGAATCAGATGCCGTGGGGCCCATTGAGCGAGGCCCGATTTGCGTTACCGATTTGTTAAGGATTAGTGCTTGTCTGGAGTTTTCCGTCCGGCGGCTGATTTTTCCTGACCTCGAAGCCCTCGTTGTGGCTGGGCCGCATCACTTCTCTGGCCGGTGAGGCGAGGGGGTTTTTGTCATCGGCGGAACATGTAAGTGTTCTGCGCTATCTGCTGCATTCTGTTCCTGGGGTGTGGATCGTCGCTGTCGAGACCCTCGATTTCGCGCTGTCCTCAGGCCGGGCAATGCAGCGGTCCGTGTAATGAAGCGCGTGACTGTCCATTGCGGACGAGCGGGGGCTCCATGGCGACATCGATGCAAGGTTTTCGGCCGACATCTTGGCTGCGCGCGGGCGCGGCCTCTCTAGGGCTCGTGCTCTCGGCTGGCGCTGCGTCCGCGATGGACGACTTCTGGACCCTGCAGTTCGGGCCCACCGGGGGTGGCAACAGCGTCGTATCGGAGCGTCAGGCCTTGCGCGAGCTTGAGCGCAACCCAGAGCCGGGATTGCCTACACTCTCGCCGGCCAACGTGAAAGCGACGCGTGAAGCGATCCAACGCTATACGGAAATCGTCCAGGCGGGCGGCTGGCCCACACTGCCGGACGAGCAGGTGAAGCCCGGCGAGCAGAGCTTTGCCGTCGTCATGCTGCGCGACCGGCTTGCCGCGTCGGGCGAGCTCGCGGCGGGCGGCAGCCGCAGCGATGTGCTCGACAGCTCGCTGGTGGAGGCTCTCAAGGCCTATCAGTCCACGAACGGGTTGACGCCCAACGGGCGTCTCGACAGGCCGACAATTGCGGCGCTCAATGTCTCGGCCGAAGATCGTCTGAAGCAGCTCAAGACCAATCTTTCGCGCCTTTCGACGCTCACGCAGACGACGAAATCGCATCGGCGCTATGTGGTGGTCAACGTTCCGTCGGCGCAGGTGGAGGCGGTTGCGCTCAACCGCGTGATCTCGCGCCACACGGCGGTGGTTGGGATGAAGGACCGGCCGACGCCGATCCTGCGCTCCAACATCTATGAGATGAATTTCAATCCGATCTGGCGGCTGCCGCCGACCGTGATCCGCGAGGACCTGATCCCGCAAGCTCGCGCGGCCCAGGCCAAGGGCGAGAACCTGCTCGTGAAAACCGGGATCAACGCCTACGACGGAAACGGACGCAAGCTCGACCCGGCGAAGATCGACTGGAGCAGCGCGGCGCCGCGCGGCTATTCGTATCGTCAGCCTGCGGGCAAGGATAACCCGCTTGGATTCGTGAAGATCAACTTCGCCAACAGCGAGTCCGTCTACATGCACGACAGCCCGACGGACGGTCTCTTCGGGCAGAATATCCGAGCGGCTAGCTCGGGGTGCATTCGCGTCCACAACATCGAGAGACTGGCGTACTGGCTCTTGGGCCAGAACGACGGCTGGGATCAGGCGCGGGTCGAAAAGATGAAGGAAACCGGCGAGCGGGCGGACGTGCGGCTCGCGAGCCAGGTGCCGCTGCATTTCGTCTATATCACCGCCTGGGCGACGGAGGATGGGACCATCCAGTTCCGTCGCGACCTCTACAATCGGGATGGTGTGGCGGAAATCGCGACGTCCTACTGAGCACGTTTTTTTGACGCGGCTGCGCCGGATCTCAACCTTGATCTACGTCAAGGCGATAAGAGGCATCGTGCCGCCTCATGGAGAGGCATTAAGCAGAGTCTCGGACGCGCGGATGACGGATAGTTAAAGGCGAGTTCCGAGCTAGAAAATGCAAGCGCCAGCGCGACATAACAGCTGTTGCACAGTAACATTTTCCGGGAGATGCTGGCATTAACGCTCACATGCCGTTAGAAGAGCGGCAAACGTAAAGAGCATACCGGAAAATACTGGGGTTCGAGGAAACGTCGATGGTCGATTATGCGAGGCACTTCAAGGCCGCACTCGATACGATCCGCAACGAGGGTCGCTACCGGGTGTTCGCCGATGTGAAGCGCCGGCGAGGTGCGTTTCCTGCGGCCGAGCATGTGAGCGCCCACGGTGCGAAGCCCATCGTCGTCTGGTGCTCCAACGACTATCTCGGCATGGGCCAGCATCCCAAGGTGACGGCGGCCATGCACGAAGCCATCGACGCGGTCGGCGCCGGCTCGGGCGGCACGCGCAACATTTCGGGCACCACGCACTATCACGTTGAACTCGAACACGAGCTTGCAGACCTCCACGGCAAAGAGCAGGCGCTGCTGTTCACGTCCGCTTTTGTCGCCAACGAAGCGGCACTCTCCACGCTTGCGAAGCTGCTTCCGGGATGCGTCATCATTTCGGACGAGAAGAACCACGCGTCGATGATTGCGGGCATCCGCAACGGGCGCGGTGAGAAGAAGATCTTCCGCCATAACGATCTTGCCGACCTCGAAGCGAAGCTCAAGGAGATCCCCGCGGGGACGCCGAAGATCATCGCCTTCGAGAGCGTCTATTCGATGGACGGCCATATCGCGCCGATCGCGGGCATCTGCGATCTCGCGGATAAGTATGGCGCGCTGACCTATCTCGACGAAGTGCACGCGGTCGGCCTTTACGGCCCGCGCGGCGGCGGCATCGCCGAGCGCGACGGTGTGATGGACCGCATCGACGTCATCAACGGCACGCTGGCCAAGGGCTACGGCGTGATGGGCGGCTACATCACCGGCACGCGCGACTTGTGCGACGCCATTCGCTCGTTCGCGCCGGGGTTCATCTTTACGACGTCGCTGGCGCCTGCCATCGCGGCTGGTGCGCTTGCGAGCATCCGCCACCTGAAGGAGAGCCAGCTTGAGCGCGCGCGTCATCAGGAACGGGCGCGGACGCTGAAAGGGTTGCTCAAGGACGCAGGTCTTCCTGTCTTCCAGAACCCCAGCCACATTGTGCCGGTTCTGATCGGCGATCCGGTTCACTGCAAAGAGGTGACCGACCGTCTGCTCGACCGGTATGGCATCTACGTGCAGCCGATCAACTACCCGACCGTCCCGCGCGGTACGGAGCGCATCCGGCTGACGCCGGGGCCGCATCATACTGACGCGCAGATGGCCGATCTGGTGGCTGCGCTCGGTACTCTTTGGAAGGCATGCCCGGCCGCCGTCGGCCGGACCGGCAAGCTGGCGGCCGAATAGCGCCGCGGATTTTCAAACTGTGTTTTCAGGGTTTTTTGTGTGTCTCTCGGGACGGGCGGGCATTGGTGCCGCTTGTGCCTCGAGGGGATTCGCACCCTTCGCAATTGTTGCGCTGCACAGCAAAAATTGAGTGCGACGGTGGCTTCCTTGTTTGTCCCCGGTGACGCATGGTAAGGCCATGCGCCAGTGAGGCTCGCTCCGCAATCCGCTGCCCCGTCGCTCCGGGAAAGTGGGGGGCGGCCACATTGCTATATCCAAGGTTTCCGACCAGCGTCGCCCCACCTTAAAAAACCGATTAGAGCCGATTACCAACGAGGAACGCCTGATGTCTAATTCGACCACCCGCTTTTTTAATGCGCCGCTCGCGGAGACCGATCCCGAAATCGCGTCTGCCATCGATAAGGAGCTTGGTCGTCAGCAGTACGAGATCGAGCTGATCGCCTCCGAGAACATCGTATCGAAGGCTGTGCTCGAGGCGGCCGGCAGCGTTCTGACCAACAAGTACGCCGAAGGCTATCCGGGCCGTCGCTATTACGGCGGCTGCCAGTACGTCGACATCGTCGAGGATCTCGCGATCGATCGCGCAAAGAAGATCTTCGGTTGTGAGTTCGCAAACGTGCAGCCGAACTCGGGCTCGCAGGCCAACCAGGGCGTGTTCAACGCGCTCGCGAAGCCCGGCGACACGATCCTCGGCCTCAACCTTGCGCACGGCGGCCACCTCACGCACGGCGCGACGGTGAACCAGTCCGGCAAGTGGTTCCGCGCGGTGCACTACCAGGTCGAGCCCGACACGCACATCATCGATATGAACAAGGTGCGCGAGATCGCGAAGGCCGAGAACCCGCGCATCATCATCGCCGGCGGCTCGGCTTATCCTCGCCAGTTCGACTTCGCAGCCTTCCGCGCCATTGCGGACGAGGTCGGTGCGCACCTCATGGTGGACATGGCTCACTTCGCCGGTCTCGTGGCCGCCGGTGAGCATCCCTCGCCGTTCCCACATGCGCACGTCGTCACCACCACGACGCACAAGACGCTGCGCGGTCCGCGCGGCGGCATGATCCTCACCAACGACGCGGACATCGCGAAGAAGGTGAACTCGGCGATCTTCCCCGGCATCCAGGGCGGTCCGCTTATGCACGTCATTGCCGGCAAGGCGGTTGCGTTCGGCGAGATCCTTCAGCCGGAGTTCAAGGCTTACGCGAAGCAGGTGATCGCCAACGCGAAGGCTATGGGCGAAGTGCTCGTCAATGATGGCTTCGCGCTCGTCTCCGGCGGCACGGACACGCACCTCATCCTCGTGGATCTTCGTCCGAAGAAGCTCACGGGCAACATCTCCGAGAAGTCGCTCGGCCGCGCTCACATCACCTGCAACAAGAACGGCGTGCCGTTCGATCCCGAGAAGCCGATGGTCACGTCGGGCATCCGTCTCGGCGCGCCGGCCGGCACGACGCGCGGCTTCGGCGAAGCGGAGTTCCGCGACATCGGCCGCATGATTGCGGAAGTGCTCGACGGTCTCGCCAAGAACGGCGAAGAGGGCAACGGCGAGGTGGAAGCCAAGGTGAAGGCCGAGGCGACCGAGCTTTGCAAGCGCTTCCCGATCTATTCTTGAGATCGATGACGGTCTAAGACAGGGGCGCCGGAACGTTTCGTTCCGGCGCCCTCTTCGTTTCTGAAGGATACAGAGATCCCATGCGCTGCCCTTACTGTTCTTGCGAGGAAACGCAGGTGAAGGACAGCCGCCCGACGGAGGAGAACGCCGCCATTCGCCGCCGGCGCGTGTGTCCCGATTGCGGTGGGCGCTTTACGACGTTCGAGCGGGTACAGTTGCGCGAGCTCGTGGTCGTCAAGCGGTCGGGGCGAAAGGTGCCGTTCGATCGCGACAAGCTTCTTAAATCCGTTCAGGTGGCGCTGCGCAAGCGGCCTATCGAAGCGGATCGCATCGACCGCATGGTGTCGGGCATCGTGCGCCAGCTCGAAAGCGCAGGTGACGCGGAAGTGGCGTCGTCCACCATCGGTGCGCATGTGATGGAAGGGCTTCGCGCGCTCGATCCTGTGGCCTACGTGCGCTTCGCATCCGTCTATCGCGATTTTCGCGAGGCGGCGGATTTCCAGGAAGTGCTGGGAGAGATTGCGCGCGACGACGGGGTAGACGTGCCGCCGCGTCTGGCGAAGAAGCACTGACGTGCCGCGGCCGGAACGGCTGGACCGAGAGGACACGGGCAGGGCACCATGAGCTTCTCCGATTTCGACCGGGATATGATGGCCGTGGCTCTGACTATGGCGCGCCGGGGATGGGGCACGACCGCGCCTAATCCTTCGGTCGGTGCCGTGATTGCCGACGAGGCGCGCCGCGAGGTGATTGCGAGGGGCGTGACGCAGCGAGGCGGACGGCCCCATGCCGAAGTGGAGGCGTTTTCGCGCGCGGGCGCGCGGGCGCGGGGCGCGACCCTTTACGTCACGCTTGAGCCATGCGCGCATCACGGCAAGACGCCGCCGTGTGCGGAGGCTGCGGTTGCGGCCGGGATCGGACGTGTCGTGATCGGCGTCGAAGATCCCGATGCGCGTGTCGCCGGGCAAGGCATCTCTCTGCTTCGCCACGCAGGTGCGCGCGTGGATGTGGGCCTTATGACGGAAGAGGCGCGCTGGGCGACGCTCGGGCATATTCTGCGGGTGACCGAGCGGCGGCCTTTCGTTCAGCTCAAGATGGCGCTCGATGCGAACGGCGCTGTGCCGCGTGGGGCGCAGGGGCGGGCTGTGTTCGTGACGGGCCCGGAAGCCCGCGCGCAGAGCCATCTGCTGAGGGCTGAGGCCGATGCCATTCTGATCGGAGGCACGACCGCGCGTGACGACGATCCTGAGCTGACGTGCCGGCTGCCGGGCCTCGGCATGCGCTCGCCGATCCGCGTGGTGCTGTCGCGCAGCCTCGATCTCTCGCCGGATCTCAAGCTGATGCGGACGGCGCGGGACGTGCCCGTGTGGGTGATCACGGGAGAGGATGCCGATGCTGGGCGGGTGCAGGTGCTTGAGGGGCTGGGTGTGCGGGTTCTGCGGCTGACCCCGGCCGGTGAAAATCTTGCGATGAAAGATGTGCTCGCCGTCCTTGCGGGCGGGGGCGTGACGCGCCTTCTGGTCGAGGGTGGGGCGGATGTCTGGAGGGCGTTCGCGGCCGAGCGCCTGGTGGACGAGGTGGTTCTGTTTCAGGCCGGGATTGCCGGAACCGGGACGGGAGACACCACGGCGCTTGCCGGGGCTTACGCTCCGGGGCTAGATCTCGCGCGCGAGACGGCGCGCCGGGCCGGGCCCGATCTGATAACGCTATTCCGTACTGTGACGGCTGCCCGATCAACTTGAACAAGAGAAGCTGGTGTTTACAGGTCTCATCACGGACGTCGGTGAATTGATCGGCCGGGAGGATGGGCGCTTTGCCATCCGTTGCGGCTACGATCCCGACGATATTGCGCCCGGCGCTTCGATTGCTTGCGACGGGGCGTGCCTCACGGTGGTGACGGTTCGCGCCGATGGCGCGGGCGCCGCATTTACCGCCGACGTTTCGAACGAGACGCTCTCGAAAACGACGCTCGGAAGCTGGCAAGTTGGACGGCGCATCAACCTCGAACGTCCGCTCCGGGCGGGCGAGGAACTCGGCGGGCACATCGTCGCGGGGCATGTGGACGGCGTGGCCCGGATTGTGGACATCCGCGTCGATGGAGAAAGCCGCCGCATGGTTATCGAAGTGCCTCCGCATCTGGCACCCTATGTGGCGCCGAAGGGTTCCGTGGCGCTCGATGGAACGTCGCTTACTGTGAACGAAGTTTCGGGTGCGCGCTTTGGTATCAATCTCATCCCCGTGACCTTGACCCAGACCACGTGGGGGCGCAAAAAGCCCGGCGACGAGGTCAATGTCGAGATCGACCTTCTTGCGCGCTATGTGGCGCGAATCATGGAGTTTCGCGGGTGAGCACGGGTCTCGATAGACAGAGAGACGGAGGCTTTCTTTCGTCCACGGCAGAGATCGTGGACGAGATGGCCAACGGGCGCATGGTCGTGCTCGTCGACGACGAGCAGCGCGAAAACGAGGGAGACCTCGTGATCCCCGCGCAGATGGCCACGCCCGATGCGATCAATTTCATGGCGAAGCACGGCCGCGGGCTTATCTGCCTTGCGCTGACACAAGCGCGCGCCGAAGCGCTCGAACTCGAATTCATGGTGCAGACGAAGGCGGCACGCGAACGCACCGCGTTCACGCAGTCCATCGAGGCGCGCGAAGGTGTGTCGACGGGCATCTCGGCCTACGATCGCGCACGCACCGTTGCGACGGCTATCGATCCGACAAAGGGCGCGCACGATCTCGTCTCGCCGGGGCATGTGTTTCCGCTCGTTGCGCGCGAAGGCGGCGTGCTGATGCGGGCGGGGCATACGGAAGCCTCAGTCGATCTTGCTCGGCTTGCCGGGCTTTATCCGGCGGCGGTGATCTGCGAAATCATGAACGAAGACGGCACCATGGCGCGGATGCCCGATCTCGTGGCGTTCGCGCAGTTGCACGGGCTCAAGGTCGGGACCATCGAAGACCTGATCGCGTATCGCCTGAAGCACGATCAACTGGTCAAGGAAGTGGCGAAGACGCGCGTGGAGAGTGCGCTCGCGGGCGGTTTCGATCTTCACGTCTTTACGACCACGGTCGAACCCGTCGAGCATCTGGCGCTGGTCAAGGGCGATCTCTCGGCGCCGGGGCCGGTGCTCGTGCGTGTACATGCCGTCAATGTGCTCGGAGATCTGCTCGGCATCGGCGGAGAGCAAGGCGCGGGAACTCTGGTTTCGAAATCGCTCGCGGCGATCGAACAAGAGGGCCGCGGGGTGCTCGTGCTGATCCGTGATCTCGGGCCGCGCAGCATGTCCACGTGGGTTGAGCAGCAGGCGCGGCGACTTTCGGGCGGAAATATCCCGCGCGGGCGGCGGCAGGTGGATGTGGGCGTCGGCTCGCAAATCCTGCGCGAACTCGGCGTGGGCGATATGGTGTTGCTCACCAATGCGCCAAGCGATACCTACGTCGGCCTCGAAGCGTTCGGGCTTCGCATCGTCGGCCGGCGCGCCATCGAGTAGGGATATGAAAAAAGACGATCAACATCCGCGCGTCGAGATGGAGCTTCATTCCGGAGCCTCGCAACGCGTGCTCATCATCGAGGCGCCTTACTACAAGGCCGTCACGGATGCGCTCGTGGAGGGCGTGACGGCTGTGCTCGATGCGCAGGGCGTGCCGTACGATCGCATTCCCGTGCCGGGTGCACTCGAAATTCCGCAGGTGCTGTCGCAAGCGCTCGATGCAGGGCTGTTCGGTGACGAGGAGCCGGGGCTTTACGGCGGCGTTATTGCGCTCGGATGCGTGATCCGCGGCGAGACCTCGCACTACGACATTGTCGTGAACAACACCAATCACTGGCTTATGGAGACGGCTATTCGCTATTCCATTCCGCTCGGCAACGGCGTTCTCACCGTCGATACCGAAGCGCAGGCGCTGGCGCGCGCCGGGGGCGGCGCGGACGGCAAGGGCGGAGACGCAGCGCGTGCGTGCCTTCGCCTGATGCACCTGGAACGGCAGTTTGGCGGAGATGCGTCATGACGCTACCGCGCAGGAAGAAGACGTCGGGCGATGCGCCGAAGCCGCGTACGGTTTCGCGCATGGCTGCCGTGCAGGCTCTCTATCAGATGGATCTTGCGGGCACCGACGCCGGCGAGGTGATCAAGCAGTTTATGGCCACGCCGGATGTTGTGGAAGGCGCCGAGGCAGACGCAAGCGAGGATCTTTCGGTCAGTCTCGAAGGGGCGGACACCACATTTTTCGCAGAGGTCGTAAAGGGTGTCGTGCGGCGCCAGCGCGATATCGACCCCTTGGTAGACCAACAGCTTCGCACGGGTTGGCGGCTTGTGCGCGTAGATTCGATCCTGCGCGCAATCCTGCGGGGCGGTGTGTTCGAACTTCTGGAACGAACCGACGTGCCTGCGCGTGTCACCATCAACGAGTATATCAACATCGCCAAGGCGTTCTTCGAAGCTGACGAACCCAAGGTGGTCAACGGCGTGCTCGACAGGATTGCGCACAAGGTGCGCGCCAAGGAATTCGAGGCGCCGGGCGAGGGAGCCTAGCTGCATGGTCGACCGGGAGACGAGGGGAGAGGACGCGCTCATTCAGACGACGTTCGCGCCACTCGCCTCCGGCTTCTCGGGTGCGTTCGGTCTCAGGGACGATTGCGCGCTGCTGACACCGCCTGCGGGCATGGACCTCGTGTTGACGACGGATGCGGTGGCGGAGGGCGTCCACTTCTTTTCGGATGATGCGGCGCGCGACATCGCGTGGAAGGCGCTTGCCGTCAACGTCTCCGATCTGGTGGCAAAAGGCGCGCGACCTCTCGCCTATCTGCTTGCGCTGTCCTTTCCAGAACGTCCGGACGACACGTGGCTTGCAGGCTTTCAAACGGGACTTGCTGAGGTACAGACCGCTTTCGGGCTTTCGCTTGCCGGTGGGGATACGGATCGCAGGCCAGGCCCGCTTTCGATCAGCGTGACGGCGATCGGTGCGGTTCCTCATGGGCGCTTCGTCCAGCGTGGAACGGCGCGGCCTGGCGATCTTCTCTTTCTTTCGGGCACGCTTGGAGACGCAGCACTCGGGCTTCTTCTGCGCCAGGATCGTGCGCGGACGGCTCAGATGGGGCTCGACGCAACGTCTGCGCAGGCGCTTGTCGACCGCTATCTGCGTCCGCAGCCGAAGCTCGCGCTCGCGCCGGTGATTTCGGAATTTGCCTCGGCCGCGATGGATATATCCGATGGGCTTGTGAAAGATTGCGGACGGCTTGCGCGTGCATCCGGCGTTTCCGCTCGCATCGAGGGGGGGCAGGTGCCTCTCTCGGAGCCCGCGCTGGCGGCAATTGCGCACGTGCCGGATCTCTTTCAGGTGGTGCTGGGCGGTGGGGACGATTACGAGGTGCTCGCGGCCGTGCCGCCGGATCGCGCCGACGCGTTCCGGGAGGCTGCGGCGAAAAGTGGCGTCGCCGTTACTGAAGTCGGCCGATGCGCGGACGGGCAAGATGTTACGGTGACGGGACGCGACGGCCGTGCGCTCGATGTCGCGCTGGGCGGCTGGGATCATTTCCCGTCGTGAGCATGGGCAGGCCCTTAGGTGAAGACCCAGTGTGGCTGGATAACTCGTGAATCCAATAGTTTGGCGGACGTTAGATTGAAGATGGGTCTTTGTTTGGCCATATGAGTCCAGTCTAACGGCGCTGAATCGCGCTTATGCAACTGCACGCTTTCCTGCTTCCGGAAAAAAGGATCAGTTCTCCGGTGACATCGTTCATGACGCCTTGCCGCCCGCCTGTCCGTCGCGCCCCTATCGTCTCTGGCCGCTCGTTTCGCGTGGCGCAGGCCCTCGCGGGGGTGTTCGTCGCGACAGTGATTGCAGGTTGCGCTCAGCCCGTCGCCGCCCAGGACAACTGGTGGGAAGGCATTACAGGGTTCGGTACGCCGGATTTTTCGGGACGTCGGGCCTCGCTCGAACGGACGCCGCCGAAGCAGGACGTTGTCAACGATCTGCGTCCGAACGAGGTGCCCTGGCGGAGCGACGAAATGCTGATCGCCATGGAAAAGGCGATTGAGACCTATCACCAGATCGTCAATAGCGGGGGCTGGCGGCCGATCCCCGGCAACCGCATGTTGCGGCCCGGTGACGACGATGACCGCGTGCCTTTCCTGCGCCGGCGGCTGATGGCGACAGGTGAGCTGCCCCGCAACGCCAACGCGACGAGCCACAGCTTCGACCATGCTCTTGAGCAGGCCGTCATCCGGTATCAGGAACGCAACGGACTAAGGGCGACGGGGCGCGTCGATCAGTCGACGCTTGCTGCCCTCAATATCTCTGCCGACGAGCGCCTGCAGCAGCTTCGGCTGAACCAGGGCCGCATCATGGAACTCGTTCAGCAGCCGCCCGAGGAGCGGTACGTTCTTGTCAACGTTCCGGCCTATCAGCTCGAGGCGGTCGAGCGTTTCCAGACCGTGCTTCGCCACCGGGTGATCGTCGGCCGCAACGGACGCGATACGCCGACGCTCAAGACGAACATCCGCGCGCTCAACTTCTTCCCGCATTGGCGTGTGCCGGACAGCATTGCCCGGCTCGATGTGTTCCCGCTGCTCGTGAAAGAGCCCGAGTATCTGGACAAAGAAAAGATCCGCGTCTTGCAGGGCAACTTTAACGGACAGGAGCTCGATCCTCGTTCCATCGACTGGACGCAGGCCGATCACAACGTGATCAAGCTGCGGCAGGATCCCGGTCCGCAGAATGCGCTCGGTCTCGTTCGCATCGACATGGCGAACGAGCACGGCGTTTATATGCACGACACACCGCTAAAGCCGCTGTTCCAGCAGCGTGCGCGCGCGTTCAGCGCGGGCTGCGTACGCGTACAGGACGTGTTCGAGCTGGTGGAGTGGCTGGCGCGCTATGAGCCCGGTTGGGAAAATCCGGGACAGGTGCAGGCCGTGCTCGACATGGGGCAGCCGGTCGACGTGAGGCTCACGCGTCCGGTGCCGGTCTATTTCGCCTACATCACCGCGTGGGCTGAGCCGGACGGCCGGATCGAATTCCGCCCCGACATTTATCGTCGCGATGGCTCTGCGATGTTCGCAGAAGTCCACGACCCCGACGCGCCGCCAATCCCCTCTGGGGGATTGGCTCCTTAGTTCTTCCGACTCAAGCTGAGAGAAGCTTCGCTCAAGGGGCGCGGTGCTTTGTGGAAATCCGGCGCACTTGCGCCGGGCGCCCTTGGCGCCTGAGCCCTTCGGGCTCGTTGGATTCTTAGTTTTCACGGGCCTGGCCCTCCGCGGGGGGCGGGCCACTCGGCCCGGGTCGCGTTGCTTCCGAGTCCTTTGGGCTTTTGCCGGCTCAAGCTGATGCGAGTAACGGGGTCGCGAGGCTTGCTATGACTCGGGTGCGGTGGAATTCTCGCAGCCCATGCAGATGTCGTCGCTGATCGATTTTCCAAAAGACGCGTGGCGGGCCGTGCGGCGGTTCTGGCCGCTTTTTCTCGTGCTTGCTCTTGCAGGGACGTGGGTCTGGTTTGCGTTCGTGCTGTCGGATGCGCAGGGCCGGCTCGACCTGCCGCGCGGCTACTCGATCCGCATGACGTGCGAGGACGATCCGGAAGCCGATCTCTGGCGCGGCGGATGCGAACGATTGGAAGCAGACATCGCGGCGGCGGGACGGCCGTCGTTTTTCGAGCTCTTCCGGGCCTTCGTCGCCGTGCATCATGCGCCGACGCCGCGCGAGGCCGCAGCCGCATCGGCAGCGCAGGCGGAGCCGGGGTTCGATCTCGATCGTGCACTTGCGGGGCAGCGCTATGGGCTCGCGATCGAGCGGCACGAGTTCGAAGGTGTGCAATCCGATGTGCATGCGGACGCCGTGAAGGCGGCTATCGACGAGCGCGACCGTGCGCTGCTGGTGATCGAACGGGCGGGGCTCAGCATGCCGCCGCTGATTGCGGGTGCAGCGGCGAACCTCGTGCACCCCGGAACGATGATGCGGGGCGCTGTGAAGTATGTGGACGTGCTGAGAGGGCGAGCCAAGCACAGCGACCTCGTCACTGGTGGATCCGGACGGCGCTAGCGCAGGCGCGCGCCTCGATCATCGCGCGTCACGTTCTGATGCGATGGCCGGTTTTGAAGATCCACCAGATGACAAGCAGGCAAATGGCAAGGAAGCCCAGAGTCATTGCGAAGCTTATGGCGACGTTCACGTCGGCCACGCCGTAGAAGCTCCAGCGGAAGCCGCTGATCAAGTACACGATCGGGTTGAACAGCGTCACTGTCTGCCAGAACGGCGGCAGCATCGAGATCGAGTAAAACGTGCCGCCGAGAAACGTGAGCGGCGTCAATACGAGCATCGGCATGACCTGCAATTTCTCGAAGCCGTTGGCCCAAATGCCGATGATGAAGCCGAATAGGCTGAACGTGACCGCCGTGAGGATCAGAAACGCGATCATCCAGAACGGATGCTCTATGCGGATCGGAACGAAGAGGCTTGCCGTCGCAAGAATGATGAGACCCAGCACCACCGATTTGGTGGCGGCCGCCCCGACGTATCCGATCACGATCTCGAAAGGCGAAACGGGTGCCGACAGCAGCTCGTAGGTGGTGCCGGTGAAGCGCGGAAAATAGATGCCGAAGGCGGCGTTCGACGTGCTCTCGGTCAGCAACATCAACATGATGAGGCCGGGGACGAGGAACGCGCCATAGGGTACGCCGTCGATTTCTGCGATGCGGCCGCCGATGGCGGCACCGAACACGACGAAATAGAGCGATGTCGAAAGGACCGGCGACACGACGCTTTGCATGAGCGTGCGCCGCCAGCGATCCATCTCGTGGCCGTAGATCGCGCGAATGCCGTAGACGTTCATGGGGTCTGCCTCACGAGATCGACGAAGATGTCTTCAAGGGAGCTCTGATGCGTGGCGAGATCCTTGAAGCCGATGCCGCCTTCGCGCATGGCGGCAAGAAGTGCGGTGATGCCGGTGCGCTCGCCGCCCGTTTCGTATGTGAACACGAGGGCGTTGCCGTCGGATGCGAGTTCGAGGGATGCCCGGTAGCCGGCGAGGGCCGGAGGGATCTCGGAGAGCCGCTCCGTCAGCTCCAGCACGAGTTGCTTGCGGCCGAGCTTTCGCATCAGCTCGGTCTTTTCCTGCACGAGGATCAACTCGCCCTTGTTGATGACGCCGATCCGGTCGGCCATCTCCTCGGCTTCCTCGATGTAGTGGGTGGTGAGGATGATGGTGACGCCTGCGTCCCTGAGGGCGCGGACGGCTGCCCACATATCCTTTCTCAATTCTACGTCGACGCCGGCCGTCGGCTCGTCGAGGAACAGGATCGCGGGTTCGTGTGCGAGCGCTTTTGCGATGAGCACGCGCCGCTTCATGCCGCCCGAGAGCGCCATAATGGGCTCGTCGCGTTTGTCCCAGAGCGACAACATCCGAAGGATGCGCTCGACCGTTTCCGGAGACCGAGGCTTGCCAAAAAGGCCACGGCTGAAAGAGACGGTGGAGCGCACCGGCTCGAACATTTCGAGCGACAACTCCTGCGGGACGAGGCCGATCATGGCGCGGACTTTGCGCCAGTCTGCCGCGATGTCGAGGCCATCGACGCGCACCTGTCCCGACGTTGGATTGACGAGGCCGCAGATGACGCCGATCAGTGTGGTCTTGCCCGCGCCATTCGGGCCGAGAAGCGCGAATATCTCGCCTTTGTGGATATCGAGGCTGACGGATTTCAGTGCCACGTGTCCGGAGGCGTAGGTCTTGCTCAGGTCCCTGACCGAGATGATGGGTGTCATGCGTTCCCTGGGGTCTCGACGTGGAGCGCGTTTTGGAGGTGGAGAGGCGCTGCGACGCCTCAGATAAGCCTGATGGAGACAGCTCGCAAGCGGGCTGCGATGTGGGGCGCTATCAACGCGCGGCGTCGCGCCCGAGGGGCAGCGGCTTGATCCAGCATTCGGTCAGGCCGGCGGCTTTGAGTTCAGCGCAGAGCGAGGCTGCCTCGTCCTGCGAGCGTGGCGGGATGAGCGACAGCCGGTGCCACGTCTTTCCATCCTGGCTTTGCATGGTGTCGACGCGGCCTCGTGCGTCGCCCAGAAGTTGAGGGTGGGCTTCCTTGAAGTAGCGGAAATCCTGATCGAGCTCTTCGGTACTCGGACGGGTCGCGAGGACGACGAGGTATGGCTGTGTCAGGGGTGCAGCTTTGGCGGGTGGCGTGACGACGAGAATATCGGAGCCGCCTGTGGGTGCGGCGTCTCCCGGACCCAGGCGACCATCGAACTTTCCGCCAGATGTGCGCGCTGCGATGTGGCTTTCTTGCGATGCGTCGCCGTTCGAAAGCGCAAAGCTCACGGCGCCCGCAAGCGATGCCGCCACGATGGCGATGCCGGTGACGAGTGTGACGGCGCCGATGGGCGATGAGACGAGGGCGAGGAGAGGCCTCTTCGAAGATGCGGTGGCCGGAGAGGGGAGAGGTGCGGGGTGTTGCTGCTGTGGCACCGGTTGACGGTGAGGCGGGCGGGACTGTGCTGCCGCAGCAGGTGAAGGCCCGCGCGTGACGTGGCTGGGAGCCGCCGCCTGGGGGCGCGCGTTACCGTGAGACGTTGGATGCTGCGCGCGATGAGCAGGATTTGGCTGCAGCGGCGCATAGGCCGTGGTGTGCTGAGATGCTTGCAATGGCGCGAAGTTCGAGGGCGCCATGCTGTGTGCTTGCGGTGCGCGTGGAGCGGGCTCAAGGTTGTGGATGCGCGTTTCACGCTCGATTTCACGCGCTGTCGCGATCAGGGCGGCATGCGTCCGTTCTGGATCGGGGCGTCTTCCGGCGCCGCGTCCACCCGTTCGCACTTCGAGGTCTTCGACCAGGCTGAGGGCGCGGTTGTGGTTTGCGAGAACATGCGTCAGCACGGCCATGTCGAGCATCTCGCCGTGCGGGAGGGAGGTCATGATGCCGTCGATCTCGCGCTGGATCTCCGCGATGGCGCGCGCGCCGCTCACAATCTCGTCTGCGATGACTGGGGGTAGCTGATCGCGCTGTTCGAGAACATCGAGCAGGCGACGCGCGACGTTGATCGAGATCTCGTGGATCTGCCGACGTTCCAGCTCTGTGTCGCGATCGAATGCGTTCATGGCGTCGTGAAGCTTCTTCGGTCGGCGGGATGCACATCCTGCCGAGCCCGCGAGGTCGGTTTTGCCCGATCATTTCGGCGCATATCTGTTGGACCGTTTTCCCTCGGTCGGACAACTTCAGTAACCACATCAGGCGGTTCACGTCGAGTGTATGGCATGAGTGGGTGTGTAGGACGGCTGGTCGTGGGATCGGGAGGGCGGCGGGTTCCGCCCGAACAGCGTGATGATTTCTCTATGAGTTGAATGACTTATATTGTCATTCTGATGATTTAGACTTGTTCGAGGTTTGTTTGACTTGAGGCGTTTCTAGAATATTTTAGGTACAGCGTGTGGTTGACGCGATCTTTTGAGCTGAGATCTTAGGGTGAGGCGTCAATGTTTCCACGACAGCACAAAACCGCGTTCGATAATGACGACCTTAAGGCGTTGCAGCGGGTCTTCGACGCGGCGTGCGCAGTCCTTCTGCTCGGTCACGAGGATGGTACTCTCCGTGAGCGGCTCGCACAGTTTGTGTTCGAGATGGCGCAAATGGGCGAGCGTAACGAGATGGTGCTTTGGAACCGCGCCGTGCGCCGGTTCGGAAATTTTGCGGGCTCGCAGTCAGGACGGGCGTGGCGCGCTGGGCCGCTGATCTTCGCGCGTCGTTCCAATTCGCACCCGTCGTCACGGTTCTGATCGCCAACGGGCTTGCAGCGCGCTCGGGCCGTGCAGAAATCGGCCCGCTTTATTTTTTGTCTGCGCCTTTCTTTTGCGTGTCGTTCTTGCTCGACGTGCCGTCGGCTGCCGGAATGGAGAATCCTTGCTCGATGGACTTCAGCCCGGTGTCGGTTTCGCTTTTTTCGGGTTCGGACGTGGTTGTGGTTTCAGTGGATGTCGTGTCCTTCTTGTCGGCGTGAGCGATGCTCGTGACTTGGGTGGCCGACACCAGTAGGGCGAGCAGCGCAGCGACGGATGTGGTGGTGCTGTTCATTTGGCGGCTCCTTTCCGGGCAGGTGGCTTTGCTTCGTGCGCTATTCCAGCGGGCAACCGACGCGTGCGATCTCGCGCTCGATGCGGCCGGTGAGGGTGAGCCAGACCATTCTCAGATCCCCGCGCAATGACCATAAC
This sequence comes from uncultured Hyphomicrobium sp., assembly GCA_934555825.1. Taxonomy (GTDB): domain Bacteria; phylum Pseudomonadota; class Alphaproteobacteria; order Rhizobiales; family Hyphomicrobiaceae; genus Hyphomicrobium_C. The sequence goes on from CAKTFJ010000001.1 coordinate 240,117, forward strand.
GGATGAGAGAACGTCGCCGGTGAGTTTTTTTCGAACAGGAGATGCCCCGCCCAGGCAAAACCGTAAGCGACCACGGGTGCCGCGACGAGCCATGCGGGATGGAGTGTGATCAGGAAGTTCGCGAAGCAGAGGAGGCCAAGGGCCGTGCCTACGAGATGCAAAGCGCGCGAGCGACGGTCGCAATGGGCTCGCAGATAATCGGGCCAAAATTGCTCGAACGTCTTTGGTTTATTCATCCATGCCCTCGTCCCGGGTCGGGAGTTGAACGGCTTCAGCGCAACGGCGGTTCCGGTTCTCTGCGCAGCGCTGAAGGGTGAACGTGTTTCAATTCGTAGGTGTGAGTTCCGTCCATTCCGAAAACGCAGCCGCTTGGCCCACCGCGTTCCCGGAGCCGTCCGTCAGGTTCCACACGGAAGCGTTGGCGATGCGAAAGCGTTTTCCGCTCGCGGAAATGCGCACGCCTGCGTAATCCGAAATGATGCCGTCGCGCGTTACGCGTTCGAGCAAGTGGGCGCGTTCTTCCCGAAGGAGCGGCTCGGCAGAGAAGCGGGACGGCAGGCGCCGGAACGCCTCGAAATCCATTTCGAATAGTGCGAGCGCGGTTCGGTTGCCGAAGAAGAAGACGGGATCGGCTTCGGTTCCGTGGGCAACGACGGCGATGGGAGCCTGCCAGAGAGAATCGATGGGATCGGTATCGCTGCCGGCGACGAGGGGCTTTCCGGAGAGGCGGGCATAGCTCTCGGATATGCAGGAGATGCGGCGGCGTTCGTCGTCGGTCAGATCTGAGGCATTCATCGCGCAGGCTGTGTGTCGTCGGAGTGCGGAAATGGATCCGCTTATCCTGCCGGAGGCTTGAGGCGTGCGCAACGCCGATCCCCGGGCGGCCCATGGAGAGCCGCCCAGGTTGTGCGGTTTACTCCCAGGAGAGCGCGCCGCCGTTCTGGTATTCGATGACGCGCGTTTCGAAGAAGTTCTTTTCCTTCTTGAGATCCATGACCTCCGACATCCAGGGGAACGGATTTTCCGTTTCCGCGAACACAGGCGCCAGGCCGAGCTGGCCGCAGCGGCGGTTGGCGATGAAGCGCATGTACTGCTCGCACAGCGTGGCATTGAGGCCCAGGAGGCCGGATGGCATCGTATCGCGGCCGTAGGCGGCTTCGAGTTGTGCCGCATCGTGCAGCATCTGACGCACTTCATCCTGGAACGCTTTCGTCCAGAGATGTGGGTTCTCGACCTTGATCTGGTTGATGACGTCAATGCCGAAGTTCAGATGAATGCTCTCGTCGCGCAGGATGTACTGATACTGCTCGGCGATGCCGACCATCTTGTTGCGGCGGCCAAGCGAGAGGATCTGCGCAAAGCCTGTGTAGAACCACATGCCCTCAAACACGACGTAAAACGCCACGAGGTCGCGCAGGAAGGCCTGATCGGTTTCCTGCGTGCCGGTTTTGAATTCCGGATCGTCGAGATGCTTCGTGTAGGCGAGTGCCCAGGCCGCCTTGTCGGTGATGGACGGCACCTCGCGATACATATTGAAAAGCTCGCCTTCGTCGAGACCGAGGCTTTCCACGATGTATTGGAAGGTGTGCGTGTGCACGGCCTCCTCGAACGCCTGACGCAGCAGATATTGGCGGCACTCGGGGTTTGTGAGGTGGCGGTAGATCGCGAGCACGATGTTGTTGGCGACGAGGCTTTCGGAGGCGGCGAAGAAGCCGAGATTGCGCTTCACCATGCGCCGCTCGTCTTCGGTGAGGCCGTCGCGCGATTTCCAGAGTGCGATGTCGGCCTGCATGGAAACCTCCGTCGGCATCCAGTGATTGTTGCAGCCGGAAAGATACTTGTCCCAGGCCCAACCGTATTTCAGCGGCAGGAGCTGGTTCACGTCGGCGCGGGCGTTGATCATCGCCTTGTCGTCGACGCGGACACGTCCGCCGCTGCGGTCGATATGGCCGAGGCCGGTGGCGCTCTCCGGGCTCGGCGGAACGATGGTCGGCGAGGGAGAGACGGATCTGGGGGTTGCGGCTGGTTCTGACCAGTCGAGCATGGGAATTCTCCGAAGTAGGACGTGTGTCTGGAGAATGCCGACGCATTACTTGCAGGCATTCGAAGTGGGGGCCGGCGCTCGCGGCGCCGGCATTACGCTGCGGTGGCCTATTGGCAGGCTTCGCAGGTCGGGTCTTCGAGCGAGCAGGCGCGGGGAGCGGCGTTCGCTTCGTATGCGTCCGGCGCCGAAAGCATTCCGCCACCGCCAGAGACCGCGTTGAGCTTGCCGTCGGTGCCCTTGAGCGTCGACTTTTCCACGTGTGTCGCGGACTGGGAGCGCAAGTAGTAGGTTGTTTTCAATCCCCGCTCCCAGGCGAGCCGATAGAGCGCGTCGAGTTTGCGGCCGTTCGGCGCCGAGATGTAGAGATTGAGCGATTGCGCCTGGTCGATCCACTTCTGCCGGCGAGAGGCGGCGTCTACCAGCCAATGGGAGTCGATCTCGAAGGCGGTGGCGTACAGCGCCTTGATGTCCTCCGGAACGCGGTCGATGGCGCCGACCGAGCCGTCGAAGTACTTGAGATCCGAGACCATCACCTCATCCCACAGGCCGCGTGCCTTGAGATCGCGGACGAGATGCGTGTTTACGACCGTGAAGTCTCCCGACATGTTGGACTTGACATAGAGGTTGCGGAACACCGGCTCGATGGACTGCGCGACGCCGCAGATATTCGAGATCGTGGCGGTCGGCGCAATCGCCATCACGTTGGAATTACGCATGCCGACGGTGCGGACGCGTTCGCGCAGCGGTTCCCAATCGAGCGTGGTGGACGTGTCGATGCGGAGGTCGTCGCCGCGCGCCCCGCTTAGCAGGGAAATGGAATCGATGGGCAGGATGCCGCGGCTCCAAAGCGATCCGTCGAACGACGGATAGCGTCCGCGCTCCTCCGCGAGATCGGCGGAGGCCGAAATCGCGTGATAGCTGATCGCTTCCATGCTGGTGTCGGCGAACGTGACGGCTTCGTCCGATGCGTACGGGATCTTCAGCGTGTGCAGTGCGTCTTGGAAGCCCATCAGACCGAGACCCACAGGCCGATGCCGCAGATTGGACCGGCGTGCCTCGGGGATGGTGTAGAAGTTGATGTCGATCACGTTGTCGAGCATCCGCATGGCGGTGTTGACCGTGCGTGCGAGTCTCTCGTGGTCGAGGCCATCGGCGGTGACGTGGTTTGCGAGGTTGATCGAGCCCAGATTGCAGACGGCGACCTCGTCGTTCGATGTGTTGAGCGTGATCTCGGTGCAAAGGTTCGACGAATGCACGACGCCGGTATGCTGCTGTGGCGAGCGCAGGTTGCACGGATCCTTGAACGTGATCCACGGATGCCCGGTCTCGAAGAGCATGGTGAGCATGCGGCGCCAGAGGTCGACTGCGCGCACGCGGCGCGCGATGCGCAACTCCATGCGCTCGGCCTTGGCTTCGTACTCCGCGTAGCGTTCGGCGAAGGCGCGGCCGTACAAGTCATGGAGGTCGGGGACCTCGTCGGGAGAAAATAGCGTCCAGTGGCTGTCTTCGGCAACGCGCTGCATGAACAGGTCTGGAATCCAGTGGGCGGTGTTCATGTCGTGCGTGCGGCGGCGGTCGTCGCCGGTGTTCTTCCGGAGATCGAGAAATTCTTCGATGTCGATGTGCCAGGTTTCGAGGTAGGCGCACACCGCGCCTTTGCGCTTGCCGCCCTGGTTGACGGCAATGGCGGTGTCGTTCGCAACCTTGAGGAAGGGCACGACACCCTGGCTTTCGCCATTGGTGCCCTTGATGTGGGCGCCGAGACCGCGCACGCGGCTCCAGTCATTGCCAAGCCCGCCCGAATACTTGGCGAGTAGGGCGTTATCCTTCACAGCCTTGAAGATGCCGTCGAGGTCGTCGGCCACGGTGGTGAGGAAGCACGACGAAAGCTGCGCGCGCGGCGTTCCGGCGTTGAAGAGCGTGGGCGTCGAGCACATGAAATCGAACGACGAAATCAGGTCGTAAAACTCGATGGCCTTCGCCTCGCGGTCGATCTCGCGTAGCGCAAGGCCCATCGCGACCCGCATGAAGAACGCTTGGGGCAGCTCGAAGCGGATACCGCGCGTCTGCAGGAAGTAGCGGTCATAAAGCGTCTGCAGACCGAGGAACTGGAAGCGCATGTCGCGCTCGGGCTTGAGGGCTGCTCCGAGCCGGCCGAGGTCGAAGCGGGCAAGCTCGGGATCGAGCAGTTCGGCGGCTATGCCTTTGGCGACATAGGCGCGGAAGTACTCGGGATAGCGTTCGGCCATCTCGGCCTGGCTTGCCCGTTCCGTGCGGCCCGAAACGAAGGAGAGCGCTTCCTCGCGGAGCTGGTCCATCAAGAGGCGGGCGGAGACTTCGCTGTACGCGGGCTCTGTCTCGATCAGCGTGCGGGCTGCAAGGATGGGTGCGAGCGTCAGCTCATGCGCGGCGATGCCGTCGTAGAGATTGCGATAAGTTTCGGAGAGGACATCTTCTGCCTTCGCGTCCGCCAAGCCTTCGCAGGCCTCGCGGACGATCAGTGTGAGGCGCTGATGATCGAGCGGGGAGAGCGATCCGTCGCGGGCTTTGACGTTGAGCGCGGGCTGATCGGGCTCTGTGCTTTGCGCAGCGGCTGCTGCACGTTCTTGTGCGCGGGCTTCGCGATAGAGCACGTAGGCGCGTGCGACTTTGTGATGCTCGCCGCGCATCAGGACGAGCTCGACCTGATCCTGGATGTCCTCGATGTGGAACGTGCGACCGTGGTCACCCTGGCGCGTAAGTGCGGAGACGATTTGTGCGGCGAGGTCTTCAACGATCTCGTGCACGCGGCGCGAAGCGGCTGCGCGTCCGCCTTCGACGGCGAGGAACGCTTTCGTCAGCGCAACGGTGATTTTGGTGGGATCGAACGGCGTGACGGAGCCGTTGCGGCGGATGACTTGCAGCCCCGGTGTGGTGGCTGACTTCTTGACGCTGCCGCCGGAGACGGATGCGGCGCCGGAGCTTCTGGCTTCTATTGCGATGGACATCGGCAAACCCCTTGGAGGAAAAGGGGGCTTGGGCCGAATGGGGACACGCATTCGTGCCCCCGCACATGCAGAGGCCAGAATACCACCCACCGGGACACCCCGCCCGAGGACGAATAAATCTTCGTCACAGGCAGGTCTCCTGGCTCGCAGGTCAGTGTCATCTGTCTGGCCTTCCCGGTGGCATGCACCAGTGGCCGCTCGCGACAGACAACTCGCTGCTTACAGTTGCGGGGGCAGCCCCGGGATTGCTCGCCTTCGCAGAAAGCCGAGCGCACCGGGTTCCCTCTTAGCGCCGAGCGGTTCCGCCCAGCGACCCATGACGCTTTCAATAGCGTCTGATTCTGAAGGTGCCGCAAGGCGGGCGCCGCAAGATGTTGCGTGAAACGCGTAGTTGTGGCGCGGCTGTGTATAGATGTTGTGTTTATCGGTGACGGTTGGTGGAATGCCGTTGACAGCATCCCCTCCGCGGCGCTCGCGTTTTACGACGGCCGCGACATCACTTGATTTCAGTCGCGTGTTCGGCGGCGATGACAACGATGCCGTCGCCGTCGGCGACGATCACATCGCCTTCTGCAACCTGAATGCCGGCAATGTCGATGGCGATGTGCGGCGTTCCTTCGCCCCGGCGTGTCGATCTCCTGGGGTTCGTGCCGATCGCCTTGATGCCGATGTCGAGGCCTGCCAGGACTGCGGTGTCACGCACGCAGCCGAACACGACGATGCCGCTCCAGCCGTTTGCGACGGCGTCTTTGGCGATCATGTCGCCGAGGAGCGCGCAGCGCATGCTGCCGCCGCCGTCTACGACGAGAACACGTCCGTTTCCTGGTGTGGCGAGAATCGCTTTTACGCGGGAATTGTCCTCGAAGCACTTCACCGTGACGGCGCGCCCGTGAAACGCGAGGCGGCCGCCGAAGTCACGGAAGACCGGCGAGGGGATGCGTGCGTTCTCACCGTGCTCGTCGGAAAGATCGCAGGTGCTCAATGTCATCGTTCGCCCTTTCTTTGCTTTGTCATGCGACCGGATAGGGTGTGAAGCGTCGCTCGTTCTCGTCAATGGCTGTGCGGCGCCCGATGGCGGGAAAAGCGCGTTGCGGGCACGCCGGCCGTTCGCAGATCTTGCAGCCCGCACCGATCGGGACCGCGGCCGATTGATCCTTTAAATCGAGGCCTTTTGCATACACGAGCCTGTTGGCGTGGCTCATGTCGCAGCCGAGGCCGATGGCGAAGGTTTTCGACGGTGCGCCGTATCCGCCTTGCTCGCGCGAGACGGTGCGGGCGATCCAGAGGTAGGTGCGCCCATCCGGCATCGTCGCGAGCTGGGTGAGGATGCGTCCGGGCATGGAGAATGCTTCATAGACGTTCCAAAGCGGGCACGATCCGCCGACGCGCGAGAAGTGAAAGTCGGTGGCGGACTGGCGCTTCGAGATGTTGCCTGCACGATCGACGCGCACGAAGAAGAATGGCACGCCGCGTGCGTTCGCCCGCTGAAGCGTGCTCAGGCGATGGCAGATGGTCTCGAAGCCGACACCGAAGCGTTGGCTCAGCAGCTCGATATCATAGAGGAGCCTTTCGGCCGCTTCGAAGAAGCGCCCGTAGGGCATGATCAACGCGCCGGCGAAGTGATTGGCGAGGCCGATGCGCGCGAGGCGGTAGGTTTCCTCGCTGCCGGCCGCGGCGTCTCTCGCCAGCTTGTCAATGGTGTCGCCCATTTCGAGGTAGGCGAGCTGTGTGGCCATTTCGAATGCGACCTGGCCCGGTGTGAGTGTTGAGGAGAGGCGAAGCACGCGGGCAGGCGCGTCGAAGCTGCGTTGGATATGCGTCTGCTCGTTCGGCGTTTCGATCACGACCTGGATGCGCAAGCGTTCGCTCAAATAGCGCTTCAAGCCCGAGGCGCAATCTCCGACGTTGAGGCGCGCGGTTGCGAAGAGCCGCTCGGCGGCTTCATCCAGCTCCGCGAAATAGTTGTGGTGCGCGTAAAAATAATCGCGCACCTGCTCGAAGGGCATCAGCTGCGCCGGCTCCTGTTCCTCTGTGCCGACGCCGAGGCGGGTCGCCAGCGCATCCGCGCGCTCGGAAGCCTGACGCAGGCGGCGATGCTGCTTCACGATCGCGCGCCCTACGGACGGCATATTGGAGGCGATCTCACGAATTTCCGTGAGGGCGATTTCTTCGTCGAGGCCGGGATCGGCCAGCACGTCGCGCAAATCCGCGATGAGGCGCGCTTCCTCGTCCTCGGAAAAGAGCTGCACGTCGACGCCAAACACCGCGTTGATCTTGAGCAGGATGGGGACGGTCAGCGGGCGCTGGTTCTTCTCGAGCTGGTTGAGGTAGCTCGCCGAGAGATCGAGCGCGCGTGCAAGGGCAACCTGGGTCAGGCCGCGTTCTTCCCTGAGACGCCTCAGGCGCACCCCCATGAAGGCTTTCCGCATTGGTGGCCTCATTCGCAAAATTCGCAAATTTGCAGTGTGGGCTTCGCAAAACTCCACGTTTTCAGGAGTTTATCGCGATCCGTCTCTGCGGATAATGCGAATATTCCAGTTTGGCAAGCAGGGACGTGCAATGACCAAGAAGACCACCTTCGACGATCTCATCCCGAACGCGGCGTCTGGCCGCTTCGACGGTATCCAGCGTCCCTATACGGCCGCGGATGTGCTGCGCCTGCGCGGCTCCATGCCCGTGCGGCAGACGATCGCCGAGCATGGCGCGAACCGTCTTTGGAAGCTTCTGGGCTCGGAGCCGTATGTGCATGCGCTGGGCTCTGTGACCGGCAACCAGGCCATGCAGATGGTCCGCGCGGGCCTCAAGGCGATCTACCTTTCCGGTTGGCAAGTGGCGGCCGATGCCAACACGGCGTCCGCGATGTATCCCGACCAGAGCCTCTATCCGGCGAATGCGGGTCCCGAGCTCGCGCGGCGGATCAACCGCACGCTGCAGCGCGCCGACCAGATCGAGCATGCGGAGGGCAAGAAGAGCGTCGAGACCTGGTTTGCGCCCATCGTTGCCGACGCGGAAGCCGGCTTTGGCGGTCCGCTCAACGCGTTCGAGATCATGAAGGCCTATATCGAGGCGGGCGTCGCAGGCGTTCACTTCGAGGATCAACTCGCGTCGGAAAAGAAGTGCGGGCATCTCGGCGGCAAGGTGCTGATCCCGACGGCGGCTCACATCCGCAACCTTGTGGCCGCGCGACTTGCGGCCGACGTCATGGGTGTGCCGACTGTCATCGTCGCGCGGACGGATGCGGAATCCGCCAAGCTCATTACTTCCGACATCGACGAGCGCGACCGCGACTTCATCGTGCCTGGTGAGCGGACGCCCGAAGGCTTCTACACGCTGAAGAACGGCGTTGATGCCTGCATTGCGCGTGGTCTCGCTTACGCGCCCTATGCCGATCTGCTCTGGTGGGAGACATCGACGCCGAACCTCAAGGATGCCGCCCGCTTCGCGGAAGCCATCCATCGCGAGTTTCCTGGCAAGATGCTCGCCTACAACTGCTCGCCGTCGTTCAACTGGAAGTCCAAGCTCGACGAAGCCTCTATCGCGCGGTTCCAGAAGGAGATCGGGGCGATGGGCTACAAGTTCCAGTTTGTGACGCTCGCCGGGTTCCATCAGCTCAACTACGGCATGTTCGAACTGGCGCGCGGTTACCGCGACCGGGGCATGGCGGCCTATTCGGAATTGCAGCAGGCCGAGTTTGCGGCCGAGGGCAATGGCTACACCGCCACGCGTCACCAGCGCGAGGTGGGCACGGGCTACTTCGACGCCGTGTCGCTCGCCATTAGCGGCGGCGCTTCTTCGACGACAGCGATGTCGGAGTCCACCGAGACGGCCCAGTTTCAATCGGCCGCCGAATAGGAGGCGAAACATGCCCAGAGCCGACAGCTCAAATGCCGGAGACGTTCCCGTGCGATCCGCAGACGTCATTGCGATTTCGGAACCTTTCAACGGGCCGAAGCAGGCCGATTCCGACACGTTGATCCGCAAGGTCGCCGACACCTTGCATCGTCTCAACCAGCAGATCACCACGGCCGTCGACGCGGGCGTGACGATCGAGCTGATGCGCGGCTCGCGGTTTCACAACGGGCGGGGACAGTGGGGCGATCAGATGATCCCGATCGTTCGCGTTGCGGAGCCGTCGCGCGAGGACGGGCGGGAGTAGGCCATGACAGGTTGCGATCTCTCAGAGACGCGCTTCGTCGAAATCGTGTTCCCCGAACAGGCCAATCACTACGGCACCCTGTTCGGGGGCACCGCGTTGAACCTGATGAGCAAGGCGGCGGCCATCGCGGCCGCGCGGCGGGCAGGGACGAGCGTGGTCATGGCCTCCTCCGACAAGGTGGACTTTCACTTGCCGGTTGCTGTGGGCCAGCTCGTGGAGCTTTGCGCGCGCGTCGAGCGCGTGGGGCGGAGCTCGATGACGGTCAAGGTCGAGGTCATTGCCGAAACCATCGGCAAGCAGGACCGCAAGCTCGCCATGCAAGGACGCTTCGAAATGGTTGCGGTGGATGGCGATGGCCGGCCCACGCCCATCACGCAGATTTCCGACACGATCTAGTTTTCAATCGAGGGTATCGACATGATCCAGGCTGCCAATCTCGGATTTCCGCGCATCGGCATCAAGAGAGAGCTGAAGAAAGCCACGGAATCCTATTGGAAGGGCGAGATCGACTATACGGTGCTGCGTCAAGTGGGCGCCGAGTTGCGTGCACGCCATTGGCATCTTCAGAAAGATGCCGGCATCGACATTATCCCATCGAACGATTTTTCGTTCTACGATCAGATGCTCGATACAGCGGCGATGGTAGGGGCGGTGCCTCCGCGCTTCCAGCCTCCGCAGGACGGCATTCGTGTCGTTTCCACGCATCAGACGGCAAGCGCGTACGCCGTGATGGCGGACGTGGCTGAACTTTCTGCCAACGATGCAGCAACTGTCGATTTCGACACGTACTTTGCCATGGCGCGTGGCTCGAACGCGGCGCCCGCGATGGAAATGACGAAGTGGTTCGATACGAACTATCACTACATCGTTCCGGAGTTCCATGAGGGGCAAACGTTCCGTCTTGCGTCGACCAAAGCGCTCGACGAATTCAGCGAGGCTAAGGCGCTGGGCATTCACACGCGCCCCGTTCTGATCGGGCCGGTGACGTTCCTGTCGCTCGGCAAGGCGAAAGACGCAAACCTCGATCCCTTGAGTCTTCTCGATGCGTTGCTTCCGATTTACGCTGAGGTGTTGGCGTCGCTCGCCGCGGCGGGGGCGGACTGGGTGCAGATCGACGAGCCGATCCTCGCGCTGGACCTCAACGACCGACAGAAGGCGGCCTTCAAGACGGCTTATGCGGCGCTTTCGTCGGCGGGCGTTAAAATTCTCATTGCGACCTATTTCGATGAGCTTGGCCGCAATCTCGATATTGTGCGTCCGCTTCCGGTGGATGGGCTGCATGTGGACCTGGTTCGTGCGCCTCAGCAACTCGACGCGGTGCTCAAGGCTTGGCCGAGGGAGCGCGTGCTGTCGCTCGGTGTGATCGACGGCCGCAATATCTGGCGTGCGGATCTGGAAAAAGCGTTTGCGACGATCGGGACTGCAATTGCGGCGCGCGGCAAAGGCGGGGTGCAGATTGCGCCATCATGCTCGCTCATTCATACGCCGGTGGATCTCGACGCCGAGCAGAAGCTCGACGCTGAGCTGAAATCCTGGCTCGCATATGCGCGTCAGAAGCTGACCGAAGTCGCCGCGCTCAAGACCGCAGCGACGAATTGCATGGATGCGGTCGCGTGGGCTTTTGAAGAGAGCGCAGCCGCCGTTGCCTCCCGTGCGGGGTCCGCGCGGATCAACAATCCTGCGGTGAAGGCGCGCGCCGACGCAGTGTCGGAGAAGGATCTCGACCGCGGCGCGTCGTTCAAAGAGCGGCAGGCGCAACAGCGGGAGCGTCTGAACCTCCCGGCGTTCCCGACGACGACCATCGGGTCCTTCCCGCAAACGGAAGCGGTGCGCAAAGCGCGTGCAGCATTCAAGCGCGGAGAGATGGACGCTCCGTCCTACGACGCGTTCCTCATGACCGCGACCGAAGATGCGGTACGCAAGCAGGAGGAGCTTGGCATCGACGTGCTCGTTCACGGCGAGTTCGAGCGCAACGACATGGTCGAGTATTTCGGGGAGCAGCTTTCGGGCTTCGCTTTCACTCAGAGCGGCTGGGTGCAGTCGTACGGCTCGCGCTACGTCAAGCCGCCCATCATTTTCGGCGACGTCTCGCGGCCGCATCCGATGACGGTTGCGTGGTCGAGCTATGCGCAGTCGCTGACGAAGAAGCCGATGAAGGGAATGCTCACGGGGCCGGTGACAATCCTGCAGTGGTCATTCGTCCGCGACGACCAGCCGCGTTCAGAGACGTGCAAGCAGATTGCGCTCGCGATTCGTGACGAGGTTTCCGATCTCGAACGCGCCGGTATCCCGATCATCCAGATCGACGAGCCGGCTCTGCGGGAAGGGCTTCCGCTCCGGCACTCGGTTTGGGAGGCCTATCTCGCGTGGGCTGTCGATTGCTTCCGGCTGGCTGCCGCGGGTGCCGGTCCTGAGACGCAGATCCACACGCATATGTGCTACTGCGAATTCAACGACATCATGCCTTCGATCGCGGCGCTCGACGCGGACGTGATTTCGATCGAGACGTCGCGGTCGGATATGGAGCTGCTGGAGAGCTTCTCCGACTTCAAGTATCCGAACGAGATCGGACCCGGCGTCTACGTCATCCATTCGCCGCGGTGCCCGCATACACACGATATGTCGGTCTTGCTCGGGAAGGCACGCGAGCATCTGGCGCCGGATCAGATCTGGGTCAACCCCGATTGCGGCTTGAAGACGCGGCGGTGGGAAGAGGTGCTGCCCGCGTTGAAGAACATGGTGGCCGCGGCGCGAGAGGCGCGTGGTAGCTGAGGCTTTTCCGTGGCTTATCGAGCCAAGTCTAGGCGCGGGATAAGAGGTGCCGGTGAGGGGATCACCGGCACTTTTCGTTGGCAGCTATGGGAGGTCGTCTGCGTCACGTAGACATCGGAGTTTTAAAACAAACCGTCTGGACGGTTTAGTTTTTGTGTGATGTATTCCGCCGAATGAGACGATAATCGGGACTTTCCTCATGTCGGAATACAAAGCGATGCGGCGTCGACGCGGCATCGGCACTCTCATTGTTGCCGCCCTTGCGGGTTTGGCCAGTGGCTGTGGCGAGCAGCCGGCGGGCCAAGCCGGCCAAGCGCCTCCGAGCATGCCGGTGAGCGTCAGCGTGGTTGCGGTTGAGGCGGAAGCCCTTCCGATCATGAACGAGCTTCCGGGCCGGATCGCGCCGACCCGGATCGCGGAAGTGCGCCCACGCGTGTCGGGCATCGTGATTGAGCGGGTATTCACGCAAGGAAGCATGGTTGCGCAGGGCGACCTGCTCTATCGCATCGATCCCGATCCATTTCGCGTTCGGGTGGATAGCGCGAAAGCAACGCTTCGCCGCGCGGAAGCGACGCTGCTTCAGGCGCAACAATTGGCCGAGCGCCAGAAGCGGCTCCGCGAGCGGGCCGTCTCAAGCGATCAACAGTACGACAACGCCGTTGCCGCGCTTGCGCAAGCGGATGCCGACGTTTCAGGCGCGCGCGCCGGGCTTGAAGCGGCTGAGCTCGACCTGCAATATTCTGAAGTGCGGGCGCCGATCAACGGACGTATTGGCCGGGCGCTCATTACTGAAGGTGCTCTGGTCAGCGCGACCGGCACGGAAAATCTCGCCACCATCCAGCAACTCGACCCGATCTATGCCGATTTTACGCAGTCGGCAAATCAGCTTCTGGCATTACGGCGTGCCGCGAAGGCAGGGACCGTCGACGGTGCCAATGAGGATCACGCCACCGTACGTCTTCTGCTCGACGACGGCACGGCCTATCCGCATGAGGGCCGCCTGCTGTTTTCGGAGGCCGCAGTCGACGTCACGACTGGCCAAATCACGCTGCGCGGCGAATTCCCGAACCCTGACGACGACCTTCTTCCGGGCATGTACGTGCGCGTCCAGATTGTCCAGGGCGAGCAGCCAAACGCGATTGCAGTCCCGCAGCAGGCCGTACAGCGGGACATTGGCGGCCAAGCTCAGGTGTTTGTCGTGACAAGCGACAACAAGGCCGAGCTTCGCCGCGTGGTGGCCGGCCGCGTGATCGGAAACCGCTGGGTTATCGACGACGGTCTGAAGCCCGGTGACCGTGTGGTGGTCGAAGGTTTCCAGATGCTCGCTCCCGGGGCAAACGTCGACGCCAAGCCGTGGGAAGGGCCACAGAACGCGCCTTCCGATGCGCCGCCCGCTGCGGACGCAGGCTCGAACGGCAGCGCAGAGTAGAGGGGCGGGATATGGCAAGCTTCTTCATCGAACGGCCCATTTTCGCCTGGGTCGTCTCGATCTTCATCATGATCGCGGGCGCGATTGCGCTCCCGTTCCTGCCGGTTGCGCAGTATCCGAACATCGCGCCACCTCAGATCACCATTGCAACGAGCTATCCCGGCGCTTCGGCCGAGGAAATCTATCAAGGCGTCACGCGCCAGATCGAAGACGAGCTCAATGGTGTCAACGGGCTCATGTACTTTGAATCGACGTCGGATTCGTCGGGGCAGATCTCCATCAACGCCACCTTCGCGCCGGGCACGTCCGTGGAGCAAGCGGCCGTCGATGTCCAGAACCGTATTCGGCGCGTCGAGCCGAGGCTTCCTCGTCCCGTCGTTCAGCAGGGCATTCTGGTGGAGGAGGCGTCGAGCTCGTTTCTCATGGTCGTGTCGCTGACATCGACAGACGGATCGCTCGACGACATCGGCCTCGGCGATTACCTGACGCGAAACGTGTTGAGCGAGCTGCGCCGCATCGATGGCGTCGGCAAGGCCCAGCTGTTCGCCAGCCAGCGCGCCATGCGCGTGTGGATCGATCCGGACAGGATGGTCGGCCTCGGCCTTACGTCGGATGATGTTGTGGCGGCGATCCAAGCCCAGAACGCGCAAGTCGCGGCAGGACGGATCGGCGCGCAACCCAATCCCATTACGCAGCAGATCTCAGCGCCTGTTCTCGTCAAAGGTCAGCTCGGCACGGCTGAAGAGTTCGGCGCGATCGTGCTCCGGGCAAATCCGGACGGATCGACGGTGCGACTGCGCGACGTGGCGACCGTCGGGATCGGCGGGGAGAACTACAACTTTTCGAGCCGCCTCAACGGCCAGCCGAGCGCGGCGGCGGGCATACAGCTCACCTCGACGGCCAACGCGCTCGCGGTCTCTCGCGCTGTTAACGCGAAAATGGAAGAACTCGCGCGCTACTTCCCGGACGGCCTCGTGTACGAGGTTCCCTACGACACGACGCCGTTCGTACAGGCTTCGATCAGTAAAGTTCTGATGACGCTTCTCGAAGCCGTGGGCCTCGTGTTTCTTGTCATGTTCCTGTTCCTTCAGAACATCCGCTATACGCTGATCCCGACCATCGTCGTGCCGATTGCCCTGCTTGGAACGTGCGCGGTGATGCTGGCCACGGGCTTTTCCATTAACGTGCTCACCATGTTCGCAATGGTGCTCGCCATCGGCATCCTGGTGGACGATGCCATCGTGGTGGTGGAGAACGTGGAGCGGCTCATGGCGACCGAGGGGCTTTCGCCGCGGGACGCGACGCGCAAGGCCATGAGCCAGATCACGGGGGCCATCGTCGGCATCACGCTCGTGCTCACAGCCGTATTCGTGCCGATGGCTTTTTTTCCGGGCGCAGTCGGCGTCATCTACCGTCAGTTCAGCCTTACGATGGTGGTCTCGATCCTGTTTTCGGGCTTTCTCGCGCTGTCGCTTACGCCCGCGCTCTGTGCCTCCTTCCTCAAGCCGATCCCGGAAGGTCATCACGAGAAGGGCGGCTTCTTTGGCTGGTTCAACCGCGGCTTCGACCGTACGACGCGCGGATACCGAAGCGTTGTCGGGGTGCTTGTCGGTCGCGCGGGGCGCATGATGGTGATTTACGCCGCACTGCTGGTCGGCCTCGGCTGGGCGTTCATGCGTCTTCCGTCGGCGTTCGTGCCGGCCGAGGATCAGGGCTACCTGATCGTGGATATTCAGGCGCCGCCTGAAGCCAGCGGTCCGAGAACGCTCGAGGTCGTGAAGGACGTCGAGCGGATCTTCATGAAAGAACCTGGCGTTGCGCGCGTGATCGCGATTTCCGGATTCAGTTTCTCTGGAAACGGCGAGAATGCCGCGCTGGCGTTCGTGACGCTGAAAGATTGGAGCGAGCGCGGGCCCGAGGACAGCGCGGCTGCTATTGCCGGGCGTGCCAACATGCAGCTCTTCGGCCTCAAGGACGCCATAAGCTTCGCGCTGCCACCGCCCCCGATCGAAGGCCTCGGCAACTCGGCGGGCTTCACTTTCCGTCTTCAAGACCGAAGCGCGCAAGGAAACCAGGCGTTGACGGCTGCCGCCGGTCAGCTTCTTGCGGCCGCTTCGGCCAGCCCTGTGCTTGCTGGCGTGCGCATCGAGGGGCTCGGAAGCTCGGCTCAGCTCAACCTGATCGTGGATCGCGAGAAGGCAAACTCGTTTGGCGTGACGTTTGCGGATATCAATTCGACCATTTCCGCCAATCTCGGCTCAGCGTATGTCAACGACTTTCCGAATGCCGGGCGCATGCAGCGCGTCACGGTGCAAGCCGATGCCAACCGGCGGATGCAGGCGAGCGACCTGCTCACTCTCAATGTCCGCAACGTCAACGGTGGCATGGTGCCTCTTTCGGCGTTCGCGCATGCGGAGTGGATGAAGGGCCCGCAGCAGATCGTGGGCTACAACGGCTATCCGTCCATCCGGATCGGCGGCGACGCTGCGCCGGGATACTCGTCCGGAGAGGCCATTGCGGAGATGGAGCGCCTGGCCCGCGATTTGCCGCCTGGGTTCGCTTTCGAATGGAGCGGGCAGTCCCTGCAGGAAATCCAGTCCGGCTCGCAGGCCCCGTTCCTGCTCGCGCTCAGCATCCTCTTTGTCTTTCTGCTGCTGGCGGCGCTTTACGAGAGCTGGTCGATCCCGATCTCGGTGATGCTCGTGGTCCCGCTCGGCATCATCGGCTCCGTGCTGGCCATCATGATGCGCGACATGTCGAACGACATCTATTTCAAGGTCGGCCTCATCGCGATCATCGGCCTATCGGCCAAGAACGCCATTCTGATCGTAGAGTTTGCTAAGGATCTCTATGCCCAAGGCCGCTCGCTGAGCGAGGCGGCCATCGAAGCTGCCGCTTTGCGGTTTCGTCCGATCATCATGACATCACTCGCTTTTATCCTCGGCGTGACGCCGCTCGCAATCGCGACGGGGCCGAGCGCGGGCAGCCAGAATGCCATCGGAACCGGCGTGATGGGTGGGATGATGTCGGCAACTGTCCTTGCGGTCTTGTTCGTTCCGGTCTTCTTTGCATTCGTGCTTCGCAAGCTCGCGAGGCGGCCGAGCGCGGCGGAAAATGACAGCGCGGATATGCAACGCACATGACCAACGCCCACAAGCGCCGGAAGCAACCGGATATCGTTCGTCATCAGCTTCTGGATGTTGCCGCACGCCTGTGTCTCGAAAACGGTCTTCATGGGCTGACGTTGGATGCCGTCGCCAAGGAGGCCGGCGTTAGCAAAGGTGGGTTGCTGCATCATTTTCCGTCCAAGCAAGCATTGCTCGACGCGCTGTCGCAGGCCTGTCTCGACGAGCTCGAAGGACGCATTGTCGAGCAACTCGACAAAGAAAAGGAGGTCTCGAGGGGACGTTTTTCTCGGGCCTATCTCCGGGCCTCGGTCGATAGCCTGAGCCGGCCGGATCGAGAATGCTGGGACAATCTCGGCGTCCTGTTCATGTCCGATGCCGGCATGAGGGTCAATTGGCACACGTGGCTTACGAGGAAGCTGGCCGAGCACAAGGAGACCGACGACGGCATCTCATCCATCATCGTGCGCCTTGCTGCGGATGGGCTTTGGATGTCGAATTTCGCGGGAAGCCCCGGTATTTCGCAAGCGAAGCGAAAGCTGCTGATCCGGCGTCTCACGAGCATGGCCGGCGAAGACAGCTAGCCTTCGTGTCGCTCGGAGGGGGCGTATCCCCCGAGGCTGCCGAGGTGGCGAATGTTGTTCGTTCCTGCGACACCTCGCTCCAGCGGCGCGAGTGCTCCGCCAGGGCTTATGTCGGAGGGAAGCTGGGCTTCTCCACTAGAAATCGCCTTCGTCCCGACCGCTTTGAGATTTTATCCCCTCCTCCGGCGATAAAGTTGCCACCGTTCTGCGTCAATCTGAAACTTGACAAAAAAAGTTATATATAGACGATCCTGTATTCAGTCGGCAGTGTCGGGGATGGCAGGTCGTCGCCGTGCGGTTCGGGCGTCCGGCGGCACCGAACGATATGCGTGCCAAAATGCAGAACAGTATCGTCGGCAGCGAATTCGAGCCGGATCAGTTTTTCGTCGGCGCGCTTGAGGGGCGCAGCTGTTGCTCCGGTTTGGAAGAGGTCGAGCTTTGGCCGAAGCTCATCATCAATTGCTACCTGAGCGGCGGCCAGTCCTTCGCCATCGATGGCGTGAACTTTTCCGAACGTGCGCATCCTTCGGACGGGCGTCCGCGAATCTCGATGATCAACATCCGGCGTCGAACCAAAATCCAATTCAAAAAGGGGGATCTGGGCGCGCTGCGTCTTCGGAAGGTCAAGCTGTCGATTCCGGAGCCGTGGCTTCAACGCATCGTCGACGGGTTCTCGGGGACGTCGCCTGCTCTGCACCGATTCTTCTCCGGTCACCTCAGTCACTTCGCCTTCGATCCAACACTTGAGCAGGTCGAGCTTGCGGAACAGATCAGCCAGCCGCCTGCGACTGTGAGGGGAGAATTCCTGACGCTTTATCGCAAAGCGCGCGCAATCGAGCTGATGCGCCTTTCGTTTCTTTCCCTGGTCGCGCAGGGGGAGGAGATCGATCATAAGCCCTCCCTGACAACGGCGCGCCATTGCGAACGTGTGCGGACTTACATCCTCGCCAATCTCTCGAAGCCGTTGACGATTGAGGCTATCGCCCGGGACAATGCTGCAAGCGTGTCGTCCGTTCAGCGCCATTTCAAACAGCACTACGGCGTGACGGTTTTCGATTTCATACGCCGCAAGCGCCTCGAAGCAGCGCGAGAAGCGTTGGAGGCGCGCGGCGTCACGGTCGCAGAAGCGGCTTGGATTGCCGGTTACACGAGCTCTTCGAGCTTCATCACGGCCTTCAAGAAAACCTTCGGCACGTGTCCCGGCGAAATGCGCGCCTGAGCGAGGGGCGCATCGCGAACGCAGGATTCCGGAAGCGCACTTATCGGCGTTTGCGAGCGGGCGGCGTTCGACGGCAGCAGGCATCAGGTGCGACCGCCCGGACAACGACGACCAAACACGCGCCAAAACGCGCAAGAATTAGAATAAAGTGAAAGTATTGACCGCACACATTTCGGACGAACGGCAAAGGCGTTCTCAGAAACGTCAAAGCGTCGTCTCGGTCTTTAATTCCAAAAGCCTCCGCGTAGTTTCCGGCATGGGAAACCCGAACGCGCCGTTTGTCGGCGTTCCGGGATGCTTACAGTGGGGGTGACCGTGAAGCTGAACCAAAGTCTATCAATTCGCGCTGTCGCGTTGGTCTCGACATGCGCGTGCTTGCCCGCGCTCTGCGCGATTGAAGCTGCAGCGCAGGAGTCGGGCGTAACCTTGCCTGCCGTCACCGTCGGCGGCGGCGGCCAAGCCAAGAAAAAGAACGCCACGACCGCTGCGCCCCAGGCGGAGCAGGCCGCACAGCAACAGCAACAACCCTCGGCCGCGACCGACTATCAGGGCGCGACCGGCCCCGTGAATGGCTACGTCGCCCGCGAGAGCGCGACGGCCACGAAGACGGGCACGCCTCTCGTCGAAACGCCGCAGTCGGTGTCCGTCGTGCCGCAAAAGCAGATCGAGCAGCAGGGCGCAGAAAGCGTGTCGGACGCGCTGCATTACACTGCGGGTGTGATTGTCGATCAGCGGCCATCTTCGCGCTACGATATCGTCAATATTCGCGGCCTCGGCAGCTTGCAAAGCTTCGTTCATTTTCAGGACGGGCTTAAGCTTCAGCGTGGCCTGAACTTCGACGTTCCCGTCATCGATCCCTACCTGTTGGAGCGCATCGAAGTCTTCAAGGGTCCGGCCTCGGTCCTGTTCGGCCAAGTGGGCGTGGGCGGCCTCGTCAATTTTGTAAGCAAGAAGCCGACCGACGAGCCATTTGGCGAGATCGGCGTGACGTTCGGTACGCATGAGCGTCGACAGCTTGCGTTCGATTTCGGCGGTCCGATCGACCGCGCCGGCCAGTTCTCTTATCGCATTACCGGCCTCGGACGCGAAACGGGGACAGACATCTACGGTGTCGATGAAGAGCGATGGGCTATCGCACCGTCTCTGACATGGCGGCCCAGCACGTCGACGACGCTCACGATCCTCGGCAGCTACATCAACGATCCGACGAGTTCGTACTCGGTCGCCGTTCCTGCGCTCGGCTCCGCATTGACGTCTCCAGTGGGGCAGATCCCGCATTTCTTCAACCCGGGAGAGCCGGCCTACGATTCGTTCGAGCGAGAGCAGGCTTCGATCGGTTACCAGTTCGAGCACGAATTCGACTCGGTCTGGACCGTGCGTCAGAACTTCAGATACATGAAGCTCGACACCGAGTTTGCGGGCGTCCAGACGGCAGGTCTCGTGGCCAACCAGCCGCAGATCACACGCAACAAGTCGCTCACTCAGAACAGCAACGACACGTACGCGATCGACAATCAGGCGGAAGCCAAGTTCGCGACGGGCGCGTTGCGCCACACTGTGCTGTTTGGCTTCGACTATCAGCACACCTCGGCGTCGGCGAATGCCTCAGGTGGCGGGCCGACCACGAGTGTGACGCCCATCAACTACCTCAATCCTGTTTATGGCCTCAACATCGCACGGCCGGACATCGCGTCCTATAACTCGGGCGATAACAGCCAAGCTGGCATCTACGTGCAGGAACAGCTGAAGTACGGCAACTGGGTTGCTCTTCTTGGCGCACGCTACGACTGGGCGGACTATGATTATAGCTCACTGACGCTCGCCAATGGCGCGCTCACGAGCGCGTCGCAAAAGGACGAAGAACTCACGTGGCGTGCGGCGCTGCTTTACAAGTTCGACAACGGGTTTGCACCGTACTTCAGCTATTCGACGTCGTTCGAACCGATCACCGGAACAGCCGTCGATTATGCCGGACAACCTTTCAAGCCGACGACCGGCGAGCAGTACGAGCTTGGCTTCAAGTATGAACCGAGAGGTATCAACGCGTTCATTCAGGCGTCGATCTTCGACATCACGCTGCAGGACGTCCAAACGCCCGATCCGGATCACACGTTCCTAAACGGCAGGTGGCCGTGCGCGCCGAATGCCAATTCGATCTGTCTGACGCAAACGGGCGAGATCCGTACCCGCGGTTTCGAAATCGAGGGCCGCGCGAGCTTGAACGAGAACTTGGATATCGTTGCGGCTTATACGTATCTTGATACGGAGGTGACGAAGTCCAATCAGGTCTTCAATTTCGGCGGCGGTGTCACCGTTGACGAGCTTGGCAAGCGCCCAACGGCGATCCCCGAGCACATGGCATCGTTCTGGGCCTTCTATACCTTCCACGAAGGTCCCCTGAGCGGTTTCGGCTTCGGTGGTGGCGTTCGTTACGTCGGTGAGACGTTCGGGAACCGTGCCAATACGTGGACGGTGGATTCCAACCTGCTGGTCGATGCAGCCATGAGCTATGACTTCGGTGCCATGGCGGCTTCATTTGAGGGCTATAGCCTCCAAGTCAATGCTCTCAATCTGTTCGACGAGGAATATATTGCATCGTGCGGTGCGTTCGGCGGCGGCTTGCCGGCAACCACCGCAAACAATTCCGGCTGCCACTACGGCGTGGGACGAAACGTGACGGCAACGCTGAAATACCAATGGTAGGAGACGCGACAGCGCAAACCCCTGTCACTTTGCCGCGAACTGCTCAGCATCCGATGCGATCCCGCACGGGTGCTGAGTTTCGTATTTTCGTGGCGTATCCGCACGCGCCCCCGCCCGCGTCCGGCTATCCGGTCGTGTATGTGCTCGATGCCAACGCGACGTTCGGTACGGTGACGGAGGCGGTGCGTCTCCAGTCGGCGCGCCCGGAAGCCACTGGCGTCACGCCGGCCGTCGTTGTCGGTATTGGCTATCCAACCGATCTTCCGCTCGATCCCGTGCGCCGGACGTTTGATTACACGCCAAAGGTCGATCCGTTCGCGCTTGGGTCTCGCCCTGACGGGTCGGATTGGCCGTCCACGGGGGGAGCAGACGCCTTTCTCGATTTCATCGAGGATGAACTGAAGCCGGCAGTCGTGGGGATGACCCCCATCGACCTGCATCGGCAGGCATTGTTTGGGCATTCGTTCGGCGGTCTCTTTACGCTCTACACGTTGTTTCGGCGGCCTGAAGCGTTTCAAACGTTCGTCGCGGGAAGCCCTTCGATCTGGTTCGGAAACGGCGCAATTCTCAGCGCTGAAAAGGAATTTTCATCCAACCTGGAAACGGTCGAAAGTTCGCGCAGTGTGTTGATTGCGGTGGGTGGCCTGGAGCAAACGCCGCCGTCTGTCCGAGACGGCGCAAAGCAACGGGAGTTCGAAGCCCGCGCGTCGTGGATCGTACGCAATCGTATGGTCGACAATGCGAAAGAGATGGCGGGACGGCTGGAGAGCCTTTCAGGACGTGGGTTGCGCGTCCGCTACGAAGAGTTTCCAGGCGAGAACCACGTATCGGTCATCCCGCCGCTCGTCAGTCGCGCGCTGCGCTTCGCGCTCGCGCCGCGTTGAGGGTTCGGCAGTGTATCAACGGAATGGAGCGCACATGGCGCGTTGGTTGGTGTGTTGGCTTGCCTTGGTTGCTGCAGGGGGCGGCAGTGTGTTCTCTCCTGCTGCGGCCGAGCCGATTGTCATAACCGACATCGCGGGGCGAACGGTCACCATCGAACGACCGGCCCAACGCATACTTCTCGGTGAAGGCCGGCAGCTTCTCGCCTTGTCGCTCATTCACTCCGATCCGGTTTCCATTCTCGCCGGGTGGCCGGCCGATCTCAAGCGGCAGGATGAGGAAACGTACGCGCGCTATAGTAAAAAGTATCCTGGCATCGAAGACATCGCGATCGTCGGCCAGGGAAGTCTCGACACGTTTTCTATCGAGCGAGCGCTCGCCGTTGCGCCCGACGTTGCCGTGTTCAGCGGCGGCTACGGTCCTTCCGTCAAATCGACCGACATCGTGTCGCGGCTCGAAAGCGCAGGGGTGAAAGTCGTTTTCATCGATTTCATCAGCAAGCCGCTCGAAAACACCGCGCAAAGCCTCACCATTCTCGGAAAGCTTGTCGGTCGCGAAGCGGAAGCTAAAGCTTATGTCGAATTTTATAACCGTCACAGGCAGCGGATTGCGGATCGCCTCGCGATGGCCAAACCCAAGGCGCCGAATGTATTCATGCACGCTCACGCGGGTCTTGGTGCGTGCTGTAATTCGCCGAGCCGCACGACCATTGGCGCATTTATAGATGCTGCTGGTGGGCACAACATTGCTGCAGATGTCCTGAGCGCGCCGTTTGGTCAGCTCAATCTCGAATATGTGCTGTCCGCTCATCCAGATATTTATGTTGGGACCGGGGGTGTGCATCTCATCGGCAAAGGCGGTCTTGTGATGGGGCCGGGTATAGACCTGACGCGCTCAGAGAAGACGCTGGCCGACGTTGTCGCTGCGCCCGGGCTTTCCGATGTTGCCGCTGTCCGTAACGGACGCGTCTTTGGGCTCTGGCATATCTTCAACAACAATCCGGCAAACTTTCTGGCCGTCGAGGTGTTGGCGAAATGGTTTCATCCCGAGCTGTTCGCGGATGTCGATCCGGACGAGAGTCTCCGTGAGTTGAACGACAGGTTCTTGCCGGTGCCGATGCAGGGCACCTATTGGGTTACGTTGAACCCGTCGAGAGAGGCCCCCGATGTTGCTTCGCCCTGAGTCAGGCGCCGCGGGTGCACTCGAATCCTATGCCGCGCTCGTTCGCCGGCGCATCGTGTTCGTTGGTGCGATCGCCGTGCTGGTCATCGTCGCGTTCATCATAGACCTCGCGACGGGACCGTCGGCCCTTGGCGTATCGGACGTGCTGCGCGGTCTCTATGCGCCTGCGGAAGCCGAGCGGGCAACTGCTGTCATCATTTGGGAGGTGCGTCTGCCGCAAGCGCTGATCGCACTTCTCGTGGGCGCTGCGCTTTCGCTCGCTGGCGCCGAGATGCAGACGCTCCTCAATAATCCGATGGCGAGCCCATTCACTCTCGGGATGTCATCGGCTGCAACATTCGGCGCGGCGCTGGCCATCGTGTTGGGCATCGGCATCCCGGGCATTCCCGCAAGCTGGATCGTGCCGGTGAATGCGTTTCTGTTCGCGTTTGGGTCGGTTCTGCTTCTGAGTGCACTCTCGCGACTGCGGGGCACTGGGGGAGATTCGATCGTTCTATTCGGTATCGCGCTGTTCTTTACCTTCAACGCCCTTGTTGCCCTCACTCAGTTCATGGCCAGCGAGCAGGCGCTCCAGCAATTGGTGTTCTGGACGATGGGAAGCTTGACCCGCGCCTCGCTCGACAAGGCCGCGCTCGTTGCACTTGTGCTTGCCGTTGTGGTGCCGTTGTCCATGATGTCGGCATGGAAGCTAACGGCCTTGCGGTTGGGTGAGGATCGAGCACGCAGCATCGGTGTCAACGTGTCCCGCCTGCGCTTGGGAGGTCTGCTACGCGCAAGCCTTTTGACAGGCGTCGCCGTTGCCTTCGTTGGAACGATAGCCTTCATCGGGCTCGTCGGGCCGCATCTGGCGCGCCTCATGATCGGAGAGGATCATCGTTTCTTTCTCCCAGCGAGTGCGCTCTGCGGTGCACTGATTCTGTCTCTCGCATCGTGTGCGAGTAAAATCATCATGCCTGGCGTCGTGCTTCCTATCGGACTGGTGACGTCTCTCATCGGCGTGCCGTTCTTCCTCGCGCTCGTTCTCAACCGGCGGGAGCAGATATGAGCGGCGACACTGCGCTCCACATCGAACGTCTTTCTGCAGGGTATCCGCGCCGCCGCGTGATCGACGGCCTGACGCTGGCTCCGCTCCAAGCCGGGCACATCACCGCGCTTGTGGGGCCGAATGCGGCTGGAAAATCCACCCTCATGCTGGCGCTCTCCGGGTTGATCAAGGCAAGTGGAACGGTGCTTTTTGGGGGGCGAAATCTCCTTGAGATCTCACCCGCCGAACGGGCCGATTGCGTCACTTTCATGCCGCAGCAACTCCCCCAGGGCGTTGCATTGACAGTCTTGGAATCCGTTCTCGCCGCCCTGAAGGCCATGCCCGTCGCGGGGCTCGAAATGCACGGGCCCCGAGTGCGCGCGCATGCGTTCGCCGCGCTCGAGCGTCTCGGCATCGGAAACATCGCGATGGAGCGGCTGAGCCGGCTCTCCGGAGGCCAGCGACAACTCGTAAGCCTCGCCCAGGCGATCGTGCGAAATCCGCGTGTGCTGTTGTTGGACGAGCCGACGAGTGCCTTGGACCTGCGGCATCAAACGCAGGTGATGAGCCTTGTGAGGTCGCTCGCGCGTGAAGGAAGGGTCGTTGTGGTTGTCCTGCACGATCTCAATCTCGCGGCACGCTGGGCGGACCATATCGTTGTGCTGAAAAAGGGAGCATCTGCTGCCGAAGGCGATCCCGAAACGGCGCTGACATCTGCCGTTCTCGCCGAGGTGTATGACGTTGAGGCGCGCGTTGATCGATCGGCAGACGGTCATCTGCAGATTTCCGTCGAGCGCGTCCGCGAGCTTTGATCGAAAAAGGCGGCAGGGACATGAGTGAAAGAGAAATTTACGAGAAGCAAGAAGCCTCATCGATGAGCAAGGCGATCAGTACCTTTGAAACGGAACGGGCATCGCGCTATCTGCAGGCCATGTGCAAGCACTTCGCCCACAAGGTGCCGGTGGAGTACGACACGGAGCACGGCTTGGCCGATATGCCCTTCGGATCGCTAAGAATGCAGGCGAGCGGGAACACGCTTTTGTTCGAGATCGAGGCGGCGGACGAGGCTACATTGGAGCGCATGAAATATGTCGTCGAAGCCCACATCGTGCGCTTCGCGTTTCGCGAAAAGCTGGAGAAGCTGGACTGGCGCTAAGCCACGATCATCGCCGGGGGCGCGATCCGTCGAGGGCTTCGTTCTAGTCGACCGCAAGCCCTAATAGCTCGGCCAAAACACGTGCGATGTTTTCCAACGTGTATGGCTTCTGCAAAACCTGGCGCGCGCGATGCTCCATAGGGAGCGAGGCCTGCTCGCCGTATCCGCTCGCAAATATGAACGGAACGCCGAGGTCAAAAAGGCGGTCGGCTACCGGGAAACTGGTTCGATCGCCAAGATTGATATCGAGGACGGCGAGCGAGGGCGTGTCAGACTGGAGGTAATCCAGTGCGCCTTGTGTCGTCGCGTGGGTCACGACGTTTTCCGCGCCAAGCCTGATCAGAATATCTTCGGCGTCCAAAGAGATGATGAGGCTATCCTCCACGAGCAACACGGTTTGACCGCCGAGGAATTTTGGGGGCGGCTCGACGGGATGGTTCGGTGTGGGTCGGGCGAATTTGATTGCCTTGCCGGCAAACGACTTCGCCTCCGAAACATGCCGTGCCGGAATAATGAAGTCGGCTTCGAAGCCGCTCTCGTTGTAGCGTGCTTCCGCGCTTCCTCCGAGATCGTAGGGAACTGAGCGCTCGATGATCGTCGTTCCAAAGCCCTTCCGCGCCGGTGCTTCCACGGGCGGTCCACCATGCTCGCGCCATGTGACCACCAAGTCGCGGGCGCTGTTTCGATGCCATGTCATTTCGACATTGCCGTTGGTCGAAAGGCTGCCATACTTGGTTGAATTCGTGACGAGCTCGTGCACGACCAACGCCATTGCCGAGTAGGCTTGCGGATTGAGCAGAATAGGTGGGCCGCCGCCAACTATACGGTCCGCCCCTTCGGGGATGGCTGCGACCTCGGTATCGAAGAGAGCCTGCAGCGGCGCAGGACCCCAATGGTCGTCTGTTATTTGATTGTGCGCGCGCGCGAGCGCATGGATGCGCCCGTCGACAAGTTGCACGAATTTTCTTACGACGTCTTCATCGGGCTGGGATTGGCGGATGAGGCCGCGGATTACACCGAGGATATTTCGGACGCGATGGTTGAGTTCCGCGATGAGAAGCTCCTGCCGCGCGCTTGCCTGATGGCGCTCAGCGGCAGCTTCGTCTGCAAGTCGAAGGACGACCTCGATCAGAGTGGCGCGCAACGTTTCAGCCACGCGAAGTTCGGACGGGGTGAACGGCTTCGATCGGCCCTCTACGAGCTCTTTCCACTCGGCAAAACTTTCGCGCGGCGTAAGGCGCGGGCCATTCGGTCCATACTCAACCGGCTTGTGGGGATCGCCTGCCCAGCGGACAGACCGGATCATCTCCGATCGAAACAGGACGACATAATCGCGCGGCGATCGCGAGATGGGGATGGCAAGCAAGCCGGCGACGCCATCGGTCTCGCTTTTGTCGATCAGCGAGGATATTTGATCCGTCGCGAACACCTTTCCCGCAACAGTTCCGTTGAGCGCGCGCACGATCTGGCGAAATGCGTCGGTCGACGGCGTGATCCCCGAAAAGGCGTAACTGCCGTTGATCCAGACCCCGACCCCGTCCGCGGGGATCGTGTTTGTGAGAATGTCTGCGAGCCAGTCCGGATCCTTCAGCAGGGTCTCGTCGGACGCCACCGCGCCTAGAAGCTGGTCGGAAATGTCGCGCGCCCGGCGTTCGTAGTCGACAAGCGCCCGTCGCTCGCGGCTTTCGAGACGCATCGCAAACATCTGTGCGAAGAGTTCGCTGACCGAGCGCATTTGAAAGCTCGGCACCCTCGGAGAATAGTGGTGACAAGCGAACAAGCCCCAGAGTTCGTCGTCGACGATGATCGAAATCGATAGCGATGCGCCCACACCCATATTCTTCAAGTATTCGATATGGATCGGCGATACGGATCGCAGCATGGAAAGCGAAAGGTCGAGAGGTTTTCCGAACTCGTCGAGCGCGGGCGTAATTTTCACAGGCGTTGCGTTGACGTCGGTGATGACTCTCAGAAGGCTGCGTCGGTAGAGCGCGCGCGCTTGCTGGGGAATGTCGCTTGCCGGGTAATGCAGGCCTTTGAACGATCCGATCCCGCTTTTGCAGGCTTCGCCCACGACCTCGCCCGATCCATCCGGATCGAACTTGTACACCATCACCCGGTCATAGCCGAGCAACGCGCGAACCTGGCGCGCGCCTTCGCGATAGAAGGCGTGAAAATCCGGTGTTTGGTCGAGCCGGGCCATCATCGTGCGGACGGTTCCGGTCGTATCCTTGGGCGGCTCATTTCCGATTTCGGCTTCGATGACGATGTAAGCGCCCGAAAAATGCACCGCGACGTCGAACAACTGATCCTTGAGGAGTTCGCACGCAAAAAGCCGTTCGATGGAATCAGCGCCGCGCAGCAGGCTCACGCGATTGCGCAGGTCGTGAAGGGCGCGTGCAGGTAAATACTCGGCCAGCGGGCAGCCGATCATCTCGCTCGCCTCACAGCCGATGAAATCTGAGACGTTCTCGGAGGCCCGCGCGACGATCCAATCGGTGGTGACTGCCAGCAAGAACCCAATAGGCTGAATTGCCCCGAGGATGTGAATGGGCTCGCGATCGCAATTCGTGAGGTCAATCTGGGTTTGCAAATTAGTCAAAGATATGACTTCCGCTGACAGAGGATAATGTTTCAAAACGCTCAGCGTTTCGCCACAGTTCCATGGTCCGCTATCAGTGCTCGATGGTGTGTTGCTACAAAAACATACGGAAAGTGGATCGTGCACCTTCTATGACTTCATCCGCATTTCGGTTTGCCTCGAACGACGCGTCAAGCCGAGTAAGGAACGTTTGCCAAAACGGTTGGCCGATGCCGTGGGAGAGGTAGCGCTGTGCGGACCTGCCGATCGGCGACGGCGCTTTCTCAATGGCGTGAAGAATAGCCTTTGCTCCGAGGCGCGAACCTTCGAGGACGTAAAGGATACCGAATTGAGCTGCTTTGCTTCGCACCTCAAATGCGGATGTGGCTTCGGGCACGGGAAGCGATAGCGCCGCCAGATCGGCCTGGAGGGCAGAGGAGCGCGCTCGCTGCGCCCAATCGGGAAACGTGGCTGCGACATTCGCCGCTTCAAGCGCATTCTCGATCGGCAAGATCGCACTTGCGCTGACCGTCAAAAAATTCGCGTACCCGTCGTGCGATTGGAAAAGTCGGGACCGGAAGCGGTTGTCGACAAGCGCGTGGAGCTGGGCTGTTTCTGTGCGGAGGTGGGTGCGGAGGGATAGCCATCCACGAAGGGAATCGGAATGCGCGAGCGTCATAAAAACCCCAGAACCCCTCTGCACCTCTGTTCAGACAGAGGTTAACGCTCGTCAGGCACTCGGGTTCCAAGCGGGGAATGCTTGTCTCGTGGTGGCTCTTCAACCTTGTGCGCGGCACGAATATTCAAGCAGGAGCTGGACAGCGCGCAGACTGTTCGCGGGCCGGTAGATCAACACCGCCTTGGTACGTTGGGAGTGCAACGTCATCCACGCTCAGGGCGACGACATCGCAGCCGACCCGTTTACAGTCGAGAGAGGTTGAATAGCGCCAGGTCGCGCTTTCGATCTGCCATCTCATGGGCGTGGTCTCTCTGTGCCTCTGCCGCCGCAGTGCCCACTGGCACATCTCAGCAATGGTTTTACGGATCGCTGCCTCAAACGTTCCGCACCGACAGACGCATCGAGACATGGCGCGCCGCAAGCCGCATGAACGACCACTCTCCTCCGAACGGAGGATGCGCACTGCTCCCGAAAGGATGAGAAATGAGACCGGTCTGCACCGGCGGCATTTGTCGTAGAGGACTAGTCGGTTCGAATGAGGCGTAAATGATGAGAGCTTGCATCGTGGCATTGCCGCTTCTCATGCTCGCCGCCGCGTGCGGCAACGCGGAGAACGCCGGGTCGTTCACAGCCAAATGCAGGGGCGCCTTCGTGGCTGGCAGTTCGACCCTCGTCTACGAGGGTGGCGCAAAGGGAACGCTCAAGGCCGTGGCCGACTTTGGCGAGATGACCTTGCCCGCGACCCGGATGGAGCGCCAGAACGACTCCTTCGAGGTGCCCATCGTGCAGATCGGCATCGTGGCCACCGGCCCCGCCACGATCCGTATGCCGGATCTCGCCGCGATTGAGGACTGCATCACCAAAAGGGGAGAGACGGACGAGGACATGTGCTCCGACTTGGTGCCGGATGCGGCGAACCCGATTCCAGCCACGGCCCGTGTCACGCTCTCCATAATCGAGCCTCCCGAAGCGCACTTCGCGATTGAACGGAGCTACCTCGAGAACAGCGCAGTCGTCGGGGGAAGGCCGATCACAATTCTGACCTCCGGGGGATGCACCATCGAGGAGTGAGCGCGCCGCGTTGAGGCGACGGTGTGGTTGGGCCGTAGCTTCCCACTGCCCGGCAGCGTCACATGCGGTTACGGGACTGCCGACCCAGACGGCTCAGCTTCCGTTCATGTCTTTTCATTTACTTCGGTGTTCCGCTCGAGTCGACGAGGTGTTCAATTCGTCGTATCGATCGATGGCTTCCTCCATTTGGAGGAGGTACGATCGTCGGACTAGGGAACGCACGGAAGCTCATTGTGGCAAGCCCGGTTTCGTCCAATGCGCTGTCGGAGCTGATCGGATCGATCTACGACTGCGCGCTCGATCCCGATCTGTGGGATAAGACGCTGGCCAGCGTCGTCGAGGCCCTGAAGGCCCGTACCACCGTGCTCCATTTGAACGATCTGCGCCACCGCCGTTTTCTGATCTCCAAGCAGTTTGGCATCCCGCCCTACTGGCAGGAGAACCTGCACAAATATGCGTCCGAGTTAGACAGCGTGGTCTCATCGGTCATCTCCTCGCAGGCGCCTGGCAAGCCGTGCGTGATGTCGCGCCACTTCGCCCAGGCCCAGCTTGAAGCCTCTCCCTACTACAACGAATGCCTGAAACCGGAGGGGATCGTGGACCTCATGCAGTTCGTGCTGCTGTCCACGCCGACGCGTCGCCTCGGGGCTCATGCTCGCGGCGCGCTATTCAAGAAATCAGCGTCTCATTTAAATAGGGCACGCGCCAGGATAAGCACTCTTAAACAAGACCTCCGGCGCTCTTATTCCGTAGTCGGTGAAAGCCGTGGCAAGCATCTGGTCGGAGAGCCTGGTGAGCTGCTGGCATGGACAGCGGCTGCGAGCGGCGTAGCTGGGCGTAAGAAAGTCGGAAATTCGGCTGTTTGGCTTAGAAAGCAGTTCAGTCAAGCTTCTGAAATGACTGAAACAGATATAGAAATTTATTTCACGCCGGGTGCGTTCGGCTCCGCTATGGACGCCGATCGAGCTTCTATCTTGGTGATGGGAGCGACGGCGCTTGCATGACAGAAAAGCTTATCGCGCCGGAACGCATCGAGCGCGCGCTTGTCGTAATCGCGCGCGTGGTGCTTCGGCACGGCCCCCAGTACGCGCCGTTGCTCGAGCGCCTCGAACAGGAGCTTGAGGCGGCGCGGCGCAATGATCCTTCCGAGCGCGCACGTCGAATTCTGGAAGCCTACACTGCAGACGGTGGCTTGAAGGCGATCCGATCGAGCCAGGACTTGAGCTGCTCCAACGAGGGGCCAACGCCGTAGCGTGGCCGGGACCATTCGTGTCCCATGAGAACGGCCATGACCTTCTCGGGCGGCTCTATCGCCGTTAGGCGATCTTCGAAGGTATGTCGCAGGGAGTAGAGCGAGTGCTTCGGTTTGGGCCGCAAAGCATGGTCCGTAAGGAAGCTGTTCACGTTCGCAGACAGCGTGTCGTTCTTGTCGCGGTAGCGCGGGAAGCCGCGCGGATGCTCCTTCAGTGCCATTAGTGCGCAGCCGACGAGCGGGATTTTGCGGGCGCTTTGCTCTGTCTTCATCTCGCGATCTTCGGGCAAGACCTCGACGTAGGGAATGTCACCACCCAGGTGGATGGTGTTCTCGGTCAGGTTTGTGACCTCCGCGATCCGCAGCCCGGTTTCGATCATCACGTACACGATGCGGCGGGCCTCGTCGTTCAGCCTGTCGAGCGCGCCATCGGCAAGGAAGTGCTTCTGCACGAACTCGGGATCATAGGCGAGGCGCTGTCCGTACTTCTCGCCGCGCATCGTCGCCCTGTCGAAGACCGGCGGCAGGTTGAGCTGCTGGTCCTCGTTTGTCCGATCGAACATCACTTTGACGTATCGGATGTACTTGTTCGCCGACGCCGTGTTGATCTCGCCGGCGAGCACCTTGTCCTTCCAATGGCCCTGGAGCTTCAGCACGTCGGCGCGGGTCAGCTCGCCGATCGCTTTGTCGCCGACGAGCCCGATGAACACATCGAGCGGCGTCTGCCGTGCCTTCCTCCACTTCCGAAGCTGATTTTTCGACTTCTTGGAGAGTGAAGCGGCCTCGATGTCTTCGAGACGCTCCAGGAGATCGCTCGCCATGATCTTGGGCGGCGAGACACCACCAAGGACCGCGTCGGTCTTCTCCCTGTCCGTCTCCGCGCCGGTCTGTTCCAGGACCTCGGCGCGCGTCACGATCTCGGACACCGGCCCCTGGGTGAGATCGGCTGTCGGGATATAGGAGAGGCCGAAGTGCCGGGCTTTGGCCACGGCCCGCTCGTATCGCTTCGCCGCGTCCGGGTCGCGCCCGCGCCGTTTGTCATCCCAGTAGCGGATCAGGTCGGCGTCGAGCTTGCCCACGATCTGCGCCGCCCGGATCCCGCGCGGATCATCGGCGATGCGAAGGCCGGTGCTGACTCTTACAGGGTTGCGTTGATCATAGGGCGCGAACTCGAGCGGGACCCGTCGGACGAGGTACCAGAACCCCCTTACCTTGTGCGGTGTCGCCGCGCTGATCTGCCGTGCCATGGGTTGCCCATTTGTTGCGCTATTTGTTGCGCACCAAGCCTACCGAAACACCGTTCGGGGGCAATAATAACCCGATTTGTCGTGTGATTTCAATGTGGGGAGGGCGAGGGGGATGGCTCCGCGGGTAGGATTCGAACCTACGACCGTCCGATTAACAGTCGGATGCTCTACCACTGAGCTACCGCGGAATGTCTCTGAACGCGTCAGAGAGCCGGGCTCATAGCAGATGGTTGCGCCGGGGGCCAGAGGGTAGGTGAAAAAAGTCCGAGGCGAAGCGGCTCACCCTGTGGGAAGCTGACTTTTCACGGGCTTGGAGTGCCTGGCTCTGCTAGCGCTCCCGGCCGACATCCGATCCGTGGGCGTAGGATTGGCCTTTGGCAGCGGCCATGGGACAGGGTCGGCTCGTTGCCGAGCGTCAGGCAGCGTTCGGGGCGTGATGGCAAACGGGGTGGTGGGACGATATGAACGCCGATGTGGCCGCGCAGGTTCTGTTCTGGCTCGCGTTTGCGGCCGTCCTCTTCGGCATTGTCTACCTTGCGCATAGGCTGACTGCGCCTGTGGCCCGACGGACGAACGAGGGGCAAGAGCAGCGGCATTACGCGTGGCTTGCGACGCGGGGCCGCGACGTCGCGCTTCCGCGGACGTGGTTGAGCGGAGGCGTCGCCGGGCACGACTGGAATACCGATCCTGAGTTTTCACGAACGGTCAAACTCAGCGGGCTCGCCATCTTCGCCGCGTTCGCGCTGGGCATCTGGATGCGGAGCGATACGCTCTCGCTCGGTCATGTGCTCGGAGAGGCGGCTTTCGGTCTCGTGGTTGTGGGCTCTGTGTTTTTCGGTCTCCGTTTCTATGGCCGGCAGAGGGTGAAGCGTGCGCTGATGGCTGCCGGAGATCTCGCGCCGCGCGGATCGTTCAAGGTTGTGGCCAACGCTCACGGGCTTTTCGTGCCCGTCGCCGACCGTGTCGTGGAAGGTGCGTGGCAGGATTGGTTGGTGACGGATGTCGAGATCGACTTCGACAAGTGCGGGCGGGGCTTTTGCCACGCAATCACGCTCACCCACCGCGCGAGCCCGGCGGAGAAAATCCCGGTGATCGCATCGACGTTCCAGAACGGCGACGAGCTCATGGCGGTGCTGGCCGCGCGCGTGCCGCGGCGGGCTGACGTCCCGGTCTAGTGAGACGACGCTGCGCCGATGCCGATGCCGGTCTCCGAGCGGATGAACTGATCCTCGAATGCGGCGCGCTCCTTTTCGGCGCGGGCGCTTCTGTCGAGCTTCGAGCCGATGTAAATGCCTAGGAAAGCGATCGTCATCGAGAAAAGGGCAGGGCTGTCATAGGGGAACAGCGCCTTCGGGAAGCCAAAGGTATTGACCCATACGGCGGGGCTCAACAGCACCATCGTTACCGCCGACACAAGGCCCAGTAAGCCGCCGACCACGGCGCCGCGTGTCGTCGTGCCTCGCCAGAAGATGCTCATCAGCAGGACGGGGAAATTGCAGCTTGCGGCGATTGCGAACGCAAGGCCGACCATGAACGCCACGTTCTGATTTTCGAACACGTAGCCGAGGAAAATCGCGACGATGCCGATGACGATAGCGGAGATGCGCGAGATGCGTACTTCGGTTGCTTCCGTGCTCCGTCCCTTGGCGAAGATGCTGGCGTAGAGATCGTGGCTCACGGCCGAAGCACCTGCGAGCGTCAGGCCCGCGACGACGGCCAGGATGGTTGCGAAGGCGACGGCCGAGATGAAGCCCAGGAAGAGCGAGCCGCCGATGGCTTGCGAGAGATGGACGGCTGCCATGTTCGTGCCGCCGATCATGGCGGCCAGCGGATCGAAGCTGCCGTCGGGGCCTGCACGGAAATACGACGGGTCGCTCATCAGAAGCGTGATGGCGCCGAAGCCGATGATGAAGGTGAGAATGTAGAAGTAGCCGATCAGGCCGGTGGCGTAGAAGACGGATTTGCGGGCTGCCTTCGCGTCCTTCACGGTGAAGAAGCGCATGAGAATGTGGGGCAGGCCGGCCGTGCCGAACATCAGCGCGAGTCCGAGCGAGATGGCTGAGATCGGATCGGATACGAGCTTGCCCGGCGAGAGAATGGCGAGACCGTCAGGGTGGATGTCGGTTGCGGCGCGAAACATTGCGTTGAGCGAAAAGCCGAAGTTGGCGAGCACCATGAAGGCCATGAACGTCGCGCCGCCAAGCAGCAGGCAGGCCTTGATGATCTGAACCCACGTTGTTGCCACCATGCCGCCGGTTGCGACGTAGGTCACCATGAGCGCGCCGACCGCCATCACGGCGTAGAGATAGGGAAGGCCGAACAGGAGCTCGATCAGCTTTCCGGCGCCCACCATCTGCGCGATCAGATAGAACGCAACGACCGTCAGCGTGCCGACGGCGGAGAGGGTGCGAATGGGGCCGGCTTCGAGGCGATAGGCTACGACGTCGGCGAAGGTGTAACGCCCGAGGTTGCGCAGGCGCTCCGCGATCAGAAACAGCACGATGGGCCAGCCGACGAGGAAGCCTACAGAATAGAGGATGCCGTCGAAGCCGGATGCGAAGACGAGCCCCGAGATGCCGAGGAAGGACGCGGCCGACATGTAGTCGCCCGCGATGGCGAGGCCGTTCTGGGTGCCGGTGATGCCGCCGCCGGCAGCGTAGAAGTCGGATGCAGAGCGGACTCGGCTCGCGGCCCAGCGAGTGATGACGAGCGTGACCGCCACGAACATCAGAAACATCACGATGGCTGGAATGTTCACGAAGCGGCCCTCGCGACGATGGCGTCGATCTTGGCGTCGAATTCGTTGTTGGCGCGGCGCACGTAAAGCCCGGTAAGCGCGACCGCCAACATGATGGTGCCGACGCCGGCGACGATGCCGACCGTCATGGTGCCGTCTCCGATGGGACGGCCGAGCAAGTCCGGAGCAAAGGCGACGAGGAGGATGAAGCCGAAGTAGATGGCCAATGTCAGGGCAGAGAGTGTCCAGGCCAGCCGCGCGCGTTTTTTTACGACGGGTA
Organism: uncultured Hyphomicrobium sp.; assembly: GCA_934555825.1. Lineage (GTDB taxonomy): Bacteria > Pseudomonadota > Alphaproteobacteria > Rhizobiales > Hyphomicrobiaceae > Hyphomicrobium_C. The sequence goes on from CAKTFJ010000001.1 coordinate 275,227, forward strand.
AGAATTCAGGGTCGCGCTTGACCTTCTCGATCATCGCGACGGTATCCGATGGCATCTGGACCGATCCCCCCGATTGGCAGCCTTGCCGGTCAACCGGTGGCTCTCACCTCTTCGTTGGATGGAAGATTAGCGGATTGGAGCCTGAGCGAAAGCTGTTCATTGGGAGCGCATCCCAAGAAATGTCCGCGCGCGCCTGGCTGGTCACGCAAGTCGCGCTCCAGTTTTCACATGCGACCCATGCTGGGAATTTTGGAGGCCACGGCCGGAATCGAACCGGCGTATACGGATTTGCAGTCCGCTGCGTCACCACTCCGCCACGTGGCCTCTCGATGGACGTCGGCAAAAGGAGGTGGTGGGCTCCTTTCATGTCCGGTTGCGCGTTGAACGAAGCGACCAGAAGATCTTCCCGTCTCAGCGCCGCACGCATCTATCATATAGACAAAGGCTAGGACAAGCTCAGGTTTATCCGGACGGCAAGGGTAGGCTATCGTGGACGGGAAATCGACGAACCGGGCTGCAGGGCCGTGGCGGGAGAAGCTGGAGGATGCGGCCCGGCGCGCCAAACGCGATGGCGTGGCGCTTTATCTGGCGGCCCGCGATCCACGTGTGTCCTGGGCGGTCAAGGCGTTCGCGGTGCTGGTTGCCGCCTATGTCCTTTCACCCATCGATCTCATTCCCGACTTTATCCCCGTCCTGGGGCTGCTCGACGAACTCATCCTCCTGCCGCTCGCCGTGCTCTTGATCGCGCGCCTTATCGATCCCACGCTGATGGCCGAGTTCAGAGCCGAGGCGGAGACGCTGGCCGATCGGCCTCGCAGCCGCCTCGGGATCTTGGTGGTGGCGATCATCTGGAGTGCGGTGGCGCTTCTCGTTTGCTGGGCGCTTTGGCCCAGAGGATAGGGCAGGCGCGGCGTCGCGCGCTGTGGCCGTGGGCTGCAACTTCGCATATGTTCGCCTCGATCGCGCCGGATGGGATCTCCGGCGCACGCCTCGGAGGATCAACATGGACTACGCTGTCCCGCGCAGGAATATGGTCGAATCGCAGGTGCGGCCGAGCGATGTCACCGACCGTCGCATCATCCGCGCAATGGCGGACATCCCGCGCGAGTTTTTTGTGCCGGAGGCGTCCCGCCCGGTTGCCTACATGGATGGGCCGATTTCGCTCGGCTCGTTCTCAGAAGGCGCCTTGCGGACGATGCTAGAGCCGCGGACCTTCGCCAAACTCATTCAAGCGGCGCAGATCGAGCCGACCGCCGCTGTGCTCGATATCGGAGTTGCAACCGGCTATTCGTCCGCTGTGCTGGCTCGGCTCGGCGGCCGTGTCGTGGCACTCGAGGTCAATGCAGACCTTGCCGCTCTCGCCCGCGAGACCCTGGCCAAAATCGGTGCGGAGGGGATCGAGGTGGTGACCGGCGATCTTGCGGCCGGCTGGTCTGAGGGCGGGCCGTATGATGCGATCGTGATCGAAGGTGCGATCGAGACGGTTCCGCCCGGGTTGCTCGATCAGCTCAAGGACGGCGGTCGACTGGTGGCGATCCAGTCGCGTCACGGCGCAGGCCGGGCAACGGTGTGGCGGCGCGATGGGAGCGTGTTCGGCACGCAAGACGTGTTCGACGCCAATAGCGAGGTTTTGCCGGGCTTTGAGCGGCCGCCTGCATTCGTCTTCTGAAAATTCCAGGCCGGCCCCTTGCAGGGGTGCGTGTATTTCCTAGCCGACGGGTGCGCAGAGGGCGGAGTTTCCGCCTCCGGCCGCCCGTCTTTCTTTTTTAATTCAATGTGTTGCGTGAGGTCTCGGAGCGTTGCCGAGGAGGCCGCCTGGTCGTCTTAGGAATATTGTGTGTGGGAATGCTGCCACGCACTCTCGTCATGTGCCGTATGCGGCTTGTGTTGTCCTTCTTCGAATCGGATGCCTCCTCTAAAAGAGTCGGCAGTTTCTAGATTTGGGGAGAGCGCCCATCACTTGGCAGCCGGCACATACGACGGGCCTTGTAGGGGTGGAGCCGTCAAGGCGGGTCTTGGAATGACATCAGTGCAAGTCAAACCGAGTTTTCGGCTGGGGGCTCTTGTTGCTCTTGTGGCCGCAATTGGCGTTGGGCTGTCTCCCGGCGATGCCGCGCGTGCAGAAACGCTGAACGAGGCGCTTGCCTCCGCCTACCAGTACAATCCCCGCCTTGATGCCGAGCGCGCCCGCCTGAGGGCCACGGACGAAGAAGTGACGCGGGCTCGGTCGGGTTTCCGGCCAAGGATCACGGGTAGCGCAGACATTAACTGGCAGCATAACCGCACCCGTACGGTTGGGGTTCCGGGAAGCACGCACAACGACTTCAGTCCGAAGGGCTATGGGGTCGATTTCGTGCAGCCCATCTTCAGCGGTTTCCGCGTCATCAACGCGGTCAACGAGTCGGAAGCGAACGTGCGCGCCGCGCGAGAAACGCTGCGTGGCGTGGAGCAGCTCGTGCTGCTCGAGGCGGTGACGGCTTTCATGGACGTCGTGCGCGATCAGGCCATCGTTCGGCTCCGCGAGAACAACGTCAACGTGTTGACTCGCGAGTTGCGCGCCACCGAAGACCGTTTCGGCGTGGGTGAGGTCACCCGCACCGACGTCGCACAAGCGCAGGCGCGCCGCGCGGGTGCCGTTTCGGCGCTCGATCTCGCGAAGGCAAATCTGCAGACGAGCCGGGGATCTTACGAGCGCGTCATTGGGCACGCGCCGAACAATCTCGTCGAGCCCAACGGATACCAGCACGCCATTCCGGGCTCTCTCCAGGAAGCGATCGATATCGGAACGCATGAAAATCCGGTGGTCGTGGGTGCGCTTTACCTCGAACAGGCCGCGCGGTTCGGCGTCGACCGAATTCGGGGCGAGCTTCTGCCGACGGTACAGCTCGAAGCCTTCTATCAGGATCGTTTCGATACCTCGCCGATCACGCGCGAATCCGAAACTGCTGCTGTCACAGGCCGCTTGACGGTGCCGATCTACGAGGGCGGCGAGGTTTACGCCCGCGTTCGTCAGCAGAAGCATATTCACGTCAGCCGGCTGCAGGAAATCGAGCAGGCGAGGAGCGAAGCGGAAGCGGAAGTGGTGGCCACTTGGTCGCAGCTTCTTGCAGCGCGGGCGCAGGTCGAATCCGATCAGTCGCAGGTGGAGGCCAACACCACGGCACTCACGGGTGTTCGTGAGGAAGAGCGCGTCGGTCAGCGCACACTTCTCGACGTGCTTAACGCCGAGGTCGAGCTTTTGAACTCCCAGGTGCAGCTCGTCTCCACGCGGCGCAACGTTGTGGTGTCGAGCTACGCCGTTCTCTCCGCGCTGGGCCGCCTGGACGCAATAAATCTTGGCTTTACTTCGGTCGCCTACGATCCTGAAGCGCATTATCAAGAAGTGCGCCGTAAGCCTTGGGGCACCTCGATTACTCACTCCGACGGTCGGACGGAGGAGCTGTCCGGCGAGGCCGATTGGGCGGCCGGCGTAAAATAAATCGCTTGAGCGATCCCGCCCGCCTGCGCTAGCTCAGAAAAATCTGCTCATCGATTTTTGTTGTCATGTGGCTTTGCCACATCGTCGCCCACTATGGTGCGTAGCGTCACCTTCGGTGGGAGTCCCACACACAACTTTGCATGAGCGGGAATGCTGCGTCGGTCGGGGCGCTTTGGTTGCTCCTCGCAAACGTCAGTTGAACGTGCTCCTCGTTGCGCGCTGCGCACGGGGCTCTGACGTCGCTGTCTGCGGCGTCCACTAAGTCGGGGGCGGTGCCTTTGCGGGTCGGTGCCGTGTGTCGTGGTGTGCGTAGGGAGTGGCGTCATGAACATGACAGAGAAGAACGGCCAGCCGAGCATGGAAGAGATCCTTGCGTCGATCCGCAGGATCATCGCTGAGGAGCCCGCAAACCAGGCTTACGGAGATTTCCGCGGCAGCCAGCCTATCGTACTTAAAGGCGACGGCGTCCTCGACGACGCTGGCGATTTCGATCTTCCCGCGATTTTCCGTTCGTCCTCGCTGCCTGCGCCGGATCGTCCTGCGCCGCTGCTTGGCCGTTTGACGGATGCGATCCGCAATGCGACGGCAACGCCGGTCGATGGGGCGAGCAATGGCGAGGACCATGCTCACAGCAATGGGGCGAGCCAGAACGGCGCCAAGCCCGACGTGCATCAGCCATATCAGGGTTTGAGCTCGCTGCAGCCGGTCCGGACGGAAGCTTATCGCAGCGACGATGCAGTGGCGGTGAACGGTTCCGGCCACATCAACGGCGCCCACAACGGACACGCGCATGCCGCGGCGGCGCCTGTCGAACCCGTCGCCCCGGCCAATAGCGCGTCGGCGGATATTTCTGACCAGCCAAAGCGTGTCATGGCGTCGTTCAAGGACACGCATTTCATGAAGATGTCGGCGCCGGCAAGCCCGGTGCCCACGCCCGCTCCGGCAGCCGTGGCCGAGACGCCGCTTCCGGTATCCCCTGTCGCTTTCACGCCTGTTGCATCGTTCGAACCGGAGGCAGTGCCCCCGGTGATGGCTCATGTCGAAGAGATCTTGGAGGATGTGCCCGCACCGCAGGTGATCGCGATGCCGCCGCCGCCGCTGCCGGTCGCGGCAGTGCCCGCCGGGGATGCAATCGAGGGCGTGGGGTCGATCGAAGATACGACGGCGGATCTCCTGAGGCCGATGCTTCGCCAGTGGCTGGCCGACAATATGCCGCGCATGGTGGAGAAGGCGCTTCACATCGAGATTGCGGAAAGCGTCAAGCCGCTGAAAAAGCTATAGAATGCGTGTGGCCGGGCCTCGTGTTGCCCAAAACGCGAGCCCGCCTCGAAATCGTCGCAAGCCGGGCCGAGCATACGGCCCGGTGGAGAGCACGCATAAATCCGCCGGATCCGTTGATGCCGGGGGGGATCGGCGGTACGTGTTCCCTAGAGCGGTACGCGGAATGGCGCGTGTCGATGCTCATGCGAGAGGCTCGCATGGGGCGGCGCGCGCTTCAATCGGCTGGACAGGTGGGGTATGAATAGACCGGACAAGCCGGGCGAGCTTAGCATCGACGAGATCCTGGCGTCGATCCGCCAGAACATTTCCGAGGAGCCTGACGCGCCGCAGTCCGCTCTCGATGCTGTGCCGGACACTTCGCCGCCCGTTGTTCCGAGCCACGCCGCGCCGCCCCCGCCGCCGGAAACACCGCCCTCGCTCAAGGATCGGCTGAACGGCACGTTCAGCAGCGTGGCTGCTGGCGCAACCGCAGGGGCTGCGGGTACGAACGGGGCCAAACGTCCGCTGCCTTTCGATCAAGATCTTGCAGATATTCTCGACGAACCCGATACGGCGAACGTCGCCAATGCGGCGCCGAAGCCGGAGACTCGTGCGGTGCCTGAGGCGGCGCCATTCGGCGGCGCGAAGCCGCTGTTGGCCGCGGCCGATGCCGTGACGGAAACAGCGTCTACCGCAGTCTCTCCCTCTCCGTCGTCTCCTTCTCTGTCGTCCGATCCCGCGCCTGAGGCGACGCTGGTTGCGCCCACGCCTTTCGGCCGTGGTTTTGCGGAGAGTGCCGCTCCGCCGCGCCCCCAGACGTTCGGGTTTCCGCCGCTCACGAAGAAGACGGGCTTTTTTCCGCCGGAGCGGTCGGAACCGGTGTTGCCCCCGGTTCGCAGCAACGATCTCGCCCAGGCTGCGGTGCCCAATCCGTCGCTTGCGGCTAAGGACCCGTCGCCGGCACCGTCCGTTGCCAGTACGAATGCCAACGCTGCCGATCGGGCTCCGCCCATCGATCCTACGACGCGCTTTCCAGATTTCGGTTCCATTGTGCCCAGTGACGTGGTGGGACGCGGGCAGCCGACGCCCGACAGTTCGTTCGGTTCACCGCCGCGCGCCGGCAGCGGTGCCGCTGCGCATGTTGGCATGAATGGCCTTTCGCTTCGTCCGCCTCAGCTCGACACGCCGGAGCCTGCCTCCTCGCTCAATCGCGCGCCTCTTTCGCCTTCGCTCTCGACGCCTGCATCGCCCGTCGCGCCGACCCTGGCTGCGCCGGAGCCGGTCAAGACGTCATTCGCTGCAAGGCCAGACAATGCGCCTGTTGGCGCAGAGGCGGCGGGCAAAGATGCGGCGGCGGATGCGCTCGGTGCGCTTGCGCAGGGGCTGGCGGCTTCCACCGCCAAATCGGATGCGGCTGACGTTGTCGGCGCACCGGCGATTGCGGATCGCGCCACGGTTCCTAGCGCGAGCGCTCAGGTCGCTGCGCCCGTCTCTTCCGCGCCGCCGGTTGTCACGGCTCCCGTTGCCGTACAGCCGGTTTCCGAATCCGCAGCCGCGCCTGGGCGGACGCTCGAGGATGTCGTTGCGGATATGCTGCGTCCAATGCTGCAAAAGTGGGTCGCGGAGAATATGCCCCGGATCATGGAGAAGGCGCTCCGCTCCGAGATGCAGCGCACGCTCGGTTCGGGCGGTGGCACCAAGCCGCCTGGCTCGTGAGACGCCACCGCTTCGTCGCGGCCTCTGTTCAGTTTTCCTCTCCCGCGCAATCCGCGGGCCCGGTCCCGCCGATTGACAGGCGGCGAGCGGGTTCGTAGGACGCCTGCTCCCCTTTCTTTTTCCCGTAAAGGCTCGCCGTTCCATGCTCGACAAGACCTATCAGCCCGCCGAGATCGAGCCGCGCATCACTGAGCAATGGGACAAGGCCGAGGCCTTCCGCGCTGGGCGGCCGGAGCGCGAAGGCGCCGAGCCTTACTCGATCGTCATTCCGCCGCCCAACGTGACGGGCTCGCTCCACATGGGGCACGCGCTCAACAACACGCTGCAGGACGTGCTGGTGCGTTTCGAGCGGATGCGCGGGCGCGACGTGCTGTGGCAGCCGGGAACGGATCACGCCGGCATCGCGACCCAGATGGTGGTGGAGCGCAAGCTGGCCTCCGAGGGTAAGGCCGACCGGCGCAGCATGGGCCGCGCAGTGTTTCTCGACGAAGTGTGGCAGTGGAAGGACGAGAGCGGTTCCACCATTCTCAACCAGCTTCGCAGGCTCGGCGCGTCGTGCGACTGGAGCCGTGAACGCTTCACGATGGACGAGGGGCTTTCACGGGCCGTCGTGAAAGTGTTCGTACAGCTCTATCGCGACGGGCTGATCTACAAGGATAAGCGTCTCGTCAACTGGGACCCGAAGTTCCAGACCGCGATCTCGGATCTCGAGGTGGTGCAGGTCGAGAAGAAGGGCTCGCTGACGTGGGCCGATGGTGATCCCGAAGCGCCGTTCGATGCGGCGGCGCTCGCGAAAGCGCTCAAGAAAGACCCGTCCGGGCACATGTATCACTTCCGCTATCCGCTGGCGGACGGGAAGACGTACGAGCACCCGATTGCGTTCGATGAAGACGGCAAGCCGACGGCGTTCGAGACGCGCGGCTACATCATCGTTGCGACGACGCGGCCTGAGACGATGCTGGGCGATAGCGGGGTTGCCGTGCATCCCGATGATGCGCGCTATGCGGGCCTCGTTGCGGCGGGCGCGAAGGTTGTGCTGCCGCTCGTTGGGCGCGAGATTCCGATTGTTGCGGACGAGTACTCCGATCCTGAAAAGGGTACGGGCGCGGTGAAGATCACGCCTGCGCACGACTTCAACGACTTCGAGGTGGGTCGCCGGCACGATCTCGAAAAGATCAACGTGCTCGACGCGTTCGGGAAGCTCAACGACGACGTGCCGCCTGCTTATTGCGGGCTCGACCGTTTCGAGGCGCGCGAGAAGATCGTGGCCGATCTCGCTGCGCTGGGGCTGCTCGCCAAGATCGAGCCGACGACGCATACGGTGCCGCACGGCGACCGCTCGAACGTCGTCATCGAGCCGTGGCTCACGGACCAGTGGTACGTGAATGCCGAGGAGCTGGCGAAGCCTGCCATCGCCGCGGTCGAAACCGGCAAGACAAAGTTCGTGCCGCAGAACTGGGAAAAGACCTACTTCGAATGGATGCGGAACATCCAGCCGTGGTGCATCTCGCGCCAGCTCTGGTGGGGTCACCAGATCCCCGCGTGGTACGGCCCCGATGGGCACGTGTTCGTCGCGCACGAGGAAGCGGAAGCGCGCGCGCTCGCGGAAGCGCATTATGCGGGATCGAACGTTCCGTTGACGCTCACGCGCGACGAGGACGTTCTCGACACGTGGTTCTCTTCCGCGCTGTGGCCGTTCTCGACGCTCGGCTGGCCGGACGAGACGGCTGAAGTTCAGCGCTACTATCCGACGAGCGTGCTCGTTACCGGCTTCGACATCATCTTCTTCTGGGTTGCCCGCATGATGATGATGGGTCTCCATTTCATGAAGGAGATCCCGTTCCACGACGTCTACATCCATGCCCTCGTGCGCGACGAGAAGGGGCAGAAGATGTCGAAGTCGAAAGGCAACGTCATCGATCCGCTACAACTCGCCGACAAGTACGGCGCGGATGCGCTTCGCTTCACGCTGGCTGCCATGGCGGCGCAGGGACGCGACATCAAGCTCGCGCCGGCACGCGTCGAAGGTTACCGCAACTTCGCAACCAAACTCTGGAACGCGGCGCGCTTCGGCGAGATGAACGAGTGCGTGCGTCAATTCGATTTCGATCCGCATAGTGTGAAGCACACGCTCAACCGCTGGATCGTGGGCGAGACGGAGCGTGCGGCTGCGGCCGTAACGCAGGGCCTCGAAGCGTATCGCTTCAACGAGGCGGCGGGCGCGATCTACGAGTTCGTGTGGGGCGTCTATTGCGACTGGTATCTGGAGCTGATCAAGCCGATCCTTGCAGGTGACGACGAGGAGGCGAAGGCCGAGACGCGCAACTGTGCGGCGTGGGCCCTCGACCAATGCCTGAAGCTTCTGCATCCGTTCATGCCCTTCATCACCGAAGAGCTTTGGGCGCACATGGTGGAGCACGGTGAGCGGCGTCAGTCGCTGCTGTGCCTTTCCGAATGGCCGCGTCTCTCGGGCCTTGCGAGCGCGGAGGCGGATGCCGAGATCGGCTGGATCGTCGAGCTCGTCTCTGAGGTGCGTTCCGTACGGACGGAAATGAACGTGCCGGCGGGTGCGAAAATTCCGCTTATCATCTCGGGCGCGAACGAGGCGACGGTAGCGCGTGCGCGCCGGCACGAGGAGACCATCAGCCGGCTCGCGCGGCTCGAAAGCATTTCGTTTGGCGATGCGATCCCGAAAGGTGCTGCGCTGATCGTGATCGACGAGGCGACGGCGGCGCTGCCGCTCGAAGGCGTCATCGACATGGAGGCTGAGCGTAAGCGCCTCTCGAAGGAAATCGAGAAGGCAGAGGGGGACCGGACCAAGGCGTCCAATTGGCTCTCGAACGAAGCGAACGTCGCGAAGTCGCCGGTGCACGTCGTGGACCTCAACCGTGAGCGGGTCGTCGAGGCCGAGGATCGCATTCAGCGGCTTCAGGCGGCGCTGAAGCGGATCGAGAGCTAACTTCGCTCACGGGCTGTTCAGGTTGAAAAGCCTTGGCCAAGCCAAGCCCCTTCCGACCTGCGCCCTCCGCGGGGGCGGGCCACTTGGCCCGGGCGCCCTTGGCGCCTGAGCCCTGCGGGCTGAAGGTTAGGCTGGGCGCGCGATCCGAGTGGGCGAGCGAAGAGATGCTTCCCGCACTTTCAGGACGCGTAGCTCGGTGAGCTTCCATGTCGCCCCGCGCAGTTCGAGCAGGCCGACGTAGTGGCGCGTCGGATCATTGCGGTCCGCCAGCTCGATTTCGAACGCCGCTGGCGAATGGAATTCCGCGCGCTTCACGCGCGACCAGAACAGGCGAGCGCGTTCGTGCCACGGGAGCGCGGCATCGGCGGCCGTCTGGCCCGAAATGTTATCGCGATAGAATTTGCGCACGTTGAAGAGCTGCGGCAGGCCTTCGGGCGTGACGTAGGCGTCGACCATGCTCTCTACGGCGTGTCGCCCGATGCCGGCTTTGATGCGTTGCCAAAGGCCGGGCTGCGGGTTGGCGGTGCCGGCGCTTGCGACGGCCACGGGACCGGTTGCAAACTCCATTAGCGATCCGCGCAGTGTTTCCCGCACCGTCGGCCATTCGATCTTTTCGGCGAGGTAGGCGCTGTCGCCGGTGCGCATGGCCTCGCGAATAGACCATGCCGCGACGAAGGGCGACGCTACGAAAGCGATGGCGAGAAAGAGGGTGGCGGTGGCTGCGATCAGCAGAGATTTCATCGGTCCTCCCGGCCCGGGTGCGGCGTGTCGCTTTCCCCATATAAACCAATGATTTGGGCTGCCTTCAGGCCAAGATATGTCGCCCTCGGAGAAAATCACGGTCGTGGTTCTGCGCAAAACGTTTGCCAATCAATAGCTTGGCCGATCGCTCAATTGTGGCGTGGGATCTAAATGCTCCGGTGTGCGCATTTTTTCGGGCCTCGGAACATTCTCATCACGGCCCATCATCGGCCGGGATCGGGTGCTAGACATGCAGGATCGGGAGAGTGCGAGACATTAACTGTGTTCTCAAAGCCACGGCTTCGAAATCGTCCGGAAAATGGACGTGGCACTTAACCGATGTTGCCTCACGGCAACGAAATCCCCATCTGATGCCTCGTTTGAGCCACAAAGAAAGCGCAACGAAAACTAGGAATGAACGGGAAGCTGCGGGGGCTTCAGGTTCGGAATCGGCGATCACCCTCTTTTGCGGGGGCAAACGGCCGGTCCTTCATCGGAAGCGACCTTTTTTGAAATCACTTGGGGGACCCGCTCTTGAGCGGTGCTGCGCGTCGGTGCGTGGCCGCTGTGAGAGTGTCTAAGAAGAAACGGATTGCACTGATGGACGCGAAGACGTTCGACAAATCGAAGTTGCCCAGCCGGCATGTCACGGAAGGGCCGTCGCGCGCGCCTCACCGCTCGTATTACTATGCCATGGGTCTCACGGAAGAAGAGATCCATCGTCCGTTCGTGGGCGTCGTCTCCTGCTGGAACGAAGCCGCGCCCTGCAACATCGCGCTTCAGCGTCAGGCGCAGTCGGCCAAAGCCGGCGTCAAGCACGCGGGCGGCACGCCGCGTGAGTTCTGCACGATCACCGTCACCGACGGCATCGCCATGGGTCACCAGGGCATGAAGTCGTCGCTCGTCTCACGCGAGGTGATCGCCGATTCCATCGAGCTCACCATGCGCGGCCATAGCTACGATGCGTTGGTCGGCATCGCGGGCTGCGACAAGAGCCTGCCCGGCACGATGATGGCCATGCTGCGCCTCAACGTGCCGTCGGTATTCATGTATGGCGGCTCGATCCTGCCCGGCAAATTCAAGGGCCACGACGTCACCGTGCAGGACGTTTTCGAAGGTGTCGGCAAGCATTCCGTCGGCGATATGTCGGACGAAGACCTGCATGAGCTCGAATGCGTGGCGTGTCCGAGTGCCGGCGCATGCGGCGCGCAGTTCACCGCGAACACGATGGCGTGCGTTTCGGAAGCCATCGGCCTTGCGTTGCCCGGCTCGGCCGGCACGCCTGCGCCCTACGAAAGCCGCGATGCCTATGCGCGCGCGAGCGGTGAAGCGGTGATGAAGCTCATCGCGCTCGGTATCCGCCCGCGCGACATCTGCACGCGCAAGGCGTTCGAGAACGCGGCGATCGTCGTGGCCGCGACCGGCGGCTCCACCAACGGGGCGCTGCATCTTCCGGCCATGGCGCATGAGTGCGGCATCGATTTCGACCTGTTCGACGTGGCGGAGATCTTCAAGAAGACTCCGTACATCGCGGATCTCAAGCCGGGTGGAAAGTATGTCGCCTCGGATGTGCACGAGATCGGCGGCGTGCCGCAGATTCTCAAGGCGCTCCTCGAAGGCGGCATCCTGCACGGCGATTGCCTGACGATCACCGGCAAGACGATGGCCGAGAACCTCGAGTCGGTGACGTTCAACACCGAGCAGAAGGTGGTCTATCCGGTTTCCAACCCGATCACGCCGACGGGCGGAGTCGTGGGCCTCAAGGGCACGCTTGCGCCGGACGGTGCAATCGTGAAGGTCGCTGGTCTCAAGACCCTTCAGTTCCGTGGTCCTGCGCGCTGTTTCGATTGCGAGGAAGACGCGTTCCACGCCGTCGAAGCGCGCGACTACAAGGAAGGCGAGGTGCTGGTGATCCGCTACGAGGGCCCCAAAGGTGGCCCCGGTATGCGCGAAATGCTGGCGACGACCGCAGCCCTCTACGGGCAGGGCGCAGGCGACAAGGTCGCGCTCATCACGGACGGACGTTTCTCGGGCGCGACGCGCGGGTTCTGTGTCGGGCACGTTGGACCGGAAGCAGCCGTAGGAGGGCCCATCGGGCTCATCCAGGACGGCGATATCATTGCGATGGATGCCGTAGCCGGTACGCTCGACCTTGAGGTCGACGAAGCCGAGCTCGAGCGCCGCCGCAAGACCTGGAAAGCTCCGCCGAACGCTTATCAGAGCGGGGCAATAAGAAAATTTGCGGATCAGGTGGGGCCGGCCCGGTATGGCGCCGTCACCCACGCAGGCGGGAAGGCGGAAGTTGTTTGCTATGCGGACATCTAGACTTCTACTCGGTTTGATCGTGATGGCATGCGGACCGTTGGCGGCGCACGCGCAGTCGACGTCGTTCAGCTCACCACGCGAGGCGCTTCGGCAAGGCGTCAGCGCCTACCAAGGCGGCTATTACGAAATTGCGGTGCCGGCGCTGAAGTATGCGGCGGCATCAAGCGAGTTCATGGCGACGTACTACCTGGCCAAGATCTACCAGGACAACACGGGTGCCTATACCGATCACGCCAAGGCGTTTGCCCTGTTCGAGAAGATCATCGACGATCATCTCGAAGCGGATCCGGATCTCGATCCGCGCGCGCCCTACATCGGCAAGGCGCTGACGGCGGTTGCGGGATATTGGCTCAAGGGTCTGCCGGAGATCGGGCTCGCGCCGGATCCCGCGCGTGCGGTGTTCTATTTCAACAATGCATCGACGACCTACAACGACGAGGATGCTCAATTCGAACTCGCCAAGCTGCAGCTGACCGGCGAGGGGGTTGAGGCGAACATTCCGCTCGGGCGGCACTGGCTCTCCATTCTGAGCCAGAACGGACATGCGGGTGCGCAGGCCTTCTTCGCCGATCTCCTCTGGCGCGGAAAGCATGTAGAACCAGATCCGGCCCGTGCGTTGGCCTTGATCGCGATTGCGGTGCGCAATGCGCCGCCGCAGGATGCGATGTGGATCGAGGATATCTATCAGAACATCTTCTGCGGTGCCGCCGAAGGCACGCGCAGCCAGGCGACGGGCATCGTCGCGCAGTGGGGCAACCGCTACGGCCGGAAGCCCGCTAAGGCGCGCGACCACAGCGGCTTGGCGCAGCTCACGGCTGCACCGATCCGCACGTGCAAAAACGGCGAGGCCGTGGATTTCCTGTCCCCCAATCGTTCGGGAATTGCAGGGAACAGCGGACACGCGGTTACGACCACCGACCGGCTGCCTCCGCCTGCCGCCCAGCCGCCGACCTTCAGCTACGGCTCGGTGGGTGGAGACGCTGCGCTGCGCGACGTCACTGCGCCTGGCCAGGTGCGCTGACCCATCGCTTGCTAAAGTTCGAAACGCGCGCTGCACCTTGCGGCGCGCGTTTTCGTTTACGTGGGATACTGCGGATTTATGCGAGCGCGACCCAGACCGGCACGTGATCGGATGGCTTTTCCCAGCTCCGCGTGAAGCGGTCGATGCCCGCGCCCGAAAGCCGGTCCACGGCTTGGGGCGACAAGAGGTGATGATCGATGCGGATGCCGTCGTCCTTCTGCCAGGCGCCGGCCTGATAGTCCCAGAACGTGTAGATGCCGGGCTCGGGATGGCAGGCGCGTATGGCGTCGAGATAGCCGAGGTTCTCGATGGCGCGGAATGCGCCGCGGCTCTCCGGCTGGAACAGCGCGTCGTTGGTCCATGCGTCCGGGCGGCGGGCGTCTGCGGGGTCGGGAATGACGTTGTAGTCGCCTGCGAGAACGACGGGCATTTCGGTTGCGAGCAGCGCGCGGGCGTGCGCTTCGAGGCGCGCCATCCAGCCAAGCTTGTAAGAAAACTTCTCGGTGCCGAGCGGGTTGCCGTTCGGCAGGTAGAGGGAGGCAACGCGGACCGAGAGCGTGCCCACGGTGACGGTCGCCTCGATGAAGCGCGACTGCACGTCGGTATCGTCGCCGGGGAGGCCGCGTGTCACGTCTTCGAGCGGGTGCAGGGAGAGGAGCGCCACGCCGTTGAAGCCCTTCTGGCCGTAGGTTTCGACCGTATAGCCGAGATCGGTGAAGGCCTCGCGCGGGAAGCCCTCGTCCTGGCACTTGATCTCCTGCAGGCACAACACGTCGGGCTTGGCTTCGCGCACGTAAGCGACGGCGCCCTCGATACGAGCCCGGATGCCGTTGATGTTCCAGGTGGTGATGAGCATGAGGGTCCGGAGCGCTCCCGTTTTGGGCCGGGAGTGCGGAGAGGTCAGAGAGAGAAGCTGGTGCCGCAGCCGCAAGAGGCGGTCGCGTTCGGGTTCTGGATCTTGAAGGCCGCGCCGATCAGGTCGTCGACGAAGTCGATTTCTGACCCGGCGAGATAAGCCATCGACACCGGATCGATCAACACCTTTGCCCCGTCGCGCTCGATCACGGCATCGTCGCCCGATGCGCCGTCCACCAGGTCGAACTGGTATTGAAAGCCTGAACATCCGCCGCCTTCTACGGAAACGCGCAGCAGGGTGCCGGCGGGCTCGCCAGCGACGATTTCGGCGATGCGGCGGGCTGCGCTCGCTGTCAGAGTTACGGGAAAGGTGGCGGTCTCGGTCATCCTGGCGGTCCTCAGGAGGCGCGGGCGGCTGTTTCAGCCATTCCGGAATGCCTCGTGTGCGTCGCGTCTCGGCATGAAGATAGGGATCGCTTGATCCAAGTCAAATGGCTTGCGGCGTCCGGCCTGCAGGGCCTACGTCTCAGGACATGAGCGACGACTCGACGGGATTGGACAAAATTACCGGCACGGCCGACTTCGGAGCGTCGCTCACGCCTGGGCAGCGCCGCCCTGCGCGGTATGCGGCGGGCGCCGTGCCGTCCCGCGGGCGGCGGTTTCCGGAGCCCGATTGTCCGACCCGCAGTCCCTTTCAGCGGGATCGCGACCGCATCCTGCATTCCACGGCGTTCCGCCGCTTGATCCATAAGACGCAGGTGTTCGTCTATCACGAGGGCGATCACTATCGGACGCGGCTGACGCACAGCCTCGAAGTGGCCCAGATCGCGCGGACGATCTCGCGGCAGCTCCGCCTCGACGAGGATCTCGCGGAGGCGCTGGCGCTGGCGCACGATCTCGGCCATCCGCCGTTCGGACATGCGGGCGAGCGCGCGCTCGACCGGATCATGGCGGCCTTCGGGGGCTTCGATCACAATGCGCAGAGCCTGCGGGTGGTGACGGCGCTCGAACGCAAGTATCTCGATTTCGACGGGCTCAATCTCACGTGGGAGACGTTGGAGGGACTTGCCAAGCACAACGGGCCGCTCGCGGACGAAGCCGATCCGGTGCTGAAGGTGGTGCGCGGTCTCGAAGACAGTTGGCAGAGCCTCGAAGCTGAGCGCTGGGCGTCGGGGGAAGCGCAGGCGGCGGCACTCGCGGACGATATCGCCTACGTGAGCCACGACATCGACGACGGTCTGAGGGCCGATCTGCTCACGCTTTCCGGCCTTGCGGATGTGCCGTTCGTGGGAGAGATCGTTCGCACGTTGCCTCATGGCGGAAGCGCGGATGAGAGCCGGCTCACCTACGAAGTGACGCGACGCATGATCACGCGCCTGATCCATGATGTGGTGCAGGAAAGCCGTCGGCGGCTCGCTGTGCTCGATCCCGCGACACCTCACGACCTTATGGCTGCGTCCCGGGCAACGGTCGCGTTTTCGGACGAGGTGGCTCGCGATCTCAATTCGCTCAAGGCGTTCCTGATGGAGCGGGTTTATCGCAGCCGGCGCGTGATGGGTGTGATGGACGAGGCCGAGGCCGTCGTGGCGCGGCTCTTCGCCCGCTATCTGGCGGATGAAAGCGCTCTGCCCGGAGCTTGGCGGGCCGCTCAGACAGGGCTCGCCGAGCGTGCGCGGGCGCGTGTTATCGCCGATTTCGTAGCCGGGATGACGGACCGCTACGCCATTGCCGAACATGCCCGCCTGTTTGACGCCGCGCCGGAATTGCGTTAGCCGGGCCGATCATTTGCCAGCAGAAGGACGGTGGCCTTGCCGCGCTACCTTGAGGTAGTGGCGGGGCGAACGTCCGGTTCAAGGACGCTATTCCATGGACGTGTTCGCCGAAGTCGAGGCCAAGGTTCTCGACGCGCTCGCAGGGCTTCAAAAAAAGAAGGTGCTGCCCGACGGGCTCGACTTCGGCAACGTTGCGGTCGAGCAGCCGCGCGACCCGGCCCATGGCGACCTCGCCTGCAACGCGGCGATGGTGCTGGCCAAGGCTGCCGGCAAGAAGCCGCGTGACATTGCGGATGCGCTGGCTGCCGAGCTTCAAAACGATGCGGATGTCGTGTCAGCCGAGGTGGCAGGGCCGGGCTTCCTCAATCTCCGGCTCCGCGCCGATTTCTGGCACGGCGTGGTGCGCGCCATCCTCGCGCGCGGGACGCGCTACGGTGCGTCCGATGCCGGTCAGGGTGCGCGCACGAACGTCGAGTATGTTTCGGCCAATCCGACGGGGCCGATGCACGTGGGGCATTGCCGCGGCGCCGTGTTCGGCGACGCGCTGGCCAACCTGCTGGCGTTTGCGGGCTACGACGTCACGCGCGAGTACTACATCAACGATGCAGGCGGGCAGGTGGACGTGCTCGCGCGCTCTGTCTTCCTCCGCTATCGCGAGGCGCTTGGGGAAGAGATCGAGATCCCCGAAGGGCTCTATCCGGGCGACTATCTCAAGCCCGTGGGTGAGGCGCTCGCGAAAGAGCATGGTCCTTCGTTGATCAACGTTCCAGAGGAGCGGTGGCTTCCGCTCGTGCGGACGTTTGCGATCGACCGGATCATGCCGATGATCAAGGACGATCTCGCAGCCCTCAACATCAAGCACGACGTGTTTTTCTCTGAGGCATCGTTGACGAAGGGCGAAGCGGACAAGGTTTCAGCCGCGATTGGGGATCTGCGCGCGCGCGGGCTGATCTACGAAGGCCGCCTCGAAAAGCCGAAGGGGCATGACGACGAGGAGTGGGAGGATCGCGAGCAGACGCTGTTCCGCTCCACGGCCTATGGGGACGAAGCCGACCGGGCGCTGATGAAAGCGGACGGCAGCTATACTTATTTCGCGGGCGATGTGGCGTATCACTACGACAAGCTCAACCGCGGCTACCGTCATATGATCAACGTGTTCGGCGCCGATCATATCGGTTACATCCCGCGCATGCTGGCGACGGTTGCTGCGCTGACGGACGGCACGGTGGAGCGCGACGCGAAGGGCAAGCTCAAGCACTGGCATACGACGGGCGGGACCGCCGATCTCGACATCAAGGTCGTCAACCTCGTCAAGCTGTTCAAGAACGGCGAGCCCTACAAGATGTCGAAGCGGGCGGGAACGTTCGTGACGCTGCGCGATGTGGTGGACGAAGTGGGCTCGGACGCCGTGCGCTTCATGATGCTGTATCGGAAGGAACTCGAACAGCTCGACTTCGACTTCGCGAAAGTCACCGAGCAATCGAAAGACAATCCTGTGTTCTACGTTCAGTACGCGCACGCGCGGGCTGCGTCGGTACTTCGGAATGCACGGGAGGCGTTCTCCGGCCTCGATACGACGCCTCAGGGCGTGGCGGGCGCGGACCTCGCGCTGCTGACCGATGCGGGGGAGCTCGATCTCATCCGTCGGTGTGCGCACTATCCAAGCCTGATCACAGGCGCTGCACGCGCGCATGAGCCGCACAGGCTCGCGTTCTATCTGTATGATTTGGCTTCAGCTTTTCACTCGCATTGGACACGTGGCAATGATTTGCCACAATTACGCGTTATCCAGCAGGATAATCGCGCTTTGACCGCGGCCCGGTGTGCGCTCGTTGCGTCGTTGCAGCTCGTGTTATCCTCAGGCCTTGCAGTGCTCGGTGTCGGAGCACCAGAGGCGATGCGCTAGAGTCTTGATTCGAAGGCCCGATCCTGAGGCTCTCGGTTCCCGAGGGCGTCAGGGCAGCGAGAAGCGGACGGCAGGCGCGCCTTGCGCGTTATGCGCCGCGAAGATCGCGATCCGGCCGGAGCGCGCGACGATCGCGGTGACGCTGCCGCGAAATTCGCGGAACCGGTGGCCCGGTGGATCGAGGCGGGATGCCCAGCACGTTGACATCGCGTCGCTGGAGTGATCGCGCCACTGGATCGGGTGGTCGGGGATGTGCGACGGGGGTTCCGAGCGATGACACGGTACAATAATCCTTTGCCACATGCTCAGGCGCCGTCCGCACAGGGCCGGCCGGCCGCGGGTGGGCATTCGCATCAGCCTCATCCGGCTCATCCACATCTGGGTCATGGGCAGCATCAGGCCCATGCCGAGCCCGAGCTTTCGGGATGGCCGCAGCCTGCCGCGTTCCGGCAGCCGCCCGCTCAATCCGCTCCGCACCAGCATCGGCCCGCGCAGGCCGGGTATCCCGATCTCGGTTACCCTGAGCAGGACGCGGGTGCCGCACAGGATCCGTTTGCCGCTCTTCGGCCGGACGGCTACGGCACGTCGCAGCCGCTGCACACACACGCCTCCGATCCTTACGGCCTTCAGGGTTATTCTTCGCCCCAGCCGGCGGCGCAGGGTTATGCGCCCCCGCGGCAGGCGCCGGCGTCGCAAGCGCCGGGGGGGCATCAGACGGCCTCGCAGCATCATCATGCGGGCTACGATCCATTCGCGCCTCCGGCCGAAAGCTACGCGCCGCAGGGTCAGCCTGGTGGATATGCGCCGGCCTTCGGAAGTGCGGCCTCGCTGCAGACCAACGGGACCAACAACGGGTACGGTGCGCATGGGGGCGGCCAAGGGCTTGGCTACGCACCGCAGCCGTCATCGTCGCCCGCTCCGTCGCAGCCGGCGTATTCAGGCTATGCACAGCCGCCGGGCGGAGGGTTCGGTCGGGCCGACAGCCATCATCAGCAGCCGCAACCGTCGGTGGACCAGTGGGGCGTTGAGCAAGATCATCTCCACGCGCACGGTCTTGCCCTCGACGCCAACGATTACCAGGCTCACGGCGGCTATGGCGATGCCGCGGATCCGAACGCGCATTGGGGGGCCGAGTCCTACGGCGAGGCGCCGCATCACGACGACGGCCAACTCGCTCAGGGCCATTACCAGGGCCAGCACGGGACTTTCGATCAGAGCTATGCCGATGACGACGCCATGTACGAGGACGA
This sequence comes from uncultured Hyphomicrobium sp., assembly GCA_934555825.1. GTDB lineage: Bacteria > Pseudomonadota > Alphaproteobacteria > Rhizobiales > Hyphomicrobiaceae > Hyphomicrobium_C. The sequence goes on from CAKTFJ010000001.1 coordinate 294,510, forward strand.
ACCTCGCGGCGGCACGGGCTGGAAGAAGGCCGCGGTGCTGGTTGCGTGCACCGTCTTGCTCGGCGGTGGCTTGGTCTACGGCGTTTCGGAACTTTTCGGACCGGGCGGGGGCGAACCGCCGCCGCTGGTGAAGGGCGCTGAGGGGCCGTCGAAGGTCAAGCCGTCGGAGCCGGGCGGCAAGCGGTTCGACCACGCGGACAGCAAGATCATGGGTCGTCTGGGCGAAGGCGCGGCCACCGCCGATCCGTCCGGCGTGCGCAAGGTTCCGGTCGTTTCCGTGGGTCGTGACGGGCAGATCCAGCCGCCGTCCAGCGAGCGGGGAACACAGGCCATCGTTGCGGTTCCGGGGCTGACAGTGATCGACGGTCTGGGTGGGCCGCCGGGCCCGGGCGGCGCGTCTCCGTCCGCGGGGCAGGCGCCGGCAGGTGGACCGCCGTCGCCGGATCGGCGCGCGGCTGCAGCAGCGCCGCCGCAGGTTGAAATGGTGACGGGTTCGAACAGCAAGGCTGCTGCTGCCGAGCAGCGCCCGGCTGCGCAGCAGAGTGCCGCGCCCGCTAAGGCTCCGACCGCTCCCAAGGCCGATACTCCGAAGAAGGTGGCCGCGGCCGATCCTTCGCCCGCTCCGAGCGCGCCACGCTCGACGGGGGCAGGCTATGTTGCGGTGCTTGCCTCGGTGCCGGCGTCGGCAAGCAGCCGGATCGATGCGCTGACGCAGTTTGCGGACATGCAGCAGAAGTACGGTTCCATCCTCAGCAGCAAGACACCCGACATCCAGGAAGCCAATCTCGGTGCCAAGGGGACGTACCACCGTCTCCTGGTGGGTCCGCCCGGTTCACGGGATTCGGCGAACTCCGTGTGCAACCAGCTCAAGGCGCAAGGCTACAGCGGCTGCTGGATCACGGCGTACTGAATGCTTTGCGATCTGCCGCCTCGCTTCAGGACTGCCTGACCGGCGTCGTGCGCGCATTCGCTCCATCCTTCTCAAATTTGCGCTGGAAATCCGCGGCCTGCGCAGGGCAATGAGGGGTGGCAACATGAGAGGCCATCCTTATGCGTGGCCGTTGAACGCGGAGACCGTGTCATGACGTCAGCTTTCATCACCGGCCTTGCGGGCGCGACGCTGACATCCGACGAGGCAAGTTTCCTAAAAGCCGCGGCTCCGGCCGGTCTCATTCTGTTCGCGCGCAACTGCATCGACCCCGAGCAGATCCGCCACCTCGTCGCCGCGGCGCGAGAGGCCTCCGGCCAGGGCGACGATTTTCTTGTGCTGATCGATCAGGAGGGCGGGCGCGTGCAGCGTCTGCGTCCGCCACTTGGGCGTGCGCTTCCGCCTGCGGATGCCTATGCCTGCCTCTTTTGCGACGATGAGGATGGGGCCATAGACGCGGCCTATCTTTCCGCGCGCCTCCTGGCGGACGACCTGAAGGCGCTCGGCATCAACACAAACTGTGCGCCCGTCCTCGACGTGCCGGTGCCTGGTGCGCACGACATCATCGGTGACCGCGCCTATGGGCGCACGCCCGGTCAGGTTGCGCGGCTCGGCCGTGCCGTCGCAGAAGGGTTCATGGCAGGCGGCGTGCTGCCTGTGATCAAGCACATCCCTGGCCATGGGCGCGCGACCGCCGACAGTCATCTTGCGCTGCCTGTCGTCGATGCGCCCCGCGACGAACTGGACGCGACCGACTTTGCGCCGTTCAAAGCGCTGGCCGATATGCCGGCGGCGATGACGGCTCACGTGGTGTTCACGTCTGTCGATCCGCACGCGCCGGCGAGCACCTCGCGCCGGGTGACGAAGGACGTTATCCGCGAGGCTATCGGCTTCGACGGGCTCCTGATGAGCGACGATCTCAGTATGAAGGCGCTGGAAGGACCCATCGGCGCACGGGCCGAGGCCGTTTTGGCTGCGGGATCGGATCTGGCGCTTCATTGCAGCGGGGATTTTGCGGAGATGGAGGCCGTCGCTGCGGCGGTTCCTGCGCTTTCAGGCGACGCGTTGAGACGTTTCCGCGCGGCGCTCGAAATATTTGCCCGTTCAGAACCTTACGATTCGGAGAGGGCGCAGACAGGCCTTGCGCGAGCCTTGGGAACTACAGGACGGGCTCCTGAATCAGTGTAATGTCCGGTCAGGATTTCGGCGGCACGCGATTTCTCTTGCACGCACCGGCCCTGCGGGCCTCCGCTGAACCATGATGTCAGGAATATGATGATCGAAGACGCAGGACAGATGGACGAGGCGCCGGGGTGGGAAAGCCCAGAGGGCGAGCTTCAGCCCGCTGCGTCGGAAGCGCTCATCGTGGACGTTGCGGGTTTCGAGGGGCCGCTTGACCTGTTGCTCGCGCTTGCCCGCACACACAAGATCGATATCTCGCAGATCTCGATCATGGCGCTCGTCGATCAGTATCTCGTCTATATCGCGGAAGCCCAGCGGCTGAAGCTTGAGATCGCGGCCGACTATCTCGTGATGGCGGCGTGGCTCACGTTTCTGAAGTCGCGCATGATCCTGCCGCGTGAGCCGACGAACGACGAGACGCCGTCTGCCGAGGAGATGGCGCAGCGGCTCGCGTTCCGTCTCATGCGGCTCGAAGCGATGCGTCGCGCCATCGCTGAGCTGATGACGAAGAAGCGCCTCGGACAGGACGTGTTCCAGCGCGGAATGCCGGAGGAGCGCTCGAAGGTCACGGACGTCCGCTGGACGGCCGAGATCTACGATCTTCTCAAAGCCTATTCGGAGCTTCGGCGGCGGACTGCCAAGGTTGTGCACGTGGTGAAAGCGCGGCGCGTGTGGTCCATCGAGAAGGCGCGGCGCCAGCTCGAAACGCTGGTCGGCGAAACGGTCAGCAGCGGAGACTGGGTCCAGCTCGAAATGTGCCTCAGGACCTATCTCACCCCGCAGACCCTCGCCGAAGACGAGGATAAGACGGCGCTTGCGAGCTCGTTCGGTGCGACGCTCGAAATGGCGCGCGAAGGCTTGATCGAGCTTCGCCAGGACGCGCCGTTCGAGCCGATCTACATGCGCAGATGCGAAGCAGGCGCTGCGTGGGAACGGATCGATCAGCGGCATGGCGGCGGCGCAACGCCCTAACCGTTCGGTCAAGACATCGTGTGCGGTCGGGCAGAAGGTCACGAGCTCGGATGGCGCACCGGGATAAGGAAAGCGACATGGCTCCGCCAAGGCTGAGACTGGTGACGAGCGAGGGTCTCGAAAATGCCCCCGAAGCGCAGGAAGCGATCGAGCTTGCACGCGCGCTTGGCGAAGAGCTGGAGGGCGGAGAGGCGGTGCATTCGTCGCCGTCGGGTGAGGGCGATGTTCACATCGAGGATGTGCGCATCGTCGAGGCTTTGCTGTTCGCGTCTCCCGTGCCGCTCGACGACGCCTGGCTGGCAGGGCATCTGCGCCACGGCAGCGGCATCGCCGACGTGCTGGCGGAGATCAAGGCGGCTTACGCGCCGCGCGGGGTGAACCTTGTGCGGGTGGCGGGCAAGTGGGTGCTGCGGACTGCTGAGGATCTCGGCTACCTGCTCGAACGCTATGCGGTGGAGGAGCGGCGTCTTTCGCGGGCGGCACTCGAAACGCTTTCGATCGTAGCCTACCACCAGCCGGTGACCCGCGCCGAGATCGAAGAGATCCGCGGTGTGACGACATCGGCCGGCACGCTCGACATCCTCATGGAAGCGGGCTGGATCCGTCCGCGCGGGCGCAGGCGCGCGCCGGGCAAGCCGCTGACCTATGGTACGACGGACAGCTTCCTCGCGCACTTCGGTCTCGACAGCGTGAAAGATCTGCCGGGACTTGCCGATCTCAAGGCGCAAGGTCTGCTCGACGGGCATCTGCCGCCGGGGTTCGCCGTTCCCGATCCCACGTCCGTCGCGGCGCTCATGCCGGACGAATTGCCGCTTGAGGAGGCGGGCGAAGAGGACAGCGCGCCGGAGGACGAGGCCGGTGACGATGAGGCCGATGCATCTGAGGATGTCGATGCCGTAGACGACGGCGATGACACGAGCGACGACGATGCGCGCGTCGACGAGGCCGAGGAGGATCGCGACTTGCCCGGCGACGACAGCGACGCTAAACCGGACTAGCCTCGTCCACTTAGAGCCAAGCCGTTCACTCGGCTGCTGGTTTTCCGCGAGGCCGGATCGGGTGGTGCGTGGCGAACTGGCTTTTCAATAAATCCTCGAAAGATGCGGTTTCGAACGTGCTTGTGGAGGGCGGTCCCGTCCGTGCGGGTGCCACGTTCGCGGCCGAGCTGCGCTTCGAAGGTGTCTCGAAGCACTACGGTGACCGGGCTGCGCTCGCGGGGCTTTCGCTCGACATCGCGCCGGGTGAGGTTCTGTGCCTGCTGGGTCCTTCCGGCTGCGGGAAGACTACGCTCTTGCGCGTTGCGGCGGGCATCGAGCGTCCGGATGGGGGCCGTGTTCTGATCAACGGGCGCGAGGTTGCGGGGCCTGAGCGGTTCGTGCAACCCGAGGCGCGCGGCGTCGGCCTGATGTTTCAGGATTTTGCGCTCTTTCCGCATCTCACCATCCTCGAAAACGTGGCGTTCGGTCTCAAGGCGCTGCCGCGGGCGGATGCGCGGCGCGAGGCGCTCGCCGTGCTCGCGCGTGTCGGGCTCGAACGCTACGCGGAGCAGTATCCGCATATTCTTTCGGGCGGGCAGCAGCAGCGCGTGGCGCTTGCGCGTGCCATCGTTCCGCGGCCCGCAGTGATGCTGATGGACGAGCCGTTCTCCGGGCTCGACGTACAACTCCGAGAATCCATGCAGCAGGAGACGCTGGCGCTGCTTCGCGAGACGCGCGCTACAACGATGATCGTGACGCACGATCCGGAAGAGGCGATGCGCCTTGGCGACAGGATCGCTGTCATGCGCGCTGGGCGTCTGGTGCAGGTGGGCCGGGCGGAGGATCTCTATCACCGTCCGGCGGACCTGTTCGTCGCGCGGCTCTTCTCCGAGATCAACGAGATTGACGTGACGGTTGCGGCGGGACAGGCGGCAACGCCGTTCGGTTCGGTCGCGGCGCCTGGGCTCGCCGATGGAGGGCGGGCGACGCTTTGCATTCGTGAGCGGTCGGTTGTCCTCGCGGCGGTCGGGGCGAACGGTGCCGGAGAGCTGTCGGGCCTTGCGGGGCGCGTTCGCGATGCGCGGTTCCTTGGCGACGCGGTGCGGCTCGAAGTCGTCGTCGAAGGTTTCGAAGTGCCGCTGAATGTCCGCACACGCGTCGGCCACGATGTCGCAAGGGGAAGCGAGGTGCGGCTTCACATCGACCCGAGCGACGTGCTCGTCTTTCCGTCGTCCAACGGCAAAGACGCTTGAATATCAAACAATTGATGCCTAGGTGCCGAGGCTGAGGCGTGCTTGCGACAGGGGGGCAATTCTGCAATAGTGCCCGCCGAAACATGCGGCGTCTTCCGCCGCGCGCGTGCTGCCGGACCCGGGAATTGTTTTCGGATAAGAGGCACGACAAAACAAAGGGCTAGTTTCTTCCGGCATCTCAGATGAAAGCCGGAAAGATACTAGAGGAGGTATTTCCATGGGGTTGAGTGCGACCCATCTCTTGATCCTTCTGCTCGTCGTCGTTCTCCTGTTCGGCCGTAACAAGATTTCGGACCTGATGGGCGACGTGGCGCGCGGCATCAAGAGCTTTAAAAAGGGCTTGGCCGAGGAGGAGGCGTCGCCGCCTCCGGCCGATCCCAAGGTGATCGACAACGCCGCGCAGGAAGCCGCCGAACGCGACAGGTCGAAGGCGGGCTAAGGCTCCGTTCGCAGGAGCGGGCTCGCGCCTAGGCCGCGAGCCCCTGCTCTTGGTGGCAGCGTCGTAGCCTGATCCGCGCTCGCTTTTTCCGGGTTGGACGATCAGATGTTCGAAATCAGTTGGAGCGAGATCCTCATCCTCGGCGTCGTCACGCTTTTGCTCGTGGGGCCGAAGGAGTTGCCGCGCTTCCTTTCCTCGCTCGGCCGCCATCTCGGTGTTATCCGCAAACACGCCAACGAGTTTAAGGCCGTGTTCGAGCAGGCCATGCGCGAGGCCGAGATGGACAGCATCCAAAAAGAAATGCGCGACATCGGCGACGGCGTGAAGAAGTCGTTCGAGGATGCAACGCGCTCAGTCGACAGTGCGAAAGCGGCGATGCGCGTCGATCTCAATTCCAACACGGGCGTCCAGCCCAAGCCCGAGAGCCTCGTCAAAGCCGAAGCGGAGGCGAAGGCGAAAGCCGCCGAAGCAAGCGAGGATGTCGCGGCTGTGGAAGCTCCGACGGACGGCCAGCCGGATGCCGTGATCCCCGAGCGTGAGTTCGGTGTGGCGGCATCGCCTGCTGTCGACGACCGCGTGCTGGTCGAGCGGCCGGCGGATACGGCGAAGGGGTCTGGCTGATGCAGGATAGTGCTCCGCGCTCCGGCCAGGATGACATCGAAGCTTCAAAGGCGCCGCTGCTCGATCACCTCATCGAGTTGCGCCAGCGGTTGATCTATTCGGTCGCTGCGTTCTTCGCGATGTTCCTGCTGTGCTTCACCATCGCACGATACATTTACGACGTACTGGTGTGGCCGTACGTGTGGGTTTCGGGCGAGCACCAGGTGCGCCTCATCGCGACGCACTTCCTCGAACAGATCTTTACGCATTTGAAGCTCGCGCTGTTCGGCGCGGCATTTCTGTCGTTTCCTGTCGTGGCCACACAGATCTACAAGTTCGTCGCGCCGGGGCTTTACAAGAACGAGCGCGCAGCTTTCCGGCCCTATCTGATCGCGACGCCGATCTTCTTCGTCCTCGGCGCGATGGTCGTCTATTTCATCGCAATGCCGATCCTCATCCGCTTCTCGATGGGGCTTGCGCAGTCGGCGAGCGAGGGCTCGGCGGCCATCGAGCTGATGCCGAAAGTTTCGGAATACCTGTCGCTGATCATGACGCTGATCTTCGGCTTCGGCATCTGCTTCCAGCTTCCGGTCGTGCTGACGCTGCTCGCGCGGATCGGGGTGGTGACGTCCGACATGTTGCGGAACGGTCGGCGCTTCGCCATCGTCGGCATCTTCGCGGTTGCGGCCGTGATGACGCCGCCCGACGCCATCAGCATGATCATCATGGCGCTGCCGACGACGCTGCTTTACGAACTCGCCATTATCTCCGTCTCGTGGGTCGAGAAGCAGCAGGCGGCCAAGCAGGCCGCCGAAGCGGCCGCCAAGATGACCACCTGACGCTTCCCGCTATGAAACGCGTCTCAGCGGCCGCCTAGACCTCGGCTGTCTCGCGTCCTATAGCTCTCGGGACCTCGCAAACCAACGACGCCAAGGACGGGCCACGTGTTCGACATCAAGTGGATTCGAGAGAATGCTGAAGCCTTCGATGCTGGGCTGAAGAACCGCGGCCTGGAGCCGGCGAGTGCCAAGCTCCTGGAACTCGACGAGGCGCGCCGCCGGCATCTGACCAAGCTGCAGGATGCGCAGAGCCGTCGCAACGCGGCGTCCAAGGAGATCGGTAAGGCGAAGGGCGCGAAGGACGAGGCGCTGGCCAGCAAGCTGATGGCGGAAGTGGCCGAGCTCAAGGAGGTCATCCAGTCGGGCGAGGAGGAAGAGCGCAAGCTCATCCACGCGCTCGAAGAGGCGCTCTCCGTCATCCCGAACACGCCGCGTGAGGACGTGCCGGTTGGTGCGGACGAAACGGACAATGTGGAAGTGCGCAGGGTTGGCGCGCCGCCGAAGTTCGATTTCACGCCCAAGCAGCATTTCGAGATCGGCGAAGCGCTGGGGCTGATGGATTTCGAAACGGCGGGTAAGGTGTCCGGCGCGCGGTTCGTTTATCTCAAGGGTGCGCTCGCGCGGCTCGAACGTGCGCTTGCGAGCTTTATGCTCGATTTGCAAACCGACACGTTCGGCTATTCGGAAACGAATCCGCCGTTGCTGGTGCGCGACGATGCGGCGTTCGGAACCGGCAATCTGCCGAAGTTTGCGGAGGATCTGTTCAAGACCGAGAATGGCTATTGGCTCATTCCCACCGCCGAAGTTTCGCTCACCAATTTGGTGCGCGAGCAGATCCTGGACGAAGATGCGCTGCCGATGCGGCTTACGGCGTGGACGCCGTGCTTCCGCTCGGAAGCGGGTGCAGCCGGGCGCGATACGCGCGGCATGATCCGTCAGCATCAGTTCTCGAAGGTTGAGCTCGTCTCCATCACCACGCCCGAGCAGAGCCTCGACGAGCACGAACGCATGACGGCGTGCGCGGAAGAGGTGCTGCGCCGGCTCGGGCTCGCCTATCGCACGGTGATGCTGTGCACGGGTGACATGGGCTTTGCCTCGCAGCGGACTTACGACATCGAGGTGTGGCTGCCTGGGCAGGATGCGTATCGCGAAATCTCCTCGTGCTCGGTGTGCGGCGATTTTCAGGCCCGGCGCATGAGTGCGCGCTATCGCGACAAAACGAGCAAAGAGGTGCGCTTCGTCCATACGCTGAACGGCTCGGGTCTCGCGGTGGGCCGCACGCTCGTTGCGGTGCTTGAAAACTACCAGCAGGCAGATGGGTCCGTCATAATTCCTGAGGTGCTGCAGCCCTATATGGGCGGTATCACGCGTATCGAGCGGCCGGTGGCTTAACCTCCCCCTGTCATGCCGGCTGAGGCATCGCCGAGAGCCGGGACGTAGGGGCGGTTGACGCCGGGAGCGTTTGACGGACGTGCTACATTCGATAGCTTGGGTCCCGGATGACGAGGCGGGACACGGCAGGTTTGATTAGCAGGCGTCTCGGCCGCCTTGCGTGCGGGATGACAGTGGATAGCGGTTGAACATGCGCATTCTGGTGACCAACGATGACGGTGCGGGCGCGCACGGGCTTTCCGTGCTGCACCAGATCGCGCGTCAGCTTTCGGACGACGTGTGGATCGTGGCGCCTGAGACGAACCAGAGCGGATCGTCGCACGCGCTGACGCTGCAGGTGCCGTTGCGATATCGCGAAGTTGGCGAGCGGGCGTTCGCCGTGCGCGGGACACCTGCGGATTGCGTGATCATGGGCGTGAAGCACGTGCTGAAAGATCGGGCGCCCGATCTCGTGCTGTCGGGCGTCAACCACGGCGCGAATCTCGCCGAGGACGTGACCTATTCGGGCACCATTGCGGGCGCCATGGAAGGCACACTGCTCGGCATCCGGTCGATCGCCATGAGCCTCACCATCGGGTTCGATCCTGAGGGTAAGCAGCACTGGAAGACGCCGCTCACGTATGGTGCGCGGCTCGTCGAGCAGTTGCTCGCGAACGACTGGCCGGCGGGCACGCTGATGAACGTCAACTATCCCGATCTCGCGCCGGGCGATGTCCGCGGTATTGCCGCCACGCGGCAGGGCCGCCGCGATCAGGGCGGGCTCAAGATCGAGGAACGCAGCGACACGTGGGGCGCGCCCTATTTCTGGGTGGGTTTCTCGCATCGCCGGTCCGATCCCGTGGAGGGGACAGATCTGCGCGCCATCGCGGATGGAATGATCTCCGTAACGCCGCTCTATCTCAATTTAACCCACGAGGCGACGCGCGAGACGCTCGGCCGGACGCTGACGCTGGATGGCGGCGGGCGCCTGAAAGACGCGGGCTGACGCTCCAACTGGAGCCGTTCCGATTTTAGTGGAATTGGGGAACGGCTCTAGCTTTTGGTTCCCACTTTTCCGGAAGCACTCTAGGCAACCTTAAGGTCGTCAAGTCGCCGATATTTCTCCGTCATCGCAGCACAATCCACGCGTACTGATAAGGCTCCGGGGCCGGAATGTCCGGACAGAGCCGGCTGTCAGCCGTACCACGCCCCACACGAATCGCGTCGCAATGTTCAGCGCGCGTTAAGGACCCGTTAACGAGTTAAGGGTTACCTGAAGTGGGTATTTAGGGTGTGTGGCATGTTAAAGTGTTTGCGTAAATGTCATCGATCCTTCGGCGTGTCCGGCGCAGGTTCTGCGCTCGCCGTTGCCGTTGCCGTTGCGGCCGCGTTGGCGGGGTGCAGCGCGGATATTTCACGCTTCGATCTCGGCAATCCGGAAGGTGCGCGGGTTCAGTCCGGTTATGCACCTTCGGTGGGCATGAGCGGTCGATCCACGTCGTCGGAATTCGGTACCGCCGCTAACGACCGGCCGTCGCAGCGCCCCTCGCAGGTGTCGCGCTCCGACCTGCCGCCGCCGGATGGCCAGTTCACCACCAGCGCTCTCTCGCCTCAGCATTCGGATTCCTCTGCCGGGTACGGTTCGGGTTACGGGCATCGGCCCGCGCAGCATCCGAGCCAGCAGGCCTATGGCTCCAACCGCTATGAGTCGCCGTCCTACGGGGCGGCCGGTTCCTCGGGTTACGGCGGATCGCGCGACGTCGCGCCCGTGGCCAACTACGAGAGCCGGGGCGGAGGCGATTCCATCGAGGTCCGCTCGGGCGATACGCTCTACGGGCTCTCGCGTCGCCACGGTGTTTCGGTGAACGAATTGATGCGGGCGAACGGGCTCACGTCCTCGAACCTTCAGCCCGGACAGCGTCTCGTTTTGCCGTCCGGCTCCGGCGCACCGCAGCATCAGCCGAGCTATGAGTCTCCCCGTGTGGCGGCTGCGGCGCCTGTCGCGCCCGCCGCTTCGGCACCGTCCGATTGGAACGACACGTACACCGTACAGCCCGGCGATTCGCTTTACGCGATCGCGCGGACCAACGGCATCAGCCTTGCCGATCTCGAACGCTACAATGGCATTCAGGACTCGCGGCGCGTGATGCCGGGCACCGTCCTGCGCGTTCCGGGTGAGGCTGGGGCGTCGACGCAGGTTGCGGAAGCGCCGCCGGCCTATCAGCCGCCTCCGGCGGCTTATCAGGCACCGCCCGCGCAACAACCGATGCCGCGGACGACGATCGAAACACGCCCCGTGCAGACGCAGGAACATCGTCCCGCGCAAGAAGCTCGCAATCCGACCGGGACTGTGCGTCTCGGCGATCAGCGCGTGATGCCTCCGGGTGCCACTGCGCAGCAGCCGACGCTGCTCAATGGATCGAGCACGCCTCCGGCGAACGGTGAGCAGCGGGTTGCGCGATTGGAAACGCCGGGTTCGGCGAGCGATGCCGTATCGCCTGCTGCATCGCAGGGTTCCGGCTCCGTGGCCGGGTCGAGCAAGCTTCGCTGGCCTGTGGTCGGCAAGGTGGTCGGCGGTTTCGGGCCGCGTCCCGACGGCACGCACAACGACGGTGTGAATCTGTCTGCGCCGATGGGCACCGACATTCATGCGGCTGAAAGCGGCGTGGTGGCCTATGCGGGCGACGAGCTCAAGGGCTACGGCAACCTCGTTCTGATCCGCCACGAGAATGGCTGGGTGACCGCCTACGCGCACGCCGACGAGATTCTCGTCAAGCGTGGCGACCGCATCAACCGCGGCCAGGTGATTGCGAAGGTCGGCCGCACAGGGCAGGTGGATCAGCCGCAGCTTCACTTCGAGTTGCGGCAAGGGCAGAAGCCCGTCGACCCCACGCCGTTCATGGAAAGAATCTAGTTTCGCTCACGGGCTTGTTCGAGAAGGCTGTTTTGGCTTCGCCAAGGCAGCCTTTTCGCGCCCTCCGAGGGGGCGCGGCAGTTGCCGCGGGTCGCGTCCAAGCGGAGCTTGGCTTCGCCAAGACGCTCCCGAAGGCCTGCGGGCTTGGAAGCGGGATCTGGTTGCGCCCAGACACGCCTGAGCCCTTCGGGCTAAGAGCGCTTCGTTCAAAGCGCCATTGGTTTGCCGAGGCGGCCGGCGAGATCCTGCGTGAACTGCCAGGCCACGCGGCCCGAGCGTGCGCCGCGCGTGATACTCCATTCCAGTGCGTCTCGCCGCAGCGTGGCATCGTCAAGGACGAGGCCGAAGTGAGCCGCGTAGGCGCGCACCATGGCAAGATAATCGTCCTGCGACGCGTTATGAAATCCAAGCCAGAGGCCGAAGCGGTCCGACAGAGACACTTTCTCTTCGACGGCTTCCGAAGGATTGATCGCGGTTGAGCTTTCGTTGTCCACCATATCGCGTGGCATCAGGTGCCGGCGGTTGGACGTGGCATAGAACAGCACGTTTTCGGGACGCCCCTCGATGCCCCCTTCAAGAACCGCCTTGAGCGATTTGTAGCTCGTGTCGTCGTAGTCGAATGAGAGATCGTCGCAGAACACGATGAAGCGATGAGGTGCATCGCGCATCGTGGCGAGCGCGGCCGGAAGTGTCGCGATGTCCTCGCGATGGATCTCGATGAGTTTGAGCCGCCGTGCGCCTTCCGCGAGGACGTCGGCGTGGGCCGCCTTGACGAGGCTGGACTTCCCCATTCCGCGTGCCCCCCAGAGGAGCGCGTTGTTCGCGGGCAGGCCTGCCGCGAAGCGGCGCGTGTTGTCGAGGAGTTGGGTGGCCGCGTGGTCGATACCTTTGAGAAGGGCGAGGGGGACGCGGTTCACCTGCGGAATGGGCTGAAAACCGAGCGCGCCGGCCTGCCAGACGAACGCATCCGCGGCCTCGAACCGCTGCGGCCGGAGCGCCGGGGGGGCCAGCCGTTCCAGGGCGGCCGCGATGCGGTCGAGGCGGCTGGTCAGGTCTTTATCGTCGCTCGTCATCGGGCAGAGCCTTGATTTTCCGGGTCTCGATGGACACCTGTGGCTGGAGATCGGGGGCTTGAGATCGGGTGCGCGCCTGACCGTGCCTTTCCGTTCTGCGGCGGCGGGCCCTCTATAACGCGAGCCGTGCTGCAGGGGCGAGGCCTGTCTTTCGGGAGCATGGCGGGGCTCCGGAGACATGCTTGCAATGCGGGCGGTGGACACTATAGTCGCGGCCGATCTCGGGCGGACAGACTGGCGGGGGTGCCTCCGGCAGAGCTGGCCGCGTTTCGCTTAGACGATCCGACAAGGACCTGTCCAAACATGTTTATTTCTCCGGCCTATGCCCAGGCGGCTGGCGGTGTGGATCCCTTCAGTGGGCTCCTGATCCCCATGTTGCTCATGGTGTTGATCTTCTACTTCCTCGTGATCCGTCCGCAGAGCCAGCGGCAGAAACAGCACCGCGACATGGTGGAGCGGGTGCGCCGCGGGGATACGGTCGTCACGTCCGGCGGGTTCGTCGGCAAGGTGGCGCGGGTGCCGGAAAACTCCGATGAGATCGAGGTCGATCTTGCGGAAACCCTCAAGGTACGCGTGCTCAAGAGCACGCTGATCGACGTGCGCTCGAAGAGCGAGCCGGTCAAGGATACCGTGACCACGAAATAAGCCGCAAAGCGGAGCGGGCGCGTTGCGCCCGCTTTCAACATGACAATGTTTTAGGGGAGAGGTCTCTTCAGCCATGCTGCATTTCGAGCGCTGGAAGATCGTACTGATCTTGCTGACCTGCTTCCTGGGCTTCCTGTTCGCGCTGCCCAACTTCTTTTCGGCCGAGACGCGCGCCAAGTGGCCGGGCTTCCTGCCGTCGCGGGCGATGCCGCTCGGGCTCGACCTTCAGGGCGGCGCGCATCTCCTGCTCGCCATCGATCAGAAGGATATCCGTCACGACTGGCTGACCAATCTGCGCGAGGATGCCCGCCGTTCGCTGCGCGATGCGAAGATCGGTTTTTCCGCGATCGGCATCTCGGGCGAGGCTCTTCAGGTTCGCCTCGTGAAGCCGGAGGATACGGACGCGGCTTATGAAGCGCTCCGTAAGCTCGTGCAGCCGATCGGCAACCAGATCCTGGGTACGACGGGCGACGACATCGAGGTGCGGCGCGGCGCAGAGCCGGGCGTCATTCTTCTCCAGCCGACAGCGTTCGGATTGCGCGAACGCCTGATCCACGCAACGTCTGCTTCCATCGAGACGATCAACCGTCGCGTCAACGCGATGGGTACGGCGGAATCGGAAGTGGTGCAGCAGGGACGGGACCGCATTCTCGTTCAATATCCCGGCCTCTCCGACACCCAGCAGCTCAAGGACCTGATCGGTCAGACGGCGAAGCTCTCGTTCCACGCTGTTCATCCGACTGTGACCGCCGAGGAGGCGCAGACGACGCGTCCGCCCGTTGGATACAAGATCTATCAGTCGGGCGAGCGCGAGGACGACGTCGGGTATCAGTCGGCGTACGTGCTGCAGGAGGTGCCGGTGGTGCAGGGCGACGACCTCGTCGACTCGCAGCCCGCGTTCGACCAGCAGACGAATGCGCCGATCATCACGTTCCGTTTCAACCAGTCCGGCGCGCGCAAGTTCGGCAACTTTACGAAGACGCATGTGGGTGAACCGTTCGCCATCGTGCTCGATGACAAGGTGATCTCGGCGCCGGTGATCCGCGAGGCGATTCTCGGCGGTTCGGGCCAGATCTCCGGTAACTTCTCGGTCGACAGCGCGAACAACCTCGCCATTCAGCTTCGTTCGGGCGCGCTTCCGGCGAAGCTCACCATCGTCGAAGAGCGGACCGTCGGGCCGTCGCTCGGCGCAGACAGTATCGAAGCGGGTATGCGTGCCTCCGTCGTGGGACTGACGGCGATGGGGATCATCACCGTCTACATCTACGGGACGTTCGGCGTTTACGCGCTGATCGGCCTCTTGGTGCACGGCATTCTCATTGCGGCGCTCATGTCGGCGGTGGGAGCGACGCTCACGCTGCCCGGCATCGCCGGCTTCGTTCTCACCATCGCGATGGCCGTGGACGCGAACGTGCTGATTTACGAGCGTGTTCGAGAAGAAATACGCGCAGGCAAAACGCAAGTGATGGCCATCGAGACCGGCTTCAGACGTGCGTTCACCACTATTCTCGACAGTCAGCTCACCACACTCGTTGCCGGCCTGATCATGTTCTGGCTCGGTTCGGGGCCGATCCGTGGCTTCGCCGTTACGCTTTCGCTCGGCATTCTGACGTCGGTGTTTGCAGCGGTGACGGTGACGCGCCTGCTGTGCGCCATGTGGCTCAAGAACGCGAAGGCTGCCAAAGGGCGCCAAGTCGCTATTCCGATCTAAGGAAGGTCAACAATGTTCCTGGTCCCGGATTTCAAGGGTCACGATATCTTTCCCCATCACCTCAATCTGCCGATCATGAGGTACAAGGAGCTGTGCCTCGCCATCTCGACGCTGCTGATGGTGATTTCGCTCGGGCTCATCCTCACCAAGGGCTTCAACCTTGGCGTCGACTTCAAGGGCGGCTCTCTGATCGAGGTGCGGGCGAAGTCCGGGGAGGCGGATCTCAGCGATATGCGCTCGTCGCTTACGGCGCTGGGCCTCGGTAGCGTTCAGATCCAGCATATCGGCACGGCGGGCGACGTCCTGATCCGCGTCGAACAGCAGGAAGGCGAAGAGGAAGCTCAGCAGGAAGCGGCCAAAAAGGTGCTCGATACGCTCGGCGAAGGCTACGAGCTTCGCCGCGTCGAGATCGTGGGGCCTGCGGTTTCGGGTGAGCTCCGGACGACGGGGCTCATTGCGGTGTTCGTCGCGTGTATCGCGATCTGGGCCTATGTGTGGTTCCGGTTCGAGTGGCAGTTCTCCGTGGGCGTGCTGGTGGGCCTCGCGCACGACGCGCTCATTACGGCGGGCGTGTTCTCTCTGTTCCAGCTTCAGTTCGATCTCGGCATCGTGGCGGCATTCCTCGCCATGCTCGGCTATTCGATCAACGATTCGATCGTGGTGGCCGACCGCATTCGCGAGAACATGCGCAAGTATAAGAAGATGCCGCTGACGGAGCTGCTCAATCTCTCGATTAACGAGACGCTGTCGCGGACCGTGCTCACAGGTGTGACGACGGTCATCGTGCTGCTTTCGCTGATCATCTTCGGCGGCGAAGTGATCCGGAACTTCGTGTTCTGCATGTTGTTCGGCGTTCTCGTCGGCACGTATTCGTCGGTGTTCATTTCCTCGCCGCTCATCGAGTATCTCGGTATCCGGCGCGATGCGATGGACGAGGAGCCCGCGAAGGCGCCGGCGCAGACGTCCTGAAGGCCGGGGGGCAATCCATCATGCGCCCCCGCGCCTATCTTCCCCAGCAGGTTCCCATCGAGGCCTATGGCAATGGCGGGTTCCGTTTCGGTGGCATGAGCCATCGCGGGTCCGTTCTCTCCCTTCCCTCCGGCATCTGGGGCTGGGGGCCGACGTGCATCGATGAGGCTGACGCTGCGGCATTGCAGCCGGTGCTCGATCTCGCCGCAGATCTTGCCTTTCTGATCCTGGGCACGGGATCGACGCTGGCGCGTGCGCCGCGTGAGGTGCGCGCCGCGTTCGAGGAGGCGAGGCTCGGCATCGAGATCATGGATACGGGAGCGGCTGCCCGCACCTATAACGTTCTCCTCGCCGAAGGCCGTCCGATTGCGGCCGCGCTGATCGCCGTGGAATGAGGGGCCCGTCATGGGTGCATCCGATCCGCTCACGGTCGTCGGTAGCGATCTCCGGCCCATCTACGAAACGGCGCGGACGTTCGAGCGCGACCGCTATCTCTCAGCACTGCTCTCGCCGTCGGAGGTGCGCGACGATCTCGTGACGCTTGCCGCTTATCTCGGCGAGCTTCAACGCATTCCGCTTCTCGCGCACGACGTGACGATCGGCGAAATCCGGCTTCAGTGGTGGCGGGATGCGCTGCAAGCCGAAGCCGGTATGTCGAGCGGGCATCCTGTTGCGGACGCGGTGCGGGAGCTTGCGGCGCGGCGCGGTCTTTCCATTGAGGCGCTGCTGCTTCCCATCGAAGGCCGTTCGCGGGAGCTCTATGAGGACGGAATCCGCAACGAGCTCGAATTGCTCGACTATGCGGATGAGACGGAGGGGAGTGCCTTTCGGATCGCGCACGAATTGATCGCGGGCACTGCGCCCTCCGAAACGTTGGAATTTTCCCAAAATGCAGGCCGTGCGCTGGCCTTTATGCGGCTTGCCCTCAGCTTGCCACAGCATCTTGCTCTTGGTCGTTTGCCGCTCCCGGCTGCGTTCGTGGGCAGGGCCTGCGATCCGCGCGGAGCGGACGAGGGAGTGGCGCGCGGGGCGGCCCGGGAGCTTTCGGCGCTTCTGGCCGTGGAGGCAAGGGCCTACCTCGCGCGCTTCCGCGGGGACCAGATGCGTCTCGGAGGCCGGGAGTTGGCTGCGTTTCTGCCGCTCTGCCTCGTCGAGCCCTATTTGCAGGCCGGGCTCAAGCCCGGGCGCGATGCGCTTCTGGAACTTGCGGACATTTCGCCTCTGTCGCGTGTCGTCAGGCTGTGGATCGCCCGATGGCGCGGGCGGATCTGACATCCGCGCTCGTGCGATGATCGAGAAATTCGCCCCATAAGGAACTCTGGCGAACTTCGGAATTGGGACACTGGCGCGGCTCGATTTCGGGATCGGTCAACGCATGTTTGTTCGCCTGCTCGCATCCGTCTTTTTCTGCTCTGCTGTCATGAGCGGTTCGGCGCTGGCGCAATGGGGATCGCCGCACGACGAGCGCCCGTGGGGCGCGCCGTCGACGGTCGAGCCGCAGCACACTCCGTTGCCCACGACACCGCAGTTCGTGCCGCCGCCCGAAGAGCCCGATGCCATGGGCATCGACGGGCTCCTTGCGATGAGCGGTGTTGCCATCACATGGCGGGTCGAAAACCCGTTCCGCTTCTTCGTCGATCCCAAGGATACGCAAGTGCATCGCGCGACCTATCAGGCGCTTACGCCGGAGCAGCGGCGTGCGGGGCCGGTGCTCGCGTCCGAGCGTGCGCTGTCGCGCCGTCACGAATCCGGCTGGGCGGAGAGCATGGTCAGCAAAGTGTGCTGGACCAGCCGCAAGAACCGGCACATCTGCCCCGACGGAAGCGACTACATCAACCCCAGAAGCCATAACGTTGAGGTGCGGCTTCAGAACATGCCCGAGCCGTCGATCGATTGCCGGTGGATCGCCTCTCCGCTCGGGGGCAGCGACACCGCCGAGGTCACCGTCACCAAGGCTTGCGGCGAGCCTGTCGTGTTCACGGCGCCCTATCCCGCTGGCCTCAACGTGAGCGTGGCGGTCGGCGGCGTCGAGGTCGCCTCGTCCGAAATCCGCGTTACCGACGTCTTTGTCGTCGGCTTGGGCGACAGCTTCGGTTCGGGTGAAGGCAACCCGGACGTGCCCGTGCGCTTCTCACCGGAACGCACCATTGCCTACGGCGGCGATAAGGCGGGAGACCTCGGCGGCTATCCTGCGCGTGTCGGTTCGTGGAAGCAGGTTGGCGATGACGTTTTCGTCCAGAACAATGCGCGCTGGCTCGATCAGGCTTGCCATCGCTCGCTCTATTCGTATCAGTTGCGCACTGCGCTCGCGCTTGCGGTGGAAGACCCGCATCGCGCCGTCACGTTTGCGGGCTTTGCCTGCTCTGGCGCGGAGATCGTGTGGGGCTTCTTCCTGCGCTACAAGGGCAACGAGTGGGTGCCCAATCCGCCGGATCTTTCGCAGGTTGCGGCGGCGGCGGATGCGCAATGCGGCAAGCGGGATGCGCCGCTCGTCGATATGCCGGAGGCCTATCACATCCAGGGTTCGATCCCGGAGCTTCAGGGCGGGGTGGTGCTGAACAGGTGTCCACCCGAGAAAGCGCGGAAGATCGATCTTTTGCTGTTGTCGCTCGGCGGAAACGACGTGGGCTTCGCGCGCCTTGTGGCCAATGCGGTGCTCTCCGATAGCTCGCTGGTGCGCCGTCTCGGCGGCTGGTTCGGGCAGGTGCACGGCAACCAGGAAAGCGCGGCGCTGCTCGAGCGTCTCGATACGCGCTACAAAGCCATGAACCGTGCGCTGCACGGCATCTTGCACATTCCGTGGAACGAAGCGGACCGCGTCATCCTTACGGCCTATCCTCCGTTCTCGATGCTCGACGATGCGGGCGCGGTCTGCTCGGACGGCTCTGCCGGCATGGAGGTGTTCAGCGACTTTGCCATCACGCAGAAGGCGGCCCTGAGCAGTGCGTGGCTTGCCGACAAGCTCGACCAGATCATGGCCGAGAGCGCGCGCCATCACTCCTGGAGCTTCGTCTTCGATCATCGCAAGGCCTTCGTCGGGCGCGGCCTGTGCGCGGGCCACACGACCGGCCTCGGCTCGATCGCGGACGATCTGCGACTGCCGCGCCGGCAAGGCGGCGTATGGGTTCCCTATAACCCGGCGCATTTCGAGCCCTACGCCGCGCGGCAACGCTGGTTCCGTACTCCGAACGACGCGTTCATGACCGGCAATTTCCACGTCGCAGGCTCGGTGATGCAGCGTGTGCTGAAGCTGCAAAGCTTTTCCTGGTTCCAGGTGCTGCTGGCCTCAACCTATTCGGGTGCGTTCCATCCGACGGCCGAAGGACATGCGGCAATTGCGGATGCCGTGATGCCGCGTGCGCGCGAGGTGCTGGCACGTTATGGCCAGCAATCTGTGGCGGCAGGCGGGGGCGCTGTGTCGCCGCCGACTACTGTTGCTCCGCCGCTTGGCAGCGACACGCTGCCGGCTGCCGGGGGCGGATGGTAGGTAGCGTTGGCTGTTGTTTGCTATTCGGCGGCTTCGTTGCCGAACTGAAGTTCGGACAGGCGCGCGTAGAGGCCGCTTTTCTGAGTGAGTTCGCGGTGGGTGCCGGTTTCCACAATGCGGCCGCCGTCGAGCACGAGGATCCGATCCGCGCTCTGCACGGTCGAGAGGCGGTGCGCGACGACGATCGTCGTGCGGCCCTTCGCGAGGCTTTCGAGCGCGCGCTGCACGGCCTGCTCGCTTTCCGTATCGAGGGCGCTGGTTGCTTCATCGAGCAGCAGGACGGGCGCGTCTTTCAGAATTGCGCGTGCGATGGCGATGCGCTGTCGCTGGCCGCCCGAGAGCTGGATGCCGCGCTCGCCGAGGCGCGTTTCGTAACCGTCGGGTAGCGCGCGGATGAAGGCGTCCGCCTGGGCTGCCGTGGCTGCCCGCACGACATCGTCTTGCGTGGCGTTGGGCGTGCCGTAGCGAATGTTCTCGGCAATCGTGTCCGCAAAGAGTGCGACGTCCTGCGGGACAAGCGCGGTCGCTCCGCGCAGTTCTTCGAGAGCGAGAGTGGCGATGTTCGTGCGGTCGAGGAGGATCTCGCCGCTCGTGGTGTCGTAGAAACGCAGGAGAAGGCTCAGAATTGTGGACTTGCCGGAGCCCGATGGGCCGACGATGGCCACGCGCTCGCCCGGGGTGACGCGAAACGAGACGTCGTCGAGGGCAAAGACAT
This sequence comes from uncultured Hyphomicrobium sp., assembly GCA_934555825.1. Taxonomy (GTDB): domain Bacteria; phylum Pseudomonadota; class Alphaproteobacteria; order Rhizobiales; family Hyphomicrobiaceae; genus Hyphomicrobium_C. The sequence continues at coordinate 314,585 of CAKTFJ010000001.1, forward strand.
CCGGCCGGCTCGGATATGCGAACCGCACGTTGCGGAACTCGATCTCGCCCTTGAGCGGCGAGGGGAGGGGCGCTGGTTTCGGAGGGGAGACGATCTCGGGTTTCGTGTCCATGAATTCGGCAATGCGCTCGGCTGCGCCTGCCGCTTGGGTCGTCTCGCCCCACACTTCCGAAAGGCTGCCGAGGGATGCCGCGGCGAACAGCGCGTAGATCACGAACTGGCTGAGGCGGCCCACCGAGATTTCGCCGCCGACGACACCGGCCGCGCCGTACCACAGCACGCCTACGATGCCGGCAACCGCCAGCATGATGATGAGCCCGGTCAAGGCTGCGCGCGCGAAGATGCGCTCGCGTGCGGCTTCGAAAGCACGTTCCGATGCACCGGCGAAACGGCGGGCGACGGCGTTCTCATGTCCGAACGCCTGCATGGTGCGCACGGCAGACAGGTTTTCGGCTGCATAGGCCGACGCTTCGGCCAAGGTGTCCTGGGCGCGCCGCGACAGGCGGCGGACCACACGCCCATAGCCGATCAGCGGGAGCACGATCAAGGGAATGACGATCAGCACCATCAGCGACAGGCTGGGGCTCGTGATGATCATCATCGCAAGGGCGCCGATGAGCATGATCGTGTTGCGGACGGCCTGGGAGATGGCGGTGCCGGCGGCGGCCTTGATCTGGGTGGTGTCGGCGGTGAGGCGGCTCATCACCTCGCCCGAATGGGTCCGTTCGTAGAACGCAGGGCCCAAGTGCGCGAGGTGGGCGAAGACGTCGGATCGGAGGTCGGCGACGACGCGCTCTCCGATCCAGGTCACGAGGTAGAAGCGCACGGCGCTGGCTCCTGCCAGCACGATGCCGATGATGATCAGCATCATGAAATACTGATCGATCATCGCGCCATCGGCGCTGCCGAAGCCGTGGTCGATCATACGCCGGACGGCCATCGGGATCGTGAGCATCGCCATGGCGGCGACGACGAGGGCCGCGAGTGCTCCTGCCAGGCGGATAGGATGGCGCATCAGGTAAGGTTTGAGCGCGCGCAGCGGCCGCAGGGAGCGGCGCTTCGCCTCCGCGTCCTTGGACACGGAAGCGTCGTCCGGGACGGCCGCGGGCCGCAGGGGTTCTGTCAGGCTCAAATCTAAGTCTTTCGCTTCAGGCATTTCCTCGGGCCGCTCTCTCGGCGGCTCTCGTCAGGCGGACCATGCTCGACAGAGGGGCCTCGCGTCAACGTCTGGAGACCCGCCTGCGCCAGATCGCGCGGGCCCTTCCACCGTTAACGGGGTAGCCTCTCGGGTGCTTGATTTTAGGCAAGAAATCGCGACTTTGAGGGGCGGGTTTTCGCCGCTTGTGCCGCAGTGACATCTCGATTATAGAACGGCCATCCTAGAATTCGGGGCCGAAGACCGCGCCGGGTTATCCGCCGCTGTGGGGCGCGCTTTCCGCCAGGACGCGCCATCTTGCGAAATTGCCTCCCAACAGGCAGGCCCCTCGACCGAGAGCGACGACGATGAAGAGAGACGTTGACCTGCATCCCGACTATCACCAGATCACGGTCAAGATGACCGATGGGACGGAATTCGTTACCTATTCGACCTACGGCAAGGACGGCGACGAGCTTCAGCTCGACATTGATCCTTCGTCGCATCCGGCCTGGACCGGTGGCGATCAGCGCCTGATGGACCGCGGCGGCCGTCTCTCGCGCTTCAAGAAGAAGTTCGAAGGCATCTTCTAAGCCAGCGCTTCCGGAGCGAGGTCAGGTTCGGCCTCGCCTTTCGTGCGGGGGCCGGCTCTCATCGGCAGATACAGAAAAGGCCCGGCGCTGTCGCCGGGCCTTTTCCGTTTGGACTGGGTTCTGCTCGCCGATAGGCCGTTAGCCCACAGCGGCGCGCCGGGTGCCTGCGAATGCCTTTTCGAGGGCGCTGATCTGTGTGGCGACGGGGTTTACGGGCTCTGCCGGCTGCGCATCGTCCGTCGGCGGCAGCATGGCTCTGTCGAGTTGGACGATCCTGTCGTGCAGCAGGAAGCTTGCTTCGATCAGGTCGCGGAGCCCTTGCGGGAGGTCGGCGAAGCCGCGGGTGTGGGTTGGGCGTCCCAAGGTCTGAAGCTTGACGCGGGCGCGCTTGGTCTCGGCTTCCTCGGCCGTGATCTCACCCTCCTTGAGGGCGCGGCGGATGAGGAGCCAGGAGGCGAGTTCGAGCAGGCGCGTGGTGAGGCGCATGCTTTCGGTCGCGTAAAGGACGGTGACGGGACCGGGGAGCTCCTTCGACTCGCGGCGTCCTTCGCCGTCGAGATAAGCGGCGGCTCGTTCTACGAGCCCCATGCCTTGGGAAAAGACCCGGTCGAACTGCTCGGACGCCTGAAACCGTTCTCCGAAGGAGACTGTCACAGCCGCTCTATCGAGCAGGCTTTCTACGTGAGATCCATTACTCATGACACACTTCGATACATACGCCTAACGTTTCACTCACCTTAGCATCGTCAGATCCTAAGAGGCCAGAGTTAACAAGATGGCCTAGAAAGAGACGATGCGATGTCGATCGTTGCCGGTTTCCACATCCGATGCATCACCCAGCAAGAGACGCGCCAAAAAAATGAGCCGCCTCGCGGCGGCTCAGAAGTCAAACAGGGAGGCGTCAAACAGGGTGGCTAGGCACCACCCAGGATCCAGCATGTCTGGATGCGGAGGACGTTACGCCGCAATTCCTAACGAACCTTTAACGGTTAGCGAATTCCGAATCGATTGCGTGTTCACCGCTTTGGCCGCGTCGGGTTTCCCGGTGTCCCGCGATGGGATGTTTGACGGCGGATTGGTTCAGGGAAGACAGTGTGTTCGTCTCTGGACTTCATAAAATGCATTCGGTCGAAGACGACGACTTTCGCGGCTCAATCGGCCTTCGAAGAATTTTCATCGCCTGTCGAAGTCCGGCGCGTTGCCAGCACCTTGTCGATGCGGCGGCCGTCAAGGTCGATCACTTCGAGGCGCCATCCCGACGTTTCGATGTATTCGCCCGTACGGGGGATGTGCTGAAGCTGAGCCAATAGGAAGCCCGCAACGGTCGTGTAACCGCGCTTCGTCGGCAGTGCGAGGCCAAGAAGGTCCGCCATGGCATCGGCGGGCATCGCGCCGGAGAGCAGCAGAGAGCCATCCTCGCGCGTGACGGCGTCCGGATCGTCCTCGTCCGACTTGAACGCGCCGACAATTGCTTCCAACGTGTCGGTCGGCGTGATCAGGCCTTCGAAGTTGCCGTACTCGTCATGGATGAGCGCAATCGGCACGTCCGCTTCACGCAGCACCGCGAGGGCGTCAAGGGCGTGCATCGTCTCCGGGATGATGGGCACCTTGCGGATCAGGGGGCGGATGTCGAGCGCTTGGCCGGCGAGAACGGACGCAAGAAGCTCGCGGGCTTGCACGACGCCGATCAGGGTATCGACGGACCCTTCGCCGACAGGGATCAGAGAGTGGGGCGTCTCGATGATGAGACGACGGACCTCGTCCTGGCTGGCATTCACGTCCACCCAGTCGACATCGGTGCGCGGGGTCATCAGATCGATGACGGTGCGGTCGCCGAGGCGCATCACGCCGGAAATCATCTCGCGCTCATGTGTTTCGAGCAAGCCCGAGGCCTCGGCCTCGGCGATCAGCATGGCGATTTCCTCGTCCGTGATCTGGCTTTCCTTCACCGTGGATACGCGGAACAGGCGGAACACGAGGCGGGTGGATGTGTCGAGCAGCCAAACGAATGGGCGCGCAATGCGGGAGAATGTCGACATGGTCGGCGCGACCAAGCACGCAATGGCTTCCGAATGCTTGAGCGCCATATTTTTCGGGACGAGTTCGCCGAAAATGACGGACAGATAGGTGATGACGGCGATCACGCTGCCGTAGCCGAGGGGGGCCGCAATTGCGTCCTGAAAGCCGAGCTCGCGGAGGGCCGCATACGCGCGCGAGCCGAAGGCTTCGCCCGAGTAGACGCCGTTGATGATACCGACGAGCGTGATGCCGATCTGGACCGCGGAGAGGAAGCGGCCAGGATCGGTGGCGAGTGCGAGGGCTTTTTCTGCGCCGGGTTTTCCGGCGGCTGCCATGGCCTTCAACCGCGTTTGGCGGGCGGATACGATGGCAAGTTCAGAAAGCGCAAAAAGGCCGTTGACGATGATCAGGGCCAGGACGATCAGTAGCTCGGTCACTTGATGTGTGGCCGACCCGAATTCGTCGAAGCCACTCCGTGTTGCCAAAGGATGCCGGGAATCTATCGGGTGGCAACGTTGCGGTCAATCGAATGCAATCGCGGGCAAATTTCCGTTGCCAACCGGCAGGTTGGCGGCGGAGTTAAGGTTTCGAGTTTTTGAACAAGGCGGCCGCGGCGCTCTCGTGTGCGCGTTTGCGTTCGAGTTCGGCACGTATGCGCTCGATCTCGTCCGAGAATGCGCCGATGCGCTCCTCCAGCTCTGCGACCGACAAGGTTTCCAGGTTGTCGCCGATGCTTGCGGATTTGCGAGCGGGCGGGCGTACGTCGTCCCAATCCATGGCGCTTCCTTCCGGGGCTGCGCGTCGTTCCGCGTCTCCGACACACATGTTCGGCGTCTCGACTATAACGTGTCACTTTACGCGCCTTGTCTCAAGGCGCCCGCTTGGGCACTTAGAGCCGTTCCGATTTTAGTGGAATCGCAGAACGGCTCTAAGTTTTTGCTGGTCGTGCTTCTTATCGGACACTTTGGGTCGCATGGCGCCGCCATGACCGGTTCCCACTTTTCCGGAAGCACTCTATGCATCTTGCGAGCCGCTGGAGGAGCTGGAAATGACGACACTGCCCGAGACGATGACTGCCATTGCGATCCAGGGCAAAGGCGGTCCTGAGGTGCTCGTTGCCGAAGACCGCGCTTTGCCTGAGCCTGGCCCAGGGCAAGTGCTGATCCGGGTTGCGGCGGCCGGTGTCAATCGCCCGGACGTTCTCCAGCGCAAAGGGCTCTACCCTGCGCCGAAAGGGCATTCGGAGCTGCCAGGTCTCGAAGTGGCAGGCACCGTTGCAGCCGTCGGAGAGGGCGTCACCCGCTTCCAGGCGGGGGATCGTGCCATGGCGCTGCTCAACGGTGGCGGTTATGCGACGTTCGCGCTTGCGGAGGAAGCGGCGACGCTTCCCATTCCCGAAGGCGTGTCCGACATCGAAGCGGCGGCCATTCCCGAGACGTTCTTCACCGTCTGGCACAACGTGTTCGAGCGGGGTGCGCTGAAAGCCGGTGAATGGCTGCTGGTGCACGGTGGGTCGAGCGGCATCGGCGTGACGGCGATCCAGCTTGCGACGCAGCTTGGTGCAAAAGTGATTGTGACGGCGGGATCGCAAGAAAAGTGCGACGCGTGCCTCCAGCTCGGCGCGTTGCGGGCAGTGAACTATACGACCGAGGATTTCGTCGAGGTGGTGAAAGCAGAGACGGCCGGGCGGGGCGTCGATGTCATTCTCGATATGGTGGGCGGCGATTACGTGGATCGCAACATCCGCTCGCTCGGCGATGATGGGCGGCTCGTCTATATCGGTTTTCAGTCGGGTTCGAAGGTGACGGTCGATCTGATGCGCGTGATGCTGAAGCGGCTCACGCTTACGGGCTCGACGCTGCGCATTCGCCCGACGGAGGTGAAGGGCGCGATTGCGCGCGAGGTCGAGATGCACGCGCTGCCGCTGGTTGCCGGCGGGAACGTGCGCGTCGTGATCGATAGCACATTTCCGCTACGGGATGCGGCGGCCGCTCACGCACGGATGGAAACGAGCCAGCACATTGGCAAGATCGTGCTGACCGTCGCGTAGCTCTTGTCGTTAAGCGAGCGCGGGCATGGCGGCGAGCGGGCGGATCGCGGGATCGCGGAACAGTTCGTCGAGTGCAGCGCTCGTCAATTCCGACGTGACGTGGATGCCGCTTGGGATGAAGATGCTGTCGATCCCGGCGCGCGCTGCGCCGGTGATGTCGGTGCGGATGCCATCGCCGATTGCGAGGACGCGCTCGCGTGCGACCGGCTTCGCGCGCAGCTTGGTGAGCGCTTCGAAGGCGAGATCATAAATGGGTCCATGCGGCTTGCCGGCATACGAGACGCGGCCTCCCAGTTTCTCGTACGCGGCGGCAATCGCGCCCGCGCAATAGACGATCTTATTTCCGCGCTCGACGGTGAGATCCGGGTTGGCGCAGATCATCGGCACGTCGCGTGCGGCAAAGTCCGCCAGCAGCGATGCGTAATCGTCGGGTGTTTCCGTCTCGTCGTCGAACAGGCCCGTGCAGGAGATGATCTCGGCTGTCGCTGCGTCCGACAGTGTAATAGGAAGCCCGTCATAGACGGGTGCGTCGCGCTCGGGGCCGAGCGGAAAGACGGGACGGCCCGCATATGCGCCGATGAGGGCGCGGGCGGCATCGCCGGACGTCAGGATTGCGTCCCAGGCGGCGCGCGGCACGCCAATACGGTCGAGTTGCTCGGCGACGCTTGTGTGCGGGCGGGGCGCGTTCGAGAGCAGCAAAACAGTGCCTCCCGCCTCGCGAAAGCGGATGCAGGCGTCGCTCGCGCTTTGGAATGGCGCGACGCCGTTGTGCATGACGCCCCAGATGTCGGTCAGCCACGCATCGCGCGCGGAGCCGAGGTCATTGATCGAGGCGAGGATGGGGATAGGTCGGTTGGTCAGTGTGGTCATCGCGCATGAGTAGCATCGAAATGCGTGACGCGGGTGCGTCAGGTTGGACATCATGAAAAAGGAGGGATCCGCGGATCCCTCCTTGAATGGTTAAGCCTGCGGTCTCTGATCAGGCCGCCGCGGTTGCGTTGCGATTGCGCGTGACGTCGGCGCGTACCGGACGCGGCCCGCCGAAGAGCTGGCCCTGACCCAGGAGAACACCGAAGCCAAACACGCGCGCAAGCTTGTCGTCATCGTCGATGTGCTCGACCACGAGCGTCAGGCCGTGCTTGGCGAGGTGGCGGCACACATCGCTCGACGGCAGGCGCCCGCTCGGGGCTGGCAGGCCTTCGAGGAATACGGATGCGTCGAGCTTCACAAAGGCGAAGCCCTGCTCTGCGAGTGCCTCGAAGTCCATGTCGAGGTCGGTGATGTGGCTGAGTGCGAAGCGGAAGCCGAGTGCGCGCATGTCGGCGAGCGAATCCCACTCCGGCGTGGAGAAGCCGCGCACGTCGCTCTGCGTGAACGAGAGCACAAGCTGGGTCGCGAGGCTTGCGCGCTGATGCAGCGTCTCGGCCAGCTCGCCGAGGAAGTGCTCGTCGGCAACGGATTCGCCGCTGAACGTGGAAAAGACGGATCCAGCCTTGCCGCGTTCCTCCAGACGGCGCGCGACGGCAGCGGTGCGCGTGACGCGGACGCCGTCGAACAGCGGAAGCAGACCCGTGCCGCGGAGATCCGGTCCGTCGGGTGTGACGTCGAGCACGTTGCCGTCGCTGTCGCGCAGGCGGACGCAGACTTCGTAATGGCGCGTCTGCTGGTCTTCGAGGCCGAGGATTGGCTCAAGCGTCACGTCGATCCGCCCCGCAGAGATGGCGTCCGCCATCAAGCGCGCGCGGGCATCGGCGGCCGATTGCGGACGCGGGGCCGGTGCCGCGCCCCGCACGAAGGGGGGCAGCGGGGGCGGAAGCGGCTGCTGCTCGTGGGCAGGTGCCGCGAACGATGCTTCACGCGGGCCGCCCGAAGCCGTCCGCATCGTGCCCGCCGTCATGCGAAGCGCTTCGATGGCGTGGTCGACGTTCGCTTCCGGAACGGCGCGGGCGCCCGATCCAGAAGAAAGGCTCGCTTCTATCTGCTCGGCGGCGTTGACCTCTTCGAGCAGGCGTTTGATCGCGTCCTGAATCACTTCGACATCGGCTTCGCGCGGGACGGCGGGGCGCTCTGGTTGTGTGGTGGCTTTCGGCTGCGGTGCCGGTACGCCAGGGCGCTGTGCGTAGCCGAGGTCGGTCGACGGCGTCTCAGGAGTTCCTGCCGCGCCCGGAACTCGGCCGGTCACGAATGGCGGAAGCTCTTCCTGGCTGGTCGTCTGTTCACGGCTTGTGGGCGGCGCTGGGCGAAACGACCAGAAATCGTCTGCGTCGTCGTCCTCCTCGACTGCACTTTTGATCGCAGCAGGGGAGGGAGGAGCGGCCTTCAGCGGCGGCGGGCCCGCGCGCTCGGCGGGGCGTCCGGCTGGAGGTGCAGCCTCGCCGCGTCCGGGCATGCGCGGTGGCATCGGGCCTGCGCCTGCTGCGTGACCTGCAGCACCCATGGGCCGCGGGCCACGTGCGCCCGCCGCGGAAGGGCCTGGGGCCGGACGTCCATCGTCCTTCAGTCGCCGGATTTCCTGCTCTCGGCGGTCGCGCGCCGGCACCACGTCGTGGACGCGTCTTTCCCGGCGCCAGGCGAGGGCATGTCCGGTGACCAGAAGGAGAAAGGCAGCGAGCGCGGCCGTCGTCACTACCGGGCCAGGCACCCCGATGTGCTGGTAGAGCGCGACGGCGGTGGCGGTTGTGACCAGCCCCATGGCCACGACCAACACTGTCTGTGAGCCTGTCTGATTTTGCGTCATGATCCCGTCTTCTCCGCTACTCTTTGCGCGCTCCGTAGCGCCTAGCGCGCACCCCACCCGATTCCGCCCGCACGAATCGCTGGGGTCAGAGTCACGACCTTGAGGCCCTAAGGCAATGTACCGGGGCGCGGGTATCACCAGCATTTCGTGAGGCGGGCGGACGGCTTAGGGAGAAGCGTGGCGATAATGCATCGGCCGGACGTCCTGGACCGACAAAACGTCCCCCCTGGGGAGAGCCGCAATGGCGCCACTGTCGAGCCCAGAGGCAACCCGAATCGGGGCGCCGTTTAGATGTCGTTAGGCGAATCGGCATGGTATCGTCGTGTCCGGGCCGCTTCGCTTCCGTCCGGCGTACGAAGGAGACCACGACCCGATGTTGATGAGTGTGATTGCGCGCTGCGCTGAGTCTGTTGCCACGCCCGAAATCACGGGTTCTCGCGTTCTCATCTCCGGCCTGACCGCGACCGCAGGCTTTGATATTGCCCGTACTTTCGCCGATCATGGCGCGCGGCTGGTGGTCCAATCGCCGGACGACGGCCCCGAGATGACCGAGCTCGGCGCCGTGCTTGCCGAGAATGCGGCGGAGGTCCGCCTTTTCAACGATCCGCTTACGAGCGACGAGGACGCGCGTCGCCTAGTCCAGACGACGGTGCAGGACTTCGGTGGGCTCGATGCGGTCATCAATCTCGTTTCGGTGGACGCGGATGCGATTGCCGCACTCGAGACGATGGAGGATGTCGAAGGGCTGGTTGCAGAGACTCTGCGCTTTCCGTTCATGCTCACGGAGTTTGCGGCCAACCGCATGCGGGTCGTGTGGACGGAGGGCATGATCCTCAACGTCGTCCGGATTGGCTCGTCCCGAAGCGGCCGCGCCATGATGTTCGCCGATGTGTTGCGCGCGCGTCTTGCCGACATGACGCGTGGCCTCGCCGAGGAATGGGCGGATGCTGGAATTCGTGTGAACGCGATTGCGCCGCCGTCATCCGTGGCTGCGATGAGCGGCGACGTGGCGGCGTCGGATGCGGATCTGGCGACTGTTGCGCTCGACCTCGCGAGCCGCAAAGCCCGCAGCGTGACGGGCCATGTGCTCGATGCCGAGGGTGCCGCGCGCCGCTGGTGCTGAGTTCGTCCGACGAAGCATCTCCTACCCTTGTCATCCTGGGTGGCGCGATAGCGCCGACCCGCAGGAGCCAGGGTCCCACGTTCCGACCGCCGCCTCTTGCTGCCCATCGGTCCGTCGCTGTCGTGCCGCCGCTGCGGCCGGGCTGACAAGTGTGGGAACTCATTCCGCCGGGGAGGCGGCGTGGTCGGCTGCTGGGGTCTCCTCGGTCGCGACGGCATCGCCTACGAAGCTCAAGACCGTCGGCACGACGAACAACGTCAGCAGCGTGCCGAGGCTGAGGCCGCCCACGATGACCCAGCCGATCTGCTGACGGCTTTCGGCACCGGCGCCGTCGGCAAGCGCGAGCGGCACGGCGCCCAGCACCATTGCGCCCGTCGTCATCAGGATTGGGCGCAGGCGCAGCGTCGACGCCTCCACGACGGCCTCTGCGCGCCGCATTCCGCGCGCGGCGAGCTGGTTGGTGAACTCGACGATCAGAATGCCGTGCTTGGTGATTAGGCCAACGAGCGTTACGAGGCCGATTTGCGAATAGACGTTGAGCGATCCGCCGACGTAGTAGAGCGCGCCGAGCGCGCCGGCCATGGAGAGCGGAACCGTCACCAGGATGATCAGCGGATCGCGGTAGCTTTCGAACTGTGCAGCCAACACGAGATAGATGAAGGCGAGCGCCATGACGAAGACCATGGCGAGGCTCTGGCTGGATGCGCGGTAGTCGCGGCTTTGGCCGTTGACGTCGGTTTGGGTCGTGGAAGGCAAAACCTCGTCCACGACGCGCTCGATGTGATCGAGAACCTCGCCCAACGCGTAGCCCGGCGAGATGCTTGCGGAGATCGTGACGGAGCGAAGCTGGTTGAACCGTCTGAGCTCCTTGGGCGCGATGTCCTCCACAACTCTCACGATGTTGGACAACTGGATCATCTCGCCTGTGGGCGAGCGCAGAAAGATCGTGTCAAGCGCGGCAGGCGTTGAACGGTCCGGAATGTCAAGCTGGACCATGACGTCATACTGCTCGCCGTTCATCTCGAAGCGCGTGACTTGCCGCCCGCCGAGCAGCGTTTCGAGGGTGCGCCCCACGACGTTCACGTCGAGGCGCAAGTCCGATACCTTGGCGCGGTCCATCTCAATACGGAACTCGGGCGTGTTCAGCTTCAGGTCCGTATCGAGGCTTTCGAGGCCCGGATAGGTCTCCAGCTTGCCGAGGACCTTTTTCGCCATCTCGTCGAGCTCCTCGTAACTCGCGGACGATTGCAGGACGAATTCGACAGGTTTGCTCGATCCGCGCTGGCCGAAGGCATTCGGATTGGGCACCGCTGCAAGCACACCGGCGATGCGGCGAACCTTTGGACTGATCTCGCGCGTGATTTCCTGCTGAGAGCGCTGGCGCTCGCTCCAATCTTTGAGCGGCGCGAAAATCAGGAAGCCAGACACCTCTGGATTGCCGTCGATCACGAGGCGTGAGCTGATTTCCGGAACGTCAGAGAGGATCGCGTCGGCTTGCGAGCTATAGCGGCTCGTGTAGGCAAGCGTTGCGCCTTCTGGCCCGCTGCCGCGCACGCGGATCACACCGCGATCCTCGACGGGGGCCAGCTCGGATTTGAGATTGACGAAGAAGTACGCGCACGAGCCCGCCACCGCGACAGCAAGTAGAATGACGACGCTGCGGTGCGCGAGAGTCGCATGGAGCAGCCGGCGATAGCCGCGCTCCATGCCGTTCAGGAAGCGCTCGATGAGCATGAAGATGCGACCTGGCTTCTTCTGATGCTTCAGGAGGCGTGAGCACATCATCGGCGTCAGTGTGAGCGCGACGAAACCGGAGATGATCACGGCGCCGGCAAGCGTGAGTGCGAATTCGAGGAACAGTCGGCCTGTCTTGCCGGGTGCGAAAGCGATGGGCGCGTAGACGGCCGCGAGCGTCAGCGTCATGGCGATGACGGCAAAGCCAATCTCGCGCGTGCCTTTGTTCGCGGCGTCGATGGGCTTCATGCCCTCTTCGATGTGGCGATAGATGTTTTCGAGTACGACGATGGCGTCGTCGACGACGAGGCCGATGGCCAACACCATGGCGAGCAGGGTCAGCGTATTCACGCTGAAGCCGAACGCGAACATGAGCGTGAATGTGCCGATCAAGGAGATCGGAATGGTGACGATCGGGATCAGAGATGCGCGAGGCGACCGCAGGAAGAAGATGATGACGATCACGACGAGGAGGATGGCTTCCGCAATCGTCACGTAGACGGCCTGAATCGATCGCTCGATGAAGATGGCATCGTCGTTGGCGACGTGCGCCTTCATGCCATCCGGCATCGTTTCGTTGATCCGCGGGAGCAAGTCGCGGACCGCCTTCGACACGTCGAGAGGGTTCGATACAGCTTGTTTGATCACGCCGACCGCAATGGCCGTTCCGCCCTCGAAGCGGCTTTCACGCCGCTCGTCGAATGCGCCCAGTTCGACGCGTGCGACCTCGCCCAGTTTTACCTGATGGTTGCCGGAAACCTTGATGACGATGTCGCGGAATTCCTCCGGCGTCACCAGACCGGTGCGGGACAACACGCTGAACTCGCGGTTGGCGCTCTCGATGCGTCCTGAGGGCAGCTCGACGTTCTGGGCGCGCAGTGCGTTCTCGATGTCTTGCACGGTCAAGGCGAAGGCTGCCAGACGCTCGCGGTCGATCCAGATGCGCATGGCGTATCGCCGCTCGCCGTAGATCGTCACGTCGGCAACGCCGTTGAGGTTCTTGAACTGGTCGATGACGAAGCGGTCGATGTAGTCGGTGATCTGCAGCGGGTTCAGCACCGGCGAATTGAACACCAGGAGCATGATCGGCTGGGCGTCCGCCTCCACTTTGGCGATGACGGGCTCGTCGATCTCGTCGGGAAGACGCCCGCGGACGCGCGAGACGCGATCACGCACGTCGCTCGCTGCGACGTCCTGATCGATCTCGGGGCGGAAGCGCACGCTGATGCGGCTTTCCTCGGAGCGGCTGAAGGAGTCGATGACGTCGATGCCCGGGATTCCGGCGATGGATCCTTCGAGGATCTGCGTGACCTGGGATTCGACGATTTTGGCCGACGCTCCCGGATAGCGTGTCTGTACCGAGACCACGGGCTCGTCGACGTTCGGGTATTCGCGCACTGTGAGGCGCGAGTAGGAGACGAAGCCGATCAGAACGACGACCAGGCTCAAGACTGTTGCAAACACCGGACGGCGAATGCAGAGCTCGAACAGCCCCATCAGGTGCCCCGCGCACGGGGCTCGCGCGAGCCGGTCACGATCTCAACCGGCGCGCCGTCTCTGAGCTTCTGCTGGCCAGCCACGACGACGGTCTCTTCCGCCCGCAGGCCTTCGAGCACCTCGACCTTTCCGTCCTTACGGTTGCCGAGCGTGACCTTGGTTTCGCGCGCTTCTCCGTTTTCCACGCGGTAGACGAATTTGTCCTGGCCGCGGGGAACGATGGCGCTTTCCGGGACGACCACCACATCGCGCTTGATCTGGCCTTCGATGAAGATACGGGCGAACAGGCCCGGACGGAGGACGAGGTCCGGGTTTTCAAGGCGCGCGCGGATGTTTAACGCCCGCCCGTTCACGTCCAGATGAGGGTCGATGACGTAGATTGCGCCTTCGAAGGTGCGGTCCTGGAAGGCGTCGACGGTGATCTTGATTTTCTGGCCGGTCCGGATTTGAGAGAGGAAGAGTTCGGGCAGCTTGAAGTCGATCTTGAGGGTATCGATCTTTTCCAGGTTCACGATCGGGTGTCCGGCCGCGACGTACGCGCCGGGCGAGACGCGGCGGATGCCGGCCACGCCGCTGAAGGGCGCACGGATCGTGTGCTTGTCGAGGCGGACCTTCGAGAGCTCGAGTGCCGCGCGCGTCGTCTCGGCGTTGGTTTTCGCTTCGTCGCGGGCGCGCTCGGTCACGTTGCCGGATTCGGCCAGGCGGTCGGCGCGCCTCAGGTTGCTTACGGCGAGTTCGTAGCGCGCCTCTGCGTCCGACACTTCCGCGCGGGCCAGCGCATCGTCGAGTTTGACGAGCACGTCTCCGGCCGCCACGGGTTTGCCCTCAGAGAGAGGGATGTCCGTCACCCGGCCCGCGATCTCAGGGCTGATCTGCACCGATTCGTCCGACTGGAGCGTGCCGATGGCGCGCAGATCCTCGGTAGAGGTGGTGGCGACGGCGATGGCCGTTTCGACGGCGACGCCTTCGGGCGGGGGGAGAGCCGCTTGAGGGGAGGTGGGTGCCGTGGGTTCTGCGGGGGTGTTCGAGGCGCGCAGCAGACCTAGGCGTTCGGCCACGCCGAAGCGTTCGGCGAGCGCTTGCGGGCTTTCGCCCGACCAATGTAGCGCCGCGCCTGCCGAGATCACGAGCAAGGCACAGACCACCAACAAGACTTTTAACATGTCGGCATCCTATTCCGGTGGTCGTAGGCTGTCACGTGTCGGGCCATGCCGGGCGAAGGATCGATTGCGTCGTGCACGAGAATTCCAACGGCACAGAGTGGTCCGTGGCCCTCTGCCGAACGCCTTACTATGGCGTACGTCTCCTAACGTCGATGCCCTGTCCGATCCGTCGAACTTTTTTCGTGAGGCGGGGGAGGGCTTCGGTGCTCGACACTACGGTTCAAATATGGCGGGGCTTCAAATATGGCGGGAGCTATCGGATCTCTCGGGGCGGCGCCTTACGGCCGGCCTCGCGGTCCTCGGGTTCTGTTGCCGACCGTGGGAGCCGCCGATACCGTCCCGGCCCCGTTCAGGGCTGGCCGGTGGCCGACGCGTCGGCGGCGGATGCCTGTGTTTCGCGACTGCGGGAGCGCGGTTCCGGTGCGAGTGTCGTGATCTCGGGCCGTTCTCCTTCGCGGGTGCGGGCTTGGGCCGGCGAGCCATATATCGGCACCAGAGAGTTGGGCTTGGCCTTGGCGAGGATGGGTTGCAGTTCGGCATCCAGAGTGGCGAGCGGCTTTGCAGGCGCTTTGGGGACGATGTGTACAACCTTGAACCCGCGCGCCTTGAGGCCCGCCAGGATGGCGGGGAGGGCGCGCGCGGTCGGGCGTTTCAGGTCATGGAAGAGGAGGATGCCGCCGCGTTGAGAGGTTGCGAGCCGCAGGGTCCGGTCGGCGATGGCCTTCGGATTGGAGATGAAACTGTCGTTGGAAATGACGTCGACGGTGAAGCTCGCGATGTTGCGGCCTTGCAGATAGTCGAGCAGTTCGTCGCTGTCGTTCAGGCCCGGAAAGCGGAAGAAGGGCGCGATGTCGGTTCCGGCCGCGAGCGCCACGGCAGCGAAGCCGCGCTCGATCTGGTCGATCGCTTTCTCGTGCGAGAGCCGCCGCAGGTTGTTCGGATGCGACCACGTGTGGCCGCCTATGGTGTGGCCTCGGGCTAAGATGTCCTTCACCAACGCCGGGCGGTTGATGGCCATCCGCCCGACCGGAAAGAACGTAGCTTTGGTGCAGAAGGCGTCGAGCGTATCGAGGATCGGTCCTGTCACCCACGGCACGGGGCCGTCGTCAAAGGTCAGGACGACCTCGTCTTCGGCTAGGAAGCGATCCTCGGCGTCCCGCTTGGTGATGGCGCCGAACATCGCGCCGTTCGTCGTGTCGATTTCGACGATGCGCGAGACGCCCAAAGCTTTCGCCGGATCCTTGCATTCGGTGGCGCTTGCGGGTGCGTTCCACATCGCCAAGCCGGCGAAAACGACGATGGCATGACGGCTGAAGCGGCGCATGGGTACGTTCCCCTTCGTTAGGTCCCTGTCTTGGGACGATCCGGCGACGTACGCGTACGCTGCTGCCCGCGCTTCTCTTGGCGCGGGCCCGTGCCTAGTGACCCATCGAGCGGAGCTGCCAGGGGTCGTTATCCGGATTGGACCAGTCCTTGACCGCCGGGGCGGCTTTGCGTTCCGCTTGGGGCGGAGGTGATGCGGGCCGGTCTGCGGGAGGTGCAGCTTCGTCGCCGGCGACGGGCCATGTCACGGCACGGTCTGCGAGAGGAGCCTTGGCGGTCGCGCCCTTGCGTCCTTTGATGGACTTCGCCGCGATGGCATCGAATTCGGGAAGCGTGGTCGCGGCTTGTTTCGGCACGATGTGGACGACGCGGAAGCCGCGGGTTTTGAGTTCGCCCAGAAGTTCTCGAATGCCGCGCGCGGTCGACACCTGAATGTCATGAAACAGTAGTATTCCCTTGCCGTTGCGCTCCAGCCGGTTCAGGAGCGTCCGCTGCATCACGGCTGCGTTGCGCGTGCGGAAATCCTGGGAATCCACGTGAATACCGAAGACGCCAATGCCGCGACTCTCCAGATAGGCGCGCGAGGCCTTGCTGTGTCCCAGATAGGGAAAGCGGAAGAACGGGGCAATCGGCCCGTCCACGGCGGCAGCCACGGCGGAGAAGCCAAGCTCGATCTCGCGCTTCATGGCGTCGGAGCCGAGGCTCGCAAGGTTTTTGTGCGACCAGGTGTGGGTGGCGATGGTGTGGCCGCGGTTCTGAACCTCCTGCAGTGTGCCGGGGTCGGCGGCGGCCATGCGGCCCACCGCGAAGAACGTGGCCTTGGTGCATTGCTCGTCGAGCGCGTCGAGGACCGGGATCGTGTGCCGGCGCATCGGGCCATCGTCGAAGGTGATGACCACTTCGCCGAAGTTCAGGAAGTCGTCTTCGAGCCCCTTGTACTGCTCGCCAAAGTGAGGCCCATGGCTGGTGTCGATCTCGACAACGCGCGAAACGCCGAGAACATCCGTCCGGTTGGCGCATTCCGGCGCTATGGTCGGGCGGAGGCTCGTGGCGCCGACGGTGATCAGGGCTGGCGGCTCGGCAGCCGCCTGAATCTCGGCATTCTGGGCGAGGGCGCGCTCGAGACGGAAATCCGTGCCGGCAAACACGGCCAGCCCGATCCCAACCGCCATCAGCCATGTCCCACGGCCGGCGCTCATCGTCCGTCTCCCTTTCGGCCCGGTCGGCCGGTCGTCTTGTCCCTTGGTTCGTAGAAGAGTTTGTAGCGATTTGGCAACCGGGCTCAAGATCGGCACCTTTTTTGGTGGTTCGCAGTGTCGCCCATGTGACGGCTATGCTAGGCGATTGCGGTTTTTCACGAGGCGCGCCGTGATGCAGGAGTATCGCGGCGTCTTTCAGGCAGGCCCATCGGGGCCTTTTTCAAGCTGGCCCGTAAGGGCGTTGGAGCATCGATGGCGGGCTTAGAAGAGCAGGTCACTCCGGCCGCCGAGGCCCTGAGCGTCGACGAACTCGTGCGCGACGTCACCTTGGCCATGCAGGAGGGCGACAGCGCCCGCGCGGCCGAGATCGTCAAGGATCTGCGCACGCGCGACCTCGCGGATGTCATCGAGCTGCTGACGCCAGAGAACCGCATCGCGCTCATTCAGGCGCTGGGACCGGCGTTCGATTTCGAGGTGCTCTCGGAAATCGACGAAGCGGTCCGCGACCAGCTCTCCGAAGCGCTGCCGAACGAACTGCTCGCCAAAGCCGTCACCGAGCTCGATACGGACGACGCCGCCTACCTGATCGAAAACCTCGAGGACGAAGACCGCGAGGAAATTCTCGCGCAGCTCCCGCGCAGCGAGCGCGCGATCCTCGAACGCCAGCTCGAATTCCCGGACTACTCGGCCGGGCGCCTCATGCAGAGCGACTTCGTCGCCGTCGCGCCCTACTGGACCGTGCAGCAGGTGATCGAGCACGCGCGAGAGACGGACGATCTGCCCGATACGTTCTCCGAGATCTTCGTGGTCGATCCGGCGTTTCGCGTGCTCGGGAGCGTCGATCTTTCACGCGTGATCCGCAGCAAGCGGGAAGTTCTCGTCTCCGAGATCATGGAGACGGACATCCATCTCGTGAAGGCGACGGACGAGCAGGGCGAGGTTGCGCGCCAGTTCGAACGCTACGATCTCATGGCCGCGCCCGTCGTGGATCAAAACAACAAGCTCGTAGGCGTGATCACGGTCGACGACGTCGTCGAGGTGATCCAGGACGAGGCTGACGAGGACATGCTCGCGCTCGGCGGTGTCGGCGATGAAAGCATCGGCGATACGGTTGCGTCGACGGCGCGCAGCCGCATTCCGTGGCTGATCGTCAATCTCGGCACTGCCGTTCTGGGCTCGCTCGTGATCCAGCAGTTCGACGCCACCATCGAGCAGATGGTCGCGCTCGCGGTTCTCATGCCGGTTGTGGCCTCCATCGGCGGCAACGCCGGCACGCAGACGATGACGGTGACCGTGCGCGCTCTGGCGACGAGCAAGCTCGGCGCGGCGAACGCGCCGCGCATCATCACGCGCGAAACGCTGGTCGCGCTCATCAACGGCGTCGTCCTGTCGACGATCATCGCCGGGATCGTGTTCCTTTGGTTCGGCTCTGGGATGCTCGGCGGCGTGATTGCGGCGGCAATGGTCGTCAACTTGCTCGCGGCCGGGCTCGCGGGGATTTTGATCCCGCTTGCGCTCGATCGGCTCAAACTCGACCCGGCGCCGGCATCCGGCGTCTTCGTCTCGATGATCACGGACGTCGTCGGCTTTTTCGCCTTCCTCGGGCTCGCGTCGCTGATCCTGCTTTGACGTCTTTGCGGTCTTGTGGCCGCTAATCTCCGCTCGGTGAAATACGGAATTCGAGAATGTCTGTCCGCGCGCGCAGGATGTCTGCGAGCTTTTCGAGCGCTTTGCCGCTCTGGGTACGGATCGTCATGCGATACTCGAAGAAGCCGGCTTCACGATCCAGGCGGTAGGCCATGTTGGCGATGGAGAAACTCTCCTTCGCGATGAGCTGGCGTACTTCGCTTTCGGGCGGAACTCCGTTCTCCGCAAAGCGTAAGACAAGCTGGCCGAACGATTGGCTCGGCAGCCAGCCTTCAATGCGCCGGAAGATGGCGAGCGTGCCGAGCGTTGCGAGGGTCGCGAGGGCGGCCGGATAAAAGAAGCCGACGCCGAACAGGATGCCGATGGCTGCCGTCATCCAGATGGACGCGGCGGTTGTGAGGCCACGGACCGTCAAACCTTCCTTGAAAATCACGCCGGCGCCGAGAAAGCCGATGCCGGTCATGATGCCTTGCGCGATGCGTGTCGGATCGGTGCGCACCGTATCGAGCGGCACCTTGCCGAGCCAATCCCACTGGTAGGCCGTCACCAGCATGAGAAGTCCCGAGGAGAGGCACACCAGCGCGTGGGTGCGGAAACCGGCCGGTCGGCCGTGAAAACTTCTCTCGAGGCCGATGAGGCTTCCCGCCGTCCATGCCGCGCCGAGATGGATGGCAATGTCGATGTGATGCTGGGCCATGATGCTTGAAGGTCCTCGGTCTCAATGTGCCTTCGCGATGTGTGCGGGGGATGAGGTGCGAGCCGACAGGATGGCTTCTGCGACCTCGACGAAGCCTGCGCCGCCGGGCCCGCGCGTCACCCAAGTCGGAAGGTTGGGGATGTCGGCGATGTGCTCCGTGATCGTCGAGACGCCAGCCGCCTTAGGAAAGTGCGTGAACATCGGCGCATCGTTGGCGGAGTCTCCGACGAAAACGATGTTGTCGCGGTCGAGATCGACATCGAGGCCTGTCGAGATGGGAACGAACTTCCGCGCTGCCTTGATCTTGTCGTAGCCCCCGAGCCAGGCCACCGCCCAGATGGCGTTCAGCGTCGCGTTGGCGCCGGCTTCCTCGAATGCGCGTACGATCGACTGTGCGACGGCGTGGTTGGACGGACGTGAGATGGCCAAGCTCGTCAAGCGGAAGGGCTGGTCCTCGGATATCGCCAGAGAAGGGTGCTGCTTCAGCACTGTAGCGGCGATGTGGGCAAGGCGCAGGCTGTGGCCCTCGCGCACATCGACATCGCGCCAGAAGTGGCGTGCGATTTCGCTGCCCTCTCTAACGAAACAGAAGCCGCCGTTCTCTCCGATCACGGCTGTTACGGGCCACATGCGCACCATCTGATCGCACCAGCCTGCCGGCGCGGCCGTGACGGGGATAACCCGCACGCCTGCCGCTTCCAGCCTTTCGAGTGCCGCATAGGTTTCGGCCGCGAGCCGTCCCTGGAACGTCAGCGTGTCGTCCATGTCGGTCAACACGAGGCGGATGTCTTTGAGGTCGGATCGGGAAGCGTCGGCCAGTGGTCTCATTGAATGGCGGTGGTCCTCGCAGGTCTCGTCGCCTGTTCGCGTCAGCAAGACGTGCGCGCGCCTGCGGCGTGCGCGTGGCGCGGCGGGTCCGGAAAAGTGCGAAGGTAATGTGACGGTGTGAACGGGGGAACGACGAATAGCTGATAAGCTATCCACGCCCCGGGACGCATTCAAACGAGCGAGAGGGCTCAGCTCGTCGGAGCGTCGAGCTTGCGTGTGAGGTTTTCGAATTCGCGACGCAGCGCTTCGTTCTTGAAGATCTGCTCGAAGGTTGGCGCTTCGAGCTTCTGAATGGCCTCGAACGATGTGCGGCTGTCGCGCATCAGATTATGCAGCTCAAGGCTCGCTTCAACGGTTTCGAAGGTATTGTCGGCGATCCGGAGATCATGAACGGCACGCGTGCGTGCGCCTGCGATCTGCTCACGCTGCTGAGCGAGATAGCGACGATAGCCCTTGGCCGCTTCTTCCGCGAGGGCTTGGCTTTCGCGATTGGCTTCGAGTGCGCGCTGCTGGTCGGGGCGGTTGTCGGCCTGCATCAATTCGCGCGTCTTGGCCTTGGCCTTGTCGAGGTCCTTCAGGATGGCATCCAGGCGCGGCAGATACTGCGTGTCGATCTTTTCTATGGCCGCGTCCTGCGCGTGCACCAGAACCGCAAACAGGGCTGCGTGCATGGCGAAGTATTTTCGGGCCGCGCCGGGGTTGTCGGACGTCGCCTCCATCAGCCGAGAGAGTTGGCTGTCGATCAACTTCGCAGCGTGGAACGTGGCCGCGAGCCGCACGAGATCGCCCGAGAGCACGCCGTCGAGGAGCAGGTCGAGCTGGTTGTCTTCGAGCGTGACACCGGTCTCGATCAGCGCCTTTCCGACCTCGCTCTTGGCAGCTGCGATAGCGGCTTCGTTATCGACGATACGCTTCTCGCGGTCGCGGATGTTTCCGCCCAGGCTGTCGACGGTATCGGTCAGTACGCCCGGAAGCATGCCCTCCGCGGGCGCCTTGAGTTGTTTTTCCTTCAACGTCACGATCTCGGTTTCGAGATCGCGGATGTTGCGGCGGTGAGTTTCAATGCGCTTCTGCACGTCGACCACAGGCACGTTGGTTACGATGCCGAGCGCGCTGTCGAGAAGCCTGCGGATGCGCACCTCGCGGTCTTCGCGCGTCTCGGTCCACAGCGGGGTGACGATGAACTCGCTCTTGGCGGGCAGTTTGCGGGCTTCGGCGCGCTGCTCTGCGACGTCCGCGAGCAGTTTGTCGATGGCGTTCATCAACGCCCGCGCCTGCTGATAGGCGGGGTCGTCCGCGCGTGGATCGCGGGGCGCTTCCGCTTCCTGCGCTGGGCCTTCCGCGAGCCGCACAGGTGCCTCGGCCCGCAACAGATCGCCGATGGCATCGGCTGTGGGTGATGTGTCGGCAGTGGCCGCATTTGCGAAAAGCGGCGAGGTGAGGAGCACACACACCGTGGCACACGTCCGCACCGCACTCGTCGCGCTGACGTGGCGGCGGTGAAGAGATGCAGCAGGGTGCGTGTCCGGTTTCAATCGATCCTCCTCAATTCGGGCCATGCAGCGCTTCGAATGGGGCAAATCGATGATGTGGGGATGCGTTGAGCACAGGCAATAGTTCGGCCTGGGCTACCGGATCAGGCGCCTTTGGCTGCCTTGCCGATGGCCTCGATCAGCGCCGGAGTGATCTGGCGCGCGTCGGTCAGCAGCGCCATGTAGCTCATTGCGGGTGCGCCGCGCAGCGGCGGGGAGAAGCGTGCAGGTTCGAGGGCTGCGCCCGCCGGCGGATTGTGCGTGGCCAGTCCGAGACGCAACTCGCGCGGGCTAATGGCAAGGAGGGCGAATTCCCGGCCAGCGGTGTGAAATGCGACGTAG
The DNA here is from genome assembly GCA_934555825.1 of uncultured Hyphomicrobium sp. Lineage (GTDB taxonomy): Bacteria > Pseudomonadota > Alphaproteobacteria > Rhizobiales > Hyphomicrobiaceae > Hyphomicrobium_C. The sequence goes on from CAKTFJ010000001.1 coordinate 336,204, forward strand.
CCGTCGCGCGGTGTCGCGGTTGCGTCGGGGACCGCCTTGCGGACCTCCGCCACGACGTAGGCGGCAAGCGGTCGATAGGCCTTTGCGCGGGCGAGAAGGGCGTCGAGCGCCGCCGGATCGGCGGCGGGCGGAGGTGTTGCCGATGGTATGGGTGCGACTGGTGTCGGTGCCGGTGGAGGGATTGGCATCGGCGTTATCTGTGGGGTGGCGGGCGTCTGGAGCAAGCGCGGTGGTGTGCGGCGTGCGACGGCCCGCGGGCGGGGCAAGCCTCCGCCCGCGTAAATCGGCCGGCCGCCGTTGTTGTGGATGCGCTCGATCCACGAGGCCTTCGAGAACATGAACCCCTGACGGCGCAGCCAGTCGATGACGTCGTTTCGATGCGCGAGCCCCTCGGCGGCGATTGCGGCCATCCATTCGTCGAGATCGCGGCCGGTGTCGGCCTTGAGCGTTGCCAGAAACTGGCGCTCCTTTTCGCCGTAGTCGATGCTCACGGGGCCTGCTCGCTTCGGTTCGTCTTCGGGGGTCCGGTGACCAATCGTATCGCGTTCATGCTTACAGCAAACGACGGGTGCGCTCTTTGTAGTCGCGATAGGCGTCGCCGAATTGTTCTTCGAGATGTCGCTCCTCCGGGCCGATGGCGAGCCACGTCACGAGTGCGGCGTAAGGGATGACGAGGATTGCAAACCAGACGTTCTTGGTGAGTTCCGCGATGCCGAGCAAGATCAGGAGGTGCGCGAGATAAATCGGGTTGCGGCGGAAGCGGAAGGGCCCGTCCGTGACGAGGGCGCTTGCCGGCCGGTCGGGGCGCACGGTGGTTTCGTGCCGGCGAAGCGTCAAAACGCTCCAGATGAACAGCGCGAGCCCTGCGAGTCCGAACGCGTAGCCGACGATGCGTGTCGGCGCGTCGTCCACGCCTGGCCATGCGAGCGGTCGCGCCTCTCCGAGCCCAATCGCGCCCGCAAAGACAGATACCAACAGAATGGGCGGCCAGGGGATGCGTGGCAGGGGTGTGGGGGTGGCGTTCGGTTGCGTCATGCTCTCGACTTTCAGGGGCGACCGCGTCATTTTCCGGCGGGCCGACAGGGGATGAGACGTAGGGTTAATGCCACGAGCCGCCGCAGGCAAATGGGGCCGCGCCGTAGCCACACTTTCATCCGTAATCGGCATTACCAGCGTTGGGGTCTGGGCGACCGGTTCAATTCCCGTTCATAATGGCCCGTGTACGGGGTGTCCCAACGCACCCTGCGTTGCAAGTTTGAAGGAGGGATATCCGATGAAGCTGTTTTACTCGATTGCCGCTGCCGCGCTCGGTCTGATGATTTTTACAGGCTCCGCGACGGAAGCTGAAGCGTCTCCCTATGGCTGCTTCGTGGTGACGACGGATTCCCTCAACATCCGCGCCCGTCCGCGCGCAGCTTCCGATGTTGTTGGCATGGCGAAGAAGGGCGACATCCTGGAGAAGCGCAAGCTGATTTGCACGCCGCGCGGCTTCTGGTGCGCAATCCGCAAAGGCTCGATCGAGGGCTATGCGGATAAGAACTTCATGCGCCGGGTGAAGTGCCCGGGCTAGTGTTTCTTCCCCAATCCGCTTGCGCCGCTCCTGCTTGTAGCGCGCCGTGTGACAGCGGCGCGTCCACACAGGGCTCGTAATGCCGTATACGCTCGCCAAAATCCTGGGATTGCTGGCTCAGCCGTCGTCGATTGCGGTGCTCGCGCTTTTGGTCGGCATCTGGTTGTTGGCGCGTGGCCGTGCGCCACGCTTTTCGCGGCTGCTCGCGTGGGGCGGTCTCATCCTAATTGTCGGCGGTGGCCTGTCTCCGCTCGCAAATGTCCTCATCCTTCCGCTCGAACAGCGCTTCGCGGCGGTGCCAGCACATGAAGGCGGTGACCGCGTCGACGGGATCATTCTGCTCGGCGGCTTCGAGGACGCCCACGTTTCGGCGGGGCGTGGAGGGCTCGGCCTCAACGAAGCTGCAGAGCGCGTGACTGAAGGTTTGCGGCTCGCGCTGCGCCACCCGGACGCGAAAGTCGTCTTTACGGGTGGAGCCGGAGGGCTTTTCGCGACGGCGGAGGCTTCAGGCCCGGTGGGGGCGTTTCTCGCGGAGTCCGGTGTCGATCCGGCGCGCCTCGTGCTCGAAAGCCGGTCGCGTAATACCTACGAGAACGCCGTGCTCACAAAGGCGATGGTCAAGCCGCGGCCGGGCCAGCGCTGGTATCTCGTCACGAGTGCCTATCACATGCCGCGCGCTATGGGCCTCTTTCGCAAGGCCGGCTTCGACGTCATCGCCTATCCGGTCGATTATCGCACCCGAGGGCCTGAAGATGTGACGCGGACGTTCGCGCGCATCCCGCAAGGGCTGATGCGCCTCGATGTGGCCGTCAACGAATGGATCGGGCTTTTATCGTATCGCCTGCTCGGGCGGACCGACGAGCTTTTTCCGGCGCCCTGACAGGAGGCGCGTTACGTCCGCTTGGATGGCCGCGTGCGCGGCGGTTCCTTTGCGCCGGCACTCAGCTCGGCTTCAAGATCGAAATTCGCGCATTGCTTTTCCGCTAGAAGCCCATTGTAGGCGACGAGTTGGGCGCGCTCGCGCCGATAGCGGCCGTCCGGATCGAGGCCGGCGCTCGCGTCGCCGAAGAAGACCGGGCCCGTGGTCGACTGAATGGCGCGGGAGACGAGTGACGCCTGACGGCGGTTCTCGTAATCGCGAAGTTGCATGATGCGTACCGCCATGCGTCCGGTGAGCGCCCGGCAGTCCATATCGCGCTCGGCCGCCGTGAGCTGGTAGGCGCCTTCGGTGGGCAGGCGCGATACGGTCTGGGCGGCAGGTGCGAGACCGGCCGAAGGTTGGTCGGCGGATTTTGCCTGGGGGGCAGGGCCTAAGCTGCTGGTTGTGAGATTGTTGCCTTGAGATGCGCATGCGCCCAGCACGACGGCCACGAGGGCGGCCGTCAGAGGTGCTCTCAATCTCCGAGGTAATCTCAATCCGAGTGACATAGGCGGTGACGTGGCTCAAGGGACTCGACGTGGCCGAGTGTACGACAGGAGGTGCCCTCAGGTGTGACCCCGCCACCACATGCCGCAGAAACCAGGCCGCAGTTAGGCTGCGGTTGACCCTGATCTGCCTCACGCGCTACCCCATCTCATACTGTGGTTAAGCCCGAAAGGGCATCTGGGCGAGCGAGGGTCTATGGAACGCGGATCGGGTTTTGGGTGTGGTCGAAGGGGGGCTCTCGTTCGGCGGTTCGCTGTTTTTGCCGTTGCTGCCTGCAGCGGCATGGGAGCCGTTCTTACGCCCCTCGCGGCGGAAGAAGCGCCGCGGAACCTCGTTTGTACGTTCGAAAGCGGGACCTCGTGGAGCTACGAGGACGGCGATTTCAAATCGGCGACGCCGCAGCCGCTGTCGTTCCATATCGGCGACATCGATCTCGAAGAGCAGACGGCGACGCTGCGCCTCAAGCCGGGCGCCGAGGGCGGAAAGCTCAGCGTCGTGCGCGCCATCAACGCCAACCACTTCATCGAGGCCGTGACCGAAGGCTTTTTGAACCTCACAACGGTGTACGATCTCGATCAGAAGACAGGGCAGCATCCAGCCGTTCACTCGCGTCACTTTGGCCTCATCGGCCAGCCGGTGTTCGGGCAGTACACGGGGTTCTGCCGCCCCGAGTGATCCGCCTGTGGACGGCTTCGATCCGGCTCGCGTTTTCAGGGTAGAAGATGGGGTCCGCGCCGGACGTTCGGAGAGAGGTATGTCGCTCAACCTGGTCAAGCTCTGTGTCGGCGCCACCTCCATCGAGGATCTCGCTCTATGGCAGAAGGGGCGGCTTGCCGAGCAGAAGGCCCGCGGTGAGGCCACGCGGATCTTTCATGCGACCTTCCAAACCCCGAAGCGGCAGGCCGAACTGCTCGACGGCGGCTCGCTCTATTGGGTGATCAAGGGCGTCATCCAGGTGCGCCAGCGCCTCATCGGCTTTGAGGACGGAAAACGGGAGGACGGCTCGTCCTGTTGCCTGATCCTTCTCGACAAGGTGCTTGTGCCGGTGCGGCCGGTTCCGCGTCGGGCCTTTCAGGGTTGGCGCTATCTTGCGGCGGACGATGCGCCGAGCGATCTCAGCCACGGGCCAGGTGGAGACCTTGCATCGTTTCCGCCCAAGCTGCGCCAGGAGCTGTTAGAGCTGTGCCTGATCTGACCGAAATTTTCCCGAGGCTATGATGGGACGACCGACGCTGACGCGCATCGTGCGGGATTTGCCGACGCTTGTTCCGTTCGTCGGTCCCGAGGCGCAGGAACGCGCGCGGGGGCGTCCATTCGCCGTCCGGCTCGGTGCGAACGAGAACGTGTTTGGGCCAAGCCCCAAAGCGATCCAGGCGATGATCGACGCTGCGCGTGACAACTGGATGTATTCGGATCCCGAGAACCACGACCTGCGCGAGGCGATTGCCGCGCATTATCGCGTTTCGGCGGATTGCGTGGTCGTTGGAGAGGGTATCGACGGGCTGCTTGGCCTTGCCGTTAAGGTGGCGGCGGATCCCGAGACGGTTGTCGTCACTTCGGATGGGGCGTATCCGACGTTCAATTTTCACGTTGCAGCCCAGGGGGCGCGGCTCGTCAAAGTGCCTTACCGGGACGACCGGGAGGATCTCGACGCGCTGCTGGAGGCTTCCCGCCGCCACGAGGCGCGCGTGCTTTACGTTTCCAACCCCGACAATCCCATGGGCTCGTGGTGGCCGGCGGCGGATGTCGAGCGGCTGATCGCGGCATTGCCGGACGGCCTGCTTCTGCTTTTGGACGAAGCCTATTGCGACACGGCGCCGCCTGACGCGGTGCCGGCCATCGACGTTGCCAATCCGCAAGTGCTGCGGCTGCGTACCTTTTCTAAAGCCTACGGGCTTGCGGGCGCGCGCATTGGCTATGCGGTCGGCGCGCCGGATCTCATTTCCCAGTTCGAAAAGGTGCGGAACCATTACGGCATCAACCGCGTCGGACAGATCGGTGCTCTGGCGGCGATGCAGGACCAACCCTATCTTGTGGAAGCCGTCCGTAACATCGTGCTTGCGCGGGAGCGGATCGCGGGCATCGCTCGGCACTGCGGACTGGTGCCGCTGTCATCGGGCGCGAACTTCGTCGCCATCGACTGCGGTGCCGAGGGCGCGTTCGCGAAAGTGGTGCTCGATGCGCTTCTCGAACGGGATGTGTTCGCGAGGAAGCCGGGTGTCGCACCGCTCGACCGCTGCATCCGGGTGTCGTGCGGGCGGGATGAGGATCTCGACGTTTTTGCCCGGATCCTGCCGGACGCGCTTGAGGCAGCCCGCAGGCGCATCATGTCCCCGTGAGGGGTGCAAGGTCGTACGTATACGTCATCGAATTGCGCTAAGGTGGCAGCGACGCCTGATTCACGAAATCGATCATCACGAGATCTAAGCTGGCCGAGCGCGCGTAACTGTGCGGAGGCCGATAAAACTGGAAAGGGAGTCCGATGAAAAGTGCCCTCTGGGGGACGATCCTCTCTTCGCTATGGCTCGCAACGTTTGCGATCCCTGCATCCGCCGACTCGCTCCGTGGGGCATGGCGCGGAAGCGGCACGGTGACGTTTTCCAACGGTTCCCAGGAGCGCGCGACCTGCCGCGCAAATTTCAAGCCGAGCGGGCAGGGCGCCTATGACGCCACAGCGTCGTGCTCGTCTCAGACGGGCACCGTCACTCAGGAAGCGTTCGTGCGCGGTCGCGGCAACCGTTATCGCGGCACGTTCTACAATCCCGAGTTCGACACCACGGGCAACATCCAGCTTAACCTCTCCGGTGGCAGCATGGTCGCGCGGCTGACGAGCAACCACGGAACGGCGGTGATCCGGCTCTCTCGCGCGCGGTAAGCGGCACAGTCCGCAGCAATCGCGCGGAGAGTAGTGCTTACGGCCAGCGGCGAAGCTGGCCGCGCGGAAACGTCCATTCCGGCGTCACCAAAGTTTCGCCGATAGTGGCGGAATACCAGGGCGAGCCGTCCTCGGCGGCCGGGTTCTTGAGCACGTGGATATCCTGCGCGGGCATATAGCTCTGCAGCAGGAGGAACCGCTTTTCGCCGGTGTCGCGGTTCTCGGCCATATCCGCCACCAGCACCGCGTGCCCTGGGAAGCCGCCGCGGATGAAAACGTCGCCGATCTCCATGTCTTCGATGGGCACGGGCTTCAGTTCGCGTTCGAGCGAGTAGGTGCCCGCATAAGCGAAGACGTAGTTCAGGTAGCGGCGCAGGCCTGGGTAATCCGTTTTCTTGGCGCGGTTGACGAAGATGAGCCGTTTGCCCTTGGTGTCGTTGAACGCGATCTCCTTATCGCGCCGTGCGCTGTAGAGCCATTCGGCGCGCAGGCGCATGATGGCGTCGGCGCATTGCTGCAGATCGCGCTCTCCCACGTCGATGTCGATGACGTCGCTATGAACGTCCTGCCGCCATTTCGGCTTGCCGGTGTGGGTGAGGACGGGCGCGCCTTCCGCTTTCATCGGCAGTCCGCGCAGCCATTGGGCGAAGCTGCCCTTGTCGGCAAGTGTGCGGGTGAATCCGGCAGGCGGGGCGATGCGCGTCGAAAGCGGCGTTGAGGCGCGCTTTTCCGAGGACCAGCCGTAGGTGGGGCGGGCTTCGGCGGCGGGAGCGTAGAGGGCTGCGAGCGACAGGGCGAGAGAAGCGGCCGCCTGCATCGCGCGGGTGCGGAAGGTTTGCATCATACGCATTTCGCTCGCACGCAATCGTGGCATTGCCGCGACGGTGCGTTGTGCTCCGTCAGGCGAGCATCAGCATTGGGCTCTGCAGGTCACGGGTGACCAAGGTATGTATTTGTTGGTCAGCTCAAAAGATGCGAGCCCGCCGGCGGAGGTATCCGGGACGGGCTCGCGAGATCACGATCATGGACCGATGAGATTTGCTGGCCGGTGGCGCTGTCGTCCCGCCGCTCAATCCGAAGGTGTCCCGATGTCGGGATGCGGTTTCGGCGTTCGGATCGGGTATGCGCACCGCCTTTTCTGTCCAAGTCGTCGGATCTTAGATTTCGCGGGTTCTTGAAAGAGCTGCGGTGTTCCGATGGCCCAGTGAGTTGCCCGGGTTCGCTTGGGTTGGCTCGGATCGGGCTCCGTGAGACGATCCAGCTTCGATACCCGTGGGCTGATTTGACGGCCCTGGTGCACGGCTCCGGCGACCGATCCCCGGTCTCGCCTGGACGTTTGCACGCGAACACACAACTAACGAGCGCGATTCAGATCAATCGCAGTCTCCCTCAAGTCTCCACGCATAAAATCAAATTGTTTTGTTTCGCTCCGCTCGCCGAAGGCCGGCGTTGTCGAGCAACCCGAGTCTCGATCGAGCGGCTAATACTGATCCGGTGGCCACATTTTCTTAGACCTCCTTCCAGTGAAGTTCATGAAGTGTGCGCCCAATCCGCCGACCTGTCAATTCACGAAGTATGTGCAAGTTTGAACGTGTGCGCATAGTTAACCGAGCGTTGACGGGCGCGGGCATATGCTCATTCCAGGCGTGCGGGATCGATCATGATCGTGGCGTCCTCCATGCTCTCTTCCGGCCGGCGGGGCTCGTCATGAGATCGGCACTCAGCTTTCTCTCGCTCCTTGCATTCGGCGTGCTCGGGGCTGGGATCTTGACCGTTGTCGGCTCGGCCGACGGAGATGCTGCGGTTGCTGAGCTTCTCGGCCTGGACGCAGGTGACGGGCTGCATTTCGGCTCGCTCTTTGTCGGCCTCGTGCTTGGCGTCGTGCTCTCGGCGCTTGCGCGCGTGTCATGGTCGGAGTTGCCGCGCCGGTCTGTCGAGTGGCTGCTCAGTCATGAGCGCATTTTTTTTCGGCTCGGTCTCGTTGGCGTCTTTCTCGGCATTCTCGTTTTCTACTGAGCTTGGAGCGCGCTTTCGCGGCCCATGAAAAAGGCCCGGCAGTCATGCCGGGCCTCCCCCATTTTTCCCTCAAGTCGAACGTTGCCGATCAGACCGAGTAGTACATGTCGTACTCGACCGGATGCGGCGTCATCTCGTAGCGCATGTTCTCGCTCATGCGCAGCTCGATGTAGGCGTCGATCATGTCGTCGGTCATGACGCCACCAGCCTTCAAGAAGGCGCGGTCTGCGTCGAGGGCCGCAAGCGCCTCGCGCAGGCTGCCCGCGACGGTCGGAATCTCGGCGAGCTCTGCCGGCGGCAGGTCGTAGAGGTTCTTGTCCATCGGGTCGCCCGGGTGGATCTTGTTCTGGATGCCGTCGAGGCCAGCCATCAGGAGAGCCGTGAAGGCGAGGTAGGGGTTCGCGCCGGGATCCGGGAAGCGGACTTCGATGCGCTTGCCCTTGGGACTGGTCACCACCGGGATGCGGCAGGACGCCGAACGGTTGCGCGCGGAGTATGCGAGCAACACGGGCGCCTCATAGCCAGGCACGAGACGCTTGTAGGAGTTCGTCAGCGGGTTCGTGAACGCGTTGATGGCCTTCGCGTGCTTCAGGATACCGCCGATATAGAACAGGCACGACTCGGAAAGGTCGGCGTACTTGTTGCCGGCAAACGTCGGCTCGCCGTTCTTCCAGATCGACTGATGGACGTGCATGCCCGAGCCGTTGTCGCCGTAGACGGGCTTCGGCATGAAGGTCGCCGATTTGCCGTACGCCTGCGAAACCTGATGCACGACGTATTTGTAGATCTGGAGATGGTCGGCCATCGTGATCATCTCGCCGAACTTGATGCCAAGCTCGTGCTGTGCAGACGCCACCTCGTGGTGGTGCTTCTCGACGACGACACCCATCTCGGTGAGAACCGAGAGCATTTCGGAACGGATGTCCTGGCAGCTGTCGATCGGGGGCACGGGGAAGTAGCCGCCCTTCATGCGCGGACGGTGGCCGAGGTTGCCCATCTCGTACTCGGTGGACGAGTTCGTGGGCAGCTCGGAGCTGTCGACCTTGAAGCCGACGTTGTAAGGATCGACCGAGAATTTGACGTCGTCGAAGATGAAGAACTCGGCTTCCGGGCCGAAGTAGACCTTATCGCCGATTCCGAGGGAGGCCATGTAGGCCTCTGCCTTCTTGGCGATGGAGCGCGGGTCGCGTTCGTAGGGCTGGCCCGTAAGCGGCTCGATCACGTCGCAGAAGACGGCGAGCGTCGTCTGAGCGAAGAACGGGTCGATGTGGGCCGACGTCGGATCGGGCTTCAGGAACATGTCCGAGCTTTCGATGCCCTTCCAGCCGGCAATCGACGAGCCGTCGAACGCGTAGCCTTCGAACATGTCGGCATCGACGCAGCTTACGTCGGCCGTCACGTGCTGCATCTTGCCCTTCGTGTCGGTGAAGCGAAGGTCGACGAACTTGACGTCCTTGTCCTTGATCAGCTGCAGGACATCGTTGACCGTTGTCATAAACACTCCCCTTTGAAATTAGGATGTTGCGCTAGATTCGATGGGCCGGAGCGGCCCGATCAGATGGCTTCGGCGCCGGTTTCGCCCGTGCGGATGCGGATGGCTTCCTCGACTTGAGAAATGAAGATCTTGCCGTCGCCGATGCGGCCGGTTTTGGCCGCCTTCTGGATGGCCTCGACGGCCTTGTCGAGCATCTCGTCGCCCAACACGACCTCGATCTTCACCTTCGGCAGGAAGTCGACCACGTATTCGGCGCCGCGATACAGCTCCGTATGGCCTTTCTGGCGGCCAAATCCCTTGGCTTCGATCACGGTGATCCCCTGCAGACCGATCTCCTGCAGAGCTTCCTTCACCTCGTCGAGCTTGAAGGGCTTAATGATGGCCTCGATTTTTTTCATGCACCCTTATCCTCCACCGGTTCCGGCGCAAATCTGATGAGCCGGAGCGGCCATCGGATTGCACGGGGTATGCCAAGCCGTTTGAAATGAAAAAATCGTTTAATTTTCAGACGATTAGTCTGGGGCTGCCTTTCCGGCAGGCATTTTCTCCTGCTTAAATAGCCCAAAATGCAGGCGGTATGATCGTTTTTTGTGCAGACGCAGTCGGTGGGTGTCCGGCCGACTTTCCTTCCCGCGCGTGGACCGCGATGGGTAATGTGGACGGCAAAAGACAGCTCGCAGGGTGTGCGGGGAGGACGCGGGTGACGAAAGAAACGGTTTGGATCGAGGGCGGCGCGGATCTTCTCACGCCGCGAGAGATGGCGCGTGCTGATGCGCTGGCCGTCGCGCGCGGCGTGTCGAGCCTTGCGCTTATGGAAGCGGCCGGCCGGGCGGTTGCGGATGCCGCGCGCCGGCTCGTTCCGCCCGGGTCACGCATCGGCGTGCTCTGCGGGCCCGGCAACAATGGCGGCGATGGGTTCGTCGCAGCCCGTTATCTGAAGCGTGCTTCATACGACGTCCGCCTTTTCCTTCTCGGTGAGGTGTCCGCGCTCAAGGGCGATGCGGCAGAGATGGCGCGCCGCTTCGACGGGCCCGTGCGTCCGCTCGATCCGTTTCAGCTCGAAAGCCTGCATCTCGTGATCGACGCTCTGTTCGGTGCGGGCCTTACACGGCCGCTCGAAGGGCGTGCCGCGGAGGCTGTGGCGGCTGTCGCGGAGGCGGGCACGCCGGTGCTTGCGGTCGACGTGCCGAGCGGTCTCGACGGAGAAACCGGAGCGGTGACCGGGCCTGTGCTTCGTGCCGCGGAAACGGTGACCTTCTTTCGCGCAAAGCCCGGTCACGTGCTCCAACCGGGGCGCGGCTATTGCGGCACGGTGCGGGTCGCAGACATCGGCATTCCGCGCGCCGTTCTCGATGAGATCGGGGCTGTGACGTTTCTCAATGCGCCGTCGCTTTGGCGCGATGCCTATCGTTGGCCTTCCGCGGAGGGGCACAAGTATACGCGCGGGCATGCGCTCGTCGTTTCCGGTCCTGCAGAGACGACGGGGGCTGCGCGGCTCGGTGCGCGCGGCGCGCTGAGGGTCGGCGCGGGGCTCGTCACCGTTGCAAGTCCGCTCGATGCGGTCAGTGTCAACGCCATGCATCTGACCGCGATCATGGTGCGTCCGTTCGAGGCGCCCGAGGGCCTCGCGAGCCTTCTCGAAGACACGCGTAAGAATGTGGTTCTCATTGGTCCGGGCGCCGGTGTGGGCGAGGCGACGCGCCGCCTGGTGGAAGCAGCGCTGCGGTCGCCTGCTGCTGTCGTGCTTGATGCGGATGCGCTGACTTCGTTTGCCGGGGACCTTTCCCGCCTCAAGGCGGCGATTGCCGGACGGGCGGCGGCGGTTGTGCTCACGCCGCATGACGGCGAGTTCGAGCGCGTGTTCGGTCCCGTCGCGGGCTCGCGGCTCGTACGCGCTCGGCACGGGGCGGCGGAGAGCGGTGCCATCGTTCTGCTCAAGGGTGCGGATACCGTGATTGCGGAGCCTGACGGGCGGGCTGCTATTACGGCCAACGCGCCGCCGTGGCTTGCAACGGCGGGTGCGGGCGATGTGCTCGGCGGCTTCGTGACCGGGCTTCTTGCGCAGGGCATGTCCGCCTTCGAGGCTACGGCGGCGGCTGCGTGGCTTCACGGCGAAGCTGCACGAGACTTCGGGCCGGGGTTGATCGCGGAGGATTTGCCGGAGCAACTTCCACCCGTGCTTTCCCGCTTGTACGGCGTAACTTAGTTCGGCGGTGCGTGCCACTTCGGCCTCACTTCTCCGATTCGGCTGGCGCGCTTGACCCGTCCGTAAGATTCAGGGGAAGATTCTGCGTTCTTGCCGCTTTATCATGGGCGGCCGTTCTATCGTGGTGACGCTGGCCGGCCATGGCCTGGAGGTTCGATGATCCGTTCCGCTTGCGTCCGTGCTTTGCTCGCGCTTGCGCTCGTCGCTCACGGTCCGTCGCTCCATGCAGCGCCGACCGAGGAGATGCCGCGCGCGGAAGACGGTGCGCGCGCGCTCGTGCGCGGCGAGGCGCGGGAAGCGGTGGCGCGCTATACGGAAGCGCTTGCGGAAACCGGCCTTTCCAACGACCGGCGTGCCGCCATTCTGAATGATCGCGGGGTGGCACACATCAAGCTCGGCGATACGCGCAAAGCGTTCGACGATTTCAACCTCGCCGTTCAGCTCTTTCCGGAATTCGCCGCTGTTTATAACAATCGCGGCAATCTGCTTTTGTCGCTCGGGCTTGCCGGCGAAGCCGTGAAGGATTTCGACCGCGCAATCGTTCTCGCGCCAGGCTATGCCGCCGCCTACAACAATCGCGCAGGCGCCTATGTGCGCCTCGGAGAGCTCGACGAAGCGATTGCCGATTACACGCAGGCCGTGCGCTTGTTGCCAGCCAATCCCGCGCCGCTCAGCGGGCGGGGCCTCGCGCACCTCGCTCAGTTCCGGCCGCACGCTGCGATCCGCGACTTCACGCGTGCGGTGGCGGCGGATTCGCGCTTTGCCACCGCCTATCGCAACCGGGCCGAGGCCAAGCTCGAGGTCGAGCACTTCGAGGAAGCGATTGAGGACCTGTCGCGCGCCATCGCGTTCGATCCCGATCTCGCGGAAACCTACATCCTCCGTGGCAAAGCCTATCTTGCGACGCGCAACGCGGTTTCCGCGATCAAGGATTTCTCCAAGGCGATCGAGCTCGCGCCAGGCAATGCTGCGGCTTATGCCGAGCGCGGTTTCGCGCACGGCGCCGCGCAGGCGTACGACGAGGCGATGGGCGATCTCAACCGCGCCATCGAAATCGATCCGCGCTCCGCGCTTGCGTTCGCTTATCGCGCGTACATCTACCGGCAGAACGGGCAGACGGACATCGCCGAGCGGGACATCGAGGTCGCGCAGAAACTCAATCCCGATACCCCCGAAGTCCATTGGGTGAAGGCCGAGATTTCCGAAAGCCAGGGGCAGGTGACCGACGCCATTCGCAACATCGAGCGGGCGCTTGAGTTGCGGCCCGGCTTTTACGCCGCGAACGAGACGCTTCAGCGGTTGGGCGGCGCGTCGTTGCTTTCGGATGAAACCGTGGTGAAGGGCGCCGGTGTGGACGACTGGCGCGTCGTCAAGCGTGGGCAGCGTTTCTTCGCCGTCAACGATCAGTATCCGCGCGTCTCGGTTCCGCTCGAAATGATGGGTGATGCCGCGCCACGGCTTATCAAATGGGAACTTAGAGAAGCACCGTTTCGGGGCATCGGCGTGCTGCACTTCCACGGCGGTGCGGTGACCGCGCGGACGGGATCGGCCGAACTCGAGCAGGCTGCCATTGTCGATGTCGAGCGCGGCCTCGTCGTTGCCATCGAGCCGCATCGGCAGGGCGAGCGGGTCGCGACGTGGACGTGGGAAGAAGGACGGGTGACGGTCGCGAGCGTCGATGGCGTCACGGATACTTTTACGTTGCGCGCGCCGCGTCCGGCCATCGCGGCGCCGGCCGAAAGACGCTACCAACAACCCCAGGGTGGGGAAGCTTGGGCGCCGTGGAACACGCCGTTCGGCGCGTTCGGTGGCGCGCCGTCCTCTCCGCCCAAGCGCGCGACGGCCAAGAAGAAGCCGAAGTCGTTCTTCGAACTCCTGTTCAACTGATCGCTGTCAAAGTGCGGTTGTCGCAGCGTTGGATCGTGTGAACCGTTCCGAGGCGTTCGACGTTTCCTCGTTACGCTTTTCAGCCCTCCAACTTCCGGCTCCGACACTCCGTGACGAAATTCCCCATCCTCGTCTGGTTTCGCCGCGATCTGCGTGTTCGCGATCACGCCGCGCTCGCTGCCGCCGTTGCTACCGGGCAGCCTCTCATTCCCGTCTATGTTCTGGACGAAGCCGCGGGCGGCGCATGGCGAATGGGCGGGGCGGCGCGCTGGTGGCTGCACCACAGTCTTGCGGCGCACCAGAAGGCGCTTTCGGAAATCGGCTCTCACCTTGTCCTGCGTCGCGGAGAGAGCGCAGAGGTGCTCGCGGGCCTTGCGCAGGAGACGGGTGCGAAAGCGCTCTACTGTTCGCGATGCTATGAACCGTGGGCCGGGCGGCTCGAACGCGAGGTTCGCGATCTGCTGGGAGACAGAGGTGTCGAGGTCAAGCGCTTCGCCGGCGCATTGCTTCACGATCCGGATCGGTTGCTTACCAAGGCCGAGACACCGTTCAAGGTGTTCACGCCGTTTTGGCGCAGTCTCAAGTCCGGACTTGAGGTGACGCGGCCACTTGGAGCGCCTCGCGGGATCGTATCGCCGGATCGTGTGCCCGACGGCGACGATCTCGCATCATGGCGTCTTCTGCCGACGCGGCCCGATTGGGCGGGTGGATTGCGCGAGACGTGGATGCCGGGCGAGGCGGGTGCGCGAGAGCGGCTGGCCGCGTTCGTCGAGGATCGGCTGGCCGCGTATGCGCTGATGCGCGACAGGCCGGATCGGGAGGGCACGTCACGGCTATCGCCGCACCTCGCGTTCGGCGAGGTGTCTGCGCGGCAGTGCTGGTGGGCGGCGAAGGAAGCCGCGCGGCGTGGCGAAGCGCAGGAGGGGCTTGAGACCTTTCTCAAGGAGCTCGCGTGGCGCGAATTCTCCGCGCACCTTCTGCACCATGCGCCGGATCTTCCCGATGCGCCGTTCCGCTCCGAGTTCGCGTCGTTTCCATGGCGCGAGGATAGGGCGATGCTGCGGGCGTGGCAGCGCGGGGTGACAGGCTATCCGATCGTGGATGCCGGTATGCGAGAACTTTGGACCACCGGCTTCATGCACAATCGCGTGCGTATGATTGCGGCGTCGTTTCTCATCAAGCATTTGCTGCAGCCCTGGCAAACAGGCGAAGCCTGGTTCTGGGATACGCTGGTGGACGCCGATCTCGCGAGCAATGCTGCGAACTGGCAATGGGTCGCCGGATCGGGCGCGGATGCTGCGCCTTACTTTCGCATCTTCAATCCCATGCGGCAGGGAGAGACATTCGATCCCGAAGGGGATTACGTTCGGCGCTGGGTGCCCGAAATCGCGCGCCTTCCTGCCGCGCTCATTCATGCGCCGTGGAAGGCTTCTCCCGATGCTTTGGCGAATGCCGGCGTCGAGATCGGGCGCAGCTATCCGGCTCCGATCGTGGATCATGCGTCGGGGCGGCAGGCGGCCCTCGATGCCTTCGCGACGCTCAAAAGGTAGGTGCAGGCGGCAAGTCCCGCCATATTATCCGTTTACGGCAACGATATCCTAACGCGATTGCGCTTCTCTCCAAACTCACGCTTCTCGTTTTGTGCGGAGTAGAGAGATGCGCCTGTCTTATATTGCGGCTGCTGTGCTTGCAGCGGCTGCGCTTGCCCCCATCTCGGCATCTGCTGGCGTCCAAGCTCGCGTCAGTAAGAGCACGCAGACCATGAACGTCTACGTGCACGGGCAACTGCGCCATAGCTGGCCCGTCTCCACTGGGCGAGGGCGCTATGCAACTCCTTCCGGATCGTTCCGTCCGCAACGCCTGGAGCGGCGCTGGTATTCGACGAAATACAACAATGCCCCCATGCATTACGCGGTGTTCTACCACAAGGGCTATGCGATCCACGCCACGAACGAGGTGAACCGGCTTGGGCGCCCGGCTTCGCGGGGGTGCGTCCGTCTCTCGCCGCGTCATGCGTCCCAGTTTTTCGACCTCGTGCGCGCACACGGCTTTTCCCGAACCCGCATTACGATCGGGAATTAGGGACATTTTCAAGCTCGCCTGAAGCGTCGGGCGAGTGATGCTATCTTCTTGAAATATCCGATTTTGTATTGCGTTGGAGTGTTGCGATGCGGGTTCAGGTTCTGGCGGGTGCGCTTCTCGCGCTGCTTTTCGGGGCGGGAGCCGCCTCGGCGGAAGCCGCAGGCCAGATAACGGCCGAACCGGGCGGCGTGCCCACCGTGACAATCATCAACAAAGCGCCTGCCGAGGTCGAGGCGGACGCGCCGAACGCGCTCTCTATCGTCAACGAGACGGAGGCCGAGGGCACCCTTCCCGGACGCGTCCGCGAGGTTGCTTCGGAGCCTGAAGTTGAAGCGCCGCCGGGTGCCGACGACGCTTCGCCGAGTGAAGCTGTGTTGGATGGAGATGGCGAGGCCGAGACGGCTCAAGCGCCCGCTCCCGCTCCCCCTCCGCCGCCGACGCTCCACATCGATGTCGATCTCACGAACCAGACGCTGACGGTTTCGGAAGGCGGCGCTGTGCGTCACTCTTGGCCGATCTCATCGGGCCGGCGTGGTTACGCGACGCCGACCGGCACCTTCCAGCCCACGTGGATGGCGCGCCAGTGGTTCTCGAAGCAGTACGACAACGCGCCGATGCCGCATTCGATCTTCTTCCATGAGGGCGTTGCGATCCATGGGAGCTGGGCGCTCCGCTCGCTGGGGAGGCCGGCGTCGCATGGCTGCGTGCGGCTTGCGCCGAAAAACGCTTCGACCTTGTTTCGCATGGTAAGCCGGCACGGCAAGGATCGGACGCGGATCGTCGTGCATGGGACGCCCAATTTCGGTCCGCCGCCGGCTGTCGCCTCGCGCCAGCAGCAGATGGTGCGCGGCTCGCAGGCTCGTCGCAACGGTGGCGGGGCCTATACTTACCTGCCGCCCTCTGCCGCTGCCGGGCGTAATGCGGGGGCATACAACGGATATACACCGCCGCGCGCCCGACGCCGTGGGCAGGCTCAGGCCTACTATCCGCGCCCTCCGCGTGGACTGTTCACGGGCTACGGTTTCTGATCGATTTCGGCCTCAGAACGGGTTCCAGGTGGGACGAGGCGTGAAGCGCATGTAGCCGATGCTTGCGCCAAGTCTGAGCCCGAGGCCGGAGCGGATCGGCGCCATCGTCACGTTGCCGCCCCGCAGGAGCGTCATGCCCACGCCGCCCACCAGGTAGGCGGAGCCGTCCACCCCGGCGAAGCGGCGGAACAGCTCTTCCGGCTCCTCCAGGCTGTAGATCAGGAACAGCGTGCGCGAGCCATCTCCGCCGATGTCGTAGCCGATCGAGGGACCGTGCCAGTAAACCTGATGGCGGGCGCCCGAGCGGTGGTAGAGCGTGCCTTCGCCGTAGCGCAGGCCGGCCAGGAAGGCTGCGCCGCCTTCACTCCCCAGCACATAAGCGGTCGGCCGTCCCGATTGCTGGAAGGCATACTCGATGACGCTCGCCAGTGACGTCGAGATGGTGCCGAAGAAGCCGCGGGAAACTTCGCGGATCTCATCGATCGAATAGCCCGGCTCGCCGTCGCGGTACTCGCCGTGGACGTCGCCGTCCTCGGGGAGCGTATAGGGCATCCCCGGAGGATCGCCAGGCGCAGGCGGCGAGTAGCCTGGTGTGTGGTCACCAGGTTGTTGGGCCGGCGGGGGCACCGGTCGCATCATGGGCGGCGGGATCACGGCTTGGGCCGTGGTGGTGCTCCAACTCGACGTGCTTTCGCCCTCGCGTTCGGGTTCCGGCTCCGCCTTAGGGTCGGCGGCGAGGTCGGGCGGGACATACGGCAGCCTCGGCTCTAAGGGAGGCGATGCCGGTGCGGTTGCTTCGGGATGAGGTGCCGCATCCGGCACGGTTTTCGCCTTAGGAAGCGTCTCCGCCCGCGGCAATCCCTGGGAGGGCGCTGCCGACGGGCCGGTCTCCGGTGCGGGCGGTGTGGGTTTGGCTGGTTCTGTTCGGGCGAGCGGATCGCCGGTCGGAGCCTGACGCGGCGTTTCGGTCCGGCGGATCGGGGACAGGTCGGGCTGTGGCTCCGGCGCCTTTGCGGTTTCTGTCGTCGCGACAGGGAGACGGGTGGGCGCCGGTGCAGGCGCCGTCGTCGGCTCGGCTGCTGCAACCCTTGGCTGGACGCCCGCAGGCGAGGACGCGATTTCGCGATCGATGCGCGTGATCAAGTGCTCCGACTTGGCACGCATTACGGCCATCAGTTCGTCCGCGGCCGTCTTGAGCTCTTCCAGCTTGGCGCAGCTCGCGCTGCCGGGGTTCGCCGCGTCGGGTGTGCCGAGGGTATCGATGCGGCCGAGTAGCTCGCCTGCCTGTGCATCGAAGCCGTCGAGGGCCTGATCGTGCACCAACGCCAGGCCCTTGGCTTCATACTCCGCGTCGGGCCAGCCCTTGTGGTCCCGCAGCTCCTGAAGCTTCTGCTTAAGGCGAGGCTGGGTCTCGGCGCTGAAAGCCCGGAGGGCCGCTGCGGAATCGTCCACCGCGTCGCCGAAGCTCTCGACAGAACACGCCTCCTCGGCCCGCACATGCGACGGTGGAAGAGCCAGCACCATTGCCAGGCCCAGCAGGGCCAGGCCGAACCGCGATCTTGTTTTCATCGAAACTCTTCCTCGCCAACTTTTTGGCGCTTTTAGGGAGCTTAGCGATGAAGGCTCTCTTGCGGGACTTCTTTTTTCGTTGAGCGGCGAGATCTTAGGCAGCCTCGCGGGATGGCTGCCCAGCCGGGCGCAGAGCCCAGGGAGACCCCGCGGCTCTATTCCTTGGGATTGGCCTTACTCGCTCGGCACCGTACGGATCACGCTTGTCATGGGCCGCTCTGCGCCGACCGCCGGCAGACCTTTCACGTCCTTCTCGATTAGCGCATCGTACTCAGCGAGGGTCTTGAGGGAGTCCTTCGCCGTCATGTGTACGATCTTGTAGCCGCCATCCTTCAGCGCCTTCAGCAGGGCGGGCATGGCCTCGGCTGTGCGCGGCTGGATGTCGTGCATCAGAAGGATACCTTTGCCGCGTTTGTTGAGGCGCTCCATGGTCGTCTTTACGAGGCGGTCCGGGCTCTGGCGGCGGAAGTCGAAGCTGTCGACGTCGGTTGAGAAGACGGCAATGTTGCGGCCGGCAAGATGCGCGAGCGAGGCTTTGGAGTCACGCAGGTAGGGGTAACGGAAGAAGGGCGCGACAGGAGTGCCAGCACCGCGAACCACGGCGCTGATGCCTTTTTCGATCTCGTCCTTGGCTTCCTGGTCGGAGGCCTTGGCCATGTTCTTGTGCGACCAGGTGTGGGTGCCGATCGTGTGGCCGCGCCGTGCAACATCGCGAAGAATATTGGGCAGGCCGATGGCCATTTGGCCGAGGCTGAAGAAGATGGCCTTGGTGCACTCGTGCTCCAAGGCATCGAGGATGGCAGTGGTTGTGCGGACCTGCGGCCCGTCGTCGAAGGTCAGGACGACTTCCTTATCCTGCAAGAAGTCGTAGGCTTTGTAGTGCTCCATGCCGAAGCCGGGACCGCCTGTCGTGTCGACTTCCACGGTGCGCGAAACGCCGAGTGCGTTCGGGTTGGCGCAGGATTGCCCTTCCGCCTTATCGGGGAGCGCGGAGGTTTCTGTGCCTGTTTCCGGATCGGGACCGGGTGCCGCCTGGTTCGCGCCGCCAGCATAAGCGGCGGTTGCGAGCAAAATGAGCAGCGTCGACAGAATGGCGCGCATTGTCGTTCCCTCCTGATTCCTTCGGCCTACATAGCAATAAATGCCGGCGCGGGGGAGCCGGCCTTCCAGGAAGTTGTGGGGAAGGCGGCGCGAGGTGCGCCCATTCACGTGGAGGCGGCCTTCGCGTTCGCCTTGGCTTCGAATCGCGCTCGATCGACGATGACGCGCGTGTGACGGGCTTCGCCTATCCGTTCCTTGCTATCGTGGGCCTCGATTTCGAATGTGAGCTTGCGGCCGTCGACGGCGACGAGGGTTGCGGTTGCGGATACTGTGAGGCCGATTGGCGTTGCCGCTTTGTGATTGACGTCCAAATGGATGCCGAGGGTCGTCTCGCCGGGTCCGAGGTGCTTTTCAATTGCCGCCACTGCGGCGGCTTCCATCAACGCGATCATCGCGGGACTGCCGTATACGTCAACCGTTCCGCTTCCGAGTGTGGCGGCGGTGAGTGCGCGCGTTACGACGGTTTCCGCGCTGCCTTGGAGGCCCGGTGTCAGGGCAGCGGATCGTTCGGATGCTGTCATGGGGCACGTCTCTCTTTGCGGTTTCGGTTTGCCGTCTGTTGCAGCGCTTCGCGAGTCTTCACAAAAAAATTGACGTGTCACGTCTGGAACAGCGGCAGCGCCGATGGACGCATAAGGTTCATGCATTGGATTTCGCAGCCCGCTGGGCGAGGCCGGATGGAGAATGCCATGACCACGTCATTCACGCGCACTACCGTTGTTGCCGCCATCGCAACGCTTGGAGCGCTGGGCTTTGCGACTGACGCCGATGCGCGCGGCGGCAAGGAGTATTTCCAGCAGACCTATCAGTTTGACCGTCCAATGGACGGATATCAGGGTTTTGCAGGTGCGTATCACTGCTCGTACGTGCGCACGCCAAAGCAGGTTTGTCACAAGGGCAAATGCAAGCGCGTCTGGGAGCTGCTTCAGACCTGTCAGTAACGTCGTGGTCAGCAACGATCTGTCCGTTTCGCAGTCCCTTCCTCCTCCCAATACGACTTGGCCCCGGCATCAACGAGCCGGGGCTAATTTTTTTGAGTGCGAGCTTGCGGGGGGCCGTGAGGATAGGCTCAGCGCGTTACGCGCAGCTCCACGCGGCGGTCGAACTGATAGAGCGCTTCACCGCGGTATTTCTTGCGGTCGATGCCTTTGAACGGTTCGGTCTTGCCTTTGGGCGTTAGCTTCAGTTTGCCTTTGTAGCCGCCGTTCGTCAGAATCCGCGAAACCGCTTCGAGCCGTTCGCGCGACAGGTCGAAATTGTAATTGTGCGTTCCGCGCTCGTCGGCATGGCCGGTGAGTTCCACCGCATCGAGGCGCTTGAGGAGCAGGTATTCGAGCAGGAGCTCCGCCGCTCGCTCGCCTTCGGGTGTGAGGGTTGCCTGATTGTAGACGAACATGATCGGAACGGGGATCGGCGCCTGGGCTTCGGGCTTTGCGGTCTTGCCGGGGGCGGCAAGCACCGCGGCTTTGGTTTCCGTATCTTTCCGCGCCGTGTCTCCATCGACTGTGCTTTTTGTGCCCGGGACAGCATCTGCACTTGCGCTCGCTGTGGTGTCCGACGAGGCGGCGGGTTTCTCCCTTGCCGCCTCGGCCTGTGGCTTGTCTGACGCTGCGGAGGTCGTGGAGGGTGCCGGCGTTTCGGTCGCCGCTGCGACGACTGTCTCGCGTTCAGCCTCTTTGCGCTCGGTCTCGTTCCGGGCGGTTTCAGCGGCCACTTTCTCGGCTTCCTTGCGTGCCGCTTCGGCAGTGGCCTGCTCGGCGTCGCGCTGGGCCTTGAGGGCGGCCTGGGTTTGTGCCTGGGCTTGTTGCCTGCGCTCCTCTTCCTTCTGGCGGGCAGCTTCGTCCTCGGCAGCCTTTTCGCGTGCAGCGTCCTCGCGGGCCTCGGAGACGAGTTCTTCGAACTTGCGCATCACGTCGCCAGCGGCGGCAGGCGCATCCTCTGTGACCTGCTCTGTCGCCGGCGGAGCTTCGGCCGCTGCCGTTGTTGTCGTCTCTTCGGCTGCTGCGGTTTCTGCTGATGCAGCGGGCTCAGAGGACTTGGCTGGCGGTGTGGGCGCAGATTCGAACGTAATGTTCGGGTCGGCGCTTGCGAACTTGTGCTCGGTCGACAGGCTCCACGAGCCGCCGTCGTCGGCCTGAACCGTGCCTGCCGATTTTCCGTCCGCATACACCGTGATGTAAGCGCCGGGGTCGGCGCGGCCCGCAAAGACCGACGGCCCGTCCGGAGAAATACGCGAAATGTCGAGTGCGACGTCGCCCGGAGAGGAGACCGTCTCTGCGGTGCTCTCGCCAGTGAGGGCGGCAACGGTATCTTCGATGGCGCGCTCGGCGGAGGCGGATGCTTTGCCCGGGGCTTCGTCTGCCGCACGTGTGGGTTCGCCGTCTGCTGACGACTGTTCAGGTGTCTCAGTGGACGCAATTGTCCAGGGGAGGTCTACGCCGAGACGATCAGCGGCGAAGATGCCGGCGGCCGCCGTCACCAAAAGTCCCAGCAAAACGAGTGCTGTGCGCCGCAGCATACCCACCTCGATCAATAACGGCCCCCTATTAGAGCCGCACGATGATCCAGGTTTAACGGATTATCAAGCCATCGGAACGTTTTCGGGCAAGGAAAGAGGCGCAGAGTGGGGGGAACCTCTGCGCCTCTCCGGGGGCGGTTCGTCCTATTCGTTGGACTCTGGAGTTTCCGCCTCGCGTTCAGTTTCGCCGGCCTGGTCGCGATCGCGGTCGTGGTGGCGGCGATGCTCGCCACGCTCGTGGCGCGGTCCGCGGTGCTCCCACTTGCCGCCGTGCTTTCCGCCACGATGGGCGTGCCGCTTGCCACGGCGCTCGGTCAGCGTCTTCTTCTGGTCGTCCGTCAGCACGGCGTAGAATGCCTCGGCGGCCGGACGGTAGGCTTTGAGCGCTTCGAGCGAGCTTTCGAGCTGGACCTGGCGGCGCGCGAGGCGATCGACGGGCGTCGTGCGCTTGCGCTCGGTCTCTTCAGCCTTGTCTGCCTTATCGGCGTCGGTGGCTTTGTCCTTCTCGGCCTTATCCGCCTTGTGGCGGTCCTTGCGGTCCTCGGGGCAGCCTTCGCGCAGTTTTTCGACAGCGCTGTGCGTTGCCGTCTTGAAGGTGTCGAACGCGCCCTGCTGGTCGGCCGTGATCTTCAGGCGATGCTGAAGCCGCACCAGCATGACGTCGGTGAATTCCGCGCTGTTGTCGCGGCAGAAGGGGCTAAAGCCCGGGTTCGAGAATGAGCGATCGAGGAACCCGATGGTACCGCCGTGGCCGGCGTGCCGGCCCTTGTGGTGGCCGTCCCAATGATGTCCGCGATGCGCAATGGCGCTTGCCGCGGTGAGGCCCACGGCTGCGGCTGCAACGCCGGCCAGAATGAACTTCTTCTTACCTGTCATAAATCCGTTCTCCCTTGATCGAGCGGCGCGAGATCCCGGGGAGGTGGGGGGAGCCGGGTGCGCCGTCTTGCTGGGTAGAACGGGGGTGACAGGGTTTTCCGTCGCTCTTTTTTTGCCGATGCCGGCTGGAGTTGGAGCGTGATCAGTTTCGAGTGAAACGATCACGCTCTCATTTCGCGGTCTAGCGGCAGCGCAGAAGATCCTGGCTTCCGGCGTCGTCCGTGAGCGTCAGCGTGTCGCCCGACACGGTAAGCGTGAAGTCGTAGGCCTGGGCGTCGCCTTCGACCTGGCAATTCGCCTTCACCTTCCATTCGTCGCCGGCCCCGTCGGCGGAGTTAAACGTGCAGTGCGTTTCGTACTGATCGAAACGCTTTTCTTGCAGGACGAGTGGGGCTTCGGCGCGTTCCTGCGGAACTTTGCACTGAGCGAGATCTGAGGCCCATGTGCCGACGTAGGACGGGGCTGCCGCGTGCGCGGATCCTGCCGCGAGCGTAAGGGCAGCGAACGCGAGCAGTGCGCGCGAAATCTTATGAGGTGCCGTGTGCATCGTCGTATCTCTCCGGGTCTTCGCGCGCTCGTGGCCGCATTCGTCACGAGCAAGCGTGTCCGATGCTATTATGTCAAGAGCGCGGTGAAGGCCTGGGCAGCGGCAGGGGCATGCACTTTGCCGCCGTGAATGAAGTAGACGAACACGTCGCGGGGTCTGGGCTTCGTTTTTTTCGACGGGAGCGCGGGCACGGAGAGATCGCCTTGGACGAGCTTCGGGAGGTTGCCTTCCGCCCAGGTTCGGGCCGCGTCCGCCCACTTGGCGATCTCTTTCGGCGGATATGCGGTTGGGATCGCGTCTTCCCCCTTCTGCAGACGAGCGTAGACGAAGTCGCCTGCGAGATCGGCAATTGCGGGGTACGTCGGATGATCGGCGTAGACGACCGGTACGGCGTGCCGGCGGATCAAGGCGACGAACTCCGGACACTTGAACGTATCGTGGCGTACTTCAACGGTGTGGCGGAGCGCTTTGCCGTCGAGTTCCTTGGGTAGCAATTCGAGAAACGCTCCGAAATCGGCTTCGTCGAACTTCTTCGTTGGCGCGAATTGCCAAAGAATCGGGCCGAGCCGGTTTCCCAGCATTGTCGGACCCGAGTCGAGAAAGCGCTTGATCGAGTCGCCCGCTTCCGCGAGGACGCGCCGGTTGGTTGCGAAGCGGGGCCCTTTGAGCGCGAAGACGAAGTCGTCGGGCACGTCGCTTGCCCACTTGGCAAAGGTGTTGGGCGTTTGCGAGCGGTAGTAGGTTCCGTTGATCTCGATGGTCGAGAGTGCGCGGCTTGCAAAGTGAAGCTCTTTCGTCTGCGGCAACTTCTCAGGATAGAAGACGCCGCGCCAGGGCGCGAACGTCCAGCCGCCGATACCGGCTCTGATGGCTCCGTGTCCGCTCATGGGCTCATCTCCACTCTCTGCGACGCGCTTTTCTCGCTCTTGTCACAATCCCGCGAAGTGGCCGTCCTGGGAAGGCCTATAGAACAGCGAGGCGGCGCCCCACGTGACAACGGCCGACGTTGACGGTATGAGGCGCAGCCGTGCCGCTGGAGGCTTTCCGTCCCGTGTCCCATGATAAGTTAGACGACGTTGCGCCTGTTGCGGAGAAGGCCGACCGGCGCGCCTGGATCGGGCTTGCGGCGCTGGCTCTTCCCGCCTTCATCTATTCGATGGATCTCACGGTGCTGCATCTCGCGGTGCCTCAGATCACGCAGGCGCTCAAGCCGACGTCTGCTCAGCTCCTATGGATGGTCGACATCTACGGGTTCATGATTGCGGGCGCGCTCGTGACCATGGGAACGCTAGGCGACCGCATCGGACGCCGGCTTCTGCTGTTGATCGGTGCTGCCGCGTTCGGCGTGACGTCGCTGATGGCCGCGTTTGCGCCAAGTGCGGAAATGCTCGTTGTGGCGCGCGCGCTGCAGGGTCTCGCGGGGGCGACGCTCGCGCCGTCCACCCTTTCGCTGATCCGGAACATGTTTCACGACGAATACGAGCGCCGGTTTGCGATTGGCGTATGGGTCGCGGCCTTTTCCGTTGGTGCCGTCGCGGGGCCTCTGGTCGGCGGCGCGATCCTGTCCCAGTTCTGGTGGGGCGCGGTGTTTCTCATCAACGTGCCGATCATGCTGCTGCTGCTCGCCGTCGGGCCGGTGCTGTTGCCGGAATTCCGCGATCCTCACGCGGGGCGCATGGATGTTGTGGGTGCCGCGCAATCCCTAGTGGCTGTGCTGCTCCTGATCTATGGCATGAAGCGCATCGCCGAGGCTGGCCCGCAGGCCGTCAACTTTTTTGCGATCTTTGCCGGTGTCCTCATCGGTATCGCGTTCTTTCGCCGTCAGGCGCGCCTTGCCGATCCGTTGATCGACGTGACCCTCTTTCGGAAACGCACGTTTGCGGCTGCGCTTGGTGCGAACATCGCGGGCCCATTCATCGTGATCGGGGTGTTCCTTTTCCTGGCGCAATACCTGCAACTCGTGCTCGGCATGGGCCCGCTCGAAGCCGGTCTCTGGCTTGCGCCATCGGGTATGGTGTTTGCGGTCGGCTCGCTCGCGGCTGCGCCGCTCGTGCGCGTATTTTCTCCGGCTCGGATTCTCACTGCGGGGTTTCTCCTGTCAGCGGTCGGATTTGTCATTCTGACGTGGATCGAATCTGCCGAGGGGCCGGAACTCGCATTGGTTGCGATGCTGGTGTTCTCGGCGGGCATTGCGCCGCTTGGCACGATTACGACGGATCTCATTCTGGGCGCGGCGCCGCCCGAGAGAGCGGGCGCGGCTTCGGCGATCTCGGAAACCAGCTTCGAATTCGGAGGGGCGCTCGGTATTGCCGTGCTGGGCAGCGTAGTGACGGCTGCCTATCGCACGGCAATGGATCGTGCGGACCTCGATGGATTGCCGGCCCATGCGGTCGCGGAGGCGAAGGATACGCTCGGTGGCGCCATTGCCGTCGCCGAAACGCTTTCAGCAGATCGAGGCGCGGTGCTTCTCGAAACGGCGCGGGACGCGTTCGTTCACGCCTTTGCGGTGAGCGCTGGGATTTCTGCGTTGCTGTCGTTCGCTGCGGCTTTGATGGCCGCTGCCTTCCTGCGTGGCGCGGGGCGGTGACGACGCGGAGGGAGGTCCGCGCCGTCACCTTTTACGTCGGTCTAATCGCGACAGGGGACCTCGATTGTGCGACCGACGTAGGGGATACGGAATTTGCACATGCGCCGGGTCTCGGGCTCGGCGTCGAATGTTTCGGCGGCGGTGCCTTCTTCTCTCGTTGCAACCTGATCGACATCCGGGGCTGAGGCTTCGGCAACCATCGCTTCGGGTGCGGGCGGTGGGGCGGCATACGGCGCTTCGGACGCGCGCTTCGGCGACGCCATCAGTGCAAGCGCTCCGCTCGATGCGCCGCTGTGGAGAGGGGCGGCGCTGATCGTGGCTTCGGTTTCCCGATTGTCGATGATGGGCGTGGTGTCGGCCGCTGGTTCGGCGGGCTGCGATACCGGCGCTTTCGGAACTGCGGCCACCGTCTCGCCGCACCGCGCGACGTGATCGGGCGCGCGGTTCCAGGTGAACGTGCGGCTGAACATCGAGCCGGCGTTTCCGACCACGCGCAGGTTGTCATCGGAAAGGCGCTTCAGAGCGACGGGATATTTGCGCTTGCGCTCTGGGCTGTAGATCCAGCCGCCTCCCGCGGGCGTGACGTTGCCGAGGATCTGCAAGCCGCAGCGGCTCGTGTTCTTCGGGTCCTTAATGTGCACGACATAGCCGCACAGCCCGTTGCCATCCGCGCAGGGGCTGATTTCGACTGCGCCGCGGCCGTTATGGTCGAGCCATAGGCCGCTCGGATCGGATGCGGCAAGTGCGTTCGTCGAACAGAGGACGACGCCAAGCGTGGCGGCGTGTCCGAGCGTGCGAAGTTTGATCATCATAGCGGCCTCCCTTGTATCAAGGCTCGTCTGACTAACCGTCGTGCGATGGCTGCTTTTGCCGCGCGGGGCGAGATCGCGCTGTTCCAGCCGGAACAGGGAGTATTTTCGGCATGAGACACCAAAACGGAACGGGCCCGCCGCGTTCGACGCAGCGGACCCGTTTGCTCGATTTTTCGAGAGGCTTTTAGTCTTGGATTTCGAGCAACTCGACGTCGAAGATGAGCGTCGCGTTCGGAGGAATGACGCCGCCTGCGCCGCTCGCGCCGTAGCCGAGCTCGGGCGGCAGGATGAGCGTGCGCTTTCCGCCGACCTTCATGGTTGCCACGCCTTCGTCCCAGCCGCGAATGACCTGGCCTGTGCCGATCTTGAAGTCGAAGGGCTGGCCGCGGTCGACGGAGCTATCGAACTTCGTGCCTTTCTCGCCATTCTCATAAAGCCAGCCCGTGTAATGGACGACAGCCGTCTGGCCGGTCTTCGGCTGCTCGCCGGAGCCGACTTCCGTATCGACGATCTTGAGGCCGGAGGCGGTGGTCTCCTCGGCTTGTGCGGATGTCGCCAATGCGAGTGTGCCGAGCGCGAGCATCAGGCTCAACGCGATGTTGCTTGCCATTTTCAGTATCGTGTTCATTCGTCCTCCTTGTTGGCGTTCCGTCGGATTTGTTCTCTTTCGTTGGAGTGCTCCTAGCACGGGGAAGCGCGTGCCTACTAGCTCCTCTATCGTCGGTGTCGGATCGTCATCGCGCGGTCATCGTTTAGGCTCAATGGGTTGTTAACGGAATGCCGCTGGGGCCGTGCGGTTGGTCGTTGCGACGGCGCGGACATACCGGTGGCCAAGGAGCACTTCATGACGAAAAAGACGTTTCTTGCGATTGCGGCTGCTTTCGCTGTTCTGGTGCCGCTCGCAGGTGCAGAAGCGCAGCGCGGACGCGACGATTGGCGCCCCGACAATCGCACCGATTGGGAGCTTCTCGGAACGGCGCAGATCGGCACGCGGGTCGAGCGCGATGTCATCGAAGTGGGCCGCCGTGAAGGCCGCTTTCAGTCGATCGGTTTCACTGTGACGGGCGGAGATGCGCGGATCGAGGAACTGAGGATCGTCTACGGCGGGAACGACAGCGAGGTGCTGAAAATCGGTGAGGTGTTCAAGTCGGGCACGCGCTCGCGGCCGATCGATCTCGCGGGTCGTGGCGGCTCGTTCATCCAGCGCATCGAAATCGCCTATCGTGCGTTCGGTCCTGTGAAGATCGAGGTATTCGGTGAGAAGCGCCGCGCGGCCGCGTGGGTCGAGCTTGGCTGTCATCGTGTGGGCTTTCTCGAAACCAATGACGTGATCCGCGTCGGGCGGCGCGAGGGCGCATTCCGCGCGCTCAAGCTCACGGTCGAGGATTCGACGCTTCGTCTCAATCGTATGCGTGTCGTGTTCGGAGATCGCTCTGTGCAGACGTTCGACGTGCGTTCTGCGATTCCGGCTGGCTCGGAAACGCGGTCGATTGATCTCGATGGCCGCCGTCGCACGATCGACCGCGTCGAGCTTGAGTATATCCCGACCATCAGCCTGAAACGTGGTCCGCGCGTATGCGTGCTGGCGCAAGAGGGCGGCGACGGCGGACGGGGCGGTCGTGGAGACGGTCCGCCGCAGCGTCCTGGACGCCGATAAGCGCATTTGCGTAAGCAACGCCTCTAGGCCCTGCGCCGCGCGTTGCTTTCAAAATCGAGTTTGAATTGAAATCGTCGAGATGAGGATGTCTGCCATGCTCAAGCCCGTTGCCGCTCTCGCCATGGCGAGCGCACTCGTCGCCACTCCTGTGCTGGCTGCCCCTGCCGACCAGGATGCCTGCAATAGTCTCGCCTTCGAGCTTGCAGATAAGGCTGCGAAGAAAAAGCTGTCGGAACCCGAAGCGCTCAAGGTCGATGAATTGATCGGCAAGCTTGAAGCGCAGTGCGGAGAAGGCAAGCTCGCGGAGGCGGGCGCCACCGCGAAGGACGTCGAAGCGGCTATCAAGTAGCGGGCTGGATTTGCGCGTCTGACACAGTGCGAACGGGGCGGCAGTGAAGCCGCCCCGTTTTTCGTTAGTGGTCGGCGTGCTTTTTGTGCGGCAGGTCGCGGCTCAGCTTGTCGACGTAGGCGATACCGACGGCCGAGAGGATGAACACGATGTGGATGATCGTCTGCCACATCACGCCCGCCTCCGTGAACTTCGCTGTCGGATTGCCGAGGTTGCCGGCTTCAATGAACGTCTTGAGGAGATGGATCGACGAGATGCCGATGATCGCCATGGCGAGCTTGATCTTGAGGACGCTCGCGTTGACATGATCGAGCCACTCGGGCTGGTCGGGGTGACCCTGGAGCTTGAGCCGGGAGACGAAGGTCTCGTAACCGCCGACGATCACCATCACGAGCAGGTTAGAGATCATCACCACGTCGATAAGGCCGAGCACGATCAGCATGATCTCCTGCTCGCCGAAGGAGGTGGCGTGGGAGAGGAGATGCGTGAGCTCCTTGAGGAACAGGAAGACGTAGACGCCTTGAGCGATGATCAGGCCGAGGTAAAGCGGGACCTGGAGCCAGCGCGAGCCGAAGATCAAGGATGCGAGGAGGCTGTGCGGTGTGCGAGCGTCTCCGGACATGGAAAGTTCACCTTGTGAAGAGTTTGCGTTTGCGATCCGCGCGAGGCGGGGTTGGCCCGCATATCACTGGCTTTTGGCTTTCGGAATGTGGGTTGATGGTCCACGATGCCGCAGGGGCTGGATGCGGCGCGGTGGATGGATCAGGCGCGTGCTGACTTGCGCCGCAGCATCGGGCAGATTACCAAGCGGCCGGGAAGCCTGAGAACGATGGCCGGAAAACGGAGCAGGATGTCATGACGAATTCCACGGATGCGAATGCAGAGATCGAGGCGCTGAAGCGCGAAGTCGCTGAGCTTTCCGGCCTGGCGCTGGCGACGGGCGTGCTGCTCACGCAGCTTCTGCAGTCCAATCTGAAGCGTGAACTCAATCCGTGGAATGCGGCAACGAAGATGCTGACGGACGCCCGCACCGCAATCCAGGGCTTCAGCCCGGAAACGACCGGCGAGCGCGATCCCGCCATGAAGCAGCGCGCCCTCGATGCGCTCGACCAGTATGAGCAGCAGCTCCGGACGGTGCTTCCGGTCTAAGGTCACTCAGTACGCAGTCTACCATGGCGCGCGGCGGCGGGGGCTGCCGCGCGCTTTCGTTTTGTGTGCTTGGCTCAATCAGGCCACCAGGAAGTAGCCGAGAAGGGCGAGCACGGCGGCCGCAATCGCCACGGAAGCGCGGATGCCGAACAGGAAACCGCGATAGCTTTCGACGTGCGCCTGATAGTCTTGGTCGGCGACAGGATCGTTTGTGGTGTGCAGTGCCATGGGACACCTCTTGAGGTCCATCGGCAGTCGTCCCCCGACATCCTGTGACATGGATGCGGGCGGCGCCTTTGCAAGGGGCGACGCAAAGACCGCTGGTCATAAACGCAGGCCGCAGGAGGCTGCGGCCTGGGTTTTCTATCGAAAGACCAGCGCACTTAGCAGCCGCGGCGGATCATGCAGCGGCGATAGCGCGGGCCCCAGCCCCAGCGGGCTCGGCACTCGCGGTTCCAACGGCGGCAATGGCGGCGCCAGTATTGAACGGGTTCCAGCAGGCCGTCGGTTGCGAGCGATTGTCCGAGGGCGGGTGTGGCAGGCGGGGCGGCGTGGGCGGAGGGAATGGCGAAGCCGAGCATGGCACCGGCCGCGATGGTCGCGAGCGTGAGTTTCTGCATAGCGGTCTCCATTGGGTTGTCCCCGAAGGGAACAAAATAACGGAGGCGCGACCCCTAAAGTTCCTGCATGCTGGGGCTCAGAATACCTGTGCACAGCCCTGCGGGGAGTGTGCGGCGAAGGGCGTGGGAACGGTTCTCGCTGCGTCACGTTTTTCTCGCAACCGTTGGAAGGTCGTCGGGATCCCGACGCCTGCCGACAAGAAAAGGAGAAATGTGATGATCACAGCCAAGAAGGTAGCGGTCGCGGCGAGTGCGGCCATCATGGCGTTGACGGCGGCGCCTGCGGTGCAGGCGGATTCGATTGCGGATGTGGAAGGCGCGCGGGCGAAGGACCGGCAGGGCTTCCATCTCAACCGCGAGCAGCGCGAGAGCGTCCGCCGCTATGGGCGCAACGACGACTATGGCTATCGCCGTGGCGGCTATGCATACGACTATTACGACGGGCCGAGTGTCGGCATCTACGTGGGCCCGCGGTCGTATTACGACCCTTACGGCTACTAAGCCCGAATATACAATACTATTCGAGGCGGTGGACCGAAGTCTGCCGCCTCTTATTTTGTATCGAGCGTCCGCGCGCCGTTACTTCTTGGGCGGCGTGAAGAGGCTCACGATGGCTTTGTCGAGGGCCTTGAGGTCGGCCTCGATAATCTTGACGATGTCCGTTTCCTTCTTCTTAGGCGCGGCGAGCGCGGGGCCTGTGGCGATGGCGCCGAGCACCAAGCCGCCGGCGGCGAGTGCGGACAGAAGCTTTGCCGTAAGTTTCATGACAGAGATCCCCCTCTGATATGGCCTTCAAGGGGAAGGCCAACCCCGACACGGCGCGCTCCTCGCGGGGCGCACCGTAGGGTTAATGGTGCCGCGCGTCGGGCGGGTGCTGCAACACATATTTTCTTCCAAGCTCTGCATGGGGAGCATATCGGCGGGGTGGTCGCGCTCCCCGTGCGCTTACACGTCGAACTCGCCCTGCTCCGCGCCGTACCAGTAGCGGATGTGGTTTGCGTGCACCTTGATCATGATGAGATCGGGCGTGTCGATGCCGCCTTCGAAATAGAGGTCGAGATCCGGGCTCCAGTGCTCGGCGAAGCGGGCCTTATCGCGGATGAGCTCGGCCTGGCCCTGCACGGCGATGTAGGTGCCGCCGCCCGTCAGCAGGCCGGGCTCGATGGTGAAGGTGAGGGTGACGCGCGGGTCTTGCGCGATCTCGGCGGCGAGGCGCGAGGTGGCGTGGGAGAAGTAGAAAGAGTCGCCCTTGTATTCGACTTCGCCGTTGTTGCTCATCGGGCGGCTGGTGATCTCGCCTTCGGCGGTCTTCGTCGCCAGCATGGCAATGTCGATGTCCTGCATGTCTGCGGCGATGTCGGCGAGGGTTTTGGTGGTGGCCATGGCCTTTGGGTGCTCCGGTTCTTCTTGTTGAGAGAACAACGGAGCTGGCGGGATGCGGGTTCCGGTGGGGTGTGGGACAGGTGAATAGCCGCGAAGCGCGTGCTTGCGGATGTTTCATGCTGGCAGGCTCAAAGAGCGGGCGTTGCGACGTTCCGTCCGAGATAGACCGGGGAGCGGGGCAGCGAGGCCGTGGGTAACAACCGGGATGCGGCTTCACCGCCCCGCCGCTGCCCAGCATCGCGACGAGGTGAGCGGCTTATGAGGCCGTTCCATCGCGACACGACCTCCACCGGCACGAAGCCGCGCACCCGAACATCCACCGTGTGCACGTTTGCGTCCCGGTCCATCAACCGGAACGACCGCTCCGCACCTTTCCAGCCTAGCTGATGGTACCAGTCTTAAGGGGAGGCGCAGCCCCCGCTCGCGGAACGCCCAGCTCGCGCTGGCCCCCGGATGAGCGGGATGCGGCGAGGGTAGGGGCGGGGTGAGGGGGTGGGGATAAGGTTGTGTCGACGGTGCCACGCAACATTATGGATTCGTCAGCAGGTTGAAGCTCAGACGGCTGTACACCTACTGCGCCAACGGGCATTGTGCTCGCTATTGCCTTTTCATGTATTGCGGGGGGCGGCGATGGAGTGCGGGTCGCAGGAAGTGCTGTGCCACGTTTTGACGTGGGTGAGTGAGAATGAACTTGCGGCGCGGAAGCTCAATGACCTTGTGATTAGGCTAAGTGAGGGGACGAACGGCGGAATCGCCATTGTTGGAGCATTCCTCGCGTCACATGGTCAGCTGCTCATTGGTTTGTTCGGAGCGAGTTTCGGGTTTTGGCGGTACTGGCGATATCGTGAGCGGATACTCCATAAGCGGCTCGAAGAATTCATCGGTACCCGAGATAGCCGCTTAAGAGAAATTCGTTCGGAGGTATTGGGCGCCATCCAACGGCCGGCTCCGGGGCAAAGCTTCAACGCACCGTTGTTTATCGACAAACAGTTGCGGTCCGTTCTTCGAGAAAACCGATGGGGAAATGGCGCGCTTGCGCTTTCAATCGAAAGTAACGCAGATTGGCAGTTATCCAAGGCAATCGACAGCATTACCCGGAAACTGAAAACTGCAGAACGCGAGGTGGGTTCTCTAAGGCAGGAGCTGAGCACGGCCTATAGTCTCCGAGGAGCCGTGGCAGCGTTGCGATCCGGGGACAAACGAGATAGGGCGGCCCTTGACTATTTTCGAGATGCGCTTGGCCTACCCGGGCATTCCAACGATATTCGAATAAAGGAACTTGAAGCGCATCAGCTTAGAAAAATGGGAGAGCTCAAGGAAGCGAGACGGACCTACAGTAAGGTTATTAGGCTTTCGCGGATGATGGAATCGAAGCGCACGCGCTTCGTTATTGAAGCTCGTGCACGGCGATATCTGGCAGAGTTGGAGCCGTCGCCTAAAAATGCCTACGCAATGATGATTGCGCCAAGCGCTGGAAAGAGACATTCGCCAGGGCCGTTTGCGCTTGTTGAAGAATGTACTCCGCTTGATGCGTGGGAGTTACTTGAAAAGGGCGATATGCATTATTTTACAGCTTATTTGGCGAAAGAATTGACGTATCCGAACGCGATGGGGATCCAGTTGAGACACGCGAAGGATGCTTATAGAGCCTCCTGGTCAAAGCTCGATCAGGACATGGGTAGTTCGAAAAGTCGATTGTACCAGTTGATTGTTACCGGGTTACAGCGCGTTGCACGGGCGGAGACAGAAAAGGTCTACGACGCCGATTGGCTGCCTAAGCTACAGAAGCCGCAGCAGCCAGCCGCTAAGATAAGCGCCACTGGCAGCAAACAAGCCATTCCCGAAACTGCGCAGGACAGTGGTGCGCAGAGTATCTGTCAGGTCAAGTTCTTGGCCACGACGATAGAGTAGCTGGTGCTCGGCGTACGACGTTGATGCGAGTGCGATGGCGCATGCCGCGATGACCCAGATGCCGACATCGGCAAAACCGGCGATACTGCAGGCGAAAATCGAGATGAATCCGAGCACGTGCAAACCTCTGCCAGCTGCTACGCGCACGGATGAAGCAACTTCACTGGGTTGCCTGAGTCGGTGTGGATTGTATCACGCGCCACGTGAATGATCTGTGGATAGCGCGTGAAAATCACGGTGTGTGGCTGGGCAGTATGCAGCGGACGATGCGGCTAGAAGCCCGAGTGGCCATGATAATTTGTGGCGCTATGGAAGAGCATTTCCGTATTTGAGCGCGCTTGGCAACGTTTCGAATATACGCTGTTTGATCTAAATTCTGCTGACTGATTTACTTGATGAGGGTTTTTACGATGGCATCTTATTACGTCAATACCGTCCCTCAAGTTGGTGGGGAGCATGAGGTTCACAAGGAGGGTTGCGGATGGATGCCGCGACCAGAATTGCGAATCTATCTTGGTGACTTTGCTACTTGCCGTCCTGCGGTTGTCACAGCTCGCAACTACTTTGTATTAGTTGACGGTTGCGCTTACTGTTCGTCCGACTGTCACACAAGATAGCTGCATCACTCTGCCGGCTGCGTCTAGCTTGGGGTCGCGCATGAAGCTCGTTCCGTTTTTAGCACTCGCGTTTCTCGTGACGGCAGGTGTCGGACCTGCGGCGGCGCTCGATGATGCGAGCTTGGCTCCGGCGTGGAGTTCGGCCGGTCAGGCCGAGAAGGATGCGTGGCTTGCGTCCTTCAAGTTCGAGAATGCCGGGGTGGAGCGCGCGAGGGTTGCGCAGTGCCTGGACAAGATGGCTGCGTGGGAGGCGCTCGCGACCAACAAGCTGTCGAGCATCACCTCCATGTGCGAGACGTCGGTCGAAAAAGGCGCGTATTGACCGGGCTTATTCGGTGGCCTGTTTCTTACAGTTGGTGGTGTTGCTCCTAGGAGCAGCTCTTACCGATGTTTGCAGCCCGGCCAGCAGCACGGGCGCCTCTTGCCGGCTTCTAGATTTTCGCAGCCCCAGGTGATCCGCCGGTCCCGCGTCTCGGCTTTCTTGGCGGATTGGATCCAGCAAATCCACTCGTTGCGAGCCAAGGGGGTGATGTCGCGCCACGTCGCCAGCGCGGCTTTGTTCGTGCGCAGTGCGTTTTCCAAATCCGGAGGCAGGGCGTGAACGGTGCCGGGTTCGATCGAAACGGCACGGGCTTTGGCTTTGCGATCGCTCATAGCGCCAGTGTAACGAGGCCGCGGCGGATCGTCGACCGGGCGTGTTAAAAGCCGAGAGCCGTGTGGTAAGGGGCAGAGGGCGGGACGCTACTCCGCCGCCTGTTTCTTGCCGTTCGTCGTTTTGCTGCTGGCCTTTGAGCGTCTAACGAGCAAGTCTTTCAGATACCGCCCCGTGTAGCTTTCCTTCACGGCTGCGACATCCTCCGGTGTGCCGGCCGCTACGATATGTCCACCGCCGTCGCCGCCTTCGGGGCCGAGGTCGATGATCCAATCAGCGGTCTTGATCACTTCCAGGTTGTGCTCGATGACGACGACGGTGTTGCCGGCGTCGGCCAGCTCGTGCAGCACTTCGAGCAGCTTCGCGACGTCGTGGAAGTGGAGGCCGGTGGTCGGCTCGTCGAGGATGTAGAGCGTGCGTCCGGTCGCGCGGCGGCTGAGTTCTTTCGAGAGCTTGATGCGCTGGGCCTCGCCGCCGGAGAGCGTCGTCGCCTGCTGGCCGATCTTGATGTAGCCGAGGCCGACGCGATCCAGCGTTTCGAGCTTGTCGCGGATCGGCGGCACGGCCTTAAAGAACTGAGCGCCTTCCTCGACCGTCATGTCGAGTACGTCGGCGATGGACTTCTCGCGGAAGGCGACTTCGAGCGTCTCGCGGTTGTAGCGCTTGCCCTTGCACTGGTCGCAGGTGACGTAGACGTCCGGCAGGAAGTGCATCTCGATCTTGATGACGCCGTCGCCCTGGCAGGCTTCGCAGCGGCCGCCCTTGACGTTGAACGAGAAGCGCCCCGGTCCGTAGCCGCGCACCTTGCTTTCCGGCAGGCCGGCGTACCAATCGCGGATAGGCGTGAAGGCGCCGGTGTAGGTTGCGGGGTTCGAGCGCGGCGTGCGGCCGATGGGCGACTGGTCAATGTCGATGACTTTGTCGAATTGGTCGAGGCCTTCGAGCTTGTCGAAGGGGGCCGGGTGCTCGCGCGCGTTGTTGAGCTTGCGGGCGACGGCTTTGTAGATCGTGTCGATCAGGAGCGTGGATTTGCCGCCGCCCGAGACGCCGGTGATGCAGGTGAGAAGGCCCACGGGGATTTCGGCCGTGAGATTGTGCAGGTTGTTGCCGCGTGCGCCGGTGACTTTCAGCGTGCGCTTCTTGTCGAAGGGGCGGCGCTGTTTCGGAAGCGGGATCTGGCGGGCGCCGGAGAGGTATTGGCCGGTGAGGCTCTTCGGGTTGGCCATGATGTCGGCGGGCGTGCCTTGGGCGATGATCTCGCCGCCGTGGATGCCCGCGCCGGGGCCGATGTCGACCACGTGGTCGGCGGCGAGCACGGCGTCCTCGTCATGCTCGACGACGATGACGGTGTTGCCGAGGTCGCGCAGGTGGCGGAGCGTGCCGAGTAGGCGGTCGTTGTCGCGCTGGTGGAGGCCGATGGAGGGCTCGTCCAGGACGTAGAGCACGCCGGTGAGGCCGGAGCCGATCTGCGAGGCGAGGCGGATGCGCTGGCTTTCGCCGCCCGAGAGCGTGCCCGAGTTGCGCGAGAGCGTGAGGTATTCGAGGCCGACGTCGTTGAGGAAGGCGAGGCGCTCGCGGATTTCCTTGAGGATGCGGGTCGCGATCTCGGTCTGCTGTCTGGTGAAGGTTTTCGGGATGTCGGCGAACCATTGGTTGGCGGCCTTGATCGACATGTCGCCGACCTCGCCGATGTGCTTCTCGCCGATCTTGACGGCAAGGGCCTGCGGCTTCAGGCGATAGCCGTTGCAGGCGTCGCACGGGTGGGCGGCCTGGTAGCGGGAGAGTTCTTCGCGGACCCAGTCGCTGTCGGTTTCCTTGAAGCGCCGCGCGATGTTGCCGATGACGCCTTCGAAGGTCTTTTCGGTGGTGTAGTCGCGCGAGCCGTCCCAGTAGGTGAACTTGATTTCCTCGTCGCCCGAGCCGAACAGGATGGCGAGCTGCACGTGTTTGGGCAGGCGCTCCCACGGCGTCTTCATCGACACCTTGTAGTGCTTGGCGAGGCTTTCGAGCGTCTGCTCGTAGTAGGGCGAGATGGCGCCGGTTTTGGCCCACGGGTAGATGGCGCCTTTTTCGAGGCTCAAGGAGCCGTCGGGGACGACGAGCTCGGGCTCGAAGACGAGCTCGGTGCCGAGGCCGTCGCAGGTGGGGCAGGCGCCGGCAGGCGCGTTGAAGGAAAAGAGGCGGGGCTCGATCTCCTCGATGGTGAAGCCGGAGACCGGGCAGGCGAAGCGGGCCGAGAACGTGATGCGCTCGTGCGTTTCGTTCTTGCTCTTGTTGGCGCCTTCGGTGTCGGCTTTCGCGAGCGGCTTGTCGGCGAACTCGGCGAAGACGATGCCGTCGCCGAGCCCGAGCGCGGTCTCGAAACTGTCGGCGGCGCGCTTGGCGATGTCGGAGCGCACGACAAGGCGGTCCACGACGACATCGATGTCGTGCTTGAATTTCTTGTCGAGCTTGGGCGCGTCGGGGATCTCGTAGAATTCGCCGTCGATCTTGACGCGCTGGAAGCCTTTCTTCTGCAGCTCGGCCAGCTCCTTCTTGAACTCGCCTTTGCGGCCGCGCGCGATGGGCGCGAGCAGGTAGAGGCGCGTGCCTTCCGGGATGTCGAGCACGCGGTCGACCATCTGCGAGACGGTCTGGCTTTCGATGGGCAGGCCGGTTGCGGGCGAGTAAGGCACGCCGACGCGGGCGAAGAGCAGGCGCAGGTAGTCGTAGATTTCGGTGACGGTGCCGACGGTGGAGCGCGGGTTCTTGGATGTCGTTTTCTGCTCGATGGAGATGGCGGGCGAGAGGCCGTCGATGTGATCGACGTCCGGCTTCTGCATCATTTCGAGGAACTGGCGCGCGTAGGCCGAGAGGCTTTCGACGTAGCGGCGCTGGCCTTCGGCGTAGATGGTGTCGAAGGCGAGGGACGATTTGCCGGAGCCCGAGAGGCCGGTGAACACGACGAGGGCATCGCGCGGGATTTCGAGATCGACGTTCTTGAGGTTGTGCTCGCGCGCGCCGCGGACGTGGATGGATTTTGTTGGATCGGACACGGTTTCAGGCCGGGTGCCGGGGGAGGTTTTTTTCGTGGACTTGCTCATGCGGGGCGCCTTGCTCATGGGCGGAGTGTCTAGCCCGCCGCTCGGGCGGCGGCAATGCAACCCAACGGCGCGGGCAGATTTGAGGAGTGGACCGGACAAATCGGGTGTTTGTAGCGGTAAAGCAAGGCCCTGGAAAAGTCGTGCGGGCGGTTGAGGGGTCGGCCGGGCTTTCCGGACGAGGTCATCTAAACGACTGCGAAATCAAACCGTTAAGCAGGG
Organism: uncultured Hyphomicrobium sp.; assembly: GCA_934555825.1. GTDB lineage: Bacteria > Pseudomonadota > Alphaproteobacteria > Rhizobiales > Hyphomicrobiaceae > Hyphomicrobium_C. Next base: position 374,439 of record CAKTFJ010000001.1, read on the forward strand.
AAAGACATGCCGGCGTAATCGGGTCTTTATACAAAATTGGTTTGTGGGCTGCTCAAGTTGACGTGACGGGCAGCGGACCTGGTGGACCGTCGGATGGGAGATCTGCAACTCGAACTGACCGTTGCGCTCGACGATCTCGGGGTCGTCAGCTGGTCTGTATCGGGGATGCCCTCTTTTGCCGAATGGGCTTCGCCTCTCGCGACGGCTGCCCGCATGGTTGTGCAGGCTCGAGCGCCCATGCTCCTCCTCATCGGCTCCGAGGGAAGACTGTTTGCCAATTCAGGGGGCCTTGCGTTGGTCGGCGCGCGCTGCGAGGGGCCTGTTCTCGGTCGTCCCATCGTCGAGGTCCTTCCCAGCTGCGCTGACCTTTTTGCAGTCGCTCTCGCACGGGCGGTGCGCGGGGAGGGCACAAGCTTCCGCGATCAGGAGCTGAGGTGCGTGCGCGACGGCGCGCTGACGACCGCTTGGTTCAATCTGGAGTTCACGCCGGTGCAGGACGCGAGCGGATTCACGCTCGGCGTTTTGTGCGTGGCATCAGACGTAACCCATCATGTCGAAAAGGCGCGTGAGTTGGTGGTTGCTGGCAAGTAGTTCGAGCTTGCTCTCGGCGAATGCGAAGTGGTGGGCACGTGGTCTTTCGATGTCCTTTCGGACGCGATCACGCTCGGTCCAAATGCGATGGGTATCCTGGGGCAGGAAAAGGACAGCGCTTGCTGCGTCCTGCCACGCGGCCGCTTTTTGGAAATCGTCCACCCTGAAGATCGCGGTGCTTTCTTGCGCGCCCTCAGGGATGCTGTCGACACCCGCGGGGTGTGTCGCATTCGCTATCGCGTTCGGCTGGCGGACGGCAGGGAGCGCCGCGTGATCATGCTCGCCAGCCCCGCATTCGATCGTCAAGGGCTCCTCCAGCGGTTCGTCGGAGTCGTCATTGCGGACATGGGCGAAACTGAGAGCGCGTTGGCCGAGAGCCGCTTCCAGTTCGATACACTCACGGAGTCGCTTCCTCAGATCGTCTGGAGTAGCGATGCGGAAGGGCGCCACGATTATTTTTCGCGTCGTTGGACGGAGTTCACAGGCATCGAGCCTCACGACATCACGGAAAATACCTGGAAGGAACTCGTTTACCCGGAGGATTGGCTGAGGGTTTGCCGTGCCTGGAACGATGCGCGCGAGAGCGGACAGCCGTACGATATCGACTATCGCTTCTTGAATTGTTCGGGCGAATACCGGTGGCTTCGGGTGATGGCGATGCCGGTGCGCGACGACAGCGGCGCAATCATCCGCTGGTGCGGGACGTCAACTGATGTGCATGAAGCGTATCTCCTTTCGGAAGAACGCCAACGGCTGGCCTATGAACTCGAGCGCATCGCCAATTGGGATCAGCTTACGGGCGTGCTGACACGCCGCGCATTTTTCGAGCGTTCGGCGGTGGCGATGGCGCAAGCTGCAAGCCAGCGGCAGCCCGTCGGGGTGATGATGATGGACGTCGATCACTTCAAGCAGATCAATGACGGCTACGGCCATCCGGCCGGGGATGCGGTGCTTTCGCTGACCGCGAAACGTATCGACGGCGTGATCAAGGATTGCGACCTGCTCGGCCGCCTCGGCGGTGAGGAATTCGCGCTGCTGATTGCCGGGTGTTCTTCAGGGGGCGCAATGGAGATCGCGGAGAGAATTCGCTCTGCCGTCGCGGCGGAGCCGTTCGCGATACCCAGCGGCGAACGGATTTGGGTGACGCTGAGTATCGGGGTCACCTCTGCAGGTGCGCGTGGGGGTGACTTGGAACGCCTGTTATCCATTGCGGACAAAGCGCTTTACCAAGCGAAATCGGGCGGCCGCAATCGATCCTCCTTGGTCGAGGCATAGGTGCGCCGTGGGCGGAGAGGGGCTGTTAGCGAAGACCTTGAGACGCTCTCGCCGTTCTCCTCTATAGTCCGTTCCGGAAATCCATTGATTGCGGACCTTCGGTGCACTAAGCCAAGCTCCCAAACTGGAGAGTGTGTCACGGAGTGTCATTTGGACGGCCGGCCTTCATTTTTGCTCGGCGGGGGACGGGCGGCAGATACGATCGAACGGATCGATTGGGCGGCGACACCGCTCGGACCTATCGGTCAATGGCCGCAGTCCCTGAAAACCGCGCTCAGCATGATGTTGCTGTCGAGCTTCCCCAAGGCGATTGCCTGGGGGCGTGAGCTGATCACATTTCACAACGATGCGTTCGGTCCCATTCTCGGCGACAAGCCGCTGGCCATCGGGCGACCGTTCAGCGACGTGTGGGCGGAGGTGTGGCCCGAGATTCAGCCGATGGTGAAGAAGGCGTTCGCGGGCGAAGCGACGTTCATCGAAGACTTCAAGCTCACCATCGATCGGCACGGGTATCCCGAGGATGCCTATTTTACGTTTTGCTATAGCCCAATCCGCGCGGAGAACGGCGAAGTGGGCGGCATGATGGACACGGTCATGGAGACGACCGGAACCGTGCTTGCGCAGCGGCAGCTCGCCGTGACGAATGCGGAGCTTTCTCACCGGATGCGCAATGCGCTCGCGATGGTTGGGGCGATTGCGACCATGTCGTTGCGCCATGCGACAGGTCTCGATGAAGCGCGCCGGCAGCTTTCGCAGCGGCTTGCGGCGCTGGGCAGAACGCAATCGTTTTTGTCGGGCGAGGCGGCGCAGGATGCGCACATTTGCGAGTTGATCGAACAGTCTTTCGCAGCTCATCCGAACCTGCGCGAGAGGATCGCGGTCGATGGTGCGGATTTTCGTCTTGGGTCCAATCAGGCGCTCGCTTTATCGCTTGCGCTCAACGAGCTGATTACGAATTCAATCAAGTACGGTGCCCTCTCCAAGCCGGAAGGGCGGATCGACATCCGGTGGGATTTCGCCGAGTTTCGTTTCGTATGGCGCGAAGTGGGGATTTCGGGCGTAGAGGTGCCGTCGCGCGAAGGGTTCGGCAGCAAGGTTCTGCTGCAGTTCGTGCCCGCGTCGTTCAGCGGTCAGGCCAGGATGCTGTATGAGAGCGATGGGCTGATCTATGAACTCGAGGCGCCAGCCGCTGCGATCGATAACGCGTAGATCGCGTAGCTCTCTGGCGCCCGATCCCGATGGCGGCCGTTCGCCGGACCGAATGCGGATGATTGCTTAGGTGTCGGGTTGCCCTTGACAGACGAGGCATTGCGCCCAAATCTCATAGGTGATGGCTGTCGCTGTTTCGTGGCCTCCCTGAGGACGAGAGTTGGAAACAACATCGTTCACGTGGCCCGCAGCACCCCCGGTTGTGAGGACGGCCGTCTTAGTCGCGGTGTTCGGTCTCGTCGCCTGATCAGCGCCCGTACACGGATACGCGGCTTTGGATCAACAGCGAATGGAGGGAGGATGACGCCACCTGGTTGTCGAATTGGACCTCACGCTGACGCGAGGTCCAGACTTGGATAACGAGAGCTGCTGCAGCAAAGCTCCGCGTATCTCAGGTCGTTTGAAAGACAGAATTGATCCACCTCATGCGAGGGCGGAGGAGCGGTCAAGATCTTGGCCATACTCCAGAGCCTTGCCTTACAAGTCCGGCTCAGCTGGACAGGTTACCGAAGACAGAGAGCCCCACTCGGCGTAAAACGCGCGAGGGGGCTCATTCTTTTTGGGGTGGACGTCATTGCGAATGTTCGAAGCGTTTGTGCTGATGCCCTAGGTCCCGGCGCTGCGCGTCGGAATGCCGATGCTTGGCCGCTATGACGCAGACGCGGGCCGCTGCGCGATGCTTCGGTTCTGAGGCAGGCAAAAAAGGGCCGGGTGCAGCTTGGGAAATCGCTGCACCCGGCCACTGCTGCGCTTAGGGGGGAGACCGCAGCAAACTCGTCTGGTGGTTAGGATTCCGGAGACACGGTGGCTTTGCCGCCATTGAGCTTGCCGTCCTTGAACGTCAGGCTGTCGCCGGCGGCGGCCATGTGTGAGAAGCCCCAGGGGCCTGTCAGCCCGCAGCCGTCCTTGCACTGCTCCGAGAAGTCGGCCGATTGGCCGGCATCAACGAAAACGACGTGCTCGGTTGCGCCTTCGTCGATGCCAAGCCTCAGTTGCTCGGCGTCGTGGTTCTCGATGGTGAGGGCCATGGCGGGTGCCGACAGCACTGCGGCGGCGATGGTCAGCGTGGAGGCTTTCAAGAACTTCATTGCTTCCTCTCCAATTATTTTTTTGCCTATCCCGCGGGAGGTTCGCCCTGCCGCAACGTCCGGCTCGGTTGCCGCGGCGGGGCACAACCGTCCCGCGATTGTCCGTGATGTAGGGTGCGGGCCGCCCGGTAACATTTGGGTTCGGTTCCGTCCGGGCAGGCCACTATGGGAATTTGCCCATCGAATCATGAGGAAGCGCGCCTACATGACGGAAGTACGCCACCGCCCGGAATGCTGCAGGCGCTTCCCGCCGCGGCATTCCGCATGTGCCATGCGCAACACCCATGGCAATCCCGCCTTGGTGGCGCTACGTTCCGTTGCCAGACTTCCGACATCGCCTCTTCTGAACGGCACCTGAACCTTTCGCTCAGGAGCAGTTCAGCGGACCCTTGGCATTCCGTCCGCATGTGCCGCGCGGGACGGGAGCAGTGCGATGTCAGCGACGACTTTTGAGGGAACACATCCGATGATGAGAGACCTAGCGAACAGTGACGGTACGAAGACGGGCGGCGTCGTTTCTCTTCTCAAAACGGTGGCGCTCGTGGTGACGATCGTGGGTGCGATCCCGACGGCCATCACGGCGTATCATGCGTGGCAATACAAGGTGCCCTTCACGAAGGTGCCGCACAGGCTTGCCCAGTATGATCTCTGGATGAAGAACCTCGACTGCCAGATCGAATACAAGGCGCTCGATACGGCGCAGGGTACGAAGCTGGATGTTGGAGCGTGCCCGTCCACGGGCGACATTGCGATCCGTATCGAGTCAACCGACGGAAAAACGACCTACGAATGGATCGCCTACAACGAATTGCAGAAGCCCGGCGAGGAGCCGCCGACGAACCTGATCGATCTTTTCATCGGGGTTGCGAGGGCTGACACGGGCGGCCAGCGGAGCGTACGGGCGGCGCAGGCGATGGAAGTGGTTTGCCAGTCGCTCGTCACCAAGAACCAGCTCGTGCGCGTGGTACGCGAAGGCGACAAGTGCTTCCGCGAGGAGCTTTCGCCGATGCGGGGTTCCATCGACAAGCGCGAAGAGGTGCCGTGCGATACGCAGTGCAAGGCGGGCTGAGCGCGCGTCTGCATCTCGATGCTCGGATAACGAAAAGCCACAGACAGATGCCCTCTGTCCGTGGCTTTTTTTTGATCTCGTGTTGTGCGGCGGACTGCAGGTTAATTATTGCCCTGCATGAGCGCTCCCCACGAACCGGGCGACGCGCCTTTCTTCGCCTTTTTGGCCTGGCGGCGAGGCTTCGACTTGGCGGCGCGCTTCGGGGGCTGTGCGACGGGCGCCGCCGCGGCTGCGGGAGCGGCCGTTGCGGCGGGCTCGTCAGGCGTTTCGACGACGGCGGTCGAAGGATCCTGCGGGACGAGGCCGGTTGTGGATTTGGGCGCCGTGTCCGTTGTGGCGACGCGGGGCGACAGAATTGCCTTGCCGTCGCTCTCGATGACGGCGTTCTGGGGCACGATATGCGAGAAGCCCCACGGGCCTGTCACTGCGCAATCGCTGCTGCAATCCTGCTTTACGTCCAGCGAGCCGGCGGCGGGGACGGTGTGGACTTTTTGCTCGGAGCCGGTGGATACGCCGATGGTGAAGTCCTTGTCCGAGGTGTTCTTGACGGTCAGTGCGCCGACGGGGATGGCCGCGCCCAAAAGCACGGCGGTGGCGGCGACTACGCGTGTCATTACGCTCATGGTCGTCTCCTTGTCGTCTCAACTCGGCGAAAGGCCTTCGCATCGCAATGCCTTCCGCAATTGCCGCCACAACTCTGGGGCGGTGCGTAGGCGCTAGGGTAAATGATTCAACGTTAATGAGTTGCTTAAATTTGCTAGTATTCCCGGTTATCCCGAGAACTTATTCGCCTGACTCAAAAAGATAATCCTATTGAGTCCGCAGCCCATGCTTGGCCGCTGACGAGGCCGATTGATGCGGGGAAAGGCGGGCGTCAGCGGTTGTCGGTGAGCGCGACGAACTCGGGATCTTCCTGTGCGCGCCGTTCGAACGACAGGAAGTCGTAGTAGCCGCACCGGCCCTTGCCGGGGAAGCTGCGGCAGACCGCGGGCCTCGCTTCGTAAATCGTGCAGTGGCGCTTGGTGGTGTCGAAGAAGCGACAGATGGCGCCGTAATAACGGTCGCGTTTCCGTTTCATTGCGTACTTGCGGCCGTGGGCCTCGCGGGTGAAGGCGCGGCGGGCGGCTTCGAACGACAGCTTATGGTAGCGCGCGAGCCGTTCCACGTCGCGTTTGTCGAGCGCGATGAGGGGATAGGAGCAGCAGTAGCCGGGGCATTTCTTGCAGTCGTATTGCACGGAAGCGACGCGACCCTCTTGCGCGCACCACGACAACGGGTGCGCATGTTACGTGCGAATGCCGCCGGTTCGGACCGGGCGGCGCGAGGCGGGAGTGGAATTTCTCCGGCTCTCGGCTGTGTTAGCGCTCTGCTTCGCAGGCGGCAATGGCAAACCCTCAATGATGCAAGGCTTTGTCTCCGCTTTGCCGTACTCCTTGCGTCCCGGTTGCCACAACAGACGGCAAAGTGGCGGCGGGGATGAGGGGCCCGGCTGGCTTCCGGACATACTTTCTCCTTTAATAGCGGCCCAATATCTCCGTACCCGTATTTTGTCGAGGGATCCCGGTATGGTCGACCTGACGCGTCATGAGCGGCAAGGGGAAACGCCGGTCAATCCCTACAGCCTGCTCGAAGCCGTCAACAATTCGAGCCATACGGCGCATACGGCGTGGCTGATTTTTCTTGGCGTCATGGCCTATCTCACCATTGCGGTGGCGGGTGTGACGCACAAGGATCTGCTGCTCGAAACGGCGGTTTCGCTGCCGATCCTGCAGGTCGACATTCAGCTTCGGCAATTTTTCCAGTTCGCGCCTGTCGTGCTTGTGTTGATGCACGTGGGGCTGGTGTCGCAGCTTGCGTTGCTGGCACGCGAGACGCTGGAGTTCGATGCAGCCATCCGGCTGATCGAAGCGACTGACAAGCGCACGCATCCGTTGCGGCTCGAACTCAACAATTTCTTCTTCGTGCAGGCGATTGCGGGGCCGCACCGAAGCCGCGTGATGAGCGCGTTTCTCTACGGGATGAGCTGGACGACGCTCGTCGCGCTGCCTGTGCTGCTGTTGCTTTATGTGCAGGTCGTGTTCCTGCCCTACCATGATGCGGGCATCACGTGGATTCATCGCTCGGCGCTGATCGCGGACGTCGTGATGCTGATTTCGATCGGTGTGTTTCTGCTCCGAGCGGAGGCATCGTTTCCGCAAGCGCTGATGCGAAGTACGCGGGCGCATCCGGTGAGCTTCGTCGTCACGACGCTGGTCCTGCTGTTCGTGGGGCTCTTCTCGTTTCTATTCGCGACGGTGCCGGGCGAGGCGCTGGATCGCTTCACGCAGCGCACGTTCGGGCTCGAAAACGACGACAACCCCAGCGGGCGCGCACGGCTGGTACGCGGTTATGCGGTGCCTATTTTGGCGTCCGGCCCGGATGGCGCGCTGCTCGGCATTTTCAAGCGCAACCTCGAAGTGATGGATACGGATCTCGTGCTCGACAGCGCGCAACGGCCGGGAGAACCGAGCCTCAATTTGCGCGGGCGCGATTTGCGATTTGCGAAACTCGACCGCTCGGATCTGCATCAAGCGGATTTCACGGGCGCGGATCTCACGGGAGCATCACTCGTCGGCGCCGATCTGCGCGGGGCATGGATGCAATGCGCGGACATCACGCGGCTCGTGATTTCTGCCGACCGCGAGGGGGCGGACTGCACGCGCGCCCGGCGTGCGACGTTCACCCGTGCGCGGCTCGACGGTGCGCATCTCTCGGGTATCGATCTCATGGGTGCGAACTTTTCGGAAGCGCGTCTCGAAGGCGTGACGCTCGGCTATGCTCTGATGCCGGGCGCGAACTTTTCGTCGGCGCGTCTCGACAAGGCGGACATGAGTGGAGGGGCGGAAGCACAGGGCGCCAATTTCCTGATGGCGAGCCTGCAGGGCGCGGATCTTACCGGCGCGCAGCTTCTGGGCGCCGACTTCTCGCACGCGGATCTGATCGGTGCGGTGATGAGCTTTGCCGCGCTCGATCTCGCGATCCTCAAGGATGCCAAGCTCGACGGAGCCGTGCTTTATCGCGCGTCGCTGATCGGGGCGGACGTGTCGGGTGCGAGCACCGTCGGGACGGATCTGCGCGAGGCGAAGGTGTGGCGCACGCTCCCGCCCTCGGCCGATCCGAACGGGCTTGCGGACTTCACGGGCGTCGCGATTGCGCAAGTGAGCGATGCCGATGCGGCCGAGCTGCAGGCGCGGCTCGCGCGGGTGCAGAGCCGCCGCGTGCGTGCGCGCCTCGAAGAGAGGGCGGCTGCGATTGCGGATCTTGGCGAAGGTGCGCGCTGGATGTCGACTGTGGAGTACCGGCAATGGCACGGACTTGCGTCGGTTGGGACGCCGTGGGATGCGGCCGTCTACCGGCAGTCAATTACGGATTACCTGGTGCAACTGTTCTGCCGGCCGCGGTGGAGCAACGGCGCGGTGGCGACGGGCGTTGCGCGGCGCGCGCAGCGGCAGGAATTCCGAGGCGATTTGACCGAGGTCTATACGCGGCTCAAGGCGGCGTCGTGCCCGGCGTCCCAGACGGTGGGGCCCAAGGTCCTGCGGGATCTCTCGACGGCGGTGGATGTGGCCCACGGCGGTTGAGGGCGGGTTGCGCGCCCGGCGTCGGCCGAATAGAACATAAGTGGAACTCGAATCTGGTGCGCCGTGTTTCCTTAAGACGACGTGTCTTCACGGGAAGATCCGCGGCGAAGCATTTGAGAAATCGCTGGATAAGGCGGGACCCCCGCTGCCCTTCGGGCCTCTTAAGCGGATAGGGTGCGTGCAACTCGTGTCGAGTCGCGGGCGTAGGAGCAAGGATGCTTCGCGCGGCACGCGGCAAATCAATACAGGGAGTGGCGATATGGCCGGATCGGTCAACAAAGTGATCCTGATCGGAAACCTGGGGCGCGACCCCGAGATTCGCCGCACGCAGGACGGGCGCCCCATCGCCAACCTCAGGATCGCGACGAGCGAGACGTGGCGCGACAAATCGAGCGGCGAGCGGCGCGAGCGGACCGAATGGCATTCCGTCGTCGTGTTCAACGAGAACCTGTGCCGCGTGGTCGAGCAGTATCTGCGCAAAGGCTCGAAGGTTTACATCGAGGGGCAGTTGCAGACCCGCAAATGGCAGGATCAGCAGGGCCAGGATCGCTACAGCACGGAAGTGGTGCTGCAGGGCTTCAACGGCACGCTGACGATGCTCGACGGGCGCGCGGGTGGCGGTGGTGGCCTCTCGGAGAGCGGGCAGTCGGATTACGGCGGTGACAGCGGCGGTTTCGGCGACAGCGAGCCGCGGCGTGGCGGTGGCGGTGGTGGCCGCAGCAGCGGTGGCGGGTCGAAGGGCGGCGGTGGCGGCTCGTTCGACGACGAGATCCCGTTCTAAGACAGACAGACGTCCCGTTCGTTTCTAGGAGTCGGAGCCCTGCGGGTGGCGGCGGTGCTGCTGCTCCAGGCGCTTCTTCGCGCGGCGGCTAAGATGCGGCTCAGTGGAGCGCTTGGCAGCGGGGAGTGCGAGTGTTGCCGGTTTTTCGCGAACAGCTTCGCGCTCGCGGGCGGGCTCTTCGACCGCCAATGCGGGTTCGCCGTCCGAGCTTTCTTTCAGGACGTTGTTGAAGGACGCGTCGACCGGCGCGATTGAGGTGTTGGCTGCATGTGATTTGCCGACCAGCAGCCGGCGAATTTCGATGGCCATCAGTGCCGCGACGCTCGCGATGATGAGGCCGACGAAGATTGCCGCTCCGCCATCGGCGAAGCGCGAGTCCCACGCGTAGGACAGGCTGACTCCAAGCCCGCCGATGAGGAGGCCTGCCAGTGCGGCTATGGTTTCGATGCGTGTGGTTGCCAGGAAGGCGTCTTCCGCGTGGAGTGGGCTCTGGCTTTCACGCTGGGCGATGAGTTTGGTTCGAGCGAGTACGCCGGCAAATACCGCGACGTTGAGAGCGAATGCGAGGGCGAGCGCAGCCACGGCATTCTGCGACCGCAAAAGAATGCGCGGCGCGTCCATGATTTTGCCGATGCCTTCGTGAATGGCGACGCCTGCGGCGAGCGAAAACAGGATCAGGGCTGCGACGAACGACCAGACGTAGAGATCGTTGTTGGACGACGAGGCGGCCGTTGTGCGGGCTGTGCGGGTGAGGCCGGCGACCATGAGGGCCTGGCTGCCGCTTGCAGCAAGAAACAGGAAGCCAATCGCCGAGAGGGCTGCCGATCCTGTCGAAGCGGCCGCCCAGAGCGTAGCGGCGGCGCTCGTCAAACTGGCGCCCAATGCCAGCAGAACGACGCTTTTCGAGCCATCTGCCGCCATTGGTCGATCCTCCGTTGCGAACCCGGAAACGGTGTTCGCCGCTTCCGGGTTTCGATGCTGAGTTTACGGCGTGCCCGCGGGCTGCTCAGGCGCGGCCGGTGCGGCGGGCGCTTCGGGAGCGGCAGGTGCTGCGGGAGGTTCAGGCACGGCGGGCGGCTCGGCGGCCGGTGTGGAAGACGGCTCGGGAGCGGTTGCTTCGTTCACGGACTCTTTGGCGTTGTCGTACGCGTCGGAGACGGCTTCCTTGGCCTTCTCGTAGGCTTCCTGTGTTTTCTGCTTGGCGTGGTCGATGGTCGGCTGGGCGCGTTCGATTGCATCCTTCGTGGCCGCGCGCGTCTTGTCGCCGAGCTCGATGGCTCTCTCCTTGGCGCGGTCGAGCAGGGACTTGGCGGGCTTGCGGCGCTCGAAGTCGGGCGCGGCGGCGAGCGTTTCCTTGGTCACGTCCGGAAGGGAGACCGTGAGGGCGCCGTCCTTTTCTTCGAATTTGAGGGAGGCCAGCGCGACGCCGATCTTCTTCTGCGCGAATCCGAAATATCCGCCGGTGCCGAGTACGACGCCGACAATCTGATTCTCGTCGTTGACGATGAGATCCTCAAGCTCGCCGAGGACGAGGCCTTCGCTGCCGTGAACCTTGGCGCCGATGAGATGATCGCGGGCGAGGTATTCGTTTTCGGTCTGGGCGGCCAGGAACGTCGTGGGCTCCTGGGCGAATGCGACGAAGGATGCGAGAGGCGCCACGGCGAGAAGGCCGGCGGCGAGAATCGAAACGTGTTTCATGGGGTGACTTTCCCTCAGAGCCGAAGACATGACGCCGAAACGTGAGGCGGGCGTGGTGCGCTTGCAAGTGCGAACCCTCGTGCATGGCACGGCGGGTGGCGCGACTTTTTGGCAGGCGGGGCCAAATTTGGGCGCGAGCCTCGAAAAACTGTCGATTTTCCGGGCTTTCGGCTGGGGAGGAGGGGGTGTCCGGTGGGCTCCGGCATTGCCCGGGAGAGGCCATGTCGGGTAAACTTCGCCCGAACGAACGAGCCGTGCGGATGCCCATCGCATTCTCTTTACGGCCATAGCGGGATTCCGACATTGACCGATACCACCGATACGCCCGGCGCCGCGGGTCCGAGCGACATCCGGCCCATTCTGATCCAAGACGAGATGAAGCGCTCGTACCTCGAGTACGCCATGAGCGTCATCATCTCTCGCGCGCTTCCCGATGTGCGTGACGGATTGAAGCCCGTGCATCGGCGCATCCTCTACGCGATGCAGCGGCTTGGGCTCGACTGGAACAAGAAGCACATGAAGTCGTCCAAGGTGGTGGGCGACACGATGGGCGATTTCCACCCCCACGGAAACCTCGCAATCTACGACGCGCTCGTGCGGCTTGCGCAGGACTTCTCGATGCGCGTGCCGCTGATCGACGGGCAGGGCAACTTCGGTTCCGTCGATGGCGATCCGGCCGCGGCCGAGCGCTACACGGAGGCGCGACTGGCAAAGATCGCGGGGCTGATGCTCGACGATCTCGAAAAGGAGACGGTCGACTTCAAGCCGAACTACGACGACCGGCTTTTGGAACCGGTGGTGCTGCCGTCGAAATTTCCGAACCTGCTCGTGAACGGAGCGGGCGGCATCGCCGTCGGCATGGCGACGAACATTCCGCCGCACAATCTGGGCGAAGTGATCGACGCGTGCATGCTGATGCTCGACAAGCCCGAGACGACGATCGAGGAGTTGACGGAGGTCATCCCTGGGCCCGACTTCCCGACGGGCGGGCTCATTCTCGGACGCGCCGGTGCTCTTGCCGCGTATCACAAGGGGCGCGGCTCGATCATCATGCGCGCCAGGGTCGAGGTGGAGGAAATCCGCAAGGATCGCGAGGCGCTGATCATTACGGCGATCCCTTATCAGATCAACAAGAAGACGCTGATCGAGAAGATTGCCGACCTCGTGCGCGAAAAGCGCGTGGAGGGCATTGCGGACATCTGGGACGAGACGAACCGCGAAGGTATGCGGATCGTGATCGAGCTCAAGCGCGACGCGATTGCCGACGTGGTGCTGAACCAGCTCTGGCGCTATTCGGACCTGCAGACGTCGTTTGGCGCCAACATGCTCGCCATCAATGGCGGCAAGCCCGAGCAGCTCAACCTGCGCGATTTCATCGAGGCGTTCACGAGCTTCCGCCAGGACGTGGTGACACGGCGGACGCGCTATCTCCTCTGGAAGGCGCGCGATCGGGCGCATGTGTTGGTGGGCCTCGCGATTGCGGTTGCCAATATCGACGAGGTGATCAAGCTGATCCGCTTCTCGCCGTCTCCAGCGGAGGCGAAGGCGCAGCTTATGGAGCGGCACTGGCCGGCGAAGGACATGGCGCCGTTGATCGCGCTCATCGCCGATCCGCGCCACGGCCTTGCCGACGACGGCACCTATCAGCTTTCCGAGGAGCAGGCGAAGGCGATCCTGGAGTTGCGTCTCGCACGCCTCACTGCGCTGGGCCGCGACGAGATCGGAGACGAGCTCAAGAAGATCGCCGAGGAGATCAAGGAGTATCTCGCGATCCTCTCGTCGCGCCTTCGCATCGTGGAGATCGTGAAGGGCGAGCTTACGGCGATCAAGGACGAGTTCGCGACACCGCGTAAGACGGAAATCGTCGACATCGAGGGCGAGGTTGACGACGAGGATCTGATTGCGCGCGAGGATGTGGTCGTCACCGTTTCGCACAAGGGCTACATCAAGCGCGTGCCGCTCTCGACGTATCGGGCGCAGCGGCGCGGCGGCAAAGGCCGCTCCGGCATGTCGACGCGGGACGAGGATTTCGTCACGCAGATCTTCATTGCGTCCACGCATACGCCGGTGCTGTTCTTCTCCTCGCGGGGCATGTGCTACCGCATGAAGGTGTGGCGCTTGCCCGCGGCAACCCCGCAGGCTTCCGGCAAGGCGCTGATCAACCTCTTGCCGCTCGCGCAGGGCGAAGTGATCACGTCGATCCTGCCGCTGCCCGAGGACAAGGAGACGTGGAGCAGGCTTGAGCTCATGTTCGCCACCAAGGGCGGCAACGTGCGGCGCAACGCGCTCACCGATTTCGAGAACATCAACCGCAACGGCAAGATCGCCATGAAGCTCGATGGCGAGGGCAAGGGTGGGGGCGACCAGATCGTCTCCGTCGCGATCTGCTCGCCGGAAGATGACGTGCTGCTGACAACGGCGCAGGGCCGATGCATCCGCTTCCTCTCCAAGGACGAGGTGCGTCTCTTCAAGGGGCGCGATTCGTCGGGCGTGCGTGGTATCCGTCTCGACGACGGCGACGAAGTGATCTCGATGGCGATCCTGACGCACGTGGACGCTTCTCCCGCGGAACGGGGGGCTTATCTCAAGCAGGCTTCGCAGATCCGCCGCAGCGAAAACGGCGAAGAGCCGGAGGCAGGCGTCGAGGTGGAGGCCGAAGCGGACGAGGAGATCGAGGGCGCGGCCGATCTCTCGCCCGAGCGGTATGCCGAGCTTTCCGCGAAGGAGCAGTTCGTGCTCACCGTTTCGGAGCGCGGCTTCGGCAAGCGTACGTCGTCGTACGAGTACCGGACGAGCGGGCGCGGCGGCAAAGGCATCGTTGCCATGGTCGTCAACGAGCGTAACGGCAACCTCAGGGCGTCGTTCCCGATCGAAGATACCGACCAGATCATGCTGGTGACGGACGGCGGCCAGCTCATTCGTTGCCCGGTGCACGACGTCCGCATCGCGGGCCGCAACACGCAAGGTGTGCGGATCTTCAAGACCGACGCAGAAGAGCGCGTGGTTTCCGTCGAGCGCATTCCGGACGATGGCGAGGACGAGAACGGCAACGGCAACGGCGGGGACGAACCGGGCGAGGCGTAGGCTGGCGGTTGCTCCGGCTGGATCGTTCGATTGCGGATGGACGTCCGCGAGGCTGGTCCAGGGGATGGGGGCCTGCGTCGAGCACTTTTTGCTGGATGCGTCGGCTGAGCGGCGTGCCGGAAATGAAGCCGTGCGTGGACGATTTCGATCACGACGTGCCGACAAGTTTCTGGCTGTGGGCCGGAGTGTCTCTCGATCTGGCGGCAGAAAAAGTCGAATAGACGGCGCGTGACGCGGTTGCGTCCGGCTTGGGCTGCGCCGCGTTTAGGATCTCGAAGCGGGCGTTAATGCCTGCGCGGTGTCGGCGTCAGCGTGCTTCACGGTCTTTCCGGCGTGCATGTGCGTGAGCGCATCCGCAAGCGGACACTCGGTGGCGAGCGCTTCTAAATCCCGGCAGACGATGCGGTTGCGCCCCACCATCGAGATGAGCCCTTTGGCTCTCATGCGAGAGACGATTCGCGAGACGGTGTCGGCGTTGAGAGCCAGATGGTCGGCGATGTCGGTTCGCGAGAGGGGCATGTCGAACGTGGTGCCGGCAGGTGTGGTCTGGCCAACGCGCAGTGTGAGCTCGATGAACAGTGCGGCCACACGCTCATCGCCGTTCAGAGCCGAGAGCACCGCGTTGTGGAGTGCGAGGCGCGCGGTCTGTTCGGTGAAGTGGTTGGAGATCGCGTAGGCGAGAGTGGGGTTTGCCTCGGCGTTCGCCTTCATAGCCGAGCCGCGTACGCGCCAAAGTTCGCCACTGTCGGATGCGGCGGTGATCGCCGTGCCTTCGAGTGCGGGCATGGCGCGTGAACGCACGATGTCGCCCGGATAGAGAATGCTCAGTATCTTCTGGCGCGCATCGGGGAGCGTGGCGCGTGCGAGGAAGATCCCTTTGCGCACGAGATAGAGCGTCTCGTCTCTCTCGGCGGAGAAGGCGAGCTTCTGGTATCTGCGCGTTGCAAAAAGCACGGCGAGCGGCGCGAATTCCTCGGCGATGACGTCGGGGACGTTGGGCATCAAATGGATCGAGTTTGCGATTGTATCGGGAGACTCTTCCGCCTGCCGGCCGCCAGCGCTTTGACTGCAATCAACAGACGCGGGCCGGTTTGTTGATCTCAATCAACCTCTTCGTGGCGCGGCTGCCACTCAGAGCGGGGATTGGTCCGTTCCCTGATGCCGATCAGCTTTGTTCGTGCATTGACGCTCGTCGCCGTGGCGCGACGCACCTCATGGTTCTCTCAGTAGCAAGGGCCGGCGCGTTCATTCTGTCGGCCGAGGAGCGAGGCCGAGAAGGACTTGAGAATGATGAACACGAAATTTGGGCGCGCTCTCGCCGTCGCAGCGCTTGCGCTGTCCGCGACGGGCGGTGCAGCGGTTGCGGGAAGCGAGACCGGAAACTTCATGGTGCGTTTGCAGGGTACGGTCGTCGATCCCGATTCGAGCGCATCGGTGCGGGCAGGCGGCGTACCGCTCGCGGGGGCGGACGCCGAGGTGAGCACGGAGGTGATCCCGACGGCCACGCTCACGTATTTCTTCAATCGGAACCTTGCGATTGAGCTGTTCTGCTGCTTTGCGCAGTTCGACGCGAAGGGTAAGGGCGCGATTAACGGTGTCGATCTCGGAGATTTCTGGGTGTTTCCGCCCGCTCTGACGCTGCAGTACCACTTCGACAGCGTTGGCGGCTGGAAGCCCTATCTGGGCGCGGGTGTGCAGTACATCCACTTCTTCAACGAAGGGCGCAGCAATCTGCCGGGCAGCCCGCGCATCGATCTCGACGACGCGCTGGGCTTCACGCTGCAGGCTGGCGTCGATATTCCCATCGGCGACGGCTGGTATCTCAACGCGGACGTGAAGAAGACCTGGATCGACACGGACGCGTCGTGGCGCGGGACGGGCATCACGGCGAATGTCGATATCGATCCGTGGATCTTCAGCCTCGGCGTCGGTTATCGCTTCGACATCGGCAACGTGTTCGGAGCACGGCACGAGGCGGCCGTTCTCAAGTAGAGGCGGTTAGCCGGGGTATGACCCGTGCCGAAACCATTTCGAGGCCCGGCACAATGCCGGGCCTCGTTCCGTTTTAGGCCGGGGCTGTGAGGCCGCCCGCTTCGGCTTGCCCTTCCGCCTGCCGCGCGGCTAGATAGGGTCATGAGCAGAACAGGTTTCTATTCGGGGTCGTTCGATCCCGTGACCCTCGGTCATACGGACATCATCGCGCGGGCCAGCCGGCTCGTCGATCGGTTGGTGATCGGCGTCGGCGTGCATCCCTCCAAGACACCGATGTTCCCGACAGAAGAGCGTGTCGAAATGCTCGAAGCGGAGACACGGGCGGTCGCCAAAGAGGCGGGCATTCCAATCGAGGTGGTGACGTTTGCCGATCTCGCCGTCTCGGCGGCGGAGCGTCATGGCGCGAGCGTGATTTTCCGCGGTCTCAGGGATGGGACGGACTTCGACTACGAGATGCAGATGGCGAACATGAACGGCCAGATGCTGCCGACCGTGCAGACGGTGTTTGTGGCGGCTTCGCCCGAGGTTCGGCACATTGCGGCGAATCTCGTCCGGCAGATCGCGCAGATGGGGGGTGACGTGACGAGTTTCGTTTCCACAGGCGTGGCTCTGAGGCTTGCAACGAAGTCGAAAGCCGACGCAAACGCAAAGGGATAGCGCTCCACGACGGCCGGATACGCCCTCTCGCGATCTCGGAAGGCCGGCCACAAAGGTTGGAGAAGCGGGGTCTGCGGGTTGCCCGGGGGGCCGCAACGGGCGATAACGGCGCTCGACAGGGGCCGGGACGTTCCGGCCTAGAGATTTCAGCTCCAGGGAGCGTTCATGCAAACCTTCAAGTATCTGGCCGCGCTGATGCTGGCCGTGGGCCTTGCCGCCTGCAGCAACAACGCGCCGATTGCCCAGGCGAGCCAGGAGACGCAGACGGCCGGGAGCCTCGCGCCCACGGGCGGTACGGCGAACGATCCCTCGAATACGCTGATCATGGAGCTGAAGACCGGCAAGGTGACGATCCAGCTCCGCCCCGATCTTGCGCCGAAGCACGTGGAACGGATCAAGACGCTCACCAAGCAGGGCTTCT
Source organism: uncultured Hyphomicrobium sp. (assembly GCA_934555825.1). Taxonomy (GTDB): domain Bacteria; phylum Pseudomonadota; class Alphaproteobacteria; order Rhizobiales; family Hyphomicrobiaceae; genus Hyphomicrobium_C. The sequence goes on from CAKTFJ010000001.1 coordinate 391,924, forward strand.
ACAACGGCCTCAAGTTCCATCGGGTGATTCCGGGCTTCATGGCGCAGACGGGCGATCCGCAAGGGACGGGTGCGGGCGGCTCAAGCCTGCCGGACCTGCCGGCCGAATTCTCGGGTATCCCGTTCGAACGCGGCACGCTGGGGGCGGCGCGCACGACCAATCCGAACAGCGCGAACAGCCAGTTCTTCATCTGCTTCACGCAGGCACCCAATCTCAACGGCGAGTACACCGTGTTCGGCAAGGTCGTGGACGGAATGCAGCACGTCGACCAGATCGCAATTGGCGAGCCGCCGCCCAAACCCGACACGATCATCAAGATGTACCTCGCGACGGACGCGCCCTGAGATCTGCGCGCCGCCTGCGGCGTTTCGTGCCGAGACGCGCGGTTGCGCGCTCGTCGGACGCGCTTACGTTCCCATTTTCCCCAACTCAAGTCAGCGGAGCAGCCTCATGGCAGAGATCACCGATCCCGAAAACACGCTTATCATCGAGACCACGCAGGGCCGCGTCGTCATCGCCATGCGTCCGGATCTTGCGCCGGGACACGTGGAGCGCATCAAGACGCTCGCACGCGCCGGGTTTTATGACGGCATCGTGTTCCATCGCGTGATCGACGGCTTCATGGCGCAGACGGGCTGTCCGCGCGGCACCGGAACGGGTGGCTCCGACCATCCGAACCTCAAGGCGGAATTCAGCCGCGAGCCGCATGTGCGCGGCGTGTGCTCGATGGCGCGTGCGGCGTCTCCCGACAGCGCGAACAGCCAGTTCTTCATCTGCTTCGACGACGCCACGTTCCTCGACGGCAAGTACACCGTCTGGGGCCAGGTGATCGAAGGCATGGAGAACGTCGACAAGATCAAGCGCGGTGAGCCGGTGCAGAACCCCGACAAGATGGTGTCCGTCAAGGTTGCGGCGGACGCAGCGTAACGACGGCGCATGACGGGAGTGCGCGCGATGAGCTGGGCGCGGTGGGGATCGTGGATTGCGGGCGTTTCGGCGCTGCTCGGGGCGGCGGGCGTGGCGCTCGCCGCTGCCGCCGCGCATGGCGGCGGCCATCCTTCACTGCCGACGGCTGCGAACTTCCTTATCTTGCATGGTGCGGGTGCGCTGGCGCTTGTGGCGCTGTCGCGCGGGGCCGATGCGCCGCGCGCTTATGTGTTGAGCGCCACGCTCATGGTGCTCGGCGTCATGCTGTTCTCTGGCGACCTGACGGCGCGGGCGCTGATAGGAGACCGGCTGTTTCCCATGGCCGCGCCGACGGGCGGCGCGCTGCTGATCGGCGCGTGGCTTGTCGGCGGGGTTGCCGGGTTCGTCGGCGCGTTTTATCGGCGCGCATAGAGAGGCTTCACGAATACTTCGGCTCGCCGGAGGGATCGTCGGGCGGGGGCTCGATGGGCGGATCCGGCTCGCCCGGCGGCGGGACCGGGTCGGTGCTCGGCCCAGGCTCGGCCGGTTCCGGCGGTTTGCGCCGGTCAGGCGGCGGCGGCGGGCTCGTAGGGTCTTTCGGATTGTCGGGAACTGTCGGATCGGTCGGCACGGCAGGCTCCAGGGTGCGCGTCGGGGTGCTCGAAAAAACGCATCGTTGCCGCAGGGGTTCCTTGCCCTGCCCGGGTCGAGGTATGAGAGCGCCATGCGGACCGACCTTTTCGATTTCGATTTGCCCGAGGACTTGATCGCGTTGCGCCCGGCAGAGCCGCGCGACGCGGCGCGGCTGCTCGTTGTGGATTCGGCGCGGTCGCCGTCCGTGACCGATCACGTGGTGCGGGATCTGCCCGATTTCTTGCGGCCCGGCGATGCGCTGGTGCTCAACGATACGCGCGTTATTCCCGCGGCGCTCGAAGGTGTCCGCATCCGCGGCGAGATGCGTGCACGCGTGGCTTTCAATCTGCTCCAGCGCGTGGACGGCAACAGATGGCGCGCGTTGGCGCGGCCGGCCAAGCGGTTGCAGCCTGGCGACCGCGTGCGCTTCGGCAAGGATGGCGAAGGCGCGGCATGTCTGCTCGATGTGCTCGACGCGACGGTGGCCGAGCGGCGCGAGGGCGGGGAAGTGGAGCTTGCGTTCGACCTTTCGGGGCCGGATCTCGATCAGGCGATCCATGCGCAAGGGGAGATGCCGCTGCCGCCCTACATCGCCGGTCGCCGCGCGCCGGATGCGTCGGACCGCACACGCTATCAGACGGTTTACGCGGCGCGCGAAGGTGCGGTGGCCGCGCCGACGGCGGGGCTGCATTTCACGCAGGAGCTTTTTGCGGCGCTCGACGCACGCGGGGTGTCGCGGCATTTCGTGACGCTGCATGTGGGGGCTGGGACGTTCCTGCCGGTCAAGGTCGAGGATACGCGCACGCACAAGATGCATTCGGAAGCGGGCGAAGTCTCGGTCGAGACGGCGGCGGCGCTCAACGCGGTGCGTGCCGCCGGTGGGCGGATCGTGGCCGTCGGCACCACCTCACTGCGTCTTCTCGAAAGTGCGGCTTCGGAGGATGGGACGATCCGGCCTTTCGCGGGCGAGACGGATATTTTCATCACGCCGGGCTATCGGTTTCGCGCCGTCGATCTTCTGATGACCAATTTCCATCTTCCGCGCTCGACGCTGTTCATGCTCGTTTCCGCGTTCGCGGGGCTTGAGACGATGAAGGCGGCGTATGCCCATGCGGTGAGCTCGGGCTATCGGTTCTATTCCTACGGAGATGCGTCGCTGCTCTATCCGGCGTCGGCCATTTCCGCGCATCGGTCCAAGGAAACTCAATGACGGAACGGTTCAGCTTCCGAATGCTCGCGCGAGACGGGCTTGCGCGGCGCGGCGAGATCTTCACTCCGCGTGGCACGATCCGCACGCCGGCATTCATGCCGGTCGGCACGGTGGCGACGGTGAAGGCGCTTTACCCGGAACAGGTGCGGGACGCGGGCGCCGACATTCTGCTTGGCAACACGTATCACCTGATGCTGCGGCCGGGCGCGGAACGCATGGCGCGGCTCGGTGGGCTGCATAAGTTCATGCGCTGGGAGAAGCCGATCCTGACCGACTCGGGCGGGTTTCAGGTGATGAGCCTCTCCAAGATCCGGAAGATCAACGAGGAAGGCGCGCTGTTCCAGTCGCACCTCGACGGCTCGCGGCACATGCTGACGCCTGAGCGCGCAATCGAGATCCAGTGTCTGCTCGGATCGGACATTCAGATGCAACTCGACGAGTGTATCGAGCTGCCGTCCGAGCGGCGCGAGGTGGAGCGGGCGATGGAGCTTTCGCTGCGCTGGGCGGAGCGAAGCCGGCGGGCGTTCGAAGCGCAGCAGGCAAGCGGGGGGGCGGGCCCGGGGCAGGCGATGTTCGGGATCGTGCAGGGTGGCACGGACGCGGAGTTGCGCCGGCGTTCGGCAGAGGCGCTCGTCGCGATGGATCTCGAAGGCTACGCGGTGGGGGGGCTCGCAGTCGGCGAGGAGCACGACCTCATGCTCGCGACGCTGGATGCGACATTGCCGTCGCTTCCGGAAACGAAGCCGCGCTATCTGATGGGTGTCGGAACGCCGCTCGATCTTATCGAAGCGGTGCGGCGCGGGATCGACATGTTCGATTGCGTGCTGCCGACGCGCAACGGGCGCCACGGCCTCGCGTTTACTTGGAACGGACCTGTCAATCTACGCAATGCCGTGCACGCGGAGGATACGTCGCCGCTGGACGAAGCGAGTACGTGTCCGGCGGCCCGCGACTATTCTCGCGCCTATCTGCATCACTTGATCCGCTCCGGCGAGTATCTCGGTGCGATGCTGCTCTCGTGGGTCAACACCGCATTCTATCAGGAGCTGATGGCGGCGATGCGGGCTGCGATCGAGGACGGGCGGTTCGAGGCGTGGGCGGAGGAGACGAAGGTGCGCATCGCGCGCAAGTGAGCGTCGTCGGTGGCTTCGGGCGCCGTTATCGGCGGCCGCGTGCCGCTTCGCGCTCGCGGTGGATCAGGTAGACGCCGGACGCCACGATGATGCCTGCGCCTGCGAGCGTCCAGCTGTCGGGGAGATCGCCGAAGATGGCGAAACCGAAGGCCACCATGAAGAGAAGCTGCATGTAGAGGAACGGCGCGATGGAGGAGGCAGGCGCGCGCTGATAGGCGTGCAGGAAGAGCCAGTGGCCAAGACCGCCGAAGATGCCGAGCGTGCCGAGCAAAATCCAGGCGAGCGCGCTTTCCGGCCCCTGCCAGCTCGCAAACGCGATGGGCGCGCCCGCGAAGGTGCCGACGAACATCGAATAGAAGAGTGTGACGAGGGGCCGGTCGTAGCGGGCCATATAGCGCGTCAAAAGCATGAAGAGTGCGTAGGCGAGCATTGCCGCGAATGCATAAACGACAGCAGGATGCACGGCGCCGAAGCCGGGGCGGACGGCGACGAGAACGCCCGTGAAGCCGAACAGAATGGCGATGAAGCGGCGCCGGCCGACCCATTCGCCGAGCAGCGGCCCGGCGAGGAGCGCGACGACGAGCGGGGCCAGGAAGACAATCGTGATCGCCTGGTCGAGACGGAGATGCTCGATGGCCATGAAGTTGAAGGCCGTGGTGGCGACCATCAAACAGGAGCGGACAAGCTGCAGGCTGAGCTTGCTTGTCGTGAACAGCGCACGCGTGCTCATGACGCCGAAAGCCGGCACCATGAGAAGCAGGCCAGAGAATTGGACGACGAAGCGCGCCCAGACCACCTGCACGACCGGCAGCCCCTCACGCGTGACAAGGTATTTCGCGGTCGCGTCCAGGGCCGAGAACAGGACCACGGCCGCGATCATGAAGCCTATCGCTTCGAGGCGGCTGCGCCCTTCGGCGTCAACGGCTGTTTTGTCGCGGCTGTCTTGCATGATGGACCGGGGCTGGGCTGGCCATCTCTTAACGCACGTGGGCGGGAAAGCGACGCGGCATTTTTTCTGGGTTCGTACGCAAGCTGCGGGAAGCTTCGGATAAGAGGCCGGGTGCTGGTGGATGGCCGCGGCATTGGCCGCGGGGGCGCGGTCGCGCCCCGAGCGCTGCCGCGCTGTTTTGTTTCGTACGCAAGTAGCGGGAAGCTTCGGATAAGAGGCCGGGTGCTGGTGGATAGCCGCGGCATTGGCCGCGGGGGCGCGGTCGCGCCCCGAGCGCTGCCGCGCTGTTTTGGTTCGTACGCAAGCTGCGGGAAGTTTCGGATGAGGGGCTGGGTGCCGTGTGAGGGCCGCGGCATTGGCCGCGGGGGCGCGGTCGCGCCCCGAGCGCTGCCGCGCTGTTTTGGTTCGTACGCAAGCTGCGAGAAGCTTCGGATGAAGGGCTGGGTGCCGTGTAAGGGCCGCGGCATTTGCCCCAAGGACGCTGGCGCGCTGTTTTTTTGGCTTTTGGCCTGAAAAGAGGTTTGCACTTCTCTGGAAGCGCTCTAGAAAGCGGTCTCTCCATGATCGCCGCCTCGGAGTTTTCTTCCAAGGCGGTACGGGCCGGTAGCTCAGCGGTAGAGCACGTGACTTTTAATCATGGGGTCGAGGGTTCGATCCCCTCCCGGCTCACCAATTGTTTCCGCCGATAAGATAGGGCAGCGGCCTTTTCCGCGTCACATCGAACCCGAGCGCGGTTCGAGGTCGGGGTGCTGTGGGCGGACACGCCGCCCGCAGTGCTCCCTGTCCGATCTGCGTCAGGCGGCGACCTTCTTCACGAAGCTGTCGATGCACTGCGAGAGTTCGCGTGCGGCGTTGGCGACGACGGACTGGCTCGTGCTGACGTTGGTTGCGGCCGACTTCGTCGTTTCCGCGGCGGTGCTTGTGCTCTCGGCTACGGACGTGAGGTGTGTCAGGCTGTCGGAGGCCGCGGCGATGCTGCGCGAGATCTCGGACGTTGCGGCCTTCTGCTGTTCCATGGAACTCGAAATCGTCATCGTAACATTGAGCATCTCATCGATGCGCGCGCTGATCTCCCGGATGCGGAGGGAGGCCGTTTCAGACGTGGCGGCTGCCGTCGATATGCGCCGCTCGATGTCTTCGGTGGCGCGCTTCGTCTGATCGGCGAGCGTCTTGACTTCTCCGGCAACGACAGCAAATCCCTTGCCGAGGTCGCCCGCGCGGGCCGCCTCGATGGTGGCGTTGAGGGCGAGCAGGTTCGTCTGGTTCGCGATGTTCTGAATGATCGCGACGATCTCGCTGATGCTGTCCGTTTCGCGTGCCAGCTCCGACATCTGTGCTGTTGCTGCATCGGCTTCGCGCTTCGTTGTCTCGACGACGAACTTTGCCTGTTCCGCGGCGTTGGCGATCTCGGCAATCGAAGCGTTCATTTCCTCGGACGCGGATACGACGGTGTGAACGGTTTCGGAGGTTTGTTGCGATGTCGTCGCGGTTTCTCCTGCGTTCTCTGTCGCGCTGTCTGCGATTGCGGTGAGTTGGCCTGCTGTCGCGTTCAACTCGCCGATGTTCGACGTGAGAAGTTGCATGAGATTATTTACGGTCGCCTGGAACGTGGCGATCTGGGCCTGAAGGCTTTTGCCCTTCGCGGCTTCCTCCTCGGCGCGTGCGGATTGCGCGCGCGCGAGGCGTCCGGCTTCGGCTTCCGCGTTTGCTGCTTGAGCGAGCGCGTTTTCGGACGCGAGGAAGGCCTGTTCGAGTTTCTTCGTGATCCAGCAGAGGACGAGTGTCTGTGTGATCAGGATCACGGCGTGGATGAGGACGCGCAGGATGTCGGATTCTGCGGAGGGAAAAACAGCGGCCGGGACGGCGAAGTTGAGAACGAGGTGATGGACCGCGACGACTGTGGCGTTGGCAATCAGTGCGCGCCAGTCGCACCACCCGGCGCAAAGCGCGAGAGACGCGAAGAAGTACATGTGCAGGTCGATCTGATACTCGCTGCCCGATGCGGCATAGACAAGCAGCGCCACTTGCGCAGGGACGACCATGGATGTCGTGAGGCGCGTCGCCGTGCCGGTGCCATCCTGCTTCCACGTGTAGGTGGCGCTGGCGGCCAGCAGCAGGGCACCGAGCAAGGCGCCCAATCCGATCTGCTCCGCAAAGAGCGTAAGGGCGCCGACGAGCGCGGCGTTAAACCAAATGAATCCGACGATGACCCGGGCAAACGTGCCGCGGATGGTGTGCACATCCAACATCTTCTCAACTCTGCTTTCTTATCGAGAACCCGCGATGCACGAGGCAAAGCCGGGCGCCTTCCAGACCAGCAGGGCGCCAGCCTGATAGAGCTTGTCCGCGAAGCGCGGATCGGTGGACCGACCGATGGCGACACTGTCCGCCGCGTTGGCCGCGACGACGATCCCGTCGGCGGTCGCCACGATGCCGAATGCGCTCGGGAAGCCGAGCGAGCGGGGGGATAGAACGAGGAATTCGCCCGGTACTCGTGGATTGGCTGCTGCCGCGAGCAGGACCGCCAGAACCAATATTCCGTTTACAAACAAGAGTGTTCTGCTTCGGCGCACGGCAACCCACCGCTTAATCAACTGCGTTCAGTAGGTAGGTGCGAATGGCTAAGAAGTTGTGAATTCTCGTCTTTGAAAATCCGTTCTAGATCAGTTTGCTGTGCTGTTTTTCGAATTTCATTTCTAGCATTTTCGTGTGAGCTTGGCCGCGAAACGTGCGTGTTCGGCTCTTTTAATCTGCGCTTGATGAGGAGAGGCGCGGCGGCCCCCCGAGGCGCGCATTAGACTTTCGTACAGTGCGAGCGGAGGCTTGCGTTCCCCTGAAACGTAGACGCGGCCGTCATTCATTCGAAACGGGGAAGAAACTCGGTTCTTCCATGGTTGTCCGCATGCGTCTTGTGTGAAAGTCCGGAAGGATCTGATTAACTTTTAAGCGTTCAACATCGCCCGATAACAAACGATTCTACACGGGGCGGGGGCATGACGGGTCTATCGGCGCTTGAAGCGCGATTGGCGTTCAATCAAATCGACGACAGAACGCGCACAATCATCCGCACACATAAGGCGTTCATTCAGGGAGAGCTGCCGGCGATCCTGGATGCCTTCTACGATCATATCGAGACATTTGCCGAAACGCGCGCTTTCTTCTCGTCGCGCGAAAGCATGAACGCGGCGAAGGCGGCGCAGCTTCGGCATTGGGCGACGATCCTCGACGGTCGTTTCGATGCAGCGTACGAGGCTTCCATTCTGCGCATAGGGGAAGCGCACCATCGGATCGGTCTCGACCCGAACTGGTATATCGGCGGTTACAGCAGTCTCGTTGCGGGGCTGCTTGTGGCGATTGGCACGAAGCTCGCGCCGAGCGCTTCGTCCGGCCTGTTCGGGCGCGCCGCGAATGAGACCGACGTGCGGATGGAACTGCAGGTCGCGGTGAGCCGCGTGGCATTTCTGGATATGAACCTCGCGATCAGCGTTTATATCGAGGCCGGTCGGCGCGATCTTGCTGCGCTCGCGTCGTCCGTCGTCGACATGGCGACAACGGTGGCGGAGACGACGGGCCGGCTCGAAAGTGCTGCGGCTGAACTCTCCACCACAGCCTCGGTTGCGACGGACCGTACGACGACGGTTGCGAGCGCAGCCGAGCACGCGTCTTCCAACGTTCGCGCCGTTGCAGCCGCTGCGGAGGAACTCTCGGCTTCCGTTCACGAGATCGGCCGGCAGGTCGCGACGTCCACCGACATGGCAGGCAAGGCAGTCGAGATCGTCTCGCAGTCCTCCGACAAGGTAAGAGACCTTGCTGCCGCTGCGGCGCAGATCGGGAACGTGATCGATCTGATCAGCAACATTGCGCGGCAGACCAATCTTCTCGCTCTCAACGCCACGATCGAGGCGGCGCGCGCAGGAGAAGCCGGAAAGGGCTTTGCGGTCGTGGCGCAGGAGGTGAAATCGCTGGCATCCCAGACCGGCAAGGCGACCGACGAGATCGCCGCGCAGATCAGCGCCATTCAGTCCGCGACGTCGGAGGCGGTCGATTCGATCAATGCGATCAACAGCGTGATTTCCGGCATGAGCACGGTTGCGACGACGATCGCTTCGGCGGTCGAAGAGCAGGATGCGGCGACGCTGGATATTGCGCGCAACGTCCAGGATGCGGCGCAGGGAACGGCCGAGGTTGCGCACAACACGACCGGCCTCAACGAGGCGGCGTCCGCGACGCGCTCGGCCGCGGAGCAGGTGACACGGTCGGCGAAAGACATTGCGGCGCGCACGGTGCAGCTTCAGGAGCTCGCGGCAGGTGTGCTCGGCAAGACCAGAGCGGCGTGATCGGTGGGACGCTGTGAGGTGTGCTCATGTGTTGATCAATCGCCATCCGCACCGCTCTTGGATGGCGATCGGTTTGGCGGGTTAGGGCTGCGGGCCGGACGGAACGCCGGTGAAGACGTAACCCGATCCATAAACAGCCTTGAAGGGCGGCGGGTGGCGGCTCACCGCTTCGATCTTGCGCCTCAGGCGCAGAACCACGGCATCAAGGTTGCGCGGCTCGCTCCCCTGGCATAGATCGCCGCGTTTTTGAGGAACGTGCGGCGCGGCCATCATGGGCTTGAGGAAGGCGATTTCGGTTGCGGTGAGCGGAACGGCGACGCCGTCGGGCGTAAAGAGCTGCCAGCTCATTTCATCGAGGTGCCACGCGGGAGACGTGGGAACGGGTTTCGCGATCTGGGGGGCGCGCAGGCGGCGCAGCAGGTTCCGGCAGCAGGCTTCGATCTCGCGCAGTGACGAATCCTTCACGAGATAGATGTCGGCCCCGACTCCTAAGCCTGCCAGCCGGTGGGCTTCGTCGTCGAAGGCCGTCAGCATGACGATGCCGACCGCCAGATCGTAGTGTTGGCGCGCGGCTGCGGCGACCGTGAAACCGCTGCCGTCGGGAAGGGCGAGATCGAGCAGGATCAGATCGGGGCGCGTGCGTTCGAGGAGTGCCAGACTTTCGCGGCAGGTCGCGGCCTGGTCGACGAGGAAGCCGCGACCGACAAGATAATCTGCAAGATCGATCCTGAGCGCGGGCTCGTCTTCGACGACCAACACATGGCCTTCATGCTGCATGGGCGGCACCTGGGCACGTGATCGTTGCAATGGCTCCGCCGCCCTCGCGCGGGGCGAGCGTGATGGTGCCGCCATGGCGGGCAACGAGTTTGCGCACAGTGTAGAGGCCTAGCCCCATGCCGGCCGTGCCGCGCGCGTTGGGCGCGCGAAAGAATTTCTCGCCGAGGCGTAAGCGGTCTTCGTCCGGGCCGAGGCCGACGCCCCGGTCCTTCACCGTGAGATATATCCGTCCGTCGCCGGAGCGCAGCGAGACATCCACCAGACTGTCTGCCGGCGAGTATTTCAGCGCGTTGTCGACAATGTTGGAGAAGATGATGCCCATCATCTTCCGGTCTCCGGTAAAGGTCAGCTGTTTCGGCAGGTCAAGCACGATGCGGGGGGAAAGCGCAAGCGATCTAATCTCTTCTGCGAGATCGAAGCGGTCCGTACGCTCATGCCCCGATCCGTGACGAGCGCGGACGAGAAATTGCTCGACGAGGGCACTCATGCGCGATGCTGCGGAACGGATTTGCGCGACACGGCGCACGTCCGATGGATCTGCGGACGCTTTTGTCTGGTCGAGGAGCTCGCTGGATCGCGAGACGATCGCGAGGGGTGTGCGCAACTCGTGGCTCAACATCAGAAGCTGGGCGCGCTCGTCCTCGATGCGTGTCAACAGCTCGCCCCGCAAGCGCACGCCGACCAAAATGGCGGTCATGACGCCTTTGACCAGGAACGACAGCAGGTGAAGGAGCAGATAGACCTCCACGAATGGGTTGGCCTCGAAGAGGCTTCGCGGAGAGACGAACCACACAATGACCCCCGATGCGAAGCACATGGCCGACACGACGCACCACCACGTGACGGTAACGCGGTGCAAGGCAATCGGAAGCGTGTCGTCGCGCACGAACATGAGCGCGCAGTACGCGTAGCTCACCGCACCCAGGAACGCGATGATCGACATGCGGAGCGTGACGTCTTCCGGCCTGAGCCAGAGCAGGAACGGCCAAGTGATGCCGACTGCAGCCACCAGCGCGATTTGCAAACGGCGCGGGGCGGGTTGTCCCAGAAAGCGCGCAAACCCCTCCAGCATGAGGACGACGCTGACGGCGATGAACAGGTTGCCGAACCAGATCCCAAAGAACGGAGAAAACGCGTGCCCTGCGACCAGCACGCTGAGGCCCACGCCCCGGGCCGCGAACGTCATCGCCAGCGGCAACATGCCCGATATTTGTGGCTGTAGGCGCCACAGCAGGAGGCCACACAGACAGAAAATCGTGTCGGAAAGAATCGAGACAACGAAGATGGTCTTGGCATCCAGCATGCCGAGGGATGCTTATGCGCTTTGCGCGCAATAGCAAGATTCATTACGTTTAGCTTTAGTAAGAATTGGTCAGATACCGAGCGAGTCAGGGTGTTTTCGGCTCTGTGCTTGGCGTTTTGAGTAGTTTTAATGGCGTTACTTGAACGTTTTCTGGTGGCTTGGTAATTGGAATCAGGTACGGGCGGAGATTGAACGTCGTTACGTTTTGGCCGGCACATCCATGGCATCGCTTCCTTATTGGTTCTCTAGCCGGCGAGGCCTCATTCTCGCCGGTGGCGCTCTTGGCGTCGTGACGTTGCTGGGCAGTCTCGCATTCCTCGGCGTCTACGATCCGGCCCCTTTCCTCACGTTGCGCACCGTCACGGAACGGGGCGCTGTCGTGATCGAGACGCGCTATAATCCGGTGGCGTTTATCGTTTTGGGTGTTCTCGCCGCCATCACGTTTGGCTGCGCCGTCCTGCTCGCCAGATTCATCCGGCGGTTCGTTCCTTCCGGACCGCGCGCCACCGCAGACGAGCTTGCATCCGCGTCCGCGACGTTGGGGCGTGAACTCGCCAACGCGCTTGCCGTCATCCGCCTCGATCTTGCGAACAAAGAAACGTATGCCCGATCGCTCGCCAACGCGCAGGGGCGCCTTGCGGGACTGACAGAAGCCGATCAGGTGCGGGTGGTCGTCAGCCTTCTCGTAGCAGAGAACGAGCGGATGCGCCTTGCCAGCGAACAAGACAAGCATAAGCTTGAGAACAGTGCGCGGGAGATCGATGCCCTCCAGACCAGTCTCAGGGGTGCGGAGGAAGCGACGCTCACGGATCCGCTGACGGGCATCGGCAATCGCCGCCTCTTCAACGATGCGATGAAAAAGGCAATCCAGGATAGCCACGCGCAGCGCGTGCCGCTCTCGCTCATCATGTGCGACATCGACCACTTCAAGCGCGTCAACGACATGTTCGGGCACGATGTCGGCGACGAGATCATCAGGGCGCTGGCGCGGGTGATCGAGACGAGCGTTCGCGAGACCGACAGCGTTGCGCGCTACGGGGGAGAGGAGTTTGCGATCATCCTGCCCGGAACCGAGCTCAATCGCGCCAAGGAAACGGCGGACCGCATCCGGCGCCAGTTCGGAGCGAAGCAGTTCGCGATCCGCAAGACCAACCAGAAGATCGGCCAGGTCACAGCGTCGTTCGGGGTTGCCGAGCACCGTCCAGGAGACGATGTGCAGGAATTCGTGCGGAGGGCGGACGCGAAGCTCTACGAGGCCAAAGCCCGCGGGCGCGATCGGGTTGCGGATTTCAGTGAGCGCCGATGAGCTGCGCTCGCTCTTGAGTTTTCAATAAAACGACGTTGGATCAAGGTATTGCGGTGCCGTGGATGCCGGCGGCCGCTGTGGCGAGCTTCTGCGCCGGCAAGGGCTTTGGCCGAGAGCGGGGTATGAACCTCGCGGTTTACCCGTCTTCCGCACGATGGCCGGGTGGTGTGGTATGCCCTGCGGCGGCGCGCGAAGAAAACGTGCCCGGCGCTCTACTTGCGGCCGTCACACGGCGCCATTAGGTTACGGCCTCAAGCGATGCGGGCGGCAGGCTCAAAGCCCCCGCGCCGATGCTCCGTCGTTCCCCGGTTCATTCCCCTACGGTCAGGTCCATCCGATCGTTGGCGGAGGCTGCGGGCGCACGGGTGGGACGAGAGGTTTTCGAGGAGGATTTCGTGCCGGAGAGCGCCAAGAACTGGATTGTGGAAACGGATTGGCTCGCGGCTCATCTCGATGCGCCCGATCTCATCGTGCTCGATGGGTCGTGGCATCTGCCGAACTCCGGACGGAATGCGAAGGACGAATATATCGCCGAGCATATTCCCGGTGCGCTGTTCTTCGATATCGAAGATCTCGTGGACGAGAAGAACCCGCTGCCGCACATGCTGCCGCCGACGCCGAAGTTCGCCTCGCGCATGAAGAAGATGGGCATCGGCGATGGAATGCGGATCGTCGTGTACGATACCTACGGCCTATTTTCCGCGGCCCGCGTGTGGTGGACGTTCCGCGCCATGGGGCATCAGGACGTGGCGGTTTTGAACGGCGGGCTCAAGAAGTGGAAAGCCGAGGGGCGGCCGCTCGAAGATATGCCGCCCATCGGACGGACGGCCCGGCACTTCACGCCTCTGCTCAACAACGAGCTCGTGCGCGATCTCGACGACATGAAGAGCTATGTCGCGCAGGGGAACATGCAGATCGTGGACGCACGGCCGAAGGCGCGCTTCGAGGGCAGCGAGCCCGAGCCGCGGCCCGGTCTTCGCGCGGGGCATATTCCGGGCGCGAAGAACGTGCCGTCGTCGCGCATTCTCAATTCCGATGGGACGCTCAAGTCCAAGGACGAGCTTCGCGCGATTTTCCAGGAAGCTGGGATCGATCCGTTGAAGCCCGTCGTGACGACGTGCGGATCGGGCGTCACGGCTTCGATGCTGTCGCTTGCGCTCAGCGTGATCGGGCAGACGAATGCTGCGGTCTATGACGGCTCGTGGGCGGAGTGGGGGCAGGATCGTCTCGATACGCCCGTCGAGACGGGACCGGCTACGGCGGATTGATCCGCTGCTCGTTTTTCAATGCGTGAAACGTTTTATGCCGCCCGGACCGATCGTGGTTCGGGCGGCATTCGTTTAGAGCGTGATCACTTTCGATTGAATCCGGATCACGCTCTATCTCTCTGGTGAGACCGATGATTCACGCTTCGGACTGATAGGGTCCGAAGCGATCATGGTCATTTTAGTGAGACCGATGATTCACGCTTCGGACTGATAGGATCCGAAGCGATCATGGTCTAGTGACTGACGCTCTGCGAGAACACGTTGACGACGATGACGCCGGCGACGATGAGGCCGAGGCCGATCAGGGCCGGGGTGTCCAGCGTTTGCTTGAACACGATCAGGCCGACGGTCGAGATGAGGACAATGCCGAGGCCGCTCCAGATCGCGTACGCGATGCCGACCGGAATGACCTTCAGAGAAATCGACAAGAAGTAGAACGCGGCCGCGTAGCACAGTGCCATCATGGCGGTGGGGAGCGGTCGCGTGAACTGATGCGATGCCTGCAGGAAAGAGGTGCCGACGACCTCGAAGACGATGGCGACGATGAGGGAGCCGTACGTGATCAGTGCAGGGTGCATGATTGGTCTCTGCGTTTGGCTTCAGGGTGTCTCGCTTCCCGATTTCGGGAGAGTTTCCGGGTTTATGGCGCGGTGACGCCCGCTATGATGCGGATCGGCTTGATCGCATGCAAACGCGGGAATGGACAGGCGATATGAAAAGGCTCGTCCCGATGTTGGCGTTCGCGCTCAGCGTCTTCGCGCCTGCCGTGGGGAGCGCGATCGCGGACGACGGCGAGCAGTGCCGGGACGATGCAATCCTCGTGCTCGATTCCTCGGGCTCGATGGCGGGCACCGATATGAATTCGCTCACGCCGCACATGGCGAAGGTGCGTGAGGCCCTCGCGGCTGTGGTGCCGCAAGTCGCGCCGCGGCGGAACCTTGGCCTCCTCGTTTATGGGCCAGGGCAGGATTCCCGGTGCGAGAATATCGATCTCAAGCTGCCGCCAGCGCCGAATAGCGCCGAGACAATCCTGGGCGAAGTGAACCGGGTGGTTCCGTTCGGCGAGACGCCGCTGACCGCGGCCGTGCGGGACGCGGCGGAGGTGCTCGAATTTCGTGAGAAGCCGTCTGTCGTGGTGCTGCTGACGGACGGCGAGGAAACATGCGGGGGCGATCCCTGTCAGCTCGCACGCCAGCTCAAGGCGGAGGCCCGTAAGCTCACGATCCATGTCGTCGGCTTCAAGGTGGCGGGCGCACATACGTGGCTGGTGCCGGAGAAGCGCGCCGCGTGCATGGCGGAGGAAACGGGCGGGCTCGCACTGACGGCAGAGACACGCGACGAGCTGATCGAGGCGTTGCAAAAGACGCTCGGATGCCCGCTGTTTTCCGACGCCTCGCGAATGAGCAAGCCGCCATCTTCTGCGCGTTGAAGCGCGTCGCGATTACGCCTTGGGGAAGTATTGATAGACCCAGGTCTCGGTCAGGGCACGCTCGCCGAGGCGCAGATAGAGACGCATATCGACCGGGTCTTCGCCGTTCGCGACATCGATATCGAAGAAGGCGCGCCAGTGCTCGCGCTGATCGACGATCGGATGCGTGTAGGCGTTGCTGATTTCGCCGCGCGATGTGGTGACGATGATCTCGACGCCGTCGTTGCGGCCGATGTCTTTGAGCACCGGGCCTTTGAAATCGACGACAAACTTCCTCACGCCTTTCGGCCGGGCCTGGCCGGGTCGTCCGCCGATGCCGGTCCATGTTGCGGTGGCGCGGGCGAGGGATGTCGGGAACGGGATGTCGTCCAGCCAGCGGAGCCAATAATGGAAGCGGCGCTGGGTCCCGGCTTTCAAAGGTTCACGCGGGCACCAATAGGCGGCGATGTTGTCGTGGATCTCATCGTCGGTGGGGATTTCGAGGAGGTGCACCTCGCCTTCGCCGAAGGGCTCGATGGGTTCGATCCACGATGACGCGCGACGCTCGTAGAAGACGGAGTCGTCGAGATAATGCACGAGGTTGCGGTCGCGCTGGAGCAGGCCGAAGCCGCGGACGTCCTTGTCGACGAAGGTGTTCGTCATGACGCGCGGCGGATTGTTGAGCGGGCGCCAGATGCGCTCGCCGGAGCCGGTCCAGATGGCGAGGCCGTCGGAATCGTGGATCTCAGGTCGCCAGTCGACGGCCTGCGGGCGGTCGGCTTCGCCATACCAGTACATGCTGGAGAAGGGTGCGATGCCGAGACGGGTGATGTCGGCTCGCGCGTAGAGTTCGCAATCGATCTCCTGATCGACTCGGGCGACGCCGCGGCCGTCCGTCTCGCGCCGGGCCGTGATGCGATAGGCGCCGGTGACGCTCGGGCTGTCGAGGAGGGCGTAGAGGGTCATCGTGTCGCCGTGGGGCGGCACCTCGTCCAGCCAGAACTCGGTGAAGCGCGGGAATTCCTCAGGCGTCGAAAGGCCCGTGTCGATGGCCAGACCGCGCGCGGACAGCCCATACTGATTGAAGGGGCCGGAGGAGCGGAAATAGGACGCGCCGAGGAAGGCCAGCCAGTCGGTCTTGAGGTCGGGGGCCATGATGCGGAAGCCGGCGAAGCCGATGTTGTCCGGCAATTCGCGCGCGGGGTGGCCGACGGGGGTCTCGAAGAGGTTGGCGCTGTAGACGATCTCCTGAGCCTTGCCCTCGCGGATCAGATGGATGTGGACCGGGTGGGGCGAGAATTGACCGAGGTGAAACAACTGGATGGGGAGCTGTTTGTCGGCGTCCAGCATGATCGTCATGTCGGGGCGGAAGCGGATTTTCTGGTAGGCGTCGTAATCGATCTGCTGGATGATTTCTTTCGCTTTTGGCTGCTCCTGCGCCCAGGGGGAGCGGGCCAGTTCGGCCGCGCGCTGTTTGAGGGTATCGAACGAGAACGGCTGGGCAGGGCCAAGGGCGGGGCCAAGACGAGAGGCGGCGGCTTGGGCACGTCCGAGCGGGAGGTTTGCAGCCACGCCCGCGGCGGCGGCGCCGGCCAGGATCTGGCGCCTGTCCAGGTGCGATCCGATCACTGTGTGTTTCCCCTTGTTCGTCTTGGTCTGGTTGGCTCGGTGAGCGGCAAGTCTTTTCGTCCGGTCCTAGCTCAGAACGTGGTTCCGAGCCAGCGGGGCGCTGTTTGCAGCGTGTGTCCGGGGCGGGGCGGAGGGTTGGGCGGAGTTTGTGTCCGTATAATGCTCATGTGGCCGTTGGGTTCGTTTTTGACGGTTTGGGGGAGGTGTATGGGCCTCCACGGGTGGCTCCCACCCGTTAATCCTGCTTTTTTAGGGAGGCTGCGGTTTTTCGGCGCTTCTGGCCGCTGTTCCGCCGGAGGGGAACATTGCCGATTGATCTCTGGGCGGCCCCCCGCGTATATGTGCCCATCCTGTCGCGACCGTGGGGCTCGGGGCTCCGCCGACGTGATCCCCATGCGGACGTGGTGGAACTGGTAGACACGCGAGATTTAGGTTCTCGTGGCCAAAAGCCGTGGGGGTTCAAGTCCCTCCGTCCGCACCATTCTGGGGACCGTATTCGTCGGTCGCAGCGGGGCAAGGCACGAGCGAGCGAAGGCAGCAGGACGTCATGCAGGTTTTGGAGACGAGCTCGGAAGGGCTCAAGCGGAAGCTTAAGGTCGTGGTCGGTGCCGATGAACTCGGCGAGCGGTACACGGCGCATCTGGACAAGATCAAGGACCAGGTGCAACTCAAAGGGTTCCGCAAGGGCAAGGTGCCGGTTGCGCACATCAAGAAGGTGTTCGGCCGCTCGGTCATGAACGAGGTTCTGCAGGAGACGATCCGCGAGACCTCGACACAGGCGATCCGCGACCGCAACGAGCGGCCTGCGATGATGCCGGACATCTCGATCCCGGAAGACGGCGCCAACATGGAGAGCGTTGTCGAGGGCAAGGCGGATCTCGCCTACGAGATGAGCTTCGAGGTGCTGCCCGAAGTGAAGCTCACCGATTTCAAGTCGCTCTCGCTCGAAAAGCTCGTGGCGGAAGTTGACGACGAGCAGCTCAATGACGCGCTGAACCAGCTTGCCGAGCGCAACACCGCGTTCGAGGCCGAAGAGGGCCGGGCGGCTGGCGAGGGCGACCGCGTCACCATCGATTTCAAGGGCACCATCGATGGCGTGGCCTTCGATCGGGGCGAGGGCGAGAACCTGCAGCTCGTGATTGGAAACTCGGGCTTCATCCCCGGTTTCGAAGACGGCATCAAGGGCGCCAAGAAGGGCGAATCTCGCGACGTCAACGCGAAGTTCCCGGACAACTATCCGGTGGCGGATCTCGCGGGCAAGGATGCGATTTTTGCGGTGACGGTGAAAGAGGTGGAGAAGCCGGTCAAGGCCGAGATCAACGACGAATTCGCCAAGTCTCTCGGCATGGAAGGGCTCGATCAGCTCAAGGGCCTCGTGACGACGCAGATCAAGCAGGAACTCGATCAGGCGTCGCGCATGAAGCTCAAGCGCGAGCTGCTCGACGCGCTCGAATCCGCGCACGATTTCGAGCTGCCGCCGTCGCTCGTCGAGCGCGAGTTCGAAGGCATCTGGAAGCAGGTCACCGACGGGCTCGAGCGCGAAGGCAAGACCTTTGCCGACGAGGACAAGACAGAAGATGAAGCGCGTGCGGAGTATCGCAAGATCGCCGAGCGGCGCGTGCGTCTCGGTCTCGTCGTCGGTGAGATCGGCGACAAGAACAAGATCGAGGTCTCGCAGGACGAACTGCGTGCCGCGCTCGTCGAGCAGGCGCGCCGTTTCCCCGGCCAGGAGAAGGAAGTCTACGAGTACTTCCAGAAGACTCCCGGCGCGATCCAGGAAATTCGCGCTCCGATCTTCGAGGACAAGGTGATCGATTTCGTGCTGGAGCTTGCGAAGCCGGCCGAGAAGACGGTCTCGCGCAAGGAGTTGGTCGAGAGTCTCGAGAAGACCGTCGACGCCTGAGTACTCCCTCTCCGCCGGCACCCCGGCGGAGAGGACTTGAAGTGACGCGTTCCCGTGCTGATCTGATAGGCCCATTGCGAGGCTTCGTCAGGAGCTCGCGTCCGTGGCTCATTTCCTGAGCGCGGAGAACCCCAAAAGGAATGATCTCATGCGCGATCCCGTCGCCACTATCACCGGTTCTTTCTGGCCCATGGTCGTCGAGCAGACGGCACGCGGCGAGCGCGGCTACGATCTGCCGTCGCGCCTCCTCAAGGAGCGCATCATCTTTGTGACGGGGCCGGTCGAAGACCACATGGCGGCTTCGATCTGCATGCAGCTCCTCTTCCTTGAGGCGGAAAACCCCAAGAAAGAAATCTCCATGTACATCAACTCGCCGGGTGGCGTGGTGACGGCCGGCATGGCGATCTACGACACGATGCAGTTCGTGAAGCCGCCGATTGCGACGCTTTGTATCGGCCAGGCTGCGTCCATGGGCTCGCTGCTTTTGTGCGCCGGCGAAAAGGGCATGCGGTATGCGCTGCCGAACGCGCGCATCATGGTGCATCAGCCGTCCGGCGGCTTCCAGGGGCAGGCGTCCGACATCGAGCGCCACGCTGAAGACATCATCAAGATGAAGCGGCGGCTTAACGAAGTCTACGTCAAGCATACCGGTCAGCCGTACGAAATGATCGAGAGGACACTCGATCGCGATTACTTCATGACGGCGGATCAGGCGAAAGACTTCGGTCTTATCGACCGGGTTTTGTCGCAGCGCGACGATGTGGAAGCCAAGGCTCCCGAGCCCACGCAGCCTGCCGCTTAAGGGCGGGCCTGCCTACAGGTTGGCGATGCTCCGGGCGGTGCTGGGCACCGTCCGGCGTTTGCGCCTGCGAAAGCGGCGAAATGCTCGCAAAATATACTTTTTTGCGAGGCGTTCGGCCGCATTGGGGCCACGCAAGCTTGGAACGGTAGCGTAGACGGCTTAAGTGCTGGGTTCTGCCTTTTTGGGCTCTTGGGCGCCGGGATAGCAGCCGTCAGCAGGTTCTTTCCGCCTCGAAGGCGGGAGAGCTGTTAATCGAATCTTGATCTCGGGAACACTAGCGTGTTGAGATCGGGTGTAACGTTTTTCATGTGCCCGCGGCGGGCATCGCCGTAATGCGCCGAAGGGGCTTCCGGCTCCAAGGTTCCGGGTCGTCGGGCGTCATTCCTGACTGCGGGTGAGAGAACAGAATGGCTCAGGAAAAGAACACTCTCTACTGCTCTTTCTGCGGCAAGAGCCAGCATGAGGTGAGGAAGCTCATTGCCGGCCCGACCGTGTTCATCTGCGATGAATGCGTCGAGCTGTGCATGGATATCATCCGTGAAGAGAACAAGAACACGCTCGTCAAGTCCCGCGACGGCGTGCCGACACCGCAAGAAATCTGCACGGTGCTGGATTCTTACGTGATCGGGCAGTTCCACGCGAAGCGTGTGCTCTCGGTCGCTGTCCATAACCATTACAAGCGCCTCAATCACGCGGCGAAGAACAACGACGTCGAGCTCGCGAAGTCGAACATCCTGCTCGTTGGCCCCACGGGTTGCGGCAAGACGCTGCTCGCGCAGACGCTTGCCCGCATTCTCGACGTGCCGTTCACGATGGCGGATGCGACGACGCTCACCGAAGCCGGCTATGTCGGCGAGGACGTCGAGAACATCATCCTGAAACTGCTGCAGAGCGCCGATTACAACGTCGAGCGCGCGCAGCGGGGCATCGTCTACATCGACGAGATCGATAAGATCAGCCGCAAGTCCGACAATCCGTCCATCACGCGCGATGTGTCGGGCGAGGGCGTGCAGCAGGCGCTTCTGAAGATCATGGAAGGCACGGTTGCCTCCGTGCCGCCGCAGGGCGGCCGCAAGCATCCGCAGCAGGAGTTCCTGCAGGTCGACACCTCGAACATCCTGTTCATCTGCGGTGGCGCTTTCGCAGGCCTCGAAAAGATCATCTCGCGGCGCGGCAAGGGGACGTCGATCGGTTTCGGCGCGCGCGTGATCGCGCCCGACGAGCGGCGGACCGGCGAAGTGCTGCGCGAGGTGGAGCCCGAGGATCTCTTGAAGTTCGGCCTGATCCCCGAGTTCATCGGCCGTCTCCCGGTTATCGCAACGCTCGAGGATCTCGACGAGGCGGCGCTGGTGCAGATCCTCATGGAGCCCAAGAACGCGCTGGTGAAGCAGTACCAGCGTCTGTTCGAGATGGAGGACGTGAAGCTCACGCTCACGACCGACGCGCTGCGCGCCATCGCGCGCAAGGCGATCGAGCGTAAGACGGGTGCGCGCGGCTTGCGCTCCATCATGGAGGGCATCCTGCTCGACACCATGTTCGATCTTCCGGCCCTCAAGGGCGTCGAGGAGATCGTGATCGGCCCGGAGGTCGTGGAAGGCGGCGCTCGTCCGCTCCGGATCTATTCCGAGCGGGTCGAGGAAAAGGGCTCGACGGCGTCTTAAGATTTGGCAAACCGTCGGCGGCGTCCTGCCGTCGACGGGGTAGCCTGTGGCTCATTTCCAGGTTAAATGGGCAAACGAGCCCATTCGCCTGTCGTACCGGTGGCTCGTATTGATCGGATTGGGGCCAATCCCCATCTGTTGTCGACGACGCTCTCTTTCGACTGTCCCGCTCGACGAGACGGGGTTTTCCCAGAAAAATCGAAGGATGCGGCGTGAGTACGCCCGGTTCGGCCATAATGATGCGGGGCCGGGCAGCTAGAGTGGTCCGTTCCCGTCTTAAGACGGGTCCCCGTGCGGCACAACGTGAATGGTGACGGTGATGAGCGAAGAGAAGCAGACTAAGGACAAGCCCGGCGCCCGCGACCACTATCCGGTTCTGCCGCTGCGCGACATCGTCGTGTTCCCGTACATGATCGTGCCGCTGTTCGTCGGGCGCGAGAAGTCGATCAACGCGCTCGAGGAAGTGATGCGCGCCGACAAGCACATCCTGCTTGCCGCGCAAAAGAACGCCGGCGACGACGATCCGGCGACGGACGCCATCTATCAGGTCGGCACGCTCGCTTCCGTGCTGCAGCTCCTGAAGCTGCCCGACGGCACGGTAAAGGTGCTGGTCGAGGGCACGGCGCGCGCCAAGGTTCTCAATTACACCGACAACCCGAATTATTTCGAAGCCGAGGTGGAGCGCATCTCGGAGACGCTCGGCACGAAGACCGAGATCGAGGCGCTTGCGCGCTCGGCCGTCTCGCAGTTCGAGAACTACGTCAAGCTCAACAAGAAGATCTCGCCTGAGGTGCTCGGCACTATCGCGCAGATCGAGGACTATTCGAAGCTCGCCGACACCATCGCGTCTCACCTCGCGGTGAAGATTGCCGACAAGCAGGACGTGCTGGAGACGACCGTCGTGTCGAACCGGCTCGAGAAGGTCTACACTCTCATGGAGAGCGAGATCTCGGTGCTGCAGGTCGAGCGTAAGATCCGCTCGCGCGTGAAGCGCCAGATGGAGAAGACGCAGCGCGAGTACTATCTCAACGAGCAGATGAAGGCGATCCAGAAGGAGCTCGGAGACACCGAAGAGCGCGACGACATCGCCGAGTTCGAAGAGAAGATCGACAACACCAAGCTCTCGAAGGAAGCGAAGGACAAGGCGACTGCGGAGCTGAAGAAGCTCAAGCAGATGAGCCCGATGTCCGCCGAAGCGACCGTCGTGCGCAACTATCTCGATTGGCTGCTTTCGATCCCGTGGGGCATCAAAGGCAAGGTCAAGAAGGATCTCGACGAGGCGCAGCAGGTGCTCGACGCGGAGCACTACGGCCTCGACAAGGTCAAGGAGCGCATCCTCGAGTATCTCGCGGTGCAGGCGCGAACCAACAAGCTCAAGGGACCGATCCTTTGCCTCGTCGGACCGCCCGGCGTGGGCAAGACCTCGCTTGGCAAGTCGATCGCGAACGCAACGGGGCGCGAGTTCGTGCGCATGAGCCTCGGTGGCGTCCGCGACGAAGCGGAGATCCGCGGACATCGGCGCACCTACATCGGCTCGATGCCCGGTAAGGTCATCCAGTCGATGAAAAAGGCGAAGCGGACCAACCCGCTGTTCCTGCTCGACGAGATCGACAAGATGGGCCAGGACTTCCGCGGCGATCCCGCGGCGGCGCTGCTCGAAGTGCTCGATCCTGAGCAGAACCAGTCGTTCAACGATCATTACCTCGAGGTCGATTACGACCTTTCGAACGTGATGTTCGTGACGACGGCGAACACGCTCAACATTCCGCCGGCCCTGATGGACCGCATGGAGATCATCCGTCTTGCGGGTTACACCGAGGACGAGAAGGTCGAGATCGCGAAGCGCCATCTTCTGACCGAGCAGCAGCAGGCGCACGGTTTGGAGCCGGGTGAGTGGATCGTCGAGGACGGTGCTCTTCTGCAGCTCATCCGCCGTTACACGCGGGAAGCCGGCGTGCGTTCGCTTGAGCGCGAAGTGGCCAAGCTCGCGCGCAAGGCGGTGAAGGAGATCCTGACCTCGCCCGACAAGAAGACGGTGACGGTGACGGCCGACAACATCAGCCACTACCTCGGCGTGCCGAAGTATCGCTATGGAGAGGCCGAGCTCGAAGATCAGATCGGCATCGTCACGGGTCTCGCGTGGACGGAAGTGGGTGGCGAATTGCTCACCATCGAAGGCGTCATGATGCCCGGCAAGGGCAAGATGACGGTGACGGGCAATCTGCGCGACGTGATGAAGGAATCGATCTCTGCTGCGAACGCTTACGTGCGCTCGCGCTCGGTCGAGTTCGGCATCCATCCCTCGCTGTTCGAGAAGCGCGATATCCACGTGCACGTGCCGGAAGGTGCGACGCCGAAGGACGGTCCGTCTGCCGGTGTCGCGATGGCGACAGCCATCATCTCGGTGCTGACCGGCATCGCGGTGCGCAAGGATGTGGCGATGACGGGCGAGATTACGCTGCGCGGGCGCGTGCTCCCGATCGGCGGTCTCAAGGAGAAGCTGCTGGCTGCGCTGCGTGGCGGTATCAAGACGGTTCTCATCCCCGAGGACAACGTCAAGGATCTGGCCGAGATCCCTGATGAAGTGAAGACGAAGCTCGAACTCGTGCCCGTCGCGCGCATGGAGGATGTGGTGAAGACCGCGCTGGTGCGCGTGCCGGATCCGATCCAGTGGGACGAGCAGGCTGAAGCGTCCGCCGTTCCTTCGGATGGGGCGGAAGGAAACTCGCGCGTTACCGCGCACTGATACGACGTGTAAAAAGGGCGCGGTTTTCGCGCCCTTTTTCATCTCAGCAAACGGTGTGTTGCTTTACGTGTCGTTGCGAGGCGCAGCGATCGATGCATTCTGGCCAATTCAGTAGCGAGCCTGTGCGCGATCGTTGGCAGCTTTGCCGACCGTGCGCGTTTGCGTGCGTTCGCCCCTGTCGGGTGTGCGCCGCAGCGTGTACGGATCACCCCGTATTTCAAGCGTAAATGGTCGTTTTGCCCCTTGACGAGGCCCGTTTTTAGGGGCTTTTGTGCGCCCACGAGATGCCGAAACAGCAATCCTATCCCTTGGGTTGCACACTTCTCGGCAGGCGCCACGGCGCGGTCTCCTGGCACGATGCCAGACCAAATTCATTCCAGTCACGAGGACGGAAAGATGAGCAAGAAAGATCTGATCGACGCCGTTGCAAAAGAGTGCGAGCTCACGAAAGAGAAGGCAGGCTCGGTCGTCGATGCCGCGCTCGCACACATCAAAGCGGTTCTCAAGGACGGTGGCGAAGTCCGCATTCCGGATTTCGGCAGCTTCAAGGTTGCAAGCCGCAAGGCGCGCGAAGGCCGCAACCCCGCGACCGGCGCGACGATCAAGATCCCTGCGACGCGTGTGCCGAAGTTCAGCCCTGCGAAGGGTTTGAAAGACGCGCTGAACTAAGCGCTGCGCCGCGGGCGCCGCGTTTTGACGATCGAGAGATTTGGAGCGCCGTGGAGTTTCCGCGGCGCTTTTTTGTTTTCGTACGCAAGTGGCGAGACGCTTCGAAAAATGGGCGTTGCGGTTTGTTGAGATCCGGCGCACTTGCGCCGGGTCGCGTTGCTCCCGGAGCGCTGCCGCCCTCGCTTTTGGTTTCGGACACAAGTGGTGAGAGGCATCGGATAAGGGGCGTTGTGCTGGTGGAGGACCGGCGCACTTGCGCCGGGGCGCGGTCGCGCCCGAGCCGAAGCTGCATTGGCAGCTTCGGCTCAGAGCGATAATTCCTCGACAGCTTGAGGCCCGCAGGGCCTATGGCGCCAAGGGCGCCCGTGCCAAGTGGCGCGGATATCCACCAGCACAACGCCCCTTATCCGAAGCTTCTCGCAACTTGTGTCATTGAGAACATGGTGGGCGGTGAGAGGGTCGAACTCCCGACATCTTCGGTGTAAACGAAGCGCTCTACCACTGAGCTAACCGCCCGACGGATCACTCCATAGCGTCGGACGTGGTTGGCTGCAAGGTGCGATTGGCGTTGCCGTCGTCTGGCTGGCTTCAGGGCCGTTCTGCCACGAGGCATTCGCCGCCCGTCTTTTCGCCTCGGCTTTTCCGGAGAATGCCAATGACCATCACGATGCATGAAATTGCTGTGCCGTCGTTTCGTAAGCACCTCGAAGCGCTCGATGCGATCCTCGACAAGGCCGTGGCATATGCCGATGCCAAGGGGATCGAGCGCGAGACGCTGCTCACTGCGCGGCTTTATCCCGACATGTATACGTTCACGAAGCAGGTGACGTCGGCCTGCGATTTCGCGAAGCTTTCTGTTGCACGGCTTGCCGGTTTGACGGCGCCTGTGCATGACGACACCGAGACGACGTTCGCCGAGCTCAAGACGCGGATTGCGGATACGCTGGCCGTTCTGGATCAAGCACAGCCGGGGCCGATGGACGCGGCGGCCGATGAGCCGTTCACCATCAAAGCCGGGCCGCGCGAACTGCATTTCACGGGGCGCGAATACCTGCTGCATTTCGCTCTGCCGAACTTCTATTTCCACTGCGCGACGGCCTACGGCATCCTGCGCCACAACGGTCTCGAAATCGGCAAGCGCGATTTTATGCGTCGCATGCCTCCGGCGTGACAGGCCGGCGCTCATCCGGGATGGCGATGAAAAGAGACGACGCGGACCGTTTTTTCGTCGTTACCGGCGGGCCGGGCTCGGGGAAGAGCACGCTGCTTGCGGCTCTGGCGGCGGAGGGGCTCGTCACGATGCCCGAGGCCGGACGCGCCATCATCCGCGAGCAGGTTGCGATCGGCGGAGCCGCGTTGCCCTGGGCGGACCGTGGGCTCTTCGCCGAGCTGATGCTGGCGGCGGATATGCGCACGTATAGGGAGGCCCAGGTCCTTTCCGGTCCTGTCCTGTTCGACCGGGGCGTTCCGGATGTGGTCGGCTATCTGCAGCTCTCCGGACTGCCGGTGCCGCCGCACGTAACCGTGGCAGCGGAGACCTTTGGCTACGCGCGGCAGGTTTTCATCGCGCCGTCCTGGCCTGAAATTTTCACAGGCGACAGCGAGCGTAAGCAGGCGCCTGCCGAGGCGGAGGCCACTTACCGGGCCATGGTGGAGGTTTACACGGGGCTCGGATACGATCTGTTGACGCTGCCCCGGTCGCCCGTGGCGGAGCGCGTTCGCTTCGTTCGGGCCGGGATTGGCGCCTCGGGTGCGGGGCCTTGAAAAACAGGTGCTTCCTGCGCTTGACTTGGGGGCGCCGAACACGTATCTCAGCCTTCGCTTTTGCCTCGTTCGCCCCATTCGCGGGCTTTTGAACGAGCGGACGCGGGAGTAGCTCAGTTGGTTAGAGCGCCGGCCTGTCACGCCGGAGGCCGCGGGTTCAAGTCCCGTCTCTCGCGCCACTTTTTTTCTTCGGACACAAGCTGAGAGAAGCTTCGCTCGATGAGCGTGGTGCTTTGTGGATGGCCGCGCCAGTCCATGCGGAGCATGGCTTCGCCATGACGCGCGGGGGTGCGGTCGCACCCCGAGCGCTTCGCGCTGTTTTTATCTCACGTATCCGTTTCTCGGCCTTTGGCCTCGGGATGCTCCGATGGGGCGCCGCTTCGGCGGGTCGCGTTGCCCCTGAGCGCTGGCGCGCTGTTTTCGGACACAAGCGGCCGGGAGCTAAATGCCCTTGTCGCGTTTGGATTGGCGAAGGGCGTCTTCGGCGGTGTTCAGAAGGCGCTCGGCCGTGGTTGGTGGCGCAGAAATGGCGGCGATGCCGACGCTCGCGGTGGCGCGCACGCGGTGTCCGTCGGCCAGTTGAATTGGGGTCTCGTTGAAAACCGTGCGGATGCGCTCGGCGAGAGCGATTGCTTCCTCGCGGCTGCAGTCCACGAGCAGGATTGCAAAGTCGTCGCTACCAAGACGCCCGAGCTCGTCGCCATTCGGAAGATAGGTACGCGCAGCGCGTGCGAGGGATTTGAGCGCCTGATCGCCCGTCTCGTGCCCATACTGCGCGTTGATGTGGCGCAGGCCGTCGATGTCGAACAGGAGGAGAGCGAGTGCCGTCTGCTGAGTGGACGGCTGGCGGAGCCGGTTTCGCGCGCGGACGGCGAAGGCGCGGCGGGTGAGAGCTGCGGTCATCGGATCGTTCGTCACCATGCGCTGGAGAAGGAACTGGAAATCCTTCCGTGCGGCCATGACAGCCGCGACGTTGAGAGGCGCAAGTGCCATGAGCGCGACGCCAATGCGGATCGACATGACCGACGTCAAGGCCGTGACGTCCGCTCCGAGTGAAATGGCGCCCGTGGAAATACTGATCAACGTCCATGAGCTGACGAGGAATGTGATCACTGCGGTGCTGGACACGCTGAAAACGAGCGCACACCAGAGCAGGGCCGGTGCCGGAAACGCCATCGCGCCGGGGCCGCCGATCCAATGGCTTGCGAGGCAGGACAGGATGAGGGCCAGGATGGGGGTGGCTTTCGACATCAGGAGCGGCACGTCGAACGCGGGCCACTCGTCGCGCGCCGGCCAGCGCGCTGCGGGTGCGGTCAGGGTCAGCGCCACCGGAAGCAGCACAATGAAGTTCACGAACTCCGTTACAGTCCAGAACAGGAAGCCTTCGAGGGCGGTCCCGTCGAACAGGATGGGGTTCACGACAGCGCCGACGATGCCGGCAGCGCTGGCCGCCGCTGCAGAGATGAGAGTGAGGTAGAGGACCGAGAACGGGCGCTTCAGGCGTCTGTCATCGTCTCCGAGCCGGGCATAGAGGAGATAGCCTGTGAAAACGGCGACGAGATTGCCGGAGGTGAGCAAGAGGGTTTGCTGGAGCGAGGCTCCGGTGGCCAGGTCGGCGACCACGTAGGCGGCGATGGCCGCGCCCCAGCCCGCAGGGGTTGCGAGATGCGGGTAGCGCACGAACAAGCCGAGGAGGAGCGCGTTCGCGGGCCATACGGCGGCGAGAAATCCGGCGGGCCGGGTGGCTATGCCGAAAAGACAGGCGGACAGAACGACGCCGAAAACGACGACGGCGGGCACCGCCTGGAGGCGTTCCAGCAGGCCCAAGGTTGCCGTGGACGGGCGGGGCAGGTCTCTGACCGTCATGGACGTGAGCCTCTGCTTGTCAGGGGCGAGTGAACAAGGATCGGTGTGGGCTTACTGACACGCATGGCGGCAATAGGCTCGGAACGAATTGTCTCAGTCCCCGCCTTATTTCGGCTCAATGTGTCGCCGGGGCGGCGTTGGTAGACGTAGTATCTGTTGCACGTGCGTGACCCGTTGGGTTAACACCAGGAGTGTATTTTGCGCCGCGGTAGGCCCTCGCGGATGATTGTGAGGGACCCCGGGAGGACGGACGCGATGGACCAGCTCATTACCGACTATTTGCCGCTTGCCGTGTTCATCGGGGTGGCGCTCGCGATCGGAGGCGCGCTGATGCTGGCGCCGTTTCTGGTTGCTGTTCGCAATCCCGATCCGGAAAAGGTTTCCGCCTACGAGTGCGGATTCAACGCCTTCGACGACGCACGCATGAAATTCGACGTGCGCTTCTATCTCGTGGCGATCCTGTTCATTATCTTCGATCTCGAAATCGCGTTCCTGTTCCCGTGGGCGGTGACGTTCGCGGATACGGGCAGCTTCGGCTTCTGGTCGATGATGGTGTTTCTCGGCGTGCTGACCATCGGCTTCATCTACGAATGGAAGAAGGGAGCGCTGGAATGGGATTGATCGTTCCTCCGGAATTCGCTTTCGACAAGCCCAAGGAAGGTGCGGGCGGTGCGTCTCGCGCGCTTGTGAAGCCGGATCCTTTCTTCACCGAGATCTCGAACGAACTCGGCGACAAAGGCTTCCTCGTCACCACGACGGACGACCTTATCAACTGGGCGCGGACCGGCTCCTTGATGTGGATGACGTTCGGGCTTGCGTGCTGTGCCGTCGAGATGATGCAGGCCTCGATGCCGCGCTACGATCTCGAACGGTTCGGTTTCGCGCCGCGCGCCTCGCCGCGCCAGTCGGATGTGATGATTGTGGCGGGGACGCTGACCAACAAGATGGCGCCCGCGCTGCGCAAGGTCTACGACCAGATGCCCGAGCCGCGCTACGTGATCTCGATGGGAAGCTGCGCGAACGGCGGCGGCTACTACCATTATTCGTATGCGGTCGTGCGCGGCTGTGACCGGATCGTGCCGGTCGACGTTTATGTGCCGGGCTGTCCGCCGACGGCGGAGGCGCTGCTCTACGGCGTGCTTCTGCTTCAGCGGAAGATCCGCAGGACCGGAACGATCGAGAGATAATCGCGGCAGGGATGCGCGGCCGTCATGGAAGAGACAGTGCTGACAGATCTTGAAACGCATATCGTAGCGACGTTCGGCGATGCCGTGCGCGAGCGCTGGATTGCGGTGGGCGAGTTGACACTCGTCGTGGATGGGGCGCGCATCGTGGACGTGCTCAAGACACTGCGCGACGATCCCAGGTGCCGTTTCGAGGTTCTGATCGACATTTGCGGTGTGGACTGGCCGGCGCGCGAGCAGCGATTCGATGTCGTTTATCACCTGCTGTCGCCGCGTCTCAATCAGCGGATCCGGGTCAAGGTGGAGACGGACGAGGAGACGGCGGTGCCGTCTGTCATCGATGTCTTTCCGGCGGCGAACTGGTACGAGCGGGAGGCGTACGACATGTACGGCGTTCTGTTTACCGGGCACCCCGACCTGCGCCGCCTGCTCACCGACTACGGGTTCCAGGGGCATCCGCTGCGCAAAGACTTCCCGCTCACGGGTTACGTCGAAGTGCGCTACGACGACGATGCGAAGCGCGTCGTCTACGAGCCCGTGAAGCTCGTGCAGGAGTTTCGCCGGTTCGATTTCGAAAGCCCGTGGGAAGGCCCCGGCTACACGTTGCCGGGCGACGAAAAGGCCAGCCGCGCATGAAGGCGACGCTCGAAGCCGGTGCGACGGCCCGGCTCACCTTCACGGTAACGGCCGAGAAGACGGTGCCGCATCTCTATGCGGAATCCGCGGATTTCCGCGCCATGCCGGGCGTGTTCGCGACCGGGTTCATGGTGGGGCTGATGGAATGGGCGTGCCTCGAAGTTTTGAAACCGCATCTCGACGCGGGCGAGGGTTCGCTCGGGATTCACGTCGACGTCTCGCATTCGGGTGCAACGGTGCCGGGGCAGGTCGTGACGGTGGATGCAACTTGCACCGGCGTGACAGGACGGCGCATTGCGTTCGAGGTTGTTGCGCATGACGGCGTCGAGGTGATCGGCAAGGGGCGCCACGAGCGCATGGTGGTGCCGTGGGCACGGTTCGTCCAGCGGGTGAACGACAAGGCGCGTGGTGCTGGAGCAGAGCCGATTGTGGCGCCTACGGCGGTTGCGGTTTCGGGCGGCTGAGGAGGAGACGGCCAGATGGCGACGGAAGGCGATACGCTTAGCGGTCGATGCCTTTGCGGCGCGGTGCGCTTTTCGTTCGATCCCAAAAAGCGTGAGGTCGGCGTCTGCCATTGCAGCATGTGCCGGCGCTGGGCTTCGGGCCCGTTTTTCGCCCACGACCACGAGGGCCCGGTTCGCTTCGAGGGGGCCGATAACATCGGTGTCTACAAGTCTTCGGAGTGGGGCGAGCGCGCGTTCTGCAAGACGTGCGGCACGTCGCTTTACTGGCGGCTTTCGGGCGCGGAGCATTACGCGCTCTCCGCTGGGACGTTCGACGATCAAACGGACTTTGCATTCGTGGCCGAGATCTTCGTGGACGAAAAGCCCGGCTATTACGACTTTGCGAACGAGACGAACAAGATGACCGGCGCTGAGGTCATGGCCGCCTTCGCGGCTGGCAAGGACCTGGGGTGAGTGACTGACCGATGGCAGAGACCGAAATCCGTCCATTCAACATCAATTTCGGGCCGCAGCATCCCGCTGCGCACGGCGTGTTGCGCCTCGTGCTGGAGCTCGACGGTGAGGTGGTTGAGCGCGTCGACCCGCATGTCGGGCTTCTGCATCGCGGCACCGAAAAGCTGATCGAGGCGAAGACGTATCTGCAGGCCATCGGCTATTTCGACCGGCTCGACTACGTGGCGCCGATGAACCAGGAGCATGCGTTCTGCCTTGCGGCGGAGAGGCTGCTGGGCCTCGAAGTGCCGCGGCGCGGGCAGCTCATCCGCGTGCTCTTTTCCGAGATCGGACGGCACCTGTCGCATCTCCTCAACGTCACCACGCAGGCGATGGACGTGGGTGCGCTGACGCCTCCGCTCTGGGGCTTCGAAGAGCGCGAGAAGCTGATGGTGTTCTACGAGCGCGCATCGGGAAGCCGGATGCATGCGAAGTATTTCCGCATCGGCGGCGTGCATCAGGATCTGCCGCGCCAGCTCATCGATGACATTTATGCGTGGTGCGATCCGTTCCTTAAGGTGCTGGACGACATCGAGGGCCTGCTGACGGAGAACCGCATCTTCAAGCAGCGGAACGTGGATATCGGTGTCGTGTCGCTCGACGACGCGTTCGCGTGGGGCTTTTCCGGCGTGATGGTGCGGGGTTCGGGTGCTGCGTGGGATTTGCGCAAGTCGCAGCCATACGAATGCTACAGCGAACTCGACTTCGATATTCCGATCGGCAAGAACGGCGACTGCTACGATCGCTATCTGATCCGCATGCTCGAAATGCGCGAGAGCGTGAAGATCATGAAGCAGGTTTGCGAGAAGCTTACGAGCGCAGAGGGCGCTGGGCCGGTGTCTGCGCGCAATCCGCGCGTCGTGCCGCCGAAGCGTGGCGAGATGAAGCGCTCGATGGAAGCGCTGATCAATCACTTCAAGCTCTACACGGAAGGTTTCCATGTTCCGGCGGGCGAAGTGTATGCAGCGGTAGAAGCGCCGAAAGGCGAATTTGGCGTCTATCTCGTGGCGGACGGATCGAACAAGCCGTATCGCTGCAAGATCCGCGCGCCGGGGTTCCCGCATCTCGCGGCGATGGACTTCCTCAACAAGGGGCACATGTTGGCGGACGTGTCCGCGATCATCGGCTCGCTCGACATCGTGTTCGGCGAGATCGATCGTTAAGTCGCTCCAAGGGGAGCCTGGCTTGGCCGAGACGGGGGCGCGGCAGTTGCCGCGGGCGCGCTTGACGCCCGAGGTCTGCGGTATGCAGGGCGTCTGTTATCGTGCTCTCTCGGTTATTCATATTCCTGATAAGGTTTGAACGCGCACGAATTATCGGCGTGTAAAGATCGTTGCTGTAGATCCGAACGTGTGGGCGTGTTCGTTGGATCGAAAGCAAGAGATGTTTGGTCGCCGCGCGCAGAGTTTCGGATCTCACGGTGAGGTCGGCGAGCTGAGGTCTCCCGTTGTTACGGGTTCGCTCAAGGGCGCTGGCGATGCGCTGCTGGCCGGCCGCCAATTGGCTGGCCTTGATGCGAGAGATTGCCATGTGGGCAAGGACGGCCAGTTCACGTGGGATTTCCGCGATGTTGCGCTGACGTCTGCGTTTCAATGCATCGTCCGTGCGTCGGACCAGCAGGTTTATGCGCATGAGGCACTGTTGCGCGCGCGGGATAGGGATGGCCGGCCCGTGTCGCCGGTGGTGCTTTTCGAGCGGGCGAGCGCGCTGGAGGATGGGCGCCTTCTGGATCGGGCCGTGCGCCTTCTGCATGTCGGAAATTTTTATCGACAGCTCGGCGCGAATGCGCGGCTCTTTCTGAACGTGCACGGCCGGCATATCGAGGCGCGCGATGTAGCGCATGGCGAGTTTTTCGCTGCCGCGCTGGCCGATCAAGGCCTTTCAGCCAGTGCAATTACCATCGAAGTGCTCGAATCCTCGATTGAGGATAACACGGCGCTTGAGGCGGCGATCAGGAGCTACAAGGCGTTCGGCTTTCGCGTGGCTATCGACGATTTCGGGGCAAGGCATTCCAATTTCGATCGGGTCTGGCAGCTCGATCCGGATTACGTGAAGCTCGACCGATCGCTGGTCGTCGCGGCTGCGAGCAATTCGAGAGCGCGGATCGTGCTGCCGAAAATCGTAGAGATCCTGCACGACCTGGGCGCGCGCGTCGTGTGTGAGGGGATCGAGGATGAGCAGCATGCGAAGATCGCCCGCGAGAGCGGCGCCGATTTTCTGCAGGGGTATCTGTTCGGGCGGCCGGCTGCGGCGGTTGTCGTGTGACAGCGACAGCGCGCGTTTCGTCGTCGGTCAGGCTCAGGGCGTGAAGCCCTCGAAGATGGGCGCGTCGGCGTGGCGAGCGGCAAGCGCGCGGTCTTTCTCTGTGCGAACGGTCCAGGTGAGCATCGGGCGTTTGCGCCAGCGGGCGAAGCGCGTGGCCAACGTCGGCAGCGCGCCGACTTCGTAGGCGTAGAAATCAGGCGGCGCGCCGCGGTCTTCGAGAAGGTTCCTCAAACAGAATGTGCGCCAGCCAGAGAGCTGGGGCCACCATGGTGTGCCGTCGGTCTCGCGGTAGCTCCCCGATACGATCCCGCGTGGAATGGCGGGCGCGAGATGCGCGAATGCGGCCATCAGCGCGGGGTCGAACGACATGAGCGCGATCGGGCCGTCGTGGTCCAACGTGCGGCGTGCGATCTCGTGCAGGAATGCGGGAGGTGGGGGACGCCAATTGCTTTTGATCTCGACGACGAGCGGCGCGCGGGGCCCGCAGAATGTGAGAAGCTCGGCGAAGGTCGGGATACCGACAGTGCTCGAGCCCTTGAAGCGGACGCGCTTAAGATCGTCGACGCCGAGGTGCGCGATTGCGCCGTGGTTCTCTGTCAGCCGGTCGAGCGTGTCGTCGTGGAAGACGACGGGCAGGCCGCCTGCCGCGGGCACCACATCGCACTCGATGGCATAGCCGTTCGCGATGGCGGCTTCAAAGGCCGCAGGCGTGTTTTCGATCACGCCTTTGGCTGCGTCGTGTAGGCCGCGGTGGGCGATGGAGCGGAGGAAGACGGAATCGAGCATGTCGTCTTCCTCCGCCTTTTTGGTTCAGTCGGCGATGCGGATGATGGCGTCGATCTCGACCGCGGAGTTGAGCGGGAGGCTCGACACGCCAACGGCAGCCCGCGTGTGGCGGCCTGCGTCGCCCAGGACCTCGACCACGAGGTCGGATGCGCCGTTGATCACGGCGGGGTGGTCGGTGAAGTCGGGCGTGGCGTTGACGAAGCCGGTGAGGCGGACGATCTGAGCTACGCGTTCCAGGTTGCCGAGGGCGGCTTTGGCCTGGGCGAGTACGTTGAGGGCGGAGTGGCGCGCGGCTTCCTGCCCGGCGGCGACATCGAGGTCACGGCCGAGGGCGCCGGTTGCGAGCGTGCCGTCTGCGGCCTTGGAGACCTGGCCGGAGATAAACAGGAGGTTGCCGACGATCGTGTAGGGCACGTAGTTGGCGACCGGGGCGGGGGCGGCGGGCAATGTGTAGCCGAGCGAGGCCAGGCGGTCCTCAATGGTGCCGGTCATGGCAGGAATCTCCGGGGTTGATGGCGGGCCGGATGGCCGCAGAATGGTCAGGGTCCCCTGCATACTCGATGGAGCGGACTTTGCAACGCCGCTCCCGTGGCTTAGATTCGGGCGAGGATGGTGGCGGGGCAGGAGCCGGCATGTCGTCCGGCCCCTTTTCCCGCCATTTCAACAGGATGGACTAGAATGCTGAATCGTGCGCCGGAGCTGTTCAGGGGCGCTTTCAAGGTGGCGGCCGGGGCTTCTCTTGCTCTGTTCGCGGCCTTGCTGTGGCAGGCACAATGGGCGAGCCGTGCCGAGGCCACGGGTGCTGGGGCAGGCGGCCCCGGGGCGACGAAAGTCGGCGCATCGTCGAAGAAGGGCGGTCCGGCCAAGGAGGTCGTGCTTGCGCCGCATCGGGCCGTCTACGATTTGACGCTCGACACCGTCTCGTCGGCGTCTGGCTTCGTGTCGGTCGAAGGGCGCATCGTCTACGAGCTGTCGGGTAACCGCTGCGAAGGACATGCACAGAGCATGCGCTTCGTTACGCAGACCCTGAACCAGCAGGGTGAGGTGCAGACGACAGACCTGAGGACGTCGAGCTGGGAGGAAGTGCCGGCGCGCCGTTTGCGTTTCTCCACCAGCACCTACCAGAACGAGGTGCAGGCGGAGCAGACGCAGGGCGAGGCGACGCGTGCGGGTGCGGCGGGCGCCGTGACGGTCGATCTTGCGAAGCCGGCGGATCGCGAGTTTGAGTTATCCGACAACATCTATTTTCCGATCCAGCATTCGACGGCGATTATCCAGGCTGCACGCGAGGGGCGGTTCATGCTGTCCGCGAACCTGTTCGATGGTTCGGAAACAGGCGACAAGGTCTACGTGACGTCGACGGCTATCGGGGGGCAGGTGAAGGAGGGGCAGGGGACGCCTATCGCGCTGGCCAAGGGTGGCGATGCACTGGACGATATTCCGTCTTGGCCTGTGCTCGTGAGCTATTACTCGCCGGATTCGGGCAAGGCGGACGCCGTGCCCCTCTACGAGATGAGCTACCGCTTTCACGAGAACGGCGTCACCAGCAGTCTTCGTATCAACCACGGCGAATTCGCGATCAAAGGCGAGTTGAAGGAGCTGACATACTTCGAGCCATCGCCGTGTAAAGGCGTGGCGCCTTAAGGGGGCTTGGTTTGTTTCGTACGCAAGTTGCGAGATGCTTCGGATAAGAGGCCGGGTGCTGGTGGATGGCCGGCGCAGTCCATGCGGAGCATGGCTCCGCCGCTCTTTTGCTTGCATGGCTTCGCCAAGACGCTCCCGGGCGCTGACGCGCCGGCTTTTTTGCGAGTAGGAGCTTCTCCTGGGTCCGGCACTGCGTTTCCCCGGCTTTAAGCCGGGGTGCACTTGGCCGGGATGACAGGTTGTGCGCACGCGAGCGCTTGCGTTACGCGTTCCACAGCCAGGCGGCGCCGCGCACGCCGCTCGCGTCGCCCCATTTGGGTGGGCGGATCGTGATTGCGGGGACGTCCGAGAAGACGTACGGCGCGGCGAGGCTGGGCAGCACCTCGTAAAGGTGGGGCAATTTCGAGAGGCCACCGCCGAGGACGACGATCTCGGGGTCCACGATGTTGATGACGTGGGCGAGGCCGCGGGCGAGGCGTGAGGCGTGGCGGTCGAGGCTCGTTTTCGCGGCGGGTTCGCCCAATGCGGCGCGTGCGACGATCTCGTGGCCGGAGACGAGTTCGCCGGTGCGGCGCTTATAATCGCCCGATAGACCCGTGCCGGAGGCCCACATCTCCATGCAGCCTTTGCGTCCGCACCAGCATGTGGGGCCGGGGTGCTCGTCAGGCTCGGCCCATGGAAGCGGATTGTGCCCCCATTCGCCGCCAATGCCGCGCGCGCCTTCGAGGACGTGGCCATCGAAGACGAGGCCACCGCCGCAGCCCGTGCCGATGATGATGCCGAAGACCGAGCGTGCGCCGGCTCCGGCTCCGTCGGTCGCTTCCGAAAGCGCGAAGCAGTTGGCGTCGTTGGCCATGCGGATGGGCCGGCCGAGTGCCGCTTCGAGATCCTGGTGCAGCGGGCGGCCGTTGAGCCATGTGGAGTTGGCGTTGCGGACGAGGCCCGTGGACGGAGAGAGAGAGCCCGGCATGCCGATGCCGACGGTAACGGCGGCGCCTGCCTGTTTTTCAAGATCGCGGATCAAGCCGACCAGGGCCGCCAGCGTATCCTCGTAATTCCCCTGGGGTGCGAGGATGCGCTGGCGCGCCGCTTCGGCGCCCCCGGCGCCGAGCACGCAGCCCTCGATCTTGGTGCCGCCCAGATCGATGCCGAGACGGAGCTTGCCGTCACTCATAGACGGTCTCGCTGCCGAGGGTGCGGGCGAGCGCTTCCCGTGCGGGGATGACGGTCTCGGGCCGGACGCCGCGGGCGGCTGCAAATACAAGCAAAAGGGATTCGTCGCCCAGGAGGTGATCGAGGACCGCGAGAAGGGTTTCGGGTGCGTCGGCGGCGCTTCTGAGCTGGTCCGGGCCGATGCCGGTGAGGGCCAGAAAACGGCCGAGACGGGGGGCGTCCTCGGCGAGGAAGGCGAGGGCCGTCAGGCCCACGGTCTGGGCATCTTCCAGGCCCGGTTTCGGCTCGCGTTTTGCCATCTCCCGCAGTGTCCTTTTTGTTCGTTTCGTCCGAGGTTTAGCCCGCAGTTTCGTAACGCGGCAAAGCTTTCAACAGTTGCTTAAGCTAACACAGGCATACTCGCTCTCTTAGACCCGCAGAATCGGTGCAGGTAATGGCGAATGGCGGGGCAGCGCAAAGACACTCGACGATGACGTATCAAGCGACAAACGCGGCCGTCGAGGGCCAGACGCAGGGCGAGGTGAGCCCGCGCACCGCCAAAACTGTGCTTATCGTGGAAGACAACGAGCTCAACATGAAGCTCTTCCACGACTTGCTCGACGCCTACGGCTATTTGACCGTGCAGACCAGAAACGGGCTCGACGCGTTGACGCTCGCCCGTGTTCATCGGCCGGATCTGATACTTATGGATATCCAGTTGCCGGAGGTTTCCGGGCTCGAGGTCACGAAGTGGCTCAAGGAGGACGAGGAGCTGCGCGACATTCCTGTCGTGGCTGTCACGGCCTTCGCGATGAAGGGAGACGAGGAGCGCATCCGGTCGGGTGGATGCGAGGCCTATGTCTCGAAGCCGATTTCGGTCTCTGTGTTTCTCGAAACGGTCAGACGATTTGCCGGGGAGGCCTGAGGCGCGCGGAGTTCGTGCGTGCGTTCAGGTGTGTGTGAGTATCAGTTATGACTGCCAGAGTTCTCGTCGTTGACGATATCCTTGCCAACGTTCGCCTGCTTCAAGCGCGTCTCGAGGCCGAATACTTCGAGGTGGTGACAGCGTCGTCCGGCCAGGAGGCGCTGGATATCTGCCAGCGTGAGCGCGTCGACGTCGTGCTGCTCGACGTCATGATGCCGGGCATGGACGGCTTCGAAGTGTGCCGCCGCCTCAAGAGTTCTCCTTCGACGCTGCACATCCCGGTGGTGATGGTGACGGCGCTGGATCAGGTTTCCGACAAGGTTCAGGGGCTCGACTGCGGCGCTGACGACTTCCTCACCAAGCCGGTGGACGACATCGCGCTCGTGACGCGCGTGAAGAGCCTTGCGCGGCTCAAGATGCTCAACGACGAAATGTTGATGCGCGTTTCGACGAGCCGGGAAATGGGGCTTGCCGACGACGACGTGCTGGCTGGAATTCTTTCCGATGGGCCGGGGCGCGTGCTCGTGATCGACGATCATCCGCGTTCGTCGTCGCGGGTGATGAGTGCGCTCGCCAAGGTGCACGAAGCTTACATCGAGCCCGATCCGCAGATCGCGTTGCGGCATCTCGCGATGCAACCGTTCGATCTGCTCGTCGTGGCGTTGAGTCTCGAAGGGATGGACGGGCTTCGCCTTTGCTCGCAGGTCCGCTCGATGGATCGGACGCGGCATCTGCCCATTCTCATCATGGTGGACGCAGGAGACGAGGCGCGGCTTTTGCGCGGGCTCGACATGGGCGTCAACGACTACCTGATGCGGCCCGTAGACCGGCACGAGCTTCTTGCGCGCGTGAAGACGCAGATCCGGCGGAAGCGTTTCTCGGACTATCTCCGCAATCGTCTGCGCGAAAGCGTCGAGCTTTCAGTGTCCGATCCGCTGACGGGCCTGCACAACCGGCGCTACATGGAGCGCCATCTCAAGACGCTGATCCAGGATGCGTTGAAGTCGCGGCGTTCGCTTTCGGTGTTGATCGCCGACATCGATCACTTCAAGCACGTGAACGACACGTATGGGCACGACGCCGGCGATCTGGTGCTGAAGGAATTCTCGGACCGTTTCCGGCGCTATACACGGGGCGTGGATTTGGCGTGCCGGCTCGGTGGCGAAGAGTTTCTGATCATCATGCCGGACACCGATCCCGCGCTGGCAGGGCAGATCGGCGAGCGGGTGCGTGCTTGTGTCGCATCAGAGCCGTTCACCATCGGCCCGGACCGGACAATCTGGGTGACAGCGAGCGTGGGGCTTGCAACCTGGGATGGGGACGACGACACCGCAGAGGCGTTGTTTAAGCGGGCCGATAACGCGCTTTATACCGCGAAAAGACAAGGTCGTAATCAGGTCGTCTCAGACGCTGCATGAGGACGGGCGCATAAGGCCCTTCCAGTCATTTGAAAAACGATATTCGCTTCCTGTTCCACCGCCATTCCGTGTATCGGAAGCGGTGTATTTAGCGGCTATGCGCCCACAGGTTGCGCAAATTAACCTCGATTCGAACGCAATGAGTGCTCGCCACGCAATGGTCAAGCTCTAATCTTGCAATCGCCCCTCTCTTCTGCCAGTCTCGCGCACGGAGGGAAATCGCTAACAAATTCTATGCCAGCGCGCTCCGAGCAAGTTTTTTGCCGGCGCGTCGGGCTGACCAGTTCTCTGCTCCATTGGGTCCGCCGCATCTCCCGGTGGAGCGGGAAATCGTAGTGGGTTTCAGGATCTGCTGCGACACCAGGTGGAGCGTCAACGCCCTCTTTGACACCATCTGGTCACTAGGCCAGGGTCCGTCGCTTTCTCGGAATGCTTACCCCGCTGCCGAGCGGTTACGGGCCCTGGTCAAGGGCGTTTGCGGCCATACTCCTTCAGCCGGCTTCCCTGAAATTTCAGCCCGGCGATGCCGGGCTCCTTAAACACTGCGATCACGCACGCCTTAAAATGCAGGGCCTGTGCGCTATTTGATCTTCGTTTCCTTGAATTCGACGTGCTTGCGTACGACCGGGTCGTAACGGCGGAAGCTCAGCTTCTCGGTCGAGGTGCGCGGATTCTTCTTCGTGACATAGAAGAAGCCGGTGCCTGCCGTTGAGAGCAGCTTGATTTTCTGGACGATTTGCTTGGCCATTGATCTTAAGTCTCGAACTGGAGCCAGTCTGTAATTCGGATTGGGCACCATACTGACCGCGCTTTTGGTGTCAAGCTGGCGCGCGTGTGAATTCGTCATTCTTTGGGTGGTGATGCCGCGGCCTATCGCCCGTGTCAGTCCGGCGGGGACAAAAGCGTGCGTTCGAAGCGGCCGTAGCGGTGGCGGTAAAACGGTACGTTGCGCGCGGTGAGCCGTTTCGCCGGGCGGGCGAGCAGCTTTGCGAGATCCTCGATCACGTGGTGCGTGATGGACGGGAGATTGAGTTGGCGGGCTTCATCGAGCGTAAACCAATCGATGTCGAGCAATTCGCCGTCGAGATTTCCCACGCACTGCGTGACCATGGCGGCATCAGTTAGAAAAAAGCGCGTGTCATACCTGCGGGGGCGGCCCGGCGGCGTAATTGCGCGGGCGAAGAAGGTGAGGCCATCGAGGCGCGGGTGGTGTCCGGCCCTGATGAAATCGCGCCAAGCGCCAGGCGCGGCTGCGGGCGCGTTTGTAGCCGGTGTGCCGACGACGAAGCCGGTTTCCTCGAATGTTTCGCGGATGGCGGCGAGCGCAAGAGCTGCGGCGCGCGTGTCCGACGGGCGGCCCTGGACGGCATAGCCCAGGCGTTCGGTTTCGCGGGGCGGGAGAGCGAGCCGCCGAGCAAGGGCGCGGTCGGCCGGTTCGACGCGTCCGCCGGGGAACACGAACGTATCTGGCAGGAACACCTGGCCTGGATGACGGCGGCCCATGAGCACGCGCGGCGTCGCTGCCGAGCGATCGACGATGACGAGGGTTGCAGCGTCCCGCGGGCGCAGGGCCTTGGTGGCTTGCGGTCCGGCACGCTGTGGCGGCGAAGGCGGGAGCGAGGGAGACCGCGTTCGACCGGATGGGGCTGCGCGTCGCGATATGGAGGACGGTGGTTTCAAGCCGTGCCCGTCACGCAACGGGGCCGCGGCTGGGCGTGGGTTCCGGCTCGGGCTCGTCGGGGGTGCCGCCAAAGCCGTGCATCCGCAGCGCCCATTGAAGGCCGACCAATCCGCCCTTCACGCGTGGCAGGATCCAGAGGCTGAGCAGTACGGTGAGCGGCAGCCAGAGCGAAAGATGGACCCAGGTAGGCGGGGCGTAGAGACGCTCAAGAATGAGAACGCCGGCAACAACGATGTGCGCGACGATGCTCATCGTGAAATACGGCGGGGCGTCGTCTGCGCGCTGGTGGTGCAACTCTTCGCGGCAGGACGGGCAAGTATGGGTGACCTTGAGGTATTTGCCGAACATTGGCCCCTTGCCACAGGCTGGGCACAGCATCCTCAACCCGAGCGAAACCGCGGGCCAGACCTCGCGCTTTGGGGCGGCAGCGGCGGGCGATGTCGCATCGTATTCGATCATGAGAGAGGGTTCCTCCGAAAGGGGACCTGCCGGACAGGCGACCGCACGGCCTTATTAGGCCCAAGGGGCCGGACTGCTCAACCGTGACTTATCGTCGGGGGCCTATCGTCGGCCTCGCGGGCGGTGGCGTGTGCGGACGCCCTTGAGGCGGTGCGTGGAACTGCCTTTTTTGCCGGGCGAGAGCATTTCGAAGCGCAATGCGCCCGCTGTCGGCACCGCTTCGACGAGGCGCACGGTTGCGGCGTCGCCGAGTTGATAGGTCTCGCCGCTCCGCGTGCTGACGAGGGCGTGGGCTTCCTCGACGTGCGCGAAATAATCCTGACCGAGCGTGGAGACCGGCACGAAGCCGTCTGCGCCCGTGTCCTTCAGCTTTACGAACAGAC
The DNA here is from genome assembly GCA_934555825.1 of uncultured Hyphomicrobium sp. Lineage (GTDB taxonomy): Bacteria > Pseudomonadota > Alphaproteobacteria > Rhizobiales > Hyphomicrobiaceae > Hyphomicrobium_C. The sequence goes on from CAKTFJ010000001.1 coordinate 433,683, forward strand.
CCGAGCGCGTGACGCCCGCGATGCGGCCTTCGAAGGTGGCGCCGATACGATCAGCAAGGTGGGCCGCGATGAGGCGGTCGATCGTTTCGCGCTCGGCGGACATGGCGCGGCGTTCGGCTTCCGAAATCTCTTTTGCCGTATCGGCGAGGTGAGGCAGTTCGGCATCCGTCAGGCCATCGGGGCCGAGCTTCAATGCACGGATGAGTGCGCGATGGACGACGAGATCTGCATATCTGCGGATGGGTGACGTGAAGTGTGCATACCGCGCGAGGTTGAGGCCAAAGTGGCCGATGTTCTGAGGTGTGTATTCGGCCTGGGCCTGCGACCGCAGGACGACCTCGTTCACCAGCTCCGGCACGGGCAGCGACTTTGCGCGAGCAAGAACGGCGTTGAACGCTTCAGGCTTGAGGCCGGTGTTGGCTGCGAGCTTCATGTCGAGCGTGTCGAGAAAATCCTTCAGCGCCTTCAGCTTCTCTTTCGAGGGCTGATCGTGCACGCGGTAGATGAGCGGTGTCTTGGCCTGCTCCAACGTTTCGGCGGCGGCGACGTTGGCCTGGATCATGAACTCTTCGATCAGCCGATGGGCGTCGAGCCGTTCCGGGACGACGACGCGCGCGACACGGCCGGTCTCGTCGAGCACGATCTTGCGTTCGGGGAGATCGAGATCCAGGGGACCACGGGCCTCGCGGGCGCGCGAGAGGGCGGCGTAGGCGTTCCATAGCGGCAGCAGGGCGCGTTCCATCAAGGGCGCGCACTTCTCGCTGATGTGCCCGTCGATGGCGGCCTGTGCCTCCTGGTAGCTGAGCTTGGCCGCGCTCTTCATCACCGCACGCAGAAACGTGTGGCGGCGCTTCTTGCCGTGGACGTCGAAGATCATGCGCACGGCGAGCGTGGGGCGCTCCTCGGCTTCGCGCAGCGAGCAGAGGTTGTTCGAGATGCGCTCGGGCAGCATCGGCACGACGCGATCCGGGAAATAGACCGAGTTGCCGCGAAGACGCGCCTCCTTGTCGAGGTGGCTTCCCGGCCGGACGTAGTGGGCGACGTCTGCGATGGCGACGATGACGATATGGCCGCCGGGGTTTTTCGGATCAGGATCGGGCTCGGCGTGGACGGCGTCGTCGTGATCGCGCGCATCCGTGGGATCGATGGTGATCAGCGGGACATCGCGCAGGTCGGTGCGGCCATCGGCGGTGAAGGCTTCGAGCGCTTCGCTTTCGGCGATGACGGGTGCCGGGAAGTCATCCGGCAACCCGTGCGCGTGCACTGCGATCAGGCTGATCTTGCGCTGATCGTCGGGGTTGCCGAGGCTTTCGAGGACGCGGGCTTCGGCTATCGAGCGGCGGTCGCGCGCGGAGAGATCGAAGCGGACGAGATCTCCGTCGCTTGCTTTCTCGTCGTTGCCGGGGCGGACGGCCCAGGCGCGCAGCTCGCGACGGTCGATCGGTTCGATGGTGCCGCCGCCGCCTTTGCGGGTGCGGAAGATGCCGAGCTGGCGGCGGCGCTCGCGCGGGAGCACGCGGATCGGTTCGGCTTCATACGAGATGCCTTCGACGTCCGGCTGTTCGAGGCGGTTCACGCGGGCGAGCACGCGGTCGCCGATGGCGATCGCTGCCGACTGCGTGGCAGAGCGCGGCGTATGCGCCAGAAGGAGGATGACCGGGGGCTCGCCGTCCGCGTCTTTCCAGACGGCCGGGCGCGCCACGAGATCGCCGTCGTCGTCGCGGCCGGTGACCTCAATGACGGTGACGGGAGGTAGCGAGCCCTTCTCGTGGAAGGACTTCTTGGTGCCGGCCAGGAGCCCTTCGTCGGCCATGTCGGCGAGGAGGCGCTTCAGGCCTGTGCGGGCCGGTCCCTTGACGTTGAAAGCGCGGGCGATATCGCGCTTGCCGGCCGTGCTCTCGTTCTCGCGCAGGAAGGTGAGGATCTGCTCACGCGTGGGGAGCGTTTCGCCCGCAGCGCGCTGTTTGGCGGATGCCTGCCGGAAGCCTTTCGGAGCGGGTCGTTTTTTGGGTGGTTTCTTTGCCATGGGCGGCGACCTTAGAGGCGTTCCGCTCAGGATAGAAGCGGGTCAGCGGGCGGTCCGCAGCTTTTCCAGCAGGATGGCGGCCATGGCGGACAGCACGTTCGTACAAGTGCCGGGTCCGCGACCGCGATAATGAGGCTCGGGGTCTGGGGCCAAGAGATCCAAAAAAGAAGAAGACATTGGCCCGCCTGTTGTGTGCGGCGTTCGTGCGCTGGGCCGGCCGGCCGGGCCAGGAGGGGGAACTCATGACTGTGTTGAGACGGCGCTTCCACGGCACGCCGCTGTGGATTTACGCATGGTTCGTGCTCGATGCGCTGCTTGTGCTGACGCCGCCGCTGCATTGGGCGGTGACGGGGAGCGCTACGGTGCTCGGCCTGCCGGCAGCGGTGTTCTACTTTGTCGCCGTGGCATTGTTCGTTTGCGCAAGCCTCGTTGCCGCATACCTGGCTGAAGTCGCTGCCGGGAGCTTCGAGCCATGATCATCACGTTCGGCGCGCTCGCCGTCTTCTTCCTCTCCATCGTCGTCATTCTCATGCTGAGCTGGATCCGGGACCGCACGTTCTCGGACTACGCGGTCGGCGGGCGCTCGTTCGATGCGCGCTTTCAGGCGATGTCATTTCTCAACACCTACTTTCCAGGCGCCGTCATCACCGCCTTCGGCGGAATGGCCGCGAGTGTGGGGGCGCTCTCGTTCTACTTCGTGACGTATACGATGCTGACCGTCGTGCTCATGTATCTCATGGCAAAGCCGGTGTGGGTGTGGGGCAAGGCGTTCGACCTCAGAACGCAGTCGGACCTCTTGGCGCTGCGGTTCGGCTCGCGTCACATAAGGCCGATCAGTGCGGTGCTTGGGATCGTGACGGGGCTGCCGTGGCTGATCATGGGGATGCTGTCGCTGGGCTTCCTGTTTCAGCATCTGTCTCTTCAGTCGCTGTCGTTCGAGAACGCCGTGATCGTCGGCGTCGTGGTGATCGCGGTCCGGCAGATCTGGACGGTGTGGATGGGGATGCGCGGTGTCGTCATCTCGGACATGGCGCAAGGGCTCGTCGCTTACGTCGGCGGCACAATCATTCTGGTCGGGATGATCGTTTGGATGGTGGCGGCAAAGGACATCACGTTTGCGTCGCTCGATCCGAAGATGCTTTCGATCCCCGGGCTTGGGTCTGCGGAAGGGCCGCTGTTCGTCTTCAGCCTGCTGCTGACCGGGACCATCGGCGGCTGGTGCTGGCCCGCGATCTTCGTGCGGCTTTATACGGCCGATGGGGTGCGCAGCTTGAAGAAGTCGGCGGCGCTGGCTGTGCCGCTCGCACTCGTGTTTGCGACTGCGCTGCTGGTGTTCGGAATGCTCGGCTCGCAAATTCCGGGCGTGGCCGAGAAGCCGGACGAAGTGATCTTCATCGTGAGCCTCGAAGCGGGCGGGCTTTGGCTGCTCGCGCTTGCGGGTGTCGTCGTGATGGCCGCGTCGATGGGCAATATCGACGGGCACATTCAAGCGACGGGCGCGCAGCTTGCCAACGATCTCGTCGGCACCTACTGGACGCTCGATCACCGGCAGCTCATCGTGGTGGCGAAGGGCGGCATGGTGGTGCTGACGCTCTTCTCGGCGTGGCTTGCGACGCTCGAACTGCCGGCGCTGTTCGCGATTGCGATCCTGGCCTATCAGGGCGTGATCCAGCTCGCGGTGCCGCAGTTTCTCGGCCTCTTCTGGAAGCGGGGCAACGCGGCAGGGGCGATTGCGGGTATGAGCGTCGGCTTCGCCCTCGTCATCGTGCTCGAATATTTCTATCCGATGTCGCTGCCATGGGCGTATGGCCTTACGTCGGGTTTGATCGCGCTCGCGGCCAATCTCGCGATCTACGTTGCGGTGGCTTACCTCATCCCGCAAACGGATGAGGAGCGCGCCCGCGTGGACGGGCTGTTCTCGCGAATTGTGGATACGCCGCCAGAAGCCGAGGAGGCCTGTCGTTCACCGGATGCCCCCGCCAGCGAAGTTCCTGCGTGATGTCACACCAGAGTGTCGCGGGCCGCGCTTGTCGGCCCGGGATGCTTATTCTCAAAGCGAGCTTGCGGTGGGGCGGACGACGATCTCGTTCACCTCGACATCGTCGGGTTGCGAGATCGCATAGGAGATCGCGCGGGCGATGGCATCGGGCGTGAGGGCTGCATTGCGGAGCCCCGCGAGCATGTCGCGCGTGGCGGGGTCGGAGATGTCGTCTCCGAGCTCCGTTGCAACGACGCCCGGCGAGATTGTCGTGACGCGAATGTCGGGGTTCTCCTGGCGCAGGCCCTCGGAGAACGCCCACACGGCGTGCTTGGTGGCGCAATAGACGGCGGCCGTCGGCATCACCAGATGGGCGGCGATGGAGGCCACGTTGATAATCTGCCCGGACCCGCGCGCCTTCATCTCCGGCAGCACGGCCGCGACGCCGTAAAGGACGCCGCGGATGTTGACGTCGATCATGCGCTCCCATTCGTCGATCTTCATGGCGGCGACAGGGGCCAGCGGCATGACGCCCGAATTGTTGACGATCACATCCACGCGGCCGAACGCTTCGCGCGCGAAATCCGCGAAGGCCTGGACTTCGGCGCGCTTCGTGACATCGACGGCTTTGTGGCGCGCGGTGCCGCCCTTGGCCGTGATGTCGGCCACGAGCTTTTCGAGGCGATCCACGCGCCGCGCGCCGACGACGACTTTCGCGCCTTCTTCGGCGAGCAGTTGCGCCGCAGCCTCTCCGATGCCGCTCGATGCGCCTGTGATCAGCACGACCTTGTCTTTGATGCCACTCATGATCTTTCTCCTCATTCAAGGGGGGTGTCGGCAACGTGCGCCGATGGCGGGAAGATGGGGAGACAAGTGCGGACGGCGGTAGACCGATCCTCTGCGCTTCTTGCACAATTCTCCAGGAGTTCGCTGAGACGGGGGCTCGGATGTCGCCAGGGGAGGGGCGAACGGGTAAAGTGAGGGCCCGAAACAGCAGGGATTGCCGAGAGGAACCCGATGGCGGATATCCGCGAGCTTGCCGAGCTGATTGAACGATTTTCCAAGGAGGACGGAGCGCACGCCACGTCCATCCCCCATCTGTTTCTGCACCGGCTCTCGCATCCTTCGACGCCGCTTTACTCGGTCTACGAGCCTGCGTTCTGCATCATCGCCCAGGGGCGCAAGCAGGTGATGGTGGGGGAGCAGGTTTATCTCTACGACGCGTCCAAGTATCTCGTGGTTTCGGTCGATGTGCCGATCGTCTCGCACATCATGGAAGCGAGCCCGTCCGCGCCGTTCCTAGGATTGCGGGTCGATCTCGATCCGGCGGTCATTGGCGCGCTGATGATGGAGAGCGACGTGAAACGTGCAGCCGCCGCGCAGCCCGGACCGTCTCTCGGCGTGAGCGATCTCTCGGATGAATTGCTCGATGCAGTCGTGCGGCTTCTCAGGCTTTTGGCCACGCCGCAGGACATTCCCATTCTCGCGCCGCTTGCGGTGCGCGAAATCCTCTATCGGCTGTTGCGCGGCGAGCAGACGGCACGTCTTTCCGAGATCGCGTTTGCTGAAAGCAAATTGCAGCAGGTGAACCGCGCCATCGGCTGGATCAAGCGCAATTTTCGCGCGCCGTTCCGAATGGAGGAGCTGACGGGCGCGGCCGGAATGAGCGCGTCCGCGCTGCATCAGCATTTCAAAACCGTGACGGGCATGAGCCCGCTCCAGTACCAGAAGCAGCTTCGTCTGCACGAAGCGCGCACGTTGATCCTCTCGCAAAGCGTCGATGCGGCAACGGCGGGGCACGCGGTTGGCTACGAGAGCGCGTCGCAGTTCAGCCGCGAGTATCGCCGTTTGTTCGGTGCGCCGCCGCTTCGGGACGTCGAGCGCTTGCGTGACGCGTTAAACTCGGCATCCGGGTAGCGGCGCGTCGTCGGCACCGCAGGTTTCGCTCTACAACGTGTTCTTGTAGATGCGGCCGTCCTTCATGATGACGACGAAGTTTTTGTCGGGGTCTGCGATGAGTTGGATGTCATCGAGGGGATTTCCGTCAACGAGGAGGATGTCGGCGAAAGCGCCTTCTTCGATGACGCCGAGTTTGCCGGGATAAGGATTGCGCTCGCCGGACATGGCGAGGAGCTCTGCGTTCGTGCCGGTTGCCGTCGCGAGCGTTTCGGCGGGTGTGAGCCAGCGTGTGAGGGATGCGAGAATGGCGCCTTGGCGCTGGGCTAAGGCGCGAGAAAAGAGCACGTCGGTGCCCCAGGCGGTCTTGATGTTGTGCTTCTTGGCGAGCTCGTAGGTTTTGGCTATGCCGTCCCAGACCTGCTCGGCCTTGATGCGTTGGATCGACCCTTCAGGGAAGCCGAGGCGCATCTCGTCCGGAAGCGGCTGTAAGCTCAGCCAGAGGCCTTTCTCGGCGATGAGCTTTGCGGTGTCCTCGTCCATCAGGAAGCCGTGCTCGATGCATTTGACGCCGGCGGCAATCGAGCGGCGGATGGCGGGTGTCGTAAAGGCGTGGGCGACGACGTAGGTACCCCAGTTTTCGGCCGCTTCCACAGCGGCGCGTAGTTCTTCCTCGGTGAACGTCGAGACGTCGATGGGGCTGAAAGGCGACGAGACGCCGCCGCCTGCCGTGAGCTTGATTTGCGATGCGCCCTGCATCAGTTGCTCGCGGACGCGCAGGCGCACTTCGTCGGGGCTGTCGGCGAGCATCGCTCCGCCGACCTGTTCCATGCGGGCGAGCGGGCCACCGACCTGGCGCGGGAGCTCGGAGAGCTGGCGGAAGTCGCCGTGGCCGCTCGTAACCGTGATCATCGCGCCGGACGGGAAGATGCGCGGGCCCTCTACGACGCCTTCGTCGATGGCTTGCTTAAGGCCGAACGCCGGGCCGCCCACATCGCGCACTGTCGTGAAGCCGCGCATGAGCGTGTCGCGCGCTTCGGCTCCGGCTGTGAGGTTGTTGTAGCCGACGTCGCCGCTGATTGCTTGCGCCGGGTTCGGGCGGATCAGCATCGCGTGCCAATGCGCGTCGATGAGGCCAGGCATCAGGGTACGCCCACCGCCGTCGATGATTTTGGTCGTGGCGCGGCGATCGACGGGAACGGGATCGGGTGAGATTTTCTCGATGGTGTTGCCGCGTACGAGAACGTTGCGGGGTTCGCTCAGCGCGGCGCTCTTGCCGTCGAAGACGCGGACGTTTTCGAAGAGTGTGACGGCGGCGGGCTCAGGCGCGCGATCTTGAGCGAGCGTTGTCGTGCAAAGGAGACAGAGGAGCGAAACAACAGTCGAGGTGCGACAGAGCATAGTGCTTCTCCTTCTGCGTTCCCCCGATCTCTTCTCTCAATATCTAAAGCTTTCGCCCGCTCGTGGCTAGCCGCGGGATCGGCCGGCGCCGGCACCGTTAACACCAGCTATGATTCCGGCCAGAACCGGGGTGCTGCATGGACGGAGCACGACTGTCACAGTCACGAGAATCGATCTTGCCGATGGTGCGAGGGCTGCCTTACGCTCCACTCGCCAGCTCGCATGCGGCTGAAAAGCCGCCCTGCTGACGGGGCGCACCGTCATGAGGCGGTGTCCCGTATCGGCATGCCACGAACGAGACGCATGCGAGGCCGGTGCTCAAGATGAGGTTTGAGGCATGCTCTACGCCTGGATGTCTTACGGCTACATTGTGCTGGTCGCAATTTGCGTGCTTGCCTATGTTCTATGGCGCAGGGGGGATGCGCTTCTTGCCATCGCGGCGGTGGTGGTGGGTCTTCCGCTCTGGTTCGCATGGGAATATGCGCGTCCCACGTGGACGACCGCCGTCGTGACCGGAACCGAAGTGCGCCGCAGCGATCCCGATGCAAGCGGCAATACCAGCGACATCCGATACATTTACATACGCAATAGGTCCGACCGGGGTCTTGAGCTGGTCAACGAGGATTCCTGGTGGTGGTTGAAGCGCAATAGCGACCGGGTCTTCAACGATGCCAAGACGGCGGAGGCGCGCAATACAGAAGTCACCCTCATGTGGAACAGGTGGCGCTCGACACTTTTCTCGTTCTACCCGAACGTGATTGCCATCGGACCCGCCGGCGCTTGGCCGCTGTGGTCGGTGCGGACGCTGACCTTCTATGGCCTTTCGGTGCTTCTCTGGCTTGCCTACTTCTATGGCTTTATCAGGCTGCACCGGTGGAGTTCCTCGGAGGATGCTTCCAGTCTCGATCGGGCGTAGGTTCGCGCGTCGTCGGCCATGAGGAGGTAGACGCCGACAGTTCGCATTGCTGCTGTGGGGCGGTCGGCGTCAGCCGTCGGCTGAAGCTTTGGCTTTTGCGGCAGGCTTCTTTGCTTTCGCCGCGGCTTTCTTGGCAGGAGCCTTTTTGGCAGGGGCCTTCGCTTTCGCCTTTGCGGGCTTGGCTTCGGCTTTCTCCGGCTTGGCCTTTGCGGTGGCCTTGGCGCGCGCGGGCTTCTTCTTGCCGCCGCCCTTGGCGATGCGTTCCTGCAGCAGGCGGATGGCGTCGTCGACCGTCAGAGTTGCCGGATCCATGCCTTTCGGCACGGTGGCATTGACCTTGTCGTGGCTCACGTAGGGGCCGTACTTGCCGTCGAGAACCTGGATCTTGCCACCGCCGCCGGGATGCTCGCCGAGGTCCTTCAGGACGGTTTTGGCTGCTGCGCGGCCGAAGCGGCCGCCCTTGCCGGCGCGCTTTTCGGCGAGCAGCGTTACCGCGCGGTTCAAACCGATGGTGAAGACGTCCTCGATGCTCTCGACATTGGCGTACGTGCCGTCGTGCTGCACGAAGGGGCCATAGCGGCCGAGGCCTGCCGTGATCGGCGTGCCCGTCTCGGGATGGATGCCGACCTCGCGCGGAAGCGAGAGGAGCTGCACTGCCTTTTCGAAGTCGATGTTCGCTGCGTCGATGCCTTTCGGGATCGATGAGCGTTTCGGCTTCTCGTCGCCTTCGCCTTCGCCAAGCTGCAGGTAGGGGCCGAAGCGGCCCGACTTCACCAGGATCGGCAGGCCCGTGTCGGGATCGAAGCCGAGCTCGCGGTCGCCGTCAACGCCGGACGCGTCTCCCGAGAGCTGGCGCGTGTACTTGCAGTCCGGGTAATTGCCGCAGCCGATGAAGGCGCCCGACTTGCCGGAGATCTTGAGCGAGAGGCGGCCGGTGCCGCACTTCGGGCAGAGGCGCGGATCGGAGCCGTCTTCTTTTGCGGGGAAGACGTGGGGCCCGAGCAACTCGTTCAAGGCTTCGAGCACATCGCCGACGCGGAGATCCTTGATCTCGTTCACGGCAGCGGTGAAGTCGCGCCAGAAATCGCGCAGCACTGTTTTGTATTCCAGGTCGCCGGCGGAGATGAGGTCGAGCTTCTCTTCGAGGTCGGCGGTGAAGTCGAACTCGACGTACTTTTTAAAGAAGCTTTCGAGGAATGCGATGACGAGGCGGCCTTTGTCCTCCGGGATCAGGCGCTTCTTGTCGATGCGAACGTAATCGCGCTCCTGCAGCACGGCGAGCGTCGAGGCGTACGTCGACGGGCGTCCGATACCGAGCTCTTCCATTTTCTTGACGAGGGTCGCCTCGGAGTAGCGCGGCGGCGGCTGCGTGAAGTGCTGCTCGGCTTCGATGCCGCGATCGGTGAGCGCGTCGCCCTCGGCGAGCGCGGGCAGGCGGCGGTTCGCGTCCTCGTCGTCGGCGGTATCTTCCTTGCCTTTCTCGACCACGCGGATCTTGTCGTCGCGGCCTTCGTCGTAAACCTTGAGGAAGCCGTCGAACTTTTCAACGGAGCCGGTGGCGCGCAGCGTGTACGTCTTGCCGTCGCGGCCCTTCACCTCGATGTCGGCCGTCGTCTGCTTGAACTCGGCGGACGCCATCTGGCTTGCCACGGCGCGCTTCCAGATCAGCTCGTAGAGGCGGGCCTGATCCTTGTCGAGGTAACGCGCGACGGAGGCGGGCGTGCGCTTGACGTCGGTTGGGCGGATAGCTTCGTGCGCTTCCTGCGCATTCTTCGCCTTCGTTTTATATTCGCGCACGAAGGGGGCGACGTACTTCTGCGAGTAGTCGCGTGCGATGAGCCCGCGGATGGCGTTGATCGCCTCCGGGATGATGGTGACGCCGTCGGTTCGCATGTAGGTGATGAGGCCGACGGTCTCACCGCCGACATCGACACCTTCATAGAGGCGCTGGGCGACCTGCATCGTCTGCTTGGCGGAGAAGCCGAGCTTGCGGGAAGCGTCCATCTGAAGTGTGGAGGTGGCGAAGGGCGCGTACGGGTTGCGCTTCACGTCGCGGCTTTCGACGGAGACGACGCGGAAGGCGCCCTTTTCGAGTGCGCGCTTGATGTCGGTCGCGGTCGTCTCGTCCTTGATGTCGAGCTTCTTGAGTGTGGTGCCTTCGATGGCGTTGAGGCGGGCAGGGAACTCCTCGCCCTTCGCTGTGGCGAGGGTGGCTTCGACGGTCCAATATTCGTCGGTGCGGAAGGCTTCGATTTCGGCTTCGCGGTCGCACACGAGGCGCAGGGCGACGGACTGCACGCGGCCTGCAGAGCGGGCGCCCGGCAGCTTGCGCCAGAGCACGGGGGAGAGCGTGAAGCCCACGAGGTAATCGAGTGCACGGCGGGCGAGATAGGCGTCGACGAGCGGCTCGTCGATCTGGCGCGGGGCGGCGAGGGCTGCGAGGATCGCGTCCTTGGTGACGGCGTTGAAGGCGACGCGTTCGACAGAAAGGCCCTTTTTGAGGGCCTTTTTCTTTTCCAGGATGTCGAGCAGGTGCCAGGAAATGGCTTCGCCTTCGCGATCAGGGTCGGTCGCGAGGATGAGCTTGTCGGCCTTTTTTACGGCCTCCGCGATCTCGCTGATGATCTTCTTCGAGCCCTGGTCGATCTCCCAGGTCATGGAGAAATCCTGCTCGGGGTCGACGGAGCCGTCCTTCGACGGCAGATCGCGCACGTGCCCGAACGAGGCCAGCACTTTATAATTGCTGCCGAGGTACTTGTTGATCGTCTTGGCCTTGGCGGCCGATTCCACGATGACGACGTTCATCTTGCGCTTTCTCGCCCCTGACCGTTTGGGCGCACGGGAAGGTCTATCGCTCAGATCTACCTGAGGTTGCCCAACGCGGTGCGCTGCGCGGGACGGTGCTTTGCTTGAAACTAGGGCCCGGGAACATGGGAGAGGAACGGTCGTGTGTCAAACGACGTGCCGTCTCAGGGCTGTGTGGGTGGGAAATTTTCAGTAAATTCAGAGCGAGAGGTCCGAATTTCGAGCCTGCCGAGCGCTCAGGAGCCCGCAAGCCTGGTTCCTGACGATGCCGATGAGGAATTCGTCGCGTTCGTTCCGCGCGTGCCAGTCCGCGCCGCTTGGGCCGGTTCTTCATCGACTTATCAGCCGGTTGCGGCAAGGCGTTTTGGTCGCAAAGGAATTTGTGCTGACGGCGAGGTTAAAGTGACCAATCTTTAAATGTTGAAGTCAATTATTTGCAGGACGAATTATCCCTTTGGTATCCATGTGGAACCTGCAACATGCACCTCCAGTCACTTCCTGTAAAAATTGCGCTCGTTGCCGCCCTTGCCATTGCAACCGTGTTCGGGATCGGAACGTACTTCCTGGCGCAAAGCGCAGGGTCCGTGATCGATGCCCAGAATGCCGAGATTCAGGACACCATCGCCTTTAGCCAAGCGCTGGACGTGAGCAAGAAGCTCGATCTCGCCGCTCGAGTGGCGGAGAATATTTCGACCACGAGCGCGGCTCTTAAATCCAAAGGCATGGTCGACCGGGCTGCGCTGGACGAGATCCTGAAGGGCATTCTCGAAAAGAACACCGATCTTCTCGGCGTCTGGACCGGCTGGGAGCCGCAGGCGCTGGACGGGCGGGACCACGAGTTCGCCGACACGCCGGGGCATGATGCAACGGGCCGGTTCGTGCCCTATTGGAACCGGCCGGGCGACAAGATCGTGCGCGAGCCGCTCGTCGATTACGACAAGCCCGAGACGGGCACGTATTATCAGGTGCCCCTCAAGGCCAACCGCGCCGTCGCCATAGAGCCCTATCTCTACCCCATCGCTGGGCAGGAGGTGGTGATCACGTCGTTCAGCGTGCCTATCGTCGTCGGCGGCAAGACGGTTGGCATCGGCGGCGTCGACATCAATCTTCAGAGCCTCAACGAGGCGATGCAGCAGATTAGACCGTTTGGGACGGGCTTCGTATCTCTGGTCTCGCGCGAAGGCGTGGCGGTAACGCATCCGAACGGAGCATCCATCGGCAAGTCGCTCTCGGACTTCGACGCGCCGTCCGCGGCGGCCGCACGCCAGGCCATCGAGACCAAGGGCGTGGTTTCGGTCGATGCGGCGGGCAGCGACGGGGCGATGTGGCGCTTCCATGCGACGCCGATCGCGGCCGGCAATACCGCAGATTCCTGGTCGCTGGTGGTTGCGGTGCCGATCGCGACGCTCGAAGCCACGATCTCGCAGACGAAGGCGTCGATGTATGCGCTTTCCGCGATCAGTGTTCTGATTGTCGCCGGGCTTTTGTTCCTCGCGCTGACGATGCTTGTCGGGCGGCCGCTCGCGGCGCTCGGCATTTCGTTCGACCGTATGGCCGGCGGCGATCTCGATGCGCAGGTGCCGGGTGCCGAGCGTTCGGACGAAGTGGGCGACATCGGCAAGGCCGTGCTTCGCCTCCGCGATAGCTTGCAGGAGAAGGCACGCCGGGAGGCTGAAGAGAAGGCAGGACGCGATGCGGCCTTGGCTGCGGAGCGGAAGAGCGAGATGCGCCGCATGGCGGATGCCTTCCAGCAGGCCATCGGCGGGATTGTCGGGACGGTGTCGTCGGCGGCGAGCCAGCTCGAAACGGCAGCAGATTCGCTGACCAAGACGGCCGACAGGACGCAGGAGCTTTCGGGCAGCGCGGCCTCGGCTTCGGAGCAGACATCGGCCAACGTGGAAGGTGTGGCGGCGGCGTCCGAGCAGCTTGCGACGACCGTTTCCGAGATCAGCCGGCAGGTGCACGAGAGCAGCGTGATCGCGGGCCAGGCCGTTCAGCAGGCGTCGCGGACCAACGAACAGGTCGCGGTGCTCTCCCAGTCCGCCGACCGGATCGGAGACGTGATCAGCCTGATCAGCACGATTGCCGGGCAGACCAACCTGCTTGCGCTCAACGCCACCATCGAAGCGGCGCGCGCGGGGGATGCGGGCAAAGGGTTTGCGGTCGTTGCCCAGGAAGTGAAGGCATTGGCCTCGCAGACGGCCAAGGCCACGCACGAGATCTCATCGCAGATCGCGGGGATGCAGGCGGCGACCAACGAGGCGGTCGATGCCATCCGCGAAATCACGACGACGATCAACAAGATCTCGGACATCTCCGGCACCATCGCCGCGGCGGTGGAGCAACAGGACGCGACGACCAAGGAGATCAGCCGGAACGTCATCGAGGCCGCCAAGGGCACGCAGGAGGTGGCGAGCAGCATCACGGATGTGAGTGCGGGTGCCTCGCACACGGGGGCTGCGTCCTCGCAACTGCTCGTGTCGGCGCGACAGCTTTCCGGCGAAAGCCAGAACCTCAACGTCGAGGTCGAGAAGTTCCTGGCGACGGTCCGCGCCGCCTGAGGTTGGCAAGGCTCCTAGATCGATATGCAAGATAGCCTCCGGCCCTCTGGCTGGGGGCTTTTTTGCAAGCGCCTGCCGCTTCAGGAGGTTGTGGAGCGCGCGAGCAGCTTGCGGACGGCGGTGTCCAGCTCAGCGTAGCTGTCGATGATCGTGTCGGGCTCGTAGGTCGCGACCGGCACGTCCGAATATCCGAAGGTGCATGCAATGGAGGGAACGCTGGCCGCACGTGCTGTCTCGATGTCGATCCCCGTATCTCCGACCATGACCGCGACCGTTCTATCGCCTCCTGCGAGTGCGATGGTGCCCGTGAGGTGGTCAGGGTGCGGCTTGTGGACGGGGAAGGTGTCGCGACCTGCGACGGCCGAGAAGAGGTCTCGCACGCCAAGCTCGGCGAGAAGCTGCTCGGCTAGAGCCAGCCGCTTGTTGGTGCAGACGGCAAGGCGCGCGCCTTCCGAGCGGAATTTTTCGAGGGCCGCGACGGCCCCCTCGAACGGGCGGCTCGCTTGCGCCAGATTGGGCTCGTAATAGGCGAGGAAGCGGGCCAGCAGGCGGTCGATCTTCGGCTCGTCGAGTATGACGCCGGTTTCCTTGAGCCCGACCACGATCATGCGGCGCGCGCCGAACCCGATGGCGTGACGGAGCGTTTCGGCCGGTACGGGCGGGAGCGAGAGGTCTGCGAGGGCGTGGTTGGTCGCCGCCACGAGATCCGGGGCGGTATCGACCAGGGTGCCGTCGAGGTCGAAAACAAGGGTCGCGTTGTGCATGAGCATCGTCTACGCGCTTCACGTGCGGGCTGCAAGGCAACGCGGGCGAGATGTGGGGCTGGTGCGCTCTATCTTATCCTTAAGGGTTTTGCGCTGACGGATTTGGCCGCTGCATACGGAGGTTGAGGCTTGCTCTCGACCGCATCGGCTGGCAGACAAAGACAAACGGCAGAAGGACACGACATGTCGGTTGAGAGCTATAAGCTGGCCGCGGCGCGGCGTGCCCTCCAGTTCGTCGAGCCGGGAATGCGGCTCGGGCTCGGGACGGGATCGACGGCTTCCAAGTTCGTCGAGCTTCTGGCCGGGGAGGTGCGCGCAGGGCTTCAGGTGCTGTGCGTGCCGACGTCCGAGGAGACGCAGCGTCTTGCCGAACAGCACGGCATTCCGCTGACGACGCTCTGCGAGACGCCGCTTCTGGATCTCACCATCGACGGCGCGGACGAGATCGACGGAGAGCTGCGGCTGATCAAAGGCGGAGGCGGCGCGCTGCTGCGCGAGAAAATCGTGGCGACGGCGTCCGACCGCATGATCGTGATCGCGGACAGCGCAAAGCAGGTGGCGAAGCTCGGGGCTTTTCCGCTGCCTGTGGAAGTGGTGCGCTTCGGCATGACGGCGACACGCAACATGATCGAAATGTTGGCGGCGGATGCGGGATGTCACGGAGAGATCACGCAGCGGGTCAATGCCGATGGGGCGCCGTTCGTGACCGATGGTGGCAACTACATCTTCGATTGCGCGTTCGGTCCGATCGAGGATCCCGAAGCGCTTGACGAAGCGCTGAAGTTCATACCCGGCGTGGTCGAGAACGGGCTTTTCCTCGGCATCGCGGACGCGGCCATCATTGGCGGGCCGGATGGTGTGGCGGTGATCGAGGCGCAATACGGCGAAAGCCAGGAGGCCGTTTAGGCCATCGCGACGCGCGCGTGCTCCGGGGGCTTATGACACGCGATATTCTGGAGCGTCGGCAGGTCTGGGTCTATGTCGCGGCTATCGCGGCGGGGGTGGCCGTGGGCGCAAGCGTTCCTCAGGCCGCGCCGCTTTTCGAGGCGCTTCTCTGGCCCTGCCTCGCGTTTCTTCTCTTTGTCACGTTCACGCAAGTGCCGCTCGTCGCACTCCCTGCCGCGCTGCGCGACGCGCGCTTCATGACAGTTGTTCTGATCGGCAACTTTGTGTTGCTGCCGCTGCTGGTGGCTGCGTTGCTTCCGCTGGTTCCTGACGATCCTGCGGTGCGGCTCGGGGTGCTGTTGGTGCTGCTTGTGCCCTGCACCGACTGGTTCATCACGTTCACGCATCAGGCGGGTGGCGACACGCGCCGCGCCATCGCCGTGACGCCGGTGGTGCTGATCGTGCAGATCCTGCTGTTGCCCCTTTATCTGTGGGTGTTCATGGGAGAGGGGCTTGGCGACGTCGTCTCAGTGCCGACGATGATGGCGGTATTTCTGCTCGTCATCGCCCTGCCGCTTGCGGCTGCTTATGCGACCGAGCGCTGGGTGGCAGGCGGCGCGGGTCGCGAGGCGCTGGTGTGGCGGCTTGGATGGTTGCCCGTTCCGCTGCTTGCGCTGGTTCTGTTTTTCATTGGCGCTTCGCAGGTGGAGGCGGTTGAGGCCGCGCTTCCCCTCGTGGGGGATGTCTCGGCCGTGTTCGTATTGTTTTTCATCGGCGCCGTTCTCCTCGGAATTGCCGGGGGGCGTGTGTTCCGCTTGCCGGTGGCCGAGATGCGGACGCTGGTGTTCAGCTTCGCGACACGCAATTCGTTTGTCGTACTTCCGCTCGCGCTTGCGCTTCCCGCCGAGTGGGCTGCGGCGGCTGTGGTGATCGTGCTGCAGTCGGTTGTGGAGCTGTTGGGCGTGCTCGTGCTGCTATGGCTCGTGCCGCGGATCCTCTCGTCTCATACTTAACCTGACGCGGGTGCGCTGACGGGGCGGGTTGCGCGGGGTGCGGAGTTCCGTCAGGTTGGCGCCCGCTTTAGGCAACTGGCTGGATGCATTTCGTCATGAGTGGGACGGACTTCGATCTTTTCGTCATCGGTGGCGGTTCGGGCGGCGTCAGGGCCGCGCGGATTGCGGCTGGCTATGGGGCGAAGGTAGCCATCGCGGAGCGGGACCGTTTCGGAGGCACGTGCGTGATCCGCGGTTGCGTGCCGAAGAAACTGTTTGTGTACGCCTCACGCTTTTCCGACGACTTCGAGGATGCGCGTGGGTTCGGTTGGACGGTGGGCGAGCGGTCGTTCGACTGGGCGACGCTGGTGGCGAACAAGGATCGCGAGATCACGCGCATCGAAGGCGTCTACGAGGGGAACCTGAAGCTTAAAGGCGTCACGACGATCAAGGCGCGCGCCAAGCTCGACGGGCCGGGGCGCGTGAAGCTGGACGACGGCACGCGCATCACGGCGAAGACGATCTTGATTGCGACGGGCGGGCGGCCAGTTCGCTATGCCGACATCCCCGGCGTCGACAACGTGTGCGTTTCGGACGACATCTTCGAGCTTAAGGCGCTGCCGCGTCGCATCGTGGTGTGTGGGGGCGGCTATATCGCGGTGGAGTTCGCGTCGATCTTCGCGGGTCTCGGTGTCGAAACGACGCTGATGCATCGCGGCGAGAAGGTGCTGCGCGGGTTCGACGAGGAATTGCGCGACGGGCTGATGGAGGCGATGGCGTCACGCGGTATTCGCCTGATGATGAACACCGAGATGATCGGCGTTGCGGCGTGCCGAGGGGGCTTCAATCTCGCGCTCAAGAGCGGCGAGACGATGGAGACGGACTTGGTGCTGTCGGCTATCGGCAGGGCGCCGTGTACGGGCGATCTCGGACTCGAAACGGTGGGTATCGAGACGGGTGCGAAAGGCGAGATCCCCGTCGACGAGTATTCCGAAACATCGGCGCGCGGCATCTATGCGGTGGGGGATGTTACGGACCGGGTAAACCTCACGCCGGTCGCGATCCGCGAGGGGCATGCGTTCGCCGATACGGTGTTCGGCAATCGTCCGGTTACGGTGGATCATTCGGTTGTTGCGACCGGCGTATTTACGACGCCGGAGATTGCGACGGTGGGGCTTACGGAAGAGGCGGCTCGGGCCAAGGGGCACGACATCGATCTGTACAAGGCGCGCTTCCGGCCGCTTCGGAACATCGTGTCGGGGCGCGACGAGCGGACACTGATGAAGCTCGTCGTGGATGCCAAGACGGACCGCGTGCTCGGGTGCCACATGATGGGGCCGGATGCGGCGGAAATCGTGCAGATGGCAGGTGTGGCGCTTACCATGAAGGCGAGCAAGGCCGATTTCGACGCGACGATTGCGCTGCATCCTTCGGCGGCAGAGGAACTGGTGACGATGCGGGACAAATGGCTGCCACCGGCGGTGTGATTCAGCAAATCCCGCGATGGGGCTTTCGTTGGCCCCGCAGATGGATTGAATTCTGCAGCCCTGCCGTGCCGCTGGGCTTTTCGAATATGACCACAAGAGAGACGTGATGAGCCGTTTGAAGGACAAGGTTGCCGTCGTGACGGGCGCGGGCGCGGGTATCGGGCTTGCCATTGCGCGGCTGTTCGCGGAGGAGGGGGCGACCGTCTATGTGACGGACGTGAACGGCGAGAGCGCGGCTGCTGCTGCGGATGCGCTTCGCGGGCGCGGGCTTTCCGCTACGGCGCTCACCGTCGACGTGTCGCGCGGGCAGGACGTCAATATGCTCGTGCGTGAGGTTGAGAAGGGTTCGGGACGCGCCGACATCGTCGTCAACAACGCCGGGCTCAATGTGCGGAGCGATTTCCGCCATCTGTCTGATGCGGACTGGGTGAAGATCCGCGAGGTCAATCTTGACGGCGTGGTGCGCGTGGCGCGCGATACGTTCGGGCTTCTCAAGGCGTCGGGTGCGGGGTCGCTGATCAACGTGTCGTCGATCATGGGGCAGCGCGGCCTGCGTCAGCTTGCGGGATACTCGGCCACCAAGGGAGCGGTGACGGCGCTGACGAAGGCGCTTGCCGTCGAGTATGCGCCTTACAACATCCGCGTGAATACGCTCGCGCCGGGCTACATCGATACCGCGCTGACGGAGCGCTTTCTCAAGAACCCGTTCGTCAGCAAGGCGCTGCTCGACAAGACGCCGATGCGCCGGTTCGGCACGGCCGACGACATCGCGCGGGCGGCGCTGTTCCTGGCGAGCGACGATGCGGCTTATGTGTCGGGTGCCGAGCTGGTCGTGGACGGCGGCATGACGGCGAGCCTGTGAGGGCTGCGCGCCTTCTACCGGGGCGATGGCACTCAGGCGAGGGCGTCGCCGCCGCGCAGCACCTTGAGGGCGGGTGTGCCCTGACGGCGGGCGACCTTGATCGGATGACGGTTGGCCTTCACGGAAATGACCGCTTTCTCCTGAGCGTCGGCGGCCAGACGTTTTGCCTTCAACGGACGGCGCGTGGGTTTGGCGCGAAACGGCGGGAGCGGCTGCAGCAAGGTGGCCTCCATGGTGTCATCGCTGCGGGTGCGTTGCGCGCTCCCGCAAGGCCGCCGGTCTATCACCGGCAATTGCGGGGCGGCAATCGATGCGGGCGGACTGCCCACAGGCATTGCGCCCCACCTCGTCGCGATGCCTGTGGTCGCTTGTCAGCAACGGACATGCCAGTCGGTGTATGACAGAGAAAACCGCGGCGAATCAAAGATCTGCTTGTACGGCTCGGCTGATAGCCACGGTGTTTGCCGTTAGCGGGTGCCGTGAAGTTATGCGGGCCGCCCAATCCGTCATCATTCGCGCCGCGTGATGATGGGCGCAGATATCTGGCCCTCGCCCGGTCTCGCGCGCTATGGTCGGTTGCAGGAAGCGATCTTGGAGCCGTTCCGCAATGCGCTACGACGAAAACGACAGAGAAAGCAAGAATATCGACGACCGGCGGGGGCAGCGGGACGGCGGCTTCCGTTTCCCGGGCAGCGGTGGGCCGGGCGTTCGCATTCCAGTTGGCGGCAAGGGCGGCATGAGCCTGACGACGCTGCTTATTCTCGGTGCGATCATGCTGCTGTTCGGCATCAACCCACTTGAGGTGTTGTTGGGTGGCGGGCAGGGCAACTTCCCCGACATCTCGCGTATGCCCGAGCAGACGCAGCAGGCGCCACGTCGCACGGCCGAGCGCAACCCGTTCGACATTCCGGGGCTGCCAGGTTCGCGCGACGCCACTCAGGAGCAGGGCGCGCCTAAGGCGCAGGACGAGATGCGGACCTTCATCGGCCGCGTGCTGGCCGATACGGAAGACGTCTGGAACGACGTGTTCAAGAGCGCGGGGCGGCAATATCAAGAGCCGCAACTCGTGATGTTCACGGGGGCGACGCGAACGGCGTGCGGGACCGGGCAGTCGGCCATGGGGCCGTTCTATTGTCCGCTCGATCAGAAGGTCTACATCGATCTCGGTTTCTTTAACGAGCTCGAACGGCGTTTCAACGCGCCGGGCGATTTCGCGCAGGCCTATGTCATTGCGCATGAGGTGGGCCACCACGTGCAGACCCTGCTCGGCATTACGGAGCAGGTGCAGCGCACGAAGCAGCGTGTGAGCCAGACGGAGGCCAATCGTATCCAGGTGATGATGGAGCTGCAGGCAGACTGCCTTGCAGGCGTGTGGGCCAACCTCAATCATCAGCTCAACAACCGGCTTGAGGACGGAGACATCGAAGAAGGCCTGAACGCGGCTAAGCAGATCGGCGACGACATGATCCAAAAGCGGCAGCAGGGTTATGTGGTGCCGGATTCCTTCACGCACGGTTCGTCCGCTCAGCGGAAGGAGTGGTTTACGCGCGGGTTCAAGTCAGGCGAGATGAAGAGCTGCGATACGTTCAACGCGGATAGTCTGTGAGTGCGTACGCAAGTGGCGAGAAGCTTCGCATAAGGGGCGTTGCGGTGTGTGGATGGCCGCGCCACTTGGCGCGGGGCCGCAGTCGCGGCCCGGGGCGCTGGCGCGCCCTTTCTTTTGTTTTGAGCGCTAGTGGCGGGAAAGCTTCGGATAAGGGGCGATTGCCGTGGGGATGTCCGGCGCAGTCCTTGCGGAGCATTGCTTCGCCATGACCGCGACCTAGGGTTCGCGAGACTTCGAGAGTGTGGCCCTGGGGCCCGGCGCTTCCGTCTCGCTAGAGCGCGTCGCCTGTGAAGTGGCTTACGCGGCAGGGCGTGGCCTTAAGCGAGAGGTCTTCGCAAAGGCGGCGGGCTTCGTCGACGGTCGGCATGGGGCCGACGATCAGATCGTAGCTCTCGTTCGGGCCCGAACCAGATGCGACGTAACGGGGCGCGAGGGCGCGGAAGCTGTCAGCGTGACGCTCCGAAAGAAGCGTCCAGGAGAGGCGCAGGCTATCGACCGAAGGGCCTGTTGCGATCTGCACGCCAATCATGTTGCGGGTGCCGGGCGGCGGATCGGACGGCGGTCTTGCGGCCTGTTTCACGACCGGCGTGCCGAAGGTGATCTCGGAGCCCGCGCCGGCAGCCGGTGCGGTGACGCTGCCTGTCTCGACTTGCGATTTTGCTTTCGCCTCGGCCTGCTTGGCGGCTTTGGATGTCTCGCCTGCGTTTTTGCGGATGGGGGCGGGCAGGGCCGCCGTTTCCGTCGGAGGCTGTTGGCCCGCCGCGGTGTCCTGGCCCTGGGGCGCATTCGCTTCGGCAACGCGTTGGGCGCCGTCGGGTGACGTCTCAAGCGTGGCGACGCGGCTCAACAGCTCGCTTGTGACGTCGGTCTGGTTCGACACCTGCGCGCGCATTTCGATCAGCTCGTTGCGGAAGAGATCGATAGTGTCGCGGAGCGTGCGAACCTCGGCGGCGGTTTCTGCCAGGGTTTCCGGACCCGCATCGCCATAGGCCGCATGGTCAGGCGTGCCGAGCACGCTTGCGACCGTTGCGGGCTGCGTGACGACAAGGCCGAGGTAAACCACCGACAGCGCGGCAAGACCCGTCCAGACCTTGACATAGGGCGTGAACGTCCGGCGCCCGATCTCGGGCGAACTTGGTTGTGGCAGGTTTTTTTCTGTCATGACCTTGCTTTCCGAACCTCTTCGGCGCCTCGCCTCCGTGCCCCCTCGATGAAGTGAGCACGGGCCCCCGCCGGCATCCGGCAAGGCGCACTTCTGATCCGGAAAGTTGGTGTCTGAGTCGGGCCTTACGGGTCAACGCGATGGGGCGATGCAACTGTGGACGGTTTGGGGATAGATGCCCTCTCTTGTGGAGGGGCCGGGCATTTCCGGCCCTGACATCGGTGCCAATTGCGAACGGACGCTGCTGGCGATAGCGTCTGGCGCGATTCTGGCGTCGATACAATTCGGGGTGCTTCATGAGCCGACCGCTGCTGACCGTCGTGCTTGCTGCCGGCAAGGGGACGCGTATGCGTTCCGATCTGCCGAAGGTGCTGCACCGCATTGCCGGCCGCTCGATGCTGGGGCACGTGCTGGCGCTTGCGAAGGCGGTAGGAGGCGAGGCGCTCGCGGTTGTCGTGGGGCCGGAGATGGAGCGCGTGCGCGACGAAGCCGTGAAGGCCACGCCGGGCGCGCAGGTGTTCGTGCAGGAGCGGCAGCAGGGAACCGCCGATGCGGTGCTGGCCGCGCGCGACGCGATCGCGGCGCATCGCGGCGATCTTCTGGTCTTGTTCGCGGATACGCCGTTGGTGACGCCGGAGACGGTGCGCGCGCTGCTCGGGGCGCTCGACGGCGGCGCATCCGTTGCCGTGCTCGGCTTCGAGGCGCGGGAGCCGGGAAGCTATGGGCGGCTTGTCACATCATCGGATGGGGAACTCATCGCCATCCGCGAAGCTAAGGACGCGACGGAGGCCGAACTTGCGATCCGGCTCTGCAACTCGGGCGTGATGGCATTCCGGCTCGATGCGCCGCTCGATGTGCTGGATGCGATCGGCAATGCGAATGCAAAGGGTGAATTCTACCTGACCGACGCCGTCGAAATCGTGCGCTCGCGAGGGGGGCGAGCGGCTGCGGTTGCGTGCGATGAGGACGAGGTGCTCGGTGTGAACGCGCGCGGCGAGCTCGCTCAGGCGGAAGCGATCTGGCAGCGCCGGGCGCGTGCCGCGGCGATGGCCGACGGTGTGACGATGATCGCGCCGGAGACCGTCTGGTTGTCGTTCGATACCAAAATCGGGCGCGACGTTCTGATCGAGCCCAACGTGTTTTTTGGCCCCAAGGTCTCGGTCGGGGCGGGCGCGGAGATCAAGGCCAACTCGTATCTCGAAGGGGCAGAGGTCGGCGCCGGTGCGCGGATCGGGCCGTATGCCCGGCTCAGGCCCGGTGCGGTGCTCGGGCAGAAGGTGCACGTGGGCAATTTCGTCGAGGTAAAGAACACGACGATGGGCGACGGCGCGAAGGCCAATCACCTTGCGTATCTAGGCGACGGTGCGGTGGGAGCTGGCGCCAACATCGGCGCGGGTACGATCTTCTGCAACTACGATGGCTTCTTCAAGCACAAGACAGAGATTGGGGACGGCGCGTTCGTCGGCTCCAACTCGGCGCTCGTCGCGCCGGTGAAGATCGGGGCGGGGGCTTATGTCGGCTCGGGGAGCGTGATCACCAAAGACGTGGGCGAAGGAGCGCTCGCGCTCGAACGCAGCGAGCAGGAGGAGCGGCCGGGGTGGGCGGAGAAGTTCCGCACGCTCATGGCGCGCCGGAAGGCCGCTGCCTCAGGGCGTTCATGATCGTTAAGATTAGACATATTCTTTGATTTGAAAGGGCGTGCGGGCTCCCGTACGGCATATTTCTCGCATCATGGTTTGCGTCTGACGCGGGAAGACAATTCAGCGAGGGCTCTTGCATGTGCGGCATCGTTGGCATTCTCGGCGGTAAATCCGTTGCGACCGATCTGGTCGATGCGCTGCGACGACTGGAATATCGCGGCTACGACAGCGCGGGCATCGCGACCGTCGAAAACGGGCATCTCGACCGGCGCCGGGCCGAGGGCAAGCTCAGAAACCTGGAGACGCGCCTCAATGCCGAGCCGCTTTCCGGCCGCACGGGGATCGGCCATACGCGCTGGGCGACGCACGGGCGGCCCATCGAGCGCAACGCGCATCCGCACATGAGCGCCAAGGTCTCGGTCGTGCATAACGGCATCATCGAGAATTTCCGCGAGCTCAAGGAGCAGTTGAGCGCAAAGGGGCACGTCTTCGAGACGGATACCGACACGGAAGCGGTGGTGCATCTCATCACCGACGGGATGCAGAACGGTCTCGATTCCATTTCGGCGGTGCGCGCGGCGCTCGAACAGCTTCGCGGCGCATTCGCGCTCGGGATCATCTTTGCGGGTGAGGACGATCTGATGATCGCGGCCCGGCAGGGTAGCCCGCTCGCCATCGGTCATGGGCGCGGCGAGATGTATCTCGGGAGCGACGCGATCGCGCTCGCGCCGTTTACGGATGCGATCACGTATCTCGAAGAAGGCGATTGGGCGGTGATGCGCCGCGCGGGTGCGCAGGTGTTCGACCGCACGGGGGCGCCGGTGACGCGCCCGCTCGTGAAGTCAGTCGCAAGCTCGCTGCTCGTCGACAAGGGCAACCACCGACACTTCATGGCGAAGGAGATCCACGAGCAGCCGGAGGTGATCAGCCACACGCTGTCGAACTATCTCGACATGGCGAACGGGCGGGTGTCCATTCCCGATCTCGGTATCGACCTCGCGACGGTGCCGCGTGTGACGATCTCGGCGTGCGGCACGGCTTATTACGCGGGGCTCGTCGGCAAGTACTGGATCGAGCGCTACGCGCGGGTGCCGGTGGAAATCGATATCGCGTCGGAACTTCGCTACCGAGAGGCGCCTCTGCCGGAGGGTGGCTTAGCGCTCTTCGTCTCGCAGTCGGGCGAGACGGCCGATACGCTCGCGACGCTGCGCTATGCACGGGCCAACGGGCAGCGCATCGCCTCCATCGTCAACGTGCGTACCTCTACGATTGCGCGCGAGTCGGATGCGGTGCTGCCGACGCTTGCGGGGCCGGAGATCGGCGTTGCTTCGACGAAGGCGTTTACGTGCCAGCTTTCGGCACTCGCCTGCCTTGCGATTGCGCTCGGGCGGGCGCGGGGCGCGATCTCGGAAGAGCAGGAGCAGGAACTCGTGTCGGCGCTGATCGAGGTGCCGCGGCTCATTTCCACAATGCTCGTCGACGAGACGCCCTATGTGGAGCTTGCCCATCAGCTCTCGAAGGCGCGCGATGTGCTCTATCTCGGCCGTGGCCTGAGCTATCCGCTGGCGCTCGAAGGGGCGCTCAAGCTCAAGGAGATCTCCTATATCCACGCCGAGGGTTATGCCGCGGGCGAGTTGAAGCACGGCCCCATCGCGCTGATCGACGAGACGGTGCCGGTGATCGTGGTAGCGCCCGAGGACGATCTCCTCGAGAAGACGGTTTCCAACGTTCAGGAAGTGGCGGCTCGCGGCGGACAGATCGTGCTGATCTCCAACGCGGATCCGGAAACGGTCGGCTGCGAGCTGGCGGCCCACATCAAAATTCCGGACGCCCACCCGCTTACGTATCCGCTGATTTCCGCCGTGCCGGTGCAACTTTTGGCCTACCACACGGCCGTTTTGATGGGGACCGACGTGGACCAGCCGCGGAATCTGGCGAAGTCGGTGACCGTGGAGTAGCTCGAAGGGGTGGATGACGGGGAAAAGGGCAGCGTTTTCGCTGCCCTCGATTTGCCTCTTCCCTTTGCTTGACATAAACCGTGGCGGGGTGCTGCGTTTGCCACAGCGGCAGGGAATTGCGCATGTCGAATGCCACTCAGGGGTGGGTAGAGCTATTGCCGAAGCTTGAAATCACGCATCTGGCGCGGATTGGCGCTGGCGTTCTATTGGCCGTTGGGCTGACAGGCATGCCGGCTGCCACGAGCGCGTTTGCGCAGGCCAAAGGCAAGGGTGAAGAGGCGGAATCCAAAGGCGGTGCTGCCAACCAGCGGGCCTATTCCGCCGGCGTCCGTGCCTTCGAATCCGGCGATATGGCCGCGGCCGAAAAGCAGTTGACGACAGCCCTCTCTGGCGGGGGCCTGCCGAGCGCGCAGATGGCGCGCGCTCTTTACTTCCGCGGATCGGCGTCCCGCCGGCTCGGCAAGCCCGCGCAGGCCATTTCCGATCTGACGACGGCCGTGTGGCTCAAGGGCGGCCTTTCGGACGCCGAGAGAGCCAAGGCGACCGAAGAGCGGCAGCTTGCCTATCGCGAGGCGGGCTTAGGAGATACGCCGCCGCCGATCGGGGCCGCGCCGCTCGATCAAAGTCCGAGCACGCCGACGCCCGGCGCCGCGCCGCAAGCTAAGCCAGGCACGCAGGTGGCTGTCGTGGGGCCCAGCTCGTTCTGGAACAATATGTCGATGCCGTCGCTGCCGACGATTGCGATCCCGGGGATGTCGTCGTCTTCGACGCCGTCCGCTGCTCCGGCGCAGCAGCCCGCTGCCGCCGCGCAACCGGCTGCCGCGCCGACGGCGGCGCCAACAGCCGAGGCTGCTGCTGTGGCGGCTCCGCCGCCGTCGCCCGCAGCAGAGACGCAGGCGTCTCCTGTCGCGCCGGTTGCCGCACCCTCCGCACCCGCTGGCGCACAGACATCCGCATGGGCGACGGAGACGGCGCCCGCATCAGCTCCACAGCAGCAGATTTCGACCGGCTTTGCGTCCGAAGCCACGCCCGTTTCGACGGGGCTCAACGCCATGCCGGGCGCCTCGCCAGCGGGCGAAGGCTCGCTCGCAGGCGGCTCCACATGGAGCAACCCTCTTGCCGGCACGGGCGCGGCGGTCGGTGGCTTCTTCAGCAACATGTTCGGCTCCTCGTCAGAGGCTGCGCCCGACGCGGCGGTCACGACGGGATCGACAGCCACCGCAAGCGAATGGGGTTCGGAAACGACGGTCGTGAATGCGCAGACCTCGTCCATGGTGCAACGAGGGCCGGACAGTCCGTCGGCGCTGCCGTGGTCGACCTCCGGCGGGCCGAGTGCCGGTGCAGCCGATGCGGCTCCCGCGCAAAAGGCGGCGGCCAAGAAGGTTGCAGCGAAGGCGGCGGGCGGAAACTTCAAGCTGCAGGTGGCCTCCGTGCGTTCGCGCGAGGAGGCGGACAAGCTTGCCCAGACGCTCCAAGGCTATCCGGCGGTCCGTTCGGGCGCGGTGCGCACCGAGGTGGACGAAGCGGTGATCGGCAGTATGGGCACCTTCTATCGCGTGCGGCTGGGTCCGTATGCGAACGCCAAGGAGCCCGGCGACCTTTGCCAGACTCTGAAGCCGCAGGGCTTCGATTGCCTCGTCGTTACGCAATAAAGCCCAACGCGCGGGCTGCGGCTTAGGCGTAGACCTTTCTCGGCGGGAGTTGACGAGCCGCACTCCAAGACCCCACCATGGTTCGCGATGACGCAATCTCCTCAAGGTAAGGGCGGGCCGGAGCGCGGCGACGACGGTCTTGCGACCGGTCTTCGCCATCTCGCGACCGACGACGGCGCGCCGCTGCGCATCGGTGCGCGGTTGCGCAACTATTTTCTCACCGGCCTCATCATCGTCGGCCCAGTGACGCTCACCGTCTATTTCATCTGGTGGGTGATCAACGTCACCGACGCGTGGCTGAAGCCGTTCGTACCGGCCGTTTATTCGCCAGATACCTACCTGCCGTTCTCGGTGCCGGGGATCGGGCTTCTGTTCGGCATCGTGTTTCTCACGCTCACCGGCGCGCTCACCGCGAACCTGCTCGGGCGCTCTCTGATTTCCTTCGGCGAGATGGCGCTCGACCGGATGCCGATCGTGCGCAACGTCTATCGCGCGCTAAAGCAGATTTTCGAATCCGTCGTCTCCGCGACGGGGATGCAGCAGCAGGCGTTTCAGAAAGTCGGCATGATCGAGTTTCCCTCGAAGGGGCTGTGGTCGATCGTGTTCGTGACGGGCGAGACGAAGGGCGAGATCAAGCTCACGCAGCCCGGCGGCGAAGAGGACATGCTGACCGTCTTCATGCCGACGGGTATCGTGCCGCCGACGGGCTTCATCTGCTTCGTGCCGCGGCGGAATGTGACGTTGCTCAAGATGTCGGTCGAAGATGCGGCGAAGATCGTCATTTCGGCGGGCATGGTCGTGCCGGATTACGAGGCGCGCCTGAAGCAGCTTGCGGAGCAGGCGCGGAAAGCAGGTGTCGCCGTGCCGGATCCGGTGCCTGTTCCTCCGCCGAAGGTTTGAGTTTTTGCGACACAA
Source organism: uncultured Hyphomicrobium sp. (assembly GCA_934555825.1). Taxonomy (GTDB): domain Bacteria; phylum Pseudomonadota; class Alphaproteobacteria; order Rhizobiales; family Hyphomicrobiaceae; genus Hyphomicrobium_C. Next base: position 461,189 of record CAKTFJ010000001.1, read on the forward strand.
GCTGCGGGAATGACCGTGAGGGTTATGCCGCGCGGAAGAGGCGGATGGCTTCGTCGCACTCGAAAAGATAGAGCAGGCGGCGGAGGGCTTCGCCGCGCGGGCTCGTGAGGGCCGGGTCTGAAGCGAGGATCATGCGCGCGTCGTCATGAGCCGCGGCGAGCAGGTCGCCGAAGGTCGGGACGCCTGCAATGCGGAATTCGGCATCGCCGCTCTGGCGCGCGCCCAGGACCTCGCCGCCGCCGCGCAATTCGAGATCTTTCTCGGCGATGAGGAAGCCGTCTTCCGTCTCTTCCATCATGGCGAGACGCTGGTCGGCCGTTTTGCTGAGCGGCTCCTGATAGAGTAACATGCAGAAGCTCTCGCGGCTGCCGCGGCCCACGCGGCCGCGGAGTTGGTGGAGCTGGGCGAGGCCGAAACGCTCGGCGTGCTCGATGACCATGATGTTGGCGTTCGGCACGTTGACGCCGACTTCGATGACGGTGGTGGCGACGAGCACCTTTAGATTGCCGTCCGCGAAGGCGGCCATTGTCGCGTCTTTCGCCGTTGCGTTCATCCCGCCGTGGAGTAGGCCGATGCCGTCTCCGAGCGCTTGCGTCAGATGCGCGTGGCGTTCCTCGGCGGCGGCGAGGTCGGAGACGTCGGAGCTTTCGATTAACGGGCACACCCAATAGACCTGCGCGCCTTCCGCAAGTTGTGCGCGGACGCGGGCGATGAGCTTTTCGAGGCTGGCGTTTGGGATCTTGCGGGTGGTGATGGGCTTGCGACCGGCGGGCTTCTCGGTGAGGCGCGAGACTTCGAGGTCGCCGTAATGCGTCATCAGAAGCGTGCGGGGGATGGGCGTTGCCGTCATCACCAGCATGTTGGCGCCGCCGTTGCCTTTGCTTTGCAGCGCGAGACGCTGGTGCACGCCGAAGCGATGCTGCTCGTCGATAACGGCAAAGGCGAGGTCGCGGAAGGCGACGTCGTCCTGGAACAGCGCGTGGGTGCCGATCAGGATGTTGATCTCGCCGCTTGCGAGGCGCGTGAGCAGCTCGGCGCGTGCGCGGCCTTTCTCGCGTCCCGTCAAAAGGCCGATGGTGAGGCCTGCTGCGCCCGCGAGCGGCGCGATGGTTTCGGCATGCTGGCGGGCCAGCACTTCGGTGGGAGCCATCAGCGCCGCCTGTGCGCCGGCTTCCACGGCAACCGCCATGGCCAGGAGCGCGACCACGGTTTTTCCCGAGCCGACGTCTCCCTGCAGGAGACGGAGCATCCGGCGCGGGGCGGCCATGTCTGCTTCGATCTCTGCCAGGGCAGAGGCTTGCGAACCCGTGAGCGCGAAGGGAAGGGCCTGTACGATCTTCGCGCGCAGGCGGCCGTTGCCTCGCACCGGGCGGCCGCTTTGCGCCTTGAAGCTCTCGCGCACGATGGCGAGCGCAAGCTGGTTGGCAAGCAGTTCGTCGTAGGCGAGGCGTTGGAGGGGGGCGCTCATGGGTGAGACGTCGGCAGCGTCGTCCGGCGTATGGAGGCGGCGGAGCGCATCCGCGAACGTTGGCCAGCCTTGCTGCTTGAGCCAGCTCGGGTTCTGCCATTCGGCGAGGTCGGGTGCGCGGGAGAGCGCTTGGCGGCTCGCCTTGATCAGCGCCTTGCCGGACAGGCCTGCCGTGAGCGGATAAACGGGCTCCAGCAGAGGAAGTTCATCGCGTGCTTCGGGCGCGACGATGTAATCGGGATGCGCCATCTGCAACGTGTCGCCGTAGCGCTCGACGCGGCCTGAGACGTACCGCTCGGTGCCCACGGGCAACTGGCGCTCGATAAAGGAGCGTTCGGCGCGGAAGAAGACGAGGTCGAGGCGGCCGGTCTCGTCCTCGGTCGCGATCTTGTAGGGGGCCTTGGTGTTGCCGCGCGGGGGCGGCTTGTGTTTGAGAACGCGTACCTTGAGCGTTGCGATGGTCCCCGGCACGGCGGCGGCGACGGTGGGCTCGGCGCGCCGGTCGATGACGCCGGTCGGCAGGTGCCAGAGAAGATCGACCACGCGCGGACGTGTGACGCCCGGCGGCAGGCGCACAGCCTTTTTCAGCAGCGTCAGGACATGCGGGCCCACGCCCTTCAGGACGTTGGCTTCGGCAAACAGGGGAGTGAGCTCATCGGGCCGCATGGCGATCTTGAGGGAACCTTCGTTCTGTTCCGGGCGTCACGCGGCCGCGGTGCTCCACCATGGGCTGACATGCCTCGGAGAGGGCGTTATATGACACCCAGGACGGATGCGCGCAAAGCGCGGTGCGCCACTATAGCGTCCGATCCGACCCATTGGGGTTGGATCGGACGCTATAGATCTTTGACGAGACCGATGATTCACCCTTCGGACCGATAAGGTCCGAAGCGATCATGGTCTAACCGGTTTTCTGAGCATGAGCGACGAATTGGAGGTTCGGCGCCGCCGCGCGCTATGGCGTGCGGGGCACCGCGGAACCAAGGAGCTGGATATTCTGGTTGGCCGGTTTGCGGATGCGCGGCTCGCGGGTATGTCCGACACCGATCTTGAACACTTCGAGCGTTTTTTGAAAGCGACGGAGCCTGAGATCCAGCACTGGCTGCTGGGGCCGGAAGGCGGTGCCGCAGGGACGGAGTTTGCCGACGTGGTGGCGGAGATCCGGCGGTTCCACGGGCTGGCGTGAGCCTCGCCTTAAGTCGTCGCTCGGTCAATGTCGCGTATTGGCCCTCGCTCCCGGATAACGCTTCGGCTTACGCCTGCGCCTTTCCGGGATGACATGTTGATGAGAGGCCTGCTTCCCCTGTGATCCCGGCCAAGCGGCGTTTGCCGCGCAGAGCCGGGACATAGGGGCGGCGGGGTAGATGCGGATTTTTACGAGTGATGGCTGAAGTCGTGGGCGAGCGGGCTGATTTGATTTTCACGGGCGTGCCGGAGGGGTTGGACGCGCTCGTGCTCGCACGCCTTGTCGAGGAAGCGACGCGAGCGGACAAGCCCGGCGTGCTGGTGCACGTGGCGCGCGACGACCGGCGGCTCGAAGCGCTCGAAGGGCAGCTCAAGTTTTTTGCGCCGAAACTCAGGGTCGCGCCGTTCCCCGCGTGGGATACCGTGCCTTACGATCGCGTGGGGCCGAATGCGGAGATCGTGGCCAAGCGCATTACGGCGCTGTCGCGGTTTGCGCTGGGCACGAAAGAACCCATCGTCGTGCTCACCACCGTCAACGCTGTGCTGCAGCGCGTGCCGCCCAAGGCCTACGTCCGCAATGCGATGAAGAGCTTCACGCCCGGCCAGCGGGTGGATCTCGACAAGCTCGTGCAGAGCCTTTCACTTGCGGGTTACACGCGCACCGGCACCGTGATGGAGCAGGGCGAGATGGCGGTGCGCGGCGGCATCGTCGATCTCTTTCCGCCGGGGCGGCTCAACCCGATCCGGCTCGATTTCTTCGGCGACACGCTCGAAAGCATCAAGACGTTCGATGCCGAGACGCAGCGCACCTCGAAGGCCGTGAAGAAGCTCGTCCTCATGCCCGTGTCGGAGGTCGCATTCGGTGAAGCGGCGGTGGCGCTGTTTCGCTCGCGCTATGTGGAGCTGTTCGGCGGCGCGACGGGCGACGATCCGCTCTACGAAGCGATCAGTGCGGGGCATCGCTATGCGGGTGAGGAGCATTGGCTGCCGCTGTTCCACGAGACGCTCGAGACGCTGTTCGACTACGTGGGCGATGCGCCGGTGAGCTTCGATCATCTGGCGGACGAGGCGGTGAGCCATCGCTTCGATCAGATCAACGAGCACTATCTGGCGCGGACCGAAGGTCTCGAAGCCGAGCGTTTCGGCGCGCCGCCCTACAAGCCTGTGCCGCCGCAACAGATGTTTCTCGACAAGGCGGCTTGGACGAAGGTTTTGCACGGGCGCAAGATCGTACGCCTCACGCCGTTCGAGATGGCGGAAGGCGAGGGCGTGCGCCCGTGGCGGGGCAAGGGCGGGCGTTCGTTCGCGCCCGAGCGGCAGAACCCGGACGCCAACGTGTTCGATGCGGTCGTCGGCCATGTGAAGCAGATCCAGGCGAACCACCGCCGCGCGCTCATTGCGGCGTGGACGCCGGGTGCGCGCGAGCGGCTCTCGTCGCTGCTTGCGGATCACGGTCTTAAGTCTGTGGCGAAGGTCGAGGGCTATACGGATGCGCTGGCGCTTGAACCCGGCGTGACGGGTCTTGCCGTGCTTGGCATCGAGCAGGGTTTCGAGACGCCGGAGCTTGCTGTCATTGCCGAGCAGGACATTCTCGGCGACCGGCTCGTGCGGCCAAGGCGCAAAGCGAAGCGCGCGGCCGACGTGTTGACGGAAGCCACGAGCCTTTCTGTGGGCGATCTCGTGGTGCACGCGGATCACGGCATCGGCAGGTTCGCGGGGCTCAAGACGATTACGGCGCTGGGTGCGCCGCACGATTGCCTCGAACTCAAATATCACGGTGGCGATACGCTCTATCTGCCGGTCGAGAATATCGAGCTGCTGTCGCGCTACGGATCGGACGACGGCTCGGCGCAGCTCGACCGTCTCGGCGGCGTGGCGTGGCAGTCGCGCAAGGCGAAGCTCAAGAAGCGCCTGCGCGAGATGGCGGGCGAGCTGATCAAGATCGCGGCGCTGCGCCAGCTTCGCGAGGCGCCGGTGCTCGCGCCGCCTGCGAGCGCTTACGACGAGTTCGTCGCGAGCTTCCCCTACGAGGAAACGGAAGATCAGGCGGCGAGCATCGAGGCGGTGCTGGGCGATCTTCAGGCGGGCCGTCCGATGGACCGGCTCGTATGCGGCGACGTGGGCTTCGGCAAAACGGAGGTGGCACTGCGTGCTGCGTTCGTGGCCGCGATGAACGGGCTGCAAGTCGCCATCGTCGTGCCGACGACGCTGCTTGCGCGCCAGCATACGCAGACCGTTCGCGAGCGTTTCAAGGGACTGCCGCTCAAGATCGCGCAGGCGTCGCGCTTCGTTTCGCCCAAGGAGCTTGGCGAAGTGAAAGAGGGCATCAAGAACGGCACCCTCGACATCGTGGTCGGCACGCATGCGCTGCTCGGCAAGCAGATCGATTTCCAGCGGCTCGGGCTCCTCGTGATCGACGAGGAGCAGCACTTCGGGGTGACGCACAAGGAGCGGCTGAAGCAGCTCCGCGAGGACGTGCACGTGCTGACGCTTTCCGCGACGCCGATCCCGCGGACGCTGCAACTTGCGCTCACGGGCGTGCGCGAGCTCTCGCTCATCACGACGCCGCCGGTGGATCGGCTTGCCGTGCGCACGTATATTTCACCGTTCGATCCCGTTGTGCTGACGGATGCGCTGAAGCGCGAGCGCGACCGCGGTGGGCAGACGTATTACGTGGCGCCGCGCATTTCCGATCTCGACGACGTGGCGGAGTTCCTGGCCGAAGCCGTGCCGCATCTCAAGGTGGCGCGCGCGCACGGCCAGCTTTCGCCCGGCGAGTTGGAAGACGTGATGACGGCGTTCTATGAGGGCAAGTACGATGTTCTGCTTTCGACGGCGATCGTAGAAAGCGGGCTCGATGTGCCGAACGCGAACACGCTGATCGTGCATCGCGCGGATATGTTCGGGCTGGCCGCGCTCTACCAGTTGCGTGGGCGCGTGGGGCGCTCGAAGCGGCGGGCGTATGCCTATTTCACGACGCCGCCGGGCAAGGCATTGACGGAAGGCGCGGAGAAGCGGCTCAAGGTGCTGCAGTCGCTGGATACGCTGGGTGCCGGTTTCTCGCTCGCCTCGCACGATCTCGACATTCGCGGCGCGGGCAATTTGCTCGGCGAGGAGCAGTCGGGGCATATCCGCGAAGTCGGTTTTGAACTCTACCAGTCGATGCTGGAAGAGGCGGTTGCTGCGATGAAGGGCGGCGACCTGGAAGACGCGGCCGACAAGTGGAGCCCGGAGATTGCGATTGGCGTGTCGGTACTGATCCCGGAGAGCTACGTCACGGATTTGCAACTCCGGCTCGGGCTTTACCGGCGGCTTTCGTCTCTGGAGACGCGGGCGGAAATCGATGCGTTCGCGGCGGAGTTGGTGGACCGCTTCGGTGAGCTGCCGGCGGAGGTCGATCACCTGCTCGACGTGATGGAGATCAAGGGGCTCTGCCGGACGGCGGGGATCGCGCGCGTGGACGCCGGGCCGAAGGGGGCCGTCGTCACCTTCCATCGCAACACGTTCGCCAATGCGCAGGGGCTTGCGACGTTTCTGCAGCTCTCGCGCGGGCAGGCGCGGCTTCAGCCGGACCACAAGCTCGTGTTCAAGGGCGCGTGGGATCAGGCGGAGGTGCGCTTCAAGGGTGTGCGCCAGCTAGTCTCGGCGCTGGCCAACATCGCCGCGAAGGGCGCCGAGGCGGCGTAATATGCGCTCTAGAACTTAATGAGGGCGCCACCCATGAGGATGTGCAAATCTTCTAGTGGTTCGGAAGCCTGAATTTGGCTGGCGCCTGCCAACATCACGTGTGCGTCATAGTGGCGATAGAACACGTAGAGCTTTGTATCCACGCTCGTGATGTCCTGCGTCATGCCCACGCTCCACATCTTCACCGTGCTCGATGAGATGGCGGCGTCCGCGCCGATGGCGTTGATCGCATCGCCGGCCGGTACCGTGAGACGCGCGTTTGCGCCGCCATCCATGCGATAGACCTGGCCGAACATCGTCGTCGGGCCGATGTCGAACCACTGCCTCTGGATGCCCGCTTCGAACGCGAAGAAGCTGCTTTCGGCCTCGGCATCGAGACCGGTGAAGATCGGCGCGTCTTTCACGTTTCGATCTTCGAACCATCCTGCCGCCACATTGCCATAAAGGCCAGTCGGCCGGTGCATGATGCTAAGCGATCCGCCCAGCGTTTGGCAGTCGGCATCGTTTGGAGCATTGGCGACGTTGGTGGCCATGCATTGGATGCTCGGTGCGTCGCTGCTGTCTTTGGATTGGCCGTAACCGAACCGCGCCTGGATTTTGAAATCCGATACATCGCCCAGGTATTCGATGCTTGCGTCCCACATGTCGTCGGCGCCCCACGACACGCTCGCGAAAAAGCCTGCGACGGTTGGCGAAATGTATCGGATGCCCGACTGCGCGTCGCCTTCGCCGGGCTGATTTCCGGTGTGCTTGATCAAGCGTCGCCAAGCCACAGTGCTGAGTGACGAGTTGGTTTTCGAACGCAAGCGGAAGCCCAGGCCGCTGTCTTCCACGTCCGAGTACTTCGCGCCCCGTTGCGTGCCGGCAAGATTGGCTTCCGTGATCTCTTCGAGAGAGGTTACGGCGCGCCCGAGCTGGACTGTTCCGATGCTCTCGCTGGCCGCACCCCACCACATGCGTCGGATGTCGATCCCGGAAAGGGTCGAGATCTGGTCGCTGCGTTTGGAATTGATCGACCGCACGCCGATTTCGATCAAGAAGATGGCCGACAAGTCGGCTGTGACCTCGGATTTTCCGCGGAAGCCGAACCGCGTGCGCGAGGCATCGTTGGTGACGAGGTAGGCGTTTTGTTCGTACCCGTCGTCCCACGCCATGACCGCCTGGTTGACGTGGCCATAGAGAGTGAGGTTGAGGTTGGAGCTACCTTTTGCAGCGGCCGAGGCTTCCAGTTCCGCGATACGCGCATCGATGTCTGCGCAGCACGCCACGTGATCTGTTGCCGTTGCCGCCTCGGTGCTCAGCAAGAGGCAACACGCAACCGCTTTCCACCCTGCCGTCGAATGCCCCACCGCCTGTCCATCCCACTCTCCCACCGGCTGCATCGATCACGCAAGCGCACGGGACTTCAGGGCTGGATCGTAGGCAAAACTCCCTGACAATCACCTGATATTTTCCCGGTATTCCAGGAAAATTCGGCACGCGATCGCAATCGGGACAGGTTGTCGCCCGCCGGGACGGCATGTTGCGCTGCAAAAAAAGGGGGTGGTCGTTGCGTGGGGCGAACTCAGACGTGCGTGGGTTCGAGGTGCATGGTGGCGGGAGGAGAGGCAATCCCGTCGATTAGGGGAACGGAGCCGCGGCAGCGGTTGGCGAAGGGAAGCGCGCCTGTGCGGCGGCGAAATGCTTCGATCATGTCGCGTTGGGCTGTGACAGGATCGGACGTGGCCGCCCAGAACACCAATAGCTCCGGCTTGAGCAACAGTGCGGCTTGGCCGCCGCTGTGCGGCGATTTTCGTCCGTATCTATGACGGTAAAGCTCGCGGACACGCTGGCGTAGCGGACGGCGCGTTCTGCCGATGTAAACAACGGGCTCCTCGTGCACCCATTTCGGGATCAGGTCGTGCGGCAAGTCCGGTGTATCGAACAGCCCGAAACACGTATTGGGATCGCTTGCGACCGAGACGACGTAAACGCCGGGGCGCGTCTCGTCGATGGCGCTCCCCCAAGGCGATGGCCCGCATGGAGTGAGGTTTGCCGCGGCAAACACCTCCGCAACTGTGACCCCTAAAGGCATCGGCTGCTCCACGAATATCGATATTCATTTTGCGTCGTGGAACGCCGGGTGGACACCCGATTTTACGAGTTGCTCACGGTTTTTGGCAGGCCCGCGCGCCTGATCTTGCCGTTTGCGGTGCGAGGAAGGGCGTCAACGAAACGGATTTCGCGCGGGCACTTGTAGGCGGCAAGCCGTTCGGCTGCGAACGCGAGAATGGTCTCGGGGTCGCGCGCCGCGCCGTCCTTCATGACAACGAAAGCCCCGACGATGTGCACGTCTGCGCGCACGGCGAGCTCCGCGCAGGCGACTTCCGCGATGCCGGGGTGTGCGGCGAGGACGGCTTCCACTTCGAGCGGGGAGACGCGATAGCCGAGCGCCTTCATCACCTCGTTGTTGCGGCCGGTGTGTGTGATGTAGCCGTCCGCATCCATCGTGCCGAGGTCGCCGCCGACGAACCATTCGCCACGGGTGACTTCGGCCTGCTCGGCCGGACGGTTCCAGTATCCGAGCATCAGGCCGGGGTCGGAGCGATGGACGGCGATGAGGCCTTCGGTATCGGGTGGCAACGGTTCGTCAGGCCCGTCGACCGGGACGATTGCGACGTGGCGGCCGGGCTGTGCCTTGCCGACGGTGCCGGCCCTGCGCGGAACGCTGGGGCTGGTCGAGATGTACGTCGACAGCTCGCTCATGCCGAGGCCCTCGTGGATCTCGCGGCCCGAACGGGCGGCCCATTCCTCGAACAGATCGGGAGGCGGCGCTTCGCCCGCCATCAGGCCGTGGCGAAGCGGGGTAATGGCGGCCGGAGAAATGTCGGCGTATTTCAGCATCTGGCGAAACACGCCGGGCACACCGGCAAAGAGTGTCGCCTCCGATTGCCGGATAAGGCTTGGCCACAGCGCCGGGTCTTTCTCGCCGGTGTAGACGATGGCGGTGGCGCCGTTCGCCCATGGGTCGGTGAGGCCGACGCCGAGGGTGAAGGTCCAATTGAATGCGCCAGCGTGCAAGACGCGATCTTCCGCGCGGAGGCCGTACCAGCCCTGATACATGGGGCGGCGACCGATCGCGCAGCGGTGCGCGTGCAAGACGCCTTTGGGGCGCGCCGTCGTGCCGGAGGTGTAGATCAGAAAGGCCGGATCTTCGGCGCGGGTGGGTGCGTAGGCCACGCGCGGGCCTTCGCGCATCATGCGGGCGATGTCGTCGGGCGAGAAGACGAGGGGCGCCGTATCCTTGCCGTCGAGAGGAAGGAAGGATGTTGCGCACGCCATGGCGGCCGCGCCGCTGTCTTCGAGCAGGAAGAGGGCTTCCGGATCCGTGAGCTGGTTCGAGGCCGGGAGTGCGACGAGGCCGGCAGCGATGGCTGCGAAGAAAAGGATCGCGTAGGCGCTGGTATTGTCGAGGCGGATCAGCACGCGGTCGCCGGGCTTGAGGCCGGCCTGGCGCAGGGCACCTGCGGTGCGCAGCACGGCGTCTTCGAGATCGGCATAGGTCCAGATCTCGGCCGGTGGGGTTCCGGGCGCGCTCAGGACGATGAGCGCCGGCTTTGTCGGCGTGGCGAGGGTGCCCGTTTCAATGCAGTAACGGGCCATGTTGAAGGGCGGATTTTCGGCAGGGGTATAGAGCGGCGTGATCATGCCGGCCTTCTAACCCAAATTACCGTGTGCGTCTTCGCGCAGACTGCCGCTCTCGTCATCACCCTTAATTGCGCGGGCGGACCCACCAACTGTCGACATTGAAGCCCGAAAGCGGCGTCTTCTCGGGATGGCCGAGGCGCTTCCACGAGGCCACCCACTGGGCGGGCGGATGGAAGAGCGGGATCACGTAGTGGCCGGAGAGGAGGACGCGGTCGAGTGCTCGAACGGCGGAGATGAAATCCTCGTCGTCCTTGGCGGCGAGCATGGCGGCGATCATCGCGTCGGCCGCCGGGTTTTTCACACCCGCGTAGTTGAACGAGCCTGGGTCGTCAGCCACGCCCGACGACCAGCGGAAGAGCTGCTCATTGCCCGGCGAGAGGGATGAGGGCCACGTGAATTGGATCATGTCGAAATCGTAGTTGCGCAGCCGCTGCTGATACTGCGCGCTGTCCACGACGCGGATGCGGGCCGAGATGCCGATCTTCGCGAGGTCGCTCACGAAGGCGCCGAGCAGCCGCTCCTGGCTGATGTTGGCGGCGAGAATTTCGAATGTGAGTGGTCGGCCGGTTTCCCTGTGGACGAGACGGCGGTTCTTCAACTCGTAGCCCGCGGCCTCCAGCATCTCGTAGGCGCTACGGGCGTTGGTGCGATTGTGGGGCGTGCCGTCGCTTTCGGGCACACGGTAGGTGCCGTCGAGAATTTCGGGAAGCACGGCGTCGGAGAACGGCGCAAGCAGCGCGCGCTCGCGCGCGTCGGCCGGCGTGCGGGCCGAGGAGAGCATCGAGCGTTCGAAGTAGCTTTCGGTGCGCTTGTAGAGCCCGTGGAAGAAACTCTTGTTGACCCATTCGAAGTTGAACAGATGGATCAAGGCTTCGCGCACACGAGGGTCGGCGAACACGGTGCGGCGCGTGTTGAAGACGAGGCCCGTCATGCCGGCGGGCACCGCGATTGCAATCTCTTCGCGCTGGATGCGTCCGTCGCGGGCGGCGGGGAAATCGTAGCCCTTAGCCCACAGCGCCGGATCGTCCTCGTTTCGGAGATCGATATTGCCAGTGCGGAAGGCTTCGAACTGGGCCGAGCCTTCGCGGTAGTAGTCGAAGCGGATCTCGTCGAAGTTGAAGCGTCCGCGGTTCACCGGCAAGTCGCGGCCCCAGTAGTCGGGGTTGCGGACGTAGGTGATGGAGCGGCCGGGGCTCACGTTCGCGATGCGATAGGGGCCCGAGCCGACGACGGGCGTGAGCGTCGTCTCCTCGAAGCGGTCCGGATCGATCAAGTGGCTCGGCAGGATCGGCATGAGGCCGAGGATGAGCGGCAACTCGCGATCTTCGGCATCGGCGAAGACAAAGCGCACCGTGTGGTCGTCGAGGGCTTCGGCCTTTGCGACTTTGCGGTAGTAGGTGCGGAAGTTCGGGCGGCCTTTGTCGCGCAGGATCTGGTGAGAGAACAGGACGTCTTTCGCCGTGATCGGCGTGCCGTCCGAGAAGCGCGCACGCTCGTCGAGGTGGAACGTCACTTCGCTGCGGTTCTCGGGGACCGTGATCTCGCGGGCGATGAGGCCGTAGAGCGTGAACGGCTCGTCGAGGCTTCGTGCCATCAGGGGTTCGATGACGAACTCGCGGATGCCTTGGACGGTTTCGCCCCGGATGATCATCGGGTTCAGATTGTCGAACGAGCCGGAGGAGCCGAGCGTGATGCGTCCGCCCTTGGGGGCGTCGGGCGCGACGTAGGGGAAGGCTGCAAAGCCCGGCGGAAGATCTGGCTCGCCGTGCATCGAGATCGCGTGCGTGCGCGAGGTCTCGGCGGCGGGAGCCGGCGTGGGGGCAGTCTCGGGACGCGCGGCGGCTGGCGCCAGGAGCGTCGCGAGGCCCATGAGCCCGGCGAAGATCAGTCTCTTCACGGAAGTTCTCTCCTGCGGGGGGCGACGCAACACCTTGGAATTGCTGGCAGCCGAACCAGTCCGTAGCACACCTCCACGGCGGGGACATGGCGGAAGCGGGAAATTCACCCCCGTGGCGGCTTTGCCACTGGCGCTGGGTTTTGCTCTGTGTACGATTGCGGCCGCGTTTCCGTGGCCACGGGATTGCCGCATTCCAGGCTTTAGTGCCGGGCCGGATGACGCTTTGACGCGTCAGGACGCGCGCGCCCTGGAATTGCCGACCGAGTGCCGCGGAGTGGGGTCGAGCCGCGAGGCGGGGTTTGCTGGCGGCTCCTGGACTGGCTCATAACGAAAGGTCGATTTTCCTATGTCTCATAGAGATGGCATTGCAACGGGCTTGAGGCGCGGTGCGGCTGCGGGCGGCGTTGCTCTCGCGCTCATCCTTGGCATGACCGCACAGGGCGGACTTGCGATCGCAGACGATGCCAAGAAGGCAGAAGCTGCTGCGCCGGAGGGCCGCCAGAGCGCATGGGTCAAGCTGTGCGAAAAGTCTCCGCTCGTTCGCCGCGAGAAGGAAGGCGACGAGGTCAAAGAGGTGAAGGAAGAGAAAGACATCTGCCTCACCCATCATGAGCGCCTCGACGGCAACTCGGGCATGGTTCTCGTCTCGGCTGCGATCCGCCAAGTTGAGGGCTCCGAGCACGAGCACCTCATGATCATGGTTCCGCTCGGCATGGCGATCCCGCCGGGTCTCAAGGCGGCCGTCTACAGCAAGGAGCAGTGGGAGAAGGCTGCGAAGAACGAGCAGGTCGACGATTCCGAGCTGAAGCCGGTCGATCTCAAGTTCTCGCTCTGCCACGCGTCCGGCTGCACGGCCGAGGTCGAGGCGACGAAAGAGATCATCGAGCAGATGAAGACGGGCGGCGGCATGATGGTGCTTGCCATGAACGCTCAGGCACAGCCGGTGGGCTTCCCGGTTCCGCTCGACGGTTTCGGTGACGCGTTCAGCGGTGAGCCGGTCGACAACGAAGAATACAAGAAGGCGCGCGGGCAGTTGATGGCGCAGATCCGTCAGCGCCAGCAGGAAGCTTACGAGAAGTGGAAGGAAGAGCAGATCAAGCTGCTGCCTCCGCAGCCGGGCGCCGAGGGTGTGGCTGGCGCTGCTGCCGAGAAGAAGGAATAAGCGGGTAACACTCGCTTGGTTAGAAAAACCGCCCGGAGACGGGCGGTTTTTTTGTTTCGTACGCAAGCTGCGAGAAGCTTCGAATAAGGGGCGTGGTGCTCTGTGGATGGCCGGCGCACTTGCGCCGGGTCGCTTTGCTCCCTGGCTGCTGCCGCAGCCATTTTTGTTTTCGTACGCAAGCTGCGAGACGCATTGCGATGTGGTGCTGTGTGGATGACCGCGGCACTTGCCGCGGGTCGCGTCCAAGCGAAGCTTGGCTCCGCCAAGACGCTCCCGGGCTGCTTTGCAGCCGCTTTTCGTATTCGTACGCAAGCTGATAGCGCCGAAGGCGCTCGGGGCACGACTGTGCCCCCGGCGCACGTGCGCCGGACATCCACATAGCAGAACACTTCTTATCCGAAGCTTCTCGCAGCTTGTGTCAGCTCTAAAATCAGTGCGGTTGGATGAAGACGGCGCGGTAGCGGCCGTCCTCGTCTTCCACGAAGTAGTCGCTGAGCTGCGGGTGACGCAAAGGTTCACCGCTGGTGTCGGGCAGCAGGTTCTGCTCGGAGACGTAAGCGATGTATTCCGTTTCGTCGTTCTCGGCCAGCAGGTGATAGAAGGGCTGATCCTTGACGGGCCTTATCTCGGCCGGGATCGACTCCCACCAGTCCTCGGTGTTGTTGAAGACTGGGTCGATGTCGAACACGACACCGCGGAAGGCATAGACCCGATGGCGCACAACCTGGCCGAGCGCATACTTCGCACGGCGCACGGCCGGTTCGGCGGTGCGCTTGCGACGGCGGCGGCGCGTCGCGGGGGCGGCTGTTTTGCGCGGTGGCATCGTTGGTTCCCTACGAGGGCTCATTCGAGGCGAGCACTCCCTGGATGTCAATAAAACTCGCGAATAGAGTTGACGCGGCGCATCTTCCGGATCGCGTCAGAAGCCGTAAGCCGCGGCGCGCTCGGGATCCTTCTCGGCCACGAGGCGTGCGAGGTCGACGATTACCTTGGCCTGCTTCCAGGTGGCGTCGTCCTGCATCTTGCCATCGATCATGACGGCGCCCGTGCCATCGGGCATCGCTTCGAGAATGCGCTTGGCGAAGGCCACTTCCTTTTCGTCCGGCGAGAAGACGCGCTTCGCGATGGCGATCTGCGAGGGATGCAGCGTCCATGCGCCGAGGCAGCCCTGAATGAACGAGTTGCGGAACTGCGCTTCGCATGCCGGGCCGTCGGAGAAGTCGCCGAAGGGGCCGTAGAACGGCTTCAGGCCGTAAGAGAGACACGCGTCGACCATGCGGCCCACGGTGTAATGCCAGAGATCCTGCTGATAGCGTGCGCGCGCTGCTGCGACGTCGCCGTTCGCATCCGCAAGAACGGTGTAGTCCGGATGCCCGCCGCCGACGCGGGTCGTCTTCATGCCGCGGGACGCTGCAAGATCGGCCGGGCCGAGGCTCATGCCGTGCATACGCGGGGAGGCGGCGGCGATGGCCTCCACGTTCTTCACGCCCTCGGCGGTTTCGAGGATGGCGTGGATAAGGATCGGACGCGTGACGTTGTGGCGCGCTTCGAGCTGGGCCAGGAGCTGGTCGAGGTAGTGGATGTCCCAGGGACCTTCCACCTTCGGCAGCATGATGACATCGACCTTGTTGCCGGCTTCGCGGACGATTTCGGTGACGTCGTCGAGCATCCAGGGCGAGTTGAGGCAGTTGATGCGAGTCCACAGGCCCGTGGCGCCGAAGTCGTTCTCAAGCGCCATCTGGATGAAGCCGCGGCGGGCCGCTTCCTTGTCGCCTACGGGAATCGCATCTTCGAGGTTGCCGAGCACGACGTCGACGTCGGCTGCGATGTCCTTGATCTTGGAGCGAATTTTCTCGTTGTGGGGCGGCACGAAGTGAATCATGCGCTCGAGCCGCACGGGCAGCGCGCGGTAGGGCTCAGGGGCTCCGATGGCAAGCGGCGCGAAGTGTTTCTGCGGCGTACGGACGGCGCTCATTAGGCAAACCTCGGACTGATATGGAAAACAGGTGTGTCTCAGGCGGCGCACTCTAGTGGCCGGGCCCTGAGAGTCAACGCGGGGGGATGCCGCCGTTCGGCGCGGTTCAGCCGGCCCGCCCGTTGGGGACGGCGCCGTTCGCCTTCTTGCTCTGTTCTCGCCAGTCGACGATGTCCTCGCGGACGGCATGGAGAGAGCGGTATGGAAGAGGGATCCGCACATCCGACGTTTCGCCGAGGCGCCGCTTGAACTGGATGGTGCGGATCATCTCGCGAATGCGGGGGGCGATCTCGGTGCGGAAACGGGTGCCGGAGAATGTGCCGTAATGCCCGACGCCCGGCTGGACATAGGCGTAGTGCTCGTCGACCGGAATGTTGGGACAGAGGTCGTGTGCGGCCTGTGTCTGGCCGAGGCCGCAGATGTCGTCGCGCTCGCCTTCCACCGTCATCAACGCGGTCTTGCGGATTGCCGCGCAGTCCACGCGCTGGCCGCGGTGCGTCAGCTCACCCTTAGGCAGCAGATGATCCTGGAACACGGTCTGGACGGTCTGAAGGTAAAATTCCGCCGGCAGGTCCATCACTGCCAGGTATTCCTCGTAGAACGCCTTGTGCTGGGCGACGCTGTCGCAATCGCCCTTCACGAGGTTCTCGAACAGCCTCATGTGCGCTTCGGTGTGACGCTCGAGGTTCATCGTCATGAAGCCCGTAAGCTGGATGAAGCCCGGGTAAACGCGCCGGCCGACGCCCGCGTTGGGGAACGGCACGTAGTTGATCACGTTCTGCTCGAACCAGGAGAGCGGCTTTTCCTCGGCGAGCTTGTTGACCTGGGTCGGATTGCGCCGCGTGTCGATGGGACCGCCCATGAGCGTCATCGACGTCGGCTGACAGGGGTCGTCGGCGGCGGCCATCACCGCGGCTGCAACGAGCGCCGGGACGGCCGGCTGACAGACGGCCATCACGTGTGTGTTGGGGCCGAGGAATTGAATGAACTCGATCAGGTAGTCGACGAAATCTTGGAAGTCGAAGCCGCCTTCAAACACGGGGATGTCGCGCGCGTCGGTCCAATCCGTGATGAAGACGTCGTGCTCCTTGATCATCTCCTCCACGGTGCCGCGCAGCAGCGTGGCGTAGTGGCCCGACATCGGCGCAATGAGCAGCAGCTTGGGGTCGTGGCGCTTGCCGGCAACCGCCTCGTCGCGCTCGAAGTGCACGAGGTTACAGAACGGCTTCTGCAGAAGCACTTGCTCGCGCACCGGAACGGTGAGGCCGTGGATTTTGGTTTCCTTGATGCCGAATTCGGGCTTGCCGTAGCGGCGCGTGATGCCTTCGAACACTTCGCACGCCGCTGCCATCGATTTGGCGAGCTCAGTGCCAGAGAAGGGGTTGAGCGGTGTCTCCAGCTGGGCCTTGAAGGCGCGCGTCATGAGACGGACGGGATGCATCAGCGCGTGAGCAAACTCGTAGGTATGATAGTGCATCAGCGTGGCTCTCCCGACAGCCGTTCACAGTGCAATGCAGCAGGGTGCCAGAAAAACGTCAAGCATTCCGTCATACTATGGACGCATTTGCTGAACTGCGGTGCAGAATAGTGCTTATTCTTTAGGCCATTGCCTCGCATTGTGCGGGTTGACCGAGGAATGCTTAACGCGGCAGCATCGTTGCAGTGCACAACAGGTTTTCGGCGCCGTTTGCGAGTCGCGCCGAGGACTGCGATTTCGGGTTCGAGGTCCAGCCGGGCATGGCCATTCTCACGAGCCTTCATCACGTTACTCACTATACGTACGATCGCGCTATCGCGCTCGGACCTCAAATCATCCGTCTGCGACCTGCAGCGCACGCCCGCGTGCGGATCCCGAGCTATTCGCTGACGATTACACCGGTCAAACACTTCATCAATTGGCAGCAGGATCTTTACGGCAACTGGCTTGCGCGCTGCGTCTTTCCGGAGAAGACAAGCGAGTTTCGTGTGAGCGTCGATCTTCTCGCCGAGATGGCGGTGATCAATCCGTTCGACTTCTTCGTCGAGAGTTTTGCGGAGCGCTTTCCGTTTCAATATCCGGCCGATCTCGCGCTCGACCTTGCGCCGTATCTCGCAACGGAAGCGCTCACCCCCAAACTCGACGCGTTCCTCGAAAGCATCTCGCGGGAGGCAGAGAGCACGGTCGAATTCCTGGTGGCCCTCAACGGGCGCATTGCGCGCGAGATCCGCTATCAGGTGCGCCATGCCGAAGGTGTGCAAGCGCCTGAGGAGACGCTGTCGCTCGGCATGGGTTCGTGTCGGGATTCGACGTGGCTGCTCGTCAATGTGCTGCGCCGCCTTGGGTTCGCTGCGCGTTTTGTTTCCGGCTATCTGATTCAGCTCAAGCCGGATGTCGTGGCGATCGATGGGCCTCAAGGTGTGGAGGCCGATTTCACGGACCTGCATGCATGGGCCGAAGTCTATCTGCCTGGCGCGGGCTGGATCGGGTTCGATCCGACGTCGGGTCTCGTCTGCGGCGAAGGGCACATTCCGCTCGCGGCCGCGCCGCATTATCGCAGCGCATCTCCGATCAGCGGCACCGTGGAGGCGGCCAAGGTCACGTTCGGCATCGACATGACGGTGAGGCGGGTGGCGGAGACGCCGCGCGTGACGCTGCCGTTCTCCGACGAAAGCTGGCAGGCGCTTGATGCACTCGGTGAAGCGGTGGATGCGGATCTTGCCGCGCACGGCGTGGGGCTCACCATGGGTGGCGAGCCGACGTTCGTTTCTCTCGACGATTATCAATCTCCGGAATGGACGGTGGCCGCCATCGGGCCTGGGAAGCGCGCGAAGGCGAACGAACTCGTGCGCCGCTTGCGCGATCGCTTCGGACCCGGTGGCCTGCTGCATTTCGGGCAGGGGAAATGGTATCCGGGCGAGCCGTTGCCGCGCTGGGCGTTTGCGCTCTATTGGCGGCCGGACGGCATGCCGCTCTGGCGCGATGCCTCGCTTGTTGCGCGTGAGGATGACGCGGCGCGGCATGCCGTGGAGGATGCGAAGGCGCTTGCCGAGGGTGTCGCCGGACGCCTCGGGCTCGATGCGCGCTATGTCGTGCCTGCGTATGAAGATCCGCTTCACGCGATTGCGGAGGAAGCCAGACTGCCCGCTGACGTGGACCCGAATGATGCCGCGCTTGCAGATGGCGTGCAGCGATCGCGGCTCGCGAAGCAGCTCGATCGCGGGTTCGGTGCGCCTGCCGGCTTCGTCCTGCCGCTCGCGCGTGCGAGCGAGCATTGGGCAAGCACGCGGTGGCGCCTTAGGCGCGACCATCTCTTTCTCGTGCCTGGAGACAGTCCGCTTGGCTTGAGATTGCCGCTGTCGTCGCTTGCGGCAGAGGACGAGAGCGACGTGCCGGAGGTGGCCAACGACAATCTGCGTGAGGACGAGGGAAACACGCCTGCGCGCAAGCCGCCGGTGCGGACGGCCTTTGCCGTGGAGTTTCGCGAGGGCAGGCTCTGCGTGTTCATGCCGCCGATCGACGTGCTCGAAGATTACCTCGTGCTTTTAGGGGCCGTTGAGGATACCGCGGCGGCGCTCGAACTCACGGTGGCTATCGAAGGGTATCCACCGCCGGACGATCACCGGCTCTCGAACATCAAGGTCACGCCGGATCCCGGTGTCATCGAGATTAATGTGCATCCGGCCTCCACGTGGCGCGACTGCGTTGCGATCACGGAAGCCGTTTACGCCGAAGCGCGGCAAACGCGGCTCGGTGCCGAGAAGTTCATGATGGATGGACGGCACACGGGGACGGGCGGTGGCAATCACGTGGTCGTCGGCGGGGCGACGGCCGGCGACAGTCCGTTTCTGCGGCGACCGGATCTCTTGAAGAGCCTTATTGTGTTCTGGCAGCGTCATCCGTCGCTGTCGTATTTGTTCTCGGGGCTTTTCATCGGACCGACGAGCCAGGCGCCGCGCGTGGACGAGTCGCGTCACGAGAGCTTGTACGAGCTGGAAATCGCGCTCGGTCTTATTCCACCGCCGGGCGAGGGGACACCGCCTGCGCCGTGGATGGTCGACCGGCTGCTGCGCAACCTTATGGTCGATCTCACGGGCAATACGCACCGTGCGGAGATCTGCATCGATAAGCTCTATGCGCCGCAAGCGCCTGCGGGTCGGCTCGGCCTCGTCGAGTTTCGTGCATTCGAGATGCCGCCCGATCATCGGATGAGCCTCGCACAGCAGCTTCTGATCCGCGCGCTGATCGCGAAGTTCTGGCGAACACCGGAATCCGGGCCGCTGGTTCGCTGGGGCACGGCGCTGCACGACCGCTTTATGCTGGAGCATTACGTTTGGGCGGATTTTCTCGATGTTCTCGATGTGTTGCGGCGTGCGGGATATGCGTTCGACGACGGTTGGTTCGAGGCGCAGCGCGCGTTTCGTTTTCCGTTCTATGGCGCGGTCGAGCATGGCGGCGTGACGCTCGAAGTGCGTCAGGCGCTGGAGCCTTGGCACGTGATGGGTGAGGAGGTTTCTGCGGGCGCGACGTCGCGTGCGGTCGATTCATCGGTGGAGCGCCTGCAAGTGAAGGCGGCGGGGTTCAATCCGCGCCGTCATGTGCTGGCATGCAACGGGCGGCGCGTGCCTTTGGCCTCGACCGGGCGCTCGGGCGAGTTCGTGGCCGGCGTGCGCTTCAAGGCGTGGCAGCTTCCCTCGGGGCTGCATCCCGCCATCGCGCCGCACGCGCCGCTCAGGTTCGACGTGCTGGATACGTGGAGCAGCCGTTCGCTCGGCGGATGCGTCTATCATGTGGCGCATCCGGGTGGACGCCATTACGAGACGTTTCCCGTCAACGCGTACGAGGCTGAGGCGCGCCGCCTTGCGCGTTTCGACGGGCAGGGGCATACGCCGGGGATTGTCGCGATTCCGCCGTCGGAACCCAACGACGAATATCCCGCAACGCTGGACCTCCGCCGCGCGCCGCCAAAGTGAGCGGCGACAAAGGCTGCGCACCCTTCGCTCAGCTCTTGGCGCGTGCGGAAAAGACCGAAGGTTGGACCGCTTCTTCGCCGCGGTTCGGCACGGGCAGGGTCACGAGCAGGGCAGTGCCGGGTTCTGCGGGTTCGATCACCAGGGTTCCGTGCAGTGCGCGAACGCGCTCACGCATGCCTGAGAGACCGAAGCCCACGGCGGCCGTTTCCGAGATCCCGCTGCCGTTGTCGGTGATGCGCAGCCGTATGCATGGGCCGGCCGGCGTATCCTCGGTCGCGAGGTGGATGGACACGTGCGTTGGATTTCCGTGCCGCATCGCGTTGGTGAGGCCTTCCTGCACGGAACGATAGATTGTGAGATCGATGTCCTCGCCAAAGCTTGCAGGCAGGAGCCCGATGTTGCGCTCGATCCGCGTTTCCAGGTGGCGCCGTTCGACGCTCAGGATCATCTCCCCGATCAGCTCCGACAGTGTCACCCGGCCGAGTGCGACGGGGCGCAGGCGGTTGAGGAGCGCGCGGTTGAGGCTCTTCAGGCGCTCCGACATCAATACGATTTCCTCGACACACGAGAGGATCGGCGCCGCCTTGTCCTCGGGCAGGTTGCGGGCCTGGCGTTCGATGGAGCCTGCACCCGCCGTGATGCCGAACAGGCAAGGGCCGACCTCGTCGTGCAGATCGCGCGAGAGTTGGCGGCGCTCGTCTTCCTGCACCGCGACGAGCTGGCGATAGAGGCGGCTGTTTTCCGCGTTCGCTTCGTCGAGGGCCGCTGCGAGCGTGTTGAAGCTTCCGGCGAGGGTCGCAAGCTCGCGGACTTTCGGTGGCTCGATCCTGAGGCCGTAGTGGCCATCCTCTAGCTCTCTCATGCCGTCCGCCAGAACGACGAGCGGATCGAGCACATGTCCGAGCACGAAATAGAGACCGACCATCATCAGGGCCGTGCCGCCGAGCCAGAGAATGGCCATGAGGCGCAGCAGCTCCCAAGCCTCGGCGATTTCGTCGTCCGGCTCGCCTTCGATCACGACCGAACCGAGTTGCTCGCCCGCGATGACGATGGGGATGGTGCTGACGTCTTTTGTCGGCTGAACGAGGTTGACGAACCAGTCGGGTGCGCCTTCCTCGCCCTCGGGATGGCTTGCCTTCTCGGCAGGCGCTGGCGTTTGGACCGGCGAGCCATCGATGTTGAGAACGTGGATCGAGACGTGACGCACCTGCGCCATCTCGTTGGCGAGGCGCTCAGCGAAGGGCCCGACGTCGGCAGGGCCATCGATGGCGCGCATCTTCGCGGTGATGTGATAGCGCCAGAGCTCGACGTTGGAATGGGTTTCGACGGCAGCGCGATTGCGCGAGTCGAATACGGCGAGGATACCGCCGATCATGCCCGTGAGGAGCGTGAGGAGGGTGATCGCGATGAGGATCTGCCAGCGGAACGGGCACGCGTACCAGAGGCGCAGGACGCTGTCGGCGGCGTTGGCGAGGCGCCCTTGAGCTGGTTGCTCGGGCGAGGTGGCTTCTGAGGGCGTCGAGGCGTTGGGCGTGGAGGTCATGGGATTATCCGGTGGCGCACAGAATTGTTCGTGCGATGGCCGTGTTGCGGCGTATGTCCGCTCTGGCGGATTAAGAGAAATAAGGGCGCCCGCCGAGCGGGGTCACGCTGGTGTTATATAGTTACAACGTGATCAGGCAATTCCAATATGTCCGCGCGGCCCGCGCGCGAGCCACATCTTTGTGGCAGGGCGCTGTGACCAGGGCCCGCACCAGGGGTTTCCCGTCCCTGGAAAATTGCCGTGTTTCAGTATGTCGGGCTTGCTAAGCTCGCCGCGCCGAATTCAGCGGCGAACATTCGAGGACCACGATGCGGATTGGCGTTCCGACCGAGATCAAGAGCAACGAGTTCCGTGTCGGGCTGGTGCCCGGTTCGGTGCGCGAGTTGACGGCCCGCGGCCACGAGGTGGTGGTGCAAGCGGGCGCGGGAGGCGGCATCTTCGCGGACGATAGCGTGTATGAGCGGGCGGGTGCCACGATCGTACCCACAGCGGATGCGGTGTTCGAGGCGGCCGAGCTTATCGTCAAGGTGAAGGAGCCGCTGGCGTCTGAGATCGCGATGCTCAAGCCGCACCACATTCTATTTACGTATCTTCATTTGGCGCCCGACCCCGAGCAGGCACGCGGGTTGCTCGCCTCCGGTGCGACGGCCATCGCCTACGAAACCGTGACGGATACGTCCGGCGGATTGCCGCTGCTGGCGCCGATGAGCGAGGTGGCGGGGAGGCTTTCCATCGAGGCGGCGGCGCTTGCGCTCCGGCGGCCGACGGGCGGGCGTGGCGTGCTGCTCGGCGGCGTGCCGGGCGTGCAGCCGGCAAAGGTTGTGGTGCTCGGTGGGGGCGTTGTCGGCACGCACGCCGCGCGGATGGCGGCAGGCCTTGGCGCGCATGTCAGCATCATCGACAAGTCGTTGCCGCGGCTGCGCCAGCTCGACGAATTGTTCGAGGGGCGGGTGGTGACGCTCGCGTCTACGATGCACGCCATTGAGGATGCGGTGCTCGAAGCGGATGTCGTTGTCGGTGCGGTGCTGGTGGCGGGCGCGAGTGCGCCGAAGCTCATCTCGCGCGAAATGCTCGGCTCGATGAAGCGCGGTGCTGTTCTCGTCGATGTCTCCATCGACCAGGGCGGATGTTTCGAGACTTCGCGCCCGACGACGCATGCCGATCCGACCTACGAGGTGGACGGTATCATTCATTATTGCGTCGCCAACATGCCGGGTGCGGTGCCGGTTACGAGCGCGCAGGCGCTCAACAACGCGACGCTGCCGTTCGTGATGAAGCTCGCGGACAAAGGGCTGGCGGCCTTCGACCGCGATCCGCATCTTGCGGCCGGGCTCAACGTCAAAGACGGGCGGATCACGCATCAGGCGGTTCAGATGTCGCTCGGCTTCGACCGGATCGGCAAGGGTCAGTCGGAGCCCGTTGCGGCGGCGTGAAAACGTGTCGCCGCCTCTCAGCGACCGCTGAGGCGTGAGGCCATTGTGGCAATGGTGCGCTGATAGACTTGGGCACGGTTCCAGTCGCGCAGCACGTTGTAATTGTGCGTGCCCTGGCCCCAGGGCTGTCCGCGCTTCCAGCCGTGGCCTTTGAGGAAATTGGCGGTGGAGGCCAGAGCGTCGGGGATGGAGCGGATCAGATCTCGGCGGCCATCGCCGTCGTAATCGACAGCGAACTGGATGTAGGGCGAGGGCAGGAACTGTGTCTGGCCGATCTCGCCGGCCCAGCCGCCGCGCATTTGTGCGGCGGGCATATATCCACGGTCGACGATGCGAAGCGCGTCCGTGAGCTGCGCGGTGAAGAACGGCGAGCGGCGGCAGTCATAGGCGAGCGTCGCGAGCGAGCGGACGATGGAATAGCGGTCGGACACGTCGGCGCCGAAGTTCGTCTCCAGCCCCCAGATGGATACGACGATCTCGCGCGGGACGCCAAAGTCGCGCTCGATGCGGTCGAGCACGGCACGGTGCGTTTTGAGGCGCTGGCGGGCGCGGTTCATAAGCGCGGTGCCGACGCGGCGGGCGTAGAATTGTTCGAACGAGAGCTTGAAGGATTTTTGATTGCGGTCGAGGCGGATAATGCGCGCATCGTAAGTGATGCCGGAGAGAACGGCATTCGCCGTGCGAGGCGATACGCCCGCTTGCACGGCGCGTTGCTTGAAGCCCTCCATCCAGCGGCTGAATCCTCCGGGGCCTTCGCCGCAATTGCGCGCCTGGGCGGCGGCGGGAGCGGCGCTCGCGAGAAGCGTGAGGAAAAGCAGGCCGAAACTGGCCGACCGGGCGAAAGGCGTGCCGCGCATCATGATCCATTTCCGTTTTGACGTCGGGTACGGCACGAGCTTAGCGTCGCTTCCGGCAATACGGAAGGCGGGGATGATCGGAGGCGCGGCCCGGATCGGCGTCTTGCTTAACCGGAAGTGTCGGCGGCTCAGGGTGTTTCCGCGCCCGCTGTTCTCAGCGTCATGATGTAGGCCACGACGTTGCGGATCTCCTCGCGCGATAACGCAATGGCGGGCATGGGAGGATGCGGGATGACGATGCGTCCCGCAATCGCTTCCATGGTCTGGCCGTCCTTATTGGCGATTGCCGCAAAGCTCGGCACGTCGGCCGGAAGCGCGCCTGCCGATTTCTGCTCGATGAGATGACATCCCACACACAGGCGCTCTGCGACGGAGCGCCCATTTTCCGGGTCGGGCTTGGGCGTGGACGCGGGGCCTGCGGCGAGAGCTGAACCAAGCAGCAGCGCCGTGATGGCAGCAGCGGCGGCTGCGCGCAGTATGATCTTCATGCGTGTTCCCTCATCGTCGAAGGGCTTCGATGATTGCGCTTCAGAGGATCCGCTCGGCGAGGCCTTCTTCCTCGTCGAGGCGGTCGATTTCAACGCCCTTGAAGTCTGCGCGAGACACGACGCCGACGATGCGGCCGCGGTCCAAAACGGGGATGTGGCGGAAGCCGCCGTCGCTCATGGCGCGGAGCGCGTCGATGGCTTTCTGGTCCGGTGCGAGGGTGACGGGATGCGCGGTCATCGCCTGATCGAGCGGGACGTTGGCGGCGTCGCCGCCTTTGGCCAAAACCTTGACCGCGTCGCGGCCGGTAAAGATGCCGAGCAGATGCTCGCGCTCGTCCACGACGAGGACGGAGCCGACGTGGCGCTCACGCATGGCCTTGCACGCATTGCTGACGGTTTCTGTCGCCTGCAGGATGAGCGGGTTCTGCTCTCTGAGGATGTACGCCATTCTGCGGTTGATCATGGGCGGATCTCCCTTGGGTTTTTGTGTTTGAGGATCATGTATGCGAGGCGCTCAGGGCGCCAGACGATAAGACGCGTGGCAGGCGATGCAGTTGCCGAGGATGTCGCGCAGATCGGCCAGCACTTCGCTACGTGATGTGCCGGTGCGTGCCTTCTCGGCGAGCTTGTCGAACTTGTCGTGGGTGTCGAAGCTCATCATGCTGAAGCCGATCGGGGCCTTGAGGCCGGTCACCGGGTTGACGTCGCGGAGCATCTTCGCGCCCGATTTGGACGCAATTTGCGGCACGCGGTCGATTTGGTTTTCCGCCATGGCCGCGACGATGCCCTGAATTGTTTCGAGATACGTGCGCATGCCAGCGAGCATTTCCTCGGCTTCCGCCGGATTCAGCGCCACCGCCTCACGCGGGTCGCCCGTGGCCTGCGGCGCGCGCTGGGCGAGCGCAGGCAGCGTGGTGGTGCTAGCGGCTGCGGCGATAAGGATGGCGGCGGACAGGGTTTTTCGAAGCATAGGCGGCTCCCGGATTTCCGCCTCTATGTGCCACGCCGCAGCCCCGGTCCGGTTGATCGAGATCAGAGAAGGGACGTCAGTCCCTATGTCCATAGATGCGGAACCAGGGCAGGCGCTCTTCGGGAAAGGCCGGAGTCTCGTGCGGAGGAAATGCCTCTGGGCGGTCCATGGCGCCGACGTGGATGTGGATTTCGTCGTCGGTCTCGTAGGTGAGCGTCGATCCGCAGACGACGCAAAAGCCGCGCCGCACGCCCGGCGATGACGCATAGTACGTTGGTGCGCCGAATGTGAACGCCACGTCCGTTCGCTTCAAATCGAGAAATACCGATACGGGCGCGCCGGTGTGCTTGCGGCAGGAGGCGCAGTGACAATAGTCGATCTCGTAGGGCGGAGCGTCGAGGCGGAAGCGCACCGCGCCGCAGAGACATCCGCCGGTGTGCCGAGTGGTCATGTCTCGCCTCCGTCCGTTCCGGGAGCGGCGTTTCAATTCCTGCCGGTGAAGTTGAATTCGGCGCCGGAGCGGATGCCGGTGGGCCAGCGGGCCGTGACCGTTTTGATGCGTGTATAGAAGCGCACGCCCTCGGGGCCGTAAACGGCGTGATCGCCGAACAGCGAGCGCTTCCAACCGCCGAACGAGTGATAGGCGACGGGCACCGGGATCGGCACGTTGATGCCGACCATGCCGACCTCGATGCGGTCGGCGAAGGTGCGGGCCGTGTCGCCGTCGCGGGTGAAGATCGCGGTGCCGTTGGCGTATTCGTGGCTGTTCACGAGGTTGGCGGCTTCGTCGTAGCTCTCGGCGCGCACGACGGAGAGCACAGGGCCGAAGATCTCCTGCTTATAGATCGTCATGTCGGGGGTGACGCTGTCGAACAGCGTGCCGCCGAGGAAGAAGCCGTTCTCGTAGCCTTGCAGAACGAGGCCGCGGCCATCGACCACGAGCTTCGCGCCTTCCTTCTCTCCTTGTGCGATCAGGTCTGTGATCCGCTGCTTGGCTTCGGCCGTGACGACGGGGCCCATCTCGGACTCCGGATCGGTGAAGGGCGCGACTTTGAGAGCGCGCACGCGCGGCGCGAGGGCTTCGATCAACCGGTCGGCCGTGCGCTGGCCCACGGGAACCGCGACGGAGATGGCCATGCAGCGCTCGCCCGCCGAGCCGTAGCCCGCGCCCATCAGAGCGTCGACGGCCTTGTCCATGTCGGCGTCGGGCATGACGATCATGTGGTTCTTGGCGCCACCGAGCGCTTGCACGCGTTTTCCGGCGGCGGCACCGCGCGTGTAGACGTACTCCGCAATCGGCGTTGAGCCGACGAAGCTCACGGCGCGCACGTCGGGGTGATCGAGGAGTGTGTCGACGGCTGTCTTGTCGCCGTGGACGACATTGAGCACGCCGTCGGGGAAGCCTGCGTCTCGGAATAGCTCCCAGATCAGCATCGGTGCGGAGGGATCCCGTTCGGAAGGCTTCAGCACGAACGTGTTTCCGCAGGCCACGGCGACCGGGAACATCCACATCGGCACCATGGCCGGGAAGTTGAACGGCGTGATGCCGGCGACGACGCCGAGCGGCTGGCGGTCGGACCAGCTGTCGATGTCGGGGCCGATGTTGCGGCTGTACTCGCCTTTGAGAAGGTGGGGGATGCCGCAGGCGAAATCGACGACCTCGATTCCGCGCTGCAACTCGCCTAGCGCGTCGGGATGGGTCTTGCCGTGCTCGGCGGAGATGGCGCGGGCGATGTCGTCGGCGTTCTTCTGCAGCAGCTCCTTGAAGCGGAACATGGGCGCGACGCGCTTCATCGGCGGTGTGTTGCCCCAGCTCTCGGCGGCGGCTTTCGCAGCGGCAACGGCGGCGTTCACCTCGTCCACCGTCGAGAGCGGCAAGCGCGCGGTCGCTTCGCCTGTTGCGGGATTGTAGACGGTGGAGGCGCGATCCGAGCGGGATGCGATTGTCTTGCCGCCGTAAGCGTTTTCGATGGTCTTCATGGGTTCGGCTTTCGTGCTCGGCTGTGTCAGTCCGCATCTTTCAGGACGGCGGTGAAGATGTCGAAGAGTTCGTCAATCTGCTTTTCTTCGATGATGAGGGGGGGCGAGAGCGCGATGATGTCGCCGGTCTGCCGTGTCAACAAGCCTTTCTCGAAGGCTTTGACAAAGCGCGTGTAGGCGCGCTCACCCGGTGCGTCCGGCTTGGATGCGAACTCCACGGCGCCGATGAGGCCGATGTTGCGCACATCGATGACGTGCGGCAGGTCGCGGAGCGTGTGGACACGCTCTTCCCAGTACGCGGCAAGGGTGGACGCGCGCGTGAGCAACTGCTCGTCCTGGTACGTGTCGAGCGTGCCAACGCAGGCGGCAGCGGCCATCGGGTGGCCCGAGTACGTGTAGCCGTGGAACAGGTCGATGGCGTTTTCCGGGCCCTGCATCAGCGCATCGTGAACGTGGCTCTTCAGGAACACGCCACCCATGGGGATGGTGCCGTTGGTGATGCCCTTGGCTGTCGTGACGATGTCGGGGGAGACGTCGAAGTAATCGACGGCGAACGGTGTGCCGAGGCGGCCGAAGGCGGTGATCACCTCGTCGAAGATCAGGAGGATGTCGTGCTTGGCGGCGATGGCTGCGAGCCGCTTCAAGTAGCCCTTGGGCGGGATCAGCACGCCGGTGGAGCACGCGACGGGTTCGACGATGACGGCGGCGATGGTGGAGGCGTCGTGGAGCGCGACGAGGCGTTCGAGATCGTCGGCCAGTTCCGCGCCGTGCTCGGGCTCACCCTTGGAGAAAGCGTTGCGGGCGAGATCGTGTGTGTGGCGCAGATGATCGACGCCCGCGACCAGGTTTCCGAAAAACTTGCGGTTGTTCGAGATGCCGCCGACGGCCGTGCCGCCGAAGTTCACGCCGTGGTAGCCGCGCTCGCGGCCGATGAGGCGGGTCTTCGACGCGTTGCCGCGCGCGCGGTGATAGGCAAGCGCGATCTTGAGCGCGGTTTCGACGGACTCGGAGCCGGAGTTGGTGAAGAAGACGTGGTCGAAGCCACTCGGCGCGATGTTGACGAGGCGGGAGGCGGCTTCGAACGCTTTCGGGTGCCCCATCTGGAAAGTGCCGGCGAAGTCGAGTTCGGCAGCCTGCTTCTGGATGGCTTCGACGATCTTCGGACGGCAGTGGCCAGCGTTGACGCACCACAGGCCCGAGGTGCCGTCCAGGATCTTGCGGCCGTCGTCTGTGCTGTAGTGCATGTCTTTCGCGGAGGCGAGCAGGCGCGGGGCCTGCTTGAACTGGCGGTTTGCCGTGAACGGCATGAAGAAGGCTTCGAGGTCGTTGGTCTTGAGGTGCGCAGTCATGTCGGTGCGGTCTCGTATCGGTTGAGTGGCGCTACTGAAGCTTGCCGACGGCTTCGGTGAGGCTCGCTTCGAAGATGTCCATGCCTTCCTCGATCAGCGCGTCGCTTGCGGTCAAGGGCGGCAGGAAGCGGATGACGTTGCCGGAGGTTCCGCACGAGAGAAGGATCAGTCCGCGGGCGGTGCCGGCCTTCAGCACTTCCGTAGTGAGTTCCGGCCAAGGCGCGCTGCTTGTGCGATCCTTCACGAACTCCACCGCGCACATGGCACCGAGGCCGCGCACGTCTCCGATGCAGTTGAGATTGGAGCGCTTGGCGAGGTCGCGGCAACGGTTTTGGATGATCGTGCCGATGGCGTCGGCGCGGGCGCAGAGGTCTTCGTCCGCGATGACGTCGAGCACGGCGTGGGCGGCAGCAACGGCGACGGGGTTGCCGGCGTATGTGCCGCCGAGGCCGCCGGGAGGCGAGGCGTCCATGATGTCGGCGCGGCCGACGATGGCCGAGAGCGGCATGCCGCCCGCGAGGCCTTTCGCGAGCGTGACGACGTCCGCCTCGATGCCCGTATGATCGAGTGCGAACATGCGGCCGGTGCGCGCGAAGCCGGTCTGGATCTCGTCCGCGATGAGGACGATGCCGTGCTCGTCGCACAGCGCGCGCAGCTCGGCAAGAAACTCCGCAGGCGCGATGTTGAAGCCGCCTTCGCCTTGCACCGGTTCGACGATGATGCCAGCGATGGTGGACGGGTCCGCCTGATACTTGAACAGCGCTTTGAGGGCCTTGATGCTTTCGGCGGACGACGTGCCGTGAAAGACGTTCGGGAAGGCGACGTTGTAGATGTCGGCCGGGAACGGGCCGAAGCCCTTCTTGTAGGGGACGGCCTTGCCGGTCAGCGCCATGCCCATATGTGTGCGGCCGTGGAATCCGCCCGAGAACGAGACGATGCCCGGGCGGCCGGTGAAACAGCGCGCGACCTTGACGGCGTTCTCTACGGCCTCGGCGCCCGTCGAGGCGAGCATGGTTTTCGCAGGGCCAGGGACGGGCGCTATGCCGTTGAGCCGTTCGGCCAGGCTGACATAGTTCTCGTGCGGCGTGACCTGGAAGCAGACGTGGCTGAAATCGTCGAGCTGTCTCTTCACCGCATCGACGATGCGCGGGTGCTGGTGGCCGGTGTTGACCACGGCGATGCCGGCGCCGAAGTCGATGTAGCGCTTTCCTTCCTCGTCCCAGATCTCCGCGTTCTTTGCGCGCTTCGGATAGATCTGGGTGACGTTCCCGATACCGCGCGGGACGGCGGCTGCGCGGCGTGCGTGAAGCTCGGCGTTGGTGGTCATGGCATCTCTTTCGGTGTCACGGCTCAGAGCCCGCCGAGGCAGATGAATTTCGTTTCGAGGTATTCTTCGAGACCTTCCTGCGCGCCCTCGCGGCCCAAGCCGGATTGCTTGACGCCGCCGAAGGGCGCCACCTCGTTCGAGAACAGGCCTTCGTTGACGCCGACCATGCCGGCTTCCAGTGCCTCTGCGACGCGCCAGGCGCGCGCGATGTTCTGGCTGAAGAGATAGGCCGCGAGCCCGAAGGGCGTGTCGTTGGCAAGGCGGATCGCCTCGTCGTCCGTTTCGAAGCGGATGAGGGCGGCGACGGGGCCGAAGATTTCCTCGTGCACCATCGTCATCTCGGGCGTGACGCCGGTCAGCACCGAGGGTTGATAAAAGAGGGGTCCGATGTCGGAGGGCGCGCCGCCGACGATGGCTTTCGCGCCCTTTGCGGTGGCATCCCGGACGAGCTTCTCAACTTTCTTCGCGGCGTCCTCGTTGATCAACGGGCCGACGACGACGCCCTTTTCTCGGCCTGGTCCGATGGTGAGCTTCTTCACTTCGGCAGCGAGCGCTTCCGCGAAGCGGTCGTAAATTCCGGCCTGCACAAGAATGCGGTTCGCGCACACGCAGGTCTGCCCCGCGTTGCGATATTTCGAGGCCATGGCGCCGGCGACGGCAAGGTCGATGTCCGCATCGTCGAAGACGAGGAGGGGTGCGTTTCCGCCAAGTTCGAGGGTGAGCTTTTTCACCGTGTCGGCGCACTGGGCGTAGAGAATGCGCCCGACCTCGGTTGAGCCTGTGAACGAGAGCTTACGCACGCGCGCATCCTCGCAGAGGACTTTGCCAACGGTCGCGGCGTCGTTCGTCGTGACGACGTTGAGCACGCCCGGCGGGATGCCGGCATCGAGCGCGAGCTTGGCGAGGGCGAGGGCGCAGAGCGGGGTGTCCTCAGCGGGTTTCACGACGACGGTGCAGCCGGCCGCAAGTGCCGGCGTCACTTTGCGCGTGATCATCGCGATGGGGAAGTTCCACGGCGCGATGGCGGCCACCACGCCGATAGGTTGCTTGACGGTGATGTAGCGCTTGTTGGAGGCGGTGGTGGGAATAGTGCGGCCGTAAGCGCGTTTTCCCTCTTCGGCGAACCATTCGATGAAGGATGCGCCATAGGCGACTTCGCCGCGCGACTCGGTGAGAGGCTTGCCCTGCTCGGCAGTCATGAGCTGCGCGAGATGCTCGGTTTCGGCGGTCACCAGCTCGAACCAGCGGCGGAGGATTGCAGCACGCTCCTTCGCTGTCTTTTTTGCCCACGCCGGGAAGGCAGCTTGGGCTGCGTCGATGGCGGCCTTTGTTTCCGCCGCGCCGAGATTCGGGACGCGGGCGATTTCGCCGCCCGTGGCCGGATCGATAACCGGAAACGTCTCTTTGCTCGTGACCCAGTCGCCGCCAATGAGGCTCGCGTTGTTGGGATACCGGGGAGGGGATGCGTTCATGTGCGTCACCGTAAAAATTTTTGGGCCGCAGGTTTGGCCGATGCGTTGTGTGCCGCGGAATTCACGGCGCTCATGTCATGCGACGTGCGCGTACCAAAGATGGTCGAGCGACGTCACGATGCGTTCGAAGTTCGCGCGCTCCGTCTGCTTCAGGCGCGTGAAGACATCGTGGAAGCCTGCTCCGAATGCGTTGCGCGCGATGTCCGACGTTTCGAATGCTTGCAACGCGTTGCCCCAGATGGTGGGCAGGGTGCTCGGTGCCTCGATCTCCTCGGCGTTGCCCTCGCAGTTCCTGCCGGGATCGGATTTGTTGGCGATCCCGTGCGAAATGCCAGCGAGAATGGCCGCAATCACGAGATAGGGATTGGCGTCTGCGCCCGCAACACGGTGTTCGATGCGCGTTGCGGGGCCGTTGCCCGGGGGTACGCGCAGCGCCACTGTGCGGTTGTTGAAGCCCCACTGCGGTGCGGTTGAAACGTACGACAGCGGCACGTAACGGCGATACGAGTTCGCGTACTGCGCCCAGATGGGCATGAAGTCGGACATGGTTTCGCAGAGGCCGCCGATGGCGTTGCGGAAGAGTGGCGAGATGGGGCTGCCTGCAAAGACGTTGTCGCCGGTCTTGTCCAGCAGGCTCATGTGAATGTGCATGCCGGAGCCGCACCACTCGTGATGCGGCTTGGCCATGAAGGTCGCGTTGAGCTTGTGCTCGCGCGCGGCCGCTTTCACGGCGCGCTTCAGGAGCAGGCCGTCGAGCGCCGCTTGCACGACGTCGTCGCGATGCTTCAGGTTGATCTCGAACTGTGCGGGTCCGCTCTCCTGGATGACGGCATCGATCGGCAGGCTTTGCGCTGCGGCGATCCGATAGATCTCGTCG
The DNA here is from genome assembly GCA_934555825.1 of uncultured Hyphomicrobium sp. Lineage (GTDB taxonomy): Bacteria > Pseudomonadota > Alphaproteobacteria > Rhizobiales > Hyphomicrobiaceae > Hyphomicrobium_C. The sequence continues at coordinate 493,496 of CAKTFJ010000001.1, forward strand.
ATGAAGGGCTGGAGCGTGTCCATGTCTGCGAAGTCGTAGGTGCCGGCGGCATCGGGATCGGTCGTCATCCCCGGCGGGGCATCGAGCGTAAAGGCGCCGTCCTTGCCGGGAAGTGTGACGTAAAACTCAAGCTCCACGGCGGCGACGGGCGTCAAGCCCTGCGTCTTCAAGCGCGCGACCTGGTTCGCGAGTACCGCGCGGGCGTCCATGTCGCCTTCGGTTTCAAGATGCATGACGGCTTGCGCGTGTGTCGCGCTGTTGACAGGCACGGGCGCGAGCGTGCCCGCGAGGATGTGGGCTGGGACATCCGGATCGCCGGTTTCCCAGAGACGTCCGGTCTCGCCGATGGAGTTGCCGCGTGGGTCGATGATGAAAGCGGAGGCGGGCATCATGAGGCCGCTCTTGACGATCTTCACGAGATCGTCGCGGCGGTAGCGCTTGCCGCGCGGGATGCCGTTCAAATCGAATGTGAAGACGTCGATCCAGCGGACCTGCGGATTGGCGGCGAGAAACTCTTCCGCTTCGTCGACGGTGAGGGGCGTGTTGGTCATGTGGCGCGGCCGTTCGAGTTGACATTGCGAACCGCGTCGCCGAAGCGACGGAAAATCTCGATGGAGGCCTTGTTGTTCTTGGCCTGCCACTCGGGGTGCCATTGCACGCCGAAGAAGAACGGATGCTCGGTCGGGCCCCGAACTGCTTCGATAAGGCCGTCCTCTGCGTGTGCCTCCGCCGTGAGCGGGCGCGCGAGGCGTTGGATGCCCTGCCAATGGAGCGAGTTGACAACGATCTCGTCTTCGCCGATCCAGGATTTGAGGGTGCCTGACAGTTTCACGGGATGCGATGGGCCGAAACGTTCCGGCACCGGGACGTTCGAAGGTTCGCGGTGATCGTTTCGGCCGTCCACCGTGTGGACGGACTGATCGAGCGTGCCGCCGAGCGCGACGTTGATTTCCTGAAAGCCGCGGCAAATGGCAAAGAGCGGCAACTTCCTTTGCAGCGCTTCGCGCGCAAGCGGCAATGTAAGGTTGTCCCGCTCGGGGTCGAGCGCCTTGTCATTGAGGGGCGGTTCGTCGAGGCCGTAGAGATTCGGGTGTACGTTCGAGACGGCGCCGGACAAAAGGATGCCATCTGCGATGTCGAGTAGCGCCCCCATGTCGAGCATGCTCGGCCCGAGCGGCGCGAGCAACGGCTGACACTCGGCGACCTCGGCCACGGCTGCCGCGTATTTCCGCCCAACGGCGTCGAACGTGATGCCTTCGATCACCTTCGTATCGCAGGGGATGATGACGATCGGGCGGCTCATGCTGCGATCTCTCCGGCGACATCGGCGAGCGTCAGGTCGAGCGCTTTTCCGATAACGCGCTCTGCTTCCCCGAACTCGCTGTCGGTCCAGATGAGCGGCGGTGCGCAGACCATGGTGTCGAACACGGCGCGCATGATGAAGCCTTCGCGGAAGAAGTGATCGCGGCAGATGAGGCCGACGCGGCCGGGGTTGTCGAAGCGGCGGCGCGTTTTCTTGTCGGCCACAAGCTCAATGGCGCCCATCATGCCGACCGAGCGCACTTCGCCGACGAGCGGATGATCCTTGAACTTTTCGAGCACGCGCCGAAGTGCGGGCGCGGCGTAGTCGGTGACGCGTGGGAGAAGGCGCTCACGCTCCATGATCTCCAAATTCTTGAGCGCGACGGCGCAGGCCACGGGATGGCCGGAGAACGTATAGCCGTGGTTGAAATCGTCGTCGTGACCCATGAGGGCTTCGACGATCCGGTCGTCAATCAAAAGACCCGAGAGCGGCAGGTAGCCGGACGTCACGGCTTTGGCGAATGTGATGAGGTTCGGTTTGATGCCGTAATAGTCGGAGGCGAACCACACGCCGAGGCGGCCGAAGCCAGTGATCACTTCGTCGGCGAGCAGGAGGATGCCGTACTTGTCGACGATGCGCTGGACCTCGGGCCAGTAGGTGTCAGGCGCGATCTTGACACCACCTGCGCCCTGCACCAACTCGCCCGCGAAGGCTGCCACGTTCTCGGGGCCGACGGCCAGGATCTCGTCCTCGATGGCGCGCGCGGCGCGAATGCCGAACTCGTCGAGGCTCTCTCCGTCACGTCCTTCATCGAACCAGCACGGGTCCATGACGTGGCGGAAGCCTTCGTAGACTGGATAGCTGTGCTGGTGGACATGGCCCATGCCGCCCATGGAGCCGGCCGCAATCGTCGAGCCGTGATAGGCGTTTTTGCGCGAGATGATGATGCGCCGGCTAGGCTCGCCCTTGAGCGCCCAGTAATGGCGGATGAGACGGATTGCGGTGTCGTTCGATTCCGATCCAGACGAGCCATAGAACACTTGGTTTATGTGCGCCGGCGTGATTTCGGCGAGCTTCTGCGAGAGCGCGACGACGGGCGGATGCGTTGTCTTGAAGAACGTATTGTAGAACGGCAGTTCCAGGATCTGTTCGCGGGCGGCGTCCGCCAGTTCGCGGCGGCCGTATCCGACGTTGGTGGTCCAGAGGCCCGCCATGCCGTCCAGGATCCGATGGCCTTCGCTGTCCCAGATGTGGGGGCCATCGGCGCGCACGATGACGCGTGCACCGGCTGCGCGCAGAGACGCGTGGTTGGTGAAGGGGTGAAGATGGTGGAGCGCGTCGAGGTCGCGCCACTCTGCATTCGGGGTGTTCATTAACGTCTCTCCAGCGCGGGCCTGGGCCATTGCGGCCGTTTGATCTTGCAACTCAGACCGGGCGGCGCGTCGGCGTAAATCCAATACGGGCGCAGAGCCGGAGCAGCTCCGTCTTGCGTGTCGGGGTTTGACGATCGGGATGGATCAACGGTCTTTCCTCAGACGCTGAGCAGGAGATGCTCCCGCTCCCAAGGGCTGATCACACGCATGAACTCTTCAAACTCACTGCGCTTGAGCTGCAGGTAGACATCGCAGAAGCGCTTGTTCAGCACTTCGTGCAGATCGTTTGAGTCCTCGAAGGCTGTGAGACTTTCGAGAAGGCCGCGCGGAAGCTGATGATCGTTGCGATAGGCGTTGCCGATGACAGGCTCGCGCGGCTTCAATGCGTTTTTCATGCCGACGTAGCCGCAGGCGAGGCTGGCGGCCAAGGCGACGTATGGGTTCGAATCCGCACCCGCGAGCCGGTTCTCGACACGGCGTGCACCGGGCGGGGACACGGGGACGCGAAGGCCGGCCGAGCGGTTGTCATGGCCCCACTCCACATTGATGGGGGCTGCGCCGTTCGGCACGAGGCGCCGGTAGGAATTGACGTAGGGTGCGAGCAGGCACAGCACGGACGGCAAATAGGTCTGCTGGCCGGCGAGGAAGTGGAAGAAGAGCTTGCTCGGCATCCCGTTTTCGTCGGTGAAAACGTTGCGGCCTGTTTTCACGTCCACGACGCTCTGGTGAATGTGCATGGCGCTGCCGGGCTCGTTGGCGAGCGGCTTCGCCATGAAGGTGGCGTAGCAGTTGTGGGTGAACGCCGCCTCGCGGATCGTGCGCTTGAAGAGGAAGATCTGATCGGCAAGATCGACGGGATCGCCGTGCACGAGATTGATTTCGAGCTGAGCGGCGCCGCCTTCCTGGATGATGGTGTCGATCTTGAGATATTGCCGTTCGGCGAAGTCGTAGATGTCGTCCACGATCTTGTCGTACTCGTCGACGGCGCCGAGGCTGTAGGACTGGCGCCCTGCGCCTGGGCGGCCCGAGCGACCTGTCGGCGGCTCCAGCGGATAGTCGGGGTCGGGGTTCGGCTTCGTCAGGTAGAACTCGAGCTCTGGCGCGACGACGGGCTTCCAGCCTTCGCGCGCGTAAAGCTCGACGATGCGTTTCAGAACGTTGCGGGGGGCGATCTCGACCGGCTCGCCGTTCTGCCATTGGGCATCGTGAATGACCTGCGCGGTCGGGCTCGATGCCCACGGCGCGGGGCGTATGGTTGCGAGATCCGGCACCATGCGCAGATCGCTTTCCGCGTACAGGATCTGCTGCTCGCCGTCTTCGAAGCCGACGTAGTCGCCGGTGATGGTCTGGTGGAAAATCGAGATCGGCAAATGCACCGCGCCGAGCTGTGCGAACTTTTCGGCCGGCATGGTCTTGCCGCGGGCGACGCCGGCGATGTCGGGCACCGCGCAATCCACTTCCTCGATCCGGTGATAGCGGAGCCAGGCGGAGAGCTCTTCAGGCGTGGTGCCGACCGTGAAGGTTTCGGGGGTCGTGTCGGCGATCGCTCCGGTGTCCGGTGACATGAGGGTCCCTTGCTGTTGCGGTGCACGAGCGGCAGTCTGCGACCTACAACGACGGCGCCGCCGGGGGCAGCTCCCGGGGCGTCCGGCGACAAATGTGATCACAAATTATCGTCGAACTCAAGCGCTGCCGCACTGCGACAATCCTATACGAAGCCCCAAAAAGCTCAAAAAACTCTGGCCGCGGTTTATACCGGGCCCTTGGTGCTTCAAGTGAGCGCTTCAAGCGGGGTGCTTCAAAACCGCATCGCCGATGAAGCCCATGCCCTGGGAGATGTCTGCGGCGATGGCGGCTTTGAGCGCCTCGCGATCGCGCCGTTCGATTGCCGTGATGGCGGCCTGATGATGATCCTCAAGCGCGGACGTGCCGATCCGGCCGTAGGCCATGCGCATGAAGGGGCCGAACTGAAGCCAGATGCTCTCCACCAGTGCTGTCAGCGTTTCGGCGCCGGCCTGTTCGTAGATCGCGAAATGGAAGCGGAAGTTGCTTTGCATGTAGCCGGGCACGTCGCCGTCCGCCATGGCGTGATCTACGGCGCGGTCGTAGTTTGCGATGCGGAGAAGCTCGGCTTTGCCGATGCGATCCATCGCGCGTGAGGCCAATTCGGGTTCGAGTGCGAGGCGGGCGAAGACGATTTCCTGAAAGCGGGCCTCTGTCATTGGCGGCACAAGGACGCGCCGGTTGTCCTGCATTTTTAGTGCGCGCTCAGCGATGAGGCGGCGGACTGCCTCGCGAATGGGCATCGGGCTGACGCTCATGCTTTCGGCGAGACCGCGCAGCGTGATGGCGCTGCCGGGCGGAATGCCTCCGAACAGAATGCGCTCGCGCAAGCCGCGGTAAACACTTTCGTGTGTCGTTACGCTGGGTGCTTCCGTCGCTTTTGGTGCAGTGCGGGATGGCGCCGTCCTTTTGCGGGGCGGTGACGTGGGCGGAGCGGATCGTGCTCTCTCTGACATGGCGTCGTGCCCGTCTTTCTTGGTCTCGATCGCGAACGTGTGCCTTATATTTCAGCACGGCGTAGGCGGATCGATGTGTCGGCACGATGTGTGTTCCGACATCTAAACGCTTGTAGCGCGCGCTCAATGTGATCACAATGGCTTCGTCGGGCCGGAGACGGGAGAGACCCGTTTGCCGAGTGTCTGGCGAAGGGAATCTCCGGGAGTTGGTCGCATGATTGATTTGAAACGTACCCGCACGATCGCGGCACTTTCGCTGGCCTTGTTGGCGTTTGGCGCCACGGCTCCGGCAGTGGCGCAGGGCGGGCAGGTGAGAGTCTACAACTGGTCCGACTATATCGACCCCGACATCATCAAAGAGTTCGAGACGAAGACGGGCATCAAGGTCACGTACGACGTATTCGACAGCAATGAGCTGTTGGAGACCAAGCTGCTCGCGGGCGGCAGCGGCTACGACGTGGTGGTGCCGACGGGATCGTTCCTGTCGCGGCAGGTCAAGGCCGGTGTGTTCCAGGCGCTCGACAAGTCGAAGCTGCCGAACCTCAAGAACATGTGGCCGCTCATCCAGGAGCGCACCGCACGCTACGATCCGGACAACGCCTACTCCATCAACTACATGTGGGGCACGACGGGCATCGGCTACAACGAGGCTATGGTAAAGGAACGGATGGCGGATGCGCCGGTCGATTCCTGGAAGCTCGTTTTCGATCCGGAGATCGCCAAGAAGTTCGAGAGCTGCGGTATCTATTTCCTCGACGCTGCGGACGACATCATTCCCGCCGCGCTCCATTATCTCGGTCTCGATCCTAACAGCAACGAAGCCGCCGATATCGAAAAGGCCGCGGCCCACCTGGAAAAGATCCGCCCCTATATCCGGAAGTTCCATTCCTCGGAGTTCATCAACGCGCTCGCGAATGGCGACATCTGTATTGCGGTCGGCTATTCCGGCGACATCCTGCAGGCACGGGATCGCGCGGAGGAAGCGGACAACGGCGTAACGGTGGTCTACTCACTGCCGAAGGAAGGCGCGCAGATGTGGTTCGACCAGATGGCCATTCCTGCCGATGCCGCCAACGTCGAGCAAGCGCACGCGTTCCTCAACTTCATGATGGAGCCTGAGGTGATCGCGAAGGCGTCCAACTATGCAAACTATGCGAGCGGAAACCTCGCTTCGCTCGAGTTCGTCGATGAGGGGATCAAGGGTGACGGTGCGATCTACCCAGATGAGGAGACGCTCGGGAAGCTCTATGTGAAAGATTCCTATACGGGAGCGACGCAACGGGCGGTTACCCGGGCGTGGACCCGGATCGTCACCGGACGATAGATGCTTCAAACGCGCCCAAAATTTTTGGGCGCGTTTTTCTTCCCTGCGCGAGACGGTGCCGGCGGTCGTTGCTGGCCAGAACCGAGGACGTTTGACAATGAGTGATCCTCTCACGGCGCCCGCGCCGACTGCCGCGTCTTCCGAGCCACAGGCGCGACGCGCGCGTACACCTGCGCCGCAATCCGGTTTTGCGCCCTGGAAGGATCCGGCGAAGGCGCCGATCGTGCGCTTCGAGAACGTGGTCAAACGGTTCGGCGATTTCGTTGCCGTCAAGGACTGTACGCTCGACATCTACGAGCGCGAATTTTTCTCTCTGCTCGGGCCGTCGGGTTGCGGGAAGACGACGCTGCTTCGGATGCTCGCGGGATTCGAGAAACCGACGAGCGGGCGCATCCTGGTGGCCGGCGAGGATATTACGGACCTCCAACCCTACGACCGGCCGGTCAACATGATGTTCCAGTCCTACGCGCTTTTCCCGCACATGACGGTGGAGCAGAACATCGGCTTCGGTCTCAAGCAGGAGGGTATGCCCAAGGATCAGATCGCCACCCGCGTGGAGGAGGCGATGACGATGCTAGAGCTCAACCGTTTTGGAAAGCGCAAGCCGCATCAGCTTTCGGGCGGTCAGCAGCAGCGGGTGGCGCTCGCGCGCGCCATCGCGAAAAAGCCGCGCATCGTACTTCTCGACGAGCCGCTTGGCGCGCTCGACAAGAGGTTGAGGCAGCAGGCCCAGTTTGAGCTCATGTACATTCAGGAGACGACGGGCACGACGTTCATCATCGTCACGCACGATCAGGAAGAGGCGATGACGGTGTCGAGCCGCATTGCCGTCATGGATCACGGCGAGTTTGTTCAGGTCGCGACGCCCGGCGACATCTATGAAGCGCCGAATTCGCGCTACGTGGCAAACTTCATCGGGGACGTGAACCTGTTCGAAGGCAAGGTTCTGTCGCAGGCGAACGGCTTCGTCGACATCGACTGGGCTGGCGGGCGCGCCCGTTTCAAGGCCACGGCGCCGGAAGGTGCGAGCCCTGGACAACTCGTGTGGCTGTCCCTGAGGCCGGAGAAGATCCGTATCGCGCTCGAAGCGCCAAGCGACGGCAACAATGCGGTCGAAGGTAAGGTCGTCGATATCGGCTATCTCGGCTCGATTTCGCAGTATCACGTGGAGCTTGCCAACGGCGAGATGGTGAAGGCTTTGCGTGCCAATTCTGCGAGCACCGTCGAGCGCCCCATCAGCTGGGAGGATCGGGTCTGGCTCGAGTGGCCGGCCGAGGCCGGCGTCGTGCTCACGCGATAGGAGGGCGATATGCGCCGGTGGCTTCTGATCTCCGTTCCCTATCTGTGGCTCTTCGTCTTCTTCCTTGTTCCGTTCTTCATCGTTTTCAAGATCTCGCTCTCCGACAGCGAGATTGCGATCCCGCCCTATACGCCGCTGCTCGATCTTTCGGAGGGCTGGGCGGGTATCAAAGATTTCTTCAGTCAGCTCGATTTTGAAAATTATCGGATCATCTTCAGCGACGCGCTCTATGTGAACGCGTACGGTTCCTCGCTCCGGATCGCGTTCATTTCGACATTAATCACGCTCGCGGTCGGCTTTCCGATCGCGTACGGCATGGCGCGCGCGCCCAAGGCGTGGCAGCCGATGCTTCTGATGCTCGTGATCCTGCCGTTCTGGACGTCGTTTCTGATCCGCGTCTATGCGTGGATCGGCATTCTGAAGCAGGAAGGGCTGCTCAATCACTTCCTCATGAGCTTTGGGCTGATCAGCGCTCCGCTCAACATCCTGCATACGGAAACGGCGGTCTACATCGGCATCGTCTATTCGTATCTGCCTTTCATGATCCTGCCGCTCTATGCGAGCCTCGAAAAGATCAATCCGGCGCTTCTCGAAGCTGCGGCGGACCTCGGCTCGCCGCCGTGGAAGTCGTTCTGGCAAGTGACGTTTCCGCTCGCGATGCCGGGCATTCTCGCTGGCTCGTTCCTCGTCTTCATTCCGGCGGTCGGCGAGTTCGTGATCCCGGATCTGCTCGGCGGTTCCGATACGCTGATGATCGGCAAGACGCTGTGGACCGAGTTCTTCTCGAACCGTGATTGGCCGGTGTCGTCGGCTGTGGCCGTGGTGCTGCTCCTGGTTCTGGTGGTGCCGATCGTGCTCTTCCAGCGCAATCAGGAGCGGCTGAGGGAGAGGGAGGCCGGCCGATGAGACGCTTTACCTGGTTCAACGCCACGTCGATCGCGCTCGGCTTTGCGTTTCTTTACATCCCGATCCTGCTGCTTGTGATCTACAGCTTCAACGAGTCGCGTCTCGTGACGGTGTGGGGCGGCTGGTCGACCAAGTGGTACGCCAGCATGTTGCAGAACGAGCAACTGCTGACAGCAGCCTGGGTGACGCTGCGTGTGGCGTTCGTTTCGTCGACGTTGGCGGTCATTCTCGGCACGCTCGCGGCTGTCGTTCTGGTTCGCGCCGGGCGCTTTCCGGGGCGTACGCTGTTCTCGGGGCTAATCTTCGCGCCCCTCGTGATGCCGGAGGTGATCACCGGCCTTTCGTTGTTGCTCCTGTTCGTTGCAGTGGGTTTCGCCCGAGGGTTCTGGACGGTCGTCATTGCGCACGCCACGTTCTCGATGTGCTTTGCCGCCGTCGTCGTGCAGGCGCGTCTCTACGATTTCGACAAGTCGGTGGAGGAGGCGGCGATGGATCTCGGCGCGACGCCGGTGCGGACGTTCATGCAGGTGACGCTGCCGATCATCGCACCGTCGGTGATCTCGGCGTGGCTGCTCGCCTTTACGCTGTCGCTCGACGACCTCGTGATCGCGAGCTTCACAACCGGGCCCGGCGCGACGACGCTTCCGATGCGGATCTACAGTCAGGTTCGATTGGGTGTGACGCCGGAGATCAACGCGATTTCGACGGTGATGATCGGGTTTGTCACGATCGGCGTGCTCATTGCGTCTTACGCGACGAAACGATCGAGCGTGCGCCGGGAGCGCGATTTGAGGGCTGCGGAGGCGGGCGGTAAGTAGCGCCGCGGGCGTCCACCGGGCGTGCTGCAGGCAGGGCCTCCGGTCGGGCGGCAGCTCGGCTCATTGCGTCCCGGTCCGGGTGCTGGCGGACTGCTACGTCGCGCTCAGGTGGGCTCTCTAGCCGTCGTTTTTGGTGTCGTGGGCCGCGTTTCATCCCGCGGGGCGCTCGGTCGCTTGGCTGGTTCATGTTGTCATCTATTGCCGACGTGGTGGCGGGTCAGAGCGGGCGCCGGCCAATGAGCGGCGTTGTCACGCTGCCGGCTTGCTTAGGCGAGCCTGAGTGAGACTGCTGCTCCCTCATGCGACTCGAATGTTCCTAGCTCGATCCCTTTATGTCTGGAGCAGCCCGTGCCGGATGCGATCGGTTGTGAGGCTACATTGGCTGGGTGCCTCCTATCTCTCAACCCTTGGAACAGGTGAAGTGCGGCGCGTGCTAGGTCGACACAACCCGAAGGAGGCAACGGAAGATGCGGTTGGCCAGGATGTCGGGGTGTGATTGAGGTCGCTGGTCGAGGCGGATATGGGCGCGGACGTCATCGCACGAAAACAAAGAAGCCGCCCCGAGGGGCGGCTTCCTGTGTTTCGGTTGGTACTCTCGACTTCGATTAGAAGTTAATGAGAGCGCCGGCCTTGATGTACTGGAAGTCTTCGACGCTCGTGCCAGCTGCCGCGAGGAAGTCGTCGTCATAAGAGAGATGACGATAGCTGACCCACAGCGACATCGCTGCGTTGTCGATCTCCTGCACGATGCCAAGGCCCCAGACGTCGAGGTTGCCCTCGGGGATAACGCCAATGTTCGTGCTCTCGTCGACGTTCAGGTACTCACCGTAAAGAACGGTGTGGCCGAGCGGGGTCCAACGCTGACGGAGACCTGCTTTGACGTAGTACGTGTCGGCCTCGAAGCCTGCACCGCCGCCGAAGTCGAGATCGTTGTTGCCGTAAGCGCCGTAGACGAACAAGCCGGTCGGTACGTGCTGGAGGTAAGCGCCAGCCTGGAAGTACTGCGTCTTCGGAGCGTCGACGCCGCCGTTCCACCAGTTCGGGAAGCCGCCGCCCGTGATCTCGTTATAAGCAGCTGCTGCAGCGAACTTGAAGCCGCCGAACTCACCCGCATAGCGGAGAGCGACGTCCCACATGTCGTCCTCACCCCACGAAGCGCTGGCCGAGAAGCCACCGAACGTCGGCGTGTCGTAGCGGACGACGTTCTGCGTCATGCCGTTACAGTCACCCCAGGCGCCGCCGCCGGTGCAACCACCGACCGAGCCCCACGAGCGATAGTTCGCAGCAGTGCTTGCTTCGCGCATGTTGAACGAGTTGACGTCGAACGCCACCCAGTTGGCGGGAACGAGCGAGCCCGAACCGTCGACGAGGATCGCGGTGTTGTCAGACGCCTGCGACTGACGGCCAACGCTCAGCTTGCCGAGGTTCTCGGAGCGGATGAACCAGTAGCTCTGGAGAGCGTCGAAGCCCGACCAGTTGCCGTAGTCCTGCGTCTGACCGAGGCTGTTCTGGTTGAACGCTTCGATGTGGAGCACGTAACCTGCGGTCCAGCCCGGCGCGATGGTGGCCTGACCGGTGAACTTCACGTGCGACGAGAGCGTGCGGCCAAGGTCGCCGACGTACTGGTTGGTCTCGAAACCGTCGTCCCAGAACGTGATCTGCTGGCCGACCCAGCCGGAAACCGTGAGCGAAACCTTGCGATTGCCCTTGCGGGCCGTGGTTGCCTCGAGTTCAGCGATACGCTCCTCGAGGTCGGCGCAGCAGTTCCCCCCGAGGTCAGCTGCGGACGCACTGGTAACGGAGAGACCTCCAGCAAGGAGGCCGGCCGCCGCCAGGGCGCATAGGCTTGTCTTTTTCATTTACCTTCTCCCGTCTACTAACTTCGAAACGGGCGCTTGACGCTGTTGCTCTACGCCACGCGCACATTAAACTCTTCGACCAGCGGCAGCACGACGTGCCGAATCACCGCTTGGCCAAGATAATACGCAGAACTATCGCGGCCGGGAAACGGCGAAGATGCCCTATCCAGAGGAATCGCTTGGTGATGTGGCGTGATTGCCACGTGTGGCGTCGCCGCGCCAATGCGCTGATATTGCATCAGTTTTGCAAAGAAGTTTGGCGAATATTGACGATTGACACCGTTCAGTTGCGTTCGGTGAGGACGCGCGAGTTTTCCACATGCCGTCGTGGGCGGGAGGAATTCCCGGCGATCCGGGCGTACTGTCATACATAGAGCCAGGGGCGATGCTGAGGACGATTGCTCGCGGAGGTTGGTTATTCCGTATGCCTGCTCGCCAGGGGTGGGTGTTCGTTAATGCCCGTCAGGGGAGTGCCCGGTAGAGCGAGGCAGGCGCGCCGATCTCACTCTATATACAAGATATACAAGTCCGCATCCGGGGCGGGGGGGGCGTTCGCCGATGCTGCGCCTGCACAAACTTTCCCTGAAGGCGGCCGGGAACCAGACGCTTGGGTAATTGTTGCCACATTCGATGGCTACGAGCTTAGAGCAACACGGGAAATACTGATTCCTTGACTTCAGTCGCTGGCGTGCAACGTGGGGATCATCCGATCGTGCGGGTCGGCCGATGGCCGGGCGTTCGTTTGGATGGCGTGTCTCGCCGGTTGGGGACTTTCCGGAACGTGACAATTCATGACCGATGATCCTGGCAGGGGCACGGGCCCCGATCGGCGCGGCGTGCTGATCGGGGCCAGCGCATGGGCAACCGTGGCGACACTCGCTGCGGAAAGCTTCACCATGGCATATGCGGGTGGTGGCGATGGTGCGCCTGCGACGCCGGCGGAAGCGGTTGCGCCGGTCGAATCCTTCGCGGAAGATCATGTGCGCAAGCTGGCGGAAAAGCTGGCGGCCGGTGATTTCGTGAAGCCGAAAGCCGACGTGACGGAGCCCTTCAATGCGCTGACGCCCGACCAGTATCGCGATATCCGGCTCAGGCCGGAGGCGACCGTTTGGAGGGGCGAGGGTCTTGGGTACGAGGTGCGCCCTCTCCCGCTCGGCTGGATTTACGATGCGCCGGTCGAGATCTGGGTGGTGAGCGGAGGCGAAACGCAGAGCCTGATCGCCGATGGCGCAAGCTTCTCCTTCGGGCCGTCCATCGAGAAGGCACCGGATGCGGCACCCTTCGGGTTTTCCGGATTTCGCATCTCAGGGCTTTTGAACAGAGCGGATGCGCTCGACGAGTTCGTCTCTTTTCAAGGGGCGAGCTACTTCAAGGCGGTCGGTCAAGGGCAGCGGTACGGGCTGTCCGCCCGTGGGCTTGCGGTCGAGACCGCGAGACCCGGCGGCGAGGAGTTCCCCCTGTTTCGCGCGTTCTGGATCGAGCGGCCTCAGCCAGGTGCGCGCGATGTCCTGATCCATGCGCTGCTCGACAGCCAGAGCGTGGCGGGTGCCTATAAGTTCATCGTACGGCCCGGCCGCGAGACCGTGATCGATGTGGAGGCGACACTCTATCCTCGCCGCGCGCTTACGCATGTCGGGATTGCGCCGCTCACGAGCATGTACTTCGTCGGCTCCGCACAACGGCGGATCGAGGGTGACTACCGGCCGGCGGTGCACAATAGCGAGGGGCTCGCGGTCGTGAACGGCCATGGCGAGCGTCTCTGGCGGCCGTTGACCAATCCAAAGATGTTGCAGACGAGCGCGTTCGTCGACAAGGACCTCAAAGGTTTCGGCTTCATTCAACGTAACCGTGCCTTCGCGACGTTCCAGGATCTCGATGCTCGGTTCGACCGCAGACCGACTGCGTGGGTCGAGCCGCAGGGCGGGTGGGGCGACGGGTTTGTCGAGCTGATCGAGATCCCCGTCGTCGAGGAGATCCATGACAACATTGTCGCCTATTGGAAGCCGGCGAAAACGCTCGACCCCGGTACCGGCCACAAATTCGCCTACCGCGTGACATGGGGCGACAACATTCCGGCCGTATGGTCGGGAGCGTGGGTTACGCAGACGAGGGTCGGAGCGGGGCGGGGCGCCAATACCGTGCAGTTCGTCGTCGATTTCGCCGGGCCGTCGCTCGGCGATCTTGCCGAGTTGCCGACCGCCGACCTTGCGGTCAGCACGGGTGCGACATCGAATCTCGTCGTGCAACGCCTTCCGGAGGCGCAGGGTCTCAGGGTGAGGTTCGAACTCAACACCACGGGAACAGACCTAATCGAGCTGCGTTTAGGACTGAGGGTGGCGGAGCAGCTGATCTCCGAAAGTTGGCTCTATCGATGGACAAGAGCATGATCGCTGACGAACTCGTGCGCGATAACGGACGCTCTGCGGCCGGCGACGCGCGCCTGCGCCGACCGCTGCCGCTGACTTATCTCGATGCGAGCGATCCGTCCCTCCTTCCCGAAGGGACGCCGGTCGATATGCCGGAGCAGGACTTCTCTGCCGAAGTCGCGCGGCGGTGGCCGCGCCGGCGGGGGCCTTCCATTCCGCGCACGGCGGTGTTTCTCGGTGCCGGCTTGATGACGGCAGCGTTCGCGCATGAACTCTATGGTGTGCTGTCGTCGGCGCAGATGACGCCGCTTCAGTTGCTGTTCCTCGTGCTTTCCACCATGACGTTCGCGTGGATTTCGGTCGGCACGCTGTCGACGGCGCTGGGCTTCCTGCCGTTGTTTGCTGGCGAGAAGGCGGACACCATCCATATTCCGGACGCGGACGGTCCGCTCGATGCGCGGACGGCTCTTCTTTTTCCCGTCTATCACGAAGATCCAGCCCGCATTGCGGGCACGATCTCGGCGGTGGCCGACGAACTGGCGTCGCTCGGCAAGGCGAAGCACTTCGATATTTTTCTCCTCTCCGATACCCGCGGTGCGGACGAGGGGATGCGGGAAGAGGCGGCCTATGCGCAGCTTGCCGAGCGTCTCTCCGGGCGGGTGAACGTCTATTACCGCCGACGGATCGAGAACACGGGCCGCAAGGCCGGCAACATCAAGGATTGGGTGGAGCGTTTCGGCGGAGCCTACGAGACGTTCGTCATCTTCGACGGCGACAGCATCATGTCGGGGGTCGCGCTTGTGCGGCTTGCCCGCGCGATGGAGGCCGATCCGTCGGCCGGTTTGATCCAGACCGTTCCCCGCCTCATCGGTGGCCACACGCGACTGCAAAAGCTGATGCAGTTTGCGGCCAACATCTATGGTCCGTCCGCTGCTGCGGGTCTTGCCTTCTGGGGGCGTGACCAGGGCAACTACTGGGGTCACAACGCCATCATCCGGACGCGTGCATTCGCGGGCTCGGCAGGTCTTCCGGCGCTCCCCGGTGCGGCGCCGTTCGGTGGCCATATCATGAGCCACGACTTCGTCGAGGCGATGCTGCTGTCGCGCGCAGGCTGGGGGGTGCACATGGCGCCCTCGATCGAAGGATCGTTCGAGAGCATGCCGCCGGGTCTGACAGATCTCATCGTGCGTGATCGGCGCTGGTCGCAGGGCAATCTGCAGCATCTGGCGCTGATCGGAAAACGCGGCGTGCCGGCGATGGGCCGGGTCCATCTCACGATGGGCGCACTTGCCTATCTCGTGTCGGCGATCTGGGCTGGCGTGCTGGTGGTCGGGCTCGTGCTCGCGCTGCAAGGCCAGCAGATGCTGCCGAGCTACTTCACGGACGCAAAGACGCTGTTTCCGATCTGGCCCGTGACCGATCCGGGGGCTGCGATGCGGCTCTTTCTGGCGACGATGGCGGTGGTGCTGCTGCCGAAGGCGTTGGGGCTTGCGCTCGAAATCAAGCGCGCGCGGATGGCGCGAGAGCGTGGCGGTCTTCCCCGCGCGGTGGCGGGCGTCACGACCGAAACCGTATTCTCGATGCTGCTTGCGCCGATCATGATGATGACGCAGACGGCGTCCGTGCTGCAGATCCTTGCCGGGCGCGACTCCGGTTGGAAAGCTCAGCGGCGCGACGACGGCGCGATCGGGCTCGTCGAGTCGCTCCGTCTGCATTGGGTTCACATGCTGGTTGGAGTCGGCGTCGCCTACATTTGCTGGTCGACGTCGCCAGGCCTTCTTATCTGGACCGCGCCGGTGCTGCTCGGGCTTCTGTTGTCAGGTGTGCTCAACTGGATGACGGCGCAGCGGGCCGGGCCGATGTTCTCGATGGCGCTCTCGACGGTGGAGGATCGCTCGCCTGCGCCGACCGTGGTGCGGGCAAACCGTCATGCCGATATGTGGCAGGGCGAGCTGACCCAGCCGGTGATCGCACTGCCGCTCGTTCCGGCGGTCAAACAGAACCGCGCGGGGCGTTGGCAGCGCCGGGCCGTGTTCGCTGCGAGCCCGCCGCGGGAGTAAACTGAGAGCATCGTTGCATTCGATAAGGCGGCCGGTCGATCCGGTCGCCTTTTTTGTTGCTCGCTAGGTGGCCGGGTTGTTCGGCCGGCGCAGCAACTCGGGCAGAAGGTCTCGAACGCGCACGGGTTCCGCATCCAAGAACGGCAGCGGGCGGGTGACCTCGATGGCTGCGGTGCCGATGCGGGCAGTCAGTGCGCCGTTGAAGACGCCTTCTCCGAGACGGCGGGAGAGGCGGCGCAGCAGGTCCTGTCCAAGGAACTGACCGACGAGATCGTCGGTGAGAGCAAGGCCGCCGGTTGCCACGATATGGCCGATCACCATGCGTGCCAGGCGGAGTGCGCCGAGCCCGCCGGGACGCCCGCCATAGAGTGTGGCGAGGCTTTTGAGGAGGCGGAGATTCTCGACCGTGACGAACAGCATGCCCACCCACACCATCGGGCTCATCGCCGTGACGACGGAGACGCGCTTGGCGGATTTGACAACGAGGCGACGGGCGGTGGCATCGAGGGGGGCGAGAAGCTCGCGGTCTGCAAGACGCAACAGGTCGCCGGGATCGCGCACGTCGCCCGCGTGATCGCGGAGGCGTGCAAGGTTCCAGGAAAGGTCGCGCCGGCCGCGGAATGCGGAGGCGAGGGCGGCGACGGCATCGCGCTCCCGCGCTCGGTCCTGTGTGGCGAGTGCCGTTTCCGCTTCGCGCCGCAAACGCGTGAGGCGCCCAAGGCGAATGAGGCCCACAAGCTCGCGTCCGGCCATGATGAGGCCTGTCGCGAGAATGACGACGAGGAGGGCGGTTGCGATCCAGCCGATCCAGTCTTCGCGTGCAAGGGCGGTGGAGACGAAACTCGCGAAACTCACCATGATGGCGAGGCCCGCGAGTGCGGCTACGGCGGAGAGAAAGAGCCCGCCGATGCTGGTGCCTGTTTCCCGTCGAAGGGCTGCCTCCGACGCAACGTCGGGTGGCGCGCTCTCTTCGGGGAGCGGGGGCTCCGGTGCGTCTGCGACGAGCTTCGGATCGTCAGGCGCGAATACCCGCGGGCGCCGGGTTTCTGTCATTGCAGCCAGTCTCCGATCAGGAAGTCGAGCGCGCGGTCGAGACGAATGTGGGGAGGCGCCGGGATTTCGCCAGACGCCTGCGTCGGCAAAAGGCGCGGCGGGCGGAAGCGTGGGAAAGCAGTGTCGAGCACGGCGTTGCCTGTGAGGACGGAAGATGGGTCTTCCGGGAGATCTCCGGGGAAGACCGCCACCTCGCGGCGCCCGTCGAAGCGTTCGCCGGAGACGGTTTCGCCGGGAAGAGGCACGCCGACGATACAGGGAAGCGGCGTGCCGCCGTCGCGGATCTGGGCTTCACGCGTGGCACGCAAGGCGGCAAGCGCCATGATGCGGGTTTCGGCGCCCGCTTCGCCCGCGCGGCCTGCCGCGCGATGGGTGAGAAGACGCAGGATCGCTTCGAGCCTGTCGTGGCTTGTGTGATGGATGTGATCGGCTTTGGTTGCCGCGAACACAAGCCGGTCGATGCGCCGCGCGCCGACGAGGCTTTGCAGCCAGCTCGCGACGCCGGGGCGAAAGGCGCGCAGAACGGAGGCAAGGGCGCTTTCAAGCTCCGCGACGCCTTCAGGTCCGCCCGCGAGCGCGCCCAAGACGTCGACGAGGACGATCTGCCGGTCGAGGCGGCTGAAGTGATCGCGGAAGAAGGGGCGAACGACGTGGGCGACATAGCTGTCGTAGCGGCGCGCCATCATCGCATGCAGGCTGCCGCGGCGCGGCGTTGCGTCGGCCGGCACGTCGAGGGGAAAGAACGTGAGGAGCGGAGAGCCTTCGAGGTCTCCCGGCATGAGGAAGCGGCCGGGGCCGAGGGTGGCGACGGCCGCTTGGCGGCGCGCTTCGCTGAGGTAGCGGGTGAAGATCTGTGCGCCGGTGAGCGCTGTCTTTTCGTCCTCAGGCGTGTCGGGATCGAGCGTTGCAGCAAAGGCGAGCCAGTCGCGTGCGGTGGCGGTGCGGGAGGGAAGGCGCGCGCGTTCGAGGGCTTCGCGCGACCATTCCGTATAGCTCTGGCCGAGCATGGCGAGGTCGAGCAGCCATTCGCCCGGATAGTCGACGATGTCGAGGTTCAGGCGGCGGATGCCGAGGGAGCGTCTCAGCCAATGCTCGGGCGTGAACGCGAGCGCGACGCGGACTTCGGAAATGCGGCGCGTGCTTTCCGGCCAGTCCGGCGGATTAGCGCTCAGCGCCGCGATGTGCGCCTCGTAATCGAAGCGGGGGATCTCGTCGTCGGGCTGCGGTTCCAGTGTGGCGGACAGGAGACGGCCGTCGGCGTAGGGCGCGAAGAACGGCAGCCTTCCGCCTTGGGTGAGATTTCGGATCAACGCGGTGATGAAGACGGTTTTTCCGGAGCGGGCGAGGCCCGTCACGCCGAGACGCAGAGACGGTGTCAGGAAGTCCGTAATCCGGTTGCCGGTGCGCGCCCAGGTGTCGGTTACGGTGAGGGAAAGATCGCGGACGTCCAAGGGAAACCTCATGAGGTGCTTCCCTACGTAGGCTCGCCGCTGCCGTGCCGCAAGCTTGGAGAGTTTCGCTGACCGTCTCCGTCAGCCGTGGAACACCACGACGAGCCCTGCGCCCATCACGACGAGGCCCATCATCACGATGGTGGCGTTTCTCAGAAACTCGGCCATGCTCACTCCAGCGGTGCCTTGCCGGCCGCATGTGCGCCGACCCATGCCGGAAGTTTTAAAACGCGCGGCATGAATGGGAGCTGAAGGCGCTGCCGTTACGATGCGTAGCTTCGCTGCGGAGCGCGGAAGGGCGAGGCGAATTTCAGCCCGATCGCGTTGTCGCGCTTCCACATGACGTCGCAGTCAACCTCCTTTCCATCGCTCGGGATGTAAAGCGTGAGGCGGTTTCTCAGAAGGGCGGGCTTGACGCTGGCATCCCAGATTTCGACGCACGCGCCGAGTGCCGTAACGTCCCTAAGCGTGCAGGCGCGGGGCGTCAGCATTCCCTCCGAGACGATGAAGCCATCGAGGAGGCGCTGGCGCTTGCGGGTGAGCGCGCGCTTGTTGTTGGGCTCGGGCTGGCGCCGCTTCGTGCTTTTCGCCGGGGTGCCGCCAAATCCGAGCGCTGCGGCGATCTTCTGAAAAAGGCTCATGGCAATCACGCAGATACGAAGTAAAAGAGCCGCCCCATGGGCGTTGCCCAGTGGGCTGAATATTAGAGGACTTAATTTAACGACCCGCTAACAGGGCGGGGGCGGAGATGGCTCGCGTCTCTGCTTACTCGCCCTTGCGACGGCTCATGAAGGCGAGCCGCTCGAAAAGGTGGACATCCTGCTCGTTTTTGAGGAGCGCGCCGGCGAGCGGGGGGATCAACTTGCGGCTCTCCGTTTCGCGCAGAACGGCGGGGTCGATGTCCTCGTTCATCAGGAGTTTCAGCCAGTCGAGGAGCTCCGACGTGGACGGTTTTTTCTTGAGGCCCGGGACGTCGCGCAGATTGTAGAAGATGCGGAGTGCGTCCCCGACGAGGCGGCTCTTGAGGTCCGGAAAGTGGACGTCGACGATCTGCTGCATCGTCTCAGGATCGGGGAACTTGATGTAGTGGAAGAAGCAGCGCCGCAGGAATGCGTCGGGCAGCTCCTTCTCGTTGTTGGAGGTAATGATGACGATGGGGCGTTGGCGTGCGCTCACCGTTTCGCCGGTCTCGTAGACGAAGAACTCCATGCGATCGAGTTCGAGCAGCAGGTCGTTCGGGAATTCGATGTCGGCCTTGTCGATCTCGTCGATGAGCAGCACGGGGCGGGCGTCGGCCACGAACGCCTCCCACAGCTTGCCCCGCTTGATGTAATTCCGGATGTCCTTCACGCGCTCGTCGCCGAGCTGGCCGTCGCGGAGGCGTGAGACGGCGTCATACTCGTAGAGGCCCTGCTGAGCCTTTGTCGTCGATTTGACGTGCCATTCGATGAGCGGTGCCCCGAGCGCGCGGGCGACCTCCTGGGCCAACACGGACTTGCCGGTGCCGGGCTCTCCCTTGATCAACAGCGGGCGTTCCAGTGTGATGGCCGCGTTTACGGCGACGGTGAGGTCGCGCGTGGCCACGTAGGAGCTGGTGCCTTCGAAGCGGGTAGGGCCGGTTGTCGTCATGAGTGGGAAACCTCCGTGGGCGCTGCGGCCCCCTCTTAGGCGCAGAGCCGGGATGGGGCAAGGACCAGGGCTGTGGAGGAAGGGCGCAGCTACAATTTCTTCTGCAACTCTGCGAGTGACAAGCCCGCCAATGTTGACGGGAGCAGGGAAACAGTAGGGTGCTCCATGGCTTAGGCCGTGTGAGGCTTCCCCTGTCTTTTTACGCATAAACGGCGGATTTTCTTGACAGAAGCGGCCTCTCCCGCCAAGAGAGCGTCGCCGGAGCCAAGGAGTGCGGACGTTCAGTCACGCGGGGGCGTGACGGCGGCACTGGTGTTCGCGGCAGGCCCACGATTGGGAGGCCCTATATGAGCAAGCGCGCCACGTCGAAGCCGGTCAAGAAGAAGGCCGCCGAGAAGGCGAAGCCTGCGCCGAAGCCACCCGCGAAATCCGTATCCGCCAAATCGAAGGCCGGCAAGGCTGTCCGAGCGCCCGAGAAGAAGGCGTCAGCCAAAGTTCCGGCAAAAAAAGCGGTATCCAAAGCCAAGGCACCTGCAGCCAAGACACCCACAGCCAAGATTAGCGCGCCAGCGAAAACGCCTCCCCCAAGCGCGACCAAACCGAGGACACGGGCCATCGACAAAGCTCAAGACAAGAAGCTGACCAGCAAGGCCAGCAGCTCAGAAATCGTGCTTCCGCCCGATTACCGGCCGTCGGAAGACGAACCGTTCATGAGCGAAAAGCATCGGATGTATTTCCGCCAGAAGCTGATGAACTGGAAGGAAGAGATCATCCGCCAAACCAAGGAGACGCTGGCGGGGCTGCACGAGGATTCGACGCAGCACGCGGATCTCGCGGACCGGGCGACGTCCGAGACGGACCGGGCGCTGGAATTGCGGGCGCGGGATCGGCAGAGGAAGCTGATTGCCAAGATCGATGCGGCGCTGGCGCGGATTGAGGACGGCTCCTACGGCTATTGCGAGGAGACGGGCGAGCCGATTGGGTTGCGCCGGCTCGACGCACGGCCGATCGCGACCCTCTCACTGGAGGCGCAGGAGCGCCACGAGAGGCGTGAGCGCGTCTACCGGGAAGATTGATTTCAGGTTTTTCGGGATTGCAGATGATTAGCGCGGGGCAGCCAGATGGCGGGCCCCGCGTGCGTTTTATGCGGCTCTCTCGTTATGCGGCTTCTTACTGGGCTTCTGGGCCGGGTCAGTCCTTCTTGCCGCCGACGGCGTCGAGCAGGCTGTCGAACATGTCGTTTGCGGTCGAGAACACGGCTGCGTTGGCGCGGTAGGCGTGCTCGGCCTCTTTCATCGAGACAAGGCCTTCGACCGGATTTCCCACGGGCAGGGCGCCGATGCGAACGCCGCGCCCGACCTCGACCGAAGGTGGCGCCTTCGGGGCCTGCTTGATGCCCTCGATCGCAACGACCGTGGCGGACCCTTCCAGCTTCTTGAGCTGGGCGGCCAATCCTTTGGTGGCGATGGCGTAGACGGGGAGCATGGAACGGGCGGCTCTGTTACCGGGCTTCAGCCTCCATCCTCGCAGAGCGCATTTAACAGGCTGTTAATGAATTCGTTCGAGCTGTAGACGAAACAGAACAAAACGTGTACATAGAATCCAACGCCGAGTCGCCGCGTGATGCTTAACATGCCATAAGGTGCCACATGACCAAGCCGCAGTTGCGTGTCGTCGAAGGGGGAGAGATGGACAAGTCACAGGCGCTCGCCGCCGCGTTAGCGCAGATCGACAAGCTTCACGGCAAAGGCTCGATCATGCGTTTGGGCGCGGCCGACAAGATCGATATCGAGGCGGTCTCGACCGGATCGCTCGGCCTCGACATTGCGCTGGGTATCGGCGGGCTTCCCAAGGGCCGCGTCGTCGAGATTTATGGGCCGGAGTCGTCGGGTAAGACCACGCTGACTCTTCAGGTGATTGCGGAAGCTCAGAAGAAGGGCGGCATTTGCGCGTTCATCGACGCCGAGCACGCACTCGATCCTGGTTACGCCAAGAAACTTGGCGTCAAGATCGAGGATCTTCTCATTTCGCAGCCCGACACGGGCGAGCAGGCCCTGGAGATTGCCGACACTCTTGTGCGGTCGGGCGCCATCGACGTGCTCGTGGTGGATAGTGTGGCCGCGCTGACGCCGGAGGCTGAGCTCAACGGAGAGATGACCGACTTGCAGCCGGGCATGCAGGCACGGCTCATGAGCAAGGCGCTGCGTAAGCTCACGGCCTCGATCAACAAAGCGGGGACGATGGTGATCTTCATCAACCAGATCCGCATGAAGATCGGTGTGATGTTCGGCAATCCCGAAACGACGACGGGCGGCAACGCGCTCAAGTTCTATTCGTCGGTGCGCCTCGATATTCGCCGCATCGGGCAGATCAAGGAGCGCGAGGAAACCGTCGGCAACCAGACCCGCGTCAAGGTGGTGAAGAACAAAGTGGCGCCGCCGTTCAAGCAGGTCGAGTTCGACATCATGTACGGCGAAGGGATCTCGAAGACGGGTGAGTTGGTGGACCTCGGCGTCAAAGCCAACCTCATCGAGAAGTCGGGCGCCTGGTATTCCTACGACGGCCAGCGCATCGGGCAGGGCCGGGAGAACACGAAGCTGTTCCTCAAGGAGAACCCCAAGATCGCGGATGCCATTGAGAAAGCCATCCGGGCCAACGCGGGCCTGATCGTCGACAAGATGCTGACCGAACCCGAGACAGATACGAACGCCGACGGCGAGGAGCCCGACGAGGACGGCGTGCTGCCGGACACGCCCGATGATGCGTCCGCCAAGAAGGGCGCACGGGCGGCGAAGCGCGGCTGAGCGGTCGGGGTTCTTCCGCCGGATGGGGTGGGAGGAGGGTAAGGTCGCGGAAAGATCGCGCCGGAGACCCGACCCCCACGGGATTTCATGAAGCGCTGGGTGCGGTGACGTGCCCGGCGCTTTTCCGTTCGGGGCTGCTTTGTCTTGTGCACGTCTTCTGTTCTGGACAGGGGCTGGCCTTTGTGGACAGTGCCAGAACGGGCCGCTAAAAGCGGCCTCTGGCAACATATTTCCCGTATCCCCGGCCCGCCGAGAGATCTTTCGGCGGCACGATCGTCAGGCCGGGCGGGACACATCGAGAGCATCAGATGACTGGCGTCAACGAGATTAGACGGGCGTTCCTGGACTACTTCCGGGCGGAGGGGCACGAGGTCGTGCCGTCCTCGCCGCTCGTGCCGCGCAACGATCCGTCTCTGATGTTCACGAACGCGGGCATGGTGCAGTTCAAGAACGTGTTCACGGGCCAGGAGACGCGGCCTTACGTGCGCGCAGCCTCGTCGCAGAAGTGCGTGCGCGCGGGCGGCAAGCACAACGACCTCGACAACGTGGGCTATACCGCGCGCCACCACACGTTCTTCGAGATGCTCGGCAACTTCTCGTTCGGCGACTACTTCAAGGAGCGCGCGATCGAGCTTGCGTGGCGGCTGATCACGAAGGAGTTCGGCCTCGATCCTCAACGGCTTTCGGTCACCGTCTATCACGAGGACGACGAGGCGCACGCGATCTGGAGGAAGCTCACCGGCTTCGGCGACGACAAGCTGATCCGCATCGCGACGAAGGACAACTTCTGGCAGATGGGCGACACGGGTCCGTGCGGGCCGTGCACCGAAATCTTCTACGACCACGACCCCGACGGGAAGAAGGGCATCCCGGGCGGTCCTCCCGGCTCGGCGGATGCGGACGGCGACCGCTTTATCGAGATCTGGAATCTCGTGTTCATGCAGTACGAGCAGCTCGCGTCGAGTGAGCGCATCGATCTGCCGAAAGCTTCTGTCGACACCGGCATGGGGCTCGAACGCATCGCGGCCGTGCTGCAGGGCACGCACGACAACTACGAGATCGATCTCTTCCGTTACCTGATCGCGACGATTACCGACGAGTGTCGCAAGCTCGGTGCGCCGGATGCGCCTGAGGGTGTCGACGTGAAGCCCGCTCGGCGCGTCATCGCCGATCATTTGCGCGCGACAAGCTTCCTCATCGCGGACGGCGTGCTGCCCTCGAACGAGGGGCGCGGTTACGTGCTCCGCCGCATCATGCGCCGCGCGATGCGTTATGCGCATCAGCTCGGCTGCAACGATCCGCTGATGTACCGGCTCGTGCCGTCGCTGGTGCGAGAGATGGGCGCAGCTTATCCGGAGCTCGGGCGCGCCGAAGCGCTGATCACGGAAACGCTCAAGCTCGAAGAGACGCGCTTCAAGAAGACGCTCGGCAACGGGCTCAAGCTGCTTGGGGAAGCTTCCGAAGCTCTCAAAGCGGGCGACGTGTTTCCGGGCGAGGTGGCTTTCCGTCTTTACGACACGTACGGCTTCCCGCTCGATCTCACGGAAGATGCTCTCCGCGCGCGCGGGATCGGTGTCGATACGGCGGGCTTCGATGCCTCCATGGCAAAACAGAAAGAGGAAGCGCGGCGCGCCTGGAAGGGCTCCGGCGAAGCGGCCACGGAGGAGATCTGGTTCGAGATCAAGGATTCGACGGGCGCGACCGAGTTTCTCGGCTACGACACCGAAGTGGCTGAGGGCGAAATCGTGGCGCTCGTCAGCGGCGGGAAGCCGGTGAAGACGCTGAAGGCGGGCGATGAGGGTGCGATCGTCGTCAATCAGACGCCGTTCTATGGCGAAAGCGGCGGCCAGGTCGGCGATCAAGGTGTCATCCGCGGTGCCAAGGGCGTTCTGTTCCGTGTGACCGATACGCAAAAGAAGCTCGGCGATCTTTTCGTGCACGTCGGACGTGTGGAGAAGGGCAGCTTCAAGACGGGGGATGCGGTCGAGCTCGAAGTCGATCACGCGCGCCGGTCGGCGACGCGCGGCAACCACTCCGCAACACACCTCATTCACGAGGCGCTGCGGCAGGTGCTCGGCACGCACGTTGCGCAGAAGGGCTCTCTCGTGGCTCCCGATAGGCTCCGCTTCGACTTCGTCCACCAGAAGGCGATGACGGCGGAAGAGATTGCGGATGTCGAGCGGCTGGCCAATGCTGTTGTGCTCGAGAATGGACCGGTCGAAACGCGGCTTATGGCGCTCGAAGACGCGAAGGCGTCGGGGGCGATGGCGCTGTTCGGCGAGAAGTACGGCGATGAGGTGCGCGTCGTTTCGATGGGCGGCCTTGCGGACGGCGAGCCAGGAAAGACCGTGTCCGGCTCGAACAAGGCGTGGTCCGTAGAATTGTGCGGCGGCACGCATGTGCGGCGAACGGGTGACATCGGGCTCGTCAAGGTGATTGCTGAAAGTGCGAGCGCGGCCGGCGTGCGGCGCATCGAGGCGCTGACGGGCGAGGGCGCGCGCGCGTATCTCGTGGACGCCGATCAGCGCCTCAAGGATGCGGCGGCCGTGCTCAAGACGCGGCCTGACGACGTCATCGAGCGGCTGAAAGCGCTTGTCGAAGAGCGCAAGACGCTGGAACGCCAACTGGCCGACGCCAAGCGGCAGATCGCGCTCGGCGGTGGGAGCGGCGCCGGAAAAGAAGAGGGTGCGGGTATCACCGAGATCGGCGGCCGCAAGTTCCTGAGGCTTTCCGTTGCGGGCGTCGAGATGAAGGATCTCAAGGCCATGGCGGACGACGGGCGCGCCAAGGTGGGCTCGGGCATCGTGGCGATCGCCAACAATTCCGCGGACGGCAAGCTCGGGATCGTTGTGGCCGTGACCAACGATCTCGCCAAAGAGATCAATGCGGTCGATCTCGTGCGCGTGGGCTCGGAAGCGGCTGGAGGCAAGGGCGGCGGCGGTCGGCCTGACATGGCGCAGGCCGGCGGGCCAGACGGAACCAAGGCCGATGAGGCGCTGGCGGCCATCGAAGCCCGTATCGGCGCGGGAGCGTAATCCGCGTCGCCAGCCGTCAGACTAGGTCGATTTCGCCCGCCACCTCGTGGCGGAGATCCGTGTTTTCTGCGGTGAGGACCATTTTGACCTTAAGCGAGCCGGGACCTTTAAGGCCTCGCTCGCGGACGATGCGCTCGATTTCCTGTTGCGAGGAGACGCCGACCTCCTTGAGGAAGCGGCGGAGCGACAGATTGAACGTTTCGTTGTGCATGGCGATCTCCGGTAACCCAGGAGGGAAACACCGAAAAGCGTCCGCGGGTTTCGCTCTGTGCGGCTCCGCCTGATCGTTGCGTGGGATGTGGGCCGCGGTCCGAAAGAAACAAGGGCGGCCGATCGTAGGATCGGCCGCCCTTTCGTGTCCGTTTTAGA
Organism: uncultured Hyphomicrobium sp.; assembly: GCA_934555825.1. Lineage (GTDB taxonomy): Bacteria > Pseudomonadota > Alphaproteobacteria > Rhizobiales > Hyphomicrobiaceae > Hyphomicrobium_C. The sequence continues at coordinate 519,665 of CAKTFJ010000001.1, forward strand.
AGTCGATCTCTCAGGCGACCGCGGCCTTTTCCAGCAGCTTGGCGAGGGTCGTGTGCACTTTGGCGATGGCCTCGTCGCAGGCGATGTAGGCGGGCGTTGCGTTGCCCCAGTTCTGGTTGCGAACCTCGTCGATCATCTTCGTGCCCTGCGACTGGACTTCGGAGAGCGCGGAGGCGAGTTCTGCAGCGAGCATCGAGCTGCCGGTTGCGCGTGCCACGGTTTCTGCCTCGGCAAGGACGTTGCCCTGAGCGAGCTGGGGAGCCGTGGAGGGTGCGGGGATGGCGCCGAGCAGGATCTGGGCGAGCTGGCGCTTCCATGCGAGCACTTCGGAACCCGTGCGGATGAGGGCCGGGTGGCGGATCGGAAGCTCGACGTTGTCGAAGGCGCGGCGCAGGATGACGTCGCAGCCGTCAAGGCGTTCGCCGATCTTCTGAACCTCGTCCTTGCTCTTCACGGCCTTCTCGGAAATGCGGACGACGTTCTGCGTGATCTCGGTCGTGGCGGCGCGCTGCTGTTCGAGCACGTTGGAGAGGCCGCGGATGCGGTCGGCCACTTCGGCGACCTCATCGCCCATGCTCTCGATGATGGTGCCGACCTGTGTGACGACGGCGCTGCCGGACGTCACGGATTTCAGGCTGTCCGTCACGGCGTGGCTGATTTCGCGCATCTCGCGGGTGAGCGCTTCGACGCGAGAGCGGATTTCCTGCGTGGCCTTGCCGGTCTCGACGGAGAGCGTCTTGACCTCGGCGGCGACGACCGCAAACCCGCGACCTGCTTCGCCCGCGCGCGCGGCTTCTATGGTGGCGTTGAGGGCGAGGAGATTGGTCTGGCGTGCGATCGAGTCGATCGAGGTCGCCATCTCGCCGATCTGGTCAACGGCGCTCTGCAGCACGGAAACCTGCTCGCCGATCTTGCTCGACTGCGCCTGAATGTTGGACATTGCTTCGATGGCGGCGCGGCTGTCGTTGATGCAGCTGCGCATCGTGTCGCGCGCGTTCTCGGTCTGCATCGCGCTCTCGGCGGAGACGGTCGAAAGCTCGGCGATGGAGGTGGCCATCTCTTCGACGGCGCTCGAGATTGAAACGGTCGACTGCGCGACCTCGCTGAAATCATGCGACAGCCAGCCGATGTTGATGGCGGCTTCGGACGCTTCACGGCCGAGGCTGGAGGCCAGCTTGACCTGGTTGGTGTTGGCGGTCTTGACGAGATCGACAAGACGGTCGAGCGCGGCGCCGACGTTGCCTGGGACCGGGACGTTCTGCTCGAGCTTGCTGCGGATCAGGGTTTCGAGCGCATCGACGAGCTGCTGCTCGTGTGCTGCTGCGGGCGCGGCCGAGGGGCCGGCGTTTTGAACAGGGGCTTCTTCAGAGCGGCGCATTGCAAACACTTGGACGTCTCCTTCCGGCAAACTTGGAATCACCATTCCGAGGACGGTGATTCAGGCGGGAAAGGTAAAGAACAGCGATTAAAAGTCGTTTAACTGCGGATAATGTGGATGCTGATTTACCGCTCGCTGCCACATGTAAATACCGTGTAATTTCAATGTTGTGATGGGCGGTATCGGAAATTTTCGACGTTCAGGTGCCGCGATTGCCAGGCAGATTGTGGGCAACGCAGAGGTGCTCGGTTTGCCGGGAGGCAGGGCGTTGCGGCGACATCGATTTTGTATGCAACGTCTTGAGTCATGCCGGTCGGCTTGTTGATCTGCATTCGGACTTATAAGCTGGTGTCTTCGGTCGATTTCCCTCGATTGGTGAGTGTTCTCAATGACGTCGTTGGCTTTTTTCGGATGCCTGGGGCAGCGCGTGCGCGGGGTGGCCTCGCGTATCGGGCAGGGTATGGTCGCCTTCATCGTTGGGCTGATGATGCTGGCCTGCGCGGTGCAGGCCGGGACGGCCGCTTCTCATGACGATACGGCGCGGGTTCTGGCCGGCCTTGCGCCATCTGCGGGTTCTCCGCTCGAAAACGTCACGCAGCAGGCTGTGTGGCAGGCTCATGCCACGTATTTCGATCGGGCATGGGGGGATCTCGAACAGCGGCAGCTTGGGAAGATCCGTGCATGGTCGGCGCGCTATGTCGAGGAGCGCAGGCCCGTCGTGTACTATATGTTTTCGGGACCGGACTTCCTTTATGCCGACACCTTCTTCGAGGGCGCGGAAACGTACGTCCTCTCGGGGCTGGAGCCGGTCGGGCCGGTGCCGGATCTCGCGGGGCTGACCCCGCGCCAGCTCAAACAGGAGCTCCGGGGGTTGCAGGGCTCTCTGAACTCGGTGCTGTCCTTCAGCTTCTTCATTACCAAGAAGATGAAGACGCAACTCAACACGGGGCGTCTCACGGGTACGCTGCCGCTCCTCTATACGTTTCTCGCACGGAGCGGAAAGACCGTGAAGGAGACGACACTCGTGTCGCTCAACCCGGATGGCACCGTGGCGGCGCTTCAAGGGCCGATCGAGAAAGGCCAGAGCCCCGGTGTCCGGATCACGTTTTCCAAAGCGGGGGCTGCACCCGGAGCGCGTGACCAGACGCTCTATTATTTCAACACCGATCTTTCGAACTGGGGTCTCAAGTCGAGCGGTTTCCTGACGTTCTGCAAGGGGCTCGGTGAGGGGGACGGCTTTATCAAGAGCGCGTCCTATCTGTTGCATTCGAACAACTTCACCGACATCCGCGCGTTTCTGCTGGAGAACACGACGACGCTTGTCCAGGACGATTCCGGCGTGCCGCTTCGCTTCTTCGAGGCTGGCACGTGGCGGCTCAAGCCGTTCGGCCGCTATCTGAAGCCGCTGGGGATTTTTCCCCGTGCCTATCAGCGGGATATGCATGATCTTTATGCCAAGGGCGGTGCGGAACCGCTCGACTTCGGTATTGGCTATCGGTGGCGGCCGAAGGAATCCAACCTGATGCTTGCCGTGCGCCGGCCGGCGCTCCGAGCCGACGTGGCGCCTTAGCTTTCCGGCCTGGACGCGCCGCCCCCTCAACCGGTGAGGCTTTGCCTCCCTCCCGTCACCGTTGTACCTTACGGCCCGCTTGTCCGGGGGCTTTCCGTTCGTACGCTGTCTAGGAGAAGATGAAGTGGCCACCGTCGTCACCGTGCACGGTACCTTTGCGCATTCGGGGGGTACGGCTGAGGCGCTTCATATCGGCGGGGAAGGGACCGCCGAGTGGTGGCAGAAGAACGGCGCGTTCGTCGCCGATCTCAAGACGCTCGTGACGGGCAGCGCCGACGGACGGCTCGACGTCGTTCCCTTCACCTGGAGCGCCAACAACAGCGAGCTCGACCGCCGGCGGGGCGGATCGGAGCTTCTGAAGCTTCTCAGGAGCCTCGACGAGAAGGACGAGCCCTATGCCGTCGTGGGGCACAGCCATGGTGGCTCGGTGATTGCGGCGGCGCTGATCGAGAGCGTGGCGCGAGGAAAACCCCTCACGCATCTCAAGCGGTGGGTGACGGTGGGGACGCCGTTCGTCGGAATGCGTAAAGAGCGCTTCCTGTTTTCGCGCGTTTCGCTCACGGGGCAGGTGATCTTCGTCGCCTCGCTCATGCTGTTCATGATGTTCTTGTTCTATGTCGCGGGCGAGCTTCTGAGCGGCGGCTTCGACGTTGGACCGGAAGGCTACGGCGGGCTGCTCTTCTCCGGCACGATGATGTCGCTGCCGATTTTGTTCTACTACATCGTGTTCCGCTATCTCGATCATCGAAAGCTGATCGGCTATAGCCGCGGCACGGCGGAGAAAGCGCGCGCCGCCTACGCGGACAAGTGGTTGCCACTCGTCCATAAGGACGACGAGGCGGTGCACGGACTGCGCTATCTGCCTAAGGCCGATCTCCACTTTTTCGAGGACGACTTTGCGGCCGGGACGCTGACCAAGGCTTCCATCGTTGCGCTCCCGCTCATCTATCTGATGATCGTGATGTCGCCAAAGATGATGCTTGGGCTTTCCGACTTCCTGCAGGACAAGGTCTACGGCGTGCAGCGTTTCGTCGGTGCTGGCCCCGGTGCGGCCCCGAGCATGAGCGCCGAGCAGCGCAACGCCAACCAGGTGCGGGACGAGCTTCGGCGGTTCAACCGCAGGATCCGCGAGGCCGATGAGCAGGCGGAGCGCGGCGGGCTCGAAGCGACGAAGGCCGAAGACGCCCGGCGGCGGGCCTCGGAGTTGCGCCGGGAAATGCGCGCCAAGCGGCGGCAGATCGAGATTACGTTTCCCGAGTTCGTCAACGCCGAGCGCGCGCAGCGATTCAAGGAGCGCTTCCTAGAGCGCAACGGCCGGGTGTGTCCGGGCGGGCGGCTTTGCGGCGGCGGGCAAGATTACATCCTGAACAGCAAACTGCTGTTCCATGTCGTGACCGACGAGCTCACGGCTGCGGTCGTCAACGAGGATATGCTGGGGGGCACGCACGGCAACGTGCTCAGGCTGGCGACACCCGTCGTGCTCGTGCCGGTGGCGTTCGCGCTGCTTGCGCTCGGTGTGCTCGCGCTCATCCAGTATGCCGCTTCACACCTCAGCGTCTACGTGAGCCGAGCGCTCAACCGCATGACGCGTGCGGAGGTGAAGAGATCGACGTTCGGGAACGATACGGACGGTGAGGTGGTCGTGGGTGCGGACTACGGGCCATCATGGCTCGATCCGGTGACGTGCCTCCTGCCCGAGGCGGTCAGCGATAAGATCTCGGATCACAGCAACGCGATGATGGCGCAGTCGGTCACCAAGCTCCGCAGCGCGATCAGCACGCTCGCGTTCTCGGAATCCGAGGATCGGAAGGCAGGGCTTATCGCCGGCTATCTGTCGTGGAAGGAACTCGTCCACACCTGCTATTTCGATGTGGAAGCGTTTCGTAAGATCGTGGCCCAGGCGTTGAGCCAGTCGGAGGGTTTCGCGCCCACGGAGGCTTTCCGGCACGATGGCTCATACGCCACGACCGAGAGCTGGGTTGCTGCGCTTGGACGTCCGCTCGATCCCGCCATGCCGGAGACGGGGCTTGCGGTGGACGGCGGGCCGCCGCCGCAAACGCTTACCGCGTGACCCGATGTTCGGGCGCGGCGCTCAAGTCTTGATTTCGAGGAACTGGATCTCGGGATTGCGCCCCGCATTGTAGTTCAGCGTGAAGATTGACGACGGGATGTAGACGTGGTCGCCGTCGAGATCGGTCGCCACGCTCGAACGATTCGCGGCGATGAACGCCTTCAATGCGGCCGGATCGTCGGAACGGATCCAGCGCACAGCTTCGCAGGGGGCGGGATCGAAATCGGTTGCGAGGCCGTATTCGTGCTTCAGGCGGTCGGCGAGCACGTCGAGCTGCAGTGCGCCGATCACGCCGACGATGGGCTGGGTGCCGTCGAGTGGATTGAACACCTGAACGACGCCTTCCTCTGCCATCTCGCGGACGGCATCCTTGAGCTTCTTCGCTTTAATGGCGTCTTCCAACCGGATGCGGCGCAGGATTTCAGGCGCAAAGCTCGGGATGCCGAGGAAGGTGATGTCCTCGCCTTCCGTCAGTGCATCGCCAATGCGCAGCACGCCGCGGTTTGGAATGCCGACGACGTCTCCGGCGAAGGCTTCCTCGGCGAGCGAGCGATCCTGGGCGAAGAAGAACTGAGGCGCGGAGAGCGCCATCTGTTTGCCGGAGCGCACGTGTTTCACCTTCATGCCGCGCGTGAGCTTGCCCGAGCAGACTCGCATGAACGCGATGCGGTCCCGATGGTTCGGGTCCATGTTCGCCTGGATCTTGAACACGATGCCGGTCATGGCAGGCTCGGTCGCGACCACTTCGCGCGAGGCGGCGCGCTGGGAAAGCGGCGGCGGCGCGTGGTTCTTGAGTGCGTCGAGCACGTCACGGACGCCGAAGTTCTTCAAGGCGGAGCCGAAGAACACGGGCGTGAGCGTGCCGTGGCGGAAGGCTTCGAGATCGAAGCGTCCGCAGGCTTCGGCAACGAGATCGATCTCCTCGCGCCAACGCATATGCGCGTCGCCCTCAAGCAATTCGGCGAACAGCGGATCGTCGGGGCCGGAGACGGGCTGGCCGTCGTAGTCTTCGTCGAGGCGGCGGACGCGCGGCTGGTAAAGATCGTAAGTGCCGCGGAAGCTGCGGCCCTGTCCGATCGGCCAGACCATGGGTGCGGTGTCGAGAGCTAGCGTCTTCTCGATCTCGTCGAGCAGGTCGAGCGGCTCGCGGGCTTCGCGGTCCAGCTTGTTGATGAAGGTGACGATAGGGATGTCGCGCAGGCGGCAGATCTCGAACAGCTTCTGCGTGCGGGTTTCGATGCCGCGCGCCGCGTCGATCACCATGATGGCGCTGTCGACGGCGGTGAGCGTGCGATAGGTGTCGTCGGAAAAGTCTTCGTGGCCCGGCGTGTCGAGCAGGTTGAAGACGGTGCCGTCGTATTCGAACGTCATCACGGAGGTGGCGACGGAAATGCCGCGCGCCTTCTCGATGGCCATCCAGTCCGAGCGGGTGGAGCGGCCGTCCTTCTTGGCCTTGACCTGACCGGCGAGCTGGATCGCGCCGCCGAACAGCAGCAGCTTTTCGGTTAGCGTGGTTTTGCCCGCGTCGGGGTGCGAGATGATCGCGAAGGTGCGGCGGCGTTCGATCTCGCCTGCGAGACGGCTTTTGGCCGAGCTGGCAGGGGACGCCGCCAAGGTGTCGTTGCTCATGATCCTGTCCAGGATGTCGGTTTGGCGGGGATATAGCACCGTTTGCGGGAGGCGTAACCCTCGCGGCGTCCGTTCCCGGGCCGCTGCGCGGCCGAGCGGAGCGAAGAAGGCGGATGAGGTGGTGGGCTACGCCAGTTCGGCCAGGATGCAGCGCAGGACGCCGTAATCGAAGCGGCCGTCGAGGGCGGCGTGGGCCGGGCCGAGCTTGCCGGTTTCCAGGGTGTCCAGACGCTCGAAGGCGGCGTGGATCTCGTCCAGGTCTGTGGGATCGAGGTCGAGCACGTCGTCGGCGGCAATGATGCCTGCCTCTATGGCTTCGGCGAAGTGAGTATAGATGGTGCCGATTTCCAACCCGCGCTCGGCGGCGATGCGCTCGGCATCGAGCCCCTGGAGATGCAACGCAAGCGTCTGGTTGACGGTGGCCGACAGACGGTTGTCGAGTGTGGGATGGGGCTTGAACTGCGCGATGGTGCTGAGGAAGGCCGCGCCATATCGCTCGATCTTGCGGGCGCCGAGGCCGGTGATGCCGTGCAGGCTTTCCTCGTTGGCGGGGCGTTTGGCTGCGAGTTCTGCCAGCGTTTTGTCGTGGCAAATGACGTAGGGCGGTAAACCCGCTTCGGTGGCGAGGCGGAGGCGCAGGGCGCGGAGCGCGTCGTAGAGGGCACGGTCGGCGCCGGTGACGGTGCTCGCGGCGGGAGATGTGCGCTTCTCGCGTGTCTTTTTCTCCCGTGTAGGCGCAAGGCGCATCCGGAACGTTTCTTCGCCGCGGAGCAGGGGGCGGGCCTCTTCGGTCAGCGCAAGCGTGCCGTGGCCTTCGTCGTCGGTTACGAGGAGCCCGCGCGCGACGAGCTGGCGGAACAGGCTGCGCCAGACGGCTGCGTCGTGATCCTTGCCGATGCCCCAGACCGATAAGCGGTCATGGCTGTTGCGGATGGCGCGCTCGTTCTCTTTTCCCGTGAGGACGTCGATCAGGTAGCCGACGCCGAAGCGCTGCTCGGTGCGGTAGACGGCGGAGAGCGCCATGCGCGCCAGCTCCGTGCCGTCGGTGGTTTGCGGCGGATTGAGGCAGTTGTCGCAGTTGCCGCACGGCTCCGCGCGGGTCTCGCTGAAGTAGGCGAGGATGAGTTGGCGGCGGCAGCTTGCGGCTTCGCACAGACCCACCAGCGCGTCGAGCTTCTGGCTCTGCGTGCGCTTGTAGGCGTCCGACCCCTCGCTGCCGTTGATCCAGTGCTTCTGCTGGACGATGTCCTGCATCCCGTACGCCAGCCAGGCGTTTGCAGGCTCGCCGTCGCGGCCTGCGCGGCCGGTTTCCTGATAGTAGGCTTCGAGGGAGCGGGGCAGGTTGAGGTGCGCGACGAAGCGGACGTCGGGCTTGTCGATGCCCATGCCGAAGGCGATGGTCGCGACCATCACGATGCCGTCTTCTTTCAGGAAGCGGGCTTGATGCTCGCGACGGATCTCGGGCGGGAGGCCCGCGTGATAGGCGAGGGCCGTGCGCCCCTTCCGGTTCAGCCAATCGGCTGTTTCCTCGACGGACTTGCGCGAGAGGCAATAGACGATGCCGGCGTCGGTTGGATGTTCGGCGGCAAGGAACGACCAGAGCCGCTCGCGGGCGCTCATGGAGCCCATCTCGGCAATCGTGTAGCGGATGTTGGGTCGGTCGAAGCTCGCGACGAAGCGATGTGCGCGTTCGAGGGAGAGTTCGCGGGCGATCTCGTCGCGTGTGCGGTCGTCGGCGGTTGCCGTGAGCGCGATGCGCGGCACGCGCGGGAACCGCTCCGCGAGAATGCGGAGCTGGCGATATTCGGGCCGGAAGTCATGCCCCCATTGCGAGACGCAGTGCGCTTCGTCGATGGCGAACAGCGCGATGCTGGCGCGTTCGAGCAGGGACAGCGTGCGCTCCTGGACGAGCCGCTCGGGCGCGACGTAAAGGAGGTCGAGGTCGCCGGCGAGGAGATCGCGCTCGATGGCGGCCTGCTCGCGCCAATCCTGGGACGAATTGAGGAAGGCGGCGCGGACGCCGGCCTCGCGGAGCGCATCGACCTGGTCCTGCATCAGTGCGATGAGCGGCGAGACGACGAGCCCGGTGCCTTCGCGGACGAGCGCCGGGATCTGATAGCAGAGCGACTTGCCGCCGCCAGTCGGCATCAGCGCAAGCACGTCTCCGCCGCCGAGCAGGGTTTCGATGATGCCCGCCTGATGGAGGCGGAACGCCTTGTAGCCAAACACCTCTTCGAGCACGTGCTGCGCGCCCTCGAGCGGGCTTGCCGAGGGTGAGGGTGCGAGATTCGGGGTTGTGGGTGCGGGGCGCCTCAAGGCGGCTGGTGGCATGCTGGAAACCCCGGGGGCGCTTTCGATGGAGCGCCGGGTGCGGTTGCTCATGGGACTATTGCTAGTCCGATTCTCAATGGGTTGGCGTCTATGGGGGCATCACGCCTGGGGATTTCAGGCCGTGGCGTGACAGGCATCGAGACCTTAGATTGAGGGGGCGTCAGGGGCCCCATTTCACCCCACCCTCCGTGGCGCCACTCGCCTGGAGGGGGGCGGCCCCAATATGCCGAATGAGGCCGCAGGGCCCCTGGCGCTCCGTGCCTATTTTCAAGGCTATTCTAATGGTGCGCCGTTGCGTCAGTGGCGCTTGAGCCACATTCCTCCGCGAAAGCCCGCCCCTCAGGAATTGTGACGGTCATAGTTCGTCACCGGTCTGCAGAATCACTTTAACCGAGGACGGAGCAATAATGGTTTCCGTTTGGTTGATATGATTCATCATTGGGATGGGGCTATGCGACACGCTCGATACTTGAAGTCGATGGCAGGGGGCGCGGCCCTCGCGACAATCAGCTTGTTCTCGGCTCCCGGCACTGCACAGGCGCAGGTGGCGTGTTTCGATCCTTCCGCGACACCGTTCCCAATCTACTACTACGGTTGCGAGGAAGCAGGCAGCGGCGTCGCAGCGACCGGACAGCAGCTCCAGTCTATTGGCGAAGGGTTCGTCCAGCAGCAGCTCAGTCTTTCTCCGGGCGGTTTCGCAAGCCCGACGGGCCGTCTGCGCCATACGAGCCATGACGGTATGCGCGAGAAGACCTCCGGCTTCAACACGCTCGCCTACGACATCGACGAAGGATCCGTCCTCGGCAACGTCAACTACGATCTGCCCGGGACGTACTTCGGCGGCAAGGTGCGCATCAACGCGATCGTCGGATACGGTTGGATGACGCAAGACTCGGCCCCGCCCGCCGCGGGCGTCGTCGGGCACAAGACCGACATCGATTCCGTCTTCTACGGCGGTAGCTACATGTGGAGCCAGGGCAACTTCTACACGCTGTCGATGATCATCGGCGTGAGCGGAGAAGCCGATGGCCGCGGCGTTGGCGGCGTGGGCTACGAGTACGACCTTTCCGGCTATTTCACGAACAGCGTCGTCGGCTACACGTTCCAGCTTCCCGATACGTGGCGGTTCGATTTGCGCGGTGCGCTCGGCCATTACGACGTCAGCACCGATCGCTTTAGAGCGCCGGACAATCAGGTGGTCGGCCTCAACCCGATCATCAAGGGCGTTTCCGAAGCCTGGAGCCTGTCGTTGACGGGTACGTTGTTCACGATCGTCGAGGTCGACGGCGGCGGTGTGCTGAGGCCCTACATTCTCGGCGGCTACAAGCGCGTCGTCGACGAGGACATCGAGATCAAGGGCGATTTCACGGCCGATTTCGAGCAAGCCCAGGACTACGGTCGCGTCGAACTGGGTATGGATTACGTGCAGGGCAACCTGACCTACGGCGCTTCGACCTACACGGAGTTCTCGGCCGACGAGAGCACCATCGGCGCCCGGCTCGGCGTCTCGGTGAAGCTGCAGTAGCCCGGCGAACCCGGATTGCTTGGTTAAGATCGGGCGGGTGCACACGGGGCGCCCGCCCTTCTTCTTTGTATTTTACCTTTGAAGCACGGCCTGTTTCGCGGGGAACAGACTGTGGCTAAGGCCCTATGGTTCATGAGGGATCAGCGTGTGCGGGTTGGGCGGCTCTTTCTTCGCTCGCCGGTGATCCAGAAGCTATGCCCCTCTGGTCAGTATTCGTCCGTTGGGGTACAATGAGTGGGTATTTTGGAGGTTCCGATGCCGACGATTTCGTTCAAGTCGATGACCTTTAAGTCGACAGCTATTTTCAGCTCTGCCTTGTTTTACTCCGGTCTGGCCGCTTTGAGCGTGGCGCTTTTCGCTCCGGCTGCTTCCAATGTGGCGCTTGCCGATAACGCGCCGTCCGTCCAGCAGATCATCGATGCGCTCAAGCCTCGCAAGACGCGCGGGCTTTCGGTCAAGCCAACGCAGGCGGAAATCGAGCGCGCGCAGACGATCGACGATTTGAGATCCAAAGCCGCAACCCGCGCGCTTTCCGTGCCTGAGCGCACGAAGCTTGCGGAGGCTGCGAGCGACAAGCCGATGCTGGATCTCGTGATCTATTTCGGATTCAACTCCGACAAGATTTCTCCACGGTCGCGGGATTCGCTTCAGGCGCTGGGCAAAGCGCTGGAGGACGATACGCTCAAGGACGCTGCGATCATGGTCGCGGGGCACACGGATGCTTCGGGACGGGCCGAATACAATCAGAGCCTGTCGGAGCGCCGTGCCAATGCCGTGCGGAAATATCTGAGCGACAACTTCAACCTGTCGGAGAGCAACTTTACCGTGGTCGGTTACGGGTTCGAGCGCCTCAAGGATCCCGGGGCGCCGAAATCGGGTGTCAATCGACGGGTACAAATCGTCAACCTGACAGACGGCAAGACGGCCTCCGCGTCTCAACCTTAAGCGGCTGTCCGTGCGCTCTGGGGAAGCGTTTCGCTTCTTCAGAGTTGAGGAACTGGAACATGGCCCTGAAAGGAGTGCGGCTCATGCCCCTGAGCACCCGATGCCTTTCCCTTCTTGCGGCGGCCTTGATGCTGCCCATGGCTGCCATGCTTGCGCCGGCCGACGCCGCGCAGCAGAGACGGCTCGCGCTCATCATCGGCAACTCCGGCTATCAGAACGTCGCGGAGCTCACCAACCCGGTCAACGATGCCAACGACATCGCGGAGAAGCTTCGTCATCTCTCGTTCGATGTGATGCTGGGCACCGATCTGACGCGCGACCAGATGCACGAGGCCTTCGAAACGTTTTCGGACCAGCTTAAGTCCGGTGACGTGGGGCTATTCTTCTACGCCGGACACGGCATTTCGCTTTCGGGCGAGAATTTTCTCATTCCGGTCGACATGCCGGGCGAAATCCAGGTCGAGAACGAGGAGAAGAGCCGGGAAGCGCTGGATGCGCATCTCGTCAACATCTCCACAATGATCGAGCCGCTGCAGAAAGCGAAACTCGGCATGGTGTTCCTCGACGCGTGCCGCAACACGCCTTCGCAGGAAGAGCTGGGTCTGCAGATCGTGGCGCAGGATGGCGCGACGCGGAAGGTGCGTTCGCTCGCGTTTCATCGAGGTATGACGAAGCTCAACGTGGCGTCGACCAGCGGCGCATCGGGCATATTCCGCGCGTATGCGACGCAGCCCAACAACGTTTCCGATGACGGCGGCGGTCGCAACAGCCCGTTCACCAAGGCTCTGCTTCGTCATTTGGGTACGCCGGGCGTGGACGTTCACCAGATGATGGTGAAGGTGCGCCGCGACGTCGTGGCCGACACCTCGGGACGTCAGGTCCCGTGGGAAGAAAGCGCGCTGACGGATGCCTACTATTTTATGCCGTCGGCGCCGGGCATGGCTGCACCGCTTCTGCCCACGCATCGCGGGGACGGGAGTGCAGGTCCAAGCAAGGGTAGCAAGAAGGCGCAGACGCCGCGTAAGGGCAGCGCAAGCGCGAGCCGCGGGAGGCCGCCGAAGCAGGCGCGGCGCAGCGGTCCGCCGCCGGGCCTGGGTGCCGGTGTCGGTATGGGTTTTTGAGAGCCCACGCACTCAGCACTGGCCATACCTATGGAATAGAAAGGCGCGCCCGATGTGGGTGCGCCTTTTTTTATGTCTCGATGCTTGGTGGCGCTCCGCCGCGGACTATGGCGGCGCGCCAAGCCTGCGGAGACCGTCTCTGCTGCTGGTGTAACCCGCATCGAGTTGGAGTGCCTTGCGATAGTCGCGGATTGCTTCGGGCGTCTTGCCGAGCTCTTCGAGGATATGGGCGCGTGTATCCCAGATATAGGCTTTCGATCCGTCGAGCTGGACGGCGCGGTTGGCATCCTGCAATGCGCGGTCGGCGTCACCGGCTTTGTAATACGTCCAGGCGCGGTTGTTGAGCGCTTCGGCGGACTGCGGCTTGAGCTTCAGCGCTTCGTCGAAATCGGCGACGGCTTCGGGATAGTCGCCCTGATCGTAGTACGCGATGGCACGGTGTTGATACGTGTCGGCTTCCGCCTTCAGCTCGATCGAGCGTGTGTAGTGTTCGATGGCCTGAGCCGGATCGCCTTTGTCACGTAGCGCGCGAGCATACTTGTAGTGGATGGTTGCCTGATCGTCAGGACTGAAGCCTGCCGTGTCGATGAGACCCTTGCAGGCATTGAGTGTCACATCCGCGTTTGTGCTCTCCTGGCAGTCCTTCCACTGACGGGTCAGGACATAGCGGGAAGCGAGTGCGGAGGGCGGCGTGCGCGTCTGCTCGGCGTTGCCGTTGAGGGTCGCGATAGCGTCCTCTACGTTGCGCTCGATTGAGGTGGCCCGCTCTTCCTCCTTAGCGGGTGAAGGGGGCGCAGGGACGGGCTCTGTGTCCGGTTCGGGCTCCTCTGCTGCAGCGACTTGGGTGGTTGCGGGCTGAGAAATTTCGTTCGTCTCAGGCTCGGCGGCGGCGATCTCTTCGCCTGTTTCGGCAGGAGTCGGTTCGGAGGCGACGAGCCCGACGCTCTCCAAGATCGAACGGGGCATGTATTCGTAGGCATAGGCCCCGACGACGGCGAGGCCGAGCGCGGCCAGACCAGCCGTGACGAAGCGGGAATTGCGATCGGCTCGAGCGCGAACGGGGCTTGCGGGCTTTACGTCGGCGTCTGCATCGCCTCCATTCGCGGAGGCAGGCGGCGGTTCGTCGAGGGCGAGGGTGTAGGCGTGGATCCGCTCCGGAATGTTCTTCAATGTTTGCGGGCCGGCGTCGGCGAACGCGAGCCCCATCTTGCTTGCAACCGCCTCGTGCACAGAGCGTGAGACGCAGACGCCGCCGGGCGGTGCAACCGATTCAAGCCGGGCGGCGATATTGACGCCATCGCCGAGAAGGTCGCCGTTTTCCCGCTCGACGACATCGCCGATGGTGATGCCGATGCGGAAATTCATGTGCCGGCTTGGCGGGTAGGCGAGGTTTCGCGCGCGCAGGCTCTCCTGCACATCAACGGCAGCTCTGACCGCTTCGACGGCGCTTTCGAATTCGGCAAGGATTGCGTCGCCTGCGGTGTTGAAGATTCGGCCGCCGCCCCGCTCGACAAACTCGGCGAAGACCGTGCGATAGGTCTCGAATCGCCTCAGCGTCTCTTCTTCGTCCTCGGCGATCAGCCGGCTGTAGCCGGCAATGTCTGCCGCGAGAATGACCGCAATTTTCCGTTTCAAGCGCGCCCTCACGAGGTGATCGTCCGAGTCTGGACGAGTTTTCCATAGAGTACGTGCACGAAGCAAGCGGAGCCGCAGACGGTGGGAGATCCGGATCGTCGCTCTCAGGCTTTCCGGGGTGTGACGATCTCGCCGTCCTCCTTGGTAAACGTGCCGATGTCTGGGTTGGGGAGGATGTCGAGGACGGTTTCCGAAGGGCGGCAGAGGCGGGTGCCGCGTGGCGTGACAACGATCGGGCGCTCGATCAGGATCGGGTGGGCGAGCATGAACGCGATGAGGTCTTCGTCGGTCCATTTCGGATCGTCGAGACCGAGCGTGTCGTAGGGTGTGCCCTTGCGGCGCAGGATCGCGCGCACCGGAACACCCATGACGCGGATGAGTTCTTCGAGTGTTTCGCGGCTTGGTGGCTTCTTCAGATACTCGACGATCTCGGGCTCCTCCCCGCTTTGGCGGATCATGGCCAGGGTGTTGCGCGAGGTTCCGCAGGCGGGGTTATGGTAGATCGTGATCTGCGATGGCATGGGGTCGTGCGCTCCTAATGCTTGGGTCGACGTATAGCATGGGTTCAGGCACGGTTCCCGCCTCGTGCGCTCTGGGGCGTGTCGACCGGGTGGCGCCTGCGCGATAGCATGGCGTGCACGCGTGGCGGAGGAGAGGAGCTTGCTTTGACACTTATCGATCGCACTGCTGAGCGCAGCGTAGCATTGACGCCTCGGGATGCGCCGCTTCTGAGCGTGCTTGGCGTGCGGAAGTCCTACGCGACGCCGCAAGGTGCGGTGCCGGTGTTGAAAGGTGTCGACCTGTCGTTGGGGGAGCGGGAGAGCCTTGCTCTGCTCGGAGAGTCTGGCAGCGGCAAGAGCACGCTGCTTCATCTTGTCGGAGGATTGGACGAGGCCGATGACGGCAAGATCGCCATCGAAGGTGTGGTGATGACGAAGCGGCCGGACGCGGAGCGGGCGGCACTTCGGCGGGCACGGATCGGCATTGTGTTCCAACAATTCAATCTCGTGCCGAGTCTCTCGGTCGAGGACAATATCGCTTTTCAGGCGCGCATCGCAGGGCGCTTCGATGCCGCGTGGCATGACGAATTGATCGAGCGGCTCGGGCTTGCCGACCTCAGGTCCCGTTATCCGGAGCAGCTTTCCGGCGGGCAACAGCAGCGTGTCGCCATCGGGCGTGCTCTCGCCGTTCGGCCGCGCCTGCTGCTGGCGGACGAGCCGACAGGAAATCTCGACGAAGCAACCGGCGACGACGTGATGGATCTTGCGCTCGATCTCGTTGTGCGCACAGGGTGCGGGTTTCTGATGGCGACGCACAGTACGCGCCTTGCTGCGCGTCTTGAGCGGCGCATCACGCTCGCCTCGGGCGTGCTGGTGCCGACGTGAAGCGGGTTTCACCGTGAGCGAGGCTTTCTGGACCTTCGCAGCGCTTCTGAGCCACTGGCGCCGTCACCGTGCGAACTTCGCGACGGTGATGGTCGGGCTTGCCGTTGCGACCGCGCTCTGGAGCGGCGTGCAGGCGCTGAACAGTCAGGCGCGGCAGAGTTACGACCGTGCGGCGCGGCTCGTCGGCGAAGCGGGTGCGCCCGCACTTGTGAGCGCGCAAGGTGCGTACGTCAGTCAAGCACACTACGTCGCGCTGCGGCGTGCGGGGTTTAAGGTCTCGCCGGTTCTGGAAGGTACGGTGCGTGTCGGTGGCGCAACGTATCGGTTGGTCGGGATCGAACCGCTGACGCGGCCGGGTGGAGCGGTTTTGACCGGGCTCGAAGACGCGAGCGATCTGGAAAGTTTTCTGAGGGCACCCGGTCAGACGCTCTCCGCGCCACAAACGCTTGCCGACCTTGGCGGGGCGCCAGGTGCGCGGATCAAAACCGATCAAGGGGCGCTCCTGCCACCCGCGGTGGTGCAGGATACGGTGGCGCCCGGTCTCGTGGTCGTCGATATCGGGGTTGCGCAGACCGTGCTCGGCAGGCCGGGGCAACTGACCCGCCTGATCGCGGCCGCGGATGCCGCGCTCGACGAAGACGCGCTTGCGGCTGTTGCTGGGGACGCGCTCCGCATCGAGACTGCGGAAGAGACGGGCGATCTCGCGCGGCTCACGGAAAGCTTCCATCTCAATCTCACGGCATTCGGGCTCTTGGCGTTCATCGTCGGCCTTTTCATCGTGCATGCATCGATCGGACTCGCGTTCGAACAGCGGCTTGGAACGGTGCGGACACTCAGAGCATCGGGCGTGTCGCTCACGACGCTGGTCTTGGTGTCAATCTCGGAAGTGCTTTTGCTCGCGCTCGTTGCGGGTGTGATCGGTATGTTCTTCGGCTACCTGATCGCGGCCGTTCTGCTGCCGGACGTGGCGTTGAGCCTGCGTGGGATCTACGGCGCCGATGTGGGACGCACGCTTGCGCTCGAACCGCGCTGGTGGGTGTCGGGGCTCGGCATGGCGCTGCTTGGCGCGCTGATTGCGTCGGCGGCGAGCCTTGTCAAGGTTGCACGAATGCCGGTGGTCGCGCTCGGGCGGCCGCTTGCGTGGCGCGAGGCGCACGAAGCAATGCTTCGCCGCCAGGGCGTTGTCGCAGTGCTGTGTCTGTCAATTGCCGCGGCCGCGTTCCTGTTCGGCAAGGGACTGGTGGCGGGATTTGTGGTGATTGCGGGGGTTCTGCTCGGGACGGCGCTCCTTCTTCCGCTCGGTCTCGCGGCGCTGTTGCGTGTTGGCGAAGGCCTGTCGCAGGGAGCACTTGCGCGCTGGTTCTGGGCGGATACGCGTCGGCAACTCTCGGGGCTTTCACTGGCGCTGATGGCGCTTCTGCTCGCGCTCTCGGCGAATGTCGGCGTGGGTACGATGGTTGAGGGGTTCCGCAAGACGTTCACCGGCTGGCTGGATGAACGGCTCAATTCGGAGATCTACTTCACGGCGACGGACGCAGCGGCTGGCCGGCGTGTCGCGGCCTGGCTCGAACGAGAAAAGGACGTGGTGGCCGTGCTGCCGGTGTGGCGAACGGAAACGCGGGTTGGCGCGTGGCCGGTCGACGTTTACGGTCTTCGCGATCATGCCACGTATCGCGATCACTTTTCGCTTCTTTTGGAGCTACCCGATGCGTGGGACCGCATACGCGACGGGACTGGCGCGCTGGTGAGCGAGCAACTCGCGCAGCGGATGTCGCGAGACATCGGCAGCGAGATCGGGATCCCGACTGAAGCAGGCGTTTGGAAGGTGCCGATCGTCGGTATCTTTGCCGACTATGGAAATCCCAAAGGACAGCTTCGCGTTGGCGTGGATCATCTCGTGCGGCATTGGCCGGATGCGCGGCGCACGCATTACAGCGTGCGGACACCGCCGGAAGCTGCGGCGGATATTATCGAGCGCATGCGCGAAGCGTTCGGTGAAGGATTGGCGCAAGTCTCCGACCAAGCCGCGCTGAAGTCGATGTCGCTTCGCATCTTCGAGCGCACGTTTGCGGTGACGAGCGCGCTCAATACGCTGACGCTCATCGTTTCTGGCATCGCACTTTTCGCTAGCCTGCTCACGCTTGCCGACGTGCGGATCGCGCAGCTTGCGCCGGTATGGGCGCTCGGCGTCACGCGGCGGCGGCTGTCCGATCTCGAAGTCGGAAAGGTTCTGGTGCTGGCGGCGATGACTGCGCTGCTGGCCGTTCCGCTCGGACTTCTGCTCGCGTGGTGTCTCGTTGCGATCGTCAATGTGCAGGCGTTCGGCTGGCGGTTACCGTTCCACATGTTTCCGCTGCAGTGGGGCGTGGTGCTGGTGCTCGCGTTGATTACGGCGTTCGTGGCCGCGTTGCTGCCGGTGTTGCGTCTTGCGCGCACGGCGCCGGCCGATCTTCTCAAGGTGTTCGCCAATGAGCGTTAGATCGAAACTCCTGAGATGGCGTGCCGCACTTTGTCTCTTGGCAATGTTTGCGAGCGGTGGTGTGTGGGCCGCAGGCGGCGGAGGTTTTGCGGGATTGGGCGAGGAAGCCGCCGGCTTTGCCGAGGTCGTGCCTGGGCGCACGTTCTCGTTCCCTGCCGATCTCGGTGCGCATCCTGACTATCGCATCGAGTGGTGGTATGTGACGGCCAACCTGAAAGACGCGGCAGGCGAGGATTACGGCGTGCAATGGACGCTGTTTCGTCAGGCGCTGGAGCCCGGTCCGCAACGGGACGGGTGGGCCAGCCAGCAGGTGTGGATGGGACATGCGGGCGTGACGAGCCGCGATACGCACCGCTTCGCCGAGGCGGTGGCGCGTGGCGGTGTGGGGCAAGCGGGTGTGACTGCGCAACCCTTTGCAGCTTGGATCGACGATTGGACGTTTGCGAGCGACGGCACGGTGGGCGACGGATTGCGCTCGGCCACGCTCTCGGCGACAGGCGCGGATTTTTCGTATGCGCTGACGCTCAAGAGCGCGCGTCCTATGGTGCTGCAGGGTGACGGCGGATACAGCGTCAAGTCCGAGCATGGGCAGGCGTCCTACTATTACAGCCAACCTTTTTTCGAGGTGAGCGGACGCGTGACGCTCGACGGGCGCGAGATCGACGTTACGGGCCGCGCGTGGATGGATCGCGAGTGGAGCAGCCAGCCGCTCGCGCCGGGGCAGAAGGGATGGGACTGGTTTTCCCTCCATCTGCCGGACGGCGACAAGCTGATGCTATTCCAGCTCCGGAGCGACACAGATGCGCCGTTCTATGCCGGGACGTGGATTACACCCGACGGCAGCGCGACGCCGCTCACTCGGGACGATATCGTGCTCGTGCCGGGCGCTACGCATCGGGTGGCGGGACGAAGCGTGCCGGTGGAATGGTCCGTCGAGATCAAGAGCCGCGCATTGCGCATTTCGACCAAGCCGCTCAATCCGGAAAGCTGGATGGCGACGAGCTTCGCGTATTGGGAAGGCCCGGTGCGCTTCACGGGAACCCATGACGGCGAGGGCTATCTGGAGATGACCGGCTACTGACGTTTCGGCTGCTGCTGCGCGTCAGCGCGTTTTTTGCTGCGTCGCGCGTTGGGCTGTGGCCGTCGTGACCTCAACCGTGTCGCCCTCGCGCAGGAGCGCGTTGGGGCTCAGGATCACGCGGTCCTGCTCCGTGAGGCCGGCGACGATCTCGACGCGTTCTCCAAAATCGCGACCCACGGTGACCGGACGGAACGCGACCGTGCCGTTGTCGCTCACGACGGCCACTTTCTGGCGGCCGTCGCGTGTGACGAGGGTGTTGGTCGGCACGCTGACGGGCATGCGGTCGCGTGCGATGTCGAGGCTGACGAGGCCTGTGAGGCCTGCCGGAATGCGTTCCTCCGGGTTGGCCATCATGAGTTCGGCGCGCATTGTGGAGGAAGCCTGGTCGATCAGGCCGGCGCTGCGTACGACTTTGGCTTCGAACGTTTCGCCCGGAAGCTCCGCAAAGGTGACGCGCGCCGCCCCGCCGGGGCGAACCTTTAGCGCTGCGGTCTGCGGGATGTCGATTTCCACGCGCAATTCGTCGAGGCGTGCGATGCGGAACAGTGGACCACTCGACTGGGCATCGCTCGTCGTGATGCGGTCTCCTCGCTCCACGGCGCGGGCGACGACCGTGCCGGCGAAAGGCGCACGAAGCGTGAGGAAGCCTTGGATCTCTTCCAGCCGGCGCACCTCGGCTTCAGCGGCGGAGAGATCGGCTTCCGACACGCGCTCGGTTGCAATGCGTTCGTCGCGTGTTTGCTCGGAGAGGTGTCCCTGGGTGACCAGCGTTTCCGCGCGGCGCGCGTTGACGCGTGCGAAATCGAGGCGCGCTCGGGCCTGCTGGATGGCGGCACGGGCGCGGGCGAGCTCCTGTGTCACTTCCGGTGCGTCGATCACGAGCAGGACATCACCCTC
Source organism: uncultured Hyphomicrobium sp. (assembly GCA_934555825.1). Taxonomy (GTDB): domain Bacteria; phylum Pseudomonadota; class Alphaproteobacteria; order Rhizobiales; family Hyphomicrobiaceae; genus Hyphomicrobium_C. Next base: position 539,712 of record CAKTFJ010000001.1, read on the forward strand.
GGCCACTCTGTCGCCGATGTCGACGTTGCGCTTCTGGACGATGCCGCTTGCGCGCGCGCCGACGACAGCCTGCTCGGCCGGGGCTGTGCGGCCGGTCAGCGTGATGTGGCCGGCTTCGCGCAGCAGTTCCGGGCTTACCACTCGAACCGTCGGTGACGGGTTTGCGGTTTTCGCAAGAACGGCAGGCGGCGTCGACGCCATCTCGGTGAACGCCATCTTGCAACTCGCGACGAGGAACACGCCTGCGACGGCCGCGATGGACAGAAGTCCGGAGGAGGTGACAAGGGCTAGGCGGGATAGCTTCATGGCTCTTTCTCTCATCCGCTCGTGGCCAGGTCATGGCCGCGCCTCTTGGGGCTTGCGGTCTCGATGTCGTCGACGTCTCTTTTGGGGCGGGCGCGTGCGAGCAGCGCAAACAGGAACGGCACGAACGAGAGCGTTGCGCAGGTGCCGAGCATCAGCCCGCCGATGACGGCGCGGCCGAGAGGCGCGTTCTGCTCGCCGCCTTCGCCTGCGCCGAGGGCCATTGGCAGCACGCCTGCGATCATGGCGATGGCGGTCATCATCACGGGGCGGAGGCGCGTCTTGGTGGCATCGAAGGCGGAGGCGAGCGGCGTCAAGCCGTTCGCAAGGTTATCGCGGGCGAAGCTCGTGACGAGCACCGAGTTCGCCGTCGAGACGCCAATCACCATGATGAGGCCGGTGAGGGCCGGAACCGAAAGGGGCGTGCCAGTGACGTCGAGCGCGATAAGTGCGCCGGTGATCGCCACGGGGAGGCCGCTCATGGCGATGAAGGGCAACAGCCACGATTGGAAATTGACGACCATCACCAGATAGACAAGCACCGCCGCGAGCACCAGGCCGCCGGCCATCTCGGCGTAGGCTTGCGTCATCGATCGGGCCTGGCCTGCGACCTCGATCCGGTTGCCCGGCTTCAAGCGCGGCTGGATGTCGGCGATGACGGCCGCGACGTCTCCATATACGCCGCCGAGGTCACGTCCTTCGACGTTTGCGAGCACGGTGAGGGTTGGCATCAGTGTGGTGCGGTCGATGTTGGCAGGCACGTGGCGCACCTGGAGGCTCGCAACCGTACGCAACGGCACCGTGCGTCCGCTCGCGGCGGAGCGCACAGGCGTATTCATGAGCTGTTCGATGTCTACGAGATGCGAGGGCGGCGCCACGATCTGCACTGTGTAAGCGGCGCCTTGAACCGGATCGCTCCAGAAGCTCGGTGTTACGGTGCCGGCCGTGCCGAGCGTGGAGAGGATCGCAGTTGAGGCGTCTTGTGGTGTGATGCCGATCTGTAGCGCGCGGACGCGGTCGATTTCTATGTAGTAGCTCGGCAGGTTGGAGACTTGGCGGAGTGCGACGTCCACAGCGCCCGGAATGGAACGGATGCGCTCCTGCAACTCGCGGGCGGCTTCGGCATTGCCGAGCCGGTCGCGGCCGATGAAGCGGACTTCGATTGCGGTCTGTGCTGAGCCTGCGAGCGTTTGCGCGGTGGCGTCGGCGGGCCGGAAGTAGACTGTGAGATTGGGGAAGCGCTCGCGCAGCATGGCGCGGATGGCGGACGCATGCGCGGCCGTGGACGTGCGTTCCTGCCCGAGCTGGATCAGAATCTCCCCGTCGAACGAGCCGATCACGCCGCTCTCGATCCAGCCAAGGTTGATCGGTTCGGGCGGGCCGATGTTCTCGGCGATGAAGCCGATTTCGTGAGCGGGTACGACATCGCGGATGGCGCGCTGAACGTCTGCGAATTTGCGTGCCGTTTCTTCGACGCGCAGGCCCGAGTCGGCGCGGACGTAGACGCGGATCATGCCGGCATCCGTCTCGGGGAAAAATTCGCTGCCGAGACGTGTCGCGGTCCAGCCGCCGATAGCCACGACCACGGCGAGCGCGATAAACGGCAACGCCTTGCGGCGCGTGAGGGTGTGGACGAATGCGCCCACAGCTTCCGAGAGGCGCGTGATCGTGCGTTCCAGGGCCGCGTGCCAGCGTGGACCCGTGTGCTCTCCGGGTGCGCCGGCGTGCGGCTTCAGGAGCATCATTGCAAGCGACGGCACGAGCGTGCGGGAGAGGAGGTAGGACGCGATCAATGCGAAGATCACGGAGAGCGCGAGCGGCTTGAAGACGAAGGCGGCCGTGCCCGTCAGCAGGAAGAGCGGCGAGAACACGATGCAGATCGCCGTGGTCGAGACGAATTCCGGGAAGGCGACCTCGCTTGCGCTTTTCAAGACGGCCTCGCGCAGAGGCACGCCGCTTTCGAGGTTGCGGTTGATGTTCTCGATCTCGACCAGCGCGTTATCGACCAAGATGCCAATGGCGAGCATGAGCCCGCTCAGCGTCATGATGTTGAACGTCTCTCCCGCAAACGCCAGCCCGGTGACGGAGGCGAGGAGCGCGAGCGGAATGGACGTGAGCACGATGAACGACGAACGCCAGCTTCCAACGAACACAAGGACGACGAACGCGACCAGCAGCGCCACGATGACGGCCTTGCCAATGACGGAGTTGAGTGCGTTCTCCACGAACACAGATTGATCGAAGATGGGCGCGATGGTGACGCCTTCTGGCGCCGCGGCGCGAAGTTCCGGCATGCGCCGGTGAATCTCGCGGATGATCTCGACTGTCGACGCGTCTCCGAGTTTCAGGATGGAGACGAGGACGGCATTCTGCCCGTCGAGGCGGGCGATGTTGGTCTGCACCGCCTGCCCGTCGCGGACGCTCGCGACGTCGGAAATCTTGATGCTCCGGCCTTCGACGGAGCGGAGCGGCAGGTCGGCGAATGTTTCTATCGTTTCGGGACTGGCGTTGGTGGTGATGAGAATTTCGCGCGCGCCCGTGCGGAGCGCGCCGGACGGCAGCGTAAGGTTTTGGCTGGCGACGGCGGCAGCGACGTCGCTGGCGGAGAGGCCATACGCCTGCAGCTTGTCGGGATCGAGGTCGATCATCACCTGACGCGGGGCGCCACCGTAAGGCAGCGACAGACGCAGGCCGCGGATGGACTGAATCTGGGCGCGAAGCTGGAGGCGCGCGTAGTCGAAGAGCGCGCCGTCGTTCAGCGTGTCGGAGGCGAGCACGAGCTGCAGCACCGGCACGGACGATGGGACATACGGAATGATCAGCGGCGGCATGGTGCCGGGTGGCATGCGGCGCAGGATTGTCTGGCTGACGGACGTGACCTGCGCGAAGGCATTGGTGACGTTGGTGCCGGGCTGGAACGCGACGCGCACGATGGCCACGCCATTCAACGTTTCCGAGCGCAGCTCCCGGATGTTGTCGACGTTGTTCATGATGGCAAGCTCGCTAAACGAGGTCACCTTGCTTGCCATCTCAGGTGCGTTGAGGCCCTGGTATGTCCAGATGAGGTTAATGGCCGGGATGTTGACGGGGGGTAGAATGTCCGTCGACATGCCGCGCATCGAAAGGCCGCCGAACAGGAACAGCAGAATCGCCATGACACCGACGGTGTGGCGGTGTGCGATGGCGTAGCGGACGATCCACATGCCCAGTCGGATCCTTATTTGACGGCTCGCGCCGCTGCGAGCCAAGGGCTAAGCCCACGCCGTTGCGGGCTCAGAAGCCGAGGTCTCCACGGCCTCTCAAGTGAATAATCAGGGATATACCGAATTTCGATGACAGGCGAGCGTCCGCGAGGTCGCGCTCGGGACATCACCTTAGGGTGGCCCCGAAGCACGCGGCAGGGCAGCCACACGGAGGCATGGGCTGCAGGAAAAGCGCTATTTTTCGTGGCGTTGCCGATCAGTCGGCTGCAGGTCTCACCGCAAAGCGAATTGTGTCGGAGGGCACACCATAGACCTGAACGGCAAACGGGCCGGCGCCGATTTCGAAGCGCACGCTTTTGCGCAGCTCGTCGCAGTGGGGCGAGCCGGTATGTGCTGTCGCTTCAAGCGCTTTTCCACCCTGTACGACGTCGACCCAGCCGCTGGTGGAGATCGCGACCTGGTAGTGGCCTTCCGCGATGTCTTCGAAGTGGATGACGCCCGCGAAGCGCTTGGCGTCGTCCGGCTTCGGGGTGCTGGTGGGCGGAGCAGGCAGCTCGACACTTGCGGAGGGGCGCAACTGTACGCGGATGGCTTTGTCGGTCGGAGGCGTCGCGAACGTGTCGCCCGATTTCAGCGGAAGGGCGTCGTTCGCGCGGAACCATGCGCGCTCTGTATCGAGCGGCCAGACAAACTCATTGCATGCGTTTGCATTCTTGGGAGCAGCATGGTCGCCGTGCTCGTGCGCATAGCCGGCCGGAGCGAGCGCGCCGGCGATCACTGCGCCCGCAAGGAGAAGGCAATATCGAGACATGCGCGTTCACTCCTTAGTTCTGGGTAGGGCTGGCCGCGTCACTCGACGCCGATCATGACGTCGGAGGCTTTGATGACGGCGGACGCTGTCATTCCCTTTTCGAGCTTCAGGTCGTCGACGGCTTCGTTGGTGATCGAAGCAGTGATGGTGGATCCGCCGAGGTCGATCTTGACGTGTGCTGTGGTCGCACCTTTGACGATCTCGACGATTTTCCCCTGGAGGACGTTGCGTGCGCTGAGTCTCATGATCGGGCTCCTTCCGCCTGGCGTTCTATATTTTCACATATATAACGCCAGGCGAATTTGAAAGAGCGACGTCAGAACTTCACGCGAGCGTTGGCGAAGAACTGGCGTCCGGCTTCGGGGAAGCCTTCCACGAGCTCGTAGTTATCGTCGAAGAGGTTCGTGACGCCGATCGCAGCCGATGCGTTGTCGTTGAACCGATATTCGGCCTGGACGTTCGCGAGTGCATAGCTCCCTGTCTCTATGAAAGTCCGCGTGCGTCCGCTCGCGACGATGCTGTTACGGTCGCTCGCAAGCGCGAGGCTTGGGGTAATGGTGAGGTTCGGCAGAACATCCCAAGACAGGTAGAGGAAGGCTTCGTGGTCGGGTGTTCCCTCAGGCCTCGTTCCCGGCGTGATGTAGTCATAACGGCGGTGCAGATAAGTGTAGTTGCCGCCGACGCGCAGACCCGGTGCGAGATCCCAGTCGACCGATACCTCGAAGCCGTAGTGCTCGCCTGTGACGTTCTGGTTCTGAGAGACGATGGCGCCATCGGAGGGACGGATGATATATGCCGACTGGATCGAGTCCGTCAGGTCAGAATAGAAGACGGCGCCCGACACGCGCGCTTGACCGAAGAACGTTTCGGTCGCGCCGATTTCGTAGTTCGTCGACCGCTCTGGTGCGAGATCAGGGTTCGGCACGGCATATCCGAAGCGCTCGCTATAGCGTTCGAAGACGGTCGCGAAGCGTGTGCGGCTCGAGATTGTCGCGTGAGCGGTACCCGTATCCGAGAAGCGGTAAATCGCACCGCCCTGATAGTTCCAGGCATCGGCCGTAGTCAGCGCGCGATTGACGAAGGCGCCGTTGCGGAAGTCGTTGGCTTCTTTCACGTCGAGATAGTCGTAGCTCAGGCCTGCGATGATATCGAGGTTGCGGGCGGCGTGGAACGTGTTCTCCAGGGCGAACGACCAGGTATCTTCCACGTTGCCGTGCCACGGCTCCGTGAAGGTCGCCGGATTGTCGGGCGCCTGAATGTTGCGCTCGCTGTGATCGTCGCGACGGTAGTGGATTGCGCCTTTGAGGGTGTTCATCGGAATGAGCTCGGTGCCCATCTCGACGAAGCCGCCGTAAGCGAAGTCGTCATAGTCGCTGTTGAACGTGGGATTGAGCATGCGCTGCGACGAGAAGGTCGCGTCGTCGAACGAGCTGAGGCGGTTCTCGAAGGTGTTGTAATAAACGTTGGTCTTCACATAGGACGCGCTGCCGAGCTGTGTCTTCGAGAGCCAGGAGAGGCTCTGGATGTCCCACCACGGCCACTGCCAATAGCGCTGCGTTTGCAGTTGCTCCTTGGCGACGTGAAGCGGGGCGTTCTTGCGGCCGCTCTGGGTGGTGTAGTTGATGCTGTACTCGTCCGTGGCGTTCGGCGTGATGCCGATCTTGGCGTTGATGCGCCAGTCGCGGAAATCCGAGTTCTCACGGATGCCGCCGTTCTCGTACGGGTACCGCGCGTCGAATGGCGTCGACTGGCGCGGACGGAAATCGTCCGACAGGCTGAAGTGATCCTGATCGACGATGGTGCCGCTGATCTGCGCGTAATATCCCTTCTGGCGCGTGCCGGCGTAGGCGTAGCTGCTCCACTGGTTCAGGTCGTTGATATCGCCGGTGGTCACGATGCCGGCGCGGCCTTCCGCCTCGAACGCCTTGGTGGGCTTACGGCTGACCATGTTGATGGCGCCGCCCATGCCGCCGGGCCCGTTGAGCACCGATACATAACCCTTCTGGATCTGGATCTCGGCGAGATCCGGAGTCAGGAACCTGTTCATGTCGAGGCGATTGTCGGCCGGGAGATAGACGCGGACGCCGTCGATGGAGAGCGGCACGCGAATGCGATCGAAACCGCGCACGTAGATGTCGCGCTCGTTCCGTCGCCCGCCCGTGGTGTGGGCGGAGACGCCGGGCGCGATGCTTACGGCTTCGTCGAGCGACTGCTTGTTATAGGTCCACATCGCCTCGTTGGTGATGGTCGATCCGCCGACCATGTCGATCTGGCCGAGCGTGAAGGCGCCGACGCTTCCGAGGCCGGAGCCGCCGTCACCTTCGAAGTCTGCGGCGTCGTCGATCACCACACCCGGAGCCGCGGACGATGTCTGGCTCGCCGTACGGCGGCTTTTGCGGCGGATCGGCTCGGACGGGGACTGGACGACGATGGGCGGCAGCGGTGTCGCTTCGTCGGCGGTGATGTCGCCGCCTGCGGTCGTGGCGGCCGTGTTCTGAGCCAGTGCAGGCGATGTGATGGCCGCGCAAAAGCCGGCCGCGGCCATGGCCGCGAGCAATTTTTTGGGCATATTCCCCCCGCAATGAATGCGGCCCTTTTGGGGCCTCTTTCCCCTTAATGTTATATTCATCTGAATATAGCGTAGGGCAAGCTAAATTTTCCGATCGGTCGATTGACGACTTCAATGAAAGTCGCGGCTCTTGATGGGGATGCTCTCGTGCGACGCCGGATGAGACACCGCGTCCGCTTCTGCGAAGCGCTCAGGATCGCGCAGGTGCGCAAGCTCGCTCGAGAGATCGAAGAAACTTTCGGCCAGGACGTGAATAACGATGCCGGCGCGTTGTACACGGCCTTTTACGCCGAGAAAGCGCGCGGACATGACTGTGCGGCGGTTGGCGGAGAAGATCTTCGGCCAAACGATGATGTTGGCGATGCCGGTTTCGTCTTCGAGAGTGAGGAAGACGACTTTCTTGCCGCCCGGCATCTGGCGCGTGAGCACGAGACCTGCGATGGCGATGCGCCGGTCGTGTGGCGTGTGTGCTGCGTCTCGCAATTCTTCGCTTGATATGACGCGCCGCCGAGCCAGACGGGGACGAAAGAATGCAACGGGGTGTTCCTTCAGCGAGAGGCCGGTGGTGACATAATCCTCCGCCACGTGCTCGGAGAGCGACATTGTGGGAAGCGCCACCTCGGGTTCCGTGAAGAGATCGTCGCTGACATGCGATGCGAAGAGCGGCAGATCCGCTGGTTCAGGTGCGGATAGACCAATGGCGTCCAGACGCCGCGCCGACCAGAGACCGCCGCGGCGGTCCAGCCCGAGGGAGCGCAGCGCGTCTGCTGCGGCGAGGCGTTCGACCGTGACACGGGGAAGGCCTGAGATGGCGGCAAAACGTTCGAGGCTCGCATAGCCGTTGCCACGGGTGGCGACGATGCGTTCCGCATCGGTTTTGCTCATGCCCTCGATCTGGCGGAGGCCGAGCCGTACGGCGAAACGATGCGGGCCTTGGGAGGCTGGTTCCAGTGTGCAGTCCCATGCGCTGAAGTTGACGTCGGCGGCGAGCACTTCGACTTCGTGCTCGCGTGCGTCGCGCACGAGTTGGGCGGGTTGATAGAAGCCCATCGGCAGGCTGTTCAGGATGGCTGCGCAGAACACGTCCGGATAACGGCACTTGAGCCAGGCCGAGGCATAGACGAGGAGAGCGAAGCTCGCGGCGTGGCTTTCGGGGAAGCCGTATTCGCCGAAGCCTTCGATCTGGCCGAAGCAGCTCTCGACGAATTTGGGATCGTAGCCGCGCGCCGTCATGCGGGAGATGAACTTGTCGCGGTATTTATGCACGTTGCCGTTATGGCGGAAGGTGGCCATGGCGCGGCGGAGGCCATCGGCTTCGTCGGGTGTGAATTCGGCGGCGGTGATGGCAATCTGCATTGCCTGCTCCTGAAACAGCGGCACGCCGAGCGTGCGTTTCAGCACCTCCTTGAGCTCGTCGGGATTGTGAGGGTGCGCTGGCGATGGATAGACGATGGTCTTGGGATCCTGTTCGCGCCGCTTCAGGTAGGGGTGCACCATGTTGCCCTGGATTGGTCCGGGACGCACAATCGCAACCTCGATGACGAGGTCGTAGAACTCCTTTGGCTGCAAGCGCGGCAGCATCGACATCTGCGCGCGGCTCTCGACCTGGAACACGCCGACGGAATCCGCTTTCGAAAGCATGGCGTAAACGGCTTTGGCGTCGTCGGTGTCCTCTCCTGGAATGGTCGCGAGCGTCAAAGACGTGTCGTAATGTGTCTTGAGGAGATCGAGGCCGCGCCTCAGGCAACTCAACATGCCGAGCCCGAGCACGTCGACCTTCATGAGGCCGAGCGTGTCGATGTCATCCTTGTCCCATTCGATGAAGGTGCGATCCGCCATGGCGGCCTTGGCGATGGGCACCGTCTCGTCGAGGCGGCGGCGCGTGAGGACGAAGCCGCCGACGTGCTGGGAGAGATGGCGCGGAAAGCCGATCAATTCGCGCGCGAGCGTGACGGCCCGATGGATCTGCGGGTTCGAGGGATCGAAGCCCGCCTCTCGGATGTGTGCGTCGGGAAGGCCGTCGGCGTGGCTGCCCCACACCGTCTTGGCGAGGGCTGCCGTGACGTCGGGCGTGAGGCCGAGGGCTTTGCCAACGTCACGGATGGCGCGTCGCGAGCGGTAATGAATGACGGTGGCGCAGATGGCGGCGTATTCGCGGCCGTAACGCTCATAGATGTGCTGGATGACCTCCTCGCGCCGCTCGTGCTCGAAGTCGACGTCGATGTCGGGCGGTTCGCCGCGCTCGACGGAGATGAAGCGCGCGAATAGCAGCTTGCTTTCGTTGGGGTTGACCTCGGTGATGCGAAGACAATAGCAAACGGCGCTGTTGGCGGCTGAGCCGCGGCCTTGGCAAAGAATGCCTTCGTCGCGGGCGAACTTCACCACGTCATGCACGGTGAGGAAATAGCGTGCGTACTTAAGTTGCGCGATGATGGCGAGCTCTTCGAGGATGCGGCCCCGAACATCGTCGGGAATGCCGTCCGGATAGCGGTGGCGGGCTCCGCTCCAGGTCAGGTCGGTGAGATGCTCCTGGGCTGTCTTTCCCAGTGGGACGGGCTCGTTGGGATATTCGTTCTTGAGCTCACCGAGCGAGAAACGGCAGACATCTGCAATCTCGATGGTGCGTGCGATCGCATCGGGGAATGCTGAGAACAGGCGCGCCATCTCCGCGGGCGGCTTCAAGTGTCGCTCTGCATTGGCAGCGAGGCGGAAGCCCGCCTCGTGGATTGTGCACTTTTCGCGGATGCAGGTGAGCACGTCAGCGAGCGGGCGGCGCGTGGGCGCGTGGTAGTGCACGTCGTTCGTCGCGACGAGAGGTGTGCGAGCGCGCCGTGCGAGTTCGTCGAGCAGACCGAGGCGGCGGGGCTCGTCGCCCCGGTGGCGATGCGTGGCCGCAAGATAGCTGCGGCCGGGCGCGATGCGGCCCATGCGTTCGAGGCGCTCCGCGAAGCCTGGGGTGAGAGTGTCCGGCGGTAGGGCAATGAGGATCTGGCCGTCCGATGCGGAGAGAATCTCCTCGAAGCCGAGGTGGCATTCCGTGTGCTCGCCTTTTCTGGTCCTGCGCTTGCCGTCCGTCAGCAGGCGGCAGAGACGCGCGTAGGCTTCGCGGTCGGTGGGGCAGGCGATGGTTTCGAAGCCGTCGACGGTGACGAGGTGCGTGGCGACGATCAGCTTCACTGCCCTTTGGCCAAGGGTTTCCTGCTTCGCTTTCTCCAGTTTCTTCCATTCGTCGTAGGCGCGCACGACACCGGAGAAGCTATTGCGATCTGCAATCGCGATGGCGTCGAGGCCGAGCGCTTCGGCAGCTGCCACCATTTCCGCAGGGTGGGATGCGCCGCGCAGGAATGAGAAGTTGGTCGTGACGGCGAGCTCGGCGTAGCGGGTCATGTTCCTATGCTCGGGAGAAGCTTGGGGGCTCACGGGAAGAGGCCGTGCACGAACCAGCGTGCGTCGGTTGTCTCGCGGCCGGGGATACCTTCGCGGTAGAGCCAGAGCCTGCGGCCGGTTCCATCCTCGACAAGGTAATAGTCGCGTGTCGGAGCATCCGCGCCGTCCCGCCACCATTCGGCGGCGATGCGTTCGGGGCCCTGCGTGCGGGCGATCGTCGAGAGCGTGCCGCGCCAGCGGATGCGCAGCGGCGGGCCGTCGGGGACGAGGGCGACGACGTTCGCGGGTTCGGGATGTGCGAGCAGGAGCGGCGGGCGCGGTTGTGCGGTTTCGAACGCGGGCCAGCTCGACGCATCGTCGGGTGTCATGCAGGAGATCTGACTGCGTTCGGGGAGATGACTTTCGACGGGTGCCAGATGGCGGACGCTTTGCGGACCGAGGCGTTGGCGCAGGGCGTCGTGCAGACGCGTGCAGCGGCGCGTCCTTTCGGTTTCGTCGGACCGCGCGAGGGTCCTTTGGCGCGGTGCCATTGCCTCTGCCACGGTTACGGAGAGGCGGAGCGTTTCGAAGCCGAACCCGGCTTCGAGGCTGCGTGCGTGCCGTTCGAGGCGGAGACGAAGGAGGCGGGCGACGTGCTCGGGGCTGCGGGTCGGGAGTGCGAGGCCGAACGGGATCTCGTGGGCTGCGCCGTCGACGCGATAGAGAGTGAGCCGCAGAGCGCGTGCGCCTTTGCCGTCCGCTTCGAGGCGGGGCACGAGATCGTCCATCAGGCGCGTTGCAACGGCGACGATGGCCTCCTCGCTGTCGATGGGTTCGAGCAGCGTGCGGATTTGCGTGTATGCGGGCGGAGGGGTGAGGAACGCCAGCGGTTCCGGAGCGCGGCCGAGTGCCCGGTCGAGACGAAGCAGGAGTTCTTTTTCGAAGCGCGCGGCGAAGGGCGCGCGGTGCTGGCCGAGGAGCGTACCGACGCGCTTCAGACCGAGGCGGCGGAGGGTGACGGCGGTTGCGGGATCGAGGCGGAGCGCTTCGATAGGCAAGGGAGCGAGAGCGTTGGCTTCCGTTCCTGCCGGTAAGATCGCGCGGTTCGTGCGAGCGAAATGCGCGAGTGCCCAGGCGGCGCCGGGCGTCTCGGCAACGGCGATGCGCGCCGGGAGGTTAGCGGCATCGAGGCGCTCTGCGAGATCTGCGAGCAGGTTCTCTTCGCCGCCCAGGAGATGCGCCGCACCCGTGATGTCGAGGAAGAGGCCGTCGGTGCCGCTCTCGGCTTTGAAGAGCGCGACGGAGGGCGTGTAGCGTGTGGCCCAGTGTGCGAGACGTTCGAGGGCTGCCGTGTCGGCCATGGGGTCGGCCTGGCGAACCTGGAGGCTGCCCAGGCGTGCGCGCGCGTCCGCAAGGCGCATGCCGGGGGCGAGACCGGCATCCGCCGCTGCCGGATTGACGGCGACGATGCAGGGCGCCGTCTCGGAGGCTTCGGCGATGACGAAGGGGCGCGCGGGATTAACCGGCGCGCGCGATGAGCGCTTCCGTTCCGCAGCATGTAGTTTCGGCTGCTCCGCAGCATGTAGTTCCCGCTGCTCCGCAGCAGGTTGTTCCCGCTGCTCCGCAGCGAGCCGTCGATGCACCGGCCACTGCGGCAGCCAGAGCGAAACGATGCGTGGCATGATCGAACTCCAACACCCAATCTCCTGGCCGTCCGTTGCGGCACCGTTCGAGCGCGACGTTCCAGCGCCAGGCCGTCACCAGACCGAAGCGGTCGCGCGTGGCCGAAGCCCTGCCGATGCGCCAGCGTGTGGCGGCCGTCGGGACGGGCGCGATGCCGTCCGGCCGCAGAAGCAGCAGCGGCAGGCCGGCTTCGCGGGCCGCGTGATGCAATCTCTGGCTCGTCTTGAGATCGACTTTCCCGCCGAGCACGCTTGCGACGGCAGCGGGGCCCTCGGCGCGGAGGGCTTCCTCCGTGGCCCAGAGGGCTTCGGCTTCGTCCGTGGTTTCGACCAGCGTCAGGCGTGCGGGGGCGAGGCCGAATGCGTTGAGGCCCGCGCCGTGCGGACGCCCGCACCGCATGAGCTTCTTCGCGGCGAGCAGGAGAAGCAGCGGCGTTTTCTCCGGCATGTGGCCGAGGAGGGCGAGCATGAACCCGAAGGCCGAGGGAAGATCGGCTTCCGTGGCAGGTGCGATCTCGTGAAGAGTCCCGAAAACCAGTCCGCCGTGCGGCAGATGGTGATCAAGCGCGGGCACGCCGAAGGAAAGGGCAGCGTGCTCTCCTTTCGGCACGCCTTCCAGGCGGGCAAGCTGCTGGCGCAACTCGCGCACGGCGGCCTTGCGCGCCATTTCGTGAGGCATCGGGCTTTCTCCGGGTGGGTTCAACGCTCAAGAGAAAGAATAGAACAAAATGGGAACATTTCAAGAGGCAATGCCCCTTCACAGGCCGGTCCGGCTCAGGCAAGGTCGGGGCCCTTAGAACTTCCGTACACCTCCGACCAAATTGAGCCGTGAACCAACGCCGATCCCGTAAAACGAAGCGCGAGCAGCAATTCGGGAAACCCGAACCGCGGCCACCGCGGCCGAAAGAGCTGCCAACGCCCAACGTCTTCTTCGTTGCGCTGGTCGCAATCGTCGGCGCCCTCGGCGCGCTGTCCGTGTTTGGAGTGGGCTACCTTCTTCACGATATCTGGACGATTGCGGCGAAGGAAAACCTCGTCCACACGCTGCCCGACGTGCGCCAGGTTGCGCCGGGCGAGACGGCCATTCTCGATGGGCGCGTCGCGGCGTCCGAGCCTGCCCGCTACAAGGAGTTCGTCGCCTATATTCGCGAACGGCAACGGGGCGGCGGTGGACGGAGCATCAGTTGGATCGAAGTCGTGGATCGCGCGACACCGCTCATCGAGGTGGATGTGGGGTCGCGCACCTACAAGCTTGCGAACGGGACGTATAGCTTCGATCGATTGCTATCGAACTGGACGGATGCCAAGCGCATCGACGAGGGGCCGACAGCAATTAGAAATGCAGTCACGATCCAAGGGATCGTGACCCAGTCGCCGGTGATGGCAGTTGGCCGTCTCGTGTCCGCAGCGGGCGGCGGGATTGGGTTTCATGCCGATAGCATCGTGGCTCTCTCACGCGTTGAGTATGCGGACCGGCTCGAGAGCCAACGGCTCTTCAATTGGAGTTTCGCGGGTATTCTCGCCCTCTTGGGACCGCTTCTGATTTATCTGAGCTGGCAGGGCGTGCGCCGGATCATGGGATGGTGATGGTATCTGCCCGAGGCCCGGCACGCTTGGCTTCGGCCCCACTTGGCATCGGGGTTTTTGCTCATTCCGTCGAGCAGGGTACGGAAACGGTCGTGCCGGTGGAGGCGATGAAGCGTGTGCACGTCTCGACCGTGGTCGCCACAGTGTGCGCGGCTTCGTCCACCTTCACGGCCTCGTCGCTCTTGATGCTTGCGGTTGCTTCCGTCGTGGGCGCGGATACTGCCTTGCGCGCGCGGGCTTCCTGAACCTGACGGGCTTTGCGCTTCTGGGCGGCGGCGCGCATCTGCATCGCCTTGCGTGCGCGCGATTGCTTTGCTGCCGACTTTTTCAGGATGCTCGCTTTAGCACCGTGGCCGGGGCTGCACCCGGCGCCCGCCGCCGACATCTGGACGGCGGCGAGGAACAGGGTCGAGAGGAGGATGGCGATCGCTTTAAACAGCATTGGGCGTCTCCCGTAATCCGGGGAGCGGTCCCCGTTTGGACAGCTCCATTACGGGGACCTTGCCAGCGCTCGTTCCTTATCTCTGTCCCGGCCGGAACACGAAAGGAGAGTTTTTCTGCGGCCCTACATGCCTTCCGGACGGTAAGCGCCCGGTGGGATCAAGCCCACCACGTAGGCATGGTGGAGCGCGTCGAGCTGTGCCCACAGGACGTTGCACTTGAAGCGGACGGCTTCCACGCAGGCTTGCTGCAATTCGCGGGTCGTCGCGTAGGTTTTCACGAATTCGAGCGCGAAGGTGGCATCGCGCGGGGCCTGCGAGAGGCGACGCTTGAAGTACGCCATCACCTCGTCGTTGACGAAGCCGTAGTTGGCCAGCATCCCGGCGATGCGCTCGCGGTGGATAGACGGCGCGAAGAGTTCCGTCAGCGACGACGCGGCCGCCACCACAAGCGGCTGCTCCACGACGAAGCGCACATAGGCTTCGACGGCAAAGCGCGTGGCGGGCAGGGCGCCCTTCATGCTGGTGACGTAGTCGCGGTCGAGGCCAAGACAATCGGTCAGCACCAACCAGCGCTCGATGCCGCCTTCTTCCTCAGGCAGTGTGCCGTCGTGATCGTGGATGCGATGGATCCACTCGCGGCGCAGCGCGCGGTCGTGGGTGCGGCTCATGAAGGCCGCGTCCTTGCGCGGGATGGCTTCCTGGTAGCAGTAGCGGTTGAGCGCCCAGGCTGCGACCTGGCCCTTCGAGAGCTTGCCGCCGTGCAGAAGCTTATGGAAGGGGTGGAGATCGTGATAGCGCTCGGGGCCGACGGCGCGAAGTTCAGCTTCGAACTCGGCCGGGTTCAACGGGCTGTCTGTGGCTTCGATCTTTCTCACGAACTCGTTCATCGGGCGCTCCTCCTCGCGACGGCTCTGCCTTTGCGGCAGCGTCTTGCGGGCAGGATGCCGATGCCGCGCAAGGCGGACTTGATCGCGGTCAAAACGGCGGATCACATGGCGTTCAAACGTGCGTGTGCGGGTTGCTTTTCGCCCTCTGGCGCTGGTCGGGTCGCTTTGCTCCCGGGCTCCGACGCGTTTGCCTCCAAGCTCAGCTTGGCTCTGTCAGGATGCTTCCGGGTGCCGCCGTTCCAGCGCGCGATTACCAGTCGGCAGTGTCCCAATCGATAGTCTGGAAGTCGGTGACGAGGGCCGCCACGTTGCCGTCCGCGTCATAGCCGAACCACGACGCGTAAAAGCCGTCGCCCCATCCGCTGTGGAACATGACGGCGTTGGCTTCGCCCAAATCGAGATCGAGCAGGAATGAGTAGGGGGCGATCACCTTCGGGCCGTTTTCCTCGCCTCTTGTCTGCCAGTCTTCCCAGGCGTCGGGGTTGGCATCGAGCAGGCTTGCCGCGGCTTTGCTCGCGACCGGATCGAAAAACGCGCCGGTTCCTGCGTCCACGCCGTAGCCGAAGATCTCGTCGTCCTTGAGCGAGGCGATGTCCTGGCCCTCGGGCACAGCTAGCGACCAGCGCGCGATTGGGGCTGCGGAGAAATCCACGCGAGCGAAGGCGACGCGTGCGCCTCCGCTCGGGAAAGAGCCGACGGCGAGGCGCACGGGAAACGCGCCGTTGGGAACCGATCGCGCGAAGGGCTTTGCGTCGGACAACGCGATGAAGGGATCGGCGGCCGAGATGCGTCCGCTCGGGAGCTTGAGTGTGCCAGCCTCGATGGTCTTGAAGGGCACCCTCTCGCGATTGTTCCCGCTGCGGGTCGTGGCGGTGAAGCCCGGCGCGAAGGCTTTTTCGAACGCGGCCGAGTAGGCGGGTGCTTCGCCGGGAGAGGCAACGGCACGCGCCGCCGGAAAAAGCCCGGCGAGCGCGGCACTCAGAGCCGTTACGATGCGCTTCAGCATCCCGGCGATCCCGTCACGCCGTCGATTTCGCCATCGCCGCTTTGAGGTTCTCGTCGATCTTGTCGAGGAAACCCGTCGTCGAAAGCCACTTCTGGTCCGGTCCGACGAGAAGCGCGAGATCTTTCGTCATGAAGCCCGCTTCGACGGTGTCCACGCAGACCTTCTCCAATGTTTTCGAGAAGCGGGCGAGGTCGTCGTTGCCGTCGAGCTTGGCACGGTGGGCGAGGCCCCGCGACCATGCAAAGATCGAGGCGATGGAGTTGGTGGAGGTATCCTTGCCCTTCTGATGCTCGCGGTAGTGGCGGGTCACGGTGCCGTGGGCAGCTTCCGCTTCCACCGTTTGGCCGTCGGGTGTCATCAGCACGCTCGTCATCAGGCCGAGAGAGCCGAAGCCCTGAGCGACCGTGTCGGACTGCACGTCGCCGTCGTAGTTCTTGCAGGCCCAAACGTAGCCGCCGGACCACTTCAGCGCAGAGGCCACCATGTCGTCGATCAGGCGGTGCTCGTAGACAATCTTCTTCGCCTTGAAGGCGTCTGCGAATTCCGCTTCGAATACTTCCTGGAACAGATCTTTGAAGCGGCCGTCGTAGGCCTTGAGGATGGTGTTCTTGGTCGAGAGGTAGACGGGATAGCCGCGGCCCAGGCCGTAATTGAACGAGGCGCGTGCGAAATCGCGGATGCTGTCGTCGAGATTGTACATTGCGAGTGCGATGCCGCTCGACGGGCTCTTGAACACTTCGCGCTCGATGATCTCACCGTCCTCGCCTTCGAAACGGATAGTCAGCTTGCCCTTGCCGGGGAACTTGAAGTCGGTGGCGCGGTACTGGTCGCCGAATGCATGACGGCCGATGACGATGGGCTGCGTCCAGCCCGGCACGAGGCGGGGCACGTTGCGGGCGATGATGGGCTCGCGGAAGATGACGCCGCCCAGAATGTTGCGGATCGTGCCGTTCGGGCTCTTCCACATCTCCTTGAGGCCGAATTCCTCGACGCGGGCTTCGTCGGGCGTGATGGTCGCGCACTTCACGCCAACGCCGTGCGTCTTGATGGCGTTGGCGGCATCGACGGTGATCTGGTCGTTGGTTTTGTCGCGGCTCTCGATGCCGAGGTCGTAATACTCAAGGTTAACGTCGAGATAGGGATGGATCAGCTTGTCCTTGATGAGCTGCCAGATGATGCGTGTCATCTCGTCGCCGTCGAGTTCGACGACTGTGCCGGTCACCTTGATTTTCTGCATGAAATACGTGCCCTTGCGGTGGGAGGATTCGTCTGCCCGACCTTAGCGGCAGGTGTTTCATGCAACAAGGCGGTGCGACGCACGTGCCGGTTTAGCCCGCAAACCCGCCTTCATCGAGGAAGCGTTGTTCCTCGGGTGTGGTCTTTCGTCCAAGAATGGCGTTCCGATGCGGGAAGCGGGCGAAGCGGCGGATGACGTCTCGATGGATCTCGGCATACGCGAGGCTTTCTCCGCCGAGTGGGGTGATCAGGGCGACGGCGCGCTCCTGTTCGTCCAGATCCTCGGCGTGCTCGAACGGCAGGTAGAAGAACACGCTGAGATCGCTCGCGACGGCTTTGTCGTGACCGGCATCAATTGCAGCCCTGGCTAAGTCGAGCGCCTTGGCGTCGGTCGCGAACATGCGCGGCGTGTCACGGAATGCGTTGCGGGGGAACTGATCGAGCAGGATCATGAGCGCAAGCGCACCTTCGGGTGTTGTGCTCCACGTGTCGAGATCGCCTCTTGCGGCGGCCTCGTGCAGGGCGAGCCCACTGGTTTTGAATTCGCGGTCGAATGCGGCGTCTTTGGTGAACCAGCGCGCTGGGCCGGCGTCTCGCCAGAAGGCCACGACATCCGCGGCGGTGGAAAAATGCGTTGTCATAGGTTCCTCCATTTCAGATGGCCCGAGGGTCGCAGCGCCACGCCAACGTAAGCACTACTCGATAAGTCAGGATTAATGCGTGAGATGGGACATCCGTCGCTCTTCGGTGTTAAGCCCCTCCCATGACAAGCGTCGAAACATTTTCGCGAGAGATCGACATCGCCGCCGAGGCAGGCGAGCGCGTGCCCACCGTCGTTTCGCACAAGCTTGCGGTCGCGCAAATCGTGCACGCCTGTCACGAGAAGACAATTGACGATGGGCTCGCGGTGGTCGGCGCTTCCGATATAGATCGGGCCGCGCTCGATCATATCCTGACCTATTGCGCCGAGCTTCGGTGCGAAGCGGACAACGCGACGTGCCCCGGCTGCAAGCGGCGAACGGAAGCGCACGGCATACATTCGCTCGACGATTTCATCGCGCGGCACAAAGAGATCGTCGTTGGCGACGGTGCGGTGCGGCTTGTCGGGCAGGGCACGGAAACACTCGCGACGCCTGCGCTTGCTGCACTGGAAAAGACGTGGTCCGGCGAGAACTATTGGTTCTGGGCGCGGCGCGTGCTGCGCAAACTTCGCCATGGCATCCGCCGCGCGCACATCGCGGGGGAGGCCGTTGCTGGGCCGGGGGAAACGCCGGCCGTCATTCTCATGGAGCCCCAGCTTGCCGATAACATCGGCATGGTTGCGCGGGCCATGGCGAACTTCGGGCTCGACGATTTGCGTCTTGTGGCGCCGCGCGACGGATGGCCCAACGAAAAAGCCCGCATTGCGGCTTCGGGTGCCAATTACGTCATCGACGACGCTGTCGCATATCCGTCACTAGAAGCTGCAATTGGTGACGTGAGCTTCGTGGTGGCGACGACGGCGCGGCAGCGTCCGCTCAAGAAGCCGGTGCTGACGCCGGAGCAGGCGATTGCTGCGCTGCGGGAGCGAATCGTGAGAGGCGAGCGCTGCGCTATCCTGTTCGGCAGGGAGAGAAACGGGCTTGAGACGAGCGAGGTCGCGATTGCGGATGCGCTTGTCATGATCCCTGTGAATCCTCGCTTTGCATCGCTCAATCTTGCGCAGGCCGTGCTGCTCATGGGCTACCAGTGGGTGCGAGAAAGCGGTAAAGGAACATTGGGGCGGGTTACAACGTATGAAACGCCTGTTTCGACAGGGCTTAATCTCGGAACGGAACGGCCGGCGAGCAAAGAACAGCTCTTAGGGTTCTTCGCTCATCTCGAATCCGAGCTCGATCGGCTCGGTTTCTTTAAACCGATGGAAAAACGCCCTTCTGTGGTCCAAAACTTGAGGACAATGTTCACCCGGATGGAGCTGACAGAGCAGGAAGTGCGGAGCCTTCGTGGTATAGTTGCCACTCTGGCTCTCGGCAAAGGTCGCGGGCGCAAGCCGTCCACATAGGCCGCCATGATCTTGCCAGGATTTAAGCAGAGCGATGCCCGCAAACCCGGCATAAGCCAGGGCCCCGGTGGCGAACGGTGCAGTGGCTCGTGACAGATAACAAAATGAGAGCTGAGCAGGGGCAGAGGATGCGGACGATGATCATGGCGATGAAGCGGACATGGGTCGGCGCGGCTTTGATAGCTGGCGCAGCGACGCTGTTTCCGATGACGGCGGGCGCGAGCGATGGTGAGCTCAGCGACCGCTCCGTACAGGTGTTCATGGAATATGCGTGGTCGCTGACCCCGCAGCAGTACAGTAAGCAAGATGGCACGGTTATTATCGTGGACAAGTCCAAGCCGGATCAAGCGATGGTCCCAGTGGACGTTGCGCGCGAAGTGATCCGTGTGGGCCGCATCTCGGCGCATGCGCAGGTCTGCAACTTGGCCGAGGAGCAGGTGCTGAACCATCGCTCGCTGATGCGGCGCGAGCTTGAAAAGAACAAGTGGAGCGATCAGCAGACGCTCTACATCAACCAGCTTCACCTCACGACCGTCATGCTGCTCACCGGCAAGATCCGCCTGGTCGAGAAGGACGGCGACAAGGAAGTGGTGGTCGACGAGACCAAGGCCCCGCAGCAGACCTGCTCCGACGAGCAGCGCGAGAAGGTGCGTGGGCTGATCACGGCCTATGTGCAGTCCGGCCCGGCGCTTGCCTCGAACGATCGCGGCGCGGCGGCGTCTGCCACCATCGCTCCGGTCGAGCAGGAGTAGGGGTTTTTGGTTAAGGATTGACGGGAGTCGCGGGCTCGACTAAGAAGCCCCGATGACGCGGGCCCTTCGGCCCGCGTTCTCTATTGCGCACCCGCGGCAGGCCCACGTTTCGGGCTTGGCCTGTCGGCCTCCACCGGAAACGGTGTGTGGG
>CAKTFJ010000002.1 GCA_934555825.1 uncultured Hyphomicrobium sp.
TGTGGCTGGGGGACTAGGATTCGAACCTAGACAGGCAGAGTCAGAGTCTGCAGTCCTACCATTAGACGATCCCCCAAAGCCGGGACCGCGGCTGGCGCAAGCCAGCCGAGTGGGGCCGTATAACAGCTCGCTCGCGGCCGTGCAACATCGGGCCGGTCTTTGCCGCTGTCATTTTTCCGGGAGAATGGATGGGGTTGCGTCCGCCGTTCCGGTGAGGGGCGCAAGAGGCGGGAGCAACTCGGGGCGATACTCGAAATGCATGGTGTCGTAGTGGTACCAGCGCCCGCCCCAGATAAAGCCGTGACGCTCGAAAATGTGCACGATCTCAAGAGGAATGCGATTGCGATAGGCGATGGCGCCAGGCGTTTTCGCCCCCCACTTCCAGTAGTCGCTCTGGCTCACCGCCAGGTCGATTGCGATGCCGTGGCCATGCGCCGACACGCGGTCTGTGCCGGCAATGGTGCGGCAATTGTACGTGCCGGCCGAGGGGATCAGATAGGTGTCGAATGTTGCAGGCAGCGCGTCGAGCTCCTTGGAGACTGCGTCCAGGCGATCGGCTACGCCGTTGACGCTTGTGACGGAGAGGCGCTGGCCTGCCTTCGTGGGGAGCCAGACGATCTGCCGGAGCTTGCCGCGCACCTCACCTTTTCGGCAATCCCCGTACATTTTGTCGAAAAATGCTGTATTGCGCGCGCGGCCAGGGTCGCTCTCTCGCGCCGGCTCGATCGGGCCTGCCCCTGCGGGATAGGGGATGGCGAGCGTGTCTTCGATGTCGGGTGTTGCGAGCCAGGCAGCGAACGGTTTCGGGCCGGTGCCGTCGTCGAGTGCCATGCGGGTTCCGTCCCGCCATATGAGCCAATTGCCGTCGATGCGATCCAGCGCGTCCGGATAGGCTGCGATGAGCCGGTTGAGGTCTGCAGCGGGCTTGGCGGCAGTTTTGGCGCCGTTTGTTTCGGCTGGTTCAGCGTGGGCGCACACGGCTTGTGCGCTCGCGGCGAGGAGCGTGAGGGCTGTGCGTAAGCTCGGGAACCGCGTCATGAATTGAACCGTGTGGGAATTGATGGAAGTCGCTGGAAATGTAGATGATTTTCTGGCGATGTCGGCGCGTTGGCGCGTGCTGGTGGTCCATCCGTTGTACACCAAAAGGGCGCTCTTTTTCTTTACCCCCCGATCTTGCCTGCTACACTGTAACCAGATGCAGCCAGAGACTCGCCTGACGAGAGGTGGCCCCGCGGTTCGTTCCGCCGGCCTTCCGGACCAGGCGCTGGGGATGACGAGACCGTGCCAGAGCTTACGGACGACGAGCGCCCAAGCGCTCCCCCCCGCGAAGCCAAGCCCTTTCCAGCAAAGGCGAGGGATTGGAATGGCGATCATCCGGCGGTGATCAACGGCGGTTCGGAGCCGCGCAAGGAGTCACAGCCGGGGAAGACTGGCGGCCGGCGATTTCACTCAAGCGAGCGCGGCCCGATTTATGGGGCGCTCGATCTCGGTACCAACAACTGCCGCCTTCTGCTCGCGCGCCCTTCACGGCGTGGGTTCCGCGTGGTCGACGCGTTCTCGCGGATCATTCGATTGGGCGAGGGCGTCTCGCAGACCGGGCGTCTTTCGGATGCCGCGATGCGGCGCACGATCGATGCCCTCCGGGTTTGTGCTGCCAAGCTCGGGCGCAACGGTGTGGAACGGGCACGCTGTGTCGCGACGGAAGCCTGCCGAGTGGCAAGCAACGGGCGCGAATTCCTTTACCGCGTCGAACGGGAGGTCGGGCTCAAGCTCGAGGTGCTCGACAGGGAGACGGAAGCCGCGCTTGCGGTTTCGGGTTGTGCGTCGCTGATCGACGCGCGGGCGGATTACGTGTTGGTATTCGATATTGGCGGTGGGTCTTCGGAGCTCATCTGGCTCGATGCTTCCAGCGCGCGGACCTCAGCTGTGTCGCAGGACAGTGCGCGCAGAAACGGAGCGAAACCCGACATCAAAGCGTGGACGTCGTTGCCTGTTGGTGTGGTGACGCTCGCCGAGCGTTTCGGTGGGCATCACGTCACAGCCGAGAGCTTCGAAGAGATGGTTGCGCACGTGCTGTCGCTCATCCGTCCGTTCGAGGCGCTGCACGGGTTCAACGCGATGGCGAACGGCGGCACCGTGCATTTGCTCGGGACGTCGGGCACGGTGACGACGGTCGCAGGCATTCACCTCGGTCTCAAACGCTACGATCGCCAGCGGGTGGACGGGTGCTGGCTCGACATCGATGAAATCCAATCGGTCGTCTACGGCTTGCTGTCCCGTACCTATGAGCAGCGGGTGGCGGAGCCGTGCATCGGCCATGAGCGTGCCGATCTCGTGCTCGCCGGGTGTGCGATCCTCGAAGCGATCCTCAGGACCTGGTCTGCCGAGCGGCTCAGGGTTGCCGACCGCGGTTTGCGGGAAGGCATCCTCGCCACGCTGATGAGCGAGGACGGTGTCTACCGCGCGGGCCGTCGCCGGCGCCGGCAGCGTTCGGGGTAGACCGGCATGCGTATGAAAGGGAAGTCCGGGCGCGGCGGCGGTGCCAAAGGAAAGGGCAAAGCCACGGGGAGTGCGATCGAGGGTGCGGGCGGCCAGCGCCAGCTTAACGTTCGCTTGAAGAACGCACGGAGCCGCACGGCGTCGTCTCAGCGCTGGCTGGAGCGTCAACTCAACGATCCTTACGTGGCCGCCTCAAAGCGCGAGGGCTATCGCTCGCGCGCGGCGTTCAAGCTGATCGAGATCGACGACAAGTATCGTTTTCTGAAGCCGGGACAGCGGATCGTGGACCTTGGCGCAGCGCCTGGCGGGTGGAGCCAGATTGCGGCCGACCGCGTCGGCTCGATCGGGGGCAAAGGGCAGGTGGTCGCGATCGACTATCTGGAGATGGAGCCGCTGGCGGGCGTCGAGCACGCGATGATCGATTTCACCGATCCTGAGGCCGAGCCCTGGATCCGCGGGAAACTACGGGATGGCGCGGCGGATGCGGTGCTGTCGGATATGGCGGCGCCGACGGTCGGGCATTCCCGTACGGACCACCTCAGGATCATGGGGCTTGCGGAAGCGGCCGCGCATTTCGCGGGCGACGTGCTGGCGCCGGGCGGCACGTTTCTCTGTAAGGTCTTTCAGGGGGGGACGGAGCGGGAGCTTCTCGATTTCCTGAAGCAACGCTTCCAGACGGTTCGGCATGTGAAGCCGCCTGCGAGCCGGGCCGACAGCGCCGAGCTTTACGTGCTCGCCACGGGCTTCAAGGGGCGTGGCTGAGCCACTGGATTTTCTGGGGATCCGTTGGGCGAACAAGAACCCCCGTCGAGGGTGATCGCTTCGAATTGAACAAGGATCACGCCTGATGTCTTTAGTGAGACCGATGGTTCACGTTTCAGGCTGATAGGGCCTGAAACGATCATGGTCTGAAAACAGCAACGGCGGCCGCTTGCTCGACCGCCGTGCCTTGAGGCCCGCCAGTGCGCGGGCCCAATCTCCATCATCGATTAGATGATGTCGATCTCCGCCGGGAGGTACGAGGTGACCTCGAGGCCAACTTCCTGCTCGCGAACGGCGGGCTTCACCCAGATCTTCATTGTGTTTCCTCCTTATTGTGCCCTGGAGCACTTTGAACGGGTCTTCCTAACGCGATAAATGTCGCAGGTCTAATCGAATTTTGAGGGTTGCCTTATCAGTTCGCCTAATGTGCGGTTGCGAAAAGGGGGATGGCGGACGATTGGCTTGCTCCCATCATAACGTCGTGGGCAGGCCGCTCGGCCGCAGGCGGGGTCTCTTCCCCTCCCTTGCGGCCGGTGGTATAGGGCTTCCGACATTCGCGCCGCTGCGCCTTTCGCGGCCGCCCCTGTGTCACACCCGTCCAAGGAGAGAACCATGGCGACAAGCCCAATCGATCGCGATTTGGGGTTGGCCCTGACATTTGATGATGTGCTTCTGGTGCCGGCCGCCTCCGAAGTGATGCCGAGCCAAGTTAACGTTGCGAGCCGGGTGACCCGGACCATCTCCCTCAATATTCCCGTCCTGTCGTCTGCGATGGATACCGTCACCGAAAGCCGGTTGGCCATCGCCATGGCTCAGGAAGGCGGAATTGGCGTCCTACACCGCAACCTGACGCCCGAGGAACAGGCGCGCCACGTGGCCGCCGTTAAAAAGTACGAGGCTGGCATCGTCCTCAACCCCGTCACCATCCAGCCCGAGGCGACGCTCGACGAAGCCCTCAAGCTGATGGCCGCCAATAATATCTCCGGCATTCCCGTGGTTGAGGCACCGAAGGCTGGAGAGACCAAGGGCAAGCTGGTCGGTATCCTCACCAACCGCGACGTGCGCTTCGCGACAAATCTCAGCCAGCCTGTTGCGCAGTTGATGACCAAGGACAGGCTCATCACCGTTCCGCGCGACGTGACCAGCGAGGAGGCAAAGCGCCTTCTGCATCAGAACCGGATCGAGAAGCTGCTCGTCGTGGATGACGCCTACCATTGCGTGGGTCTCATCACGGTCAAGGACATCGAGAAAGCGCAGAAGCATCCGAACGCCTGCAAGGATCCGGAAGGGCGCTTGCGCGTCGGCGCGGCAACGACGGTCGGCGAGGACGGTTACGAGCGCACTGAGCGCCTCATCGCGGCCGGTTGCGATATGATCGTGGTCGACACGGCGCATGGCCATTCGATCAAGGTGATCGAGGCCGTCTCCCGCATCAAAAAGATGTCGAATGCGGTGCAGGTGGTCGCGGGCAACGTGGCCACTGCCGATGCGACGCGCGCTCTGATCGAGGCGGGTGCGGATGCGGTCAAGGTCGGTATCGGTCCGGGCTCGATCTGCACCACGCGTATTGTCGCCGGCGTTGGCGTGCCTCAGCTCACGGCCGTCATGAATTGCGCCGAGGAAGCCCACAAGCACGACGTGCCGATCATCGCCGACGGCGGATTGCGCTATTCCGGCGACATCGTAAAGGCGCTCGCGGCCGGTGCGGATTGCGTGATGATGGGTTCGCTGCTTGCGGGCACGGACGAGTCGCCCGGCGAGACCTATCTCTACCAGGGGCGCACGTACAAGGCGTACCGCGGAATGGGTTCAGTTGGCGCCATGGCGCGCGGCTCGGCGGACCGCTACTTCCAGCAGGAGGTGAAGGATACGCTGAAGCTCGTTCCCGAGGGCATCGAGGGCCAAGTGCCTTATAAGGGTCCGGTGGATGCGGTGCTCAACCAACTTGTCGGCGGTCTGCGCGCGGGCATGGGGTACACGGGCGCGCGTACGCTTGCCGATCTCAGGGAACGAGCACAGTTCATCCGCATTTCTCCTGCGGCCGTGCGTGAGAGCCATGCCCATGGCGTGCTGATCACGCGCGAGAGCCCCAACTATCCGGGGATCGCCTAACACCAGTCGCTTCAGCCAAAGGACGGATCGGACATGACGCAGATTTCCATCCTCTATCCCGTGTTCGTCCAGGTGCTGCTGACCTTCGTGTTGATGAACTGGATGCGCGTCGAGCGGTTCGGCGCCATCCGGCGCGGGGACGTCACGCTCGATAGTATTTCGTTGCGCCAGCCCGCCTGGCCGCCGCGCGCAACGCAGGTCGCCAACGCGTTTCACAATCAGCTCGAACTTCCGATCCTGTTTTATGCGCTGGTCGCCTTCCTGATGATCACCACGCAGGTGAACATCTGGTTCCTGATCCTCGCATGGGTCTTCGTGATTGCACGTGTCGTGCACGCGGTGGTGCACACCACGACCAATGATGTGCGGCAGCGGTTCGTGACGCATGCGATCGGCGCTGCTGCACTTTTCATCATGTGGATCCTGTTTGCGATCCGCATTCTCTTTTTCTCTCTGGGCGGCGATCGCGCCATCTAAGTTCCGTGAAGGGCATGACATCGTGAGACCGGGTGGGCGCATTCAGGCCGCAGCCGAGGTGCTGGAGGATGTTTTCGCGCGTCATCAGCCCGCTGCCACGGCGCTTTCCGATTGGGGGAAGAAGCATCGGTTCGCGGGTTCAGGCGATCGCGCGGCCATCGGCACGCTCGTCTACGATGCTTTGCGCCGCCGGCTTTCGCTTGCCGCTCAGATGGGGAGCGATGCACCGCGTGCGCTCGCGCTTGCCGCCGCTCCGCGTGCGCTTGGGCTTTCTGTGGATGATGTCGTCGCGCTGGCGGATGGAAGCCCGCATTCGCCCGCTCCACTTTCCGATGACGAGCGGTTGCGCCTCACGGCCGGCGCTCCAGACGATACGCAGCCGTATGTTGCCGCCGACGTGCCGGAATGGCTGATGCCCTCGTTCCAGCGTGCTTTCGGCGACCGCGCGATTGCCGAGGGGCAGGCGATGGCTGCGCGGGCGCCGGTGGATCTGCGCGCGAACGTGCTCAAGGCTCCGCGCGACAAGGTGCTCGCAGCGCTCGCTTCGCACGGCGCGGAGGCAACCGTCTTGTCACCCGTGGGTGTGCGGATCGCGGCGCCCGCCGGGTCGGCGCGTAGTCCTCACGTCGAGGCCGAAGCCTCGCATGGCAAGGGCTGGTTCGAAGTGCAGGATCAGGGCAGCCAGATTGCGGCTTTGTTGGCCGGAGCGGCCCCGAAGAAGCAAGTGCTCGATCTCTGTGCGGGTGCGGGTGGAAAGACGCTCGCCATGGCGGCGGCGATGCAGAACAGCGGGCAGATTTACGCCTACGACCGCGACAAGGGCCAGCTTCGGCCGATATTCGACCGTCTGAAGCGGGCGGGTGTGCGCAATGCGCAGGTGCTGGATGCGGGCGACCGCACCGCGCTCGAAGCGCTGGGGCCGCGCTTCGACGTGGTGCTCGTCGATGCGCCTTGCTCGGGCTCCGGAACATGGCGGCGTAAGCCGGATGCGAAGTGGCGGCTCAGGCGTGAAGCTCTCGCGACGCGCCAGGAGGAGCAGCGCGAGGTGCTGTCGCTCGCCGCGGCTCTCGTCAAGCCGGGTGGCAGGCTTTGCTACGTGACATGCTCCGTGCTGCCCGAAGAGAATGTCGATCAGGCTGCGTGGTTCAAGGAAACCTATAGGGGCTTCACGCCGTTGCCCTACGGCGAGGTCTGGCGGGAGACGATCGGCGGTGCGCCGCCGATCTCGGCCGACGGGTCGGATGAGACGCTTCTTCTCACGCCAGCTTCGCACGAAACGGATGGATTCTTCGTCGCGCTCTTTTCGAAGGCTGCGGACGGCGGATAGAGAGCTCAGGAGCGAGCATTCATGTCGGCGTCGTCTTGGGTTTCTCTTGTTGTTTTTCTCGGACTCGTTGCGGCGACATCGGTCACGGGCGCGTCGTTCCGACCGGGCGTCTGGTACGCCTCGCTGGCGAAGCCGTCCTGGACGCCGCCGAACTGGGCCTTCCCCGTCGTGTGGACGATCCTTTACGTGATGATCGCAGTGGCCGGCTGGCTCGTGTATGAGCGCGAAGGCTTCGGTGCCGCGCTCGCCGTTTGGTTTCTGGCGCTCGTCCTGAACGGACTGTGGTCCTATCTGATGTTCGGTCAACGGCAGATCGGGCTCGCCGCGGCTGACCTCACCGCGCTTTGGATCGCAGTGCTCGCGTTCATCCTTCTCGCTTGGCCGACGGATCGAACGGCGAGCCTTCTCTTTGTGCCTTATCTTGTGTGGATCAGCTACGCAGGGGCGCTCAATCTCGCCATTCTGCGTATGAACTGAGGCGGCAGGTTCGTCGCGATCGTTAGGCTGCGACGTCTTCCTTGGCAGGAGCGGGCTGCCAGGATGCGACGGTGGCCATGTCGGCTTCCACGCTCCAACGCCCGGTTTTAGCTGTGATCTTCGCCTCGGCGTCGCGGTTGTCGAGCAGCGCGTCGAACTCGGCGCGCGGGATGGCGCGGAAACCCATGGCGTCGATGGTGGGTGTGAAGTCCTTGCCGTCGTTTGCTAGGAAGCCCCATTTTGCAAGGTGATAGTTCAACACGGCGAAGCCCATCTTTGACGTGTTGGGCGCGAGGCTGAACTGGGATTCGGTCATGAACACCGGCCCGGCTGCGAGGCCATAGCCGCCGCCGACCAGCTTGCCGTCGGCGTCCCAGACCTCGAACGAGTGCGCGTGGCCCTGGTCGAAGAGCTCCGTATAGAGCGCCATGATTTTGGGCGTGATCCAAGTCAGCGCGTGGCGATTGTAGCTCCGCTGCCCGGCGCATGCCGCAATGACATCCTCGAACGCCTGATCGAAGGTGACCCGATAGGGGGCTTTCTTCATATCGCGACGGAGACGCTTGGCGATGTGGTACTCGTTGAAAAAGAGCACCATGCGCTTTTCGCGCGTCCACCACTTGAGCGGACCGCAGTGGCACCATGGGAAGAAGCCTGCACGTGCTGCAGCCAGGACGGTTTCGGGTGAGATGGACCGGCATACGCCGCCGAAAGTCTCTGGCCGCGGCCATGTCCGCTCGCGCTGGGGAACGCGCGTGCCGCCACGGAGGACGTCGGCTGCGACGCGATAGAGGAGGTGCGGCGTGTCGCGAATGTTGTCGGGCTTCAGCGCGTAGGCCGAGCCTAGCACCCAACGTTGTGCCCAGCTGTTCCAGCTCTCGCGGAACAACGCAGCGCGGCGCTCGGCCAGCGTCTCGGAGGGGTGGGCGGCGGCGGCCTCGATAGCCTGATGGGCTGCGGGTGAAGAAGCGGTGTCGTGGGACAGCATCTCAGGATCCTGCGCGGTCGGGTGAAATTGGTTCATCATCCCAGGTAGCAAGGATCTCTCCAAAGACCGTCACCGAGACCGGGCGCTAGCGAAAGACTTCAATGACGTGGTTAGAAATGTCTAAATGCGGCGCTGTGGGCTGACGGGGCCGCATGGGCTCCTGCGGCCAGGGCTCGGCTTGACGGTCAGGCCGGGCGGTGGTCTACCCCGCTAATCCGGCCGACAGACCCAGGTCTCCCGGCTCTCACACCTTTACAGAAGCGATCCCGCCCTCCGATGTCCGCATCCGTTCTGATCATCGATTTCGGCAGCCAGGTCACGCAGCTCATTGCGCGGCGCGTGCGAGAAACCGGCGTCTACTGCGAGATCCACCCCTTTCAGGCCGCGGCTGAGGCGTTCGCCAAGCTCAAGCCTCAGGCGGTGATCCTTTCAGGTGGCCCGGCTTCGGTGCCGGAAGCGGGGAGCCCGCGTGCGCCGGATGCGGTATTTGCGACAGGCATTCCGGTTCTCGGCATCTGCTACGGTCAGCAGACGATGTCCCAGCAGCTCGGCGGGAACGTCGAAAGCGGCCATCATCGCGAATTCGGCCGGGCGGTTCTGCAGGTCGAGCGGGCGAGCCCGTTGTTCGAAGGTGTGTGGCAGCCGGGTGAGCGCCATCAAGTGTGGATGAGCCACGGCGACCGCGTCACGCGTTTGCCGGACGGATTCGAAGTGATTGCGACGAGCGAGAACGCACCTTTCGCGGCGGTTGCGGACGAGGCGCGGCGCTTCTATGCCGTGCAGTTCCACCCAGAGGTGGTGCATACGCCGGATGGCGCAAAGCTCATCGCCAACTTCGTGCATCGCATCGCGGGCCTTTCGTCCGACTGGACGATGGCCGCCTATCGCCGCGAGATGATCGGGCGCATCCAGAAGCAAGTCGGCTCGGGACGGGTGATCTGTGGGCTTTCAGGTGGTGTCGACAGCGCGGTTGCGGCCGTGCTCATTCACGAGGCCATCGGAGACCAGCTCACGTGTGTGTTCGTCGATCACGGGCTGATGCGGCTCGGAGAGGCGGAGCAGGTCGTCGGCCTTTTCCGCGATCACTACAACATTCCGCTCGTGCACGTGGATGCCTCGAAGCAGTTTCTCGATGCGCTTGCGGGAATTTCGGATCCCGAGCAGAAGCGTAAAACCATCGGCAAGCACTTCATCGACGTGTTCGAAGCGGAAGCCGCAAAAATCGGTGGTGCGGAGTTCCTCGCGCAGGGCACGCTTTATCCGGACGTCATCGAGAGTGTCTCGTTCTCGGGCGGTCCATCGGTCACGATCAAATCGCATCACAATGTGGGCGGCTTGCCCGAGCGCATGAACATGAAGCTCGTGGAGCCGTTGCGCGAGCTTTTCAAGGACGAGGTGCGGGCGCTGGGCCGTGAACTCGGCCTGCCGGATGCGTTCGTGGGGCGCCATCCGTTCCCGGGGCCGGGGCTTGCGATCCGCATACCCGGCGACATCACGCCAGAGAAGCTCGATATTCTGCGCAAGGCGGATGCGATCTACCTCGAAGAAATCCGCAATGCTGGTCTTTACGATGCCATCTGGCAGGCGTTCGCGGTGCTCTTGCCGGTGCGCACCGTCGGTGTCATGGGCGATGGGCGCACATACGATCACGTGCTCGCCTTGCGTGCCGTGACGAGCGTGGACGGCATGACGGCCGACTTTTTCCCATTCGACATGGGCTTCCTCGGCCGGGCCGCAACACGCATCATCAATGAGGTGCGCGGTATCAACCGTGTCGTCTACGACGTGACGAGCAAGCCGCCCGGGACCATCGAGTGGGAATGACGTGCCTCCGGAGCGATTGAGTGGGTGACGGGACTATCGGGCCCGTTGGGCAAGGTTGTTGAGCAACCCCTCTATTGCACCTTGCGACGATGGATCGGCGGCAATTCAATGTCTTGAGGAATGTCGGGGAAGAAGACCTGAATGTTCGATGCATTCAGCCTTGAGCCTTCCACGTAGGTCCACTGCGACGCCCCATCTTCAAGAACACCGGCTTGAAAGTTGCGGCTTTCAGCTCTTCGGCCGCTCCCTCCCGACACCCTGACCAATGTTGGGATAAAAACGATTGTCGAATATCTGCCCCTGATAAATCGCGGCGGATTCGGAAACTCAAGAGACTCCAGCTTCATGCCCACGTGCTGCATTCTGGCGAGTGTTGATATAAGCAGCGCCCGCGCGTTGTCGGCGCCTCCCATCAGCTCAATCACCTTAGGATGCGCATAGCCAAACACCGTTTCGGCATCCGCATCGTAGGTTGCCCGAAGGATCCTTTTGACGTCGCTTTGAACCGTTGCGATGTGGTTGGCTGCGTCGACAGAACGTGCGTCGCCTGCGCCCATGAATGCGAAGACGAATGCCATAGCCATCAGCGATCCAACTGACGCAGACGTCCGATCCGGCGTTGAGACTGACATATTTCTTTGCCTCGAAGTTGTCGCACGCGACGCGAGGTTCATCGTGCGAGGTTCGATCAAAAACGAACGTTGCGAGAGGCGCATGCGAGCCCTCGCTTAATTCTTTACCACAAAAGTATAGAAATAGCATCCATGCAGTGGCGGCTTCGAGGCCGATGTGGTGTCCTCGTCACACAAGCCTCTTCGGGTCGGAAATTGGTCGCGCCGCTGCAGGGCTTACAATCGGGATTGTAGTCTCCGCTACTCGGTAACTTCCGGAGGAAGCGCGCGCGATAGCAGGGCTTGAGCTGCATCGGTGAGTGCGAGTGCGGTCCGCTGTGTGCGCGGGTTGCGCTCCACGATTGTTACGAGGTCGTGCTGTTCCGCGAGCGTTGTCACCTCACGCAGGACGAGTGCGTGTGAGATCTCGAAGAGGCGGGCGAACGTGCGGCTATCGGCGCAGATGCCGAAATGCAGGGCGAGCAAGATGCTCGCGCCCATCGGCGTCAAAAAAGGTGCGGCCGCGCAAACCTCCGCGGCGTGACCGAGGAATTGTTCTTCCGAAATGTCCTCGGTCTCTGTTTCGCTCATGCGGCTTTCCGCTGTTCCGCAGAGCGGAACGAGATGAGCACCGATTTCGATGTCGGCGTGTCGCTTAGCTCGCCCGCCGTCGACAGCGGCACCAGCACGTTCAGCTCAGGATAGTAGCCCGCCACCGAACCGCGGGGCAGATCGTAGGGGACGACGCGGAAGTCGTCCGCCACGCGTGTGACGCCGTCCTGGTGACGGCCGACGATGTCGACACGTTCTCCACCTTCGATGCCGATCTCGGCAAGATCGTCTGGATTGACGAACACGACGCGGCGTTCGCCATAGATGCCTCGGTAGCGGTCATCGAGGCCATAGACAGTGGTATTGTACTGATCGTGCGAACGGAACGTCTGCAGCACGAACAGGCCGTTTTCGCCGAGTGCACGTTGGTGCTCCGTTTCGCCGGGGAGACGGTCGGACGAGAAATTGGCGCGCTGTGTCTGCGTGTTCCACACGCGGTGGTCGACGGCATTGTAAAGGCGGAAGCCGCGTGGACGGCGCACGCGCGTGTTGTAGTCCTGGAAGCCAGGGATCGTGCGCGAGATCAGATCGCGGATGCGGTCGTAGTCGTGGGCGAGTGCGCTCCAATCCACGACGTCCGAACCCACGGCGGCTGCGGCGATGCCAGCGATGATGGCCACTTCGGATCGCAGTTCGGGAGACGCTGGCTTATTGATGCCGCCGGAGCCGTGCACCATGCACATGGAATCTTCCACCGTCACGATCTGTGCGACGCCCTTGGCGTTGCGGTCGATTTCGGTGCGGCCGAGGCAGGGGAGCACGTAGCTCACCTCGCCAGGCAGAAGATGCGAGTGGTTGAGCTTAGTGGCGATGTTGACGGTGAGCTTCTGGTTTCTCATCGCTTTCGCGATCAGGCTGCTGTCGGGGGTAGCGCGTGCGAAATTGCCGCCAAGGCCGATGAACACCTGAGCCGATCCATCGAGCATGGCGCCGATGGCGGCAAGCACGTTGTGGCCGTTCCGGCGCGGCATCGCGACGCCAAGCTCCTTTTCGAGCGCGTCGAGGAATGCGGCCGGCGGTTTTTCGTTGATGCCGACGGTGCGGTCGCCCTGGACGTTCGAATGTCCGCGCACGGGACAGAGGCCGGTGCCGGGTCGGCCGACGTTGCCGCGGAGAAACATCAAGTTCGAGATTTCACGGATCGTCGCCACGGAATGGCGGTGCTGGGTTACGCCCATGGCCCACGTGCAGATCGTGCGGTCGGATTCGATGTAGATCTGCGCAAGGTGTTCAAGCGCAACGCGCGTGAGGCCGGATTGATGCTCGATTTCGTCCCAGCTCGTTGCCTCCACGGCGAGCCGATAGGCGCCTAGGCCGGACGTGTGCTGGCGCAGGAAGCCGTGGTCGAGCACCGAGGGCCGTCCTTCGGCAAGGGCAGTCTCGTCGGCTGCAAAGACGGCTTTGGCAATGCCGCGCACGGCCGCCATGTCGCCGCCCACGCGCACCTGATAGTATTCGTTGGCAATGGGCTTCGAGCCGCCGGTCAGCATTTCGAGCTTGTCTTGCGGATCTGAGAAGCGTTCGAGGCCTTTCTCGCGGACCGGGTTGAAGACGGCGACGCGCGCGCCACGCATCGCTGCGCGGCGCAGGTCGCCCAGCATCCGCGGATGGTTCGTGCCGGGGTTCTGACCGATGACGAAGATCGCATCGGCCTTTTCGAAGTCTTCGAGCGTTACGGTGCCTTTGCCGATGCCGACGGCCTGTTCGAGGGCGATGCCGCTCGCCTCATGGCACATGTTCGAGCAGTCCGGGAAATTGTTGGTGCCGTAGAGGCGGACAAAGAGCTGGTAAAGATAGGCTGCTTCATTCGAGGCGCGGCCGGACGTGTAAAACTCGGCGCGGTTCGGGCTATCGAGACCCTTGAGGATGTCGCCGATCTCCGTGAATGCGGATGCCCACGTGACGGGGAGATACGTGTCGCTTTCGGCGTCGTAGCGCATGGGATGCGTGAGACGGCCTTGCCGCTCAAGCTCGTAGTCTGTCCACGTGCGCAGCTCGCTCACTTTGTGGCGCGCGAAGAAGCTGGGGCCGACGCGCTTGTCGGTTGCTTCCCACGCGACGGCCTTGACGCCGTTTTCACAGAATTCGAACGAGGATCCGTGCTCGGGATCGCCCCATGCGCAGCCCGGGCAATCGAAGCCGTCCGGCTGGTTGGCTTTTAGCATCGTGGCCGCGCCTGAGAGCGGTGCGCCGCTCGCGAGCAGCTTCTTTCCACAGCTCTTCAGCGCACCCCAGCCGCCAGCGGCTTTCGACTTTTTCCCAATGAATTCAGGCTTACCCATGCGACGTGCTCTCCGATGCCGAGACGTAATGTGCATCTGCGAAATCGGGTTTTTTCGCAACGCACACAGGGCGATGGCTGTCATGCGAAAACAGCAGATCTGCCAGCTCGTGCGAGCTCCCTTTGGGGCTACAGGGCCGAGGTGAGGAGATTGATCTGTCCGGGGGAGTGGGCGCGGCGTTTCTGGCGGCGCCAATCGTGGACGACGTAGCCGCCTCCGGCGAGCGCCATCAGCGCCAGCGTGAACCATGTCACGGCGTAAACGAGATGGTTGTTGGAGAAGGCGACCTTTGTCAGTCCGCCGACGGGCCAGCCGCCGGGATTGGTGGTGGCGTCTGCATCGACGAAGAAAGGTGCCGTGGCGCTGCCGAGACCGCGTGCGGAGCCGATGGCGGCGACGTCGCGAGAATACCAGAGGTCGGCTGTGGGATCGTTGTTGCGCAGAAAAGCGCCGGCCGGTTCCGTCAACCGGAGGAGACCGGTCACGGTTGTCTCGCCTGAAATCTGCCCTTCGGCGCGCGTCTCGGGATCGCGGCGGTTCGGCGAGACGAAGCCGCGGTTGACGAGCACCGTGAAGCCGCCTTGCGCGCTTTTCAGCGGTGTCAGCACCCAGTGACCGGCGCCGAAATCAGTTACGGCCTGCACACGTGTTTCCTTGTCGTGCAGGAAGCGGCCTGTGAGGCGGACCTTGAGGTATTCGTTCGCGGAAGCGGTGAGGCTGCTCCACGCTTCAGGTCCCGGCGCGGTTACTGCTTCGGCGCCGAGCCGTTGCTCCACGCGCTCGATGAGATCCAGCTTCCAAAACAGGCGCTGAACTTGCCAGACGCCGAGCGCGCCTAGGAGCGCGGCGCTCACAACCGCGGCCAGCGCGATCAGAACGACCGTGGTCGTCGAGCGCGTTTGGCCGGGCGTTTGCGTCATGGCAGTTGCTGCATCTTCTGCATGTCGTGGAACGGCATGGTGTTCGTGTTGAGGTGATGCATGACCCAAAGCGAGCCAGCCAGCGCGATTACAATGATGATCAGCGTGAAGATCAGGGCCATGAAGCTCCATCCCTCTTCGGCGCTCGACGTCATGTGCAGGAAGTAGACAATGTGCACGACGATTTGCACCATCGCGAAAGCCATGATCACGAAGGCGGTGAGCTGCTTGCTGTCGAGCACGTCGCCCATCACCAGCCAGAACGGGATGGCCGTGAGAATGATGGACAGCACGAAACCGATCAGGTAGTCGCGCATGGAGATGTGCAAGTGGCTGGTCACGCTATCGTGGCTGTGGTCGGTGTGGGCGTGCGCCGCAGGCGCAGAAGACTTATGCGCGCTCATCTCAGAACTCCCAGGAGGTAGACGAACGTAAACACGCCGATCCAGATGACGTCGAGGAAATGCCAGAACATACTGAGGCACATCAGGCGGCGTTTGTTCGCTTCGATCAGGCCGAAGCGCTTCACCTGAACCATCAGTGTCACCAGCCACAAGATGCCGAATGCGACGTGCAATCCGTGCGTGCCGACGAGTGTGAAGAAGGACGATAGGAAGGCGCTGCGTTGCGGGGTGGCGCCCAGATGGATCAGGTGCGCGAACTCGTAGAGTTCGATCGCGAGGAACGCGAGGCCGAAAAGGCCCGTGACCCCGAGCCAGATCAGAGTGCCGCGCACGTTCTGCTTCAACATGGCCAGCATCGCGAACCCGAAGGTAAGCGAGGAGAAGAGCAGCATCGCCGTGTTGATGGCCACCAGCTCAAGATCGAACAGGTCCTTCGGTGCGGGACCCGCTGCATAACTCGCGCCGAGGACACCGTAGATTGCGAACAGGACGGCGAAGATGAGACAGTCGCTCATCAGGTAGATCCAGAAGCCGAGCATCGTGCTCGACCCCTCGGGATGGGCGTGCTCGTCCGTGAGATAGAAAACGGGGGCGTCGCCGCCGGCGGTGGTTGCGTGGGCGGTCGTCATGCGCTTGCTCCATTCGCCGCGAGAAGCTTCGTGCGCTCGGCTTCGGTTTCTACGACCTCGTCCTTGGGAATGTGGAAGCCGTGATCGTAGTTGAAGGTGTGCGCGATCGCGACGGCGATGATGGCTGCAAAGCATACCGCGGCGAGCCACCACATGTACCAAATGAGACCGAACGACAGCGCCACGCTGAGGCCCGCGAGAATGACGCCCGTGCCTGTGTTGCTCGGCATATGGATCGGCTTGAAGCCTTCGAGCGGGCGGGTGTAGCCGCGCTTCTTCATGTCCCACCAGGCGTCGTTGTCGTGCACGACGGGCGTGAAAGCGAAGTTATAGTTCGGCGGCGGCGAGGATGTCGCCCATTCGAGCGTGCGCCCGTTCCACGGATCTCCCGTCGTGTCGCGCAACTCTTCACGCCGCATGATGCTGACAGCGATCTGGATGATGAACGCCACGATGCCAACGAGGATCAGGAACGCGCCGAAGGCGGCGATGACGAACCAGATTTGCAGCGACGGATCCTCGAACACACGCAAGCGCCGCGTGACGCCCATGAGACCCAGTACGTAGAGCGGCATGAAGGCGAAGAAGAAGCCGAGCACCCAGCCCCAGAACGAGACTTTGCCCCAGAACGGATCGAGCTTGAAGCCGAATGCCTTCGGGAACCAGTAGATCATGCCGGCGAAGAGGCCATAGACCACGCCGCCGATGATCACGTTGTGGAAGTGCGCCACGAGGAACAGCGAGTTGTGGAGCACGAAATCTGCGGGCGGGACGGCGAGCAGCACGCCCGTCATGCCGCCGATGACGAACGTCAGCATGAACGCGACCGTCCACATCATCGGCAACTCGAAGCGAATGCGGCCGCGATACATCGTGAACAGCCAGTTGAAGACCTTGGCGCCGGTCGGGATCGAGATGATCATGGTCGTGATGCCGAAGAACGAGTTCACGCTCGCGCCGGATCCCATCGTGAAGAAGTGATGCAGCCAGACCAGATAAGACAGGATCGTGATCACGACGGTGGCATAGACCATCGACGTGTAGCCGAAGAGGCGCTTCCCCGAGAACGTTGCGGCGATCTCGGAAAAGATGCCGAACACAGGCAAGATCAGGATGTAGACCTCGGGGTGGCCCCAGATCCAGATGAGGTTTACGTACATCATCGGATTGCCGCCGAGATCGCTCGTGAAGAAGTTGGTTCCCACGTAGCGGTCGAGCGAGAGCAGAACGAGCGTCGCGGTGAGGATTGGGAAGGTCGCGACGATCAGCACGTTCGTGCAGAGCGATGTCCACACGAACACCGGCATTTTCATCATGGTCATGCCGGGTGCGCGCATCTTTACGATGGTGCAGATGAGGTTGATGCCCGAGAGCGTCGTGCCGACGCCCGCGACCTGCAACGACCATATGTAGTAATCCACGCCGACGCCTGGACTGTATTCCGCCCCCGATAACGGTGGATAGGCGAGCCAGCCCGTGCGCGCGAACTCGCCGACGAAGAGCGACATCATCATCAGCACGGCGCCGCCAGCCGTCATCCAGAAGCTGAAGTTGTTGAGAAACGGGAAGGAGACGTCGCGCGCGCCGATCTGAAGCGGCACGATGTAATTCATAAGGCCCGTCACCAGTGGCATCGCTACGAAGAAGATCATGATCACGCCGTGGGCGGTGAAGATCTGATCGTAGTGATGGGCGTTGAGGTAGCCTTCCGAGCCGCCGAACGCCATGGCCTGCTGAATGCGCATCATGATGGCGTCGGCGAAGCCGCGCAGCAGCATCACGATGCCGAGGATCATGTACATGATGCCGATGCGCTTGTGATCGACAGTGGTGAACCACTCTTTCCAGAGATAGCCCCAGAGGCGGTAGCGTGTGACGCCAGCCGCGACTGCGACGCCGACCAGCGCCACGACTCCGAATGTCGCGACAAGGATCGGCTCATGGATTGGGATCGCATCCCACGTGAGCCGCCCGAAGATCAGCTTTGTCAGGTCAATATTGTCGAACATGCGTTGTGATCTCAGGTTCCGGAAAGTGCGCGCGACAGCAGGCTTGCGTCGAGCTTGGGAGGTGTGAGCGAGACGAGCGGCGGACGCGGCAGTCCGGCACCGAGCAGCGGCGTCTGGTCTCGTGGGCGGGCAGCAGGCTGCGATTGCTCGGCGGCTGCCACGGCTTCCTCGGTGGTGCAGATGCCCGTGACTGTCGTCGACTTAGGCCCAAAAAATGCGCTGCGGGCCGCGGGCTTTTTGCTGTCTGCCGGCTGCAGCAGGGAAAGGCCGGCCAGTCCCAGGCCGCCTCTGGCGTCGATCGCCATCATCTCGTCCATGCACATCTTGCCAGGTTCGGCGCAGCGGTCGCGGATCAGGCGGAAGAGCTGTGGTTCGAACGATGCATAGTGGCGCACCGGCTCGTTTTCGCTCGGCTTGGCGAGTTCCAGATAGGTGGTGCGATCAAGAGCGCCGCCCTCGGTCTTGACCTTTTCGACCCATTGATCGAAGCCTTCCTGATCCACGCCGTGGAACGCGAAGCGCATTCCTGAGAAGCCATCGCCGCTGTAGTTCGCCGAGAAGCCGTCGAAGGTGCCTTGCTTGTTGATCACGCCGTGCAGCGTCGTTTCCATGCCCGGCATCGCGTAGATCATGCCTGCCAGGGCTGGGACGTAGAAGGCGTTCATCACGGATGTGGCGGTCAGTCGAAAGCGGATGGGCCGATCCACAGGAGCAGCCATCTCGTTCACGGTTGCGATCCCATGCTCGGGATAGATGAACAGCCACTTCCAATCGAGCGCTGTGACCTCGACTTCGAGAGGTTTCACCTCAGCCGCCACCGGCTGGCCCTGTGCCACGCGGTCGAGCGGGCGGTAGGGATCGAGCAAATGCGTCCACATCCATGTGATGGCGCCGAGGCAGATGATGATGAGCAGCGGTGCGGCCCAGATGACCAGCTCCAAGTAAGTGGAATGATTCCAATCTGGGTCGTAGTCCGGCGGGTTGTTCGCTTCGCGGTACTTCCACGCGAAGAAGACGGTCAGCGCCATCACCGGAACGATGATGAGAAGCATGAGAATGGTGGAGATCACGACGAGGTCGCGCTGTTGAAGCGCGATATCGCCAGAAGGATTGAGCACAACGAGGTCGCAGCCTCCCAACAGGAGGGCAAGCGGCATCAATGCTAACAATCTAATGAGGCTCATGACGTGCGGGTCCGGATGTTCACGCGGCTTGGTGTGCAGCGCTACCCCTTGGAGCGCGAACATCACATTGGACAATTTGCCCACTCCCGCGATTGGCCGCGCACGCATACGACGGCGGTCATGCGCGTCGGTTGGATCCGAGACGCGAGCGAACCCTCATCTGGATGGCGATCATGGCTCAATCTTCGGCATCGATGGCAGCACACGGCGGGGTCGGACCCGAGGCGCGTCACAGCGAAGTCGCCCCGGGCGAGATCGCGGTCGGTGTGTTCATCGGTCGCACGTCCGAATACTTCGACTTCTTCGTGTATGCGATTGCGTCGGTCATCGTGTTTCCGAAGCTGCTGTTTCCTCATGTCGATGCGCTGACCGGGACGCTCTACTCGTTTGCCATCTTCTCGTTGGCCTTCATCGCCCGACCTTTCGGCACCGCGATCTTCATGGCGGTGGACCGGGCCTACGGCAAAGGCGTGAAGATGACGATCTCGCTGTTCCTGCTGGGTACGGCAACGGTCGCCATCGCGTTTCTGCCCGGCTACGAGAGCATCGGCGCGGTCGCGATCTGGCTTCTGGCCATCGCTCGGATCAGCCAGGGCATTGCGCTCGGCGGCACGTGGGATGGGCTTGCCTCTCTGCTCATCCTCAATGCGCCGGAGAAGAACCAAGGCTGGTATGCGATGATCCCGCAGCTCGGGGCGCCTGCCGGTCTCATCGTTGCGAGCGCGCTGTTCGCGTTCTTCGTCGGCAATCTCTCGAGCCAAGATTTCTTCGATTGGGGTTGGCGCTATCCGTTCTTCGTCGCGTTCGCCATCAACGTCGTTGCGCTTTTTGCGCGCCTTAGAATCGTTTCAACGTCGGAATACTCGGAGCTGTTCGAGAACCGTGAGCTTCAGCCCGCGCGCGTGCGCGATACGCTGAGGGCAGAGGGTGGCCACGTTCTCGCGGGAGCGTTTGCGCCGCTCGCGAGCTTCGCCCTGTTCCATATGGTGACGGTGTTCCCGCTGTCTTGGGTGTATCTCTTCACCAGCGAAGCGATCGCGCGCTTCCTGATTATCCAGACCATTGCCGGCTTTTTCGGCCTGGCTGCAATCTTCGCATCCGGCATGATCGCGGACCGGATTGGCCGCCGCTCGCTGCTTATGGGGACGGCGCTGGCCATTGCCGCGTTCAGCGGCTTCGCGCCGCAGTTGCTCGACGCGGGGCCTGTGGGTGAGTCCGCGTTCATGATCCTCGGCTTCGTTCTGCTGGGGCTTTCGTTCGGCCAGTCTTCGGGTGTGGTTGCGCACGGCTTTTCGAAGGCCTACCGCTATACGGGGTCTGCAATCACAACCGATCTCGCGTGGCTGTTCGGCGCGGGGTTTGCTCCCCTCGTGGCGCTGATGCTGTCGTCCAACTTCGGATTGATGTCGGCCGGTGCTTATCTCCTGTCGGGTGCCGTCTGTACGGTCATCGCACTTTGGCTCAGCGAGCGTATCGGAGCGAATAAGGCCGACGCGAAGTAAGCCAAAGGGTGGAGGCCCTCTGGCGTCATGTCGGCGTCATGATGCGACTCTGAAACTGATAGAGCCACGTTTCCGTCAATGGCGCTCCGTCGAGCTCCAGATAAAGTCTCATGTCCGCGACCGTGTCGGGCTCGATCTCGACGTCGAACACGGCGCGCCAGACGTTGCCGTCCGGTACGGGCTCGGCGAACGTTCTCACGATTTTTCCTGCCGAGCTCGTCACGACGACGTCCGGGAAGATGCCGTAGGGGATACGCGTCATCACCTCCGGCCGATCGAACTCGACGGCAAAGCGATAGACATTGGCGGGTCTCGGTTTGCCGGGTTCGCCTCCTCGGCCGACGCGCGTGGCTACGGTTTGCGCGATGATGTCGGCGGGATAGGGCTCGTCGTTCGTCCAGTGCAGACGATAGGACAGCGTGTAGCTGTTGCCTGCCTTTGCGGGTTCCGCCGGAACCCAGAACGCGCCGATGTTGTCGTGAATCTCGTCGTCCGTCGGAATTTCAAGAAGCTGAACCGCGCCCTCACCGAGCGGCTTCAGCGGCTCCACCCATAGGCTTGGACGCCGGTCGTATCGCACGCCGTCCTGGTAGTTGTTGAAGCTGCGGTCGCGCTGCAGAAGGCCGAAGCCTTTCGGGTTAGCTCCCACGAAGGCTGAGACAGTGGTCGCGGGCGGATTGTTAAGCGGCCGCCAGATGCGCTCTTCGTCCGCCGTCCAGATCGCGAGGCCGTCGGAGTCGTGAACCTCCGGGCGCCAGTCGTTCAATTGCTGTCCGCCGTACTCGCCGTACCAGAACATAGAGGTGAGGGGGATGAGCGCCAAACGCTCTACGTCCTTGCGGAGGAAGATGCTGCTCTCGACATCCATGACGACGCCGTTCGTCCGGTCGAGCCCCCGCACCATCGAAAAGCGGAATGCGCCTGTGACGCTCGGGCCGTCGAGGAGAGCGTAGACGATGACGGGCGCGTTGGGCCGATCTGCGCCTTCGATATAGAATTCTGTGAACGCGGGGAATTCCTCGTCCCGGCCTGGAACCGCGGCGTCGATGGCGATGCCACGCGCGGATAAGCCGTATTGTCCGAGACCGCCGATCGCGCGGAAGTAGGATGCGCCGAGAAACGCCACCCAATCCTGCGTTCGCCAGTCATCGGCACTATTCCATTCCTGGAAGCGGAAGCCTGCGAAGCCGGAGTCGGGCGGCAATACGTGCGCAGGACTGTCGGGCGGCATATCGAAAAGCTCGGGATGATACTCGAACTCGTGCGCCGCTCCGTCCTTCACGAGATACATCTGGACGGCGTTGCCGAAGTAGCGTCCCAAGTGGAAGAACGTTACCGGGTAGGCGCCGTTGCGGTTCGCATACGGTGCTTCTTTCGTACGAAACTTGATCTTGCCGTGTGCGTCGTAGTCGATCTGTTCGACGACGGATGGCATCGGCCGGGGTGCTGCGGTATATGCGCGACGCGATAGCTCGCGTGCGTGGCGGATAAGCGCGTCGAACGAGAACGGTTTGGCGGTATCTTCACGCGCGGCGAATGCGTGGCGCGCATGGACCGGTATTGCCAGGAGTGCCGCTGCTGCCATTCCGGTGCGGACGATGTCGCGCCTGTTCATTCCGCTCATCATGCCTCCTCTCGTTTTGCAATCCGTGTTCGACCCTGTGGAGCCGGCGTTCATTGCATGAATGATTTGGGGGGTCTGATTGGTCTCATCAGCATTCGGAAAATGGAGAAGTCCGGATTTGGTTCCGGCGCCTGGAACCTCCATGTCCGTGTCGTGGTCGCATTGGGCAATTGAGCCGCAGATGCTATCCTGCCCGATGCTGGCAATATCTGGGCAGATTGAACCGAGGATCTGCGGCAGAACGATCCTTCGTATTCTGTCGAGGACTTATGACGCTTCTGCTCTAATGCGCGAAGCGGGGGTGATTTGAATATGAGCGCTGAAAAGGCCGTCACGATCTACGGCATCAAGAATTGCGACACGATGAAGAAAGCACGCGCCTGGCTTGCCGAGCATGGCATCGAAGTTGCGTTTCACGACTACAAGGCCGAGGGCATCGATCGGGCGCGACTCGAACGTTGGAGCAAGGCGGTTGGCTGGGAAACACTTCTTAACCGGGCAGGCACGACGTTCCGCAAGCTGGATGACGCTGAGAAGGAAGGGCTCAATCAGAAGAAGGCGATTGCGCTCATGTTGGCGCAGCCGTCGATGATCAAGCGGCCGGTGCTGGAGATCGCAGGCGGCGATCTGCTTGTAGGCTTCAAGCCTGAGGCTTATGCCCAAGCCCTCGCACGCTGAGGGGGATGTCCAGCGGGTGCGTCTGCGCGAGGATCCGCCGATGACCAAGACACCCAAGAAAAGCGATTTTCCCGTTTCGAAGGTCCGGCGCTACCTTGAGCCGGGCCCCATCGTCCTGGTTTCGTCGGCCTGGGACGGCCGCAGCA
Source organism: uncultured Hyphomicrobium sp. (assembly GCA_934555825.1). GTDB lineage: Bacteria > Pseudomonadota > Alphaproteobacteria > Rhizobiales > Hyphomicrobiaceae > Hyphomicrobium_C. The sequence goes on from CAKTFJ010000002.1 coordinate 23,068, forward strand.
ACATCATGACGATGGGCTGGCATACGTGCATGGAGTTCACGCCCGCCCTCGTCGGTTGCGTTATCTCGGCCGGCAATCACAGCTTCGACTTGGTGCGGCAGAGCGGTGAATGCGTGATCAATCTGCCCACCACTACGCTGACCGATGCTGTCGTCGGGATCGGCAACACGTCCGGGGCCGAGATCGACAAATTCGCCCACTTCGGACTGACGAAGGAGCCTGCTGAAAAGGTTGCCGCCCCGCTCATCCGCGAGTGCCACGCCAGCTTCGAGTGTCGCGTTGCCGACGATCGTCTGGTGGATGCCTACAACTTTTTCGTGTTCGAGGTCGTGAAGGCACATGTCGCCGTGTCGCCGAAGCATCCGGAAACGCTCCACTACACCGGCGACGGCGTGTTCATGGTGTCGGGCAGGGTCATCAGCCGGCGCTCCCGGTTTTTGCCTGAGATGCTCTGACGGCTCGATTATGCTCATAAAAACGCAAAAGACGGGACAGGTGTGCGGGGCCTGTCCCGTCCATTGACGTGCTCATTTAGAGACTAAGTCTCCCAATGAGACCGTAAAAATGCGGATCGACTGCCAACGCGGGGACATAAGCATTCGCTCCACACCGGCAATAACGGAATCGGGCGGGGTTTATTCTGCCGTTGAGCCCTCTTCGGCAAAAAAATATTCAGGCTACGTTTCCCAATTCCGACATCATTCTCGCCTGTGGGGCCGCGCTTATAGGGCAGGTCGAGCAGCGACGGCTGCTTCGTGCTCTCCGTGTGCTTCTTTTTCGCGTTGGCGGCGTCCGAGGAACGCGCCTGTTCCAGCCCAGACGAGCGCGATACCGGAGCCGATCAGCATGGCGAGCCAGGGCTGCTCGGCGATGATGTCGAGGCCGCGCTTCACCCAGCCGCCGATTGCGTCGCCGCCGCGGTAGACGACGGTGTCGATGAAACTCTTGGCCTTGTATTTTTCCTCAGGCGGCACGACCGTGTAGAGCATTTCGCGGCCCGGGCGCACGAGTGCATACTCGCCCACACGGCGCACGACCATGACAACGACGAGCACCGCGAACACGGGCGCGAACGCCAGCCACAAGAAGCCGGCCGCCATCACGAGAGGCACGGCGACGAGCAGGGCGGTGATTCCGAACCGTTCCGCGATGCGCCCCGTGATGAGGATCTGGATCAGGATCGTGAGCGTTTGCACGGCAGTGTCGATCATGCCGAACACTTGCGTTTGGCGCACGCGATCCGGGAACATCTCCGCGACGAGCTTTGCCTGCTCGAAGTAGAGGAACGTGTTGACGACCGCGAGCAACACGACGAACAGCGCAATGCCGATGAGGTAGCGCGAGCCGAGCACGGCGGTTGCGCCCGCGAGCGGATGGCCGCCGAGTGGCTTGGTGCGCGGCTCCCTCTCTTCGTCCGGCAGAGGGCGCCGGTCACGCCAATGGTGCAGCCACACGGCCGGTGCGGCACTTGCCGTCAGTAGGATAGCCGACAGTGCCATGAGGCCCGCGTGACCGAGCGGAGATACGAGAAACGTTCCGAGGATCGGGCCGGTCAGGCCGCCCAGGCTCGCGCCGGCTGCGATCATCGCGAACAGGCGTTTGGCCTGTGACACGGCTAGGATGTCGGCGAGTACGCTCCACGCGAGCGAGATCACGAGCAGGTTGAAGACCGACAGCCACACATAGAACGTGCGCGCAATCCAGACGTCGTCCGGATCCTGGGTAAACGCCACCGCGAACGCGAACAGGTTGAGCGCAAAGAACGCGTACGTCCAGGGTAGGATGCGCCGCCTTGGTGCCTTGGATGCAATCCAGCCGAATACGGGAAGTGCGATTAGGGTTGCAACGAAGGTTGCGGTGAAGAGCCATTGCAGGTTCTGCACGCCGCCCGCGATGCCCATCGTCTCGCGCACGGGGCGCAGCATGAAGTAGCCGGTGAAGAGGAGAAAGAACATGGCCGCGCCTGCGAGCACGACCGGCACCTCTTCCGAGCGCACGTTGAAAAGTGATCTCACGCGTGCGCGCTGCGCGTCCCAGTAGCTGGTTTCCATAGGGCTAGGCCAGTGCGGCGATGAGATCGTTGCGCTGGTCTTCCGACAGAACGGGGCCGAAGCCGGCCTTCAGGTTGTCGGCCTGGCGATGTGGCTTGCCCGTCGCGGGGATCACGACTGTCACCGCGGGATGACTGAGAGCGAATCGCAGGAACGCCTGTGCCCACGAGGTGATGCCGATTTCGGCAGCCCAGGGCGGGAGCTCCTTGTTGGCGACCTTCGCGAACAGCTTTCCGTCCTCGAAGGAGCGGTTGATCATTACGGCGACGCCGAAGTCCTGCGCGAGCGGGAGCACGCGCTTTTCCGCGCCGCGTGTCACGACGGAATAGTTGATCTGCAGGAAGTCCGGCTTTTCGGCTTGGACGATGTCGGCGAGGCGATCCTGCGCCTGCTCCAGATAGTGCGTGACGCCGACGTACCGGGTCTTGCCCTGCTCCTTGAGCTCGCGGCAGAGCGCGAGCTGGGTTTCGAGATCGCCCAGATTGTGCACCTGAAGCAGCTCGACCTTGTCCGTTTTCAGACGCTTCAGCGTGTCGTTGAACTGGGCGAGGCCCTGCTCGCGGCCCGTTACGCCCGAAATTTTCGTCGCGAGCCAGGCTTTTGGCGTCAGTCCGGCGTCGGCGAGGAGCGCGCCCATCACGTCTTCTGCGTTGCTGTAGGTTGGCGCGGTATCGATGACTTTGCCGCCGCCGTCGAAGAAGGTTTTGAGAACCTCGCGCAGGTCCTCATATTCCGGGGTGCCTGGGGTGACCTCGAAGCTTCCGGAGGTGCCCATACCGATGACGGGGATCTGCTCGCCGGTCGACGGAATGGCGCGAGTTGCCATGGCCTGAGTAGCCGCACCTTCTGCCAGCGCGCCGCCAGCGCCTCCGACCAAGGGGCTCAGCGCCAGTGCTGCTGCCATGGACGATGTCGAGGCGAGGAAGCTCCGGCGTGTAGGCATATCTCGTTCTCCGTAACGGGGGCGACGACGGCGGGAGTGGTTAACCCATTGCCAATATAGGGTCCGATCCCCGATGTGCCAGCCTGAGCAGCGGGTTGATTTGGTTCGCGGTCTGTATGGCGGGAAAATGAACGGGCCCCCCAGCGGGGGAACTGGGGGGCCCTCTAAATCGAGCGTCGCCAAGCGTGGGTGGGGGGAGCCCGTGGCGACGCTCCGTCTTACCAGAGGCGTGGGGGGAACGGCTCTGGCAGATCTGGGAAGCCAACAGCGGGGAGGGCGCTTTGGTTCCCGAAAGAACCATGCAACTTGTGGATGGCTGATCGCTGTTCCGCGCGGAACAGGGCGCTCCACTATTGGGTGCGCGCAAATGTCCCGTGCGTGCTTTTCTGATTGGCAATGAGGGAAACCGGGAGGCGCGGCCGCGCCTCTCGGTAATATCTCTTAGTCGAGATCTGCGATCTCTGCCGGTCCGCCGCCGCGCAACCGGTGCGCCAGTGTCGCTTCGATGAACGGGTCGATATCTCCATCGAGCACTTCATCCGGGTTCGAGCTTTGCTCGCCCGTGCGCAGATCCTTGATGAGCTGGTACGGCTGCAGAACGTAGGATCGGATCTGGTGGCCCCAGCCGATGTCCGTTTTCGCTGCCTGCTCCGCGGATGCCTTCTCTTCGCGCTTCTTGAGCTCCAGATCGTACAGACGGGCCTTGAGGCGTTTAAAGGCGATGTCCTTGTTCTGGTGCTGTGAGCGTTGCTCTTGCGCGAAGATGACGATGCCGGTCGGTTTGTGCACGAGCCGCACGGCCGATTCGGTCCGGTTGACGTGCTGGCCGCCCGCGCCGCTCGAACGTGCGAACGAGATGTCGACGTCGGCGGGATTGATGTCGATGTCGATCGAGTCGTCGATCACGGGATAGACGGTGACGGACGCAAAGCTCGTGTGGCGGCGCGCGTTGGAATCGAAGGGCGAGATCCGCACCAGCCGGTGCACGCCTGCTTCCGTCTTGAGCCAGCCATAGGCATTCTCGCCTTGGATTTCGAGGGTCGCCGACTTGAGGCCGGCTTCTTCACCCGGGCTTTCGTCCACGATTCGAACCTTGAAGCCGCGCCGCTCGGCCCAACGCAGATACATGCGCGTCAGCATGGAGGCCCAATCCTGGCTTTCCGTGCCGCCGGCGCCAGCGTGGACTTCGATATACGTATCCATACCGTCGGCTTCGCCCGACAGCATGACCTCGATGCTCTTGCGCTGAACTTCCGCGTCGAGCTGCTTCAGCGCGCCTTCGCCTTCGCTCACGATCGCGTCGTCGGATTCCGCCTCGCCGAGTTCGATCAGCGTGACGTTGTCCTCAAGTTCGCGCTCGATGCGGCGGAAGTCGGTGAGGGATTTTTCGAGCTGCTGGCGCTGGCGCATCACGCGCTGGGCTTCGCCAGGGTCGTTCCAAAGCGCGGGATCTTCCGCGCGCCGGTTGAAATCGGCTAGGCGTGCCTCGGCTTGTTCCGGGTCAAAGATACCTCCTCAAGAGGTCGAGAGCCTCTTCGATGGAGCTGACAGTTTTCTGCGCTTCGGCGCGCATGGGGGCCTCCCGGTGCCGCTAAATCAAATCGAAATGTGCGTGTTGGGCTGACATATAGTTGTGGGGCAGCGCAATGTAAACGCGGCGGAGCGATGCATCGCCGTGGGCCGTGGGGAACTAATGCCCAAGAGCGGGAACTTCTCTCACCACATGCCGCCAGGACCGCCGCCGTAGCCTGGCATTTGCGGGCTTGTCTGCCAGCCCTGCTGCTGTGAGCCGCTGCTCTGCGGAGGGGCACCGGATGCGCTTTGGGCATAGGGGTCGGAGAAGCCGATGACGGAATAGGCGTCGTCCGGCTCTTCGTCGGGCTTGAATGCCTCCATGATCGCGGAAGGATCGTCGGGGGAGGCGCGCAGGCCAGTCTTCAAATTGGTGCGCACGAGCTTGATGCCCGGAGGATTGCGGAACGGGATCGCGGGCTGATCGGCCAGCGCTTCCTTCATGAAATCCCCGAAGATCGGAACCGCGAGGCGTCCGCCCGTGCTGGTTCTGCCCATCGGGCGCGGCGTGTCGAAGCCGATAAACACGCCGACCACGAGGTCCGGAGAGTATCCGACGAACCATGCATCCTTGGCTTCGTTGGTGGTGCCGGTCTTGCCGGCGAGCGGCCGGTTCAGCGCCTTGAGCGATGTCGCCGTGCCGCGCTGGATCACGCCCTCCATGATCGAGGTGGTCTGGAATGCCGTGTAGGCGTCGATGATCTGTGGCCGGTCGTCGGGGACGTCCGGTTCTGCCTGCCCGTTCCAAGTCTCGGCCGAGCAGCCGGCGCATTCTCGTGCGTCGTGGCGCCAGACGGACTTTCCCCAGCGGTCCTGAATGCGGTCGATCAGCGTGGGCCGGATCGCTTTGCCGCCATTGGCGAGCATTCCGTAGGCCGTTGCGAGGCGCAGCAACGTGGTCTCGCCTGCGCCGAGCGACATGGAAAGAACGGGCAGCAGGTCGTCGTAGATGCCGAAGCGGCGCGAGTATTCTGTGATGATCGGCATGCCCAGATCCTGAGCGAGGCGCACGGTCATCTGGTTGCGCGATTTCTCGACACCGACACGCAGCGTGAGCGGCTCGGCGACGGTGTCGCGCTCGTAGTTCTCTGGCCGCCAGATGTCGAGGCCGGGGCCTTGCTCGATCTCGATCGGCGCGTCGAGGACGATGGATGTCGGCTTGTAGCCGTTGTCGATGGCGGCCGCGTAAACGAACGGCTTGAAGGCCGAGCCCGGCTGACGGCGCGCTTGCAACGCGCGGTCGAATTGGCTCATGGAGAATGAGAAGCCGCCTACCACGGCAAGCACACGGCCCGTGTGCGGGTCGAGCGCGATAAGGCCGCCGCCCACTTCCGGGATCTGCATAAGCGACCAGGCGCCCGCCAGATCGTCTTCATCCTTGGGCGCGACGTAGATGACGTCTCCAACCGAGAGCACGTCGGACACGGCCTTCGGTTCGGCGCCTTTGACTTTTGCCCATTTCATCTCGGCCAGCGTCAGTTCGACGGCGTGACGTTCGGGCGTCAGCGAGCCGTCCTGCTTGCGCTGCGGACGGAGGCCGACGACGGCTTTCGCCTTCTCCATCGAGAGGACGACGCCGAGACGCCAGGGTGCGATATCGCTCGGCATGTCCACCGCGCCGAGTGGGACACCCCAATCGCCCTCGACCTCGATTTTCGTTACGGCGCCGCGCCATCCGCGGCTGCGGTCGAAATCGACGAGCCCCTTTGTCAGGGCCTTGCGTCCGATGCGTTGCAGGCGTGGCTCCAGCGTCGTGCGGACGGAGAGGCCGCCTGCGTAGAGCTTGGCCTCGCCGTAAGCCGAAAGCAGCGAACGGCGCACCTCTTCGGCGAAGTACTCGGCCGCGAAGATGTGTGCGCCACTGGGACGGATGTTGACGGTGAGCGGTTTTGCGCGTGCTTCCGCCGCTTCTTCGTTGGTGATGTACTTGTTCTCGGCCATTTGGCCGATCACCCAGTTGCGCCGGTCGGTGGCACGCTGGGTCTGGCGGAAGGGGTGATAATTGTTCGGCGCTTTCGGAAGTGCCGCGAGGTAGGCCACCTCCTCAACCGAGAGGTCCTTCAGCTCCTTGCTGAAGTAGGCGAGGCTTGCCGCCGCCACGCCGTAAGCGCCGATGCCGAGATAGATCTCGTTGAGATAAAGTTCGAGGATCTTGTCCTTCGAATAGGCGCGCTCGATACGGATGGCGAGGATCGCCTCCTTGAGCTTGCGTTCCATCGTGCGGTCGGAGGACAGAAGGAAGTTCTTGGCGACCTGCTGGGTGATGGTGGACGCACCTTCCGCGCGCCGGCCGCCGCCCTGAATCTGAGTTTCGATCAACCGGAACACGGCGCGGCCGATGCTCTGCAGGTCGAGGCCCCCGTGCTCGTAGAAGCGTTTGTCCTCCGCCGACAGGAAGGCGGCGATGACGTGCTTCGGGATGGCGTTGATCGGCACGAAGATGCGCCGCTCGCGCGCATACTCGGCAATCAGCGAGCCGTCATGCGCGTGGATGCGTGTCATGACCGGCGGCTCGTACTTGGCGAGGCTTTCGTAGTCGGGCAGATCTTTCGAGACTTGCCACAGGACATAGCCCGCGCCGGCCGAGCCGACGAGGAACAGCACGACGAACGCGCCAAAGCTCCAGCCGAGGAAGCTCAACAGCAGGCTTTTACGCCGCTGGGGCCGCGCGCGGGGCGCGCGCTGAGGTGGAGGAAGTGTGGGGGCTCGCATTCCGCCTGGGTCCGCTCGACGGGCTTGTCGTTAACTGTTCGCGTCTCGAAACGTCTGGCGCTTCTCGCCTGTGCGTTTCGTATTCGGCGTCTCTCTCAAATGCTTATCGCACTGCTATTGCACTGCAGCAGCCCGTGGATCAAGCTGAACCATTACCACGGAATGTGGCATGACGTCGTCGGTAAACGCCTGCCATCCTAAACCTCGTTAATTCCTTCATTGGGGTGTGTAAAACCGCCCCATCCCAGCGTTGGTTTGCCCCTCAGGGTGCGCCCGTCGTCGCCGTCCGTTTCGCGAAGTACGCGTCGACAGCTGCTGCGATCGAGCTTGCGACTTGTTTGTGCCAGTCAGGCGAGTTCAGAAGCTTCTCGTCCTCCGGATGGCTGAGGTAGCCGAGCTCAATGAGCACCGACGGTGCATGGGTTTGTTTCAGCACTTTGAACGCAGCCGCGCGCTGTGGCACACGGGATAACGCGACCTTGCGCTTCATCTTGCTCACGAGAGTGTTCGAAAAATCCGCCGAGAAGTTGGCGGTCTCGCGTTTCATGAGGTCGATCAGGATGCCGGTTACCTGATCGTCGTCCTCTACATCCGGCGCCTTCAGGCCGGCGACGAGGTCCGATGCGTTCTCCTTCTCGGCCATGCGGCGGGCGTGCTCGTCGGAGGCGCGCTCGGACAAGGTGTAAATCGTGGCGCCCCGAATGGAGCGGGCGCCGCGATCCTCTGCCAGGGAATCGGCGTGTAGAGAGATAAAGAGGTCAACGCCTTGTTCGAGCGAGAGGTTCACTCTCTGGTCGAGCGAGATGAAGACGTCGGAGGCGCGCGTCATTCGGACGTCGTAGCGGCCGGTCGTTCCGAGCTGTCTGCCCAATTCCTTCGCGACGGCGAGGACGACATCCTTCTCCAATATGTTCGAGGCGCTCACCGCTCCGCCGTCGATGCCGCCGTGGCCGGGGTCGATCATGATCACAGCTTTGTCGCGCTGGGGCGGTTTGGCGGGCGGCTCAGCGTTCGCGCTCTCTGGCGGCGCTTTGCGCTCGGCCTCGGCGGCTGCCTTTCCGGCGCCGGTTCCCGCCCCGAAGCTTTCGGGCGCTGTGGTCACCATGTCGAAGGTAAAGACGATGCCGTCGCTTCGGGGGGCGGCGGTCATGGCCGCCCGCTCGATCCGCACGGGGCCTGAGGTATCGATGACGACGCGGGCTTTGCGCTCGGCAAAAAGGCCGTATCGGAAGGCTTCGACTAGGCCATGCCCCGTCTGTCCTGTCCCGTCGGGGAGGCGGAAGGATACGTCGGGCAGATCGACGATCACGCGGTAGGGATTGGCGAGGGTGAAGATTTCCGCCGTGACGCCGGCCGTGAGGTCTAGCCGAAAGGTCGTGCGGGTTTTGTCGCCTGAGAGGTGGGCTGCGGTTGCGGTCGCCTCGGGTGCGGCGTGAACTGCGCCATACAACCAAGCGTGCATCAGCATCGCAAGGAGGAGAAATACCCCCTTGAGAACAAGCGCTCCGGTCTTCGTCCCCATCCCCTGCTGCACGCTATCCCTGTGGCTTTCGTGCGCAATTTATCACGTAGGTTCTACAAGTTAGGTCATATTTGACTGTTTCGCGCAAGAGTGTGGCCGATTGTGGGGTCCATGGGCCCGCTTTCTCCGTAAACGGGCTTGCCACGCTGCGGGTGAACCCGTACAAAATTGACCCGCATCGTGTTGGACAGCGTCTGCTTCGCGCGAAGGTTGTTTTTGCATTTGGTTGCTTGGGCAGGTTGAGATCGGCGTAATGCCGATCGCCGTATTCGCCAGGCAACGGAAGCAGACCATGCGCACGGGTTCGATGACACTTCGGTGCGTTCTTCAGCGTTCGGCGACACGGCCCCGGTTTCGGCAGGGCCTCGCCGGAGTGATGCGCCAGAGCGCACCGTCTTTCTAGGTCTCGATCCGTGCGCGGTCTCGGCAACGATGCGGCTTGCTCAGTCATGCGCCGATGAAAGGGGCGCTGCGGGTGAGCGAGGACACGGTTCCGGCTCTTGTGGCGGTTCGCCCAAATCCCCGGCTGGTTCCTCCCGTCCTGTCCGTGACGCGGCGCGGCTCGCGTACGCGTCGTACCGCTTTTCGGCCCGGTGTGTGCAGGAGTTCACTTGCCGATTTCTGTTCCGGATATTTCGTCCGGCCATCTTTGAACCCCGACTTAGGGATACCCGACAGGGACCCATGCAGATCGACCGCTCATTCCCGTCTCTTGCCTCTGGACCGATCTCGGCCCGGAGCGGTGCGCGCCCGGACCATCCGGCCGCCGCGACGGGCGTGGGCGCCCGACCAAATCAACCCATCGCCTTCCATTTCAACACAAAGGCGCGCGCCTCGACTTGGCCGCATGTCGCCTCCGGCCCCCTGGCCGGTTCCGGTGGTCCGGCCCGCCGGCGCGCAAAGGAAAAAGAAACATGGCACCTAACAAGATGCTCATCGATGCCACCCACCCCGAAGAGACTCGGGTGGTGGTGTTGCGCAACGGACGTGTAGAGGAGTTCGATTACGAGAGCGCGGCCCGTAAGCTCCTTCGCGGCAATATCTATCTGGCAAAGGTCACGCGCGTCGAGCCTTCGCTGCAAGCGGCGTTCGTCGACTACGGCGGAAACCGGCACGGCTTCCTCGCCTTCAACGAAATTCATCCCGATTATTATCAGATTCCGATGGCCGACCGGCAGGCGCTCATCGAAGAGGAAGCGCTTGCCGAAGCCGAGGAGGAAGCTGCTGCGGACGCCCGGGCGGAAAGGCTCGCGCGCCGTCGGCGTTCGGGCGGCAAGGGCCGTTCGGCGGCAGGCTCCGATGATGAGGAGGCCGCGCACGGCGACGATGCGGGCGAAGCGACCTCTGACAGTGACGATGCCGATTATGATGGCGAGGGCGCTCGCGTCGAAATGATCGAGGACGTCGGAGACGACGAAGACGACCTCGATGTGGACGACGACGAAAACCATGACGACGGCGACGAAGACGACCGCGGGCCGCAGACGATTGCACAGGCCGCGCAGCGCGACGACGTGCTGACCGAAGACGTTTCGGACGCCGAGGCATCGCAAGAGGCCAATGGTGGCGATCAGGACGCTGCCGAGGATGATGCACCTGAAGCTGTTTCCGACGATGCGCCTCAGGCCGAGGCTGCAACGGAGGGTGGTGGTGCCGCCGACGACAACGGGAACGGTGGCGATCGGGACGACGCCGGCGATCAGGCCGGCGGTGTGCAAGAGGTGGCGAGCGTGGCCGTGGAGGCCGAGGCCGTCGAGAGCGTCGGTTCCGAGGATGCGCTTGAAGAGCTGCCCTCGCGTCCGCGCCGCAGGCCGCGCAGCTATAAGATTCAGGAAGTTATTAAGCGCCGCCAGGTCATCCTGGTGCAGGTGGTCAAGGAAGAGCGCGGCAACAAAGGCGCGGCGCTCACCACCTACCTGTCGCTTGCCGGCCGCTACACCGTTTTGATGCCGAACACCGCCCGCGGCGGTGGCATCAGCCGCAAGATCACCAATCCGCAAGACAGGAAGCGCCTCAAGGCCATCGCGCAGGAGCTCGAGGTTCCGGAGGGCATGGGCCTGATCATCCGCACTGCGGGCGCATCGCGGACCAAGCAGGAGATCAAGCGCGACTTCGAATACCTGCTTCGTCTCTGGGAGAGCGTGCGCGATCTTACGCTGGAATCTACTGCGCCGAGCCTCGTCTACGAGGAAGGAAACCTGATCAAGCGTTCGATCCGCGACCTTTACAATAAGGACGTGGACGAGATCGTCGTTGCGGGTGATCACGCCCACAAGGACGCCAAGGACTTCATGCGCATGCTCATGCCGAGCCATGCCAAGAACGTTCTGGCGCACCAGGATGCCGAACCGCTGTTCACGAAGTACGGCATCGAGCGGCAGCTCAACGCCATGTTCAGCCCCTATGTGACGCTGAAGAGCGGCGGCTATCTCGTCATCAATCAGACGGAAGCGCTCGTCGCGATCGACGTCAACTCCGGCAAGGCGACGCGCGAATTCTCGATCGAGGAGACGGCGCTCAATACCAATCTCGAAGCGTCCGACGAGATCGCGCGTCAACTCAAGCTGCGCGACCTTGCGGGCCTGATCGTGATCGACTTCATCGACATGGAGGAGAAGCGCAACAACCGTGCTGTCGAGCGCCGGTTGAAGGATGCGCTGCGTTTCGATCGCGCTCGGATCCAGCTTGGACGCATCAGCCATTTCGGTCTGATGGAGATGAGCCGGCAGCGCTTGCGCTCGGGCGTTCTCGAAGGCTCCACCTCGCAGTGCCCGCACTGTCAGGGAACCGGCATCATCCGCTCGACCGAGAGCGTGGCGCTGGCGGTTCTGCGCGGCCTCGAAGACGCGTTGATGGCAGGCGCGCGCACGTCGCTCGTCGCGACGACGACGTCGGCGGTTGCGCTCTATATTCTCAACAACAAGCGTCACTTCATCAACGAGATGGAGACGCGCCACGGCATCTTCGTCACGGTGCAGGCCAGCGACAAGCTGCAGGGCGCCAACTTCGTGATCGAGAAGGGGCAGAGCGCGCCGGTTGCGACGCGCCGTCCGGATCGGGCTGCGGTCAATATGGACTGGGGCTTCGAGGGCGAAGCGTTCGAAGCTGACGCGGATGCGGGAGATGGCGACGCCGAACAGCCGCGCGCTGCTCGCGAGGAAAGCGGACGTGAAGGCGGACGCCGTCGCCGTCGGCGGCGCGGACGCCGCGACGGTGGCCGTTCGGAGGCACGTGGCGGGCGCGACGACGCCGATCTGGGCTATGACGATCATGGCGACGACCACGGAAACGGCGAGGATTCGGGATCCGTAGAGGTCGTCGACGATGGCTACGCGGAGGACGACGCGCCGCCGGCGCGCGAGGCCCGTAGCGAAGGCTCGGAAGAGGGTAGCGGAAACGGACGCCGTCGCCGCCGTGGACGTCGCGGCGGGCGCAGGGGCCGCGATCGGGCGCGTGGTGCAAACGGAAGTGCCGAAGCGCACGACGCATCCGACAATGGAGATGCCGCGGACGCTGCGGCTTCGGAGGACGGTTCGGACGCTCAGGCCGGGGATCAGGGTGTCGATACCTTTCAGCCCGAAGGTCTCCAGGTGGACGGCGAAGTTGCGGTCGATGACATCGTGGCTGCTGAGGTCGTGACGGAGACGGAAGACGCAACCGAACGCAGCGAACCGCGCCGCTCGTCGTCGCGGCGGCGCTCTTCCGAGGCTAAGGCTGTGGAGGCGGAAGCTGCAGAGGATGCGGCGGATGTTGCGCCAAGCGAAGCTGAGGCGGCAGCAGAAGCCGACGAGGCGCCTGCTCCGACGAAATCGCGCCGTTCGGCAGGGTCTGCTCAGGCCGAGAAGGAGAAGGTCGAGAGTGTCGAGGAGGCTTCGGAGAAGGCTGCCGCCGCACCTGCAGCGGACGATTCCATCGTTGCGCGCGTGCGTGCGCGGAGCGAGGCGTCGTCTGAGCCGAAGCTCGAACGCGTCGTCGTTTCGCCCGGAGAAGCCTCCGCTGCGGAGGTTAATACGGAAGAGCCACCCGCTCGCCGTGGCTGGTGGCAGCGGCGCTTAGGCGGCTAACCACGGAACGGATTCTCGCTGAAATAACAGCGCTTCAGAACGATTTTGCGGGCCAGACAAGTTGTCTGGCCCGTTTCACTTTCGTGCGCATCTCATTGAGACGCGACAATTTTACCCGGTTGAGCTGTCACGTTCCTGGAATTACAGCGGGTTCGGCCAACAGGGGGGAGACCGGGTTTCTGCCGGGTCACATTTTCACCAAACGCGATTGGTGATTGCCGCCCCGTTGCGTCCAGCAGTGGGTGGGATCAGGAGCACGACGCAAGTCCTCCAGCTGGATACTCACGACGCGCAAGCGAACCGATCGGTGCAAACCGTTCCGATCGAGTGGCTTCGTTTGGCGGATTGTCAGTTGTTCTCGCGCCTGACCTTGATGATGACTGCATGTTTCTCAAGGTTTCCATGCGGGAGAAAGTAAAAACAAGGGAGTTTTACATGAGTGCACGACTTTTTGCTGCCGTCCTGGGGATGGGCGCTGCAGTGTGCCTCGCGGCGCCGGCCGAAGCTCGGCATGATAACGGTCCGGTCAGCTCGCAGTACGAGGGGAACTCGCACCGCCAGCAGTCGAAGGCCGCTCAGCGCAACACGAAGCAGGCGCGCCGCGGCGTGCAATCGCGCCGGGCCGCGCAGACGCGTCGCGCAGGCAGCGGTAAGCAGGCCCGTGGCCGTGCCGCCCAGGCTCGGAAGCAGGCACGCCGTTCGGCCGGAACGAACACCGTAGCCGCTCGCGCCGTTACGTCGGGCCGCTCGAGCGGTGGTGGCGGCGCGTCGCGCAGCTGCCTGACGCCGGCAGCGCGCGGTCTTCTCGGCCGCATCGAGGCGCAGTTCGGTGCCGTGCAGGTGATCTCGACCTGCCGCCCCGGCGCTAAGATCCGCAACACCGGCCGGCCGTCGCGCCATGCGTCGGGCAATGCCATCGACTTCAACGCCGGTGGCCGCAAGGCTGCGATCATTGCCTGGCTTCGCGCCAATCATCACAGCGGCGGCACGATGACCTACGCCCGCATGAGCCACATTCACGTGGACATCGGTCCGCGCTTCGTGTCGCTCAACCACGGCGGCCGCCGCGGCTAGCCGTTATTTTCCGGACCTACGAAAAAGGGAGCGCTCGCCGCTCCCTTTTTTGTGCGTTGAATGAAGCGTGAGGCTCGGATCAGCGCCCAAGGCGCGGCCAGCCTTTGAGGCGATGCGCGGCTTCGGCCATATCGCTTTCGGTGCCGGCGTAGGAGAAGCGCAGGTAGCGATTGCCGCGGGCCTCGTCGAAGTCGAGACCGGGCGTGACGGCGACGCCGATTTCCTCCAGCATCGCGCGTGCGAATCCTAGCGCATCGTCGGTGAAAGCGGACACGTCGGCGTAGAGATAGAATGCGCCGTCCGCAGGTGCGAGGGCCGAGAGGCCCGCTTCAGGGAGCGCATCGAGAAGGAGTGCACGATTGCGCGCATACGTCTCGCGGTTGCGTTCAAGTTCGTCCACGCCGTCGAAAGCGCCGAGAGCAGCCACCTGAGAGGCTGCGGGCGCGGAGATGAAGAAATTCTGCTGAAGGCGCTCGACGGTGCGCACGAGCGCGGGCGGAACGACGAGCCAGCCAATCCGCCAGCCCGTCATCGCGTGATACTTCGAGAAGCTGTTGATCACGATGACCTCGTCCGAGACGGAGAGGGCGGTCGTGGCGGGCGCGTCGTAGGTGAGCCCGTGATAGATTTCGTCGGAGATGAACCAGAGACCATTCGCATCCGCAAAGCCGATGAGCGCGGCGAGGCGGTCAGGCTCGATCATGGTGCCGGTGGGGTTGGCCGGGCTCGCGATCAGGAGGCCGTCGAGCGGCTCGCGCTCGTGGAGGGCGGTGAGATCGTCGGGCGTCGGCATCCAGCGGGATTCGGGTCCGGTTTCGATCAGCGGTGTGCGGCAGCCGAGCGCGGACAGGATGTGGCGGTAGCATGGGTAGCCGGGCGAGGGCAGCGCCACGCGTGCGCCTGCATCGAAGACGGCCAGGAACGCGAGAAGAAACGCAGCCGACGAGCCCGAGCAGACGACGATGCGGCTTTCGTCCACCGTGATGGCATAGCGCTCGCGATAGCTCGCTGCGATGCGCGCGCGCAGTGCGTCGATGCCGAGCGCTGCCGTGTATCCCAACGTTTCGCTATTGAGAGCGGCACGCACGGCGGCGCGTGCCGTTTCCGGCGCGGGCGTTCCGGGCTGGCCGACTTCCATGTGAATGATGGACCGGCCCTGCCGTTCCAACTCGGCCGCGGCCCGCATCACGTCCATCACAATGAAGCTCGCGACGTCGCTTCGTTCGGAGGGCGCGCGCCCGGCGCGGACGCGTCCGGATCCTGATTTTCGGCCGAGATCGTCAGTCATGGGTCTTTGCCTTGGGCTCGCGGAAATGCAGCGTATCGCATGCCCGACGGAAGTATCCTTGCGGGATTGTCAGACGACGGGCCTAGCCTTCCTTTGGCCGCATTGACGCCCGCTCATGCGCTTCGAACCTGGAACGGAACGGTCGTGTCTCGCGGGGAATTCGCTGGGCTTATAGGGTTCGTGAGATCTTCTGGCCAGCACCCTTGCCCGCGGCCTTGCGTCCACCGCATCTCTATGCCCATTTAGCGGTGAGCGAAGCGGTGCGGACGGCGAGGCTGCGATCGGTTCGCGTTCCTTCGAGCGATCCGGAGAGCCATGTATACGACGATCCGCAAATTGGGGACGACGTGGATGTCCCGCACGCGTGCCGGTCTTCGCAAGGCGGCTACGCTTGGCTTCATGGCTGCGACGGCTGCAACGCTTTATCCCGCCGCGAAAGCTGACGCGCAGGGTATTTCGCTTATCCGCGATACTGAGATCGAAGCACTGCTCAACGACTACTCGCAGCCGATCTTTCGCGCGGCCGGGCTTGGTACCGGGCGCGTCAAGGTGCGGATCGTCAACAGCGATTCCTTCAACGCGTTCGTGATGGACGGGCGCAACGTGTTCATGCACACCGGCACGCTGATGCAGGCCGAAACGCCGAACGAGGTGATCGGCGTGCTCGCACACGAGGCCGGCCACATCGCGGGCGGGCACATGGCTTCGCTTCGCGCGCGCATCGCCAAGGACCAGACGCGTTCGCTGCTCGTGCAACTTCTCGGTATCGGCGCGATGATCGGTGGCGCGATGGCGGGCGGAGACGCAGGCCGCGAAATCGGAAGTGCCGGCCAGGGCGTGATGATGGGCGGTAACGAGGTCATCATGCGTGGCCTCACCGCGGAGCGTCGTTCGCAGGAATCTGCGGCCGATCAGGCGGGTCTCGGATACCTCAACGCGACAGGTCAAAGCGGCCTCGGTATGCTGAGGACGTTCGAACGTTTCGCGGGGCAGGAGCTTTTCATGGACGCGCATCGCGACGCGTTCTGGCGGACCCACCCCGTGGCAACGGATCGATTGGCGCGGCTTCGGCAGCTTGTGGAGTCATCTCCCAACTACAACGTCAAGGATCCGCCGGATCTGCAGCTCCGCCACGACATGGTTCGCGCAAAGATTTCGGGATACCTGGAACCTCCGTCGGTGGTGTTCAATCGCTATCCCCATTCGAACACGAGCCAGCCCGCGCGCTATGCCCGCTCCATCGCCTCGTTCCGGCAGGGTGCGGGAGGCGTGGAGCAGGCGCTTGCCTGGGTCGACGCCCTGATCCGCGACTATCCTAACAACCCGTACTTCTGGGAGCTCAAGGGCGACATCCTGCACAAGTCGGGCCGGTCGCGCGAAGCGATCTCGCCGCTTCGCAGGGCGCTCCAGATGCACAATGGCTCGGCCACGCTGGTGCGCGTGCAGCTCGCCCAATCGATGATCCAGACCAAAGATCCGGCCATGGCGGACGAAGCGGTCAAGCTTCTACGCCAGGCGGTGCAGACGGAGCCCGACAACGCGACCGCTCATAATGCGCTGGGGCAGGCCTATTACGACAAGGGCCAGTTCGCGCAATCCGAGCTGGCGCGCGCGCAGGGTCTTTTCTATGTTGGCGCCGTCAAGCAGGCGCAGGAATTCGCCAAGCGTGCGCAGGGCGGTCTCAAGGCCGGCTCGCCGGATTGGGTTAAGGCGGACGACATCATCAACTATAAGCCGCAGACCTGAGGCCGCATCTCAACCTTTCAGTTTTCGGCGCGACGCCAACCGCTCGCGCCTTGAAATCTACGGAGACCTTATGACGCGATCCAATCCCAACACGACGCAGCCGAAGTCCGGGTTCGGTATCGGCACATTAGCCGGTGCGGCGCTCGTCGCCGGCTTCGGCATCTGGCTCGCGTTTGGGGACAAGCTGTCGGAGCATAGTGCGGTGAGCCCGGCGCTTGCAGGGGCGGGGGCTACAGCGGCCGAGTTCTCGCCCGAGCAGCGGAGCGCAATCGAGGGCATCGTCAAAGAGTATCTGATCGAGAACCCGGAAATCCTGTTCGAGGTGCAGAGCGCGCTCGAGAGCAAGCTCGCCAAAGAAGAGGCCGAGCGCACGAAAACGCTCGTCTCGTCGCATGCCAAGGAAATCTATCGCTCGCCGGGTGCGCCGGTTGCGGGCAACCCCGACGGCGACATCACGGTCGTCGAGTTCTTCGATTACAACTGCGGCTATTGCAAGCGCGGCCTTGCCGATATCGCCAAGCTGATCGAATCCGACGATCGGGTGCGGGTGGTGTTCAAAGAATACCCGATCCTACGCGAGGAATCCGAGCAGGCTGCCCGTGTCGCGCTCGCGGCGGGGCTGCAGGGCAAGTATTGGGAGGTGCATCGGGACATGATGGCCACCCGCGGGCTGGTTAACGAGGCTGTCGGCCTCAAGATTGCCGAGAAGCACGGGCTCGACCTCGAAAAGCTTAAAGCCGACATGAAGGGCTCGGCTGTCCAGGGCGAGTTGGATCGGGTCAAGGCGCTGACGAAGACGCTTTCGATCAACGGGACGCCGCATTTCCTGATCGGCGACCGGGCCATCGGCGGTGCGCCGGAAAACCTGCATGAGATGCTCGCAAAGCACGTGGCGGAGCTTCGGCAGGAAGGCTGCACCTACTGCTAGGCTTTCGCTTTTTCGGTGTGAGTTAGACTTAACGCCCTGGGCCGTCAGGCCCGGGGCGTTCGTCATTTGGGCTGCCCTGCATTTGTCCTGCAACCTTGAGCTTGGCGGCCTTTCGCGGCTGCGGTAAAGCTGCTAGGGACATTCATGCACATCGTCCGTGTGCCGGGTCTTTCCGGCAGGCGGGGAGGGTGTGCTTGCCGGTGCGCGCCGATCGGGTGGTGCCGGTGTTCATCCCAGGACATCTCAAGACCTCGCGATATGGCAAAACCCGTTTTCGTCATCAACGGTCCGAACCTGAATATGCTGGGTCAGCGCGAGCCGGAGGTGTACGGTCGCGAGACGCTCCAAGACGTGCGCAAGCGTGCTGAGACGCGGGCTGCAAAGCTGGGGCTCACGGTCGATTTCCGCCAGTCGAATACGGAAGGCGAGATCATCGGGTGGATCCAGGAAGCGCGCGGAGCGGCGTCCGGCATCATCCTCAACGCCGGCTCGCTCACGCATTCCTCGATCGGCATTCTCGACGCGCTGAACGCTGCGGAGTTGCCGGTTATCGAGGTGCATCTCTCGAACATTTTTCGCCGGGAGGAATTCCGGCATCGGTCTTACGTTTCGCTCGCTGCCAAGGGCGTGATCTGCGGACTTGGCGCGCAGGGCTACGAGCTTGCGCTCGACGCCATGGCCAATCTCACGGCATGAGCATCTCGTGAAACCGAAACACAAAGCGAAAGACAGCGATAAGAAGCCGAAAGGGAAGGGGCTAGCGCGCATGACGGCGAAAGACGAAGCCGAAAAACCGAGCAGCGAGCAGCGGCTGATCCGCGAGCTTGCGGAGCTTTTGAACGACACGGGACTCTCGGAAATCGAGATCGAGAAGAGCGGTCTCAAGATCCGGGTTGCGCGCTCGCTCACGGTTGCGGCCGCCGTCGCGCCCGCTGCGCCGCAATTCCAAGCGCCCGTCGCGCCGCCGCTTCCTGCGCCCGCAGGTGCGGCTGCTGCGGCTGCTCCAGCAGGCAACGACCCCGCGAAGCATCCGGGGGCCGTCAAGTCGCCGATGGTGGGTACGGCCTATCGCTCGTCCGATCCCAAGGCCGCGCCGTTCATCGAGGTGGGTAGCCGCGTGCAGCAGGGCGACACGCTTCTCATCATCGAGGCGATGAAGACAATGAACCAGATTCCCGCGCCGCGCGCGGGCTCCGTCACGGCCATCCTGTTCGAGAACGGGCAGCCCGTGGAGTTCGGCGAGCCACTCGTGATCATCGAATAAGGGAGACGGGGAACTGGCAGCGGGCATGACGGCGAAGGGCTCGTTCCCCTCAATCGCCTCCGGCCCGGATGGCCACGGCCTAAGAAAAACGAATGTTCGATAAAGTTCTGATTGCCAACCGGGGTGAGATCGCGCTGCGCATCCAGCGTGCGTGCAAAGAGCTCGGGATCGCTACAGTGGCGGTTCATTCGACGGCGGATGCGGATGCCATGCACGTCCGACTTGCCGACGAGAGCGTGTGCATCGGTTCGCCGCCGGCGTCCGACAGCTATCTCAACATTCCGCGGCTCCTCGCTGCCTGTGAGATCACGGGGGCGGATGCGGTGCATCCCGGATACGGGTTCCTGTCCGAGAACGCCCGCTTCGCTGAGATCCTGGAAGAGCATTCGATTACGTTCATCGGGCCCACGTCCGAGCATATCCGGATCATGGGCGATAAGATCCAAGCCAAGGAAACGGCGAAGAAGCTCGGCATTCCCGTCGTGCCTGGCTCGGACGGCGCTGTGCGCAGCGAAGCCCAGGCGATGAAGATCGCCAAGGAGATGGGCTTCCCTGTGCTGATCAAGGCGACGGCGGGTGGTGGCGGACGCGGCATGAAGGTCGCGCATTCGGCGGCCGATCTCGGCATTGCGCTCGCGACGGCGAAATCGGAAGCGAAGGCCGCGTTCGGCAACGATTCCGTCTATATCGAAAAGTATTTGCAAAAGCCGCGTCACATCGAGATCCAGGTGTTCGGCGACGGCAAGGGCAATGCCGTGCATCTCGGCGAGCGCGATTGCTCGCTGCAGCGTCGGCACCAGAAAATCCTCGAAGAGAGCCCGTCGCCTGCGCTCAACGCAGAAGCGCGTCACCGGATTGGCGAGGTCGTCGCGAACGCAATGCGCGAGATCAAGTATCGCGGCGCGGGAACGGTTGAGTTCCTCTACGAGGACGGCGAATTCTACTTCATCGAGATGAACACGCGCCTCCAAGTCGAGCATCCGGTCACGGAGCAGATCACGGGCATCGATCTCGTCCTGGAGCAGATCCGCGTGGCTTCGGGCGGGCACCTCAGCTTCAAGCAGGAGGACATCACGTTCTCAGGTCACGCCATCGAATGCCGGATCAATGCCGAGAACCCGCGCACGTTCCGTCCCTCGCCGGGGCAGATCACCTACTGGCATCCGCCGGGCGGTCTTGGCGTGCGCGTCGATAGCGGCGTCTATCAGGGCTACCGGATCCCGCCGTTCTACGACAGCCTCATCGGCAAGCTCATCGTGCATGGCAAGAACCGCAACGAATGCCTGATGCGGCTTCGGCGTGCGCTCTCCGAGTTTGTGATCGATGGGATCGAGACGACCATTCCGCTGTTCAACGAACTGATCCGCCAGCCCGACATTACGAACGGGCTTTATGACATCCACTGGCTCGAAAAGTATCTCGGAAAGTCCTAGTATCGGGAATCGCGGTGGCTGGCGGGACGGCGCCGCAGTTCATATTGAGGAGTCCGAACTGTCGTGCTTATCGGATGCCGGGCTCGTTTCGCTCGGCCATGAGCCGGTTCCCGCATTCGCGGAGGCACGCGTTTGTTAAAGTACTCTGGGAGCTTTGATGGCGTCACGCGACGACATCATGATCGAGATTACGCCGCAGGTCCTGCTCAAGGCCTATAGCTGCGGAATCTTTCCCATGGCCGAAAGCGCGGACGATCCGGCGCTGTACTGGATCGAGCCGCAGCACAGAGGCGTCCTGCCGCTGGACGATGTGCACGTGCCGCGCCGGCTTGCCAAGACGGTGCGTTCTGGCGCGATGCGGGTCACCGTCGATACGGATTACGAAGGCGTGATCGAGGGCTGTGCGGCCGAGCGGGTCGGACGGCGCTCGACGTGGATCAACGGGCGTATCCGTGCGCTCTACCGGGATCTCTTCCGGCTTGGGCATTGCCATACCGTCGAGGTGTGGGACGGAGATCGACTGGTGGGCGGGCTCTACGGTGTGGCTCTTGGCGGGGCCTTCTTCGGCGAAAGCATGTTTTCGTACGAAAGGGACGCGTCGAAGATCGCGCTGGTGCATCTGGCCGGGCGGCTGATCGCGGGGGGATTTACGATGCTCGATACGCAGTTCGTCACGGACCATCTGCGTCAGTTCGGAACGATCGAGATCGATCGCGACGCTTTCCACCATCAACTCGATGACGCGCTCAAGCGGAGCGCGGACTTCATGCGCCTGCCGCTCGACGCGTCGGGCCAGGACATTCTCGACATTATCGCCGCGACACGGGACGCAGGGCCTTGAGCGGGTTTCAACACGGATCCGGAAGGCCAGCACGCCTCGTTGTCCAGCCTGACGACAGTGCGGCAAAGGTTGCGAATACGGGCGACGTCATGGCGGCGCGTGCAGGCGGTTTCAACCTCGTCCGCACAGAGGGTCCGTCCGGTTATGCGCTGATCGACAGCGGTGCGGGGCGAAAGCTCGAACGGTTCGGCAATATCGTGGTGGACCGGCCAGAGCCTCAGGCGCTGTGGCGCCGGTCGCTCGGCGCGGAAGCGTGGGGCGCGGCGCACGGCGTTTTCTCCGCCTCCGGCGACGACGAGGAAAAGGGCAAGTGGCGGCTCGACAAGCGCGTGCCGGAGAGCTGGCCCGTTACCGTGCGGGACGTGACGCTCACGTGCCGTCTGCGCGGGCTTTGGCATCTCGGGCTTTTTCCAGAGCAGCTACCGCACTGGGAGTGGATGCTGAAGGAGATCGCGCGCGTCGAGGGTGAGCGGCCCCGTGTTTTGAACCTCTTTGCCTATACGGGCGCCGCCTCGCTGCTGGCGGCGCGCGCCGGTGCCGAGGTGACACATGTGGATGCGTCGAAAGCCGCGATCCAGTGGGCGAAGGACAACCAGGCGGCGTCCGGCCTCGGGGACGCGCCGATCCGCTGGATTCTGGACGATGCAGCGAAGTTCGTGGCGCGCGAAGCGAGGCGTGGACGCACGTATCACGTCATTCTTGTCGATCCGCCCAAGTTCGGGCGAGGTCCCGGCGGGGAGGTGTGGGATCTGTTTCAGAGCTTGCCGGACCTCATGAAGACACTCGCCTCTCTGCTCGTGCCGGATCGTTCGGCCATGATCCTCACGGTCTATGCCATCCGTGCCTCCGCGCTGGCGTTCGAGCAACTGGCGGCCGATGTGCTCCGCGGACGAGGTGGGGAATTCGATACCGGAGAGCTTGCGCTCGCGGTCCGCGGCGAGCCCGGGCGGCCTGCGGTGCCGACCTCGCTTTTCGTGCGGTGGACATCATGACCAAGAACAAGGCGCGCGGATCGCAGTCTCGCCCCTCTCCGTCTCGTGCGTCGCAGCCGCGCGCGCCGCGTGTCGTGACGAGCCTGACCAACGAACGGGTGAAGGCCATCCGCGCGCTCGACATGCGCAAGGAGCGCCGCGAGACCGGTCTATTCCTTGCGGAAGGCACGTCGATCCTGGAGACGGCGCGGGCTGCGGGGTTTGCGCCGCAGACGCTCGTGTATCAGGCGGGATCGGCGTCGAGCCTCGTTGCGCGCCTGTTGATCACGTGGGCGCTCGAAGCCGGAGGGGACGTTCTCGAGGTTTCGCAAGCGGTGCTTTCGAAGCTGTCGTCGAAGGACAATCCGCAGTCCATGATCGGCGTGTTTCAGCAGAAGTGGGTGGAGTTGCCGGAGCGCCCGCTGCGCGGCGATACGTGGCTCGCGCTCGAAGAAATCCGCGATCCCGGCAACCTCGGCACCATCATTCGCACGGCGGATGCCGTGGGGGCGAAGGGGATTATCCTGATCGGCAACACTTGCGATCCCTATTCGCGCGAAGCCGTGCGGGCGACGATGGGATCTGTATTCGACGTGCCGCTCGCCAAGGTCTCGCGCGAAGAGTTTCTCGCGTGGCGGGCGTCATGGCCTGGCGATGTCGTCGGGTTGCATCTCGATGCGCGCGACGATTTCCGGCACGCGGCGTACAAGGATCCCGTGTTGCTCCTCATGGGAAGTGAGGGGCCGGGATTGTCGGAAAGCCTGACGCGCGCGTGCTCGCGTCTCGTGAAAATACCCATGGCGGGGAAGCTCGACAGCCTCAACCTTGCCGTTGCGACGGCGCTGTCGCTGTATCAGATCCGTGGCGATGCGCTGAGCATTTAACGGCTTTTACTTGCCAGATGATGGTTGTTCTATCTGCTGGTACTTAATTGTTTGTTCGATGATGATATGGTGCTCGGAAATGCGAGACGTCAGCCAGATCAATGTTACGCCCATGAGCGCGATTGATGTTATAGCTACCCGGTAAAATCTTACGATCTTGGCTTCTGCAGTACTCGATCGTTTATCGGATGCTATGTTGCCAGTTTTGTCATGAGCGGAGCGGCTATAATAAGAGATAGATTCAGTCAGTCCTTTCTCCGTGCGCATATGCACGTCTCGGAAGCCGGCGCGTTCGAGAGCGGTGGTGAAAGCTACACTTCCGCGTAGCATTCTATGGTAGACTTTTAAATCAAGTAGCATGATTGCGTAGAGTCCGGCTGCGGAGAGCAATACGATCACGCCCGATATATGTAAGTCATATTGGTAGCCGAAGATAACAAACGGTAGGCGAGCTTCGCGGTATTGTGCGAGTAGGGTGATTGCGAGGCCGAGCGCGGCCACCACAAAAGCAAGCCCAATTTGCCTAGTTCTGGCGGACATTTCGGTAAAGTGGATGGTGGTCGCAATCGCCTGTTTCCAGATTTCCAACTGGATTGTAGACGGTTCTGTAGGCGGCGAATCATCAGGCATATGATTAGATTGCGTCTAATTGCATCGCCGCGCCATAGGGTTCTCGTTGTATAACGTGTGTGTATTCTGAACTCTTAGACGCACCGTCCGCCGTCGACTTCGATGGCGACGCCGGTGATGAAGTGCGAAGCAGGATCGGCAAGGAACAGCGCGGCGTTGGCGATGTCGGAGGGTTTCGACATGCGCCCGAGCGGGATGCCGGCGACGAAGCGCGCTCGGCTTTCCGCCGTGTCGGCGGTGCCCATGAACTCTTCAAGCAGGCCGGTTTCTCCGATCACGGGATTGATGGCGTTGACGCGGATGTTCTTCGGCGCAAGCTCGGCCGCCATCGACTTCGTCAGCGTGATCACCGCGCCCTTCGATCCGTTGTACCAAGTGAGGCCGGGGCGTGGCCTCAGGCCCGCGGTCGATGCGGTGTTGATGATCGAGCCGCCGCCGCGCTTTTCGAGTTCCGGCACGACGGCGAGCGTCATTAGATAGATCGATTTCACGTTGACCGCGTAGATGCGATCGAACTCGTCTTCCGTCACCGTCATCAGCGACTGGTTGCGGTGCGTCACGCCAGCGTTGTTGACGACGATGTCGAGACCGCCAAACGCGTCAACGGTCGTCTCCACGAGTCGTGTCACGTCATCCTTCTTCGAGACGTCGATGTCGATGGAGAGAGCACCGTTGCCGATGGTGGCAGCGACCTCATCGGCGCGCGCGACGTCGATGTCGGCAACGACAACTCGGGCGCCTTCGGCCGCGAAAGCTTCCGCGATGCCGCGGCCGAAGCCGGATGCGGCTCCGGTTACGATGGCGATTTTATCGGCCAATCTCATGACGGTTTCTCCGCGCTCTCAGCGGACGCTGCCGCCCGGGGCTACGGGCGGTGCTGCAGCTTCGGCCGCCTCGACCCGGTAGGCGCTCGCGAGATAGGTGCCGAGCAGGCGGACTTCCGTTGAGAAGAACGACAGCTCTTCGAGTGCAAGCTGGACCGAACGATCGCGCGGGTGGCCTTCGATGTCGGCGTAGAACATCGTCGCGTTGAACGTGCCTTCGAGCTGGTAGCTTTCGAGCTTCGTCATGTTGACGCCGTTGGTCGCGAAGCCTCCGAGCGCTTTGTAGAGCGCGGCCGGCACGTTGCGGACGCGGAACAGGAACGTGGTCACGACGGGGCCGTCGTCGGGCTCGGCGTCGTCAGGGTCCTTCGCCAGAATGAGGAAGCGTGTGGTGTTGTGTGCTTCGTCCTCGATGTCGGCGCTCAGCACGTCGAGGCCGTAGATCTCGGCTGCGAGCCGGGACGCGATGGCGGCGAGCGTGGAATCGCCCTGTTCCGCCACGATCCGGGCCGAGCCGGCGGTGTCCGCCTCGGGTACCGGGGTGAGGCCGAGCGTGCGGAGCGCCTTGCGGCACTGGCCGAGTGCTTGCGTGTGGCTCAGCACCTTCTTGATGGTGGCGAGCGACGAGCCCTTCACGCCGAGAAGCTGGTGGCGCACGCGCAGGAAGTGCTCGCCGACGATGTAGAGATCCGCACCGGGAAGCAGGTGGTGGATGTCGGCCACGCGGCCTGCCACCGAGTTCTCGATCGGGATCATCGCAAAGCGTACGTCGCCAGCTTTTACGGCTGCGAGGGCATCCTCGAAGGTCGGATAGGGAACCGCCTCGAGATCTGGGAACGCCTCCGTGCAGGCGAGGTGCGAATTCGCGCCTGGCTCACCTTGATAAGCGATGCGAGGCGGCGTGGCGTCGGTGGACTGGGGCATCATGATGACTCAGGGCGATGACTGGGACTAGGGCTCGGGAAGGAAGACGGAGGAGAGCAGGATTGAGTGGGCGCGCGCAGGAGGGCGCGCCGTCAAAATCGAAACGGCCGCGCGGACCTAAAATCTTTTCGCGGATTGTCGCTATGCACGGTGGTTATGCCCGCTTCGCCTTTCTGACGAGCTTGCGTGCCCGTTCGAGGTCGTCGGGAGTATCAACACCGAGGGGAACAGTGTCAACGATGGCCACGTCGATGCGCATTCCGTCCTCCAGCGCGCGGAGCTGCTCCAGCTTTTCTCGCGTTTCGAGATACGAGGGCGGTAGCGAGACGAAGCGCTCGATCGCGGTGCGCCGATAGGCGTAAAGGCCGATGTGGTGGAACAGCGGCCCTTCACCGTGCGGTGCCGTCGCGCGTGTGAAGTAGAGAGCGCGGAGCCGGTTCTTCTCGGCAAGCGGGGTGCCGACGATCTTCACCACGTTTGGGTTCGTGCGTTCGTCGGGATCGGTGATCTCGGCGGCGAGGGTTGCGATGTCAGGGCCTTTGGTATCGAGGGCGGCCGCGCATTCGCGGATGAGGGCTGGATCGATCGTTGGGAGATCGCCCTGCAGGTTGACGACGATGTCGGCCTCCGATTCCGGATCGATACGGCTCAGGGCTTCGAAGATGCGGTCGGAGCCGGAGACATGGTTGGGCCGGGTGATCATCGCTTCTCCCCCCGCCGCCCTAACGGCGTTCACGATTTCGTCGGAGTCGGCGGCCACGATCACGCGGCCCATGGCTGCGTCGTGGGCCTTGCGCCAGACATGGACGATCATCGGCTCGCCTTCGATGTCGGCCAGAGGTTTATCCGGAAGGCGGGTCGAGGCCATGCGGGCCGGTATAATGATCAGGGCTCTCGTCATCGTGGGCTCTCCGTCGCGTTTCCGGCCTTGGGGCTCCCTGTAATTCGGACACTTGGTCCTATGGAAGCGGGGGCACCATGGAAGCAGGGTGTCGATGGCCTATCCTGGGCCGGCCGGTGGGGCGGGCATACGATCCGGCGCCCCTGCGGCGGCATGAGCTGTAGACTGGCGGCCCCAAGGGTTGCAAGGCGTGGTGCAGGCCTTTTAGATGCGGTCTGCTGGTTGGGTTCGGTTCGATTTGGGCCGATAGTCTGTCTGACGCGGGAGCGGGACGCCTGCGCTCGGACCGGGAAGTGAATTGGCAGCTCTCAATAGCTGTCGGATGTCTCGGGTTAGGATATCCGGGGCGAAGCGCGTCCCACGGGCAGGAAGAAAGAAATGATGGATTCCTTCGAGCTGAACAAGATTGCGGGCGGTGTGCTGCTGGCGTTGCTTCTCATCTTTGTGCCCAAGACGCTGATCAACGAATTGAGCCACCATGGACCGGTGACCGGCGGTTTTACGCTTCCGCAGCCAGACGGCGCGGCGCCCGCAGATGGCGGCGAGCCAGCGGCTGCGCCCAAGGGGTTTGACCCGGCGGATGTCGTCGCGCTGGTGGGCGATGCAAGCCCTGATGAAGGCAAGGCGGCTTTCCGGGCGTGCGCCGCCTGCCACTCGGCAGAAAAGGGTGCCGCCAGCAAGGCTGGCCCCAATCTCTATGGCGTGCTCGGTCGTGCGCTGGGGAGCGTCGGCGACTTTGGCGGATATTCGGACGTCATCAAGAGCAAGGGCGGCGAGTGGAGCTATGAGGCGCTTGCGGAGTTTCTGCACGCTCCGCGCGGCTATCTGCCGGGTACGCGCATGGTGTTCAACGGCGTTTCCGACAACGCGACGCTTGCCGATCTGATCGCGTATCTGAGGTCGCTTGCAGACAGCCCGGCACCTCTGCCGGCGCCTGCGGCGGCTGCGCCTGCCGAAGCAGCCCCTGAGGCAGCTCCGGAAACGCCGGCCGCTCCCACGCCTTAAATCGTTGCAAAGGGGCGGCGCGAGAGGCCGCCCTATCTTGCCGATGTTTAATCCGTATCCCGTGGTAAGGCGTGCTAGGAACTGGTTTTCCCCTGGTCCGGTCCTGATTTTACGGGGCCGTCGACCTGCGCGGCGGCACGTGCCACAGTTCCGTGTTCGCCCGATTTTCGACGGAACGGAATGGATGACGGCATTGATGGTGCAGCGCCCTAAGACCTCCTTTTTCTCGCTCTTCATCGTGGCCTTGGCCACAAGCCCCGCGGCCTTCGGGCAGGGGATGGAGGTTCCGGGAGGCGAGACCGTCGTAGAGCCGCCCGCGCCACCCGCTCAAGTTCGTCATCACGCCTTGTCGCTCGTGGGTGAGCCGAGGTTTGGACCCGATTTCAAGCATTTCGATTGGGTGAACCCCAACGCGCCCAAGGGCGGCGTGGTGCGCTTCGCGACGCAGGGGACGTTCGACTCCCTCAATCCGTTTTCCATCCGCGGCGTGCCGGCGGGTGGCGTCGGCATGATCTACAACACGCTTATGGCCGGCAGTCCGGACGAGCCGTCGACCGAGTACGGGCTGGTGGCGGAATGGGTATCGTTCCCCGACGATTTCAGCTCGGTGACCTTCGGGCTCCGGCCCGAGGCGCGCTTTCACGACGGGGAGCCGGTCAAACCTGAGGACGTGATCTTCTCGCTCGAAGCCATCAAGGCGGCGAACCCGATGTATGGCCGCTACTACGCCAACGTCGCGAAGGGCGAGAAGACAGGCCCACACGAGGTGACGTTTACGTTCGATCAGAAAGGCAATCGCGAGCTGCCGCAGATTCTCGGCCAGCTTCCCGTGCTGCCGAAGCACTTCTGGGAAGGCAAGGCGCGCAACGGTGAAGCTCGCGACCTTGCAAAGAGCACGCTCGAAGTGCCGCTCGGTTCAGGACCCTATCGCATCAAGGAGTTCGACACTGGTAACCGCATCGTGTTCGAGCGCGTCGAGGACTACTGGGCGAAGGATTTGCCGGTCGCAATTGGACAATGGAACTTCGGTGAGCTGCGCTTCCAGTATTTTCGTGACCGCGTCGCGGCCTTCGAGGACTTCAAGAGCGGGCGCGCGGACTTCTGGCGCGAGAACACCGCCAGCGCTTGGGCCACGCAGTTCAATTTCGATGCTCTGAAGAAAGGGCTCGTGAAGAAAGAGGTGATCCCCACCGAGGGCGTCGCCCGGATGCAGGGTTTCGCATTCAATATCCGCCGTCCGAAGTTTCAGGATCGGCGCGTGCGGCAGGCGTTCAATCTGGCCTTCGATTTCGAGGATCTGAACCGCAGTCTTCTGTTTGGCCAGTACAGCCGTGTGCACAGCTATTTCGACAATTCCGAGCTTGCAGCGAAGGGGCTTCCGGAAGGACGCGAACTCGAAATTCTCAAGGCGCACGAGAAGGATCTGCCGCCGGAAGTTTTCACAACCGAGTGGAAGAACCCGACGTTTGCCACGCGCGAAGATGCGCGCGACAATCTCGCGAAAGCGATGGCGCTTCTGAAGGAAGCCGGATGGGAAATTCGCACCGAGGAGGTCGAGGACCCCGACTGCGGCTTCTTCTGCAAGGCGATGCAGTCCGTCGGTCTTGGTTCGAAGCGCACCGAGCAGGTGCTGCGCAACGCCAAGGGCGAGCCGTTCACGGTGGAATTCCTGATCGGTTCGGACTCGTTCGAGCGCCACATCGCGCACTATCGCGCCAATCTTGCCAAGATCGGCATCCGTGCCTCGACGCGCGTGGTCGATCCCGCGCAGTACGAGCGGCGCGAGATGAGCCGCGATTACGACATCATCATCGACGTGTTCCCGCAGTCCATTTCACCCGGCAACGAGCAGCGCGACTTCTGGGGTTCGGCGGCCGCGGACCACGACGGTAGCCGTAATACTATCGGCATCAAGGATCCGGTGATCGATTCCATCATCGAGACGCTGGTGTTTGCCAAGGATCGCGACGAGCTGGTGGCCGCGACGCGTGCGCTGGATCGCGTGCTGCTGTGGGGCCACTACGTGGTGCCCCATTGGTACAATCCCAACGAGTGGATTGCGACGTGGGATATGTTCGGCAGGCCCGATAAGCTGCCGTCTCAGACGTCGGCGCTCACGCAAGTGTGGTGGGTGGATCAGGACAAGCTGAAGGCCCTTCAGGCCGCACGCAGGAACTGACGACGATGAGCCTGCGGAGATTGCAAGACGACATGACGTGTGAGGGTATGGTGCGCAACGGGCTGCGCGGCGCATTCGCGTTTGTGGCCGGTTTGGGACTTGCCGTTGGGCTTGTCGCATCTCCGGCTGTCGCCGAGCCGCGACATGGGCTTTCGATCTTCGGCGATCTCAAATACGCGCCCGATTTCACGCACTTCGAGTATGTGAACCCGGATGCGCCCAAGGGCGGCCGCGTTTCGCAGATCGGTTCGGGCGGTCTCACGACCTTCGACAGTTTCAATCCGTTCATTCTGCGGGGCGATGCTGCCCAAGGTCTCGAACTTCTGTTCGACAGCCTCATGGCGCGGGCCATGGACGAGCCGGACGCGGTTTACGGGCTCGTTGCGGAAACGGCCGACCTTGCAGACGACGGCATGTCCGTCACCTTCAAGCTCAGGCCGGAAGCCAAGTTTGCGGATGGGTCTCCGCTGACGGCGGAAGACGTCGTTTTCTCCTTCGATACGATCAAGAAGAAGGGGCATCCGGCTCTTTCGGGGCAGATCCGCGATGTGGAAAAGGCGGAGGCGCTCGACGCGCATACCGTGCGCTACACGTTCAAGGGCACGCTGACGCGGGATCTACCTATCAACGTCGCGACATTGCCCATTCTCTCGAAGGCCTACTACACCGAGAACGCGTTCGATCAGACGACGCTTACGCCACCGCTCGGGTCGGGGCCGTACAAGGTCGGGAATTTCCGCGCCGGCACGTATGTCGCCTATGCGCGGCGCGAGGACTACTGGGGCCGCGATCTGCCCGTGAACCGCGGCCAGAACAATTTCGACGAGGTGCGCTACGAGTATTTCCGCGACCGGACGCTGGAGCTCGAAAACCTGCTGTCGGGCAATTTCGATTTCCGCGAAGAGTTTACGGCGCGCGATTGGGCAACGAGCTACGATGTTGCGGCCGTTCGGGATGGGCGCATTCTGCGCCAGACCCTTGAGGACGAGCGGCCTTCGGGTGCGCAGGGCTTTTTCATCAATACGCGGCGCGATAAATTCCAGGACATCCGCGTGCGCGAGGCGCTGGGCTATGCGTTCGACTTCGAGTGGAGCAATCGCAACCTCTTCTTCGGTCTTTATACGCGCACGGCAAGCTTCTTCGAAAATTCCGACATGAAGGCCGAGGGCTTGCCCACGGCCGACGAATTGAAGCTTCTCGAGCTTTATCGCGACCGACTGCCGGAAGCGGTGTTCGGCGAGCCCGTTTCGCCGCCTGTCACCGATGGCAGCGGGAGTAACCGGGAAAATCTGCGCCGCGCCGCCAAGCTTCTCGCGGAGGCCGGCTGGGAGCAGACGCGCGACGGGCTTCGGAACGCCAAGGGCGAGAAGCTTTCGATCGAGTTCCTGCTGTTTGAGGTGAATTTTGAGCGCATCATCGCGCCGTTCATCAAGAACCTGCAACTTATCGGCGTCGACGCCACCATGCGGCGGGTCGATCCCGCGCAGTATCAGCGCCGCCTCAAGGATTTCGATTTCGACATCACGACGCAACGCTATTCGCTTCGTCTGACGCCGGGGATCGAACTGAAGAACTACTGGGGCTCAGATGCTGCGGCCATGAGCGGAAGCTACAACCTCGCAGGGATCGCGGATCCCGTGCTCGATGAATTGATCGACCGTGTCGTGACAGCGCAATCGCGCGAAGAGCTGGTTGCGGCGACGCGTGCGGCGGATCGCGTGCTGCGTGCGGGGCATTACTGGATTCCGCAGTGGTTCAAGGGTTCGCATCAGATCGCGTTCTGGGACAAGTTCGGCTGGCCCGAAACGAAGCCCAAATATGCGCGGGGTGCGCTTGAGACGTGGTGGTTCGACGGCGAAAAAGCCAAGGCTGCGGGGCGCCGCTAGCCGCGCGCTTCGGGCTAAGGCGGAACTCGGGACGATTTAGCCTCAGGCCGATGGTGCCAGGGTAAGGGGATGTGATCGAACGATGGCTTCTTATCTCCTCAAGCGCGTGCTGCTGATCGTGCCGACGATGCTCGGCATCATGCTGATCAGCTTCGCCATCATACAGTTCGCGCCCGGCGGGCCGGTCGAGCAGATGATCGCTAAGCTCTCCGGCACGGATACGTCGATCACCGACCGTATCGGCGGCGGTGGAGGCGGCGATACGCTCGGTGGGCAATCGCAGATGGGAGGCGGTGCGGACAGCGTCACATCCCGTTATCGCGGCGCGCAGGGTCTCGATCCGGAGTTCATCCTGGAACTCGAACGGCAGTTCGGCTTCGACAAGCCGGCGCACGAGCGCTTCTTCCTGATGATGAAGAACTATCTCACGTTCGATTTCGGCCGGAGTTATTTCCGCGACGTGTCGGTGATCGAGCTGATCAAGGAGAAGCTTCCGGTTTCGGTCTCGCTCGGTATCTGGATTACGCTCATTACCTACTTCATCTCGATCCCGCTCGGTATTCGCAAGGCGGTGCGGGATGGCGAGCGCTTCGATACCTGGAGCAGTACGGTTCTTGTGATCGGCTATGCGGTTCCAGGCTTCCTTGTTGCGGTGCTGTTGTTGATCCTGTTTGCGGGTTCGTCGTTCCTGCAGATTTTCCCGTCGCGTGGGCTGTTTTCCGATAACTGGGACGAGCTTTCTCTCTTCGGCAAGATCGTCGATTACTTCTGGCATCTGACGCTGCCGATCATCGCCATGGCGCTCGGCTCGTTCACGACCATGGCGTTTCTTACCAAGAACAGCTTCCTTGACGAGATCCGCAAGCAGTACGTGATCACGGCGCGCTCCAAAGGGCTCGGCGAGCGTGAGGTGCTCTACGGGCACATTTTCCGCAACGCCATGCTGATCATCATCGCGGGCTTTCCCGGTGCCTTCATCAGCGCGTTCTTTACCGGCTCGCTCTTGATCGAGACCGTGTTCTCGCTCGATGGGCTGGGGCTGCTCGGGTTCGAATCCGCCATCAAGCGCGACTACGCAGTCGTGTTCGCTACCCTTTATATCTTCGCGCTGCTGGGGCTCGTGGTGAACGTCGTCACCGACTTCGTCTATACGCTGGTCGATCCCCGCATCGACTTCGACAGCCGGGAGGTCTAGCCCCGTGGACGTGAAACGCGACGATCCGATCCTTGAGAAGGAAGTGGTCGACCCGGTGCGGGCGAACTTCTTTTCGCGGTTCCGGCCGCGCTTCGACCTGTCGCCCATCAATCAGCGGCGTTGGGCGAACTTCAAGGCCAACAGGCGCGGCTATTGGAGCCTGGTGATCTTTCTCGTGCTGTTCGTGCTCACGCTGTTTGCGGAGCTTATCGCCAACGACCGGCCGTTGATTGCGCGTTACAACGGGCAGACGCTGTTCCCGGTGCTGGTCGATTATCCGGAGTCCAAGTTCGGCGGCTTCCTGGCCGTTACCGACTACCGCGATCCGATGATCATCGAGGAAATCGAGAGCAACGGCTGGATGCTGTGGCCGCCGATTCGCTATCGCTACGACACCATCAACAAGGACTATCCGAACCGCGCCGACGCAGAGGGTAACTGCTTCGTGCAGCGCGGCGATACGAAGTATCAAGGCGGGCTCGGTTATCCGGCCCCGCCGCAGTGGGCCGCCGTCGCGCCGCTTTGCGATGCGCCCCCCGACCAGATGGCGCGCTATCTCGCGGTCGGAAACTGGAACTGGCTCGGTCTCGACAACCAAGGGCGAGACGTGCTCGCGCGTGTCATCTATGGGTTCCGGATCTCGGTGCTGTTCGGGCTTATTCTGACGGTTATGGCGAGCGTTATCGGTGTCGCGGCAGGTGCCGTGCAGGGGTTCTACGGCGGCTGGATCGACCTCATCATGCAGCGGTTCCTCGAAATATGGGGGAACATCCCGACCCTTTACGTGCTGATTATTATCGCGGCAGTTCTGGTGCCAGGGTTCTGGACTCTCTTATTCGTGCTGCTGGCGTTTCAATGGACGAGCCTTGTCGGTGTGGTGCGAGCGGAATATCTGCGCGCCCGAAATTTCGAGTACGTGCGCGCAGCGCGTGCTCTCGGCCTCTCGGACACGACGATCATGTGGAAGCACCTGCTTCCGAATGCGACCGTCGCGACGCTGACGTTCCTGCCGTTCCAGCTTTCCGGCTCCATCACGACGCTCACAGCGCTCGACTTTCTCGGACTCGGCCTGCCGCCGGGATCTCCGTCGCTGGGTGAGCTTCTGCTGCAAGGCAAAAGCGACCTCAACGCGCCGTGGCTTGGGCTCTCCGCGTTTTTCTCGATCGCGATCATGCTGTCGCTTCTGATCTTCATCTTCGAGGGTGTGCGCGATGCGCTCGACCCGCGAAAGACGTTCGCCTAAGGAGCGCTTCGCATGTCCAAAGAGGTGCTCATCAACGTCAAGAACCTGTCGGTGGCGTTCCGCTCGAACGGCGTGACGAGCACGGCGGTCAAGGGCGTCTCGTTCCGTATCAACCGCGGCGAGACGGTGGCGCTGGTTGGGGAATCGGGGAGCGGGAAGTCCGTGTCGGCGCTCTCCATTCTCAAGCTTCTGCCCTATCCGGCGGCGTCGCATCCGACGGGCGAGATTTTCTTCGAGGGACGGGATCTGCTCCGCGCCACCGAAGGCGAACTCAAGCGCATACGCGGCGACAGGATCTCGATGATCTTCCAGGAGCCGATGACGTCGCTCAATCCGCTGCATCCGATCGAGCGGCAGGTGGGCGAGATCCTGCAGCTTCACCGGCGCATGAGTGCGAGCGCGACGCGGGCACGTGTGATCGAGCTGCTGACAAAGGTCGGCATCCCGGAGCCGGAGAAGCGGCTCGGCGCCTATCCGCACCAGCTTTCCGGCGGTCAGCGCCAGCGCGTCATGATCGCCATGGCGCTTGCTAACGAACCTGATCTCTTGATTGCGGACGAGCCGACGACGGCGCTCGACGTGACCATCCAGGCGCAGATCCTTGAGCTTCTGCGCGAGCTTCAGCGCGAGATGGGCATGGCGATGCTGCTCATCACCCACGATCTCGGCATCGTGCGGCGTATGGCAGAACGTGTTTACGTCATGCAGAAGGGCGAGATCGTCGAGGAGCAGCCGACCGAGGATCTGTTCACAAATCCGAAGCACCCTTATACGCGCCACCTGCTCGCGGCCGAGCCGAAGGGTGAGCCGCCGCGCTTCGACGCGGCAGCGCCTGTCATCGCTGAGACAGACGATCTCAAGGTGTGGTTTCCAATTAAGCGCGGTTTCCTGCGGAAGACCGTGGATCATGTGAAGGCAGTGGACGGGCTGTCGGTGAAGATCCGCTCGGGGCAGACGCTCGGCGTCGTCGGCGAATCTGGATCGGGTAAGACGACGCTCGGACTTGCCATCCTGCGGCTGATTTCGTCGAAAGGGCCGATCGTCTACATGGGGCGGCGGATCGACGGTTTGTCGTCCAAGGAGATGCGTCCGCTCAGGCGCGAGATGCAGGTGGTGTTCCAGGATCCTTATGGGTCCCTGTCACCAAGGCTCTCGATCTTCGGCATTATCGAAGAGGGGCTTTTGATCCAGAAGCCCGAGTGGACGGAAGCGCAACGTCGCGCCCAGGCGACGAAGGCGCTCGAAGAGGTTGGGCTCGACGCCAGCGCACTCGACCGCTACCCGCACGAGTTCTCGGGCGGCCAGCGCCAGCGGATCGCGATTGCGCGCGCCATGGCGCTGGAGCCGCGCTTCATCGTTCTCGACGAGCCGACGAGTGCGCTCGACATGAGCGTGCAGGCGCAGATCGTCGATCTTTTGCGGGAGTTGCAGGCCAAGCGCGACCTTGCCTATGTTTTCATCAGTCACGACCTCAAGGTGGTGCGGGCGCTCTGCAATTACGTGATCGTGATGCGGAACGGTAAGGCCGTCGAAGAGGGGCCAGCGGAAGATGTTTTCGCGTCGCCCAAGGACGATTATACGAAAGCGCTTCTTGCTGCGGCCTTCGATCTCAAGGTTGCTCATCGCGCGGCGATTGTCGGTTAGCGTCACCTGTCTACGTTCGTTTGCTTACTCCAGGGCCTTAGTATGCAGCGTATCCGGGATGTCGTTGCCCGCTTTATGCGGCTTCCTTGGTCCGCGTCCGCTATCACTGCGGAGGCGGGCAGTGGCAGCGGCGTTCCCTCGTCGCTTCAGGCGACAATCACGC
The DNA here is from genome assembly GCA_934555825.1 of uncultured Hyphomicrobium sp. Classification (GTDB taxonomy): domain Bacteria; phylum Pseudomonadota; class Alphaproteobacteria; order Rhizobiales; family Hyphomicrobiaceae; genus Hyphomicrobium_C. The sequence continues at coordinate 58,955 of CAKTFJ010000002.1, forward strand.
AGCTTCGCTATTGGATGCCGACCATCGCAGATGTAGCCCATATCTGGGAAAGCGAGGGTGGTGGGAGCTGGTGCTTCAGCCTCAAGCCGCGCGCGAGAGGCGCTTGCCCGGTGTCACTGATGCTGCGGGAAACCGGGCTTTTCGATCTCACCATTGCGGGTGAGACCTACGAAGATTGCGTGCTCGAACAGTTCGACGACGTGCTGCCGCTCATCGAGCGGATTATCGAAGGGCAGGTCGTGCAGCGCCGATGGGCGAGCCGGGCAACGGGCGCGGCGTGCGGCGTCGAGACCATCGTGTCGTTGGGGCATGGACGCTTTTGGCGCGGTGGGCCGATCACGCCCGACGGCGATGCGTTCGCGCGCGATCATCATTTCCTGCCGTATCGGCGAATTTAGACTTCCGATGAAACAACCTTTGGCGGTAGGCGGCGAATGGCGGCGATAGGCGTCGATGCGTGGCGCGAAATGCGCTCGGCCGCTTCGGGCAGCGTCTCCGCGACGACGGCCATGTGGTGGGCGTTCGCGTGCAGAAGCATCACGCCGTCGGCCATGATGCCGACGTGGCCCTTCCAGAACACCAGGTCGCCGCGCTGAAGCCCTTCGAGATCCTCGGGGATGGGGATTTCCTCGCCGAGTTCCGCCATTTGCATGTCGCTGTCGCGCGGGCAGGTCTGGCCGGCTGCTTCGAGCGCGATCTGTACGAGCCCCGAGCAATCGATGCCGATGCGCGTGCGCCCGCCCCACAGATAGGGCGTGCCGATAAAGCGCTCGGCGACGTCAACGAAATCTCGCTCCACGCGTTCGCGTTCGACGAGATGGCGCGTGATGACGAAACCGCCCTGCTCCAGCCGGCAGAAGCGCTCCTCCCACTCGGCAACGCGGACCTCCGCATTGAGGGGAAGGTGTAGCGTGGGCGGCGCTTTGATGTCCGGCGCGGGATATATGAACGTGCCGAGCGCCTTTACGCGATGGGTCGGCACGGTGACCTGCGTGGTCAGCGCGGAAGACGGGATGTATCCCACGTATCGGTCGCGCGCGAGTTGCGCCCAGGCCCAGCCTTCGTTCTCGTCGTAGACGGTCACACGCTCGCCGAAGAGTGCTTCCGTATCGAGGCCGGATGTGGGGTTGGGTTCGCGCCGCAGCGGGACGGAGGCGCTCGTCACCTGGCGCACGACGCCTGCCGAATAGCGCGGCGAGACGACCTGGCCTCTCAACGCCACGGCAGCGAGATCGGCCCGAACGGCATGGCGGCGCGGGTCGAGCTTTGGCGGCGCGGGAGTGTCGGACGTCTCCGGCGACGGCGCTGGGATGGGCGGAGGTGTCGAGGCTGTGGCGGCAGGGTTGTTCGCGTTCTGCGCCTCGTCGTTGTCCTCGCCGCTGGTGTCGTCCGCCTTAGGGTCTGTCATACGGTCAACTCCTTCGTGAGGAGCGAGAGGATGGCACGCGCGGTCTGCGGTTCGCCGCCTTTGGGGCCAAGCGGCCGAGCGGCTGGCCGCCACCCGTAGAGGTCGAAGTGCGCGAACCGTTGCGCGTTCGAAACGAAGCGCTTCAGGAATAGCGCGGCCGTGACGGCGCCGGCGAAGGGCGAGTCGCTCACGTTGCGAAGGTCGGCGATGTCGCTGTCGAGGTGGCGGTCGTAGCCGGGCCAAAGGGGAAGGCGCCACACAGGATCACCAACCTTTTCGGCTTCCTCGACGAGTGCTGCCGCGAAGGCATCGTCGTTCGTGAAGAAGGCGGGCAGATCCGGGCCGAGCGCGACGCGGGCGGCACCCGTCAACGTGGCGAAGACAAGAAGCGTGTCGGGGGCTTCCTCGTCCGCAAGGGAGAGAGCGTCGGCGAGTACGAGACGACCTTCCGCATCGGTGTTGCCGATCTCGACCGTGTGGCCCGCGCGGCTCGTCAGAATGTCGCCGGGGCGGAACGCGTCGCCCGCGATGCTGTTCTCAGCCGCTGCGATCAGAAGGCGCAAGCGCACATCGAGGCCGAGGCTCATGATCATTTCGGCCAGCGTGAGGGCTGCGGCCGCGCCGCCCATGTCCTTTTTCATCAGGAGCATGCCGGAGGCAGGCTTGATGTCCAGGCCGCCTGTGTCGAACGTAATGCCCTTGCCGACGAGGGTGATGCGTGGCGCGTCGGCGCGGCCGCCCGGCTTTTGCCAGCGCACATCGATCAGACGGGGCGCGCGAGGGTTCGCGCGGCCCACGGCATGGATCATGCGATAGCCCTGATCGAGTAGATCGTCTCCCACGACAGTCGAAATGCTCGCGCCATGGTCGCGGGCGACGAGCGTTGCGGCTGCTTCCAATTCCGCGGGTCCGAGGTCGGACGCGGGCGTGTTGATCAAGTCTCGTCCGCTCCAGACGGCGCTGACCTGGCTCAGGATGGATTGGTAATCGACGCCTGCCGGGAGTTTCAGCCTTGGCGGCGTGTCGCCGGCGGCGCTCTTGTAGCGTCGGAAACGATAGGCGCCGAGGCCCCACGCGATGGCGGCGAGGGCGGCGTTCGGCGTCTCGCTTGCCAAGTGGTAAAGGCCGGATGGAAGGCTCGCCGCAAGCTGGCCGATCAAGGTTTCGGACGGGCCTGACGGATCACCCGCGGAGCCGTTGCCGAGCCCCAGCACGACGCCGGCCGGCTTGCCGGTGGGCCCAGGAACAATGGCCTGCTTTCTTGGTGCGCCCGTGAAGCGGGTCTCTTCGAGCCATTGGCGGGCCGTTTCGTCGAGATCCGGGATGGAAGAGATCGGCTGGGTATCGGAAACGAGCCAGATCGGTGTGCTGGCGTCGGCAGTGTCGTGCGGGGCCAGCACGTCGGCGGGTGCATGCGTGCGTGCCGGGAAGGGTGTTTCTGTCATGAATCTTCTTCTTGAAGCTCGCGAAGTTTGGCCGCTTGGACGGCGCTTCGATGATCGGGCATTATCCTCACCGAGCCACGAAACACAATCGGGAGGGACGGTTCGGTATGGCGCGCGACACTTATCGTCTGGTCATCGGAAGTAAGCACTGGTCGAGCTGGAGCTTGAGGCCGTGGCTTGCGATGAAGCAGGCGGGGCTCGATTTCGAGGAGATCCGTATCAATCTGCGCGCACCGAACAAGAAAGAGCTGATCCTGCAGCATTCGCCGGCCGGAAAAGTGCCGGTGCTTTGGGCCAGCGATCTCTTGATCTGGGATAGTCTTGCAATTCTGGAGCATATCGCGGAACGGCACCCAGATGCGCAGCTCTGGCCATCCGATTCGGATGCGCGTGCGATTGCGCGTTCCGTCAGTGCGGAGATGCACTCGGGCTTTCAAGCGCTACGCGAGCATTGCCCGATGAAGTTTCTTTCGCAGGAGCTTCGCGACACCCACATCGAGCCGGTCGAGGCCGACATCCGGCGGATCGTCGCGCTGTGGGGCGATTGTCGGCGGCGTTTCGGCGGCGATGGTCCGTTTCTGTTTTCGCGCTTCTCGGTGGCGGATGCCATGTATGCGCCGGTAGCGTCGCGCTTGCGCACCTACGTGAAGGATCTCGCGGCGTTTGGAGACGATGGAACGGCTTCGGCTTACATCGAGGCCCTCTATGCGCTGCCGGCCATGGACGAATGGAAGCGTGGTGCGGAAGCTGAGCGTGAGGAGGCCGTTGAGGGCGCCGGTTAACGGGAGCTTGCCTATCGGTTAAGGCTTTATTGACCGCTGTATCGGAAAGTGACGGAAAGCAGGACGCCGAGACGCGTCTCTGCTCCCCGTGACCTGACGAGCAGTGGAGATCCCAATGGCCGACCGCGACGTGCCCCCTCGGATGGCGAAGCCGGCCCGAGCGCACGGGCTGCTTGCCGCGATGGCCGCGAGCCTGATGCTGGGCGCCTGCGCTCAGGTCGGAGGAGGGGAGAGCGACGGTCTCTTCGCATCGCTGGCGCCAGCGGCCCCGCAGCAGGCTGCGGCTCCGGCTCAACCCACCGACCCGCGCAAGGCCACCGAATATTGGGGCGAGCAGTACTCCAAGGACCCGCGCAATCTCGATGCCGCGCTTGCGTACGCGCAGAACCTTACGGCGACTGGACAGAAGCGCGAGGCGCTGGCCGTGCTTCAGCAGGCGTCTATCGTTCACGGCCAAGACCGGCGGCTTGCGCGCGATTACGGGCGGCTCGCGCTCGATCTCGATCAGATCAGTGTGGCGAAGAAAGTCTTGGCTGTGGCTGACGATCCGGCCAATCCGGATTGGCGCGTTATTCTCGCGCGAGGCACGGTTCATGCGAAGGAAGGTAGCTACCGCGAGGCCATCGCATTCTATGAGCGGGCGCGTGCGCTCCAGCCCAATCACCCGTCCGTCCTGAACAACCTCGCGCTGGCCCACACGATGGCCGGCGATGCGGAGCAGGGCGAGGCGCTGCTGCGGCAAGCCAAGAGCGATGGCGGCAACGCCCGGGTGCGCCAGAATCTTGCGCTCGTCCTCGGCCTGCAAGGCAAGTACGACGAGGCCACGCAGATCGCATCGTCCGATCTCCAGCCAGCGGATGCGAAAGCGAACACCGCGCTGCTTCAGAAGATGGTGCGCCGGGAAGCTCAGCCCATGACGCCGTCGATGCCGGCTGAAGCCTCCTGGGCTCCAGCGGTTGCGCAAGCGCCTGCATCCGGTGCGACGCCAATCGCTCAGCAGAAGCGTGGCCCTTCGGCGCTCCGGCCGAGCACGATGGAATCCGGATTGGGCGGCAGGACTGGTGCGCCGAGCGCAACGGCGCTGTTTACTGCCGAGTAACTTGGCGGCTGACTGAGACCATACGAACTTTAGCGCACCAGAGCCTTTTCGCGGATCGCCGCGGAAGGGCTCTGTTTTTTCGGATGCCTTTTGAAATCCTAAATCGTGAGATGAGGCGTACGGCCCCTGGCTATTGCGCGAGGGACCGTCAGATCAGATCGGGGTCGATTAGATTATTCTCTTCGACGCGGCCGAAGCGTGCTGGCCCCGTATGCGCGACGCGCATTCTCTACTGCATCTTCCAGAAGCTGATTGCCGCGGGGCCGAGGATGACCAGGAAGAGCACGGGAAGGAAGAAAATGATCATCGGCACGGTGAGCTTCGGCGGCAGGGCGGCCGCCTTCTTCTCCGCTTCCGCCATGCGGATGTCTCGGTTTTCTTTGGCCATCACGCGCAACGCCTGGCCGACGGGCGTGCCGTATCGCTCCGCCTGGATGAGTGCGGTCGTGACCGACTTTACGCTCGGGAGCGCGGTGCGGGCGGCGAGGTTTTCGAACGCCATGCGACGGTCGGGGAGATAAGACAGCTCGGCTGCAGTGAGAGAGAGCTCTTCGCCAAGCTCTATGCTCTGTGCGGTAATTTCCTTCGCGACTTTGCCGAACGAGGCCTCCACGGACATGCCCGACTGGACACAGATGAGAAGCATGTCGAGCGCTTCCGGAAACGCGATTTTGATTGCCTGCTGCCGCTTTTGAGCAAGGTTTTCGATGAAGATGTTGGGCAGATAGTAGCCGGCTGCGCCCGCGAGAACCGCATAGAACAGCTTCATTGAAGCGCTTTGTTCCATGTTGCTCAGAACAAACAGATAGAAAAGTGCAACGAGGAAGGAGAGCGGTGGAGCCGCCACGCGGAAAAACATGTAGGCGACGAGCGGCGCCTCTCCGCGCAAGCCTGCCATTTTGAGCTTGTTGCGCAGTTCGGGATTGTCGAACTGGGAGCGCAGATCGAACCGATCCACGATCTGCTGCATGAACCCTTTCGGTGTCTGACGAAGCTTGGTGCCGCCGCGCTCTTTCGAAAGCTCACTGATCCGCTGCGAGCGAAGCTTGTCGCGTTCGACGGCCATCACGCGCATACGCTGGTTCATCTGATCGCGCGCGATCATCGGCATGACGATGGCGAGGATCGTTGCGAAGACCGAGATGGCGGCCAGCATCGTTGCCAGGAACTGCGGCGATATCAGAGTGTTGACAAGCTCTTGCATGGATCGGGCGCGTTCCTTCGGCGCTAGAACTTGAAGTTGATCATCTTGCGCATGATCATGATTCCGCAGCCCATCCAGAAGAGACCGATCAGGATGAACAGGTTGCCGGTGCGCGTCGCAAAGAGCGGAGCGATGTAGTCGGGAGACGAGCTGTTCACCATGAACATTACGCCCGGCGGCAGGGCGGCCAGGATCATCGCCGACGCCTTGGCTTCGGCGGCGAGCGCTTTCACCTTCATGGCCATCTTGAAACGATCACGCAGCACGCCGGAGAGGTTGGACAGGGCTTCGGCGAGGTTGCCGCCCGATTGCTGCTGGATGGCGATGACAATGGCCAGGAATTTGACTTCGGGCACAGGCATGCGTTTGGTCATCCGCTCCAAAGCCTCGAACAGGGGCACACCCAGGCGCTGCTGCTCGATCACTTCCTTGAATTCGCCAGCCAGCGGCTCGACGCTTTCCCGTGCGATGACGCCGAGACAATCGTTGAGGGGGAGGCCGGACTTGATGCCGCGAACGATCACGTCGATGGCATTGGCGAGCTCCCCGACGAACTTTTTCTGCCGGCGTTCGGTGAGTTTGGAGAGGACGAAGCGAGGTAATCCAAAGGCGCCCACAAAGAACGCAGCGACAGTCACCATCGGCGTTATGCCGGCCATCGTGGCAGGCACCATTCCGCGCACGACAAACGCAGTGACGAAGGCCGAGACGACACTCGCGATCCAATAGGTGCGCGGTTCGATTTCGAGCCCGGCCCGTTCGAGCTTCAGCTTCAGCGAGACCTTTTCTTTTGCCCTCTGCCGGTTCTCGATGTCCTTCAAGCTTTCGGCGATCTGCTTCTTGCGGTTCGCCGCCATTTCGGCCGTGGAGCGCGAAGACAATTTCTTGGTGTGCGACTCGGTCACTGTCGCGACCCGCTTTTCCTTGGTCCTCTCGCCGGAGATCAGCGGATACATGACGGCATATGCCGTCGCCGCGATCGCGATCGCGGCGAGTAGCGCCGTCATCAATGGCATGAGGCCGGCGTCAACCAAGGAGCTCTCCCATCGGGTTTCCGTTTTCGTCGAGCATTTCCGCTGCGGCGAGGGCTGTGGTGAGGCGACCTTCTTCCTTGTAGTAACGCGCGCGTTCGTAGAAGGCAGGGCGCGCAATGCCGGTCGACCGATGATGACCGATCAGCTTGCCTGCGGCGTCCTCGCCGGTGATTTCGTAGACAATCAGGTTTTGCAACGTGATGACGTCATCTTCCATGCCGGTGACTTCGGTGATGTGGGTCACCTTGCGCGAGCCGTCGCGTAGGCGGGCGGCCTGGATGATTACGTCGATCGAGCCGACGATCATTTCACGAATGGTTTTGATGGGGAGGGCAAAGCCGCCCATCATGATCATGCTCTCAAGGCGGCTCAGCGCTTCGCGCGGGCTGTTGGAGTGGAGCGTGCCCATGGAGCCGTCATGGCCTGTGTTCATGGCCTGGAGGAGGTCGAACGCCTCCGGGCCGCGGACTTCGCCGACGATGATGCGTTCGGGTCGCATGCGCAGACAGTTTTTGACGAGATCTCGCATGGTGATCTCGCCTTCGCCTTCGAGGTTGGGTGGGCGCGTTTCGAGACGCACGACGTGAGGTTGCTGAAGCTGAAGCTCGGCAGAGTCTTCGCAGGTGATGATGCGCTCGTCGTGGTCGATACAGCCGGTGAGGCAGTTCAGAAGCGTTGTCTTGCCCGAGCCGGTGCCGCCGGAAATCAGGACGTTGCAGCGCACGCGGCCGATGACTTCGAGGATCGTCTTCGCGTCGGGCGTGATGGCGCCGAACTTCATGAGCTGATCGAGGGTGAGACGATCTTTCTTGAACTTGCGGATGGTGAGAGCCGGTCCGTCGATGGCGAGCGGGGGCGCGATGACGTTGACACGCGAGCCGTCGGGGAGGCGCGCGTCGCAAATCGGGCTCGATTCATCCACGCGCCGGCCGACCTGGCTCACGATGCGCTGGCAGATGTTCATGAGCTGCTGGTTGTCGGCGAAGCGCACGTTGGTTTTCTGCGACTTGCCGCCGACTTCAATGAACGTCGTCGTGGCGCCGTTGACCATGATGTCGGCAATGTCGTCGCGAGCGAGCAGCGGTTCCAGGGGGCCGTAGCCGAGCACGTCGTTACAGATGTCCTCGAGCAGCTCTTCCTGCTCGGCGATGGACATGACGACGTTCTTGACCTGGATGATTTCGGAGACGATGTCGCGGATTTCTTCGCGCGCGGCCGCCGCGTCGAGCTTGGCAAGCTGCGTCAGGTCGATCGTGTCGATGAGGGCGTTAAAGACCGTGGTCTTGACGTCGTAGTATTCCTCGGAATGCGGACGTTGCTGCTCCTGCGGTTCGGCGCGCGTCGGGATGGCGGCAGGGGGGGGCGCAGCCTTGGATTGGGAAGGCTGGTGTGCAGCAGGTGTCGCTGCCGAAGGCTCCGCGGGGAGACGCCGCTGCAATCCAGGATCGTTTGTACGCCGGCCGAACATTTCTTAACCCTCAGCGCATGAGCTTGAGTTTTTCGAGAAGAGGCGCGAGGGGCGACTTCTTCTCGGTCTTGATCTCTTTGCGATGAGCAAGCGTCATCGCGATGTCGCGGAAGCTCTGCACCGCCTTTGCCTTTGCGCTGTACTCTTCGACCATCTGGCCGTTGTTGGCGGCCTGTCCGAAGTTTTCACAATCGAAGTCGATGACTGCGAGCGTCTCGATCCCGAGTGCGCTCTCGAACTCCTTGACGGTGATCTCGGGGCGCTTCTGCATGTTGGCCATGTTGAGCACGAGGCGGGGCGGGGCGTCGTTCTTACGCGCCTGCTTCATGTGATCGATGATGTTCTTCGCATTGCGCAGATTGGCGAGATCAGGCACTGCGGTGATCACGATCTCATCGGCCTGCAGGAGGAGTTGCCTTGTCCAAGGCGTCCAGATGTGCGGGAGATCTACGGCAACGAACGGCACGTTCTGGCGCACGACATCGACGACCGTCTGGCAATCGTCGGGCGTCAGGTCGTAGTCGCGGTCCAGCACGACGGGTGCTGCGAAGATCGACAGATGCTTGGAGCATGTCGTCAGCAGGCGGTCGAGCAGCACCTCGTCGAGACGGTCCGGGTTCTGGAGCGCATCGCCGATGCCTTGCACGGGGTCTTGATTGAAGTCGAGGCCGGCCGTTCCGAAGGCCAGATCCATGTCACTGATGACGATGTCGGTCGACAGGATTTCCGATAGCGTCCAGGCGACGTTGTGGCAGATGGTCGACGAGCCCACGCCGCCCTTTGCCCCCATGAAGGCGAACACCTGGCCGACGGGGTCGGTCGCGGGGTTGTTATACAGCCCGGAGAGACACTCCATCAGCTCGAACGGTGTGATCGGCATCACGAGATATTCGGAAACGCCGCGGCGCATCAGATCGCGATAGAGCATCACGTCGTTGGTCTGGCCGACGATCACAACCTTGGTGCCAGGGTCGCAGCTCTGCGCGAGTTCGTCGAGCTCTGCGATCAGGGCCGCGTGGGAACGCTGCGACTCCAGAATGATGAGGTTCGGCGTCGGGCTTTCCTGATAATGGGCCACGGCCGCGGCCGCGCCGCCCATCTGGATCGTGAGATGCGTTTTGCTGAGGCGACGATCTTCGGAGGCAGCCTGCAGGACCTCGGCGAGATCCGGTGTCTCGCAGAAGGCCTGGATCGAAATGCGCGGCAGTGGACGCGCACGATCGCTTAATGCGGCCGTGGTCGTCTCCGGGGCGCCTTCGAGCGGTGCGAGCGGGTCCAGGGGATCTGAGCGCGATGAGCCGTATGCGTGCTGTGTCATGGCTATCTCGTACGTGCGTCTGATGCGACGTCCGTTCTGTCTCTCGGGTCGGTCGGCCGGTCGGCGCCGGTGTGTTCGCCGCGGACGTACTTGTCGAATGTCACGTCGCGACGATCGCCGTAGCGTTCGCCTTCGGTGCGTGGGCCGATGAGATCGGCGGGGTTCGCGACCATGGCGGCGAGGTTGCGCTGGTTCGCGCAGCCGAAGTTCCAGTAGTTGGCGTTGTCGCGCTGGTCGGCCAGGTTGGTCGGCCAGTAGCCGCAGGTCGGCGCCTCCGCCACGTAGGTCAGGTAGGAGAGGCGTACCGGCGCGCTGAACCGCCCGCCCTGGTAAGCCTCCACGGCGATGGACGAGTCTGCAAAGCCGTTGTCGCTCACCATCTGTCGGATCTCGCCAACGGCGTTCATGGCGGCGATCTCGTTGTCGCCCCCGCTAGGCGCCTGGATGACGAGGCGGCTGTTGCCGGCATCACTGGCGCGTGCGCGATGCACGAAGTCGAGCACGTCCGCCCGCTGGCGCGGCGACAGGCGGCGCGCCTGTGGGGCGACATTGACTTCGATCGTTTGCGGTTGTTGCGAGACGATGATCGGGTGCCGCTGGGCCGGATCGACTAGCGACCAACCGGCGACCTGCGGAGCGCCGACGTCGTGGCGGCAGCCTGCGGCACCGACGGCGACAAGTGCCAGCAGCGCGCATGCGAGTGTCGCGCGGCGCGGTTCGAAGCGGCCTACTCGGGGCGATTGACGTGTCTGTTGCATCACATGCGTCTCCAGCGTCGGCCGTTATTCGATGATGAACCCGTAGTCGCCCTTGAGGTCACCCACCGGAGCGGCCGCATCGGGCGCGCCATAGATGCGGTTCAGGTGACCCATGAAGTTCGCCTTGCGATCGGTGGCTTCGGCGAGGCCGTCGAGGGGCTTTGCGAGCTGGCGGGGCGATACCGGCCGTACGAGATAGGGCGTCACGATCACCACGAGCTCGGTTTCCTCTTTCACGAAATCGCGGCTGCGAAACAGCGTCCCGAGCACGGGCAGATCCTTGAGGCCGGGGAAGCCGTCGATGTTCTGACGGGTCGAGTCCGAGATCAGGCCGGCGAGAGCCAACGCGCCGCCGGACGGCAACTCGACGGTCGAGTTCGCCTTGCGCGTCTTGAGCGCGGGGATCGAGATGTTCTGCACCTGGATCGCGCCGTTGGTGGTGAGCTCGCTGACCTCGCTCTCGATCTTGAGGCTGATGCGCCCTTCGGACAGAACGGTCGGCGTGAAGGAGATGCCGATGCCGTAGGGTTTGTACTGGACCGTGGTTTGCCCGATGCCGCTCGGCTCGATGACAGGGAACTCGCCGCCAGCGAGGAACTTGGCGGATTCGCCCGAGACGGCCGTCAGGTTCGGCTCGGCCAGCGTTCTGAGGAGGCCGTCGCGCTCAAGCGCGCGTAGCGCATGCGTCATGCGCGCACCGCCGTTTGACCAGGAACCGCTAACGCCACTGTTGCCATACATGCCTTCCGCAGGGCCGGCATTCACGTTGCAAAGCACGCCGGCCGTCGCACAACCGATAAGTCCTGTTGCCGGATCGAATGGAGTCGTGCCGAGGCCGGGCACCGGTAGCCCGCCAAGGCCCGCCGCTGCGGTCAGGGGAAGTGCGTTCTCTGTCAGAAGCGCAGTCGAGAAGTTGCCCGAGTTGATGGCGGCGCCCAGGTTGACACCGAACTGCTTCAAGAGCGTGCGTTGAACCTCGGCCACCACGACGCGCAGCATCACCTGCTCTTCCGCCTCGACAGACAGCAGATTGATGACGGGCTTTGCCTCGCTATCACTGCCTGAGGAACCGGATTGAGTATTCGATTGAGTGTTTGACTGAACATTTCCGCCAGCGGCCATGGCTTGAGTTGCGCTGCTTGATTGGAAGCCTCCATCGCCGGCGGAAGCGACGAATGCTTTCGCGAGGTTGGTCGCCATGTGGGAATCGGCGGGTGCGCGCACGGTGCCGGTGAGCACGAGCGAACGGCCTGCAAGTTCCACGCGGATGTTCGATCCCGGAATGAGGCGCGCGAGCAGGTTTTCGAGCCCGCTCGAGTCGGCGCCGACGGAAATGTCGAGCGTCAAGACCTGGTGGCCCGCCGCATCGAAGAAGAAGGCATTCGTCTGGCCGGGGCGCTTGGCGATCAGAAATACGCGGTTGGACGTCTGGACCACGGCGTCGACGCCTTGCGGGTCGGATACGAGGACGTCGCGCAGCTCGAAGTCGAATTCGACGAGCAGAGATTTTCCGGCTCCGAGAGACACGGAGCGGCTCTGGGGCAGCATGCCGTTGTCGCTGATGCGTAGGACAGAGGGTCCTGTGGTCGGCTCAGGACCAGCTTCGGGGGCCGGGCTCCATGCTGCCATCACCAGCGCGCTCAGTGCGAGGGCAGAAAAAAACTTCATCTTTCGCATCGTTCAACCGGCTTTCTCGCGGACTGGAAACTCGCGTTTTACTCGAGGGTACGCTGTTTACTCAGTTCACGCCGTACGCGCGTGACGGTGTTCCGTAACGCAGCACACGGACGGCGGTGCTTTCACGCGTACTGGGATCCGTGCCCGCCATGGGCCCGGCTTCGAGGTCGAGATCTGCAATCGAGCGCAGCGTGAGCGAGATCTCTCCCATCGAGTTGGCAAGCGCCAACAGTTCCGCCTGACGTGCCGTCAGTTCGAGCGTTGCCGTCGCGGCGCTTCCGTCGGCGGTCTTGCGGCCCTCCTTGGTCTCGATCTGCTGGCCAATGGCGAGCACGCGGACGTTTCCGAACAGGAGGTCGCTCACGTAATCCTCGCCGCCCGAGCGTCCGCGCACACGGCGGATGAGGATGACATCGACCCTGTCGTTGGGGAGGATGAGATTGCCGACGGCGGTCTCCTCCTTGATGCGGGTCGAGATGGCGCGCATTCCGGCTGGCAGAATGGCTGCAAGCACGCCGCCTTGACCGGCGCGGACAAGCTTCTGTTCGGTGATTGGCTCGCCCGCCATCATGGGCGCGCGGGCAATGGCGCCCGAGAGCTGGGTCATCGCGTCGGGGCGGTCCTCGCGCGTGATGAAGCCCGTGGTGACCGTTTCCTTTGGCCAGGACTGCCAGCGGAACAGACTATCGTTCGTGATTTGGCCAAGCCCGATGTCCGTGCGGGCAACGAGCACATCGTTGCTCTCGACCTTGACTTCGACGGTTTTTTCGACCGGCGGCTTGTTGACCATGGCGCTTACCATGAAAAACGCCAGAAGACCTGCGGTGGCCGCTACAGTCACTCCAATGAGTTGTGGCCGTTTCATCGCGCGCGTTTTCCCATGCGGCCTTATGGCCGAACCTCGTGCCTTAGGCCGAAGATTGCGGGACAAACGTCAATGCGAAGTTAATCGGCGTTCAAGGATCGGACGGTCAGGCCAAGAATGCGCTGAACCACGGGGTTTTGGGATACACCCATAGAGCGCTTGCAGCGATGGCGATGCCGTAGGGAATGCCGGACTTCGGGAGGTGGAGGCGATGCGCCCAGGCGGGGATGGCGTAGGCGTCGCACGGCACCTTCCTATAGAGGAGGATCGCGAGCGCCAAGGCACCGCCGAAGAGCGTGACGCCGACAAGATACATGATGAGGCCGTCCATTCCGATCCAAAGGGCGCCGGCCGCGAGCAATTTGGCGTCTCCGCCGCCGAAACCGCCGATAGCGAACAGCACGAATGCGGCTGCCAGCACCACGAGCCCGGCTGCGACGTGCATCAGAATGGTGGAGAGGGGGAGCCCTATCAGTGGCGCAAGTAGGAAGAAGCCTGCAACGAGCGCAATCGAGATGCGGTTCGGGATCTTCATGGTCAGCAGGTCGGTGGCACCCGCATAGGCCATAATGGCAGGGAACACGAGAAGCAGAGAATACTCGAACTCGTACATTGGAACCTTGCCGTGAAGCGAAATGCGACGGAAGTGTGCTCTAGAACTTGGCGAATTCGTTCGATACGTCGGTGAAGAGGCCCTCCACCGCGATGAAAAAAAGTTGGAGGCTGGCAATAATCCCAACACCGACGATCATTGCGATCAGCGCGTATTCGATGGACGTGGCGCCCGACCTGTCGGCCCAGAAAGACTTCATCAGTCTTTGCATTCCGTTTTGCTCCGGCGCTGCTGTGCATCCGCCCCTTTGGGCCGGATTTGATGGCACCACGATACCGACGAGCGGTTAAAGGTCAGTATTCGACCGGAAATCGAACGCTCTTCGGAAATTCGTCGTCGTGCTGGTGGCCGAAAATGGCACGGCCATCCGAAGAGCTTTCGGATGGCCGTTCCGCAACATGAATGCTGCGAATTAGCGAGCCTTCGTGAGCTCGGTCGAGACGTTGCCGAACACCGTGGTGAGGCCGTCTTCGAGCGTGCCGAGAGCGGTGATGATGCCGACGCCGACGATGGCGGCGATCAGGCCGTATTCGATTGCGGTGGCGCCGGACTCGTCCTTCACGAAGCGCGAGAAGAGGTTCGTCATGACTGGTAACTCCCTTGTGTGACTTAAAAAGTCTGCCATTAGCTCGGGGCGTGGATCTTCCGTCCCGCGCCGGAACTGAGGCTAATCTAGCTCAGAGGTGTTAACGCGATGTAAAAGCGATGAATCTCTAGATGGGCAATCGTGTAGAAATTGTTAACGGCACTAATGAAATTTGATAATTTCCTGACTATGTGAAGAATTCAAGTCAATTGAACGGCGTTTGCGTTTTGTTATTCTCAGTGTATCTGTGGAATAGCGCCGATATATCGTGGTTAATATTTTGTTCTTCTAGATCATTACTTGTATTTTTGAGATTTCTCGATCTCTGGATCTGCTCGTCTTCCACTGTCCATATCCCTAGGGGGCTGGGAAACGCATTCGATCCTTCGTCGGACTATGTGCCTGATGCCGATAGATGAGCCTGAGGTCCGCATATTCTGCGAAATGGCCCTTCGCGCACGCACAAAACGAAAGCGGCCGCATCCTCTCAGGATGCGGCCGCGGAAATCCGTCTTTCGGAACGCGTCTCTTTACTCGTACGTGCCGTGACAGTGCTTGTATTTCTTACCGGAGCCGCACGGGCACGGCGCATTGCGTGAGACTTTGCCCCACGTCGCGGGGTCCGAGGGGTCGAATGCACCGGCTGCTTTGCGCGTTTGAAGAGGTGCGCGCTTCTCCGGTGCCGGACCGCCCCGACCCCGTCCGGCGATCGCCGCGTCGGCCATTGCAAACTCGTCCGAGAGTTCATCGAGCCCTGTCGTGGCGTCGACGTGATGAGCATGCATCTCGGGCAGTTCCGGCATTTCGAGCTCGGCGATCTCCTCGCCAGGCGCCCCCAGCTCGACGTGCATGAGCTGGCCGGTCGTCGCCTCGCGGAGGCGCGAGAGCATGCTCTCGAACAGAACGAAGGCTTCGCTCTTGTACTCGTTCAAGGGATCGCGCTGTCCGTAAGCGCGGAAGCCGATCACCTGCCGGAGGTGCTCGAGCGTGATCAGATGCTCGCGCCAGAGATGGTCCAGCGTCTGGAGGAGGACCATCTTCTCGATCTGCCGGTAGGTGTCGGGCCCGATCTCGGCGACCTTGGCGGCGCCCTTCTCGTCCACGGCTCTCTGCAGGCGCTCGAAGATCTCTTCGTTGGCGATGCCTTCCTCGTTCGCCCATTCGTCGACCGGCTGATCGATCCCGAAGATTGCCTGCACGGCTTCGCGGAGGCCGACGGTGTTCCACTGCTCGGCGTAGGCCTGCTCGGGAATGAATCGGGCAACGAGATCGCTCAGGACTTGATTGCGCAACTCCTGCACGGTTTCCGAGACGTCGTCCTCGGCCATGATGTCCTTGCGCTGGTCGAAGATGACCTTGCGCTGGTCGTTCATGACGTCGTCGTACTTCAGGATTTGCTTGCGGATGTCGAAGTTGCGGGCTTCGACCTTCTTCTGCGCCATCTCGAGGCTCTTGTTCATCCACGGATGGGTGATCGCCTCACCCTCCTGGAGGCCGAGCGACTTCAAGACGCCATCCATGCGGTTCGAGCCGAAGATGCGCATCAGATCGTCGTCGAGCGCGAGATAGAACTTCGAGCGGCCCGGGTCGCCCTGACGGCCGGACCGGCCGCGGAGCTGGTTGTCGATACGACGGCTCTCGTGGCGCTCGGTGGCGAGCACGTAGAGGCCACCCGACTCGAGAGCGATCTTCTTTTTAACGTCCACGTCGGCCTGGATCTCAGCGCGCTTCTTGGCGATGGCTGCGTCGTCGGGGGCGCGGCCCGCCTCGGTTTCCGCGGTGATCCAGTCGCGGAGCCGATATTCCACGTTGCCGCCGAGCTGGATGTCGGTGCCGCGGCCGGCCATATTGGTGGCAATGGTTACGGCGCCCGGTACGCCGGCCTGCGCGATGATGCTGGCTTCCTGCTCGTGATAGCGCGCGTTCAGCACTTGATGAGGGATCGGCTCGTCCTTCGTCTTGGCGCTGCCGAGGTCGACCAAATGCTGGCCGATGTCGTTGAAGTAAGCCTTGAGCTCGGACTCGGCCGTGGTCTTGCCTTCCTTGGCCTCTTTGAGGCGCTCGGCCTGCGACAGCAACGAGCGTCCGAGTTCTGTAAGGAACTTGCGGTCCTTCAGGAGGTCCGAGAGCTGCTCCGACTTTTCGATGGAGGTGGTGCCGACGAGGATGGGCTGTCCGCGGCGTGCGCAGTCCGCAATCGTGGTCACGATGGCGGCGAGTTTTTCTTTCTGCGTGCGGTAGATCTCGTCATCCTCGTCGATGCGCGAGATCTTGAGGTTCGTCGGGATGTCGATGACGTCGAGGCCGTAGATGTCCATGAATTCGGACGCTTCGGTGAGCGCCGTGCCGGTCATGCCCGCGAGCTTGTCGTAGAGGCGGAAGTAGTTCTGGAAGGTGACGGACGCGAGCGTCTGGTTTTCGGGCTGGATCTCGACCTTCTCTTTCGCTTCCAGCGCCTGATGCAGGCCTTCCGAGTAGCGCCGGCCCGGCATCATGCGGCCCGTGAACTCGTCGATGATGACGACCTCGTTGCCTTTCACGATGTAGTCTTTATCGCGCTGGAACAGCTTGTGGGCCTTGAGAGCCTGGTTCACGTGATGGACGAGGGTGACGTTCTCGATGTCGTAAAGGGAACCTTTGAGAAGCTCCGCATCTGCGAGCAGCTTCTCCATGAATTCGTTGCCGTCGTCGTTCAGCGTGACCTGACGCTGCTTTTCGTCCAGCTCGTAGTGCTCAGGCTGAAGCTTCGGAATGAATTGATCGACCGCCATGTAAAGGTCCGCGCGGTCTTCGAGGGGGCCGGAGATGATGAGCGGCGTGCGCGCCTCGTCGATCAAGATGCTATCCACCTCGTCGACGATGGCGAACGCGTGGCCGCGCTGGACCATGTCGTCCTTCCTGAGCTTCATGTTATCGCGCAGGTAGTCGAAGCCGAGCTCGTTGTTGGTGGCGTAGGTGACGTCGCAGGCGTAGGCGGTCTTGCGCTCGTCGTCGTCGAGGCCGTGGACGATGTTGCCGACCGTAAGGCCGAGGAAGCGGTAGACCCTGCCCATCCACTCGGCGTCGCGTTTGGCGAGGTAATCGTTGACGGTTACGACGTGCACGCCCTTTCCGGTGATGGCGTTGAGGTACACGGCAAGTGTTGCCACGAGCGTCTTGCCTTCGCCCGTCTTCATCTCCGCGATGTTGCCTTCGTGGAGCACCATGCCGCCGATGAGCTGCACGTCGAAATGGCGCTGCCCGAGGGCGCGCTTGGCGCCTTCGCGGACGGTTGCGAAAGCTGGGACGAGGAGTTTGTCGAGGGAGGTTCCCTCACGGTACTGCCTGCGGAAATCTTCGGTCCGGGCGCGCAGCTCGTCATCGGTGAGCTTTGCGATCTCAGGCTCCATCGCGTTGATGGCCTCGACTCGGGATCGGTAGCCGCGGACCCGTCGCTCGTTCGACGAGCCGAAAATCTTCGACGCAAAGTTTCCGAGGGAGTCGAGGGAAAGCATTCAATCGTTCCTTAAATCAGGGACTTGGCAAGATGCGCGGCGTGTTTGCGTCGCGCGCTCATTCACGTTTTTTCCTGTCCCGAGTGCGGTTTGCCAACGCTCCCCAGGGGGCATGGAAACCGTGGATGTGCCAGTCCGGCCAAGCGGCCATACGGGCGCAGACATAAGGATTACGCCCCTGAATTGTCAACGAGCACGGGAGGCTCTTCTCAGTATCGGCGGCTTGAGATCTTTACCGGAGACGAGGTGGGATATGCCTGCAAGACGCCACAATTGTTGACTTGGCAGCCCCCGGGCGCTGGGTCTATGGATGCCGCGAATTTGCATTTTCGCATCCTTTTGACTTCGGCTGGCGTTTCGTTGCAGTGCCCAGCGTTGTTCAAGCCTCGATCCGGCAGGAGCCAAATCCCGTGAAACTTTCCCATGCTGCCCGTTTTGCCGTCGTTCCGGCGCTCGTTCTTCTGGGAGCGCTGGCGGAAGCCGGCTCCGCGCGCGCGGAGGATAAGGTGCTGGCCAAGATCAACGGGGTGGAGATCCGGGAGTCCGATCTCGCGCTTGCAGAAGCCGAGGTTGGCGCGGAGGTGGCCAATATTCCCCTCGCGAACCGTCGCCGGCTGTTGCTCGAGTTTTTGATCGAGATGCAACTCTACTCAAATGCCGCCGATGGCGAGAAGCTGACGAGCGGGCCGGAGTTCGAGCGCCGCCTTGCGTATTGGAACACACGGGCCAAGCGTGACGCCTATTACGAAAAGGCGGTCAAGGAGGCGATCGGCGAGGGCGTCGTCCGCGCGCTCTATGACGAGAAGGTCAAGGAAATCACCCCTGAGGAAGAGGTCGAGGCGAGCCATATCCTGGTCGAGACCGAAGAGCAGGCTCAGGCGCTCGCCGACCAGGTCCGCGATGGCGGCGATTTCGCCAAGCTCGCGGCCGAGCATTCCAAGGATCCCGGATCGAAGGCGAACGGCGGCAAGCTTGGCTATTTCGGCAAAGGGCAAATGGTGAAGGAGTTCGACGAAGCGGCCTTTTCGCTGGAGAAGGGCGAGATCTCCAAGCCGGTCAAGAGCCAGTTCGGCTGGCATGTCATCAAGGTTGAGGATCGCCGGGTGAAGCCGGTGCCGACCTTCGAAGAGGTCAAGGGGCAGATCTCGCACGCGATGGAGCAGCAGAAGGGTCAGCAGATCTCGAAGGAGCTGCGCGACAAGGCAACGATCGAATACGTGGATACCGACATCCGCGAGCAGGTGGAGAAGGAGGCGGCGGCCCAGGCGGCGCGTCAGCAGATGTTCGATCAGCAAATGAACGAGCAACTCCAGAAAAAGCAGGACCAGGAAAAGCTCGAGAACGAGGCGAAATAGTCTCACGCGTCTTGGTGCTTCAACTCATCGGTCGGGTCGCTTGCAAAGGGCGGCCCGATTGTGTCTCGTCCTCCCGTTGCCGCTCTCTTCTTTCGTGCCGGAGCCACCCATGGGCCAGATTACGACCCGCTCGCCGTTCACTCCCGAAAGCCTGCCCCGCCTAGGCCCCATTGCGGGCGTGCGTTTCGCCACCGCGGAAGCGGGCATCAAATATCGCGGCCGTACGGATCTGATGGTTGCCGTTCTCGATGCGGGCACGACGGCGGCCGGTGTGCTCACGCAATCCAAAACGGCTTCCGCGCCAGTGCTGCTTTGCCGCGAGCATTTGAAGGGCGGCGCAGCGCGGCTTCTGATCGTGAATTCCGGCAATGCGAACGCTTTTACGGGCAAACGCGGCCGCGAGGCGGTTGAAATCACGGTTGAGGCGGGTGCCAAGGCGGCGCGGTGCGCGACAGATGACGTGTTCGTGGCCTCGACGGGCGTGATCGGCGAACCGCTGGACGCCGGGAAGTTTGCGCATCTCCTCGATAAGCTCGTGCAGGACGCAGTGCCCGACGCCTTCGAACTCGCTGCGCGCGCGATCATGACGACCGATACCTATCCGAAGCTCGCGACGCGTACGGCGCGGATCGGCGGCGTCGACGTGACGATCAACGGCTTCTGCAAGGGTGCAGGCATGATCGCGCCCGATATGGCGACGATGCTTGCCTTCATCTTCACCGACGCGGCGATTGGGTCCGAGGCGCTGCAGGCGCTGCTCTCGGAGCACGTGGTGACGACGTTCAACTCGATGACCATCGACGGCGATACGTCTACGAGCGACACCTGCCTCCTGTTCGCGACCGGAGCGGCCGAGGCGCGTGGGCAAGCGCGCGTTACGGACGCTGCCGATCCTGCGCTCGCCGAATTCTCGGGTGCGCTTCACGATCTCATGCGCGATCTCGCGATCCAGGTTGCGAAGGATGGCGAGGGCTTGAGCAAGTTCGTGACCTTCATCGTGGAAGGTGCAGAGAGCGTGCACGCTGCGAGGCGCATCGCGCTTGCTTGCGCGAACTCGCCAATTTTGAAGACGGCGATTGCGGGCGAAGACCCGAATTGGGGCCGTGTCGTCATGGCTGTCGGCAAGGCGGGAGAGGCCGCGGATCGCGACAAGCTCGCGATCTGGTTCGGCCCCTATTGCGTGGCCCGCGATGGCGAGCGGGCGGCAGAGTACGACGAGGCGACGGTGGCCGCCTATATGAAGAACCGCGAGATCGTGATCCGCGTCAATGCCGGCGTCGGCGAGGGCACGGCACATGTGTGGACGTGTGATCTCACGCACGACTACGTGTCGATCAACGCAGATTACAGAAGCTGATACGCGGAGACCCGCCTGCGTTTTCGCCCCCCGGCCGAATGGGGGCAAGCGTTCCGGATCTGAGCGAGTGGAGGCGGCCTTGGACCCAAATTTCTGGATCGAGCGCTGGAAGAACGCCGAGATCGGATTTCACCGCGAGAAGGTGCACGACTTTCTGCCGCGGTATTGGCCGTCACTCGGCCTCGCGCCGGGAAGCGCGGTGTTCGTTCCGTTGTGCGGGAAGAGCCATGACATGGTGTGGCTCGCGGCGCAGGGCCATCGCGTGATCGGCTGCGAGTTGTCGCCGCTCGCCGTCGATGCGTTCTTCCGCGAGCAGGATCTCGTGGCGGACGTTCGGCCGGTGGGTGCGCTTGCCGTCTGGTCCGCAGGACCGTTCACGATCTGGTGCGGCGACATTTTCGAGCTGCCGGAAGAGGCCGTCCGCGATGTCGCGGCCGTGTACGACCGGGCGGCCCTGGTCGCTTTTCCGCCGAGCCTGCAGGTTCGCTACGCGGAAACGCTTCTCACCTTACTGCCTCAAGACGCGCCGATGCTGCTCGTGTCGCTCGCCTATCCTGACGGGCAGATCAACGGGCCGCCGTTTTCCACGCCGCGCGCGCAAGTCGATGCGTTGTTTGCCGAGGCCCATGAGATTGAGCTTGCGGAAACGCGCGATGGGCTGGACGAGAGCCAGAACCTGAAGGCACGCGGCGTGACGTCGCTTGACGAGGCGGCTTACATCCTCAAGCGGATGTGAGATCCGGCGGGATGCTGCGGATGGCGTCGTAGGCGAGCGCGAGATCGCTTGCGCTGGCGCAATAGGGCGGCATGACGTAGATCGTGTTTCCGAGCGGACGGAGCAGCACGCCTCTGCTCAAGAAGTGGGCGCGGAGCGCTGGGCCCGCCGAGGCGAGATAGCCGCCATCGGGCACGCGGAGGTCGATCGCTGCGATGGTGCCGAGACAGCGCGGGTTCTCGAAGCGGGGATCTGCGGCCAAGGTCGCGATATGCGAAAGCTGCATTGCGGCAACGTTCGCAATGCGATCCATGACCGGCTCTTCTTCCCAGATTGTGATGTTGGCGAGAGCCGCTGCGCAGCAGATGGCGTTGGCGGTGAAGCTCGACGAGTGGAAGAGCGTGCGTGCGCGATCCTCGGAGAAGTGGGCATCGTAGACGGCGGGGGAGGCGAGCGTCGCGGCGAGCGGAAGCGATCCGCCCGTGATCCCCTTGGCGACACACAGGATGTCGGGTGTGATGCCCGCCTGCTCGCAGGCGAACAGCGTGCCGGTGCGGCCCCAACCGGTCATGACTTCGTCGGCGATCAGGAGCGCGCCGTGATGGGTGCAAATGCGCTTTATCTCGGCGAGCGTGGCGGCGCTGTAGATCCTCATTCCGCCCGCGCCTGCGATCAACGGCTCGACGATGAGGGCAGCGAGCGGCGCTTCGCGGCAGGCTGTTTCGAGCGCGTCGAGGGTGGCTTGCTCGTGTCCTGCTTCGGGAAACGGGATGCGCACGACATCGAACAACAGCGGTTCGTACGTGGCGTTGAACAGGCCGCGGCTGCCCGCTGACATCGTGCCGATGGTGTCGCCGTGATAACCGTGTTCGAGGGCTGCGATGCGTGTGCGCGGTTCGCCGATGCCGCGCCAGTAGCCGAGCGCCATCTTGAGCGCCACTTCCACGGAGGTGGAGCCGCTGTCGGAGTAAAAGACGTGCGCGAGGCCCGGGGGCGCGATGCTGACGAGCTTGTTGGCCAGTGCGTCGGCGGTCGGATGGGTAAAGCCCGCGAAGATCACCTGATCGAGGCGGTCGGCCTGGGCCTTGATCGCATCGACAATGACGGGGTGACGATGGCCGTGCGTGACGACCCACCATGACGAGATGGCGTCGAGAATGCGCTGGTTGTCCGTGGTTTCGAGCCATGCGCCTTTGGCGCGCATAATCTCTGTTTCCAGAGGTTCGACGCCGTGCTGCGTGAAGGGGTGCCAGATCGTCGTGCGCGCCATCAGCGGATATCCTCGATGCGGATGTTCTCCGCAAAGGCCGCGGCCAGATTCGCGCGGGTGAGAGGGTCTATGTGCGGCAAGCGACCGAGCCGGCGCACGCCGCCCATCTCCACGATGGTTCGCTCCGTGTCGGGCATTTCGTCGCCGACGAAGACGATGCCGAGGATCGGGATGTTGCGGCCGTTCAGCGCTTCGATCGAGAGCAGGCTGTGGTTGATGGTGCCGAGAGCGGTGCGCGCCACGAGGACGACCGGCAGGCGCCAAGACGCAAAAACGTCGATCAGAAGCGATTGGCGCGTGAGCGGCACCATGAGGCCGCCCGCGCCTTCGATGACGAGCGGGGCCTCGACATCCGGTAGTTTGAGATTTGAGACGCTGATCTCGATGCCTTCGGCTTCCGCTGCACGGTGAGGTGAGGCAGCCATCGAAAAGCGATGGATCTCCGGCAACAGGCGCTCGGATGGGAGGCCCGAGAGCGTGCGAACCTCTTCCCTGTCGCCCCCGTGTTCGAGACCGCACTGGATGGGCTTCCAATAGGTGGCTTCGAGCGCGGCTGCAAAGGCGGCGGCGACGACCGTCTTGCCGACGCCCGTGTCTGTTCCGGTGACGATGAGGCCCTGGGTCATACCCGCACCTCTTGCAGCGTGCGGGCGAGCGCTTCGAGGAGGCGGGCTGTCGCCTCTTCGCCTGCATTGAGCGTGAGCGAAAGCCTGAGCCGTGCGGTGCCTTCGGGCACGGTTGGGGGGCGCACGGCGCGGATGTCGAAGCCTTCGGCGATCAGCGTTTTCGCAACGGAGACCGCGCGCTCGTCGGCGCCGAGGACGATGGGCTGAATATGTGTGCCGCTCGCTTCGATACCAAGGCGACGCGCTATTTCTCGGCCCGCGAACGCGACAAGGCTCGCGAGCCGCTCGCGGCGCTGAGCGCCCGCTTCGCTTTGCACGAGATCGAGTGCGGCGCGGACAGATGCCGCCATCAACGGTGACGGCGCCGTCGCGTAGATGAAGGGGCGGGCGCGATTGATAAGATAGTCGCGAAAGATGCGCGGGCCCAAAAGCAGCGCGCCCGTGGTGCCGAGCGCCTTGCCGCACGTGTGGAGCGATATGACGTCGGGTGCGCCTTCCAGCGCGTGGCCGAGGCCGCGGCCATCGGGGCCGAGCACGCCGGTTGCGTGCGCCTCATCGATGACGAGAACGCCGTCGTGGCGTCGCGCAACGGTTGCCAGATCGCTCAGCGGCGCACGGTCGCCATCCATCGAATAGAGGCTTTCGACGGCGATCCAAGGTCTGCCGGTTCCACCGTCCGCGCGCCAAGTCTTGATGGCGTCGTCGAAGGCTTCGGCGTTGTTGTGAGCAGCGGATGCGACGTTGGCCTTGCCCGCACGTACGCCGTCGAGGACGCTCGCGTGGATCAAAGCGTCATGCACGACAAGGTCGCCTCGCGCAGGCAGTGTGGAGAAGAGGGCGTAGTTGGCGAGGAACCCGCCGCCGAAATAGAGGCTGCTTTCTGTGCCGAAGAAGCGAGCGGCCTCCGCTTCGAGCGCTTCGTGCTCGGGATCGTTGCCACGCAACAGGCGCGAACCACCCGCTCCGACGGCCACGCCTCTGTCGAGCGCGCGCGAGACGGCTTCCGATAGCTCCGCCGACGTGGCGAGCCCAAGGTAGTCGTTGGACGAGAAGTCCACGCCGCTGCGGGGCAAAAGCGTCCTGAGGCGGCCGCGGCGTTCGAGCGCCTTTAGCGCGCGCTCGTGGCTGTCATGCATGATGAGGCGGCCTCGGCTGACGGTCCTGCGCAGCCGCAGGAGGTCCGCTCCGTGGCTGCTGTTTCGTCCCCCGCCTCGGTCTCGGTGCCGCCTTCAAGCGCTTCCGGCGTCATGCCGAGCTTCGCGAACAGCACCTGATCCTTGTCCTCGCCGGGATTGTCGGCGGTCAGCAGCGTCTCGCCGCAGAAGATCGAGTTGGCACCAGCGAAGAAGCACATCGCTTGCATCTCGTCGCTCATCTCGGTGCGGCCCGCAGAGAGACGTACGTACGAGGTCGGCATCATGATGCGCGCGAGCGCGATGATGCGAACGAATGCGATGGGGTCGACCTTCTTCTGATCTTCGAGCGGCGTTCCGGCGATTGCGATCAGCATGTTGATCGGTACGCTTTCGGGATGCTCGGGAAGGTTCGCGAGCGTCACCAGCATGTCGACGCGGTCTTCGATGGTCTCGCCGAGGCCGACGATGCCGCCCGAGCAGACCTTGATGCCCGCTTCGCGCACGCGCGCCAGCGTGTCGAGGCGATCCGCAAACGTGCGCGTCTTGATGATCGAAGAGTAGTAGCGCTCGGAGGTGTCGATGTTGTGGTTGTAGTAGTCGAGGCCGGCATCCTTGAGCTTCAGAACGTCGTCGTCCGAAAGCATGCCGAGCGTCATGCAGGTTTCCATGCCCATCGCCTTGACGCCCTCGACCATCGCGACCACGGACGCCATGTCGCGGTTCTTGGGCGAGCGCCAGGCGGCGCCCATACAGTAGCGGGTGGCGCCTTGGGCCTTGGCCTTGCGGGCCTCGGTGAGCACGCGCTCGACTTCCATCAGCTTGGAGGCCTTGAGGCCGGTGCCCGAGGCATGATGCGCCGACTGGCTGCAGTAGCCGCAGTCTTCCGCGCAGCCGCCCGTCTTGATGGAGAGCAGGCGTGCGAGCTGGATCTTGTTGGGGTCGAAATGGCGGCGCTGCACGCTCGCGGCGCGGAAGAGGAGGTCGTTGAAGGGCAGGTCGTGGATGGCCTGTGCTTCCTCGCGGGTCCAGTCGTGGCGAATGGGGTCCGCCGCGGTGGCGGAAGTCGGAACGACGTGAACGTTCATCGCGGGCTGTCTCCTCCTAGAGCGCGGTCGGCTATCATTGGCTCGATATGACGCTCTAACTCTTTGATGGGACCTATGATCCTTCCCCGGAGTGATCGAGCCCCGGTTTTCCCAATGGATGTTTGCACCGCGATGGGATGGGACGGCAAGGCTCAATTTGGTCTCGGTGGGTCGCCCTGCCCTGGGGCGGCTCGCCCCACCCCGCTGCCGGACGGAGGCAATTATTTCTTCCGTCCTCGTTGCTTGTGCTTGATTGACGTCGGTCAGAGGCGGACAATCCCGGTGGTTCGGGCTTCTAGGGTGCTCGGACCATTATTGGGGAGATCGGACTTATGGACCTGACGTCACTTCTCATTCAGGCGGCGAGTGGTGCCATTGGCGGCAATGCGGCGGCTGCTGCAACTAAAAATAACGCCCTCGGGACCCTCGGCAATACGCTGGCGGGTGCTCTCGGCGGCGGCCTTGGCGGGCAATTGCTCGGGCCCTTGCTCGGGATCGACACGGCCGGCCTCGACATCGGCGCGATCGTGAGCGGCTTTGCTACCGGCGGCGTCAGTGGCGCGATCACTGCGCTCGCGGCATCCTGGATCAAGTCCAAGCTCGGCTGATCCGGCTCCACAGGATTGTTTTGGGCCGGCCGGCCGGGGCGATCCGGGCCGGCCCGTTCGTTTTTTGTCAGCCGCCGATCTTGCCGCCACCTTTGCGCGTGATGGCGACGATGGCTGGACGTGGCGGCGTACCGTTCTCGAAGTCTGGCCAGCGCGTCGTGGGGGAGTCGAATGTCGAGATCACGTCGCCGCCGATTTCGGTTTCGCCAGGGTGTTGGACGGCGACGAAAAACGTTTCGAGGTCCGGAGTGAAACACGGGCCGCACATTTCGGCCCCGACGGGGACCTGAAAGAAGCAACGCGAGGTGCCCCGCTCAGGGCCTTCGGTTTCGATGGACCAGACGCCGTCGGCGCGATTGGTCTTACGGGGCGAGTTGCCGTCCGTCGTGACCCAAAGGCGGCCGTCGGCGTCAACCGCGAAGTTGTCCGGCATGCCAAACCACCCGTTGTCGCTCGTGGCCGGATTGAACGTGGCGCCGACCTCGGCGATCTGAGGCGAGCCGCACTTGATCAGGATGTCCCAGGTGAAAGTGTCCGCTGCGTGGTCGCTGCCGTCGGGCGCGATCTCGATGATGTGACCGAACGCGTTTGCCGCGCGCGGGTTTGCGGCGTCCATGCGCTCCTCGGTGCGCTTCAGATTGCCGGTGAGGGCGAGGTAGACTTTGCCGGTCGTCGGATTGACATCGATGTCCTCTGGCCGGTCCATTTTCGTCGGTCCGAGCAGGTCGGCTGCGAGGCGCGTGTGGATCAATACGTCGCCCTGATCCTTGAATCCGTTGGCTTCGGTCAGCCAGACTTGGCCGTCCTTGTTCGGACGTCCGTGGACGAGAGGCAGCCATTCGCCCGTGCCGTCGGCATGGAAGCGTGCGACAGAGAGCACGCCGTTGTCGAGGAGATTTCGGTTGGCACCCTTGTTGGTTGGGTCGACCTTGCCGTCCGTAACAAAGCGATAGACGTAGTCGAAAGCCTCGTCGTCGCCCTGATAGATCACGAAGCGGCCGTCACGGTTGACGATGTTGCCGGCGCCTTCATGCTTGAACCGGCCAAGGGCCGTGCGCTTGATCGGCGTCGAGGTGGGATCGAAGGGATCGATTTCGACCACCCAGCCGAAGCGGTTCGGCTCGTTCGGCTCCTTCGTTACGTCGAAACGATCATGGAAGCGGCCCCAGGCGTACCATTCGGCGGGGGCGCCGTAGCGGCGGAGTGCACGTGCCTCGGCGGTCAGCGGTTCGGCGGCGGCCTTGTTCCAGA
The DNA here is from genome assembly GCA_934555825.1 of uncultured Hyphomicrobium sp. GTDB lineage: Bacteria > Pseudomonadota > Alphaproteobacteria > Rhizobiales > Hyphomicrobiaceae > Hyphomicrobium_C. Next base: position 86,109 of record CAKTFJ010000002.1, read on the forward strand.
AATAGCCGTTGATGTTCTCTTCGCAGGTGAGCCAAGTGCCCCACGGCGTCAGGCCGCCGGCGCAGTTGTTCAGCATGCCGCGAACGCGTGTGCCTGTCGGGTCGTCGGAGGTTTTCATGCGGTCGTGACCGGCGGCAGGGCCGGAAAGGACCATCTCGGTTTCCGCGGTAATGCGGCGTGCATAGTTGGAGGCTGGTACGACGTGCCACCTGCCGTTTTCGCGGCGAACTTCGATCACCGCGCCGCCGTGCGCCATCATCTCCGTATCGACCATCTCACGCGTGAGGGATGCAAAGTTCGCGTCGCGGTCGCCGCGCGTCGCGAGACCGGAGAACATGAGTTCGCCATTGGTGTACTCGTGATTGACGACGAGGAGGCCGTGATCGTCTCGCCCGTCAATCGGCAGGAAACCGACGAAGTCGTTGTTGTAGCCGAACTGCCGGGCCTGGGCCGCGGCGTCGGCGCGGTTCGGGACGAACGGTGGTGCGTCGGGCAGTACCGGGTCGCCCCAGCGGATCAGCACATGGGCTTCATAACCTTCCGCGACATGGTGCGTCGGAGAGCCGGGAGAAACTGTGAGCTCGGCAAAGCCGAACGATGAGGCGGCGTCGCGCGCCTTGCTCTCAGCCGGGGCCGCGGCGAGAGCCCGGGGCCAAGCAAGCTCGGCTGCGACGGAGACGGCTGCAAGGCCTTGGATGAGGTCGCGACGGGAGAGGCGCTCGGCGATCAGATCGCCCATGGTTGGTGCGGTTGTGGGGTTCGAGCCCGCGTTTTCCGCGGCCTCGAACGCGACGGACGGCGGTAGCTTGCGATTCCGCACGAATAAACCTCCCGAAAACTGATAAGAGGTTTCGTTAAACGGCGGATATCACTGGCTGATGACAGATCGTGCGCGCAAAAGCGCATTAGCGATGCGGACGGCAAATGTGCGCGGTTCGCTGCTCTAGGTCATTTTCTTATCAACATTTCGTTATTGTTTTCCGCTCATCGATTTGATCACGATCATTTGCAATCGCCACACGTCGTGCATAATTTTTGGATTAAGTGATTGCGAGGTTCCGGCCATGTCATCGGGATCCGTACATAGGGAGTTCAGGGTATGGGCACGCAAACGGGATACGATGCGTACGGCATTGGGTCGTTCGCGTCGGTGTTTCAGAACTATCTTTCGGCATTCGAGACGGTCAGCCAAGGCACTCCCCCGCTTGGCGCAGGCTTTCCGACGGCCTTCGATACGCAAGCGTTCACCCAGCAGGCCACAGCACCCCTCAAGGCTGTTGCGCGTGCGCAGCTTGAAATGCTCGGCCTCGTGAACCGCCGCGTTCAGGCGTACATGCAGGCGCCGGCGAAGCTCGCGCAGTGCCGCACGAGCCGTGATGTCTTGAACGAGCAGATGGCTTTCTGGCAGGAAGCGGCAGAGCAGTATGCTTCCAGTGGTCGCAAGATTGCGGACGCCTGGAGTGCCGCATTGCCGTTGGGCGCACCTTACGGCGTGGTCGATACGCTGCCGGCCGATCGCGACTACATCGACTTCAACGGCGCCGCCAGTGCGAAGGCCAGGACGCGCCCGCGTGTCAAAGCCGAGCCGGAAAACAAGGCGCGCCGCGTCGCCTGACGTCTTGTGCCGAATGGAAATTCGGCGCGCTTTTAGAACTATTCGATTTTGAAATTGAAGTTGGCGGGGCTTGATGCGCCGCCCGTTGATCGTTGTTTAATACGCCAAATTTTTTGCGCACGCCGAGCCCTTATGGCTGCTTTTTCGCGCCTTTGTCTCATGGCGAGAAATACCGATGGGTTTGATCGGGTGAAGACGGCTTATTCGGTTTAATTCATCGCGCTCAGCGCCGAGAGGCCCTCGCCGAAGCCTGCCAGCGAGATCGGAATGCCGATACCGGCCTCTTCCGTCTGGAAGATGATGAAGATGGCCGTCTTTCCGGTACGGAATTGCTCGATGAGCTTTTCCTCGACTGTCACCTGCGCATAGCACGCGAATGTATGGCAGCGGAGAAACGGCGCGTGACCGATGTCGGCGCCGTCAACCTTGAGGCCAATGCCCGGTGGCAGCAGCACACCGACCGGTGCGAAGACGCGCAGGACCCGGACGCCGTTCGAGAACTGCTGGAAGTAAATGGTGAGACCGACGTTGTTGCGGTCCTCGGCGGTGACGCTCTGAACGAGGGCGCAGACTTCGTTCTTTGCGCCCGGCGGCGGGGGCTTGCAGACGTACTGCCAATCTCCGTATTGGCCCTTCACTTCGCCGTCGGCGAATTGCGACGCGGCTGCGCCTTGCGCGCGTTCGGTGGAGGCTTCCGTCCCCTCCGCGCGGACCCCTCCGTTGAGCCCAAATCCCGTCTCCGGCAGTCCCGTTAAGACCGCGATTAATGCGGCGCACAAGAGACCTGCGGTGTGCTTGCGGATACCGGTCCGGCGCCCCGGCGGCTGGCCGATGGTGGGTGACATGACGGTTGGATATTCCTCGAAAACGTTCCCGAATGACGGCGTCGAAACCCCGCAAACGCCGCTCATGCGCGTCTACCGCACTCCGTTCGTCTCTGCGAGGAAAAAGGCCAAAGTGGGACTCAGGGATCGCCTTGGAACAGTGCGGGGTGGATATGCCGATGACGGTCCCTGCGAGCACTCATGTTGCAGTGCGCAAGAGCGCGATGGTGGACTGCGTGCAATTAACGCGTGGTTATGCCGCAGAAAACTTGACTTGAGACAAGTTTGACGATTGTGGTGTGTGTGTGGTCGGGGGACTCTGCCTGTTCCGTGTGCACGTCGGTGACGCGTGCGACGCGAGGGGAATATGGGGTCGCCCCAAAGGCAGTGGCGCGGACGCGCCAGGCGGAACGATCGGCAACATTGGAACGGTCGACAGGCCTGCATGGGAGATTCCGGCTGAGAAGCCGGGAAACGGAACCGGGGAGCGGATTTTATGCTGAGATGGATCTTCAAGTATGTGCCTCAGGTGGCGCTGGCCGGGTTGATGGCCATGCTGATGGCGCCGGGCGCTGCGATGGCGCAGGTCGGAGTGGGCCAGCCCGCCCCCAAGCAGATTGGGATGCAGGAAGCCGTTACGCCGATCGCTCGCGAGATCCATGCGTTTCACGATCTGACGAACCTCATCATCATCGCGATTGCGGCTTTCGTTATTATCCTTCTGCTCTATGTGATGTTCCGCTTCAGCGAGAAGCGTAACCCCACTCCCAGCAAGACGACGCACCACACGCTGCTCGAACTTGCATGGACCGTGCTTCCGATCCTGATCCTCGTCGTGATCGCGATCCCCTCGTTCAAGCTCCTGATGAACCAGTACACGTATCCGAAGCCGGATCTCACGATTAAGGCGATCGGCAACTCGTGGTTCTGGGAGCACGAGTATCCGGACCACGGCAACATCACGATTACGTCCAACATGCTGGGCGATGCCGAGATCGCCGAGCGTGAGCAGCGTGGCATTCCGTCTCCGCGCCTGCTCGCCGTCGATAACGAGATCGTCGTTCCGGTGAACAAGGTCGTGCATGTGCTCGTCACCGCCAACGACGTGATCCACAACTGGACCGTTCCGTCCTTCGGCTCGAAGGTCGACGCCGTGCCGGGACGCGTGACATCCACGTGGTTCAAGGCCGAGCGTGAGGGCATGTATTACGGCCAGTGCTCGGAGCTTTGCGGCCTCAACCACGCCTTCATGCCGATCGGTGTGCGCGTGGTGAACGATGACGTGTTCAACCAGTGGGTCGAGGCTCTTCAGGCTCGCGATCGCAAGCGGGCGCGCGAGATCCTGGACGAAGTGGCGATCAAGCAGGCCGCCGAGGCTGCCGGCACGGCGACGACTGTCGTGAGCGCCGCGACGCAGGCCCAATAGCACCCGGAACGGCGGAGCCGCGCACCGGCGCTGGTCTCCGCCTCAACCGGATTCGGAATGGAAACACCCAGGTCAATAAAGGTTTCGAACAATGGGTAGCACCACAGCACATGCCGGCCACGATCACGATCACACCCCGACCGGGTGGCGTCGTTGGCTGCTTTCGACGAACCACAAAGACATCGGCACGATGTACCTGATCTTCGCGATGATCGCGGGTATCATCGGCGGCGGTCTTTCCATCGCGATGCGCCTCGAGCTCGCAGAGCCGGGCATGCAGTATTTCTCCAACCCGCACATGTTCAACGTGTTCGTGACGGGTCACGGCCTCATCATGGTGTTCTTCATGGTGATGCCGGCCACCATGGGTGGCTTCGGTAACTGGTTCGTTCCTCTCATGATCGGTGCGCCGGACATGGCGTTCCCGCGCATGAACAACATTTCGTTCTGGTTGCTGCCGGTCGCGCTCGCGCTCCTGCTCATCTCGATGTTCGTCGAGGGGCCGTCGGGCATGCACGGTGTCGGTGCGGGCTGGACGATCTACGCGCCGCTTTCCACTGCCGGCCATCCGGGCCCGGCCGTCGACTTCGCGATCCTCGCACTCCACGTCGCGGGCGCTTCGTCGATCCTGGGTGCGATCAACTTCATCACGACGATCTTCAACATGCGCGCTCCGGGCATGACGCTGCACAAGATGCCGCTCTTTGCCTGGGCCGTGCTGATCACCGCATTCCTGCTGCTTCTCTCGCTGCCGGTTCTCGCGGGTGCGATCACGATGCTTCTGACGGACCGTAACTTCGGCACGACGTTCTTCGCGCCGGCCGGTGGCGGCGACCCGATCCTGTACCAGCATCTCTTCTGGTTCTTCGGTCACCCCGAAGTGTACATCATGATCCTGCCGGGCTTCGGCATCGTCAGCCACATCATCTCGACGTTCTCGCGCAAGCCGATCTTCGGTTACCTCGGCATGGCGTACGCGATGGTTGCGATCGGTCTCGTCGGCTTCATCGTGTGGGCGCACCATATGTACGCCGCCGGCATCAACGTGAACACGCAGGCCTACTTCGTGTTCGCTACGATGGTGATTGCGGTGCCCACGGGCGTGAAGATCTTCTCGTGGATCGCCACGATGTGGGGCGGCTCCATTCAGTACAAGCTGCCGATGCTGTGGTCGCTGGGCTTCATCGTCCTCTTCACCATCGGTGGTGTGACGGGCGTGATGCTTGCTAACGCCGGCGTGGACCGCGCTCTGCACGACACCTATTACGTCGTCGCGCACTTCCACTACGTGCTGTCGCTCGGCGCCGTGTTCTCGATCTTCGCGGGCTACTACTACTGGTTCCCGAAGATGACGGGCTACATGTACTCCAACTTCTGGGGCACGCTGCACTTCGTGACGACGTTCGTTGGCGCGAACATCCTGTTCTTCCCGCAGCACTTCCTCGGTCTTGCGGGCATGCCGCGCCGCTACGTCGACTATCCGGATGCGTTCGCCTTCTGGAACTACGTGTCGTCGATCGGCTCCTACATCACGGCCGTCGGTACGCTCTTCTTCTTCATCGGCGTGTTTGTCGCTCTGGCCCGCAAGGTGCCGGCCGGCAACAACCCGTGGGGCGAGGGTGCAACGACGCTCGAGTGGACGCTGACGTCGCCGCCACCGTACCACTGCTTCGAGACGCTTCCGCGTATCTCGGGCAGCCACCACTAAGACCGTGTTGCGCGGAGGCTTTCGAAAGCCTCCGCGCCGCGGCTCTTCACATGCGTTCCGGTGGGAGGCTTGCTCCCCCACCGTTTCAGTTCAGCGACGCACCGTAGAAGTGCGCGCACCATTGGCGGGTTGATGACCGCCGCGGGAGAATGGGGAAACGATGACTGGCTCTACCGCCGAGGCTACGATTCAGAGTTCCGTGGTCAGCACCGATGGTTCGGTGGGTGACTTCTTCGAACTCATGAAGCCGCGCGTCATGTCGCTCGTGGTGTTTACGTCGCTTGCGGGGCTTGTGGCGGCGCCGGGCGATCTGCACCCGCTGCTTGCCGTCATTGCGATCCTTTGCATTGCCGTCGGCGCCGGTGCGTCGGGTGCTCTCAACATGTGGTACGACGCGGATATCGACGTGCGCATGGCGCGCACCGCGGCACGTCCCATCCCGCGCGGCCGCGTAACGGCGGATGAAGCGCTGACGTTCGGCACGGTGCTCTCCATCGTTTCGGTGATGACGCTCGGCGTGCTGGTGAACTGGGTGGCGGGCGCGCTGCTGGCGCTGACCATTGCCTATTACGTTTTCTTCTACACGATGTGGCTCAAGCGGCGGACGCCGCAGAACATCGTCATCGGCGGCGCGGCAGGCTCTTTCCCGCCGATGATCGGCTGGGCTGCCGTGACCGGAACCGTGAGCATCGAGAGCGTGCTCATGTTCCTCATCATCTTTATGTGGACGCCGCCGCACTTCTGGGCGCTTGCGCTTTATCGGGCTCGCGATTACGAGCGCGTCGGCGTGCCGATGCTGCCGGTTGTGGCCGGACCGGACGAGACGCGTCGGCAGATCCTGCTCTATTCGCTGGTGCTGGTGCCGCTTGCGGTGTCGCCGTACGTCATCGGGCTCGGCGGCATCGTCTACGGCGTGTCCTCTGTCGTGCTGGGGCTGATGTTCCTCTGGCTCGCGGTCAAGGTTTGGCGGACCCGGGAAGGACGCGAAGCCGACTACGCGGCGAAGCAGCTGTTCGGCTTCTCGATCCTTTATCTCTTCCTGCTGTTCGGGGTGCTGCTCGGCGAGCATCTCGTCGCGAAGCTGTGGTCGTAAAAAGACCGATGCCGGGGTCGAAGTGCAAGAGGCGGTGGTGACGGACGGAATGGACGAAGAGGCAAAGCGGCTCAAGCGGCAGCGGCTCAAATCGCTGGCGATCGGACTGGGGCTGGCTTTTCTGGTCGTGCTCTTCTACCTCGCGACCATTGTGCGGATGGGGAATTAGTCGACGTGACAACAGACGGTCATAACGACGAGGGTGCTCGCGGCACCGAGCCGGAATTCGATCCGGTGCGGCGGACGTCGAACAGCCGGGTCGTGCTGGTCTGCCTCTCGGCGCTGCTCTTCATGGGCGCTGCCGCATGGGCAGCCGTGCCGCTCTATCAGCTCTTCTGTCAGGTCACGGGTTTTGGCGGCACGCCGATGCGGGCGGACCAGATTCCTAATCAGGTGTTCGATCGCGTGATTACGGTGCGCCTCGATTCGAACGTCGCGCCTGGGTTGCCTTGGAGCTTCCAGCCCGTTCAGCGGACGATCGACGTGAAGGTCGGCGAGAATATGCTGGGCTTCTATACGGCGCACAACGCGTCCGATAAGCCCATCACCGGCACGGCGACGTTCAACGTTTCGCCTTATGCCGCGGGGCCCTACTTCGCAAAGATCGATTGCTTCTGCTTCACAGAACAAACGCTTCAGCCCGGCGAGACTGTCGAGATGCCGGTGTCTTTCTTCGTCGATCCCTCGATCATGGACGATCGGGAGGCCGACAGAATTCGTGAAATCACGCTGTCCTACACCTTCTATCCGATGACAAGCGGCCCGCAGGCCGAGGTTCAGACGACGAAGGAGCCCAGAACGGGAGGCTAGCGACAGCACGAGATCCCGGGGCTTAAGCCATCGGGTTAAACGACAGGCCGAGACAGGGGCGGCATACACCCGAAAGGGTTGTGCGGTTCGCGGGGCGGCCGGAGCTAATAAAGCGAACGGGGATTACGGAGACGGACATGGCTCAAGCGCACGGCAAGCAACACGATTATCACCTGCTCGATCCGAGCCCTTGGCCGCTTCTGGCTTCGCTCGCGACGTTCGTTCTCGCCGTCGGCGGCATCGTCTGGATGCGCTCGATGGGCGATGGCGAGGGCCTGTTCGGCCTGCATGGACCGTGGGTGTTCGCGGTCGGTTTTGCCGCCCTTATCGCCGTCGCCTACCTCTGGTGGCGCGACGTGGTGATCGAAGCGCATCGCGGCGACCATACGCCGGTCGTGCAGCTTCATCTGCGCTACGGCATCATTCTCTTCATCGCGTCGGAAGTGATGTTCTTCGTGGCCTGGTTCTGGGCCTACTTCGACTTCTCTCTGTTCCCTTCCGGACTGGAGCAGATCGAGAACATGCAGCAGGCCATCGGTCTGGTGCAGCGGAACGAAGTGTTCGGTGGTCAGTGGCCCCCGGTTCCGGTCGAAATGACCGAGGCCGTTATTCCGGCGACCGGCATGCCGGCGGAAGGTTTCTTCAAGGGTACGTTCGATCCCTGGACGCTTCCGTTCATCAACACGCTCATCCTGCTGACGTCGGGTGTGACGGTGACCTGGGCGCATCACGCGCTGCTCAAGAACGACCGCCGCGGCCTCGTCCTCGGTCTCTTCCTGACGGTCCTTCTCGGCGTCATCTTTACGGCCATGCAGGCTTACGAGTATACGCATGCGGCGTTCAGCTTCGCCGGGCACGCATACGGTGCGGCGTTCTTCATGGCCACCGGCTTCCACGGCGTGCACGTCATCATCGGCACGATCTTCCTCTTGGTGTGTTTGCTTCGCGCCATGAAGGGCCATTTCACGCCGAAGCAGCACTTCGGCTTCGAGGGCGCTGCCTGGTACTGGCACTTCGTCGACGTGGTGTGGCTGTTCCTGTTCGTCGCGATCTACGTGTGGGGCGCGGGTCCGAACCCGGGCGCTCACTAATAGGCTGACGGTCGAATTGAAGCAGGGGGCCGAGTCTCGTGACTCGGCCCCTTCTTCGTTCGCTAGAATGGTGATCGGGACAGAGAGGTGGCCGCATGCACAGCACGAAGACAACGCACGACGAGACGGCCCGGCGGGCCGTGTCTCCGGTCATTGCGGGTGTGCTTGCGCGCTGTCCGCGCTGCGGGCGCGGTCCGTTGTTTCAGAACGGGCTGATGCTGCGGTCCCGCTGCGAAGCGTGCAATCTCGATTACGCGTTCATCGATACTGGCGATGGTCCGGCGGTGTTTGCAATCCTGATCCTCGGCTTCGTCGTATTGGGTCTCGCGCTTTTCGTGGAATTCCGCTACGAGCCGTCCGTCTGGGTCCATGTGGTGCTGTGGGGCATTCTAACGCCGCTTTTTTCGTTCGCCCTGCTCAGGTTCCTCAAGGCGACGCTGATTGCGCTCATTTGGACCAACAAGGCCGAAGAGGGCCGGCTGGCAAAGGATTGAGACCGATGGCAGAGGACACGGCCGGCAAAAGCGCGAGAACCCGCGGGCTCGTTCCAGCCGCGCTCGCGACCCTCGTGGCGTTCGCGATTATGGTGGCGCTGGGCAACTGGCAGATGGAGCGGCTGCATTGGAAGGAAGGGCTGGTGGCCGCCATCGAGAGCGGCCTCAAAAAGGAGCCCGCGCCGCTGGAAGATCCTGCCGACGCTTGGAAGGAGCTTCGCAAGGAGGAATACCGGCCTGTTACAGTGAGCGGCCGCTTTCTGCACGAGCATGAGCGGCACCTGTTCGCCACCGACCACGGCCAGATGGGCTGGCACATCTACACGCCTCTCGAAACAGAGGGTGGGCGGATCCTGTTCGTTAACCGGGGGTTCGTGCCGGATGCTTTCAAGGAGCCCGCATCTCGCCCCGATGGGCAGATCGCAGGACCTGTCACGGTGAAAGGGCTCGTGCGGGCGCCCGGTGTGCAGGGATCGTTCGAGCCGGACAGGGACCCGGCCAAGAACGTCTGGCATTGGCGGGATCTGGCCGGCATGATCGCGTCCATGGGCGTCGAAGGGGCCTGGACGCGGATGATGCCCTTTTTCGTGGATGCCGTGGCGGAGTCCGCAAACCCCGGCGGATGGCCCAAGGGCGGCGCCACACGGCTCGATATCCCGAACCGGCACCTGGAATATGCGCTCACGTGGTACGGACTGGCCGGAACGCTGCTCGTGGTGTTCGGCGCTTTCGTCTGGACGCGGCTTCGGGGCGAGCGTTCGCCCCGCGCCTGAGCTTGATCCGGGGCAGGGCGACCTTTAGATTCAGCTTTGAATTGAAGCGCAAAGGGGCTTTCTGCCTCCCCTCGGCGCTTTATTTGCGGTGGGCGAAAATCCCCGCCCCCTAACTCCATTCCTTTCAAGAAAGCCTGCGGCCTGTGACCTACATCTCTACCAGGGGCGAAGCGGCCTCGCTCACCTTCGAGGACGTTCTTTTGCGTGGGCTCGCCCGGGATGGCGGGCTCTATGTTCCCGAGGTCTGGCCAGTCGTTCCGCCTGAGACCATTGCCTCGTTCGCCGGCAAGCCGTTCGCCGAGGTGGCTGCTCATGTGATCGGATGCTTCGCGGGGAGCTCCGTGAGCAAGGATGCCCTGCTCGGGATGGCCGAGGACGCCTATGGGCGCTTCGGGCATCCGGCGGTGACGCCGCTCGTGCAGATCGACCGCAACCGCTGGGTGCTGGAACTGTTCCACGGGCCGACGCTCGCTTTCAAAGACGTGGCAATGCAGATGCTCGCGCGGCTCATGGATCACGCGCTTGCGGGCCGCGACCAGCGTGCCGTTATCGTCGGTGCGACATCTGGCGACACGGGCGGGGCCGCGATCGAGGCGTTTCGCGGCTCGGAGCGCGTCGACGTCGTGATCCTGTTCCCGGAAGGGCGCGTGTCAGACGTGCAGCGGCGCATGATGACGACGCCGACAGACGCCAACGTGCACGCGGTCGCGATCAAGGGCACGTTCGACGACTGTCAGGCGCTGGTGAAGGCGATGTTCAACGACCTCGCGTTCCGTGACAGCATCAACCTCGCGGGAGTCAACTCGATCAACTGGGCGCGCATCGTCGCGCAGGTGACTTACTACTTCGCCGCGGGCGTCGCGCTCGGCGCGCCCTATCGGCCGGTGAGCTTTGCCGTGCCGACGGGCAACTTCGGCGACATTCTCGCTGGGTGGGTTGCGAAGCGGATGGGGCTTCCTATTCAACGCCTCACGATCGCATCCAACGAGAACGATATTCTGCCGCGGGCACATGCAACGGGCGTCTATGAAATGCAGGGTGTGGTCGAGACATCCTCGCCCTCGATGGACATCCAGATCTCGTCCAACTTCGAGCGGTTCCTGTTCGAAGCCTCGGGCCGCGATGCCGGATATATCCGTGGCGTCATGGGCGCGCTTCAGCAGGGCGGCCGTTTCGAGCTGGGACCGTGTGCCGTGCCGTTCCGCGAGACGTTCGGCGCTGCGGCTGCGAGCGAAGCGGATGTCGCGGACGCCATCCGCCGCACGCGCGAGGCAAGCGGCTATCTTCTCGATCCTCATACGGCGTGCGGTCTCGTTGCGCTCGAACGCACGGAGGCGCAATCCGAGGTGCCCGGCATCGTGCTCTCGACGGCGCATCCTGCGAAGTTCCCCGACGCGATGGAGCGCATCACGGGCGAACGGCCCGGTTTGCCGGAGCGGTTATCCTCGCTCCTGACCGATCCGGAGCGCTTCCCCGTGCTCGCGAACGACGTGGCGGAGGTGAAGCGCTTCGTGGCCGGAGCCGTGCGCGCCGCGCCCGAGGGTGTGTCATGAGCATGGGCCAGCAGATCACGCGGCTCGCCAACGGTCTCACCGTCATCACGGAGACCATGCCGCATATCGAGACGACGTCGCTCGGGGTCTGGGTCGGCGTCGGCGCGCGTCACGAAACGCTCGCGGAAAATGGAATTTCGCATTTCCTCGAACACATGTCCTTCAAGGGCACGGCGTCGCGTTCGGCGCAGGCCATCGCGGAGGAGATCGAGTCGGTCGGCGGCGAGCTCAACGCCGCGACGGGTCTCGAAACAACCGCCTATTATGCGCGCGTGCTCAAGGGCGACGAAGGGCTCGCGCTCGATCTCCTGGCGGACATTCTGCTGAATTCGAGTTTTGCGCCCGACGAGATGGAGCGGGAGCGCGGCGTGATCCTGCAGGAGATCGCGGCGACGCAGGACAGTCCCGACGACATAGCGTTCGAATTGGTGAACGAGGTGGCGTATCCGGATCAGGCAATTGGGCGCCCGATCCTGGGGCCGACCGCCAATGTGCGCGGGTTTAAGCCGTCCGATCTCAGTCACTTCCTGCAGTCGCACTACCAGCCGAGCAAAATGGTGTTGGCGGCGGCCGGGGCCGTCCGCCACGACGCCTTCGTCCGCCACGCTGAGGCCCTATTCGGCGGGCTCACTTCCGTGGGAGCCGCCGATGAGCAGCGGGCGCTCTATGAGGGGGGCGTCCGCTGGCATCAAAAGCGTTTCGAACAAAGCCATCTCGTGCTTGCGTACGAGGGTCCATCCTACCGTTCCGAGGCCTATTTCACGGCCCAGGTTTTCTCCGGACTTTTCGGAGGGGGGATGTCGTCCCGTCTGTTTCAGGAGGCGCGCGAAAAGCGCGGCCTCTGTTACTCGATCTATTCGTCCGCGTGGGGCCTGGGCGATACGGGCCTCTTTGCGGTGCACGCAGCGACCGGGACGGAGCTTATGGCCAACCTCATCGATGTGACCGGCGCTGCGCTCGAAGACGTCGCTCGCAACGGGCCGACGTTGGCCGAGCTCAACCGGGCGAAAGCCCAGCTCAAGGCCGGGCTGCTAATGAGTCTCGAATCATCTTCCGCTCGGGCAGAGCAAATGGCGCGACACATGCTGGTGCACGGCCGAGTGATCGATAGCGACGAGCTGACGGCCAAGGTCAACGCCGTCAGCGTGGAGGATGTGGGCGCGTTCGCGCAGGGTCTGTTGAAGAGCCGGCCTTCCGTGGCCGTTGTCGGTGCCGGGAAGGCATCGCAGCGTCTTGCATCCGACGCTCAGGCGCGGATGACGCAAGGATCGGCTGGGCTGGAGGCGAGGAGGGCCTGATGGCATTCCTGAGAGCCGGGCATCCGTCGGAATGGACGGTCCTTCAGGGCCGGGGCGTCTGGTTGCGTCCGCCGCAGAGCAGCGATTATGGTTCGTGGGCTGAGTTGCGCACGTTGAGCCGCGCGCATCTGACTCCCTGGGAGCCGGCGTGGCCGCGCGACGACCTCACGAAGAGCGCCTATCGGCGCCGGCTCAAGTTCTATCAGCGGGAAGCGCGCGACGATCTCGGGTACGCGTTTCTGCTGTTCCAGTCCGAAAGCGACCGCCTGATCGGCGGCGTGACTCTGTCCAATGTCCGCCGCGGCGTCACGCAGTCCGCCATGCTCGGTTACTGGATGGGGCTTCCCTTCGCGGGCCGCGGATACATGTCGGCTGCGGTTCGCACCGCGCTGCCCTATGCCTTCGAGACTTTGCGGCTGCACCGCGTGGAAGCTGCCGTGCAGCCCACCAACGATGCGTCCATCCGCGTGCTGCGCAGCGTCGGATTTATCGAGGAGGGACTTGCTCGGCGTTATCTCAAGATCAACGGCGTGTGGCAGGATCACCTGATGTTCGCCATGCTGGCCGAGGATTGGTTGACGCGGGAGGTCCGGGTTTGAGAGGGGGGCCAAAGCCGACCTGGGGGTGGACGAAGCTCGCGGCGCTTGCGCCCCGGCTCGCGCCTCTCGTCGCTTTGGCGCTCATGACCATCTTTGCGGCGCCGGGCGCGGCACTGGCGCTCAACGCCATCGAGATCGTGCCCGATCAGGGGCGCATCGAGATCACAACGCTCGGTGAATTGTACGAAGGCCGGGGCGACACGCTCCAGGTCGAAACGGCCGCCGGCGCGGACGGCATCGCGGGGCGCATGTCGGTTTCGGCCACGACGTCCGGGACCAACCCGAACTGGATCGTGTTCGCGCTCACAAATCCGACCGACAGGCCGGTGGTGCGCTGGCTGACGGCGGAGCGTTATTCTCTCATCGGTTCGGGCATCGTGTGGCCGGATCTCGATGCCCGGCGCATCGAGGCGGTGACGCCGTCGATGGGCTTCGTGCCGGAGCGGATCGAGAGCGACCGGGCCGACATCTTCCGCATCGCGCTCGATCCCGGGCAGACGATCACCTACGTCGCGGAGATGAGCACGGAACGGTTTGCGCGGCTCTATCTCTGGCGCCCGCTCAACTACGAGACGACGCTGTCGAACCGCCAGCTCTTCAACGGCGTGATGCTCGGCGTTACGGGCCTGATGGCGATCTTCCTCACGTCCATTTTCGCAGCCAATCACAAGCTGATCTTCCCAGCGTCGGCGCTGGTCGCGTGGTGTACGCTGGCCTATCTCTCGGTCCATTTCGGCTTCTTCCATAAGCTGTTCCTGCTGAAGCCGGAGGCGAACGCCGTCTATCGCGCGGCCACTGAGGCCGCGTTGGCGGCCAGTCTCGTCGTGTTCCTGCATGTGTTCCTCAGGCTCGCGCTCTGGCACGGCCTCGTTCGGATGCTGATCACGGTCTGGCTTGTCGCGCAGTTCTCGCTCATCGCGGTCGCGATCATCGATCCGAGGTTGGCTGCGACGTTTGCGCGGCTTTCGTTCGCGTTCATCGGCGCAGTCGGCGCGGGCCTTATCCTGTTCCTGGCGCTCAGAGGGCAGGATCGCGCTCTTTCCATCGTTCCCACCTGGATCCTGTTCCTGGTCTGGATCTTCGGCGCGGCAGTGGCGCTTACCGGACAGCTTTCCGGCGACATGGTCGGTTTCGGGCTGGTGTCGGGGCTGGTCCTGGTTCTGCTTCTGATTGGCTTCACCGTCACCCAGTTTGCGTTCCGCTCTGCCGAGCCGATGTATGGCGCGGCACCCTCCGAGCTTCAGGCGCGATCTATCGCGGTCGATGCGTCGGGAGCGGCTGTTTGGGAATGGAACGCGCGACGTGACGAAGTGAAGGTAAGCCCGGCGGTGGAAAGCCTGCTCGGCCTGTCACCCGGCGAGCTGTCCACGCGGACCGACGATTTCACGCGTCATGTTCATCCGGCCGACCGCGAGCGCTTCCGGCTCGCGCTATTCACGGTGCAGGAGCGGCGCGACGGCAAGATCTGCTGCGACTTCCGCATTCGCCAGGCAGACAACAATTATCGCTGGTTCGAACTCGAAGCGGCCGGTGTGCCGGGCACGGACCCGCGCGCGTTCAAATGCATCGGCCTATTGCGTGATGTCACCGACAGCAAGCGCGCGCACGAGCGGCTGTTGCACGACGCGGTTCACGACAGTTTGACGGGGCTGCCCAACCGGGAGCTGCTGCTCGACAGGCTCGAAGTCGCCATGCGGCGTGCCAAGTCGGAACCGCAGATCCGCCCCACCGTGCTCGTCATCGACATCGACAAGTTTACGCACGTCAATTCCTCGCTCGGGCTCGTGCTCGCTGACAGCCTGCTGCTGACCATTGCGCGGCGGCTGCAGCGGCACATCGGCCCCAACGATACGCTGGGGCGCGTGGCGGGCGGGCGCTTCTCGCTGTTGCTGCTAGCCGATCAGCCGGTTGCAGAGCTTGCACAGCATGCCGAGCGCATTCGCCGTTCGCTGCGGTCGCCCATCAAGATCGCCGGACAGGAGGTTGTGCTTACGGGCTCGATCGGCATCGCGGTGTTCGATGGCGAAGAGACGAGCCACCACGACCTGCTCAAGAAAGCTGAGATCGCCATGTTCCGCGCCAAGCGCGCGG
This sequence comes from uncultured Hyphomicrobium sp., assembly GCA_934555825.1. Classification (GTDB taxonomy): domain Bacteria; phylum Pseudomonadota; class Alphaproteobacteria; order Rhizobiales; family Hyphomicrobiaceae; genus Hyphomicrobium_C. Next base: position 101,484 of record CAKTFJ010000002.1, read on the forward strand.
GAGCCGACCGCATTGAGGTATTTACGCCCGAAATGCAAGGCGACCAGGATGACCGGCATGCGCTCGAAGTCGATCTGCGCCGTGCGCTCGACAAGAACCAGCTTCGCGTTGCGTATCTTCCGATTGTCTACCTCTCGACGGAGGAGCTTGCCGGCTTCGAGGCCGTCGTGCGGTGGGATCACCCGAAGCTTGGCATCATCGATCCGGTCCAGCACGCCTCGGCCATCGAGGACAGCGATATCGTCGCTAAGATCGGCGCCTATATGCTGCTCCGGGCCGCGCGCGACGTGGTCGTGTGGCAGAAGGAGCTGCTGCGCACCGATGCGCCGCTGTTCGTGAGCGTGAACGTTTCGTGCCGGCATCTTTTCCGGCAGGACGTCATTCAGGAAATCCGCCATATCCTCGGGCGAACGGTGGTGCCTAAGGGCTCGATCCGTCTCGAAGTGACGGAGCAGATCGCGCTCGAAAATCCCGAGCAATCGACGGAAGTGCTCGAATGGCTGCGGGGTGCGGGCGCGGAGATCGTGCTCGACGAGTTCGGCACGGGTTATTCGTCGCTGCCCTATCTCGAACGGCTGCCCTTCGACACGGTCAAGATCGATCAGGCGCTGATGGAAGCCGGCAGCGTCAAGGGCGGCAACGACAGCGCGCTTGTGCGCTCGATGGTGGCGCTGGCGCACGAGCTCGGCAAGAAGGTGCTCGCGAAGGGCGTCGAGAACGACACGGAAGTGAGCTTCTTGCGCGGTATCGGATGCGAGTATGCGCAGGGCGCGTACTGCGGCGATGCCATTCCGGAAGGCGATGTCGTGAAGCTGCTGGCGTCGGTGCGGGCGTCCGAGAACAAGCACAAGCCGGTTGGCGTGTTCCGCCCGAAAGCGAAGAAACGGCGCCAAGGCAAGCCGCAGCAGCAGGGGGCCCAGGCGCGCAAACCCGAAGCCGCAAAGGCGCCTCCGCAGCAGCCGGCCGCCGCGAACGGCGCGCAAGGAGCGATTGCGGCCGCTTCTCCGGCCAAAGCCAATGGTGCTGGCAACGGCGTGACTTCGCCGCCGGGAGCGGGCGCTCTGCCGGCCGTTGCGGCAGCCAGCGCCGTTCCGCCTCTGGCTGCCGGCGGCGTGGCGCATGGAAAGACACCTTCAGGACCTGCCCCATCGCAGCCAGTTCGTCTGAGGGACGATGGCTTGACGCCAACCATCCCGCTTTCGCGCCGGGGACGCCCGGCTGGCGATCGCGGGCAGCCGAAACCTGCCGACGTGCCGGCGCCAAATGTGGCTCCCACAAAGATGATGCCGCCCGGTCCGCCGCCGCCGCCCGCGTCGTCACAGGCTCCCCAGTCAGCATCCGCGCCGGGTGCTTTCGCTGGCGCGCCGCCGCCGTTGCCCGCGCCGCCGCAACCGGCGAAAACGCGCCTCGTCGACGTGCTTCCTGATTTGCCACCTGCGGCTACGCCGGATGCCGGAAACCGCACGCCTGCTTCGGCTGCGCCGCCGATGGCCGCGCGCGCGCCCCATGTCGGCAACGGCGCAGATGGACCGCCACCTTCGCGACGGTCGGACGTTCCTCCGACGCGTCTCAAGGATTTGCCGCCGCCTGTTTCTGCGCCTCCGCCACCGCTGCCTTTTGCGGGTGGGGCAAAGCCCGTGGCACAATCTGCGCCTTCTGCTCCGCCGCCTATGCCCGTTTCGGATCTGGCCACGACGCGACCGATCCTTGTCCAGCCGTCGTCACCGCCGCCGGTTCCGCCGTCTGCGCCAACGCCGTCGATGGGTGCTGGGCAGCCGCCTGCAGTCGCTCCACCGCTGCCGCCGCCTGCGGCCACGCGCGCCGTTCCACCGCGCCAGCCGCCGCCCAAGAAGCCGACCATTCAGGGCCCTGCAGCCGGACCCAAGTCCGGTCGCGCCGAGCCCGATTTCTCAAACCTTCCCCCGGCCATCGCCGAGAGCTTGGCACGGCTTGCGGGCGTCGCGCGAAAGTAGCGACCCGGCGTGCAGGTGCAGCGCCTTCGGTTTTTTCGAAATGCCGGACGATCGAGAGACGATCAGGCGTGGCCTGCGTCGCTCACCAAATGAGAGGGATCGACGCCAATTTTGGCGAGCGCGCGCGTGTATTTGCCTTCGAGGTCGGCGTCGAACAAAAGGTCGAGATCTGCCGGGCAGTGCAGCCATCCGTTGGCCTGGATCTCGCTTTCGAGCTGCCCTGCCGACCAGCCTGCATAACCGAGCGCCAGCATGGCGTGAGACGGGCCTTCCCCCGTCGCAATCGCTTTTAGGATCTCGACGGACGCCGTGAGGCTGATTTCGCGGTCGATGGGGAGCGTCGAGTCGTTGGCGTGATAATCGGCCGAATGCAGCACGAACCCGCGCCCTGTTTCGACCGGCCCTCCGACATGCACTTGGCGATCGAAGATGTCGTTCGAGATGCCGTCCTCGGTCTCGTGCGCGATGATGCCGAGCCGCTCTAGCAAGTCGGGGAAGCTGATGTGATCTGCGCGATGGTTGATGATGAGCCCCATTGCGCCTTCATCCGAGTGGGCACACATATAGATCACGGAACGGGCGAACCGCCGGTCAGTCATCAGGGGCATAGCGACGAGTAGCTGTCCCTTGAGAAACGTGTCGTTTCGCTTTTTGCGCCTCGTTCTCATCATGGCGAAAGATTATCCTCCCGAAGCCGCGCATGGGAAGGGGGGCTTGCCGTTCGCCGGCCCCCAAGCTCAAAATTCCGTGGCTGCCGCAAATTTTGCGTCGATGTGTTAGATGAGGGGACAAGCCAGCGTGCCAAGGAAGGTCGATCCTTCATGATGCGTCGAACAACTCTCGCTTTTCGTTCTGCCCTTGGGGGCATATTTGCGCTGATCGTTGTGGCTTCAAGCGGGCTCGGACACGCTCTTGCTGCGGCGTCTCCCTGGGTCACCGGCCCCAAGGCTCAAGCGCGCCTCGTGAGCGGCGGCAGTGTGGACCGGGATCGCGCCGCGCTCGTCGAGGATGGGAAGCGGCTTGCCTTCGTCGAGATCCTGCTCGAACCGGGCTGGAAAACGTACTGGCGCACACCCGGCGATGCCGGAGGATTGCCGCCGAGCTTCGATTGGTCGAAGTCTGCCAATCTCGCTCATGCCGAGGTGCTTTACCCGGCCCCCCGGCGTTTCACTGATAGATCCGGAAACACGATCGGTTATGAAGGTGGCCTCGTGCTGCCCGTGGTGTTGACGCCCGAACGGCAGAACGAGCCGATCTCGCTCGCTCTCGATTTTCATTACGGTATCTGCAAGGACGTGTGTGTCCCCGTCGATGCCGCGCTCTCGGTTGAGGTGAAGGCGGGAGAAGCGGATGCTGCGGCGTTGGCGGGGCTTTCCGCGCTCGAGGCGGTTCCGCGTGCGCAGGACAAGCTCAGACCGCTCGATCCTCAACTCGTTTCGGCTTCCGGTATCCTCGGCGGGTCGTCTCCGAAGATCACCATAGAGGCGCGTTTCCCTGGCGGGGCCGCGGGTGCGGACGTGTTTCTTGAAGCGCCTGACAGCCTCTATTTGCCGCTTCCGGCCTTGAAGACCACGAAGGCCGACGGCACGATTGTGTTCGAAGCCGAGCTCGACGGGAGCGTGGACGTCGCGCAGCTCGAAGGAAAAGCGGTGACGGTGACGCTGGTGAGCGAAACGGGTGCGTCCGTCGCGACGTTTCTTGTCGAATAGCCTGCAGACTTCCGGCCCGGAGGAGGGCGCGGGGATGCAAGCCGGATCCAAAGACGAAAATCCAGGGAGACGATCCATGAGCATTACGGTGGGTGACAAGCTGCCCGAGGCGACGTTCACGATCATGGATGGTGGGCCGAAGCAGGTTTCGGCAAGCGATGTGTTCGCGGGCAAGCGTGTTGCTCTGTTTGCGGTTCCCGGTGCCTTCACGCCGACCTGCAGCGAGCATCACCTTCCTGGCTTCATCGGGCACGCCGCTCAGCTCAAGGCCAACGGCGTGGATATGGTGGCATGCACGGCCGTTAACGACGTTTTCGTTCTCGATGCTTGGGCGAAGGCTCGTGGCGTTAACGGTCTGATTACTATGCTGGCAGACGGAAGTGCCGCTTTCGCTAAGGCATTGGGGTTAGACGTCGATCTCGGACCGTTCGGCCTCGGAGTTCGGTCAAAACGGTATGCGATGATCGTCGAGGATGGTGCTGTGAAGTATCTCGCTGTCGAAGACAGTCCGCCCGAACACAGCAAAGCGACGGCGGAAAAGCTGCTGGCAGCGCTCTAAGTATTTTCCGAAATCTATACTTTGCAATGACTTGAGTGCGCTTCGCTCATGCTGAATGCGTGCGCGTGGACATATTGCCGCGCTTCAGAAGCGTTTTCTTGTTTTCGCCAAATGCTCGTGCGAAGGCGACCCCGTTCAGTACGCATAAGTACGTAGTAAGTAGGGGACCTAGAGATGACAAAATACGCCTTCGCCGTTCTGGCCGCTTTGTTCGCGTGGGCCGGCGCGACGTCCGCTGACGCGCGTCCGTCTCGCGATGCTGCCTATGAGTGGAATCCGTTCGTTCAGCCGTCTTCGTCCGTCGCCCAATCTCGTGGCGACAGAGCCGAGCGCCGCGCAACGCGTGAGCGCGGAGCTTCGCGCGGCCGCGCCGCACGCCTCCGTCAGGCGCGCTCTGAAGAGACTTCGTATCACAACCCGGCCCGCGGCCCGTACAACGCGGGACCCCGTCCTGGCCGCTGGTGCGGCTGGTGGATGCGCACGCAGCGTGGCGGCGGCGCTCACCTCAACGTCGCCTGGAACTGGAGCAAGTGGGGCCGTCCGGCCGGTGGTCCGCAGGTCGGCGCCGTGGTCGTCTGGCGCGGGCATGTCGGCGAGATCGTCGGCCGCGCGTCCAACGGCAAGTGGCTGGTCCGTTCCGGCAACGACGGCGGCAAGGTCCGCACGCGCGCCCGCTCGGTGGCCGGCGCCGTGTTCCGCGTCGGCTAATCGCTGTTAGCCGAACCCCCGGTACTACGAAGGCCGTTCGCCGATCCCGGTGGGCGGCTTTCGTATTTTTTGAGCCTCAGGAGGGCGAGCGCAGGATCTTGAACTCCGCCATGCCCTCGCGCGCGAGTTCGTCGGCGCGCTCGTTCTCGGGATGGCCGGCGTGACCTTTGATCCAATGCCAGGTGATGCGGTGCCGCTTTAGCGCTTCGTCGAGACGCTGCCACAGCTCCATATTCTTGACGGGCTTCTTGTCCGCGGTGCGCCAGCCGTTCCTCTTCCAGCCGTGGATCCAGCTTGTGATGCCATTCCGGACATAGGCGCTGTCGGTGTAGAGGTCCGCTTCGACACCTTTCTTCAGCGCTTCGAGCGCGGAGATGGCAGCCATCAGCTCCATGCGGTTGTTGGTTGTTTCGGCTTCGCCGCCTTTGATTTCCTTGCGGTGGTCGCCCCAGATCAGGATTGCGCCCCAGCCTCCCGGGCCGGGATTTCCCGAGCAGGCGCCGTCCGTGTAGATCTCGACCGTAGCGGAGTTGGTGCTCATTCGGCCGGCTCCAAGCCGTATTCGGCGGGTGACGTCACTTCCTGGTGGAAGCGCAGGCGGCGGACATAAGCGATCGGATCGTGCGGCTTGACGAGCGCGTTACGGTCGGTGTGCAGCCAGTCGAGCGCGCGGGTGAGCAGGAAACGCAGCGCGGCGCCGCGTGCGAGCACGGGGAATGCGATGCGCTCGGCAGCGGTGAGCGGACGCAGGCTCTGATAGCCGGTGACGAGGGCGCGGGCCTTGGTGGCGTTGAATGCGCAGTCCGTCTCGAAGCACCAGGCGTTGAGCGAGATGGCGAGATCGTAGGCCCACGCGTCGTTGCAGGCGAAGTAGAAGTCGATCAGGCCCGATAGCTTCTCGCCGATGAAGAACACGTTGTCGGGGAAGAGGTCGGCGTGGATGACGCCCGTTGGCAGGGTGCGCGGCCAGGCGCGGTCGAGATAGGCCAGCTCGTAGTTGATGAGCGTGCCGAGGCCGGGCGCGATTTCGTCGGCCCGTGCGCCGAGCCGTTCGTTGATGTCGTGCCAACCCGCGAGGCCGAGCGCGTTGGGCCGGGACATGGGAAAGCTTTTGCCTGCGAGGTGAAGCTCCGCAAGCGCGCGGCCGACCGCGTGGCAGTGTGCGGTCTTCGGACGGCGAACCCAGACGCCTTCGAGAAACGTCACGATGGCCGCGGTGCGCCCCGAGATTTCCGTCAGCACCTCGCCGTTGCGATTGCGAACGGGAAGCGGACAGGAGACGCCCTCCTTGTTGAGGTGTTCCAGGAGGCCCATGAAGTAGGGCAGATCGGCCGTGTTCACGCGCCGCTCATAGAGCGTCAGGATGAAGGTGCCTTTGCTCGTGTGCACCATGTAGTTGGTGTTCTCGACGCCTTCGGCGATGCCCTTGTAGGACATCAGCTCGCCCAAGCCATATTCGGCGATCAGGCGTGCCAGGTCGTCGTCCGTCACTTCCGTATAAACGGCCATGGGTGTTTATCTTTTCAGCGTCTGTTGGTGCAGGTTGCGCAATCGGGTCATGCGTTGGCAGGTTCGCGCAACGCGCGCGGTACGTTGAAGGCGATGTTTTCCTGCGCGGTGGTGACTTGCTCGATCGTGAGCGTGAAACGCTCGCGGATCGCCTCGATGACCTCTTCGACCAGTTTTTCGGGTGCCGATGCGCCGGCGGTTACGCCAACGGCCGAGATGCCCTCGAAGAGGGGCCAGGGGATTTCGGTCGCGCGTTCGATGAGCACACCCTTCGGGCAGCCCGAGCGCTCGGCAACCTCGACGAGACGCAAGGAGTTCGACGAGTTGGGGGCGCCCACGACCAGCGTCAGCCCGACCTTGCCGGCGATCGCTTTCACGGCTGCCTGCCGGTTCGTCGTGGCGTAGCAGATGTCCTCTTTGGTGGGGCCGACGATGTCGGGGAAGCGGCGCTTCAGGATGGCGACGATGCTTGCCGTGTCGTCTACGGAGAGCGTGGTCTGTGTCACATAGGCGAGGCGTGTCGGATCTTCGGGCGTGAAGGCTTCGGCGTCTGCGGTGTTCTCGACCAGCTTTACGGTGCCTTCGGGCAGCTGGCCCGTGGTGCCTTCCACCTCAGGGTGGCCGGCGTGGCCGATCAGCACGATCTCGCGGCCTTCCGTGTAATGGCGGCCCGCTTCCATGTGGACCTTGAACACCAGCGGGCACGTGGCGTCGATGGCAAAAAGGTTACGGATTTTCGCGGCATTGGGCACCGACTTCGGGACGCCATGTGCCGAAAAGATCACAGGCTGATCGGTGTCGGGAATCTCGTCCAATTCCTCCACAAAAACGGCGCCTTTGGCCTTCAGGGATTCAACCACATATCGGTTATGGACAATCTCGTGGCGGACGTAGACCGGCGCGCCAAACCTCGCTAAGGCCAGTTCTACGATCTGGATGGCCCGATCGACTCCCGCGCAGAACCCGCGCGGAGCCGCGAGAAGCACGGTCAGGGCCGGGCGCCTCGTGGTGTCGTGATCGACGCGGGAAGAGGGCATGGGGATTTGTCCTCGGCTGGTCTAGGTTAAGACGGCGGCGCCGCTTTGTGGTTCGAGATAGGGGTGATAAAGCTTGAGGCGGGCGTCCACTTCACACAACGGCGCGGCGGGCTCACGGTTTCCGTCCGACGCTCAAGCGAGTCTGGGGGATTATGCGGATCGGAACGCTATGGCGCAATCCGTCATGACCGGCTGCGGCAGAGCGGCAGGGGCCGTCGTTGCGTTTGCGGCCGCCGTGGCGCTTGCGGGCTGCGGCATGAGTTCGGTTACGTCCGGGCTCGGCAGCAGCATTCTGGGCGGCGGTTCGGCCAGCGCGGAGCCCACGGGCGTCACCGAGCAGGATCTGATAGCAGCGGCCAAGGCGGGCGGGGATGGCCAACTGACGTTGGCCAGCAACGATACGCAGCCCGGTTGCCCACGCTTCGTCACCTGGCCGCGCGATAGCCATCTCACAATTTACGAACCCGGCCGCGTCGGCGACGGGCTCGCCATTATGCACCGCGGCGAGATCACCAAGACCGCGCGCGAGTGCCATATCAACGGCACGCAGGTGACGGTGCGCTACGGTTTCTCGGGCCGTATCCTGCTCGGGCCGCGAGGGCAGTCGGGGCCGATCTCGCTGCCGATCAACGTGTTCGTTGCCGATTCGAAGCGCGAACGGATCGCGACCGATCAGCTTCGCGTAGACGCCTCCGTCGCGGTGGAGAATCCGATCGGCTACTTCTCGGCCGTGCGGACCGTGACGTTCGAGGTGCCACCGGGCGCACGCGCGGGCGAGTTCGAGGTCTTCGTCGGCTTCGACCGCAACACCCCGAACGCGGGATAGCGTCCCTATCTTTTCAGCGACGCTCCGACAGCTCGCGGTGGAGCGGCATCATGCTTTCCGCTGCCCATTCGACGAGCGAAGGAAAAATCGCGGTGGCGGGCCACCGCGGATCTGTTTCAGCGGATTTGCGCCATGTCATATGGACCTCGGCGACGCGGCCCTCCGTCAGCGCGAATAGAGCGTCGTCGGTGTCGCCGCGCCGTGCGATCAGGCTGACGCTTTCCCGCGCGAGAATGTGGTTCGGCGGGATTTCGAGCATGAGCTGACGCTCCAGCCCCTGGCGCACCACCTCGTCATCGACGGGATACCACGGATCGAGCCAAGTGACGGTGTCAGGCATGTGCTTATGGCTTCTGGAATACGGTCATCGAGAGAAGGCCACCGGGCGCTCCCGACTTCGGCGCGTAGTGGTAGAGGAGAACTTGAAGCGCGTCATTCCCGCCGCTCCAGGCGCTGACCTCGAACGGGCCTTCGTCGTATGTTGCGTCCGCCTTCCGTTCGACGAGCTTTTCCAGCTCCGTCCCTACGCTCGCTGATGGCGCTTCGGACGATGTGAGTATGAGACTGCAGGCGACATTGATGCCGTCCGCGAAAGCTGGGAAATCGGCCTTCGCCTGATCGTCCATCGCGCTTCTCGTGACGGCGAGAGAGAACGTCGCGCCCTCGTCGCTGAAGCTCCAGGCTTTGAGAACTTCCGGTTCCGCGGCTGGACGGTAGGCGTCGAGGTCGCTGCCGGTCACGGCCTCCCAGCCCGCGTTCATGGCGAGTGTTTCGACCTCGTCGATGTCGGGCATGTTTGCGTAACATAGCCGGTCGAACAGGCCCACGACGTGTGTGGCGGCGGGCCCGGCTTCTGCCGGAGCTGCAAGCGTGGACGCGAGGAGGGCGGCACTTGCGAACAGCGTCAGCGCGCTGCGACGCGTGGGCTTTCTGCGGGGATACGGCATGAGGCGGTCTCCACTCGTTCCCACTAAGTCTAGCCCATCATTCTGTGCCCGTACTAAAAAACGATGCCGAAACTCGCACACAAAAAAACCGGGCGTTGAAGCCCGGTTTCATGATCGTGTCTCGGCCTGTGAGGCAGCTTGACCGGCTCAGTTGAGCTTGGTCTTGAGGTCGCTGATCGCGGAGTCCGTGAGGGACGCGCCTGCAGCGCCCGAAACCTTGGCCTTGAGAATACGCTCGGAGGCTGCCACAGCGAGATCGACGGCGGCGGCGCGAACATCGCTCACGGCCTGAGCTTCGGCGCGTGCGATCTTGTCCTCGGCGGCCTTCGTGCGCCGCTCCACCTGCTCGGCAAGCTGCTTGCGCGTTTCGGCTGCCAGCATCTCCGCTTCGCGGCGGGCCTGCTCGACGATGGACTTCGCTTCGTCCTCGGCTTCGCGGGCCTTGCGCTGATAGTCGGCCAGGAGCTCCTGGGCCTCGTCACGCAGGCGGCGGGCTTCGTCGAGCTCGGTGCGGATCGTGTCGGCACGCTTGTCGAGCGCACGTCCGATCAGGCCCGGCACGCCGTAGTACACCAGCAATCCGACGAACAGCAGGAACGAGATGAGGACCCAAAAATCGGGATATCCGGGATTGAGCATTCAGGACCTCACTTATCGCTCGGAGAAGCGAGCGCCTGGCTCACCTCGTCCTTGGTCGGGGAGAGGTTGGTCAGGGCGTTCACGATATCGGAGGCGGTTTCGCCGGCGATGTCCTTGACGCTCTCAAGAGCCTTGGCCTTGGTTGCCGCAATGGCTTCCTCGGCGCCGGCCAGCTTGCGCGCCAAGCCGTCTTCGAGCGACTTGCGCTCCTTATCGACTTCGGCGGCGAGATTGTCACGGGTCTGACGTGCGATGGCAGAGGCGCTGCCACGTGCGTCGGCAAGCGCCTTCTCGTAGGTTTCGAGCGCCTTGTCGGTCTCACCCTTGAGACGCTCTGCCGCCGCCAGATCACGCTGGATGCGGTCGCGGCGCTCCTCGATCACCTCGCCGATGCGCGGAAGCGCAATGCGCGACATGATCCAGTAGAGGGCTGCGAACGTCAGAACGAGCCAGAAAAGCTGTGGCGCGAAATCCGGCGAGTGGAGCTGAGGAAGTCCGCCGCTACTCGTATTGGTCGCGTCGAAAGCTTCCCGAACGTCCGTGCTGATATCGGTCACAGCTGCGACGAGCGCGGTCATCGCTGCAGGCATAGGACTCTCCTCAATGAAGTGGCGGGCCAATCGGCCGGCATATGCCGACACCCTGGCCCTGCCGCCCTAGAGCACGATCGTTTCGTCGTTCAGCGTGCTCTAGGTCTCTAGTGCGGCCGATGGATCGGGCTTCGGACGGATAAGGCCCGAAGCCGATCACGGCCTGTAGAGGATCAGCCGAACAGGATGATCAGAGCGATGAGGAGGCCGAAGAGGCCCGTGGCTTCAGCAAGGGCGAAGCCGATGAGGAGGTTCGTAAACTGGCCCGGCGCTGCCGACGGGTTGCGCAGGGCGCCCGACAGGTAGTTGCCGAAGATGTTGCCGATGCCGATGCCGGCGCCGATGAGGGCGAAGCAGGCGAGGCCGGCACCAATGAACTTTGCTGCTTCAGCTTCCATGGGTCGTCTCCGTTTTTCTGAAAGGTTTCGTAAGGGTTGCGAACTCGTTCAAGTGCCCGGCGCCGGAAGCTCCGGTGTCGGGCGCTCGACTAATGGTCGTGCATGTTGACCGCGTCGTTCAGGTAGATGCAGGTCAGCACGGTGAAGATGAATGCCTGGAGGAACGAGACCAGGAACTCGAGCCCGGTGAAGGCGGCGGTGAAGATCACCGGCAGAGCCTTGGCTACGAACGGCAGGCTGACGGCGAAGCCCGCGAACACCTTCAGCATGGTGTGGCCGGCCATCATGTTGGCGAACAGACGCACCGAAAGGCTGATGGGGCGGATCAGGTAGGACACGATCTCGATCGGCACGATCAGCGGCATCAGCCAGATCGGTACGCCATCGGGGACGAACAGCTTGAGGTAGTGCGTGCCGTGGCGGACGAAACCGACGATGGTCGCAACGATCCACACCATTGCGGCAAGCGCGAAGGTGACGATGATGTGGCTCGTCACCGTGAACGACCCTGGGATCATGCCCAGCATGTTCAGCGTCAGAATGAAGATGAAGATCGTGAAGACCCAGGGGAAGAACTTCTTGCCGTCCTCGCCCAGGTTCTCGCGGACGATGCCCGCGACGAATTCATAAGTGCTCTCAGCCGTCGACTGAATGCGGCCCGGTACGAGCGCGCGGGCGTTCATGGCGGCGATCAGGTAGACCGAGATCAGGACCAGCGCCAGGACCATGAACAACGAGGAATTCGTGAAGGAGATGTCGTAGCCGAACAGCTCAAGCGGGATGATCCGCTTGATCGCGAACTGGGCCATCGGATCGGCGGCTCCTGCCACCACCAAGTTCACCACTGGTCTCTCTCCACCCTTTGAGTGCCGTCCCTAGCGTCCGTCTTTATTCCGAAGCGCGTCCGCCTGCATTCTGCGAGCAGAGCGCACCGTATTCGTCATGCCGGCTGCGAATCCGACCAGTACGAACACGATCATGAGCCAAGGTGCCGTTCCGAGCCAGTCGTCCAGCACCTTGCCGATGAACCCGCCGACTGCGATGCCGACAACGAGCTCGATGGCGATTTTCATCGCCTGTCCGAGCGCCGTGCCCCGGCTTTTCGCGTCGGGCGTCGGCCCCTCCTTGGCGCGAGTCTCCGCCCGAACTTTTTCGAGCCGAGTCCCTAGATCGGAAGCGCGTCTTTTAAACGCCTCCCGGTCCTCAGGCGAGATCTCACCACGTCCCGGTTCGTCGTTATTTCCCGATGACGCCATGAGCTTCCCCTGTCCGCCAGACTGTGGGCTGAAACGGCCGGATTCCCAACGGCGCGCACCATAGCCGGAGACCAAGCCGTGTCAAGCAATGGCCACATTCCGCTGGGGGCGACAAGGTACGGCGAATGGGCGCAGGCTCTATTTCGCTCACGGGTGCTGTTCCGCGCGCCCGAAAATGGGCACGCGGGCACCCTCCGCGGGGCGCGACTCGTCGCGGGTCGCCTTGCTCCCGCGGCCGCTTCGCGACCGATTATCTTCGTTTCGAGGGGGGGCGGCGCTCCCTCTTCTTCGTCATCCCGGAAAGGCTGAGGCGGTAGCTGGAGCCTTATCCGAGATCCGCGTCATGAGTGTCGAAGACACAATATTTTGTGGTAGGGGCCTATCCTGGGTCCCGGCTCTGCGCTCGGCTTTCGCCTCGCTTGGCCGGGATGACAGGGAGATCTATCAGACGGCTTCGCGGAAGGATTTGGCGGTTTCAAGGTCCACCGAGACGAGCTGGGAGATGCCGCGCTCGGCCATGGTGACGCCGAACAGGCGGTTCATGCGCATCATGGTCATCGGGTGGTGGGTGATGACGAGGAAGCGGGTGTCTGTCTCCTCCGCCATCTTTTCCATCAGCGTGCAGAAGCGGTCCACGTTGGCGTCGTCGAGCGGTGCGTCCACCTCGTCCAGCACGCAGATCGGCGAGGGATTGGTCAGGAACACCGCGAAAATGAGCGAGAGTGCGGTCAGCGTCTGCTCGCCGCCCGAAAGCAGCGAAAGCGTTGCGGGCTTCTTGCCCGGCGGCCGGGCGATGATTTCGAGGCCGCCTTCCAGCGGATCGTCGCCCTCTATCATCTGCAACCTGGCCTCGCCGCCGCCGAACAGCGTGGTGAAGAGGCGCTGGAAGTGGCCGTTCACGCTTTCGAACGCTTCTTCGAGGCGTTTTTTGCCCTCGCGGTTCAGCTGACCGATGGCGCCGCGCAGCTTCGCGATGGCCTGCTCGACGTCGTTATACTCGGTCTCCATCGTGCTCATTTGCTCGAGGAAGGCGGTCAACTCGTCGTCGGCCTGCAGGTTCACGCCGCCGAGGCGCTCGCGATCGGCCTTGAGGCGCTGAAGCGTACGGTCCGCGTCGGTGAGGGCAGGAAGCGCGGTTTCGCGTGTAAGGCCAGCAAGCGCGAGGCAATCGTCCGGGTTGACGTCGAGCGCCTCGCGGATCCGCCGTGCCTCGTCCTGGCGGCGCGTGCGGGCGCCTTCGAGGCGTGTCTCGGTGCGGGCGCGGGCTTCGCGCGCCGCAGAGACTGCCGCCTGCGTTTCGCGAAGGGCCTGGGCGGCGGCGCGCTGGGCGTTCTCGGCACGCGCGAGTTCGTCTGCAGCCGCGTTGCGGGCCCGCTCTGCGTCGGTCAGCGCGCCGAGCAGGCTTTGCCGGCGATCGTCGAGCGCGGGGATGATCTCTTCAAGTTGTGCGATGTCGTTTCTGGTTTTTGTGAGCCGCTCGTTGAGGGCTGCGATCTGCTCCGACGCGCTCTTGCTGCGCGCAGTCCATCGCGCCCGGTCGGCGGCGATCGATTCGATGCGCTGCTTGCGCGCGGCGCGATCGCGAGCGTGGGCGGCGAGGTTGCTTTGTGCTGCGGCAAGTGCATTGCGGCGTTCCTGGGTCGCGGCCTGCACCTCGGGAAGACGTGCTGAGGGGTCGTCGGCCGCGTCGAGTGCAGTCCACTCGGCCTTGATCTCGGCAAGGCTCGCTTCCGCTTCCTCCCGGCCGGCCTGCGCGCGTTCGCGTGCTTCTGCGATGGAGGCGAGGCGGGCTTCCGTCTCGCGGGCGCGGCGCTCGATGGCGACCAGCGCGTCACGTGTCGTTGCGAGCTTCGCTTGCGTATCGCGCCAGAGCGTGCGGAGGCGCTTTTCTTCCGCGACAGCGGCCACGTGCGTTTTGTTCGCGTCGTCTTCGAGCGCCGTTAGCCGTTTGACGTCTGCGCGAAGGACGTCCTCCTGCTGCAGCATGTGGGCGAGGCGATTGCGTTCGGCGAGGCGCTGGGCGGCAGGCGTCATGCCGCCCGCGGTCGCTGCGAATCCATCCCAACGCCAAAGGTCACCGTCGCGGCTTACGAGGCGCTGGCCGGGTTTCAGAAGCGGCTGCAGGCGATGGCCGGTTTCCGCCGCGACGACGCCGATCTGATTGAGGCGGCGCGCGAGTTCCGGCGGTGCGCCGACGTGGAGGCTCAGCGGTTCTGCTTCCTCGGGCAGCGGCGCGTCATCGTCGGGCGGCGCGCCGATATGGCGCCAGCGCACAGGTGCGTCCTCGGCTGCCGGGGCGTCGAGGTCGTCGCCCAAGGCCGCTACGACGGCGGCCTCGTAGCCGGGTGCCACGCGCAGCGCATCCACCACGGGTGGGAAGCCATCCTCGCTCACTGGCATCACGAGCTTGGACAGCGTTTCGCGTTCAGTGACGAGCGTCGACAACGCCATCCGCGCTTTTTGTGCGGCGGCGGCTTCAGCGCGTGCGATTTCTTCGAGGTCGCCGACCTTGTCTTCGGCCTCAAGGGTCGTGGCCTCGATCACTGCGATTTCGCGGGCGAGCGTCTGGCCTTCCTCGGTGATGGCCGCGAGCTTGAGTGAGTCCGGCGCTGCTGCGGCGGCCGCATCCGCATCGCGCTGAAGATTGGCGAGTTCGGTATTGCGCTTTGCAATCGTCGCCTGACGCTCGGCGGCGGCGGTTTCGAGCGCCCGGCGGCGTGCGCGGACTTCGGCCGCGCGCTCGGTGAGTTCGCTGAGTTCCGCCTCTGCCGTCTCGAGAGCGGCGCGGGCTTCCGTTTCGGCGGTGTGAAGACCCGGCTCTGAGGCAGTGGCCTCGCTTTCGGCGGCTTCAAGCATCACCACATCGTCGTCGAACCCGGCGAGGATGTCTTCGGCTTCCGAGATCAGCACAGTTTCGCGGGTGAGATCCCTGTCGAGTTCGGCGGCGAGCTTTTCCAGCTCGGTCTTGCGCTCGGTGCAGCGGGTGGTTTCCTGGGCCAGACCGTCGCTTTCAATGCGGATACGCGAGAGGGCCGCGCCGCGTTCGGCTTCCGCTTCGCGGAGTGGCTGAATGGTTTCGGCGAAAAGGGCTTCCTCGGTGAGGCTGCGCGATTCGTTCTCCGTCGCGCGGCCGAGGATGGCGAGCGTTTCGGCGAAGTTACGCTCTTCCGTTTCGACGGCGCTCTGTGCGTCGATCCAGGTCAGGTGGAAGAGGAGCGCTTCGGCGCGGCGGATTTCGTCCGAAAGATCCTTGTAGCGCCGTGCCTGACGGGCCTGACGCTTCAGGCTTTCGATTTGCGAGTTGAGCTGGCCCATGATGTCGCCGAGGCGGGCGAGGTTGCTCTCGGCGCCCTTGAGGCGAAGCTCCGCCTCGTGGCGGCGGCTGTGCAGGCCCGCAATACCGGCCGCATCTTCAAGCACGCGGCGGCGCTGCTCGGGCTTGGCGTTGACGATCTCGGAAATCTGCCCCTGACGCACGAGGGCGGGCGAGCGTGCGCCGGTCGCGGCGTCCTCGAACAGGATCTTGACGTCACGGGCGCGGGATTCCCGCCCGTTGATGCGATAAGCGGACCCGGCCTCGCGCTCGATGCGGCGCGTGATCTCAATTACATCCTGATCGTTGAATTCGGCCGGTGCCTGCCTCTCGCTGTTGTCGAGGAAGATCGTGACTTCCGCCACGTTGCGCGGAGGACGGTTGGTGGTGCCGGAGAAGATGACGTCGTCCATGGCGGCGGCGCGCATCGACTTGTGAGACGTTTCGCCCATCACCCAGCGAAGCGCTTCGAGCAGGTTGGATTTGCCACAGCCGTTCGGCCCCACGACGCCGGTCAAGCCCTGTTCGATCAGGAGCTCGGTCGGCTCGACGAAGGACTTGAAACCCAGAAGCCTGAGACGACTGATTTTCATGCGCCGTGCTTATTCCACTTCGAACGCGTCCGCTTGCCCGGCTTCCGCCGATGAGAGTTGGCGGAGGCGTGCTACTGCTGGGCTGCGGCCGATCTTTGTCCGCTGCTGAGCAAGGGATCGATCCGCTCGCGGATGCCGCTCATCGTCAGCGTCTCCTTCACGAGCTTGCCGGCCACGAAGAAATTCGGCGTGCCGATGATGCCCAGTTGCCGGCCGCGGTCCTTGACCCATTTGAGGCCGTCAATCATCGCCTGATTCTCATAGCAGGCGTCGAACTGTTGGCGCGTCATCCCCACTTGCTTGGCGACATCGAAAATGGGGTCGCGGCGGACCTCCTGAGAGACCCAGCGGGCCTGCTGTTCCAGGAATTTTCCGTAAAGCTCGAAGTACTTATCAGCTGGGGCGCACCGCCACGCGACGGTTGCGGTGCCGGATTGAAGGCCGATGGGGAACTCGCGCAGGATGAAGCGCACCTTGCCGGTGTCGATATAGGTACGTTTCAGCTCCGGGAAGACGTCCCGATGGAACACGCGGCAGTGCGGGCACGTCAGCGAGGCGTACTTGATGATGGTGACGGGTGCGTCGGGGTTGCCCAGTGACATCTCGGGCAGGGTTCCGGTCGCCATGATGTCGGCGTTCGTCGGGTTCTCGATCACCTGGCGGCCGCCGGATGTGCCGTCCGGGATGTCGCCGAAGGCCGGAACGGAGGAGCTGGCCGATCGGCTATCCTCGCTCGTGCCCGGGAAGGCGGATGAGGAGGATCCACCTTCCGCTGTAGCGAGATTGGAGAGCGACGAAGAGTTTCCTGAGCACGCTGCGAGCGCCAGGGTGGCAGCGAGGGCGAGGAGAGGCACGCTTGCACGCACCGCGGTCGCCGGTGTCTCTCTCATCGCCTCACGCTCCTTCCCGGTTGTGTGGCCGGGTCAGCCGCCAGCCAGAAGCGGCTCGAGCGCCTTGTCGAACTCTTCGACGGACGGCGCCGCCTGCAGGCGCTTGCCATTGATGAAGAAGCTTGGCGTGGCGTTGACGCCGAAGGTTTCCGCGGCGCGCGTGTAGATCGCGGTAATCTTCTGAAGCAGAGCCTCATCCGTCAGGCACTTGTCGAAGCGCTCCTGCGTGAAGCCGGTCTGCTTTGCAACTTCGAACAGTGCCTGGGTGGGGTTCGTCTTTACGAAGGCCCAGTCGGCCTGCTTGTGGAAAAGAGCGTCGATCATCGCGAGAGCGCGGTCGGTGTTGGCCTCTTCCCCGGCGGCGCAGCGAGCCAGCATGGCGCCTGCAATGGCGCGCGGGTCGAGCGGGAAGTCGCGGTAGACCCAGCGGACCTTGCCGGTGTCGACGTACTTGGTCTTCAGTTCCGGGAATACCTTGGTGTGGAAGTTCATGCAGTGGCCGCAGGTCAGCGACGCATACTCCACGACGGTGACCTTCGCATCCTCGGCGCCGAGCACGAGGTCGGGCAACTCGTCCTGCTTCATAAGCGTCTCGACGGGGACCTCAGGCACCGTCACGGGGCGTTGAGCCATGGCAGGCAACGCGGATGCGATCAGCACCAACCCGGCCATAACGGCTGCGGCCGCAAAGGTCATGCGGCGATCAAGCCGGCTCAAAAGGTCCATCGTTCAGCTCCTTAAGTCTCGTTATCGGGCGGCGGGCGATCAAGCCGGCCCCTCAGGTCCGGCTGATAACATGGTGCGGCTACGCGATTAAGGCAATTCTCGCCGGTTATCGCTCTCGGGCTTGTTCAGGTCGAAAGCCCGGCCACGCCGAGCTTTCGACCTGCGCCCTCCGCGGGGGCCACGCTTGCGCGGGTCACTTTGCTGCCGAGCCCTGCGGGCTGGTGGCACTACGATAGACGGGCTTCGAGCGAAAATAATGCAGCCGCTTCAGCAAAGTCAGGTGCGGCGGGCGGCGCGGTCTCGGTGGACGCCTTGCTCAAGGCGCGCGAGGGCGGCGGTCAGCGGGTCGGTGTCTGGGCTCGTGGCCACGGTTGGGGCTGGCTGGCTGGGCCGGAGCGCGGGCGCTTTGCCAGACACGGTCTCGACCGGGGCCTGCACGATGCGCAGGGTCTCCACGGCCCGGTAGCCGAAATAGGCGTTGATGCGCTCCACGATCTGGCGCGCGCGATATTCCACATCGAGTGCGCGGGCGGGATCGACCCTCAGCATCAGGGTCGCGCCGCGGCGCTCGCTCTCCATTTCGTCGCCATACGCGCTTTCCGCGCCGCGGGGCCATCTCAGGCGCTCCGGCATGGTGTAGCTTGCGATTTCCGCGCCCGCGACAGCGGCCCAGTCCGTGATCAAGGCTGCAGTTGAGAAGCCGAACTTTTCGAAAGCCTTGCGCGTCAATGTCGGGACAAAGCTACCCACTGCCTTGGTGGGTACGAAGCGGGCCACGGGCGGCGCACTGAAGCGGATGTCGTTTGCCCTGGGCGGCAGCGGAGGGCGCCGCGCCGGATGGGGCAGCGGGACTTTTCCAATCTTTTCTGTGCGTTTCGCCGTCATGCGTGGTCGCCATCATAGGCAGGGAGGTTGCGCGTCCCTAGCATGATGGGTGTGATTCGCGGCGTTCCAAGCTGTGGACGCGGTTTCTGATGGGGGACGGCGTGGGATCTGTGGCACGCAGGCAACTGCCGCTCCGGCCGGCCGGGCCGGATACGGTCGCGGCGTTGCTCGACTGGTACGACCGCGAGCGGCGGGATTTGCCTTGGCGTATGCGCCGCGGGCGGCGGGCTGACCCGTACAAGGTCTGGCTCAGCGAGATCATGCTGCAGCAGACGACTGTGAAGGCCGTCATCCCCTTCTACGAGAAGTTTCTCCTGCGCTGGCCGACCGTCGAGGCGTTGGCGGCGGCGGATCTCGACGACGTGCTCGCGGCATGGGCCGGGCTTGGTTACTACTCGCGCGCGCGCAATCTTCATAAGTGTGCGCAGGCCGTGGTTTCCGAACATGGCGGCCGGTTTCCGCGAACGGAGACCGAGCTGGGTATGCTGCCCGGCATCGGTCCCTATACGGCGGCAGCCGTTGCGGCGATCGCGTTCGGCGAGCCGGCGACGCCGGTCGATGGAAATATCGAGCGTGTGGTGTCACGCTTGTTCGCGGTGCGCCGTCCTCTTCCGGGAGCGAAGCGCGAGATCAAGCGCCTCGCTGAGAGCCTTACGCCACAGCGGCGTGCCGGGGATTTCGCGCAGGCGATGATGGATCTCGGTGCCACTGTCTGCTCGCCCAAGCGGCCGTCGTGTCTCGTTTGTCCCTTGCAGCAGGATTGCCACGCGCACGCGCTCGGCATCGAAGCGCAACTGCCGGTGAAACTCGCCAGGGCCGAGCGGCCGGTGCGTTTCGGTACGGCGTTTTTGGCGCTTCGTGAAGACGGCCACGTTCTGGTGCGGAAGCGCCCGGAAGCAGGGCTGCTGGGCGGGATGCTCGAAATTCCTTCGACCGATTGGGGCGATGACTGGCTTCAAGCGGATCTCGCGCTCGTGCAGCAGCCGGTGCGCGCCGATTGGTGGGCGGTGCCCGGCGTCGTGAGCCATACGTTCACGCATTTCCGGCTCGAGCTTCAACTTTTCCGCGCCATCGTGCCGGTGGAAGCGAGCATGACGTTCTGGGCAAGTCCAGAACGGTGCCGATGGGTGCCGCGTCATGAGCTCCACAGCGCGGCGCTGCCCTCGGTCATGAAGAAGGCCATCGCGCACGCGCTCAGGGAGCATTGAACTCCGGCGACATCCAAATTTGTCTTGTGCGGGGCCGATCCTTGGGCGGACAATAGCGCTTTAAGGAGCGTGTCATGTCCGTCGTGTCCTGCCGTCGCTTCGCTTTTACGATTGTCGCGTTTGCAGGTGCTGCCGTTTCGTGGCCGGCTGTTGTTCATTCTCAGGACCTGTCCGGAGCTGAGCGCGAAGAGGCGGCAAAGGTGCTGATGCGGCCGATCTGCGCAGATGCGAGCCTTCGCGAGAAGGTCGTCGGCGAGATGATCGCAAGGGGCGGCGAATACGAGAAAGCGACCGCCAAGTGGGACATGGATGTGGTCTGCGAGCAGATCGATCTTCCGACCGATCCTGTTCACGATACTGCGGACACAGCTGACGACGCATCCCACAACAATTGGATTTACGACGCGCGGTGGAGCCCTGACGGCAAGCTCATTGCGACTGCCGGTTCCGATGGAACCGTGCGGCTGTGGGATGTCGCAACGGGTCGGACGGTCAGAACGATCGATATCACCAAGTTTCCATCGCTAGAAAAAGACGACGAAATCAAATTGCCTTCCATGCGTCCGGCGAACGACCGGCAGCGCGTGCGCGCCGCGCGGTTCCTCGGTGACGGACGTTCGGTTGTCGTTGCCGCGGACTCGCATCCGGTTCGTATCTTCGACGTCGCGAGCGGAGAGCCCATCGCGGAGGTCCCCTACGTTCAAGCCGATCCGGAATGGGATATGCCGCCGTTCATCGAGACGACCGCAAATGGGTTCGTCGTTTTGGGCGGCTACAAAGGTGAGATCGTCGTTTACGATCCGGAGGCGAGAGCGGAGCGCTATCGCTTGCCAGGTATGCCGAACGACTATCCGAAGTTCGCGGTCTCGGAAGCGGCAGGCTATCTCGCAACAACGGCACGCGGGCATGACCGCAGCGTTCTCGTGCAGCTTCGCAAGCTCGACACGGGTGCGTTGATCTGGGAGGCGGAGGCCGAAGGCGATCCGTCCGCGTACTCGATGGCATTTTCGCGCGACGGCGCGCGCCTTGCCGTGGCCGTCCACGGAAACGCCTATGTTTACGCGACGGCGGAAAACAAGCTGATCAATACGCTGCTTATCTACCCGACGTTCGGCAGCTTCGATGTCAACTTCACTGCCGATGGTCAGAGGCTGATCACGGGACTGCGTCACGCTCAGCTCTGGGACATTGCGTCGGGCAAGCGCGTCCACCACTTCGGCCCATTCAGCGATCTGTGTCATGCGATCGACGTCAGTCCGGACGGCAAATACCTCGTGACCGGGCACATGGGCTCGGACGGACGCATCTGGGAGATCGACAACGGCACGTTTTTCCGGCGGCTGGGTAAGAACGTTTATCCGCCGGGGTAACCTACAGAGTTTGGAGTGCGCCATGCGAGATGCGCGGATCGAACTCCTTCAGCAAATGCCCGTCTTCGGCGGCGTGCGCGCGGATATCCTCGAGTTCGTGATCGATCTATGTCCGATCGTGTCGGTTGCCGCCGACGGGTTCTTCTTCCGCGAGGACGAGCCGGGGGATGCAATGTTCGTTCTCGAAACGGGAAGTGTTGCGGTGCTGAAGCTCTGGCAGGGACAGGACCATGTCCTCCAAACCCTGACCGTAGGTGACTGTTTCGGAGAGATGGCCGTCATGGATCATTGTCCGCGGAGTGCGTCCGTCCGAGCGATCCTCGACGCAAGCGCGATCCGCATTTCGTCGGCGGATCTTTATCAAGTCTACGCGCAGGACCTGAAGCAGTTCGCGCTCATCCAGATGAACATGGGGCGCGAGGTGTGTCGGCGGCTCCGGGATGCGGATCGCCGGCTTTTCAGCGCGAAGATGGGCGCGCCAGAGGCGGACGAGGGCCGCAATTTCTATTCGTGATCGGCTAACGCGCGTCTGGCGCGTTGCGCGGAGTAATGCCGATCATCGCGTAGGTATCAGTCCCTAGCTCCCCGAAATGTCGGAACATCAGCGTCGGCGTCTCGTTCCGTCACTGTGATGGGTCGAGCGTACGTGACGCGCTTTGTTGTCAATCTCGCATCAGGCCCTGTCGACGTGAGCGCGTATTTTTCGCGAGGCAACGTGGTCTTAAGCGTGGTCGCGTCTTCCGATCCGCAGTGAGCTTTTGTGTGCGCGACTTTGCTTGCGTCTACAGAGAGAGCATCGGGTCTCCAGAGAAATTCGAACAAAAAAGGAGATGAGCATCATGACGCGAAGGACTTCATTGTTGGCCGCCGTTGCGGTGGGCGGGTTCCTCACGTTTGGGACGACAGCCGAAGCCGCTCCCGTAAGTGCCGCGATCGCTGCGCAAACGACGAACTCGGCGGCTCAGGACTTCAGCCACGTTGCGCCGGTGCAATATCGGGGCCGGGGTTACCACCGCGGTCGCGGTTGGCATCGAGGCCGTGGCTATCGTGGCGGGCGTTATCATCGCCGCGGCTGGGTTGGCCCCGCGATTGCCGGGTTGATCATCGGCGGTAGCATTGCCGCGTCCAGGCGCAGCTACGGATACGGATATCGCGATGCGCGAGACAGGTGTGCTGCGCGCTACAGGTCTTTCCGTTGGTCCGACGGGACGTTCCAGCCGTATGGTGGCGGCCCGCGCCAGCTTTGCCCGTACCTGCGATAGGAGCGAAGGCTTCCGGCCGATCTGATCTGAACGAATTGAAGCGGCACCGCGCATTGCGATGCCGCTTCTTTTTCATTCCGCTGCGATGAGCGGTTCTGCTCGCTGCTTGCCGGAAAGGCCGAGGGCGACTTTCGCGCGTTCGCGCAGATTGTCGATGGGGTGAAGGCGTCCGCCGCGCTCGTAATGCCAGAAGGTCCAGCCGTTGCAGGCCGCTTTGCCTTGCACCACGGCGCCCAGGCGGTGGATCGAGCCCTGACTGCCGGGCACGGCGAGCGTTCCGTCTGCCTTCACTTCCGCGCGTACGCGGCGACGCTCGTCGTAAAGCGGCGCGCCGGGACGCAGCATTCCGAGCTCGACGATGGCGCCGAACGGCACGCGCGGCTCGGTGCGTTTCGAGGGCTGAGTTTCGAGCGATGAGGTCGAGAGCGTTTTCACCTTCGCGATGCGTTCTTCGGCGGCTTTTACGTAGTCGGTATCGCGCTCGATGCCGATCCAACGGCGGCCGAGGCGCTTTGCGACGGCGCCTGTGGTGCCCGTGCCGAAGAACGGGTCGAGGACGACATCGCCCGGGTTCGTGGTGCCGATCAGGATGCGATGGAGGAGCGCTTCGGGCTTCTGCGTCGGGTGCGCCTTGCGGCCGCCGTCGTCCTTCAAGCGCTCGGGGCCCGAGCAGATCGGAAACAGCCAATCCGAACGCATCTGAAGATCGTCGTTCGACGCTTTCAGGCTCTCGTAGTTGAACGTGTAGCGGGACTTCTGATCGCGTGCCGCCCAGATCAGCGTCTCGTGTGCGTTGGTGAAGCGACGGCCGCGGAAGTTCGGCATCGGGTTCACTTTGCGCCAGACGACGTCGTTCAAGATCCAGAAGCCCTGGTCCTGGAGCGCGGCGCCGAGGCGAAAGACGTTGTGATAGGAGCCGATCAGCCACATGGCGCCGTCCGGCTTCAGCACACGGCGGCATTCCGCGAGCCATGCGCGCGTAAAGCGGTCGTACTCCTCGAACGATGAGAACTTGTCCCACGCGTCGTCGACGCCGTCGACGCGTGTGTTGTTGGGACGCAGAAGCTCGGTGGAGAGCTGGAGATTGTAGGGCGGGTCGGCGAAGACGAGGTCTACGCTTTTGTCCGGGAGGTTGCGCAGTTGTTCGACGCAATCGCCCACCAGGATCTTATTTGCGGCCAGAGCCCGATCCCGAGCCAAGACAGCGCGGCTTCCCGAAGCCGCACGCGCAACACGACGCACACCCATTCGACGCAACTCACTTTGAAGAACCACGAACGCGAGGGATCCCATGATACGCGAGCCCAACGCGACCTGAAAGGCAGTCCCATGTTTAACGAGCGGTAAACGGGGGCTGTTAAATTTCAGTTAACGCGGGCGTCAGCGATTCACGTGTCCGACGCGGTCAGGACTCGCAACGGTTTGCGGCGAACGGAAGGCGAACGAAAACGATCGGGCCGACGTTGCCGCCGGCCCGATCCGATCTGGATTCCGCATCAATGATTTGCGGCGTTCCGATTATTTTTTTGTCGCCGGATCAGGCGGCGCGGACGGTCGCGAGGAAGCGATCCACCTCCGATTTCAGCGAGCGGCTGTCGCCCGAGAGAGACTTCGCAGATGCCAGCACCTGGGAGGATGCGCTGCCCGTTTCGGATGCGCCTTGGCTCACGGCCGTAATCGATGACGCGACTTCGCTCGTGCCCTTGGCGGCTTCGACCACGTTGCGGCTGATCTCCTGCGTGGTTGCGCCCTGCTGCTCGACGGCGGCTGCGATGGCGCCGCTGACCGTCGAGATGCGGTTGATGGTGGAGGCGATCTGATTGATCGCTTCCACGGTGTTGCGCGTGGAGTTCTGCATGCTCAGGATCTGGTTGCCGATGTCGCTCGTCGCCTTTGCGGTCTGAGCGGCGAGGGCCTTTACTTCCTGCGCGACGACCGCGAAGCCCTTTCCGGCATCGCCTGCACGTGCAGCCTCGATGGTGGCGTTCAAGGCCAAGAGGTTGGTCTGGCCTGCAATCTGGTTGATCAACTCGACCACGGCGCCGATGCGCTCGGCCGACTCGGCGAGCTCGACAACGTTGGCGTTCGTCTCCGAGGCCTGGCGAACGGCTTGCTCGGCGATGCTGCTGCTTTCATGAACCTGGCGGCCGATCTCCTGTACCGTCATGGAAAGCTGCTCGGAGGCAGCAGCGACGCCCTGAACGTTGACGGATGTCTGCTCAGATGCGCTGGCGACGGTTCCCGACAGCTCCTGCGTCGAGGCGGCGTTGAGGGTCAGCTGGCCGGCGGCTGCTTCGAGTTGCGAGGAGGCGGAGGAGACCGTTTCAACGATGCGTCCGACGCTTTCCTGGAACTGATTGGCGAGGCGGATCATCTCGGCTTTGCGCTCGGCTGCCGCGCGCTTGTCGCGCTCGATCTGCTCGGCGCGGAGACGCTCGGTTTCGAGCAGGTTCTGCTTGAAGATCTCCACGGCGCCCGCGATTTCGCCAATCTCGTCGCGGCGGCCGGTGCCGTAGATTTCGATGTCGGTGCGGCCGGAGGCGACATCGAGGATCGACCGCGTCATGCGCTCGATGGGGCGCGCGAGGTTCTGAATGACGAGCCAGATGCCGGCGGCAAGGGTGAGGAGCGAGATGATCCCCATCGTGATTGCCGTGCGGAGCGCGGTGGCGCGTGCGCTTTCCGAAGCTGTGTTCGTCGTCTCTACGTACGACTCGTAGTGGCTCGAAACGTTGCGGAGCTGCTCGTTCAGCGCCTGGCGGTTTGCGCGGTTGGCATCGTTGTCGCCGAACTGGCGAGCTGCGGGCAAAGAGGATTCACGGGCAAGGCGCACCAACTCGGTACGGAAGCCGATGAAGTCTGCGATCGTGCCTTTGGTTTTCTCGAATTCCTGGCGCTGCTCATCGACGATCGTTCCGGCCCAGAGGTCGGTCGTGCGCTCAAGCTCGGACAAATTCTTGAGGAGGCCTTCGCCATACGGCCGTGCCGACGACCAAGTCTCCGACATGTAGATGCCGCGCGAGTCCATGACGACGGCGTAGACGAGCCCGTTGATGCGCTCGAGGTAGGTCTGGCCGGTCCGGGCCTGCATCGCCAATTCCTGCGCGGCGCCCTGGGCTGTGAGGCTTTGATAGGAGAGGGCTGCGCCGATGACGGGCACCAGGGCAAGGAACGAGATGAGGGCGACGACTTTATGCTTCAACTTGATGTCGTGAAGCCCGGGGATGGCGCGGAACGTGGAGGGAAGGCGCGACATGAGAGAAATCCATTCACGATGTGTGGGTGGAGACTTTTGCTTAGATACAGTTTTATCTATCCACCGTTACCAATTGAATAATTGGCTATAATTCTCGATTTTGTTCACCTTCGTGGGCCATTCTCCGTGTTTTTGGGGTGTGTGCCGGGCTTCTTGGCGCGGGGCGTGCCACCGTCAGGATCATGGTCTTGCTCTCAGAGCGCGTCCGAGGGGCTGCGCGTCAGTGCACAAGATCCGCTCTCGACAGGCGCGGGTGTTTCGGCTATAGCCCGCGGCCAGTATTCCCCTTTTAAGGGTTGCTCCCCTATGGGAGCCGCATGAACCGTACCTGCCGGGGTATCCCGGGTGCGGCTCCTCTGCCCATGATGCATAAGCAAAAAGGCACAACAAATGAACATCATTCAACAGCTCGAGCGCGAGCAGATAGATGCCGTGCTCCGGACCCGCTCGGTTCCCGAGTTTTCCCCCGGCGACACCGTGAAGGTGATGGTGAAGGTGGTCGAGGGCGAGGGCAAGAACCGCAGCTCGCGTCTTCAGGCTTATGAAGGTGTGGTCATCGCCCGTTCGGGTGGCGGCCTCAACGAGAGCTTCACCGTTCGCAAGATTTCCTATGGCGAGGGCGTGGAGCGCGTGTTCCCGATTTACTCGCCGTACATCGCTGAGATCGAGGTTCTGCGCCGCGGTAAGGTCCGCCGCGCGAAGCTCTACTATCTCCGCGGCCGTCGCGGCAGGGCTGCTCGTATCGTCGAACGGACGGACGCGCGCGCACGCCGCCTCAACGCGCAGTGGAAGGGCTTCAAGAAGCCGAAGGGCGAGGCCGACGATTTCACGCAGATCAAGGGCATCGACGCGGATCTCGCCGCCCGCCTGCGCCACCTCAACTGCTACAAGTTCGACCAGGTCGCGAACTTCTCCGATGAGGACATCGCGAACGTCGACGAGGCGCTGGCGCTCAAGGGCCAGATTGAGCGCGACGACTGGGTCGGCGAAGCTCGCCGCCTGCTCGCCGAGGCTTCGGCTGAGGAAGTTCCCGCCGAGGACGAGAACAAGGCGTAATTCGGTGCCCCGCCTGCGGGCGGGAGGTTGGCCGACTACGGATTATGAGCGGTGGCATGCCTTCGAGGCGGCCACCGCTTTGCTTTGTGAGGCTGCATCGGGACGCGGGGTTGCCTAAGATCGGCGCCCGTGCATTGCGCGTTGGGCGAATTGGATTACATTGCTTTCGACCCTCCGCACAGATCTCTCAACAACCGAGCGGGTTTGATGTCCAATATCGAAGTCATCCGGAACCGGGAGAGCGGCGGGATCATCCTGCACGGACCCGAAGCCTTCGCGGGAATGCGCAAGGCCGGCCAGCTCGCCGCGCGGGCGCTCGACATGCTCGCGCCTCACGTTGTCCCGGGTGTGTCGACGGAAACGCTCGACAATCTGGTGCTGGATTTTGCGCTCGCGCACGGTGCCGTGCCCGCGACGCTCAATTATCGCGGCTACATGAAGGCCTCCTGCACCTCAATCAATCATGTGGTCTGCCATGGCATTCCGGGCCCGAAACCGCTGCGCGAGGGCGATATCGTCAATATCGACGTGACGTTGATCGTCGATGGCTGGCATGGCGACACGAGCCGCATGTACGCGGTTGGCGCGATCAGCCGGCGGGCGGAGCGGCTGATCGAAGTGACGTACGAGGCGTTGATGCGCGGCGTTGCAGCCGTGAAGCCCGGCAACACGACGGGGCATATCGGCGAGGCGATCCAGACCTATGCCGAGGGCGAGCGGTGCAGCGTGGTGCGCGATTTCTGCGGGCATGGTCTCGGCCGTGTGTTCCACGACCGGCCGAACATCCTCCACTATGGCGAAGCGGGCGAGGGCGTGACGCTGGAGCCGGGCATGCTGTTCACCGTCGAGCCGATGATCAATCTCGGCAAGCCACACGTGAAGGTTTTGGCGGACGGATGGACTGCGGTGACGCGCGACCGCGAGCTGTCGGCGCAGTTCGAGCATACGGTGGGTGTGACGGAGAACGGCGTCGAAGTGTTCACGCATTCTCCGGCCGGGCTCGAATGGCCGTCCGCGGCCAAGAGCTGAGTCTATGAGATTATGACGGACTAGCGATGCGCGAGAGCGGCCCGAGAGACCTGAAGGTGTCTGCTCCGGCGGCGTCGCTGGCAGACGGATCCCGTGGGCCGTCCCATGAGACAGAGGCGCAGGGCTCTCTCCTCGAAGCCCCTGCCACCCAATCGCTTGTTTCTGGGCATCGCCAGCGTTTGCGCGACCGATTCCGCAAAGGTGGCGCCGAGGCGCTTCCCGACTACGAGCTTCTCGAACTCGTTCTGTTTCGCGCCATTCCGCGACGGGATACCAAGGGTCTCGCCAAGCGGCTGCTCGCGCGCTTCGGTTCGTTTGCGCAAGTGGTCAATGCGCCGGATGCCAGGCTCAAGGAAGTGACGGGTGTAGGTGACGCTGTGGTCACGGAGCTCCGCCTGATCCGCGCGGCTGCATTGCGGCTCATGCAGGGCGAGATTGCCACCAAGCCGCTTTTGTCGTCGTGGACGCAGGTGCTCGATTATCTGCGCGCGGTGCAGGGGTTCGAGGAGCGCGAACAATTCCGCATTCTGTTCCTGGATAAGAAAAACCGGCTCATCGCCGACGAGGTGCAAGGGCATGGCACGGTCGATCACACGCCGGTCTATGTCCGTGAAGTGGTGAAGCGGGCGTTGGAGCTGGCGTCCACGGCGATCATTCTCGTCCATAATCATCCGTCGGGCGATCCGACGCCGTCGCGGGCGGACATCGATATGACGCGGATGATCGTCAACGCGGGAAAGCCGCTTGGTGTGCAGGTGCACGATCACATCATCGTCGGGCGTGCGGGGTATGCGAGTTTTCGGGCGATGCAACTCCTTTGAGAGCGACCCAGCCGGCTCCATGATAGTGGTTCCATGACAGCCTTCTTCGATCGTCAGCTCGCTTTACGGCCGCTCCGCCTCGACCACCTTCCGCCCGCCCGCGCGGGAGATCTCGCCTACAAACGGTTTCTAAAGCCTCGCTTCTCCTCGCGGCGCAGTCCGGATCATGTGGCGCTTGCGCAAAGAGCGCGGTTCCACCTTCGTCGTGCGGTATGGGTGCGCGTGCCGACGACGGAAGGCGTGGTGCAGGCCTATGTGTTCGAGCCCGACGCCAACGTGCGTTCACGCGGGAGCGTGCTGATTGCGCACGGCTGGACCAGCGAAGCCTCGTTTATGGCGGTGATCGCCGAGCAGCTTCGGCGTGCCGGGTTTCGCGTGATCGCCTTCGATCAGCCGGCGCATGGGAGAAGCGTGCGGGCGGAAGCGAGCCTGATCGATTGCGCGCGCGCGTTGCGTCAAGTGGCCGACGCGCTGGGTCCGACACCTTTCGTCGTGACGCATTCGATGGGCGGGCTTGCGACTTTGCTGGCTGGGGCCGGCGGGGCGCCGATGGGCAGCGGGTATGCGTTCGAGCGCTATGTGCTGATCGCTTCGCCAAACCGCTTCCGGGTGATTACGGACGAATTCGCGGACGAGGTGGGGCTTGGCCCTCAGGCCCGGCGCGCCTACGAACGGCATCTGGAACGCGTCGCGCACCGGACAATGTCTTCCTTCACGGCGGCAAACTTGCTGGCTGTGACCGAGCGTCCTGCGCTCGTCATCCATGCGCGTGACGATGCCGAAGTTGCGTTCGCGCACGCGGAGGAAATCGTGGGGCATTGTCCGCTTGCCGAGCTTCGTGCGGTCGATGGCGTTGGGCACCGGAATATTCTGTTCGCGCCGCCCGTGATTCGCGCGGTCGTATCCTATCTAACCGCGGACTGAGCGAATTCCCTTGCTTTCGGCGGGGCTCGCGCTCTTGCTTTTCCTCGCCTATATGAGTGCGACCGCTTCTTGGGTCGCGATTGCGATTCAGCTTTTATGAGACCGATGTTCCTGTGTCTGGCTGATGTGGCCCGATGCGACGACGGTCTTGGGGACATGCGGCATCGAAGGGTCGATCATGAGCAATTCCAAGCACGCACGTGTCATCATTCTCGGGTCGGGACCGGCTGGCTATACGGCGGCCATCTACGCGGCTCGCGCCATGCTCAGTCCCGTGATCATCCAAGGCAATCAGCCTGGCGGCCAGCTCAC
This sequence comes from uncultured Hyphomicrobium sp., assembly GCA_934555825.1. Lineage (GTDB taxonomy): Bacteria > Pseudomonadota > Alphaproteobacteria > Rhizobiales > Hyphomicrobiaceae > Hyphomicrobium_C. The sequence continues at coordinate 131,280 of CAKTFJ010000002.1, forward strand.
CATCACGACGGACGTCGAGAACTACCCCGGTTTCGCGGACGTCATCCAGGGGCCGTGGCTCATGGAGCAGATGAAGGCGCAGGCCGAGCATGTCGGCACCGAGATCATCATGGACTACATCGTGCGCGTGGATCTCTCCCAGCGGCCGTTCCGGCTCGAAGGCGATTCCGGCGATACGTACACGTGCGATGCGCTGATCATTGCGACGGGAGCGCAGGCGCGCTGGCTCGGCATCCCGAGCGAGGAGACATTCAAAGGGTTTGGCGTGTCGGCGTGCGCGACGTGCGACGGCTTCTTCTACCGCGGCAAGGAAGTGGTTGTCGTCGGTGGCGGCAATACGGCCGTCGAAGAAGCGCTGTTCCTCACGAACTTTGCGAGCCGGGTCACGATCGTGCATCGGCGGGACACCTTCCGCGCGGAGCGCATCCTCCAGGATCGGCTGTTCAAGAATCCTAAGATCGAGGTGGTTTGGGACAGCGCGCTCGAAGAAATCGTAGGGAGCGACGATCCCCGCTCCGTCACGGGCGTGCGGCTTCGCAACGTCAAGACGGGCGACATCGTTGAGCGTCCGGCAGACGGCGTATTCGTCGCCATTGGTCACGCGCCTGCGACGGAGTTGTTTCACGGGCAGCTCGATATGAAGGGTGGCGGCTATCTCCAGACGGCGCCCGATTCTACGGCCACCAATGTGGCCGGCGTGTTCGCGGCGGGCGACGTCACGGACGATGTCTATCGTCAGGCGGTTACGGCCGCCGGCATGGGCTGCATGGCGGCGCTCGAAGCCGAACGTTTCCTTGCGCACGCAGGCGTCACGGCGGAAGCGGCGGAATAAGAAAAAGCCGGCCTCACACAGCGTGGGGCCGGCTTTTTTGTGTGGCTTTCGGCGCCTGTCAGAACTTGTAGGCGACGACCTTGCCGTCCACCATTAACGGGATGATGGCTGTACGAGTCGACGGGATGAAGCCGAGATCGGCCGAGCCTTGCGACAGGCTCAGGATTTCGCGCGCTTCGCCGTTCCGTGCGATCTGGAAGACTTTGCCGGCAACCCAGTCTGTCACGATGTAGCTCTCGCCGTCGAACGGCTCGATGCCATCGAGGTTGCCGATCGGGGTGGCGCCGCCGAGGTCGACGATCGTCTTGTCGGCGAGGGAAACCGTCATCAGATGACCGGGAATCTCGGTCGCGAAGGTTTCGGGGTTCATCGCGCCCCAAGCTGCGACGACCAGACTGTCGCTTTCCACGAGGAGACCGTTGGGGTTCTTGAGCCGGTCGCTTTCGAGCCATTTCTCGAACTGGCCGTCGGCGAGGCGCCAGATCGCGTTGCCGCCCCAGTCCGATACATAGATGTTGCCGTCGGCGTCGGCTGCAACATCGTTCAGAATTTTGGCGCCGGGAGCCTGATACCTATTCGTGATCCGCCCATCCGCCGTGTCGATCTCGATCAGTGTGTCCAAGTCGGCTGCATAGAGGCGGTTGCCGACGAGTTCGAGCCCCTTCGGCGAATGGAGGCCTTCGACCCACTTCTGGGTGACCATCTCTCCATCGAGCGAGATCTTCGAGATGAAGCCCTTGCCCGCCTTCGCGATCGGCGAGCCTGCCGTGTTGGAGACGTAGATCACATTGGCCTCGGTATCGGGAAGTGCACTCTCGGGGCCTTCGAAACCGGACAGCTCCCACTGCTTTGTGGGCTGATCCGACCCGCCGCACGCTGCGAGGCAGAGGGCGAGGAGGGGGATGGCAACGTAAGAAAGCCGCATCATGGGATCAAACCTCGTTCTGGGGGCCGCCGCCTCTTCAAGGACCGGGGTTGACGTGTGGTTCGAAGCCGGCGCCAAAAGGCATTTGCCCGACTTATAGGCAATCGGCTCTCGCGTGCCAACGGACGATGCCCCTGCGGTGGAACCGCGCGGTTGGGAATTTTTTCGCGGCGGTGCGGGATTTGATCACAAATAGTCGTAAATTGCCCGCCATATGACGGGTAAGGTGTGTGAGCGGATCGTCCGTGGGCAGGTGAGACCGCGGACAGCCGGTGCCTTTTCCGCCGTCTCCGGAGATGCGGGCATGGATTGGGACAAGCTCAGAATTTTTCATGCGGCTGCTGCAGCGGGTAGCTTTACGCACGCGGGCGATGCGCTCCACATGAGCCAGTCTGCCGTGAGCCGGCAGGTTTCTGCGCTCGAGCGCGATCTCAAGGTGACGCTGTTCCACCGCCACGCCCGTGGGCTGGTGCTCACCGAGCAGGGCGAGTTGCTCTATCGCACCGTCGCGGAGGTGATGAGCAAACTGCAGACCGCCGAGACGCTGCTTGCGGATTCGACGAGTAAGCCATCTGGCGTTCTGACGGTTGCTGCACCGGTCGGTCTCGGGACCGTCTGGATCGGGCAGCGGCTCAGGGAGTTCATGGATCTCTATCCCGACATCCGTATCGACCTCCTGCTCGACGACGATCAGGTGGACATCGCGATGCGCGAAGCGGACGTTGCGATCTGGACGCGGGAGCCGGAACACGCGGATCTTATCCGCAGGCCCCTTTTTACGGCGACGGTGCGGCCGATGGCGTCCACCAAGTACACGCGCCGGTTCGGCGTGCCCGAAACGTTGGAGGATCTCGACGGGGGCGGGCATCGCATCCTGTCGTACAACGGCGTGCCGCAACAGTTGCTGCCGGCGATCACGTGGCTCGAAAATGCCGGGCGCGACGGGCAGGAGCCGAGAGAGCCGGTGTTCCGCTCCAACAGTGTGGTTGCGATCCAGCACGCCGTGCTGGCTGGGATCGGGATCGGCATGATCCCCGACTATATGACCGAACAGGACGCCGATCTCATTCCCGTTCTACAGAAGATCGAAAGCCAGTTGCCGAGCCTGCCCGTGCTTTACGTCTATCCGGAGGAGCTCAAGGGCTCGAAGAAGGTGCAGGTGCTGCGGGACTTCCTGGTGGCGAAGGCCCGCCATTGGCGGGAGTGAGCGCCTTTGATGAGAGTATGGCTGGCGCTCCGGCCTGTCGGGGGTCAGTTGCTCCCTTCCGGAGGACTACCAGAGCATTCCAGGGGCTGATCCGACGGCCGCGTCATGCGTATCTTCAAGTATCCGATGCAGGCGCGCGGGTCTGATTGCCACCACCCGGTTGCGCTTGCCGGTGCACCTTGGGCCGGACCCCATCTTGTCTCCATACGGGTCCGGCCTTTTTGCGGCTTATCGGCCGGCTAAAGGCGGCTGATTTGCAAGGCGCCCTGCGAAACGCTATCTGATGGGGAATTCCCCAATTTCCGAGCCCGGACACCCATGGCAAAGACGCTCTACGACAAGATTTTCGATGATCATGTCATCGACCGGCAGCCTGACGGCACGTGCCTCCTCTATATCGACCGCCACCTCGTCCATGAAGTGACGAGCCCGCAGGCGTTCGAGGGGCTCCGCATGAGCGGCCGCAAGGTGCGTGCGCCTGAGAAGACGCTCGCGGTCGTCGATCACAACGTGCCGACGACGGATCGCACGCGGGGAATCGCGGATGAGGACAGCCGCATCCAAGTCGAAACGCTGGCGCAGAACGCCAAAGACTTCGGCGTCGAATATTTCAACGAGCTCGACAAGCGGCAGGGGATCGTCCACGTGGTTGGCCCAGAGCAGGGTTTCACGCTGCCGGGCACCACCATCGTTTGCGGTGACAGTCATACCTCGACGCATGGTGCGTTCGGGGCGCTTGCGCATGGCATCGGTACGAGCGAGGTCGAGCATGTGCTCGCGACCCAGACGCTGGTGCAGAAGAAGGCCAAGAACATGCGCGTGACGGTGGACGGCGCGCTGCCGCCGCACATCACGGCAAAGGACATCATCCTCGCCATCATCGGCGAGATCGGCACCGCAGGCGGAACCGGCTCTGTGATCGAGTATGCGGGCGAGGCCATCCGCTCGCTTTCGATGGAAGGCCGTATGACGGTCTGCAACATGTCGATCGAGGGCGGCGCCAGGGCCGGTATGATCGCGCCCGACGAGAAGACTTATGAATTCATCAAGGGCCGCCCGCGTGCGCCCAAGGGTGCCGCCTGGGATATGGCGATGCGCTACTGGGAGACGCTGCACACGGACGAGGGTGCGCACTTCGACCGCGAAGTGCGTCTCGACGCGACCAAGTTGCCGCCGATCGTCTCTTGGGGCACGAGCCCTGAAGACGTCGTGTCGGTTGCGGGCACGGTTCCTAATCCGACCGATCTGGCGGACGAGAACAAGCGGGCGTCGATGGCGCGCGCTCTCGATTACATGGGGCTCGCGCCCGGCACCAAGATCACCGACATCCCGCTCGACGTGGTGTGGATCGGATCGTGCACGAACGGGCGCATGGAGGACCTGCGCGAGGTTGCCCGCATCGTCGAGGGCAAGAAAATTTCGGAGCGGCTTGCTTATGCGATGATCGTTCCGGGCTCGGGACTGGTGAAGGAGCAGGCCGAGGCCGAGGGGCTCGACAGGATCTTCAAGGCTGCCGGGTTCGAGTGGCGGGAGCCTGGATGCTCCATGTGTCTCGGTATGAATCCTGACCAGCTCAAGCCGGAGCAGCGCTGCGCTTCGACCTCGAACCGAAATTTCGAGGGGCGTCAGGGCTATCGCGGCCGCACGCATCTGGTTTCGCCGGCGATGGCTGCCGCTGCCGCCCTTGAGGGTCATTTCGTCGATATTCGCACCTGGCAGGCCTGAGCGCCGGACTTGCGGCGAACGGGCTTCCGAGCCTATCTCTTCCGCTCAAAAGAAGCAGTTGGGCGGAGACGATGGCGAGCAAGACTGACTGGAAAAATGTGGCAGCGCCTACGCTTGCCGATTTCGAGATCATTGCGGCGGCAGCGTGGGAACGGATCCAGCCGGAGTTTCGCGAGGTCTGCGGAGACCTCGTCATTCGCATCGAGGACTTTGGGCTCGACGAAGTACTCGACGAGCTCGGGATCGAGAGTCCGTTCGATCTCATGGGACTTTACCAGGGCGTGTCGCTCGACAAGAAGAGCGTGCTCGACGTGCCGCGTGAGCCGGATATGGTCTTTCTCTATCGCCGGGCCATTCTCGACTACTGGACGGAGAGCGGCGAAGAGACGCTGGGCGAGATCATTACTCACGTCCTCGTGCACGAGATTGGCCATCATTTCGGCTTCTCGGATGCGGATATGGAAGAGATCGAATCCGAGGTTACGCATTGAGGCCGAGCATCGTTTGCTGCCAGCGTGAATGTTAACTTTTGCAGCAGATGGTGGGCCTGTTAGTTTGCTACGGGGGCGCGTGCGGGGTGTCGCGTAGAGGTGTTCGTTTGACGGCTCATCGCTCGAAGGTGCGGGCGTTCGCTTGCCTTGGCCTATTCGTTTGCTTGGCTGCCGCTGGGTTTCCGGCGCCAGACGCGCGCGCGGAGAACGTGCCGACGCCTGAGGAGTACGTCGATCACGTGGGAGGCGATGCCCATGTGCTGGCGCCGGGCGAGCTCAAGCTCGACGGTCGGCAGCAAGTCTGCGGCCAGAGGCCGACCGTCATCGACAGTCAGCTCGACGACTACGGCGCGGCGTATCCCGGGTTCCTCATCCTCAATCCGAGACTGCTCTCGCAGGTGACGACCGCGGTGAAGCAGTGGATCTTTGCGCACGAGTGCGGGCACCAGTTCCGTGGTCCCGATGAGGAGGCGGCGGACTGTTTCGCCGTCCAGCGCGGGCGGCGCATGGGCTGGCTCGACGAGCAGGGTCTCGAGGAAATCTGCACGTTTATCACGCCCTCCAAGGGAGGGAGCATGCACTTCTCGGGCGCGCATCGGTGCGAATACATGCGCAAGTGCTACGCCGACCCCTCCGTTAGGTAGTGGCGCTTTATCCCCGGCATGGCTGGGGGCGCCTAGGATCGGATCCTGACCGGGCTCCATCCGAGCGGCTACGCCCATGCACCTTCTGGAAACCCCCAAGCGACTGCTTTCGCTGGCCGAGACGCTCCATCGCTGGTCGGGGCTCTTGAGTGCCCTCGACCGCCCGCGGCGCGCCAAGGTGGCGCGTTATGCCGAGACCATCGCCCATACCCTCGGCCGGGCGGCCCGGTTTGCCGTGCGGTTGGCGGAGGATCCGAGCGACAGAGTGGCAGAACGGGGGCTCGTCCGGGAGCTGGGTCGCATCACTGGCTATCTCGAGACCTTGGTCGGCGTGCTCAAGCACCATCTTGACGGACGAAAGCTCGCTGGCGTTAAAAGGCGGCTTGAGCAGCTCGCTTCGCGCCGGGCAGGCCGTGCCACGGGAGGAACGGCCGCCCGCGTCCGGATCGATCGGCTGCTCGCCGCCGAAGGCTATTTTCGTGCGCTGGCCGACAGCCTGCGCGTTTGAGCCCTCCCCAGGGACGGAAGACTCCAGGGACGCAAAAGATGCAGAAATTTACTACGCTTACGGGTGTTGCCGCACCGTTCCCGCTCCGGAACGTGGACACGGACATGATCATCCCCAAGCAGTTCCTGAAGACGATCAAGCGCACGGGGCTCGGAAAATCGCTGTTCTACGAGCTGCGCTACGATCAGAGCGGGGCGGAAAACCCAGATTTCGTGCTCAACAAGCCGGCCTACCGGAACGCAGAAATCCTGATCGCGGGCGAGAACTTCGGCTGTGGGTCCTCGCGTGAGCATGCGCCTTGGGCGCTGTTGGATTTCGGCTTCCGTTGCGTGATCGCGCCCGACTTTGCGGACATCTTTTACAACAACTGTTTCCAGAACGGCATTTTGCCGATCAAGCTGCCGCAAGACCAGGTCGACAAGCTGTTGGACGATGCGAGCCGCGGCGCGAACGCGACCTTGACGGTCGACCTCGAAGCGCAGGAGATCCGTGGCCCCGACGGCGGCGCGATCCGTTTCGACATCGATCCGTTCCGCAAGCATTGTCTGCTGAACGGCTTGGACGCGATCGGGCTTACGCTCGAAAAGGAAAAGGCGATCCAGGATTTCGAAGCGCGTGACGCAAATGCGCGCCCGTGGGCGTAATCTGGCGTTCACAGCAATCATGAGCTGGAAATTCGGGCCGTCGCGTTGCCGGGGCGGTTGCGAATATGTTAGAGCGCAATCTGCATATTCGGACCGTGATTGCTTCGATTTTTGCAGAGACCGGTGAGATACGCCGGAGCCCAGAAGGGTTCCGAGCCATCTAAGTGCAGGTGCCGACGGTCTCCGGCACGCCTCGCAGGGAGGCCTCATGCGATTGGCGTGGATCTTCACCACTTTGTCGGTGCTGGCGATGTCGGCCGGTGGCCCTGCTTTCGCCCGCGGGCCGGCGCTCGTGTTCGATGCGGCGGACGGCACTGTGCTTTATGCGGACGACGCCGACGATCACTGGCATCCGGCCTCGCTCACCAAGATCATGACCGCCTACGTGACGTTCAAGGCGCTCAAGGCGGGCAAGCTCAAGCTCGATCAGCGGATTCCCTATAGCCTGCGTGCTCAGATGCAGCCGCCGATGCGCCTCGGTCTCAATCTCGACGCCACGCTGACCGTCGATCAGGCGCTGAAGGCCTTGATCATCCGCTCGGCCAACGATGTCGCCGTCATGCTGGCGGAGGCCATTGGCGGCAGCCAGATGCAGTTCGTCTCTTTCATGAACGAGACGGCGCGCGAACTCGGCATGACGCGGACAACGTTCGTCAATCCGCACGGGCTTCCGGCGCCGATGCAGGTCACGACGGCACGCGACCTCGCAAAGCTCGCACGCGCGGTGACCCGCGATTTTCCCCAGTACCATGCCTACTGGTCGATGTTCGATGCCCGGATCGGCAAATTCCGCATCGCGTCTCATAACGGGCTGCTCAGCACGTACACCGGCGCGGATGGGATGAAGACAGGCTTCATCTGCGATTCCGGCTACAACGTCGTGGCGAGCGCGACGCGGGACGGCCGGAACATCATGGCGGTGGTGCTCGGCGAGACGACGAGCGCGCGCCGGACGATCCGCGCCGCGCATCTGCTGGAGCATGGCTTCGATATTTACGATTGGAAGCGGATGCTGGAGCAGCCGGCCGATCTCGATACGATGCCAATGCCCAAGGCTCCCAACGGTGTCGTGAGCATCCGTTCGTCGGTGATTTCGTACGTCTGCGGCACGGGCCCGCCGCGACGCGCGAAGCAGCAGAAAACCGTGAACAGGAAAAAGCAGTCGTCCCCGCCGCAAACCGCGGAGCAGAGGAAGCAAGGGGCGACACCGGCCGGGAAGGCCGTTCGTTAACGCCCGGGGGCGTCGCCTGCGACGGTGGCGGATATAGCTTCAGGGTGGGACAGTGCGGCTTCCTGCCTAAGCCAACTTTGGGACGGCAAACTGCCACCGCTGCCCGAAACGGGGCGCTGGCCCAGTATTTTATGCTTTTTTTGGATCGCCGAGCGGCTCTCGGCGCTTGGCTTCGATCTTGCTCCCGGTCTTCTCGAATTCGCTTCGAGAGGACGTTATGCGGAATACTTCGGGTCAGAAAGACGAACTGCTCGCCGATGTGCCGGACTCGGAACTGATGGCCGTCGTGCTGGAAGGCCGGCACGGCACTTATGCGGCCGAGGTTGCAGAGTTCTTTGCGCTTCTCCATCGCCAGCTTGGCGACCGAGGGCGCTCGCAGGCGTGGGGCGGGGTGGCGCGCCTCGTGCGCCGCCGCGAGCACGACCGGATGCTGACGACGGTTCAGTAGAGCGTCAGCTTGCGGGCTGGGGACCGTAAAGAATGACCACGAGCCGGCGGGGCCCGTGGGCGCCTTTGACGAGCCGGCCTTCGATGTCGCTGGTTCGAGACGGCCCGGAAACGAGATTGACCGCGCGGGGGAGGCGTTCGGGGAACGCGTTACGAAGGCCGGTGAACGCGGCTTCGAAAGATCCCACGACCGTGTTGCGCGCAACGGCTACGAGATGCGTTTCGGGAAGGAACGCGAGCGTTGCAGGGCTTGCGGCGCTGGACGCAAGCACAAGCGTTCCGGTTTCTGCCACGGCCGCGAACGCGTGAGTGAGGGCGGCTGTGCCGTCTTCCGGCTTCTGTTCCGGGTTCCAGCGTTGTGGCGGGATGCTCCAGGGGAGCGTCGTGAGCCGGGGATCGTCTCCGATCAAGAGCTGTGCCGTCTGTTGTTGAAGATGGCTCTCGACAGATTGCGGAAGCGTCGCCAGATCGGGGATCACGATCACTTTCGCGCCGCGCGCTTCCAATGCAGCGATCAGGTCTCTTTCCCAATTCTGGAACGGGGCTTTGGCGCACGCGGGCAGCGGGTGCGTTGGGGGATGTGCGAGCCGTCCGGCGACGGCGTTCTGGCGGGTCGTCGCGGTGGTGCCGCTCGCGGCTTCCACGGCGGTGCGCACGCGGGCAAGGAATGCCGTTCGGCTCATCGCGGCACCCCGCGCTCGCGTTCGTTCCAGAGCTGCTGGAAGGTGCGTCCCTGGGGAGCGGGGAAGTCGCGGCTCGCCGTCCAGCCGCGGGCGAAGGGAAGCCTGCGGAAGGCGCCACGGGAACGGCCGAAAGCGGACAGCATGGCAATGCCGACCCGTGTTGCCGCGTGATAGAGGCGCGGACGGCGCGCGACGAAGCTCCAGGCGGCAAGTGTCCAACGCTGCAGACGGCTTCCGCTCGTGGCCCGGCTTCTCTCCCGCCACGTGCGCATGAGGCCAGTCAGCGGAATTCGGACGGGGCAAACCTCCTCGCATTTGCCGCAGAAGCTGGACGCGGACGGCAGGTCGCTTGCCTGGTCCGCGCCGAGAAAAGCCGGGGTGAGCACCGCGCCAATCGGACCAGCGTAGACCCAGCCGTAAGCGTGGCCGCCGATGGCGTTGTAAACCGGGCAATGGTTGAGGCAGGCACCGCAACGAATGCAACGGAGCGCTTCGCCTAGCCCCGAGCGCAGCATCTCGCTGCGGCCGTTATCGAGGATCACGATGTGGCATTCGCGCGGGCCGTCCGGGTCTGTGTCGAGGCGGGGGCCGGTGAGCAGGCTCGTATATGCCGTCATGTCCTGGCCGGTGGCGGAGCGGGCAAGGACGCGGAGCAGCGTGGCTGCATCCGAGAGGGTCGGCACGACCTTGTCGATGGACGCGAGCACGATATGCGTTTTCGGCAGGTGGGCGGAGAGATCGCCGTTGCCCTCGTTGGTGACGATGGTGGCCGAGCCTGTCTCCGCGACGAGAAAGTTTGCGCCCGTGATGCCGATGTCGGCTGCGAGGAAGCGCGCGCGCAGCACGGCGCGGGCTTCGGCGACGAGGGCTTCGGGGGTGGCGAGGTCGCGGTCGGGCGGGAGGTGGGTGTGGTGACGGCGGAAGTCGGCTTCGACGTCGTCGCGGCTGAGATGGATTGCAGGCACGATGATGTGGCTTGGCGTCTCGTTGCGGATCTGCACCAAATATTCGCCGAGGTCGCTTTCGAAGACTTCCAGGCCGAGGGTTTCCAGGTAGGCATTGAGGGCGATCTCTTCCGAGATCATCGACTTGCCCTTGGCCACAAGGCGGGCACCGCGTTCGAGAGCTATGTGGGCAATGACGGTGCGCGCTTCGGCGGCATCGGCCGCCCAATGGATGCGGACGCCTGCGGCTTCCGCCTTGTCGGCGAAGGCCGAGAGATAAGCGTCGAGATTCGCAAGCGTGTGGTCGCGGATGTCGCGTGCGGCGGTGCGGAGCGTCTCGAATTCGGGAACGCGGGCCTTGGCGGCTGCGCGCTGGGCGACGAGTCCGGTCGGCAAGCCGCTGAGCGCTTTGGCGAGCTTGGCGTCGCCGAGTGCAGTGCGGGTGTTCTCGCGGAAGGTGCGTGTGGCGGGCGTCACGGAGCCGTCTCTCCCGCGCTGCCGGCAATGGGCGGCTCGGCGAGTTCGCCTGCTAACACTTCCGCTATATGGCGGCAGGGGAGCGGATTTCCTGTGCGGCGTAGACGTCCCGCGAGATGCATGAGGCAGCCGAGATCGCCTGCCGTCACGAGATCGGGCGCGGTGGATGTGAGATCCGCGATACGCCGGTCCGCAATCGCGGTCGAGACTTCCGGATATTTGACGGAGAAGAGGCCGCCGAATCCGCAGCAGGCGGTCGTTTCAGGCGCTTCGACGAGTTCGAGCCCCGCAACAGAGGAGAGGAGGCGGCGTGGGGCGCTTTTGATGCCGAGCTCGCGCAGACCCGCGCAGGCATCGTGGTGTACCACGCGGCCCTCGAAGCGTGCGTCGCTTGCCGTTTGTCCACGCACGTTCGCGAGGAAGTCCGTCAGTTCGTGGACACGCTCGGCGAAGGCTTTGGCCTCGAACTCCGCATCGCTTTGGCCCTTGAACAGAGCAGGGTAGTGGAGACGGAGCATGGCCGCGCATGAGCCGGACGGGGCGACGACGAAATCGCAGCCAGCAAAGGCAAGGATCGTTTGGCGTGCAAGCTCGCGTGCGCTTTTCCGGTCGCCGGCGTTGTAGGCGGGCTGGCCGCAGCAGGTTTGCCCGTGCGGTACGACCACCGTGCAGCCGGCTTGCTCGATCAGGCGTGCGGCCGCGAAGCCGACGGAGGGCCGCATGAGATCGACCAGACAGGTGACGAAAAGGCCGACGCGTGGCTGCAAGGCGTGCTCTCTGATCGCTCAGTTGGGCGTTGCGCGAATCCTAGATGCTTTCGCTTTTTCGTGGAAGCGAAACGGCTTGGGACGGGCGGCTCGCGGCGCGGCCTGTGTGTTGCCGGAGTGGCCGCGACATGCGAGACTCGCGGGCCGTGCCGACGGGTTTTTCCCGCGGCTGAGAGAGAATTCGAGAGATTGACTGCGCGATGTCGCTGATCGAACTGCCGCTGCCTGATTCTGCCGTGATGAACGCCCGCGATCAGATCGTTCGCGATCTCGTGGGCATTTGCGGCGAGGGGGCAGTGATCTCCGACGAGGACGGACGGCGCACGTTCGAGACGGACGCGCTGACGGCCTATCGCCGGATGCCGCTGGCCGTGGTGCTGCCGACCTCGACGGAAGATGTCGCGGCGGTGCTGAAATATGCCAAGGCGCACGGGATCAAGGTGGTGCCGCGCGGTGCCGGAACATCGCTGTGCGGAGGTGCGCTGCCGGCCGAGGATGCAATTGTGCTCGGCGTCTCGAAGATGAACCGCGTGCTGGAGCTCGACTATCAGAACCGCTTCGCTCGTGTCGAGACGGGTATCACCAACCTGGCGATTTCGGCTGCCGTGGTCGAGGAGGGGTTCTTCTATGCGCCCGATCCGTCGAGCCAGCTTGCGTGCACGCTGGCCGGCAATCTCGCCATGAATTCGGGAGGCGCGCACTGCCTCAAGTATGGTGTCACGACGAACAACGTGCTCGGCGTCAAGCTCGTGACGATGGATGGCGAGATCGTCGAGATCGGCGGATCGTACCTCGACGCGGAAGCTTACGACCTGCTGGCGCTCATCGTGGGCTCGGAGGGCCAGTTCGGGATCATCACGGAAGCCACCGTGCGGATCCTCCGCGCCGCCGAGGGTGCACGGCCGATGATGATCGGGTTCGAGACGTCGGCGAAGGCCGGGATCTGCGTCGCGCGCATTATCGCGTCGGGCATCATTCCCGTTGCTATCGAGTTTATGGATCGCCCCGCGATCGAGGTATGCGAAGCCTTCGCGAAGGCAGGCTATCCGACCGATGTGGAAGCTTTGCTGATTATCGAGGTGGAAGGTTCGGAGCAGGAGATCGTGGACCGCCTCGCCTATATTGCGAGCATCGCGCACGAGCTCAATCCGCAGGCGCTTGTCGTCAGTGCCTCCGACGAGCAGAGCGCGAAGATCTGGAAGGGACGGAAATCGGCCTTCGGGGCGATCGGCCGGCTTGCGGATTACTACTGCATGGATGGCACGATTCCGCTCGGACATCTGCCGCACGTGCTGGAAGAGATTTCCGCCATCTGCGCGCGGTATGGGCTGCGTGTCGCGAACATTTTCCATGCGGGTGATGGCAACCTGCATCCGCTCATCATGTATGACGCGAATTCTCCTGGCGAGATCGAGAAGGCTGAGCGTGCGGGCGCAGAGGTTCTCAAGCTGTGCGTGTCCGTCGGTGGCTGCCTCACGGGCGAGCACGGCGTCGGGATCGAAAAGCGCGATCTCATGCGTGCGCAGTTCACGGACGAGGATCTTGCCGTGCAGCTCCGCATCAAGGCAGTGTTCGATCCCGATTGGCTGCTCAACCCAGGCAAGGTGTTCCCGCTCGATGCGGTGGAGCAGGCGAAGGCCGAGGCAGATCGCGTGGCGCGCGGCGGAGTGTCTGCTGCCGGCCCGGCCGAAGCGGCTTGAGGAGCGGCTGATGGACGACATCATGAGGCCCGCCACCGAGTGGGAACTCAAGAGCATGATGACGGCGCTCATGGAGCGCGCGATCCCCGTCGAGATCATGGGCGCGGGTTCGAAGCGCGGCGTGGGCCGGCCGGTGGCGGCGCCGGTCGCGATGACGACGGCGGGGATCCGCGGCATCTCGCTCTACGAGCCCTCCGAGCTCGTCATGGCTGCGCGTGCGGGGACGCCGCTCACGCAGATCGAGGTTGAACTCGCGTCTCGGGGGCAGATGCTGCCGTTCGAGCCTATCGACCTCGGGTCGGCGCTTGGTGCGGGGGCAGGGGTGCAAACCATCGGTGCGGTGTTTGCCGCCAATCTCTCCGGTGCGCGCCGCATTTCGAATGGGGCGGCGCGCGATCATTTGATCGGTCTGCGCGGCGTCAACGGACGCGGGGAGATTTTCAAATCCGGCGGGCGCGTGATGAAGAACGTGACCGGCTATGACGTGGCGCGCGGGCTTTCAGGGAGCTGGGGAACGCTGGCGGTCTTCTCGGAGGTGACGTTCAAGGTGCTGCCACTGCCCGACGACGTGGTGACGCTCGTCTATCCTGATCTGACGGACGATCTCGCCGTCGAGCTGATGAGCCTGTCGCTGACACAGCCGTATGAGGTGTCGGGTACGGTGCATCTCTCGCAAGCGCTGGCCGGACGGCTTCGGCATAAAGGGCTCGCCAGCGCGGGGCGGCCGCTGACGGCGATCCGCCTCGAAAATTTCACGCGCTCCATTACGTACCGCAAGCAGAAGCTGCGGGAGGTTCTCGTCGCATATGGCGCGCCGATGGAGCTCGAACTCGAAAGTTCCCTCGAATTCTGGTCGGAGGTGCGCAAGCTCTCCTTCCTGCCGCCGAACGGCACGCATCTGTGGCGCATTTCGACGACGCCGAGCGAGGCCGCGGCGCTCGTGGCTGCTGTGCGTCGGCACATGGCAGTGGAAGCGTTCTACGATTGGTCGGGCGGGCTCGTGTGGCTCGAGACGCCGGCTTCCGCGGACGCCGGAAGCGCCGACATTCGCCGCGCGGTTGCGAGCCATGGCGGGCACGCGACGCTGATCCGGGCGGATCAGCCGGTGCGCCAATCCGTGGATGTGTTCCAGCCGCTTGCGCCGGCCGTCGACCGGATTACGCGAGGAATCAAGCAGGCGTTCGATCCTTTAGGCCTGCTCAATCCTGGACGCATGTACGCGACGATGTAGAAGAAGTGAGCGCCGCAAGGCTGCTTCGATCTAAAGGCCCGAGATGCAGACCAGCTTCAGCCCCGAGCAGCTCGCCGATCCGCGCACCGCGGAGGCCGACCGCATTCTCAAGCGGTGTGTGCACTGCGGGCTGTGCACGGCGGTCTGCTCGACTTACGTGGTGCTGGGCGACGAGCGGGACAGTCCGCGCGGGCGCATCTATCTCATCAAGGATATGCTGGAGCGGCAGGGCGAGCGCGAGCCGACGCAGGAGGTGCGCCATCATCTCGACCGCTGCCTCACGTGCCTTTCCTGCATGACCACGTGTCCGAGCGGCGTCGACTACATGCATCTTGTCGATGCGGCGCGGGCGCATATCGAGGAGCGGACGGTCCGCAGCTTCAAGGACCGGGCGCTGCGCTCGGTCTTGGCGTTCGTGCTTCCCTATCCGATGCGCTTTCGCTTAGCGCTAAAGGCTGCCGGGCTCGGGCGGCCGCTCATTCCGTTGCTCGAAAGGTTCGGGCTCAAGGAAGTGGCGGCGATGCTGGCGCTCGCGCCGAAGGAGGGCGTCTCGCGCGAGGGCCGTTTCCGTGGGGCAGGAACTGCCGTCACCCACAGCGAACGGCGTGCGCGGGTGATCTTGATGACGGGGTGCGTGCAGCCCGTCCTGCGCCCGGACATCAACGACGCGACCATCCGACTGCTCGCGCGGCGCGGGGTCGATGTGATCGTCTCGCACGGTGCGGGCTGCTGTGGTGCGCTCGTGCATCATCTCGGCCGCGAGACGGAGGCGCATCAGCATGCGCGCCGCAACGTCGATGCCTGGTCGAAAGAGGTGGAGCGCGGCGAGGTCGACGCCATCATCGTCAACGCTTCGGGGTGCGGAACGACGGTGAAGGATTACGGACACATGCTCCGGCACGATCCGGCCTACGCGGCGCGTGCGGCGCGCATCTCGGCGCTGGCGCGAGACGTTTCCGAATTTCTCTACGAATATGAGCTGGGGGCGCCAGAGCGATGGTCGTCGATCCGCGTCGCGTATCACTCCGCGTGCTCGCTGCAGCACGGCCAACGCGTGCACGACGAGCCGCGTGCGCTGCTGAAACAAGCCGGCTTCGCCGTGGTCGATGTGCCGGAAGGTCACATTTGCTGTGGTTCGGCCGGCACATATAACATTCTGCAGCCGGAGATCGCGGGCGAACTCAAGGCGCGCAAGCAGAAGAACATCCGCACGACGCGAGCTGATGTGGTGGCCGCCGGCAACATCGGCTGTATGACGCAGCTTGCTGGTGGTCTCGACGTGCCTTTCGTGCATACGGTCGAGCTGTTGGATTGGGCTTACGGCGGGCCGGTTCCTGCCGGTCTCGAGCATCTGGCTCCCTTTGTCAGCGATGTGCCGCGACCTCGCCGGCAGGTTGCCGACTACATCGAGACTTAATTATTATTCGCTGTCATGCGTCCGCCATCGGGCGCATTTAGAGCCATTCCGGTTTGAGTGGAACCGCGGAATGGCTCTAAGTTTTTGCTTTATCGTGCTTCTTATCGGACACTTTGGGTCGCATGGCTCTGCCATGACCGGTTCCCACTTTTCCGGAAGCACTCTAGATGAACCGGTCTATGACTTTAATTTCCAACGAGGGTCCTTTGCTCGGCCGGGTGGACCGGAGAGACGAGCAGGGGCCCTTTGACATCATCGGTGACGTGCACGGCTGTGCGGGTGAGCTGGAATCGCTGCTCGTGCGGCTTGGCTACGACGTGCGCTGGAGCGGCGTTCCGGGTGCGGTGGATGTTCGTGTGACGGCGCCCGCAGGCCGCCGCGCGATCTTTGTGGGCGATCTCATAGACCGCGGCCCGCGTGCGCCCGACGTTCTGCGCATCGTGATGAGCATGGTCGAGAGCGGAGCGGCCATGGCCGTGCCCGGCAATCACGATGTGAAGTTCATGCGCTGGCTCGATGGAAAGAAAGTTGCACCCACGCATGGGCTCGACCGCACCATCGCGCAGTTCGAAGCCGAGCCGCGCGCGTTTCGTGCGCGCGTAAAGACGTTCTTCGAGGGCCTGCCTGTCTACCTTTGGCTGGAAGGCGGGCGGCTTGCGGTTGCGCACGCAGGCATCAAGGACGAGATGCTGGGAAAAATGTCGGGCGAAGTGCGCCGGTTTTGTCTTTACGGCGAGACTTCGGGTGAGACCGACGAATTCGGCCTGCCGATCCGCTATCACTGGGCGGCGGAGTATCGCGGGCGCACGACTGTGGTTTACGGCCATACGCCGGTGCCAGCGGCCGACTGGGTCAACAACACCATCTGCATCGACACCGGCTGCTGCTTCGGCAATGCGCTCTCGGCGCTCAGGTGGCCCGAGCGTGAGATCGTGTCGGTTGCTGCCGAGCGGGTCTATACGGTGCCGGTGCGGCCGTTCGGGCATCCGCCGCCGCGCCCTGGGGCTGTGATTTAGCTGGCGCGACGTTTGCGAAGGATCACCGATTGGTAGAGGTCAAGGACGTTGTCGTGGCTGGCGCCGCGTCCTTGGGAGGTGCTGCGTTCTTCGAGCGGTCGACGACCTTTTGGTATTCGGTCGGGGGTGTGTGCCCGCCTGCCTTCAGCACCGTGCTGCATTCGTCGGGAAGATCGGCCAACGTCATCTCGGGCTTCGGCAGGCGCGGAGGCGCAGGCTTCGCCGGCGGCTTCTTGGCTTCGGTGGGCGGTGCGGGCGGCTTTGGCGCGACGCGCTTGAGCCATGTTTCCAATTCCTTCCCGCAGCCGTCATCCTCGCCCACCGGATGCTGGGACTGACAGCTCGTCGAGTTCGCGGGGCAGCTCATGCGGATATGGAAATGATAGAAGTGTCCGAAGACGGGGCGCACTTTGCGCAGCCACGAGGGATCGGCGCCCGGCGACTCGCAGAGCGCTTTTTTGAGCGCGGGATGGACAAGCACGCGCTCGACCTCAGGATAGGATGCCGCGCGCTTGATCAGCTTTTCTTGGCCTTCACCCCACACCTTGCGATTGACCGAGACGCGGTCGGCGGCAAGCATCGAGACGGCCGACATGTCCTCGCGCTCGCGCTTGGTGAGCGTGCGATCGGGCATCGGGGTGAGCCAAACGTCGGCGTCGAGGCCGATCTGATGGCTGGTGTGGCCGGAGATCATAGGCCCGCCGCGGGGTTGCGAGATGTCGCCCACGAGCAGGCCCGGCCATTCGTTGGCCTCCGTCGTTTCGCGCGCCAAGCGTTCGACCAGCGAGATGAGTTTCGGATGGCCCCAGTTGCGGTTGCGTGAGAGGCGCATGACCTGCCAGCCGGGACCGTCCACTGTGAGCGCCTTGGCACCTGCAAGGCAGCCCTTGGCATAAAAGCCGACGGCGCGGGCTGCGATGGGCGCGCCAGTTTTCACGGTGCCGAAAAGTTGCTTGGCCGTGGGGGCCTTTTTCTTGATTCCGTAGTTGGCTGCGCTGGCCGGAACGGGCGGCTTTTTTGCAGGCAGGGGAATGGCGACGCTTGCCGTTTGCACCGTCTCGGCCGAAGCGGGCGCAGTTCCGACGGCAGCGGACGTGGCAAGCACGGCCAGCGGGACGGAAAGCCAGATTGCGATGCGTCTTGCTGTGCGTTGGGCGAAAACCATAAAACCCCGCGGCAAATCGTTCGGCAGCATCCTACCCGTGGGCTGGGCGAAAATGCGACCCCCTTTGTGGATCGCGCCGAAATTGTAAGATTTCGCCGTTCACCTGAGAGGATGCGATGTCGTTTCTCATCACTGGGCCCTCCAATGCGAAGACGACGCTTCTGCTTGCGCCGGGAGCAGGCGCGCCCGCGACGAGTGCGTGGATGGACGCGCTGTGCGCGCTGCTGGCCGAAGCGGGAATTCGCGCGCTGCGGTTCGATTTCGACTACATGGCGGCCAGGCAGCGGACGGGGAGCCGGCGCCCGCCGCCCAAGGCAGAGGCGCTGATGGCGGAGTACGAGGCGGCCATCGTGGCGGCGGAGGGGTTGGGCGTTCGCGGCCAGCTTCTGATCGGTGGGAAATCGCTCGGTGGGCGAGTGGCGAGCCTTGTTGCGCAAACGCTGTTCGATAGCGGGCGTATCGCGGGCCTCGTGTGTCTCGGCTATCCGTTTCATCCCCCCAAGCAGCCGGAGAAGTTGAGGACTGCGCATCTCTTGGACCTGACATGCCCTGCGCTGATAGTGCAGGGTGAACGGGATCCGTTCGGCGGGCCGGACGAGGTTGCAGGGTACGGCCTCTCCGATGCCATCCATGTGCATTGGGCGCGAGACGGCGATCACGATCTCTCGCCGCGCCGCAGCTCTGGCGCGACGCTCGACGGCAATCTCGCAGAGGCTGTCGGAGAGATCGTGCGCTTTGCCGAGAGGCTAATTGGTCAGAGCTGATGATGACGGGCGTGCGCGGCGCGGCGCAATGCGGCGCAGATGAGTTCGTCCAGTTCCAGCGCCGATGCCAGCAGGGCGAGAAACTTCTCCTCGTCGTGGTGCACCGCGAGATCGGACGCGGCGACCTCGGCGCAGAGCACATACGCCGTTTCGTAGAGTTCCGGCGTTAGCGTTTTCTTGACGAGATCGAGGACGTTTTCGACGCCGTGCGGTTTGCGCAGCAGCTTGCCGCATTCCTGCGCGGCGTCGGCCAGCCAATCGTCGGTGTAGCTTCTGAAAGGGGGAAGCTCGCGGACGATGGAGCCGATGCGGTTGAGCTCATCGGTGGTGATGGCGCGGTCGGCGGCAGAGACGGTCACCATGGCGTAGATGAGCGCTTCGGGCGGCGAGATGTGTTTTGTCATCGCGGTGGGGGCTTTCTCAAGGAAGGCTTTCTAGTGCGTCGAGAAGTGCAGCGTTGAAGCGCTTCGGATCTTCGACCTGCGGCGAGTGACCAAGGTCGGCGAAGGCGATCAACGTTGCCCCGGGTATGCGCCGCTCGGCTTCGCGCGCGAGGGCGGCGTAGTTGCCGAGCGTCTCGGCGATTTCAGGCTTTGCGCGGTCGCGGCCGATGGCGGTGGTGTCCCGTTCGCCGATGATGAGGACGGTCGGCACGGCAAGGGCGCGGGAACTCGTGCACGACGGGCTGGGAAAAGACCATGTCGGAGGCGCGTGCCTGCGAGAGCATCGCGAGGTCGCTGCCGTCTCCCCGATAGGTCGAGGCCAGCATGTCGACCCAGCGGTCGCACTCGGGTCGCCAGTCCCCGCCGAAGTAGACCTTTTGCTGATAGGCTTTGATGCTCTCGGCGGTCGTCTTGCGTTCGCCTTCCAGCAGTTGGTCGATCGTGCGCGGCGGCACGCCCTTCGCGCTCCAATCCTCCAGGCCGATCGGGTTGACGAGCACGAGTGCGCCAGTCTCTTCAGGGAAACTGAGGGCGTAGCGCGTGGCCACCATGCCGCCCATCGAGTGTCCGACGAGGATAGGTTTCTCGACGCCCAGGCTTTCGAGGAGGGCACTTGTATTCGCGGCGAGTTGGTGGAAGCTCATTTGATAGGTTTGGGGCTTCGTGGATTTGCAGAAGCCGATCTGATCCGGCACGACGACGCGGTAGCCTGCGCCCGCGAGCGGTCCGATGGCGCCGTCCCACGTGGCTCCGCAGAAATTCTTGCCGTGAAACAGGACCGCGGTCTTGCCGTTGGCTGCGGCGGTCGGCGCGACATCCATGTAAGCCATGACGAGCGCTTGGCCTTGAGATGTGAAGGCGTGCTCTTTAACGGGATGGGGATAGGTGAAATCGGAAAGCATTCCGTCTGCTTGTGCTGGGCTTGTGACGGCAACTAAAGCGGCTGCGAGACAGGCTCTGGCGTTGGGCGTCATGCGATCCTCGCGCTCTTTTTCGATGCTGCGCTCATGCATATGGCGCCGATCGTGCGGCGCACAAGTTTGCGGCCGAGTGCCGCAATGCACGTATTAATCATAGGTTTCGCTCATCCGAAGGCGTATCGGGTTTTTCTTCTCTTTCCCCCTCGGGCCCCTATGTTAGGGATGGCTGCGCTGGGCGCGCCTGATCCGGGACGTTCTCCAGCCCGTATGAGAGGTCGGTCTAAGTCATCACGTCGTACGAGGCATGCGCGCCGAACCATGAGCAACCAAATCATCAAACCAGACGCTTCCAAACTCTCCGTTCCGACCCGCGAGGAGGCCGAGGCGGCCGTGCGCACGCTGTTGCGCTGGGCGGGAGACGATCCGACCCGTGACGGTCTTATCGAGACGCCGAAGCGCGTGGCCAAAGCGTTTCAGGATTATTTTCGCGGGTATAACGACGATCCGGAAGCGATCCTGCAGAAGACCTTCGAGGAGACCGAAGGCTACGACGAGATGATCGTGCTGCGCGGCATCCGTTTTGAGAGCCATTGCGAGCATCATCTGGCGCCGATCGTGGGGCGTGCGTGGGTCGGCTACATCCCGAACGGACGCGTGGTCGGCATCTCGAAGCTTGCGCGGGTAGTGGATGCGTACGCGAAGCGCCTTCAGATCCAGGAGAAGATGACCTCCCAGATTGCCAACATCATCGACGATGTGCTGAAGCCGCAGGGCGTCGCCGTCGTGATCAAGGCCGAGCATCACTGCATGACGACGCGCGGCGTGCATAAGCCGGGCACCGATATGGTGACCAGCCGTATGCTCGGCATCTTCCGCGACAATGCGCTGACGCGGCAGGAGTTCCTGTCCGTCATCGACGACTGATCTCGAACATCCAGCTTTCAACTCGATGCGTTTCGTACGTGTGGCCAGTAGCTGCGCGCAGGAGAATGTCAGCGTGAGCGCGAGTAAGACAGTACTGATCACAGGCGCCTCGGTCGGAATTGGACGGGCGACGGCGAAGCTGTTCGCAGAGCGCGGCTGGAACGTCGCGGCCACCATGCGACGGCCTGAGGAAAGCGATCTCGCGTTTGTGTCGGATCGTATCCGTCTCTATCCGCTGGACGTGACGGATCAGGCGTCGGTGGATATGGCCGTTGCGCGGGTAATCGCTGATTTCGGCGCGATCGACGTGGTGGTCAACAACGCCGGCTACGGCCTGATGGGGCCGTTCGAAGCGCAGACGGACGCGCAGATCCGCCGTCAGTTCGAGACCAACCTGTTTGGCATCATGAACGTCACGCGCGCCGTGCTACCGCATATGCGCGTGCGAAAGCAGGGACGCATCGTCAACGTCGGCTCGGCAGGGGGGCGCATGACGCTTCCGCTCTACTCGGCCTATTGCGCGACGAAGTGGGCGTTGGACGGGTTTTCGGAAGCGCTGTGGCTCGAGCTTCGCCATCAGAACATCAAGGTGAAGATCATTGAGCCTGGCATGGTCAAGACGGAGTTCTTCGAGCGGCGTGAGCTTGCGACCAAGCCGGATCTGACGGCCTACGACAGCTTCGTAGAAGCGGTGGCGCCCAATCTCCGCGCATGGGAAGAGACTGGCGCGGAGCCCGAGGTGGTGGCGCGGAGCATTTGGCGGGCGTCGACGAGTTTCTGGCCGCGCCTGCGCTATCAGCCGAATGCCAAGTTTGCAGTGTGGCCGCGCGGCTGGATTCCGGGGCATCTCTATGTGCGGGTTATCCGGCGTCTCTTCAACGCGTGGTGATCCGACGCGTTGAAGTTAGCTTTCCGTTTCAAAGCCGGCCGGATAGTCGACCGCCGTGAGGTAGAGGCCTGACGCGGGGGCGACGGCGCCGCAGGCTGCGCGGTCGTGTGCTTCGAGGGCCTGTCGGAGATCGGCGGCCGTCCATTTTCCATCGCCCACGAGCTTGAGGCTTCCGACCATCGAGCGGACCTGATTGTGCAGGAACGCGCGGGCGGATGCATGGATGTGGATTTCCTCGCCTGAGCGGACGACGTCCAGGCGGTCGAGCGTGCGCAAGGGCGATGCGGCCTGACACTGGGTGGCGCGAAAGGTCGTGAAGTCGTGACGGCCGACGAGAACCTGGGCCGCCTTGTGCATCGCATCCGCATCGAGCGGGCGGGGGACCCACCACACGCGATTGCGGAGCAAGGCGGGAGGGCCGCGGCGGGCGAGGATGCGATAGAGGTAATGCCGGGCTGTGGCGGAGAAACGCGCGTCGAATGTGTCCGGCACCACCTGGCTCTCGATCACCGACACGGGCTGGGGCTTCAGATAGAAGTTGAGACCGTCGCGGAGTTTGTCGGCGGGCCACTCCTTTTCGAGATCGAAGTGGATGACCTGGCCGAGAGCGTGAACGCCGGCATCGGTGCGGCCAGCGCCACGAATGCGCACAGGGGCACCAGTCATCCTGAAAATGGCTGCTTCTAGGACGCCCTGCACGGACACGCCCTCGGACTGGACCTGCCAGCCGACGAAGGGGGTGCCGTCGTATTCGATAGTTAGGCGATAGCGGGGCATGCCGTGGACGCGCTCTTCTTGCGGCCCTTTTGCGGGAGCGCGATTTTCGCGCGCGCTCTGCATCGTTTCAGGGGCCGTTGACTTCCGCGTCAGGCTGATAGGGCCTCAGGCGCAGATGGTCCAGAGCCATCGGCTTTCTTCTTTCTAGCGAGGGTTCGTTTAGCGGCGAATTCCGCCCGGGGCGATGTTGTATTCACGGATTTCGATATCAACGTCGCCGCTGCCTTCAGGCTTCACGATCACGTGGCGATCGGAGGGCAGAGGGCGGAACACGCGTACGCCTTCCTCGACGGTGACGGTGGCACCATAGACATCGCCGCGAACGACGCGGGTGGTGTGCCCGTCGCGGGCCACAGCCACGGTGGCGGTGAGGAGGAGTGCGGCGGCCGACGCCGAAAGGAAGCGGATCATGGGTGTCTCCGATGGGGCTTGCTGGCGCAAGTTTAGGAGACTGTGGGGCGTTTCTGTTCGAGGTTCGCACGCCATGATTAATCGGCGGCGGGAGTCGGTTTTAGGATGATAAGCGTGAGCCTTTCGGGATGGTAAAGCCACGCAGGAAGTCGCCTGCTGTCATGGCGCGCTTGCCGGCGCGCTGGACTTCGACGAGTCGGATGGCGCTAGATCCGCAGGCGATGGCAAGGCGGTCGTCGAGGATTTCACCTGGTGTGCCGTTGCCGTCAATGCGCTCCGTTCTGAGCACCTTGATGCGTTCCGGCGCGCCACCCGGTGGGGTGGCTTCGAACCACGCGCCGGGAAAGGGCGAGAGGCCGCGCACGTGATTATGGACCTCGCTGGCGGGTCTCGTGAAGTCGATGCGGCTTTCGGCTTTGTCGATCTTGGCAGCGTAGGTGACGCCTTCGTCCGGCTGAGGCGTGCAGGAAAGATTGCCGGCTTCGAGCGTCGCAAGAGCTTTGACGATGAGTTCGGCGCCACGCTGGGAGAGCGCATCATGCAATTCGCCCGTCGTGACGTTGGGCTCAATGGCGACGGCATCGGTGAGACACACGGGGCCAGTGTCGAGGCCTTCCTCCATGCGCATGACCATGACGGCGGTTTCGGCGTCGCCCGCCATGATGGCGCGGTGGATCGGCGCCGCTCCGCGCCAACGCGGGAGTGCGGACGCGTGTACGTTGAAGCAGCCGAAACGGGGCGCGGCGAGGACGGCGCGGGGCAGGATCAAACCGTAGGCGATGACGACGGCGGCATCGGCTCCGAGCGCGGCAAGGGCTTGCTGCTCGTGCTCCCCTTTGAGAGACAGCGGTGTGCGGACCGGAATACCGAGCGCATTGGCTTTCGCGTGGACCGGCGACGGCCGCTCGGCCATGCCGCGCCCGGCGGGGCGAGGCGGCTGAGAGTAAACAGCGCGGATCTCATGTCCGGCGGACGCGATGGCGGTGAGTGCCGGGACCGAAAAATCTGGCGTTCCCATGAAGACGAGTTTGAGAGCCATGGGTGACGTCCTGGCGGATTTCTGTTGCGGGCGATGCTGCGGTGCGTCGTCGCGTCGGGATGTGAAAATGGGGCGTCAGGCGGTGGTTTCGCCGCGTGCCAGCTTCTTGAATTTGCGCACGACGATATCGCGCTTCAGCCGCGACAGGAAATCGATGATCAGCTTGCCGTTCAGGTGATCGACCTCGTGCTGAATGGCGGTCGCGAGCAGGCCGTCGGCCTTAAGCTCCTGCGGCTTTCCTTCGCGGTCGATATAGCCGACGGTGAGGGTCGAAGGCCGCTCGATGTCGATGTGCGTGTCGGGGATCGACAGGCAACCTTCTTCGTGCAGCCGGGTTTCGCTGCCGAGCGTCAGGATCTCCGGGTTGATCAGCACCAGCGGGTTTTTCGCGTCGCCGTCCGAAACGTCAAGCACGATGAGGCGCTTGAGGACACCCACCTGCACTGCAGCAAGACCCACGCCGGGGGCGTCGTACATCGTCTCCAGCATGTCGTCGGCGAGCTTGATCAGCTCGGCGTCGACCCGCTCGATGGGGTCCGAAACCTTGCGCAGGATGGGGTCGGGTAGCTTAACGATGGGCAGCGTGGACATGGTCATGAAATAGGCAAGTCCCGCTTTCCGGTCAATCGGACCGATTGGCTGGGCTTCCCGTCTTTTTCGTTAAGACTACGTACTATTCCCGGTATCGCGGAAGTTGCCGATTCTGCGGTAAGATTGTGGAGAAATCCGCCCCAGAAGGGGATGCAATGGTGCGAGACCTCAAGACCCTGATCCTCGGACGCCGCGAGTGGGTGGCGTTGCCGGAACTCGGGCTAAGCGCCGTCAAGGCCAAGGTCGATACGGGCGCCAGGACGTCGGCACTGCACGCGGAGAATATCGAAATCTTCGGAACGGGCTTGGGCCGCCGGGTGCGTTTCGTTGTGCATCCGCTGATCGAGGAAACCGAGCTTGCCGTGCCATGCGAGGCGGTGCTGCGCGATGTTCGCGACGTGACGTGCTCGAACGGCGAGCGGGAGAGCCGTCCTGTGATCGTGACGCGGCTCAGGGTCGGCGCCAGAACGTGGCCGATCGAGATCGGGCTTACCAACCGAGACGGGTTGCAGCACCGGATGCTGCTGGGGCGGCAAGCCATTCAGCCCGGTATGCTCGTCGATCCGGCGCGCTCGTTCCTGTTGCCGCGGCTCAGCGCGCGGCTCTATCGCACGCCGGCGTAGGTCTCGCCTTTCAATCCACGACAAGCCCTGGTTTGCCGCCTGATACTCAGGTGAGGCCGAGGATGCGCAGCAGCGTGGCATTGACATCGCGCACGTCGAAGCGTCGTTCGGCTTTGAGGCGGGCGGCGCGCGCGCCGATCGGGAGCAATTCGGGGCGCGCGAGGTAGCCGGCCATTGCCCGGGCAAGGGCTGGCGCATCCGCCGGCGGCACGAGGCAGCCGCTCACCTTCTCGTCCACCGTCTCCTTGCAGCCGGGCGTTCGCGTCGCGATGACAGGTCGGCCGGTTGCGAGCGCTTCCAGAACGGCGCGCGGCATTCCTTCGGAATAGGAGGGATAGACAAAAACGTGACACGCGGCGAGCGCCGGGCGGACATCCTCCAGTTGGCCGAGATCTTCGATGACGCCGGAGAGAGCGTCGCGCGGGATGGCATCGACCTCGTTGCTTTCAGGCCCCGCGAAGCGGAAGCGCGCCGTCGGCCACTGGGCCTTGATAGCTTGGGCGGCCGCTTTGTATTCGAGAACGCCGCGCCTGCGTTCGAGACGGGCGAGCATCAGGAAGACGACGCCTTCGTCGTAGGGCGGCAGAGGCGCTGACTTGAAGTCCGCGAGGTTGACGCCGCTTCCGGGCACGATGGCATTCGGGAGATTGGGCGGGAGCATTCCAAGATCTGCGAGCGCGCGCGCGTGATCGCGGTTGTGGAAGACGATCGCATCGCTCGTGCGGACAGCGTAGGCGAAGCGGCGGCGCCCGATGCTCTCGATCCCGTCGCTCGGCAGGCTGTTGACGAGGCTGACGATGCGTCGGACGCCGGCGCGGCGCGCGGCAATGGCTGCGAGCATCAATGTGCGCGGACCGAAACCCATCACGATGTTGGGTTGCCAGTCGTTGAAGTGGGTGATGAGGCTCGAAAGCGTTTTCCATTCGACCAAGAGACGCAGAGTCTGGTCAGGGACCTCGACGGTGCGGTGCTGGGCGCCATAGTCGCGCAGCATGCGCTGATACCTGCCGGGGCCGGGTGGCGTGAGGCAGAGGACGCGATGGCCGCGGCCAACCAGATCCTTGATCAGGTCTTTCCTGAGGACGGCGGCGGCCTCGGCAGAAGGTGCGACGAGGGCGATCCGTTCGGAGACTGTATGGGTCACGGGGCTGCGGCCAATATCATGGTCGACTCAATAGTATTTGCGAACCCTAGCCTACGCCCACGCCCGTCAACAGGGATGTGGGGTGTTCCCGGGCGTCGATACACAGCTTCTGTTGGGTGGGCGGGCTACTCAGGCGCGTTCGCGAGCCAGCCTATCGAACAGACGAAGGCAGATCCAGACCGCGAGACATCCGAAGAAGATGCCGCCTGCCATGTGGGCGATGAGCACGCCTTCGGCGCCCGCAAGCCATGAGCCCAGGTGGACGAGCGGGATCGTGCCGATTGTGGCGCGGCCCCAGTTGAGGACCGTGGCGTAATGCGGAAAGTCCAGTGTGTTGAACACGGCATTCGCGACGAAGAGAGCGCCCATGAACGCGAACAAGGGCGCGAGCCAGACATTGAACAAGAAGATGAGATGGGCGGCGTCGCCCGTGGCGCCGAAGAGGTGCACGACAGCCCCTGAAGTGAGCGCGAGGATGACCCACGCGACGAGTGTGAGGCCGGCGTTGACGCCGAGCGCAAGGCGGAACGCTTCGCGCATGCGCGCGTCTTCGCGTGCGCCGTAGTTCTGCCCGACGATCGGACCAATCGACGAGGACAGTGCGTAAATGGCGCCGAACGCTACTGGGAGCACGCGGCCGATGATGGCCCAGCCCGCGACCGCGTCGTCTCCATGGGTGGCAATCGCTGCCGTCACGTAGGCTTGCGAGGCCGGTGTCGCGACATTGGTTAAGATCGCAGGCACGGCGATGGCAGCGAAGGCCGGAACGTCTACTTTAAACGCGTTGAGCTTAGGCGATGCCATGAGCCGATGAACACGGATCACGCCGTACAGGCCGACCGCCATGAACACGATCCGGGAGAAGACCGTGGCCCACGCCGCACCTTCGATCCCGAGGTCCATCGCAAAGATGAAGATGGGGTCGAGGATGGTGTTCACGATGGCGCCGAAGAGCGTGACGTTCATGGCGCGGCGTGCGTCGCCTGCGGAGCGAAGTACTGCGGCCGATGTCATTGCAACGGTGAGCGCGGGCAACGAAGGCATCAGGATTTGCAGGTAGCGTGCTGCGAGATGATGCGTGTGGCCCGTCGCGCCGAGCACAGAGAGAAGCCACGGGATGGCGAGATAAATGACGACGGCTGTGAGTGCGCTTGCGACGAATGTTGCGAGATGCGCATTTACGGACAAGCGACATGCTCGTAATCTTCTGCCGGCGCCGAGTGCGCGCGAGACGAGAGAGGTGGCCGCAATGGCGAAACCGATGCCGATCGATGTGGTGAAGAAGAGGATCGAGCTTGCGTAACCGACGGCAGCCAGCACCGCCTGATCGTCGAGCCAGGATAGGAAGACGATGTTGGCGAGGTCGCTTAGAAAGATGGCGCCGAGGCCGACACCGCCGGCCCCGCTCATCACCAGAATGTGGCGGAGCAGCGAGCCGGTGACGAACTTCGGCGGCGCATCGGCGCGCGATGACGCGGCGGGTCGGGCTTCCATTCGGCTGTCCTTCTGGGACGACGCTGAGGGACGTTCGGAGGAACGTGCAAAGGTGGGCTCTCTGGAGAGCTAGATCCGTTTGCGCGCCTTTATGGCGGCGGCGAGCGTACCCTCATCCAGGTAATCGAGCTCGCCTCCGATGGGGACGCCTTGGGCGAGGCGGGATACGGCAATCCCCGTTGGTGCCAGTTGTTCCGTGAGATAGTGAGCGGTGGACTGTCCTTCTACGGTGGCGTTGAGGGCGAGGATCACTTCCTTGACGTCCTCAGATCCAGCCCGTTCGATGAGCGTGGCGATGTTGAGGCGATCGGGACCGATGCCATCCAGCGGCGACAGATGGCCGCCGAGCACGTGATAGGTGGCGTTGATCACGGCGGCGCGCTCGAGCGCCCAGAGATCTCCCATTTCTTCGACAACAACGATGACGGAGCGATCGCGACGCTCGTCCCGGCAAATTGTGCAGGGGGCCACGGTGTCGAGGCTACCGCAGACGGGGCAGGTGACAATGCTTTCGACCGCGGCGGACAGTGCGCCCGACAGCGGAACGAGCAACTCTTCGCGGCGCTTCAACAGCGCGAGCGCAGCTTTACGTGCGGAACGAGGGCCAAGCCCAGGCAGGCGCGCGAGCAACTGGATGAGCCGCTCGATCTCAGGGCCGGCGATCCTTTTCGACATTCGTCGGGCTTTACTGATCTCTTCGCTGTGCGGTTTCCTTTGCGCGCAGCTAGGTTTTCTTACGCCGCGTGTGAACTCGTTCGGGGCGTACCGCCGGCCGGAAACTTTCTACCGTCCTTCGGCAGGACGCACTAAGCACGCCGGGCAGGGCTTGTCACGTCAGCCTGATGACGTGCGCCGACATGTCTAAGTTGGGGGCAGTGTCGAACGGCCCTTCAACCGTACGGCTTCTCGCCGATAGTCGCTCGGCGACATGCCAAAGCGCGTCTTGAAGCGGCGGCTGAAGTGGGAGAGTTCGGAGAACCCCCACTTGAATGCGATCTCGCCGATGCTGCGATGATCCTGCCGGGAATCGTCGAGTGCGCGACGGCAACGCTGAAGGCGGCGCTCGTTGACGTAGCGCTCGATGGACGAGCCCTCCTCCGCGAGAAGATTGTTGGCATAGCGCACCGAGATGCCGGCTTCGGTGGCGATCCGCTCGGGTTTCAGCCCTGGTTCGATCAAGAGGCGTTCGATGGTCGCCTTAAGACGCAGAAGCGCGACAGCGCGTGGGGACGAGAGCGATGCGCCCTCCACGCGTTGATGGGTCGAGAGGGCGAGGGCGATAAGGTCGAGGGCTTGTTCCGCGACGTTGAGGCTTGCGATAGAATCGAGGGCTTTCGACTGCTGCGGCAACATTTCCACAAAGCCCATGGCGAGTGTGGACACCGGGTTTTCAGGTGCGATGGCACAGGCTGTCAGGTCGCCGAGCTGGCCGAGGCGCGCTTCGAGCTGGGCGCGCGGAATTTTTATGACGAGGTTCTTATTCCTGCCTTTCAGAGCGACTTCGAACGCACGCAGGGGGTCTAGAAGATAGAGGTTGCGGCTGCTGATGAGACTGTCGCGGCCGTCTTGCGAGATTGCGACCTCTCCTTCGAGATGTAAGCCCAGCAAGAGATCGTCGCAGTCCGCGCGGGCGGCGTATTTTTCGGAGCGGCGAACCGTGGCCGCATCCGCCTCGTAGGTCGCCAGGACTAAGCCGGGAAGGCTCGCGATCTCTATCGTCCCGTTGAAGGAATGGCCGTCCATGAGCTGGACGTCATGCTCGACGTAGCCTCGTGTCGCCACCTCCCGCCAGTAGCTCAGTCGCTCTCGCGGATGCACGCCTTCTGTCGAGTAGATCACCGGTGATGCCGCCTCTCGCTCGATTTCCCATTCGGTCAACGGATCATGCCGCGTCGGGCAAGCGCGCACCGTGTTGGCGCTTTAGTACAGTTTCTGGACTGATGAGTCGAAGAGTTTTCCGAAATTTCAGTCACCTGGCAACCCCGGGTGGCTGGGTGGACCACTCTTGCGGGTAACGAATCGATGGGGCACGCATGACGCGAACGACCGCGAACTCGGAACTGGGGAACTCCCCGCTGCATATGCTTCATCGCGCCGTCCAGGCCGTGACCGAGATTTATCAGGCCGAGATGGCCGAGCACGATCTCACCGCGCGTCAATACGCAGTGCTTGCCACGCTTGCTAACGCCGACGGCATGAGCCAGAGCGAACTCGTCGATGCAACCGGTATCGATCGGTCGACGATGGCGGACATCGTGCGGCGTATGCTCAAAAAGGGCATTGTTCAGCGTAAGCGCGACAAGGACGATGCGCGCGCCTACGAAGTGAGAATTACGGATGAGGGGAACCGCCTGTTCCGGGCCGTTTCGCCGATTATCCAGCGCATCGAGGATAAGCTCTTGTCTGCCCTCAAGGGTAAGCGGGTCGACGAGTTTGTTCAGAATCTCGGGCTGATCGTCGGCGCCGTCGACGCGGCTCCCGCGGCAAACGGGCAGTTTGCCGAAGCGAGGAAGTAAGGGCCGGAGCCGGGCTGTTCGCGGCGGCGGCTCGCCCGTTTTCGCTCAATCCGAACCGCTATTCACCGCGCCATTCCGCAGCGGAAACGGTCGCCGCACGTCGGTCTTGCGGCAGGCTCGCATAAGCTCGTGGCGGTAGCGTTCCAGCACGCCGCCGGCATGATTCGCGGCCTTTGCGGCTTGCCGCGCGGGTCCGTTCCATACGCTTTTGCCCCGATGACGTCCGTGGGTTTGCCGGCGAGGTCTTGGACCGACGCTTCGGAATGCCGGCGATGATTTCGACCTTCATTTCCTACAGATTTTACACGGCCGATTTCAGCAAGTCCGTTCAGCGGACGCTTGCGGACCCAATGGTCGCGCGGGAGCAGGAGTACTACAGGCAGAACATCGGCAAGGTTACGTCCATCGACGACTTCCTGAAGGACCAGCGGCTTTACGCCTACGCAATGAAGGCGCATGGCCTCGAGGACATGACGTACGCCAAGGCGTTCATGCGAAAGGTGCTGGAAAGCGATCTCACCGACCAGAACAGTTTTGTGCGCAAGATGGTCGATCCACGCTACCAGGCGTTTGCGCGCGCTTTCAACTTCACGCCCGATGGCCGTGTGGCGGAGGGCGTTACGATCGTGCAGGACAGCGGCGATCTCGAGTCTACCGTCGGACTCTACTCCGAACAGCGGCTGCGCAAGGGCAGTGCGTCCATGGCCGAGGCGGAATACTATGCGGCGCGGGTTGCGACGCTGACGTCCGTCGACCAGCTCGTCGCCGATCCCAGGCTCTTCGCCTATGCGCTGACGGCGCACGGTATCGATGCGAAGATCGCCTCGGAATCCTTCATAAAGGCCGTCATCACAAGCGATCTCGACGATCCCAACAGTGTCGCCAATCAAATAGATGACGTACGCTATCAGCGTCTCGCGGCGGCGTTTTCCTTCGAGGCCGATGGCAGCGTGGTCGCGGGTGGCGCGCAGACGCTGGAACAGCTCGCGCGGACCGTCGAAAATCACTACGAGGCGACGGGGGCTGGCGCCTCACCTGCGGCAGCTGCGTTCCGAACGAATGTGTTCGACGCACTGGCTGGCACGATTACGTCCGTCGACGATTTCCTTTCGAAACCGATCTTGCGAGATTTTGCGCTGGTCGCGGTCGGGCTCGATCCTATTTACATCTCGGATGCGATGGTGCGGGACGTGTTGACGAGCGATCTCGGCGATCCCGACAGCTTCGCAAATTCGTCCGATGCCTACCGGCTGCTCGCGTCGCTGTTCAATTTCAACACAAGCGGTGAGCTCGATCCGGGCGTGCCGATGCAAACGCTGGAGCAGCGCGATCTTCTCGTCGACGGGTACTTTGCCAACTACGAGAATAAGGCGCGCGAAAGCGAAGAGCTGCACACGAGCGATTATCGATTGTTCCTCGACCTCGTGAAGTCCGTCGACGATCTCATTAATAACCCGCGGCTCTATACGTACATCATGCGGGCTTTTGGGCTCGACGCTTCGCAAGACTCCACGATGAAGATTCGGCAGGTGCTGCTGAGCGATGCCTCCGATCCCTTCAGCTATGCCAATCAATTGAGAGATTCACGCTACAGCGCGCTTGCGGGGGCGTTCAATTTCGGGCCCGATGGAAAACCGCAGGGACCGTTGCGCGCGCAGCTCAACTCGTCCGTGAGCGAGACGGTTGCCCTTTACACCGCGACGGTTGGAGAGTTCGAGCATCAGAAGGAAGCGGGAGACGCGGAAAGCAAATATTATAGCGAGACGATCGATGCTATCGAGACTGTTGATCAACTGCTCGCCAATCCACGCCTCGTCGCCTACATCACGCGCGCATTTGGAATGGAGGGCGAGCAACTCTCGTCGCAAGTTCTGAAGCAGATTTTGACCAGCGACATCGACGATCCGCGGAGCTTCGTCAACCTTGGGCCGAACACGCGTTTCCGCGCGATGGCGGCCGCATTCAACTTCGATGCGGATGGAACGGCGAAGCGTGTCGTACTTGGCCTCGCTCAGGATACGAACGCGGTACGAGAGACGCAGGATCTCTACATTCGCCAGACGATGGAGCAAAGGGCGGGTTCTCAGAACGCGGGCGTGCGGCTCGCGCTCTATTTCGAGCGGAAAGCATCGAGCATCACATCGGCTTATTCCGTTCTCGCAGACAAGGCTCTGCTCGAGGTGGTGATGACGGCGCTCGGTCTTCCCGACTCGATTGCGCAAGCGGAGGTCGATACGCAGGCGAAGCTGATCGCAAACCGGCTCGATTTCTCTGACTTCAAAGATCCTGAGAAGGTCGAGAAGTTCATTTCGCGCTTCTCGGCGCTTTACGACATCAAGAACCCGCAGCAGGGTCCGTCAGTCCCTTCGCTTCTTCTCGGAGACACCGGGATCGTCGGGTTCGGCCAGGATCTCCTCACGAGTATTCAAGCCGTGCACGTCCGCAGGTAGCGCTCTTGCGCTTATGAATTCTGCAACTAACGCGTGTGTGCAGGTCAGCGTCGCGCAACGATTTCTCTATCTCATAAATCACGTTGTTTTAAGCGCTGTCAGATGTTCGGCGTTCACTAGCGGTTGTTGAAGTTTCCCCAGCTTTGGTGCGGAGTTGCGCCAAGAAATGCAATTTATGGTTGCATAAAGGTATTCCCACCCCTAAAGTTTTTTTGTCGGGCACACGCTCGGACTTTTTATGATCCGTACTGGGTCATTCCGCTTACGTGCGCTCTTCGTTCGTCCCGGACCCTTGGGGGGTGGAATGCCAGATCTCGAGACTCGTCTTGCGGCGCGGCCGCTGTATTTGCAGGTGCGCGATGTGCTCGTTCAACGCATCGTCGTTGGACATTGGAAGCCCGGATCGACGTTGCCGAACGAGACGCAGCTTGCGCAGCAGCTCGGCATCAGCATCGGCACCGTGCGCAAAGCTCTCGATTTGATGGAGGATGAGCGTATCGTCACGCGGCGGCAGGGGCGTGGGACGTTCGTCAACGACTACGCGGCCGAGACGACGTTTCCATTTTCGTCGTTCCACAACTTCGAGGGACAGCGTGTCAGCGGCCAGAAGCGGGCGCGAACGATCTCGCGCGTGCAGGCGACGGCCGACGAGGCTGCGCGCCTCGGTGTGCGAAGGGGCGACGAACTGATCCGGGTGGATCGCGTGCGTGAGCACAAAAATCAGGCGTTCATGGCGGAGACGTGCCTCCTGCCCGCGAAATTTTTCGGAAGGCTGCCTGAAGACTTCGGCAGCTACCGCTTGTCTGCGCTCGCGCAGCTCAATTCGATTCTTCTCGGCCACGCCGACGAGCGGGTGGATATTGCACTTGCGGACGCAGAGGATGCGGAGGCGCTCGGCGTTCCCGAGAAGACGCCTCTTCTGCGGCTGGACCGGGTTATTTTCTCCGATCACGACGACGTACTCGAATGGCGTGTCGCGCGGTGCTTCATGCGCAGCGAATGCTACCTGGTTCGCTATAGCTGACGCGTGCCATTCGCATAGCTGCTGCACCTTGCTTATTCGTCGACGTGCATCTCTGTCCTATGCAGAAGGCGCGGAGACAGACATCCTTCGGAGAACGACTTACTTCTTTTTAGCACGACGCTCATCGTATCCGCGGATTCAGTCCGTCGCAGTGTACGGACGTTACGTGGGATTCACCGTCTCATCTTTAGGCTTGCGGTCCTGATCTCCGAAAGGACCAGCGCGATGACAGGTGCAGGCAAGGTTTCGTTTCGTCGTTTTACGTGCGGGCAGGACGGCTCCATCGCTGTCGAGTTCGCGCTCATCTTTCCGGTAGCGCTCATATTCTTCATGGGTCTTCTGGCCTACGGGATCTATTTCGGCGCGGCCCATTCCGTTCAACAACTTGCAGCCGATGCCGCGCGTGCGTCTGTTGGCGGTCTCGACGATGCCGAGCGGGCGTCGATCGCGCGTGCGCATGTGTCGGCCAGCGGAGGGGCCTATCCTCTGCTCAATCTCGATCGCATCTCCGTATCGGCGGCATCTCTTGGTGCCGATCCTTCGCAGTTCGAAGTGCGTGTTGCCTTCGACTCCGGCGATCTGCCGATCTGGGCGCTGTCCGGTCTCGTTCCCCTTCCCCACAAAACCATCGAACGGGCCGCCGTCGTGAAGCGCGGCGGATACTGAGGAGATGTTCGACATGGCATGTCAGCATGTGCGGCGCCTTTTGGCCGACAGGACGGGGTCCATCGGGGTCGTTCTGGCGTTGTTTCTCACCGTCGTCGTCAGCCTCTGTGCGCTCGCGATCGATATGGGCTCGCTCTATCTCGAGCGGCGCACCATGCAGGGTGCGGTGGATCTGGCGGCGGTTGCGGCTGCGAGCGATCTCGACCGGGCAGAGGCGGCGGCACAAGCAACACTCGCTGCCAACGGCTTTGGCGCGGTTCGTGTGCTTTCCGTCGTGAAGGGCCGCTACGAACGCGATCGTGCGCTTGCGCCTGACGTGCGATTCGAAGCCGGACGCGAGCCGTTTAACGCCGTCCGTCTCGACGTCGCTGCTCCGGGGCAGCTCTACTTCGCGAAATCGTTCATGGCCGAGCCGGACATTTCCGTATCCGCGATCGGCAGCACCGATGCGCGAGCGACGTTCTCCATCGGCAGCCGTCTGCTGGCGGTACGTGGAGGGCTTGCGAACGCCATTCTGGGCGCGCTTCTCGGCGGAAGCATTACGCTCTCGGTGATGGACTATGAGGCGCTCGTGAATGCCGACGTGCGCCTGTTGGATTTTCTGTCGGCACTGGCTGTGGAACTCGACATTACAGCCGGGACCTATGGCGATGTGCTCGATGCGGATGTTGGCATTCGTCAGGTGTTGAGAGCCATGGCGACGGCGGCTCAGGCGCAAGGACATACCGCTGCTGCGGCTGTGGTGACGACGCTTGCGTCGCGTGCCGATCAATCCTTGACGGTGCCTTTGGATGCGCTGGTTCAACTTGGCCCGCTGGCGCACGCCGAGGTGGGGCCAGCGCATCCTGGGCTCGGCGCCGGGCTCGATGCGCTGTCTCTGGTGAGCGCTGCCGCCCAACTCGCCAATGGGAAACGACAGGTTGCGGTGAATCTGGGGGCGAGCGTTCCGGGCCTGCTGGGCCTTACTCTCGACGTTGCGATCGGTGAGCCCGCGCAACATTCGGGTTGGGTGACGACTGGGCAGGCCGGCGCGACGGTTAGGACGGCGCAGACGCGGCTTCGGCTCGTCGCGGAGGTCGGTGGGAGCGGGCTGCTGGCTGGCGTGCGTGTGCGCCTGCCGCTCTACATCGAGCTTGCGCATGCGGAAGCTCGGCTCAAGGCGGTGACGTGCCGAGGCCCCTCTGGAGACGGCGCGCAGGCGGTGGTGACCGCGCGACCCGCCGTGGTGAAAGCGTGGATTGGGGACGTTCCAGCGGGCGGTCTTGCGACATTCAATTCGAGTGGTGGCGTTGCCCGCGGCAACATCGTTCAAGCTCCGCTGATTACTGTGACGGGCCGCGCGTACGCGGAGATGAGCCACGCCGTTGGTGAAGATCTGCGCTTTACGCAGAGAGATGTCGATACGCGCGAGGTCAAGACCGTGTCGGTGCGCGATCATCTTTCGTCTCTCACGGGGAGTCTGCTCAGGACCATCGATTTGCAGGTGGAGATCGGTCCGCTTGGGCTCGGTCTTTCTGTCGGTGCGATCAAGAGCCTTGTGCTCGGCTTGCTGACGACTGTGACGGCCACCCTGGACGGCGTACTTGCTCCACTTCTCGAATTGCTGGGCGTTTCGCTGGGCGAAGTGGATGTGCGCGTGCACGGGATCTCGTGCGGGAGCGCCGTGCTCTCGGGATGAGGCGTGGGCTGTCGCTCACCGAGCGTTAACGACAGCTGTCGGTGCGGGGATATCGTCGAGAAATCCCAAGCGGCGGAACAGAATTTTTTCGATCTCTAGGATGACCATGAGGAGGACACCCGTCGCCAGGATTATCAGCCCATCCGTTATGGCGACGGGGCGTGTATCGAACAAGGTTTGCATGAGCGGCGCGTAGGTGAAGGCGAGTTGCGCGAAAACGACGGCGCTCAGCGCGATCAGGACGGGCTTCGTGCCGAGGGCGCCGGCCAGCGTGAGAGACGTTTGGTGCAGGAAGCGAACGTTGAAGAGATAGAAGATCTGCAACACCACCAGCACGTTCACCACCATCGTGCGTGCCGTCTCGACATCCAGACCGCGGCTCATGGCCCAGGCATACGTGCCGAAGGCGCCCGCGACGAACAGCAGCGATACAAAGGCGATGCGCCAAACGAGAAATCCCGTCAGCAGGGATGTGTCGGGCCGGCGCGGAGGGCGCTGCATGACGCCGGGTTCGGATGGCTCGAAGGCGAGCACGAGGCCGAGGGTCACGGTGGTGATCATGTTGATCCAGAGGATCTGGACGGGCGTGGCCGGTATCGTGAGCCCGAGAAGCATGGCTGCGATGATCGCGATGGCCAATCCACCGTTGGTGGGCACCGTCCAGGAAATCACTTTCTGGATGTTGTCGAAGACGGTGCGGCCTTCGTGGACGGCGGCGACGATGGTCGCGAAATTGTCGTCCACGAGCACCATCTGGGAGGCTTGCTTGGCGGCTTCCGTTCCTTTGCGGCCCATAGCGATGCCGACGTCGGCCTGCTTTAAAGCCGGGGCGTCGTTTACGCCGTCGCCCGTCATGGCGACGATGTCGCCGTCGGCCTGAAGCGCGCGCACGATCCTGAGTTTGTGTTCGGGGTTGGTGCGGGCGAAGACCGTTGTCTCTTCGGCGATCTTCGGCAGGTCGGCGTCGTCTATCGCTTCGAGCTCCGCGCCGGTGATCACTTTCGGATTCTCGGCAAGGCCGAGTTGATGCGCGATAGCGGTTGCCGTCGCGGCGTGGTCCCCGGTGATCATCTTGACCGCGATGCCGGCCGAGCGGCATTCGGCGACGGCGGCGATGGCCTCTTCGCGCGGCGGATCGATGAAGCCGGCGAGGCCCAGGAAGACGAGGCCGGTTTCTACGTGGCTGAATTCAAGATCGCCGGCGGTTGCAGGTTTCGATGCGAAGCCGAGCACACGTTCGCCGTGGGAGGCGGCTTCGGCGATCCGATCTGTCCAGTAGGCCTTGTCGAGCGGGGCATCGCCGTCGAGGCGGGCTTCGCGGTCGCACATATCGAGCAGGCGTTCAGGCGCGCCCTTGACGAAGATGACGTGGTCTTCTTCCGGTGCGCGATGAAGCGACGCCATGAAGCGGTGTTCGGCATCGAAGGGGATTTCGTCGATGCGTTCCCAGTTGCGGCGGTGCTCGTCAGGGCCGACACCGGCTTTCATGGCGAGCGCCACGAGTGCGCCTTCCATCGGGTCGCCTTCGACATGCCATTGGCCGCTTCTTTCCAGCAGGCGTGCATCGTTGCACAGTACGGCGCAGCGTACGAGGTGGTGGGCCACAGGTGGCGGAGAGGCAATTTTTTCGGTGCCGACGAGGAACGAGCCGACGGGCTCGTAGCCAACGCCTTCGACGACGAGCTCGTGGTCGGCGGTGACGATGCGGCGCGCGGTCATCTCGTTGCGCGTCAGCGTGCCGGTCTTGTCAGAGCAGATCACGGAGGTGGAGCCGAGCGTTTCCACGGCGGGCAGGCGGCGGATGATTGCGTGGCGCGCCGCCATGCGTTGCACGCCAATGGCGAGCGTGATCGTGATGACGGCGGGCAGGCCTTCCGGCACGGCTGCGACGGCCAACGCCACGACGACCAGAAGTGCGGAATCCCAAGAGTCGCCGCGCACGAGCGTTGCGAACGCAAACATGAGCGCCGCGCCGATGAACGTGACCAACGTGAAGAGGCGGCCGAAGCGGTTGATCTGGCGCAGGAGAGGTGTGGTGAGATCCTCGACCTGTCCCATGAGCGTGCTGATGCGGCCGATCTCGGTTTCGGTTCCAGTGGCGACAACGACGCCCGTGCCTTGTCCCGCCGCGACGAGCGTTCCGGAGTAGGCCATGCAGGTGCGATCGCCGAGCGGCGCTTCACCTTTGACGGGGCTTTCCTGCTTTTCGGAGGCGACGGATTCTCCGGTGAGGATGGCTTCGTCGATCAACAAGCCGCGCGTGCGGACAAGGCGCAGGTCAGCGGAGACCTGGTCGCCGGCTTCCAGAAGCACGACGTCGCCGGGGACAAGTTGGGATGCGGGCAGTGTTGTGCGATGTCCGTCACGTACGACGGAAGCTTTGGGCGAGATGAGATTGCGGATGGCGTTGAGCGCCTGCTCCGCCTTTCCTTCCTGTATGTAGCCGACGACGGCGTTGATGGTGACGACGGCAAGGATGACGGCCGCGTCGACCGCGTGACCGAGGGCCCACGCTGCCACGGCAGCCGTCAGCAGGAAGTAGATCAGCGTGTTGTGGAATTGATTGAGAAAGCGCAGTGCCGGATGGCGTCCGGCTGCCTCGGGCAGCACGTTCTCTCCGTGGCGTTCGAGACGGGCTTTTGCGTTCTCGGCGGAGAGACCGCTCGGCTGGGTTTCGAGCGTATCGAAGATGAGTTCGGCGGGGAGGGCGTGCCAAGTCTTCTGACGGTTGGGGCGCGGTTCGGTGTCCGTCGTCGGTTGGTTGTCCTGCCCCATCCCGGCTTTGCTCTCCTCTCGCGTCGGCTGGTCCGCGGCGCGGCCGTTGCCCCTTCTTCAAGGCATACAAAGACGAATAGTGGCGCAGCTTTGATCCAAGTCAACGTTTAGAGCGGGTGCAGTCTTCGCGCCTTGTGCTATTCGCGCAACCGCGCGCATCGCCTCTGTCTTTGCCGCCGATCCGTCGTTTAGGGTGCCGGCACTTCGACGCCGAGCTTTTCGGCGAGTTCCTTCGCGGAGAGGATGTGCCCAAAGCCGTCCGTGCCCATTGCGAACTTGTCCGCGTCCTTGAGGCCGCCGACGACGAGGGGATCGAAACCCGCAGCGTCGACAAGCTTCTTTGCGACGTCAATGGCGTCTGCATCATCGCCTGCGATGGGAACTGCCATGCGTGGCGCCGGGCGGTTAGCGTTGCTCGTGAAGATGCGGTGGTTGGCGGCGTTGAAGGCGCGCACGATCCGCGCGCCAGGGAAATACTTCGCCGATGTGATGCCGATGCCGTTCTCTTTCGTCTCCTCGAAGAGGGTGCTGCGGTTGGCGTTGCCTGCATCGAGCACGACTTTGCCTTTGAGGGCTTCTGCGTATGCGGCGCCTGCTTCCGGGTAGGACTGATAGGGAATGGCGAGGAGGATAGCCTCTTCGCCGAAAGCAATAGCTTCTTCCACGGTGCCAGCGTGAGCCAAGGGGCCGAGGCTCTCGACAAGCGGTTTCAAACTCTCAGGATTGCGAGAGGAGAACATCACCTCGTGGCCGGCCTTGATCCAGAGCGCACCGATGGCGCCGCCGAGGTTGCCGGAGCCGATGGTGCCGATTTTGAAACGTTGGTTGGCGAGTGTCGGCGACGAGCCGAGCAGAGAAGACGAACCGATTGCGATACCGGAGGCTGCGGCGAGGGTCAGCATCTGGCGGCGCGAAAGGGAATGGACGTGGGATGTCACGAAGGCGTCTCCGCGTGGGGGCCGATAGGATGTGGCCGATGGGAGGAAGTGGCCGTCGGGTGAGGCCAGTCGAGATATGGGGCGCGATGCGACGTGTGCAATCGCGCTGTGTGGGCAGACCTAGGTCGACAGGTGGGCGATAGGATGGCCCGCGGAGCGGAAATAATTCGAGGATGTGATCAACAACAAAAAACCCGGCCGAAGCCGGGCTTTTGTGTTTTGTGCGTCATCCGTAAGGGAGTAACTGTGGCGTTGGTTGCGGGAGTAGGATTTGAACCTACGACCTTCAGGTTATGAGCCTGACGAGCTACCGGGCTGCTCCATCCCGCGTCACCACACGCTTTCGACCAGACATGCCTCCCGGAAGACGGGAACGCCTGTCTCGTCGCATCGAACGATCCGGCCAACCTTGCGGTCTTGGGGCTTGATCTGGGCCCAAGGTCCTTAAAACGAACCGGCCCGTTCGAAGAAGCCGCTCGTGGGGCGGCTCTCGGCGAGGTCTATAGCACGATTTTCGGCTTTGTGAACCCCCGCCCGCTGCTGTTTCACACTGGCTTTGATCCGGCGCAACGGATGGCGCGCGCCGCGGCGTTTCTGGGCGACCCACGGGGCGGAATCTTTCGTATAAGCTGGGGTTTGACTCTAAACTGGGACGAGACTTTCCGCCTATGACAGCAGCCGATAACAAGCGCGCCGACGGAACGCGGGTCAATGCTTCCGAGGCGCGGCTCGAGGAGACGTTCGTCCTTCTCGACAACAGTGCCGGGACGGGCGCACCTACGCTGCTTTTCTCCAATCCGAAGGAAATCGTCTCGGCGATGACTCCGGACGAAGTCGGGCCTGCGCTTGCGCGGCTCGAAGCGGCGGCCGCAGAAGGGCTGCATGCGGCGGGATTTTTCGCCTACGAGCTGGGCTATGTTCTGGAGTCCAAGATCCGCGATCTCCTGCCGGAAGGGCGGAATGTGCCGCTGCTGTGGTTCGGCCTTTACGATGCGCCCCGCGCGATGAGCGAGGCGGAGGTCGATCACTGGCTGGGGACGCATACCAAGAGCGGCTCCTACCAATTCACGTCCGTCACGACGGCTTGGAGCCAGGAGGAGTACGAGGCGCGCTTCGCGGCCGTGCAGGAGAAGATCCGTGCGGGCGATATCTATCAGCTCAACCTCACGTTCAAGGCGCGTTTCCGGCTCGAAGGCTCGCCGCTGACGTTCTATCGCGATATGCGCCGGCGCCAGCGCGTGGCTTATGCCGGGATCGTGGATACCGGAGAGGTCACGGTGCTTTCGGCAAGCCCCGAGCTTTTCATCGAGAAAGACGACCGCGTGGTTTCCACGCGGCCGATGAAGGGGACGGCACCGCGCGCAGGCACGCCGGAAGCGGACGCGGAAGCACGCCGCGTGCTTTCGACGGATGTGAAGCAGCGGGCCGAAAACCTCATGATCGTCGATCTCATGCGTAACGATCTCGGGCGCATTGCGGAGGTGGGAAGTGTCGGCGTGACGGATCTCTTTACCGTCGAGACGTTCCGGACGCTGCACCAGATGACGTCGGGCGTGGAGGCGACGCTGAAGGAAGGTTTGGGGCTTGGCGATCTCGTCCGCGCGATTTTCCCGCCGGGATCGGTGATCGGCGCACCGAAGATCCGTGCGATGGAGCTGATCCGCGATTACGAGACGGAGCCGCGCGGCGTCTACTGCGGCGCCATCGGTCATATTACGCCGGGCGGTGCGGCGCTCTTCAACGTCGCGATCCGCACGCCCGTGATTTTCCGCGGTGGCCAAGGCGAGATGGGCATCGGGTCCGGCGTCGTCTACGATTCCGTGGGCGCGAAGGAATACGCAGAGTGCCTGCTCAAGATGAAGTTCCTCACCGATCCGCCCAAGAGCTTCGAGCTGATCGAGACGCTACTTTACGAAAGTGGCAAGGGCTTCTGGCTGCTCGACGGGCATCTGGAGCGGCTCAAGGCTTCGGCTGCCTACTTCGGATATGCGCACGACGAGCGGGCCGTACGGGAGGCGCTGGATCGTGCGGTCGATGGCCGCCCCGAGGCGCGGCTTCGCGTGCGGCTCTTGCTGGCCGAGGACGGTGCGGTGTCTGTCACCGTGGCCGAGCAGCCGGCACAAGCGGCGGGCACGGCCATGCGATATGCAATCTCGGACACGCGCGTGGATAGCGCCAATCCGTTTCTGTTCCACAAGACGACGCGGCGTGAACTCTATGATCGCGAGTGGCAGCACTACGCTGACACGAAAGGTGCCGACGAGGTGCTTTATCTCAATGAGCGGGGAGAGCTGGCCGAGGGCAGCCGGACGAACATCTTCATCGAACGGGATGGAAAGCTTCTGACGCCGCCACTGTCGTCCGGTCTTTTGCCGGGTGTGCTGCGCCGCGATTTGATCCTGCAAGGTAAGGCGGCAGAGGCCGTGCTCACGCTGGACGATCTGGAGCGGGCAGATGCCGTCTATGTCGGAAATTCGGTGCGAGGGCTCGTGCGGGCAGAGCCCGTGACCGCGGCAGCCGGTTAGGGCCGATGGTTCGCGCTTGAGCCGAAAGAGGTCTCAAGCGATCCGGATCTAAAGATCCTTGGTGGTCGTCTCGCTAGGCGCCGTAGCCTGCCCGTCGACGGGCTGCGCTTCGAACGGTGTGGTCTCGATGGCCTGCGACTGCGGCGGCGGTGTCACCGGCATAGACGCGGTTTCGGAGGCGTTGCGATAGAGCGCCGCCACCCCGAACACCAGAGCCGCAAAGGTCAGGGCGCATGCCAAAGCGATCTCGCGGGCCGATCGGCGCGCGCGCTCGGCAAAGGGGCCGGATTGCAATTTGCGTATCATCATGGGGGTCAATGTGTGCAGCTCGACGCGACAGAGCCAGAGTTCCGAACGCCGCGCGACAGAAAAGCACAGAGCTGGCGACGCGTTTGTCTTGACAGCGGATAAGGTCGCGAGCCAACGCACCCAGGCTTGGCGGCTGCCAAGCCGGGGGATGGCTGGAATGGTTCTAAAGCCCGCGCATGATGCATCCGAAAACGAGGATGAACTGGGCGACCAGCAGGACCCAAATCTCGTGCCCCGAGATGATCGGGATGGCGGCGCCAAAGACGTACGTGACAATGGCCAGCACTGTCAGAATGACCGACAGCATGAAGGTCAGGATGCCAGGAGCTTTCAGAACCATCGATCGTATTCCCCCTCGACGCATTGGATGGTGAAGCGAGCGTTACGCACGGTGTTGTGCAGCACAACAAACCCTTCGACTCGCGCGACTTGCGGCTTATAGCAGGCAGGATCCGCGCTGACACGGGCTTCGTGGCAACACTTCCGTAACGACGAACTGAACAAGCCTAATCAGGCTCGCAAAATTGCGTGCTTCCTGGTAGATTCACTGTGATTTTCCTGGTGTTTCGGAAACTTCCGCGGCGCGTGCAGGTTTACACCTGCGTGTGCGTAGAAGATTTGCGCCGACACTCAACCAGTAGTGGCTGGTTTAGCTCCATGCAGGAGATTTTCGATGCAGCACGTTCTCCCGGTTGCCGCGTTCGTTGCGTTGTCGCTCGTGGCGTCATCTGCGGCGTATGCCTACAGCCCAAATGTGCGCAAGCATTGCCGCGCGGACTACATGGAGTTTTGCAGCGCGCATCCGGTGGGGAGCAAAGGGGTGCGGGATTGTATGCGGAGCGTGGGGCCGGACCTCAGACCCGCGTGCATCAATGCGCTCGCGGAATCAGGCGAGGTCGGGACTAAGAAAAAGTCGGCCAAGCGCTATCGGCACGCTGGGGGCCGCTGAGAGGCGGAGCGGGTCTCGGCCCGTCAGGTGGCACG
Organism: uncultured Hyphomicrobium sp.; assembly: GCA_934555825.1. Lineage (GTDB taxonomy): Bacteria > Pseudomonadota > Alphaproteobacteria > Rhizobiales > Hyphomicrobiaceae > Hyphomicrobium_C. The sequence continues at coordinate 175,218 of CAKTFJ010000002.1, forward strand.
CGGTTTTGCGCGGGTGGTCGGTACGGCGTTGGCCGGATCGTCCGGCCACGGGTGGCGCGGATAGCGCCCTTTCATTTCAGCTTTAACGGACTGCCACGAGCCTTTCCAAAATCCGGGCAGGTCCCGCGTGACCTGGATCGGTCGCTGGGCGGGCGAGAGCAGATGCAACGTTAGCGGCAGGCGGCCGCCCGCGACGGCGGGGTGGCGCGTTAGGCCGTATAGCTCCTGGACGCGGATGTGGAGCGCGGGAGCACCGGGTCCCTCGTAATCGATGGGGTGGCGTTGGCCGGTGGGGGCCTCGAAATGCGTGGGCACCTCGACTTCGAGCCGCTGCTTGAGCGGCCATGGGATCAGCCCGTCCAGGGCCTGGCCCAGATCGTCGGCGGTGATGTCCGCGAGCCGTGTCTTTCCGGAAAGGTAGGGGCCGAGCCAATCGGGGAGCGTCGCTGTGAGGGCTGCGTCCGCGAGGTCGGGCCATGTCTCGTCGCCTGCGGCGGTCCGGAGAAAGGCGACGCGGTCGCGGAGTTGGATTTGGTGCTTGCTCCACGGCAGGCGCTGGGCGCCGAGGCCGGCGAGACCTCGTGCGAGGGCGGCTTCCGATTCTGGTCCCGGTTCCGGCGGGCGCGGGTCGCTCGATAGTGTGATCGCATCCAGGCGGCGTACGCGCCGGGCTCGGATTGCCGCGGCGGCTGCGTCGAAGACGATTTCGTCGCGTTCGGCTATGCGATCGCGGGCGAGACGCAGGATTTCTGCTTCAGTGGTTTCAGCCGCCAGCAGGATGCGCGTCGCGGCGGCCGAGCCCTGCATTTCAGCGACCACGAGAAAGGGCGCGCGGGCGAGCGGGTCGGCCGCGTCCAACGTTGCGCCGCGGCCGTTGGCGAGCAGGTACTGCCCGCGAGGCCCGCGGGCTTTGGCAATTCGTTCCGGAAAGGCGAGGGCGAGGAGAGTGGCAGTGGACGGCGTCTCCCGCTCTTTCGTTTTGCCGTTCGAGGGCGATGCGTCGCCGGCCGTCTTGGCCCAGCCCTCAGCCAGGCGGCGCATGTCGGTTGAGCGGGGCGTGCGGTCGCGCCGAAAGGCTTCAAGGCGGTGATCGAGGTTGGGGTCTTTGCCGCCCAGGCCGCGCTCGACGAGTACGGCAGCGATCTCCGCCGCTTGCCTCTGGGCGCCGATGCCGGCTGCTGCGACGAGCATCGCGGCGAGCCGGGGCGGAAGCGGGAGAACACGAAGGTTGCGGCCTGTGTCCGTGAGGCGGCCGCTCGCATCGAGGGCTCCGAGGCTCGCGAGCTCCTCGCGCGCGGCATCGATCGCAGCCGTCGCCGGTGGGTCTAGCCAGGAAAGCGTCCGTGGATCGGTAACGCCCCAGTCGGCGCAATCGAGCAAGAGCGGTGCGAGGTCGGCCGAGCGGATTTCGGGTTCCGCGAAGGCGGGCAGGCTCGCGGTTTCGGCTTCATCCCAAAGGCGATAGCAGACGCCTGGGCCGAGACGGCCGGCGCGGCCGCGGCGCTGATCGGCTGAGGCGCGGGAGACACGGACCGTCGCGAGGCGCGTGACGCCGACGTCGGGGTCATAACGCGGCACGCGGGCGACGCCGCAATCGATCACGACGCGGATGCCCTCGATGGTGAGCGACGTTTCTGCAATTGCGGTCGCGAGCACGACCTTGCGTGCGCCCGGCGGGGCCGGTGCGATGGCCTGGTCCTGTTCGCGGCGGTCGAGCGCGCCATAGAGGGGAGCGATGATCGCGTCGTTCGGGTCGAGGCGTTCATGCAGGCGCTCGGCCGTACGGCGGATCTCGCCCTGCCCGGGGAGAAACGCGAGGATCGAGCCGGTTTCTGCGCGCAGCGCGCGCGTAATGGCGTCCGCCATCCGGTCTTCGAGGCGGCGCGTCGGATCTTTACCGAGGTATCGTGTCTCGACGGGAAAGCTGCGGCCCTCGCTGGCCACGAGAGGTGCGCCGCCCAGCAATTCAGCAACAGGCTCGCCGGCAAGCGTTGCCGACATCACGACGAGGCGCAGATCGGGGCGCAGGCTCGTCTGCGCGTCGCGGGCGAGGGCGAGGCCGAGATCGGCTTCGAGCGAGCGCTCGTGGAATTCGTCGAAGAGGACGGCGCCGATGCCGTCGAGAGATGGGTCGTCGAGGATGAGGCGGGTGAACACGCCTTCGGTGAGGACTTCGATCCGCGTCTTATTGGAAACGCGCGTTTCGAGGCGAGCGCGCAGACCGACGCTTTCGCCGATCTCTTCGCCGAGGGTCGCGGCCATGCGGGCGGCGGCGTTGCGGGCGGCGAGACGGCGCGGTTCCAGCACCAGGATTTTGCGACCGCCGAGGCAGGGGGCGCCATCGAGGGCGAGGGGGACGCGCGTCGTCTTGCCGGCGCCCGGTGGGGCGACGAGTACGGCGGACGATCCGGCTGCAAGCGCGCTTGTGAGGGCGGGAAGCGCCTCGTCGATGGGCAAGGCTTGCGCGAATCGCCGTAGAGAGAACGAGGGTGTGGTGTCGATCATTCCGGCTCGCTTAGCATGTCGAGCGCGCCGTGGTGAGAGGTGGGAATAGTCTGCCTTTACAACACCACGTTACTGACCAATATCGGTTCGGCAGCCGATTGGTACGGTGTTGGCTCTGTAGAGCCAGGAACGCCGGTTTCAGCGCGCACGGGGATACGTTCATGCACCGCTTCGCACTTTCGCTCGTCTTGGCCGTTTTCATGGGCTTTGGCGTGCGCTCGGCGTCGGCCACGGAGCTCGACGGATACTGGATGGACTCGGATGGCGAGGTGGTGCTGCAGGTCCAGAACTGCGGCGCGGCGATGTGCGCGAAGGTGGTCTGGCTCAGGTTGCCGTATGGGCCGGACCGGCTTCCGCTCAAGGATTTCCGTAATCCCGATGCATCGCTCCAGAACCGGCAGGTTTGCGGACTGAATGTCATTACGGGTTTCACCAAGCAACCGGACGGCACGTGGGGCGGCGGGAACGTGTATGTGCCGGATCTCGGCATGAGCTTCAGTGGATATGCGGAGGTGTTAAGCCCTACGCAGATCAAGGTGCGCGGCTACGTTTTCCTGCCGCTGTTCGGCGCAACCGAAGTTTGGAGCCGGGTCGCCGCGCCGGCATATCACTGCGAGCGTGACGGCGTCCCGCCTGCGCCGGAGCGGGCAGGGCAGTAGCCGCGGCTTTATCTCTTCCAAATGAATCCGAAAACCGAGCGCTCGTTAATTCGGGCGAGCGCGTAGTGTGGCGCGACGCAACGGCGCGACATGTTAGTGACCGATCGATCAATTCATTGACAACGCCAGCGCGCTCGGTCACTACCTGATGCATTAGTGACCAGTTGGTTACTATCGGCCTGCGCCGCGTGGCGCAAGGCGAGGTCATTTCGGAGGCTTGGTAATGTCGAAGTTCATTCTCTCTTTCAGGAACGTTCTGGCCGCAGCTCTCATGGCGCTCTCGTGCGGGCTTTATGCCGCTCCCTCTCACGCAGACGAAGCCCAGGTTCGCACGGATGCCGGCAAGTGGGACGAAGCGTTCAACGCCGGCGACATCAAAGCGCTCTCCGGCTTTTACGCAAAGGACGCCGTGGTCGTTCCTGCCGGGGGCAAGGCCGTGAGCGGCCCCGAAGCTATCGGCGCGTTCTTCGCCGACTTGCAGTCGAAGGGCTTCAGCGATCACAAGATCGTCGTCGAGAAGGTGCTGGATCAGGGAGAGACACGCGTTGCGACCGGCACGTGGCAGCTCAACGGTCCGTCCGACGACGGTTCGACGAAGCAGTACGGTGGCAACTGGGTGAACGTTCTGGTTCGCTCGCCAGAGGGCTGGCAAGTTCTGCTCCACACCTGGAACTGATCGGGTTGTTAGCGAATGACGAAGCCGCTCCGCGTGAGCGGCTTCGTTATCAGAGCCTCAGGTCTCCTGAGGCTCTTTTGCTGTCGCGAAGGGCGGCGGCTCCGGCGGGGTGATGCCGCGCTCGGCTTCGAGGCGCACATATTCGCGCTGGGTGTCGATCATGTAATCGCGCACGATCGGCACGGCATCGCGCTTCTTCGATAGCTGCATGTGGAAGACGAGCTGGCTGCCCGTACGGAACATCAACTCGCAGCTGATCAGGTAGAACTCCCACATCCGGCAGAAGCGCTCGTCGTACATCTCGGCGACCTTGGCGCGGTTGGCTTCGAAGCGGGTGACCCAATGAGCCAACGTCTTCGCGTAATGTACGCGAAGGAATTCGAGATCCGTCACCCATAGGCTGTTCTGCTCCACGTGCGTGAAGACTTCCGAGAGCGCCGGAGAGTAGGCACCGGGGAAGATGTATTTGCGCAGCCACGGGCTTGCGGTGCCAGGCGGGCTCATGTGGCCGATGGAGTGGAGCAGCATCACGCCGTCGTCGGTGAGGAGGTCGTTCACCTTGGCGAAGAACTCGTCATAGTGGGCCACGCCGACGTGCTCGAACATGCCGACCGAGACGATACGGTCGAAGCGCTCGTTCAGGTCGCGGTAGTCGCGCAGCTCGAAGCGCACGCGATCTGCGAGGCCGAGTGTTTTCGCTTTTTCGTTTGCGAGTTTGCACTGCTCTTTCGAGAGCGTGACGCCGACCGCCTGGATGTCTTGCAGGCGCGCGAGATAGAGCAGCATGTCGCCCCAGCCGCATCCGATGTCGAGCACCTTCTGGCCGGGCTCCAGCGCGAGCTTGGATGCGATGAGGCGCAGCTTGTTCTGCTGGGCTTCTTCGAGCGTGTTGTCGTCGCTCGTGAAGTAGGCGCAGGAGTACTGCATGCCTCGATCGAGGAAGAGGCGGTAGAACTCGTTGCCGATGTCGTAATGGTGGGCGACGTTCTTCTGCGCCTTGCCGATGGGGTTGGCCTGCTGGAAGCGCTTCAGACCGCGCGAGACTTTGCGCAGCGCCTTCTGCAGCGGATAAGAGCCGAGCGAGAGGCGGTTGACCGAGAACAGGGTGAGGAAGTCGCGCAGCGTCGACTCCTCGAAACGCATTCTCCCGTCCATGTAAGCTTCGCCCGCCGCCAGCTCCGGATTGGTGAAGAGCGTGCGATAAAGCGTCGGGTCGGTGAGGCGCATGGTGACCTCAGGGCCGGGTTCTCGCCCGCCGAAGATGTGCACGCGGCCCTCGGCGTCGATCACCTTGAGCGTGCCCTTGCGGACGAACGATTTCAGCATGTGCGAAAGCGGAAACATGGGGCCTCGCTGCATAAAGGTTTAAGCGCCGAAACGGCGCGGCTTCAGGCTGCCGACTTTGCCGCGCGGGCTCGTTCGGCGGCGCTGCGGATGGCGGCGATGTTGGCTGCGTAGCTTTCCTTAGATCCGCCCTTGAAGACGGCGGATCCTGCGACGAGCACGTTGGCGCCGGCTTCAACGACGAGAGGCGCCGTTTCGGGCGTGACACCGCCGTCCACTTCGAGGTCGATGGGACGGTTTCCGATCATCTCGCGCACGCGGCGGATTTTCTCGAGTTGCGCGGGAATGAAGGCTTGTCCGCCGAAGCCCGGATTGACTGTCATGAGAAGGACGAGATCGACGCGATCCAAAACGTGCTCGATCGTGCTCTCGTGCGTGCCAGGGTTAAGGGAGACGCCCGCGCGACAGCCTGCTGCGCGGATGGCCTGCAACGAGCGGTCGAGATGGGGACCAGCTTCGGCGTGGACTGTGACGATCTCAGCGCCTGCCTTGGCGAATGCCTCGATGTACGGATCGGCGGGCGCGATCATCAGGTGGCAGTCGAAGGTCTTTTTCGAGCTGCCGCGAATGGCCGAGATGATCGGCGGGCCGAATGTGATGTTGGGTACGAAGTGGCCGTCCATCACGTCGAGATGAATCCAGTCCGCGCCTGCCGCGTCCACGTCCGCGACCTCGGCGCCGAGGCGCGCGAAATCTGCCGACAGAATCGAGGGGGCAATGATAAGCGGCCGTGACATCGGGCGCGCCTCCCGTTGGTGGGTTTCCAGGCTCCTGCCCTACACGGCGGGGCGCGGCGCGGCAAGGGCGGAGACCGAAGATCCCACGGAGTCCGGTCGGGCGTTCAAGCGGGAGAGGTCAAGAGGGCCTTGCCGAGGGCGTTGCGAAGGCGCGGATGCTCGGGGAGCGCAATGCGGAATGTGCTCTGCAAGAGCTCCGCCATTGCGTCGGGGTTTTCGATGCGATTGCGCTCGCTTGCCTGTCCAGCGCGGTGGATGGCGTATTCGCCGCCGCGCACCGTGTGACGGACGCCGGGCTCGGAACGGGCGACAAGCAGCCGGTCGCGAAAGGGCGAGGCAGGGTGCGTGGACACGTACCAGTTGCCGACCTCGAAATCGATGTCGGCCGGTTGCGTGAGATCGAACACATAGAGAGTGCGCCACGCGTCTTCGACTCGGGCGGCGAGGGTGTACGTCTCGCCGCTTCTAGCGAGACGATAGGGCTCGTTGAGTGTCTCTTGTTCTGCGTCCGTGTCGAGGCGCAACGGGGCGGTCGGTGTCATGCCGCCAAAGCCGACATCTGCGATGTAGCGCGTGCCGTCGATGGCGACGAGGGTGAGAACGTGCGTGCGGGCCGGGACGATACCGGGAGGCGTGTTCATCACCACGCGGCCGGTGAGGCCGTGCGCATCGAAGCCGAGGGCGCGGAGGAGGTTGAGAAACAGCAAATTCAGCTCGAAGCAGTACCCCCCGCGACCTTCATCGAGAACCTTATGCTGCAGCGACGGCAGGTCGAGCCGCACCGGATCGCCCAGAATCATCGCAAGCGTTTCGAACGGAATGGCAGAGATGTGATGGCGCTGGAGGGCGGCAAGCGTCTCCAGAGACGGCGTGGTTGAGCCGGCATATTCGATGCGCGCGAGATACGCCGGAACGTTTATCCCGTCGGAGTTCATTGAACGTCCTCTCGCGTCTCGTGACGGTTCCGTGGGGAACAGCGCGGTGCGACGCATTTTCGTTTGTATTCGTACGAACGGAGTTCGCCGTGCGCGCGCTCGTCGCGTCGGCACCGTTCCGCATCTTTAATTCTATAATGGGGAGAAGCGCAATGCGTGTGCTTTGGATCTTGGGTGTTGCAACTGTTCTGTTCGTTTCGATGCCGATCTCTCACGCCGACGCCCGATGGGTTTGCCGGGCATCGAGCAGTACAGGATCGTGGGGAATGGGTTGGCACAACAGCAGCAGACCGTATGCGAGCAGCCGGGCTCTGCTCGAGTGCGCCGTTCGCACGCCGAGGAACCGGACCTGTTACGTGCGCTCCTGCAGGCGGCGTTAAGCGCTTAATCTGCGTGCAGAGACTTGATCCAGGTAACGATCTTCCACATGTCGTCGGCCGATTTTACGATGTCTTTTGCATGAGGCATCGGGCCGACGACGCTTTCGGTTCCGATGCGGCTGTAGCCGGCTGCCTGGAGGTCGTCTGAACCGAGCGTGATCAACCGAAACAGTGTGTCGTCGTCGTCGCCGTAGACCCATACCTGATTGCTGAGCGGCGGGCCCATGCCGCCGCCGCCCGTGCCGCCGTGACAACCGTTGCAGCCGGCGGCCATGTAGAGCTTATGGCCTTCTTCCGCTGCGGCCGCATCTCCGCTGTGTGGGTTCTTGAGTTCGCCCTTTTCCGCGCTTTCGACGGCCTCCAGCGGAGATTGCGCGTGGGCGTCGTAAACGGCGGCGCTTGCGGCCATCATCGACACTGCGAGGCTCGCTGTGATTGCGGTACGAAGGGTTGCGGCAGGCATCGTCATGAGGGTGCGCTCCTTTTTCTTGTTGTGCGCACCAAACGCAATGTGCCGCGCATCGTTGCGATGCGTGTTGAAAAACGGGAAAAATTCCTCGGCACAAAGATGATGTTTGTTGTCAGGAATTGGTTTGAAAATTTGCGACGTTGCGATGGAGAAGCGCAATTGGGGCAGCTAATCCCGATTGGCGATGGGCGCTCTGAACGTGAAGCGTGTTTCGTCATCTGCGGAAGATACGGAGAGCGTGCCGCCGTGGGCACGGCAGATCTCGGAGGCGATATAGAGGCCCAGTCCCAATCCCTCTTTTGAGCCGCGCGTTTCGAGCGCATTGAAGGGTTCGAAAATCGTCTTGAGCTTCGAAGGAGGGATCGGGTTTCCTTCGTTTGCGATGGTCACTACGAGATGTTTGTCCTCGATGATGCCGGAAATGCGGATCGGCGTGTCTGGCGCGCCATGCTTGACGGCATTGGAGACGAGATTGGATACGAGTTGGCCGATGCGGTCGGGGTCTGCCATCACAGGCCCTGGAATGTTGACCTCGACATTGAATATCCGGTTGGGGCGGGCGGCTTCGATCTCGCGCACGACCTGATGCAGCACTTCGGCAAGTTCGAACAGAACGGGGCGGATCGGCAAACCACCGCCCAGTCTCCCTCGCGCGAGGTCGAGCAGGTTCTCGATCAGCTCTCCCATGCGGTCGGTGCTGTGATTGAGGTGCCCGAGCACGTCCTTGGCTTTGTCGTCAAGGTGCGTGCGGGACAGGAGCGAAAGGCCTGCCTTGATCGAAGCCAGCGGATTTCTGAGGTCATGGCCGAGCACGGCGACAAAACGTTCGCGCGCGTCGCCCATTTCCTTGGCACTCGCGAGCTCGGCTTCGGCCTTGTCGATCTGGGCGTGCATGTCGAGATGGAAGCCGATGAGCTCGGCGAACATCTTGAACGTGCCGAGGATTTCCGGCCGGTTCAAACTGGCTGGGTTCGGGTCGATGGCGCAGAGCGTGCCGAAGAAGCTGCCGCCGGGGAGGACGATCGGCATCGAAATGTAGCTTTTGAAGCCGTACATCGCTGGTGTCGGATGCGCGATGTAGCGCGGATCGCGGCTCACATCGTCAATGATCACGGGCACGCCCGATTGGCGGATCTCGTGGCAGATCGTCGTTTCGATGGCGAGCTCTCCGCCAGGATCCAGGCCGAAGCCCAGGTCGTCCCGCGTCGCGCAGGCGATCCACCTCTGCTCTGTGACGCGTGCGATCGCAACGAAGCGCATGTCCGTCAGGCGTCGGATAACGTCGAGGATCGTCGGGATCGCGGGGATTCGCTGGATAGCGGCCAGGTCTCTGTCGAAGTTACTCATCGCGTGCCTGCGCGTAACCGATCATTTGGCCTCAGAAGAAGGTGCGACGCTTTCTTTCGATCAATTGCAGGATCATCGGCGTCAGGATGAGCTGCATTGCAAGGTCGAGTTTGCCGCCGGGGATCACGATCGAGTTGGCGCGCGACATGAAGCTGTCGTGGATCATCGACTGTAGATAGGAAAAGTCGATGCCGCGCGGGTTCTTGAAGCGGATGACGACCATGGACTCGTCGGGGGTCGGAATCCAACGGGCTACGAACGGGTTCGACGTATCGACGGTGGGGATGCGCTGGAAGTTGATGTCGGTCTCGGTGAATTGCGGGCAGATGTATTTCACGTAGTCCGGCATTCTGTGCAGGATGACGTCCGTGATCGCCTCTGGCGAATAGCCTCGCTCCGCCTTGTCGCGGTGGATCTTCTGGATCCATTCGAGGTTGATTACCGGCACCACGCCGATGCGCAGATCCGCAAAGCGGGCGATGTTCACGTTCTTTGTGACGGCGGCGCCGTGCAGGCCCTCGTAGATCATGAGATCGGTGCCGTAGGGGATCTCTTCCCACGGCGTAAATGTGCCGGGCGGCGTGCCGAAAAGCTCGGCTTCGGTTTCGTCGTGGACGTAGTGGCGGGTGCGCCCGGTGCCGATCTCGCCGTAGGATTTGAAAAGTTGCTCCAGCTCGGGGAGCAGATTTGCCGCTTCGCCGAAGTGACTCAGCGAGGGGGTTCCGGCGGAGGCCGCTTCCTTCGCAAGGTCGTTCATCTCATCCCGCCCGTAACGGTGGAACGCGTCGCCTTCGATGAAGACGGCGGTGATCTTCTCACGCCGGAAGATCTGCTCGAACGTGCGCCGGACACTCGTCGTGCCGGCGCCGGACGAGCCCGTGACGGATATGATGGGGTGCTTGGCGGACATGCTTACTGCTTCGGTTTCTTTGGGACTGCGGCGTTAAGGATTGGGCGAGAGATCTCCTTGGGTCAGATCCGGAACAGGCCCCGGCGCCCAAACAGCGGCGAGCGTTCTCCGAGGCCATGCGGATCATGGTGAAGGCGGACAACATACTCCACCTCGGTCCGCGAACCGGCGATGAAAGGTGTCCGTTGGTGAAGAGACGTGGGCGGAATGTCTAAAATTCGCTCGTAGCCGGAGGAGGCTGCGCCGCCAGCCTGCTCGATGATCCAGCCGAGCGGGTTGGCCTCGTAGACAAGACGGAGGCGGCCCATGGAGTAGCTTTCGCGAAGGTCGCTCGGATAAAGGAAAATGCCGCCGCGTGTCAGGATGCGGTAGATGTCGGCCACGGGCGAGGCCGTCCAGCGCATGTTGAAATTCTTGCCGCGCGGGCCGCCGCGGCCGCGCAGGCAATCGTCAACGTAAGTGCGGATCGCCTCGTCCCAGTGGCGGTAATTCGAGGCGTTGATCGCGTATTCGCGCGTCGCGGTCGGTATGTCGACCTTTTCGCTGGTCAGAAGGAAGCGTCCGGTTGGGCGATCGAGGGTGAAGATCTGCGTGCCGCGTCCTACGGTCAGAACGAGGGACGTGAAGGGCCCGTAGACGGCAAAGCCCGCTGCGAGTTGCGCTGTTCCTGGCTGCAGAAAGCTCGATCCGTCGGCGCCCTGGCAACGCGTGGGCAGCACAGTGAAGATCGTACCGATCGACGTATTGGCGTCGGTGTTGGACGAACCGTCGATCGGATCGATGGCGACCGCGAGAGGTGCGCCGGGGTTGATGGGGAGCGGCCACTCCAGTTCTTCGGAGCCGAGCGTCGCAACGGGCGCGCCTTTAAGGGCTTCGACGATAAGATTGTTGGCGCGGACGTCGATCTCTTTCTGAGGATCGGCGCCTGTCTGTTGACCGGTTTCGGCGCCGAGCGCGCCGGCGAGGGGGCCTTGGCTGATCAATTCGCCGATCCGGCAGCAGGCCTCTGAAAGGCGCATGACGGTTTCGGCGACTCCGGCCTTTTCCGTGTTGCTCCCAGCCCACCGGTTCAGGAAGGTCCCGAGATCCTCCGGGTTACTCATCTGGCATCGTTCCTCTCCCCCGCGGCTCGGCCGGTCGCCGCCCTGGTTGGAGGCGTCGCCGGCTTATTTGGCCGACTCCCATTCCAGGGCTCGCCGCGGTTTCGCGCAAGAGCGGTCTCATGCGTATTCCGCATGTGCCAACGGTTGTCCCGGAGGTTTTTCAAAGAACTCACGCCACATCTATGAATTATTAAGGTCGAACAACTACAATCTAAGGTTGTTATTGGGGTGATGGGGATCGCTGGTGATCGCAGGGCGGATGGCGTCGGCTTGGGGTGTTGTGCGGATGCTTCGCCGCTGGATGTCGGGGCCGCAATTCGTTCTCGCGGTGTTGCTTTCAGCGCTGATCAACGCGGCGGTGCTCTCGTCGTCGCTCTATCTGTTCCATCTCTATGAGAGCGTCCTGCCGAGAGGCGCGGGCTCAGAGCTCATGCTGTCCACGGGCCTCGTCGTGGGGCTATTCGGGATTTTTGCTGTCCTCGATTTTCTACGTGCCCGGGTGCTAGGCCGAGCCGGGGCGGCGTTTGTGCGGGATCTGGAGCGGGGCGCGTGCTGTAGCGACGCGGTGAAGCCGAGGGATGTCGACGGGGCGCGGCGCTTTTCGGCTGGTGGGGGTTTGGCCGCCTTGTTCGATGCGCTGTGGCTGCCTGTTTCATTTGCGGGGCTCTCTCTCGTCCACCCGTTGCTCGCGCTCTACGCGCTTTTGTGCGGGGTGCTGACCGCCGCCATCGCCGTCGGAAGCGATGTAGCGCACCGTTCGAAGGTATTCGGGAGTTCGGACAGGATGCTTGCTGTTGCTGCGGTTGCCAAGGCGATCAGGCTGATGCTGCCGTTCGGGGGGATCGGGTTCGGTGCGTGGCTGGTGATCGAGAATGCGATGAGCGCCGGGGGATTGATCGCCTCGAGCGTCATGATGGGGCGCGCTTTGGCCGTGCTCGACGGCGCGCTGTTGCATTGGCGCAGCTTAGTGGCAATGGCTCGAACGTTGGGCGCAATGATTGTGCATTCGGAAAAGCCTGCCACGTCTACCGCATCGAACGTTGCATTCGGTCGGTTAAATCTTGAACTCTTCGATGCTCGCGAAGGCGGAGCGCAAGGCATTCGACCATGAGGCAGAAAGCTTTGTGAAGTATTCGTCGTTCTGGCAAATGCGTTTTTCGCGCCGCACGTCGAGGCTGTCGCGCTCGTAGAGCAGGATGTCGATCGGCATCCCGACCGACAAGTTCGAGCGGAGCGTTGAATCGAAGGACAGAAGAATGAGCTTTGCAGCGTCGCCAAGACCCATCTCTGGGCGTGCCACGCGATCCAGGATGGGCTTGCCGTATTTGTGCTCGCCGATCTGGAGGAACGGCGTGTCGTCCGTCGCCTCGATGAAGTTGCCCTCGGAATAGATCTGATACAGCCGCGGACGCTCCGCGCCAATCTGGCCGCCCAGGATGAAGGATGCGGAGAAGCCGGCCTTGCTCATTTCGAGAGCCGCGCCGTCGATGCGGCGCACCTCGCGGACCGCATCTCCGACGAGGCGTGCGGCCCGGAACATCGAGGGGACGGTGAAGAGCGTCGGATTCGTATTGTCGGGCGTGGCGAGCTGCTCGTTGAGATTGCTCACGACCGACTGAGTGACGGCCAAGTTGCCGGCCGACATCAGCACGATCACCCGGTCGCCGGGCTGGCGCCAGAAGTGTAGCTTGCGGTACTGGGCCACGTTGTCGACGCCCGCATTGGTGCGAGTGTCGGCGGCAAAGACGATGCCGCGGTCCAGCCTGAGCGCGACGCAATAGGTCATCGCGAGATCCTTCGTCCTGGCAGTCTCTTATTGCTGCTGTGCGCCTTGCTGCTCAACTTCGACCCGGACGTCAAGGTCTTCATTTTCGCCTCCGCGCTGGGTGCCGCGGATCGGCGCGGCCGAGGCCGCGTCGAATCCGCACGCGAGGCGAACATAACGTTCCGTCGGACACATTGCATTGGCGGCGTCGAAGCCCACCCAGCCCAGTCCGTCCACCCAGGCTTCCGCCCACGCATGGTGGGCTTCCGCGGGCGCAAGGGTGCCCGACAGAAAGTAACCGTTAACGTATCGGGCCGGGATTCCGATCACCCGCGCGGCCGAAATGAACACATGGGCGTGATCCTGGCAGACGCCTTTGCCCTCGCTGAGTGCTTCGGCAGCCGTCGTATGGGTGTGCGAGGTTCCGATCTCGTAGGAGACGGCGTTGCCGACCGCGCGCATCAAGCTGTGCAGGCAATCGAGCGGGTCTCTCGGAACGCGGCCGTGGCTCACGCTTTTCGCGAGATCGCGGATCGCCTTGTCAGGCGCCGTCCGTGGTGTCTCGCGCAGGAAGACGCGGCGGGGGGTTACTTCCGGAATGCCGCGGACGATGCCGGCGCGATCCTCGGTTTCGATGATGCCCGACGCTTCTATGACGATGCCATCGTGCGGCGTGTCGAGCGTTGTCAGGTGAACCTGATTGCCGAGTCCGTCGCGGTAGGAAATGTGACTTTCGAAGCCGGGCGCTTCGATTGTCCATGTGCGGACGTCCTGACCGTCGAATGTAGGAGGCGTGAGGCGCAGGCTCTGGATCGCATAGCGCGCGGGCGTCGCGTAGCGGTAGGTGGTGATGTGGCGGATTTCGATTTTCATGACCACCTACCCTCAGCCGGTGAAATGGTAGGCTTCGGAGATTTCCTGCGCGACGCGATTGTTGCGTGCGATGAAGTCGAGCAGGAACTCGTGCAGGCCGGACTGGAAGATGGTGTCGATGTCGCCGCGATGTAGAAGGGCGAGGGTCGATTTGGCGGTGATGAGGCACGGCTTCTCCTCCCCGTAGAGCGAGGAGAGATCGGCCAGTGCCTCGTCGATTTTATCGTAGCAAGCGTGGAGCGACCGCGGCATGGCGCGGTTCAGTATCAGGTAATCCGCGATCCGCCAGGAGCGGTAGCTCTCCTTGTAGACCCAGCGATAGCTCATGTGCGCTGAGACAGACCGCAGAATGGTTTCCCATTGCGCCGTGTCGACTGCGGTTCCGATCATGTTCGTCGAGGGGAGCAGTACGTAATATTTCACATCGAGGATGCGCGCCGTGTTGTCGGCGCGTTCCAGGAATGTGCCGAGTTGGCTGAAGAAGTACGTATCGTTGCGCAGGATCGTGTTGAGCATTGCACCCCGATATCCTGCCGAGCGTTCTTTCACCCAATCGAGGATGCGGGGCAGCGCATCGGAGCGCAGCGTGTCGGGGCGAATGGCCTGGAATTCGAGCCATGACCCGTTGAGGGATTCCCACATTTCGCGCGTCAAGGCTGTGCGCTGGGTGCGCGCGTTGCGTCGTGCGGAGGAGAGGCACGTGTGAATGCTGGATGGGTTGGATGGATCGAACAGCAGAAAGTCGATCACGTTCTTTGTCGTGATTTCGCCGTGCTTGGCTTTGTAGGCGTCTGTGCAGCCTGTGCTTTCAAGCGTCGAGATCCATTCCGAATCCTGATCGTCGCCGATGCGCGGCTGCAGCGCGATGCGATAGCCTGCCTCGATCAGGCGGGCCATGTTCTCGGCCCTCTCGATATAGCGTGAGAGCCAGAAAAGATCGTTTGCCGTGCGCCCTAGCATGTGTGTCTCACGCGGTCGTTCCCGCCCGATGGTGTTCTTTTTTTGCCGATCAATCCTGCAATACCCAAGTGTCTTTGGTCCCTCCGCCCTGGCTCGAGTTGACGACGAGCGATCCTTTACGGAGGGCGACTCGCGTCAAGCCTCCCGGAACGAGGCGCACTTCGTCTCCGACGAGCACAAAGGGCCTCAAGTCGAGATGACGGGGCGCGATGCCTTCCTCGACCAATGTCGGGCACGTGGAGAGCGCCAGTGTCGGCTGGGCAATGTAGTTTTCAGGACGCGCTTTCACGCGGGCGCGGAAGTCTTCGATCTCTTCGCGGGTTGCTGTCGGCCCGACGAGCATGCCGTAGCCGCCCGAGCCGTGCACTTCTTTGACGACGAGCTCGGGCATGTGCTCGATCACGTATTTGAGCGAATCCGTCTTTCGGCAATTGTAGGTCGGCACGTTTTGCAGGATGGGTGGCCGGCCCATGTAGAACTCGATGATCTCGGGAATGTAGCAGTAGATGGCCTTGTCGTCGGCGATGCCTGCACCTGGTGCGTTGACGATCGTGACGTTGCCAGCGCGATAGACGTCGAACAGACCGGGGACGCCAAGGACCGACGAAGGATCGAATGTCAGCGGGTCGAGGAAGTCGTCGTCGATGCGCCGATAGAGGACGTCGACGCGGCAGAGGCCCTGCGTTGTCTTCATGTTGAGGACGCCGTTTTGCACCACGAGGTCGGGGCCTTCGACCAGTTCGACGCCCATCTGGTCTGCAAGGAAGGCGTGCTCGTAGTACGCGCTATTGTATTGACCTGGTGTGAGGACGGCGATGACGGGCTCGTTGTCGAGGTTGCGGGGCGTTACGCTTTCCAGCGTTTTCCGTAGCTTGTCGGGATAGGTCTCGACCGGGGCGACACGGTTCTCCGCGAACAGGTTCGGGAACATGTGCATCATCGTTTCCCGGTTCTCCAACATGTAAGAGACGCCGGACGGCGTGCGCGTATTGTCCTCAAGGACGTAGAAGTCGTTCTCGCCTGTGCGGACGATGTCGACGCCGATGATGTGGGAATAGATGCCGAGGGCGGGGTCGAGGCCGATCATTTCAGGCACGAACGCGCTGTTCTGCACGACGAGTTCTGCCGGGATACGGCCCGCCTTAATGATCTCCTGGCGGTGGTAGATGTCATACATGAAGGCGTTGAGCGCCTTCACCCGCTGCTCGATGCCGGCCGAAAGGCGCCGCCACTCCGCAGCGGAGATGATGCGCGGGATCATGTCGAAGGGAATGAGGCGCTCTGAGGCTTCGGTATCGCCGTAGACGTTAAAGGTGATACCTGTGCGACGGAACAGGAGCTCGGCTTCGGCGCTTTTCTTCCGGAGGTCCTCGACGCGCAATGCGTCAAGCCAGTTGGCGACTGCGGCGTAGGGCTCGCGGATGCCCTGGCCGAAGCCGTTCATTTCGTCAAACGTTGGCTTCAAGTCTGCGGCCCTGATCTGATCCATATCCGCCTCATGGCAAGAGCCGGGCCAACCGAAAGGTTCGAGAAAAACCTTGCAATATCGAGCGCTGTCTTGTGATCCGCTGCTCGTTTCATCGTCACTTGCCTCGGAGTTGGGCGGCAGCGGATCAAACTTTGTTCAGCGGCCGCGTGTTCCCGAATACGGGACGCATTGGACCATGGAACGGTGGGCATGCCTACCGCCGGAAAACCCGTGGGGGCTGGCGGGGGAGCCGCGGTGTCTGCCGATTTGGCGCTCGACGTCGGCGTCGCCCCGTTTCCACTTGACGCGCCCTCGTTTTCGTTCTTTTATTTCTGTCATGACAGAAATTACAGAAAATCCTGTGAGATTGCCTCCGTCGATCGAGCGCTTCGTCGTCGCGTGGGGCGAGATGGGCGAGGTCTGGGGCGTCAACCGCTCCGTCTCGCAGATCCACGCTCTGCTCTATGCGTCGGAGCGACCGCTACCGGCCGAGGAGATCGCCGAGCTTCTCAGGCTCGCGCGATCGAACGTGTCGAATTCCCTCAAGGAGCTGCTCGGATGGTCGCTGATCCGGCGCGTCTCGGTTCTGGGAGACCGGCGGGACTTCTACGAGGTCGAGGCCGATATTTTCGAGATGGTCCGGCGCATCGCGGAGGGGCGCAAGAAGCGGGAAATCGATCCTGCGATCGCAGCGCTTCGCCATTGCGTGGAAGCGGCTGAAGGCGATGGGCGAGTGTCGGCTGAGGCGCAACGCCGCTTCCGCGCCATGTTGGCCGTAACCGAGGGGGCTGCGCGCAACCTCGACGAGGTCTTGGCGCTGCCGACACCTGTTCTCCAGAAGCTTTTGAAGATGGGCGGCGTCGTTGCCCGCCTTGCCAGGCTCGTGAGTGGAGGACGTTCCGGCCGTTCGCAAGGCGCTGGCTAGGCGAACGTCTGCACAACGGTGACGCATCAGGAGATGCCGATGGCTGCGCTGCAGAAAGAGGTTCGGATTGTTGCTGGGGCGGGCGATGCCAGTGTAACGCCCGGAATCGAAGCCGGTGTCGTCGATCTTCGCTTCCGTGCGCTTGTTGGCGAGGCGGGTTGGGCGCGTCTTCCGGAGGCCGTGCAGCGGCGGTTTTCGCGACGGCTTGCACCGGGAGATGTCGCGTTCTACGTCGGCGAAGTTCTGGAAACCCGCCTGTCACGTTTGGGGCGCGTGCTTTCCTTTCTCGCGCGCGCGATCGGCGCGCCGCTCCCTCTCGACGATGCAACGGGCGGTGGCGCGACTGTTGCCGTGATGGAGAATGAAGGCCTGGGCGGGCAGAGCTGGACCCGGACCTATGCGCGGGCCGGGCGGTTTCCGCAGGTCATTCACTCAGCGAAGTGCTTTTCCGGTCCCACTGGGCTTGAAGAGCATGTTGGTGGCGGCGTCGGCATGGCGCTCTCGGTCGGAGAGGAGGGAGGCGCGCTGGTTTTCCGGTCGGCCGGTTATTTCTTTTCCGCCGGGCGCATCAGAATTTCGCTTCCGCGGCTGCTGACGCCTGGCGACATGGAGATCGTGCACGAAGACGAAGGTGGCGGCGCTTTTCTTTTCAAGCTCACGCTCCGCCATGCGTGGCTCGGCGTCCTTGTGAAACAGACGGCTCGGTTTCGGGATGCCTGAGCGAAGCGGTCCTGGATTCGCGTTAGCTTTTGCATTCGCCGTCGTGATCCTTGCGCGCGGCGGCTGCGATCCGTTCGCAGTCGTTTGCGTAGGTTTTGCCGTCGCATCCGCACACCGGCTGGTAGATCCTGGTGCAAGCGTCAGTTCTGAGAACGCAGGTGCCTTCCGGGTTGGCCTCGCCGCATTTGGCGAGTTCGGTCTCGCAGAAGAAGCCGACGACGCACGTGGGGCCTTCCAAGCCGCCGCAGGCTTGCCCCTCGCCCGATTGAGCGGCAACCGGGCTGGCGCTGGCCACGAGTGCCAAGCCCACCGCTAGCCATAGGGGTCGCTTCGTCCGTGCGATGACGGGCATGCCTCAAACCTCGTTGTGCGTTTGAAGGTCCAGTGTGGGGATCGAACGCTCGGAGAGCTTTATTGGTTCAGCGTCCCGAAATCAGGGCGGCCCCGGCTGTGGGCACCCGCGCCGCTTGCAAGAGGTCTTGGGGTTGAAACGTGGTCCGTACATCTCATTTTTGCAGGTGGGGTCGTGGGGTATCGTTGCTAAGGCGTTTCGTCAGGATTTGGGCGTTTGCCTGCAGGTTTGCGTGTGTGCTCTTGCGCGCCGGGCAATCAACAGCTATGGAGCAGCCCCCGGCATCAATATGCGCGGCGAGGTGACCACCCTCGACGGGCGCCGGGCGGCCGGAGAGGTGGCAGAGTGGTCGATCGCGCCGCACTCGAAATGCGGAGTACGGGCAACCGTACCGGGGGTTCGAATCCCTCCCTCTCCGCCATTTTACATTCCCCGCCGTGCACCGCCCCTAACGCCTTGAACGGCAAGGTGGTTTTTTGGGTTCTAAATCCCTCATTCCGGCAGTAGGCCAAGCGGTCGGCGAAGGTCAGTTTCAGCACCAATCGCTTGTCGTCCAATCGTTCGGAAGCCCATAGTTCATGCGGGTTTTCGAGGAAGCGGAAGGCGAGTTCAAACTGCTGGGCAGAGTTGCGCCTTGGGGCGGCGTTCTCTTGCAGCTTTTCGATGATGATGAGCTTGTCCTTCTCCAGCCCGGCGATGCGCCGTTCATAGGCAGAGATCACGGAGGCCGTGGAAGCTTCCACGATGCGGTCAAGCAACTGCTCGATCTGCTGTTCGGTCTTGCGCAGGTCGTTGCGCAGGGCTTTGGCGATCTCTTCGGTACGGCTGGCACGCTCATCCCATGCTTTGAAGAACAGGTCTTTGAACAGGCCTAGGGCCTGCGCAGTGGGGCGCAGTTGCGCTATCAGCTGGCCGAACTGACCTTCAATCACATCGCGTCGGATGGATTTACCCCGGCATGCGCAGCCCTTCGTGAAGCAGAGATAGTAGGGATGTTTCTTCCCGGACTTGCCGGTTGACCAGCTCGCCGTCAGTGGTCCGTCGCACTCGGCGCACACGGCATAGCCCCGCAGCGGGAAATCCTCGCCGATATCATTGTTTGTGAAGACGTGCGCGCCGCCCTTGATGCGCTGCTGGATGCGCTCAAACGTCTGAAGGTCGATCAGCCCCTCGTGATGCCCCTCGCGCAAGGATACGCCCCAATGGGGCATGGGCTCCAGGCAAACGCAGCCTTTGACGACTTGGCGGATAGTTCCAGTTGCAGACATTCTCGAACGCCAGCGGCCGTCGCATGGGAGCACGGTGACACTGTGCGCGACACAGTGATGGGCAGACTTTAGTGTTGCTCTATCAAACGACCCCCCGGGTGGTAAATGCGCGTGCCCCCTAATCACTGAGGGGCACGCGCTATGGATCAATTCAGTGGCACGTTGACGGTGCCTTGCAGCGTATACCCGTTGTAGTCGTCCGCACCGAGGCCGTCCCAGGAGGCCAAACCGCGGACATTGACACCAGTTGTCGTCGTCACGTTGAGACCACCTTGCAGACGCCCCCAGAAATCACCCGGACCGACAGCAACACCATTTATGATGGCGGCGTTCGGATTGTCGAAATCCCATACGCCCTTGATCCCGGCAAACGGCTCGATGAACGTGTCGGCGGTGTGCGCAAACCGATAGCCTATCTCTGGGCCGACCTGCAGGCGACCGAGCGAAACATCCTGTCCAGCGACGAGCGTACCAGTGGAATTGGCGAACGCATCGGCGCTCTCGGTGATGTAGGAGACCTCGGCTGAGGGCGTGATCCGCCAGGATTCGTACATCCAGTTGCCAGCCAGCGTGCCTTTCACCAGCCAGCGGGACGTGTCGAACGAACCGGTGGCACCAGCGACGTCGATGTCGTTGCTGGATTGGCCCCAGGCTGCGCGCAGATCAAGATAGATGTTCTCGTGGATGCGAGCCGACATGTAAGGCCCCACCAACCAGCCGTTACCGTCCACCTTGGACTCGAGAACACCACTGCTATCCTTCGCCCAATCGAACTGCGCTAGAACGCCAACGATTATATTATCAGCGACGCGGTAGTCGCCGCCCACGTAGAGCACACCGACATGGCCGTCGCGTTTGAAGTTGCCGCTGTCGTCGTCGAACGCCGTATACCGGCCTTCGACCCAGATGTCCCACGGCGTCCCGTTGTCGTAGTTATGCGGGAGTGACCCGCCATCTCCGGCACCCAGAGCCATGCGGTCTCTTTCGAACCGTGCTTGCGAGGCCTGCCTCCGGATCTGAGACAGGGACTGCGAAAACTGAACATTCCCGGAGCCATTCGCGCCCAACGCTTCATTGCCATAGCGGTGACCATCGAGACCCATCGCACCGCCGAGGCCAACTCCGAGCCCCATGGCATTGCCGAAAGCGGTCGCGCTGCTCGCAATATTGGTGGTGCCGCTACCGCTGCTGGCGACCTGCTGCGGGCTGCCCGCACCAACCCGATTGAGAATGCTCGTGGCGCTTGGATCGCTCAGCAAAATCCCGCTGACGCGAGATGCAACGAAGCTTCTGACTATCCCGCTCGAAAGACTCGAGCTCGCGCTTGGATCTGCGCCCGGGCCGGGAGGTTCAGGCTGTCCAGTTTGGCAGGTGGTTGTCACGCTGCCCGGATTGTAGCTCCCGAGCCTTATCTTTAGCATGGCGGCTTGCTGGGCAGTGGTTACCACAAAGGTTTGCGGCTTTCCGGATTCACTGGGCATCGAATAATGTGCTACTTGAGTATCCGTGCTCAGCAATAGCTGGAAACCGCCTGGGTCGCTCGACACCGGAATAATCGTCAAGATGTCGCCAATGGCGAAATCAGTTTGCGTAAACTCATCTGGGTAGACCGTAAGATTGCCTGTCATCGAGCCGGCATTGACGGCGTCACACCCGATCGAAGCCAAACTTGGGGCCGTTGACGACAACAACAAGAGCAAAGCTGAAGCGATAGTTTTGCCGCGAAAATCCAATGTTCCAGCCACGATCCTGTGCCCTCGATTGTCAGCCGCAGATGCGAAATCAAACGGCGTCGAATTATTTGATCTGATTGTTCACTCAACAACGATGTCGGCATCAGCCGCGGCAGGCGAGCACGTGGACAAAGCTTCGCCTGCCAGCAAACGCGCACGCCTGCTGTTTTCATACGGTTCGAAAGGCTCTCGATATGCTGCCTGCACGCGCAGACGGTAGCAGCCTGTAAATCGGCCACAAGATGCAGGGATTTCCGGCTATGGAACGTGACGGAACGTGACGGAACGTCAGGGAACGAAATGCGTGCTCAGAAGGCCACAGCACGACAAGAACTGCGAATTCGCGAGAGAGAGCAGCAAGCGAAGTTCGCGATCGGTCGTCGCGAAAGCGCTATGGAGCGCCGTACTGGTGAACGCACGAATCGAAATCTGGGTTGTCTGCGAAGCGTCGATGCACTACGTCGCCTCGTCGCCTGCTTGAAGCGACGCTTTACCCGCGCGTCAGCGGAGCGTTAAATCGGATGCCGAGATTGTTGACGCTGATCAGCGGTTGGGGAAGGCCTACCTCATCGAACTTCTGGCGCAACCGGCGCAGCACCGCGTCGAGTGCACGGTTGTCCGGCCCCGGCGTCCCATAGCCCAGGGCTGCCGAAAGGATCTGGCGCGAGACCGCCTTGCCATCGAGGCCGATAAACTGTTCGATCAAAAGGATTTCGCGCCCGGAGAGATCGATGACACGCCTATCCGGAGCAATCAGACGCTGCATCGACGCTTCGAGCCGCCACCCATGCTGTTCGCCCTGGGAGGCGTCCTGCTGCATATCGATGCGCCTTACGAGATTGCGTACCGCAAGAAGCATTTCTGCTCCCGCTACGGGTTTGGTCATGTAAACGTCAGCGCCCTCGGCATAACCGCGAATACGGTCTTCCTGCCCGGTGCGGGCCGTAAGCATGATAATGCCCGGCCGATGAGGATCGTTTGCCATGCTCGCGGCGAGATCGAAACCGTTCGCATCCGGAAGATTAACATCGACAATCGCTATGGCGAATACAGCCGTGCGCCGTGCTTCATAAAATGCCGCTCCGCAATCGGCCTCCCGCACCGACATTCCGTTGAGGCGCAGGTTCTCGGCGAGGGCTTCGCGCAATTCGTCGTCGTCCTCTACCAGCAGGACATGCGGGGAAGGCGACCGCGAAGTGGTCATCGAAAGAGTGTTGGACATAGTGGCCGCCGGAATGCGCTTTCTGCTTACTGACCAATGTTGTATACGAGGGCGCCGCAGTTCGATAATAGGCCACGTCCCTCTTGCACATCTTTTATCGCTATGTCCCGCTCCTGATGGCGCTTGTCGTCACGTCGCTTGCGCTCTGCGTGCAGACGTCGCGAAGTGCGGCTGCAAGCGACATTTCAGTCGATATTCGTACGTTGACCGATCCATCTCGCGCGGTCACTTTTGAGCAGGTTTTCGCGTTGAACACTGCGCAGTTTTTGCCCTCTGCGCGACGTGACGTCAATTTCGGGTATACGAGAAACGTCGTCTGGCTTCGCGTTGCCCTGACGAGCGCCAGCGACAGGCGCGCTATCCTGTCACTCACACCAAATTTTGTCGATCTGATCGACATCTATGTCGATAGAGGCGAACAGCGCGCGCAGGTGGCAAGCGAATTCACGCATGTCAAAACCGGAGATCATCGCCCCGTGCCCGCTGCCGGCATGTCGGCGCTGGACGATGCGGTCGAACTCGATCTGAAAGCGCATGAAACCAGACTGATCTATATCAGGCTCGCTTCTGTGAGCAACGTGCTGGCGACTGAGGTGCAGGTCTATCCGCGAGTAGAACGCGCATGGCGAAACACTGTAGCGATGCTCATCGTCGGCAGCTGGTTCGGCGGTATGGGCATCCTGTGCATCGTGCAGGCGGTTTTCTTCTATTATGATCGCAAGCCCGGCAACCTGCTGCTCGCCATCTCGACCCTCATGGTCGCTGTGGTCTATACCGGGACGCTGGGTGCCTCCCGAATGCTGCTGTTTCCGCTCGGTGGAGTCGGCAACGATGTCTTCTTGTCCGTTTCGATCTGGCTCTGCTTTATCGCAAGCGCATTCACGGCCATCTATATCCTTGAGCTTAAGGAGAACAGTCCTTGGCTGCATCGGGTGTTCCTAGCCTTCGCCGCGATCGGTCTTATCGGAATCGGCTGCGGAGTGCTCGGCCTGCACCTCATTTTTGCGCCATTCGGCAACGTCGCGAGTATCGTGCTTGCAACGCTTGCCGCTGCACAGGCCTTGCGGACCGCCAACGCTAGCGGCGCTGCAACGCGCCTTAGGGCCGCTGCTTACACTGTGTTGTGGGCAGGCGTTGTGGCGGTGATGGTTCAACGTACCGTCCTGATCGACCTACCCATCTGGACTGTTCATATCTATGGCGTGGCCTGTCTGTTGCAGGCCCTTCTCCTGACGGGAGCACTCAGCGTGCACCTGCGTGCAGCGGAAAACCTGAATCTGGCCATGCAGAAACAAGCACTGGTCGCCGCGCAGGAGGCAGAGGTTCAGGCCAGAATGCTGGTCGAGGAACGAACGCGAGAACTGGTGGCTGCAAGACAAACCGCGGAGGATGCGTTGCAAGCCGAACTTGCTTCGCAGCAGCAGCAGGTGCGCTTCATGGAAGTGATTTCCCATCAATACCGCACACCTCTGGCGGCCATCCGCACCAACGTCGATAATGTCGGGCTGAGCCTACCGCCATCGGATGAGGCCAATCACACGCGGCTCGAGCGCATGCGCAAAGGCATTCTTCGGCTTGTCGAAGTGTTGGAAGTCAATCTGTCCCGAGCACGGCTGCAAGGCGCATCGTTCCGTCCGGTTTTCGCTCACGCATCGGCGGCCGATGTTGTCGAGGCGGCGGCCGTGCGTGGGCGCGATCTTTTGCAAAGTCGGATCGTAACGGATATTTCCGACGACGCAGCAGTTGTGCGTATTCAGGCGGATCCAGACATGCTCGGTGTGGCCATCGTCAATCTGCTGGAAAACGCGGTGAAGTACAGCCGCTCGAGAGGGCGTGAACCGGTCGTACTTTCCTGCCGTGTCGAGGATGGAAAGGTTGCCATCGCTGTTACTGACAAGGGCATCGGCATCCCCTCCGATGAAATCGAATTGGCATTCGCCCCTGCATGGCGCGGATCGAACGCGACCGCTCTGGATGGTAGCGGCATGGGGCTTTCGCTGGTAGGGCGTATCGTTGCCGTCCATGACGGAACCATCGACATCGACAGCACTGTAGGCGTAGGCACCACCGTCACAATCTGGTTACCTGCGATCCTTAGCTGAATGCGCTCCAACCAAAAGCAAAAGCGCCTTCGCGTTCTGAAACAGCAAGAGTTGTCGAATGAGTGAATTAAAAGGGCACGACTATTTTCTGCACGTGACACTGCTCGGTGGCCGATAGGCGCTTTGCGCCGCGAGCAACAGACGCGAAGTCCTGCAGTCATCGCTGCGACTTAGTCGGCCTTTAATCCCGGATGATGCTTCTAAAACGGCAGACTGCCCTTGAGGCTCACTCTGTTTCGGCTCAGTGGGAGTTACCGTTCGTCGTTCGCAGCTTCGCTCTCCGCCACGCAAGAATTCCACCTGCAATGTTGAAGGAGTGCGGGAATCCCTTTTTCGCAAGCAAGGCGCACGCGGTTGCCGATCGTTTGCCTCCGTGGCAGATCACGACAATGGGAGAGTGCCGCTGCTCCTCGATCTCGGAAATGCGTGTCTCCAATTGGCCGAGCGGAATGAGTAACGAATTGGGAACGTGTCCCGCGTCGTACTCGTGCTGCTCACGGACATCGAGGATGAACGCATTCTCCTGCTCGATCAGATGCAATGCCTGGACAGGGGGTATGTCCTTCACTCCGCGCAGGATATTGATAAAGCGTTTCCATAGCTCGCGCGGGCCATCAATGGCCGCGGCTAGGCTCTCCTTGAGAGCGTTCGTTTCCTTCACGCTACCGTTCTGCGTCATCGTAACTTCTCACTCTCTGTGCTCTCTATCTTGAAGAAGGTTCTTGCTTTCGCGCCGGCCGCTGTTTGAAGGCGAACAGCAACGCGCCCGGTAGGCTGGCGATTGCCACGATGACGAAAAACGCGAGAGAGGCGGCCACCGCATCCACTTGGCTTACGCCTACGTGGGCGAAGAAGAACCAGTACGCGGCTTCTCTTACGCCGAGACCGGATATGGAGATCGGCAGCATCGTCACCGTGAAGATCATCGGTGTCAGTGTCACGCACGCCGCAAGGCTGACATCGAGGTCCATCGCCCAAAAAATGCAGGCATTCACGGCCGCAACAAGAACCTGGAAAAGCACCGACAGCACAAAAATCTTGACGAAGAGAGACTTCGTTCTCAGCGTGTCGCGCACGACAGAGACAGTCTTCAGAACCGTTTCCCGCGTGTTCGCAAATCGGCCTGGCAGCAGCGCACTGACCGCGGAATTCGCAATTTTCGGGCTCAGAATCAGCGCTACTGCTGCGAGATTGACGATCAGGAAAATGGCTACAAAGAGCACGACGCGCGCGTTTGCTTCAATGAACGGCAGTCCGAGCAGTGCCGTCATGCCAAGCGCAATGCCAGCGATGAGCCGCTCGGTCATCACCGATCCCACCGCTTCGGGGATGTCGCCGGTATCCTTCGTGGTTTCCCACGCTCGCACGGCATCCCCTCCGATCGAGGTGGGCAGCACGTTGTTGAAAAACAGCCCGACGAAGTAGTGCCGCAGCAGTTGCCCGTAACGGAGTGGATGCCCGCGTTCCCGGAGGATAAGGCTCCATTTCCACGCCGACACGATAATCGCGCCGAGCACCACGAGGAACGCCGCGAGGATCCAGTCCGCCCGGAGCGTTGCGAACCGTTTCCAAAACGCTTCGAGATCGACCTGCCACGCGAGAAATCCGCAGAGGATCGCGGTTACAGCCAAGCGCAGGAGAAGAACGCGACGTTCGGATTTTCCGTCCGCCCTGTCCGAGACGATCACAGCTTGAGATTCGGTGTTGCTGTTCGTCATCGCGCTACACCGCCTTCTCGCGTTCGACAAAGTCCACGTTTTCGGATGCGGGGTTGCGCAAGCGACGCATGAAAAACGGGCGCATCGTGAACCCGATGACGAGGATGACCGTCGTGATCGAGAACACCCAGAACAGCACCTTTACGGAGCCTGTCGCATTCTGTCCGAGGTAAGAGTATAGCAGCGTAGCTGGCAGCTGGCCGATGCCTGTCGCGATCATGAAGCTCTTGAACTTTGTAGGCGTAAGCCCGGCTCCGTAGCTAATGATATCGAAGGACACGAACGGGAGAAGCCGCGACACCAGAACGGCACGGTTTCCGTAACGTGCAAAGAAGAGATCGGAGACTTCGAGCGCCTTGGTGCCTCCGACAAGCCTTTCGACAGCCGGACGCCCTAGGGAACGCGCAATCCAAAAGCATAAACCCGCTCCGATCATGGCACTGCTCCAGGACAGCAACGCACCCCAACCCCATCCGAACAGCAGACCGTTGGTAAACGTGACGACGAAGGACGGTAAAGGAGCCATTACGGCTTGAAAGATCATGAGCAGCGCCGAGACGACGGGCGCCCATAGTCCAAATCCTAAAAGATAATCGCGAAACGCATGGACGGCCTGTTGAGGGTCCGAGACCGTCAGGATGCGCGCCACCTCGGAAACCGCATCTTGCAGCGGCGGGAACGCCAGGTAGGCGATTACGGCAACCCCGATGAGCGTGAGGGTGAGCCAAGTGCTGGTGCTGGATACTTTGACTTTCATCGAGAGGTGTTCCGCGATTTGGCCACGTTCAAAGCGGCCATGAAGAAATGGAGTGGAGATGCTTGCAACGGCACGTCGGCGCGACGGCGCCCTCTCGGGTCAACAGCATCCGCTCGTCTCCTGGCCGTTATCGCCGTTGCCGAACGGAACGGTTGTTCCGCAGCCTGGAAATACGCCGAAGTGCTTGGAAAAATCGCCGTAGAAGAAAAAGTGGGGCGCAAACCGGCTCTGCTTCAGGATGTGCCAAGTGTTGCCGCAAACGGGAAAAACACGCCCTTTCTCGAAGACGTGGTGGCCGTCGAGCACGAACACATGAGGCGCCTCAGGAACGCCTCCCTGATACACGACGGCCTGACCATAGTCTTCGCAGACGTCTTCCAGATCCGATGCCTTGAACAGGCGATATGTTGCCGAATAGAATCGGGCCGACCCCACCTTGTTCTGGATCTCGACGTCGTCGATTTCGATCGGACGGCTGGTGACGAGGCGTGGATCTCCGAAACCTGCTGTTTTGGCGAGCTTCAGGAAGTCGCCCCAGTACAAGGCTCCTCCAAGACATTCCCCGTATACGACGGGGTCGTCGCGCACCGCATCGGGCAGCCTCCGGTCGGCGTAGACGTCCGCGAAATAGAACTCGCCGCCCGGCTTGAGCAGATCGAACACGCCCTTGAGAACAGCGGCTTTGTCGATCGAGAGGTTTACGACGCAATTCGATACGGCAATGTCGATGGAGGCTGGCTCAAGACCGAGAGCGGGCAATGCTTCGATGAACCCTTGGAGGAACTGCACGTTGGTGCGTTCGTGCCCGAACCGCTCCATATGCCAGCTTACATGCGTGCGTGCGGTCTCGAGCTGCTCGGGCGTCATGTCGACGCCAATGACATCTCCGCCGGGGCCGACCAACTGGGCCAACGCATAGACGTCTCGTCCCGAACCGCATCCGAGATCCAGCACACGGCGGCCTCCGATGAACTCGGGGGCGACGAGACCGCAGCCATAATACTTGGCGAGAACGTCGTCATGGATGTTCTTCAAAAGATCTTTGACGCGATCCGGCACAGAGTCGGGCATGCAACATGCCTTGGTCTTGAGATCGCCCGTGCCGCGTAGGATCTTCCCATAGTACTCTTTTACGATGTCGATATGCATGGTCTTCTCACAAGAGTTTGGACACGGATCAGCCTACAGGCGTCAGTGCGACGATCAGAAGCTGCGATACTCCTGATGTAGGTAGCGTCCCCATTTCCGATCATAGGGATGGACGAGCTTTGCCTCCTGACCCGAGGCCTGCAGCGGGTGTCCGGCGTTTGCCCATGCGAAGATCGACCCAATGTAGTTCGAGACATTCGTGCGCCCGGCAGCCTGCAAACGTTGCGCAAGAACTGACGAGCGATATCCGACCGAGCAGTAGACGATGACCTGCTTGTCCGGACTGACTGCGGCCAGCAGTTCCTCGTCCGGTGTATCGGGGGGGATGTTGATGGCCCCTGGCAGATGACTGACCGCATACTCTTGCGGCTCGCGCACATCGATCACCTGGATGTCGCCGGGGGCGTCGCCAAGCCGGGCCGCCACGTCTTCGGTATCGAGATGTGTTACGTCGGAAAAGTCGTTCCGCAACGTTGCAATCAGCTCTGCGAGGTCGAGCTGTTCGTCGTTTGCGCCGCTCGGAAGAATTCCAAAGCCATAGGCAAGAGCGGAAAGCGCAATTGCGAAGGCTGCTGCGATAAAGACGCGTCGTTTCATGTTCGGACACCCGAGCTCTGAGCAGCATCACGCACCTTGCGAGGCAAGATTGCGTGATATGCGATGGTCGATAAAATTACCGTACCCGCCATGACGATCCCTTTTACTGTTCCCGAAACCTTCGATCGTCCGGTTCTGCGCGGGTGATAAGCCACCGGGATTTCGGCAAAAGGCGCCTTCAACTGTGCCACTCGGATTTGCATCTCGACCGTCCAGCCGAATCCGCGATCTTGCATGTCGATCTCGTCGAGGAGGCTGCGGCTAACCAATCTCATCGGACCCAGGTCGCGAAAAGATGCACCCCAGAGTAAGCGGATCAGTGATGTTGCAAGCCGATTCCCGAAACGCTGAGGTAACGTGAGGTTCACGCGTGCCTTACCCAAGGCCAGACGATCGCCGAGAACAAAATCGGCGCCTTTGTTTGCAGCGTCGAGGAAGCGGGGTAACGCCTCGATATCGTCACACCCGTCAGCATCGCAAAACAACACCCAGCGGATATGACGCGGGATATCCTGCAGACCACGCCAGCACGCCATGCCGTATCCCTTCACCGGCTCGGACAGCACGTCTGCGCCTGCCTCACGTGCGAGACGTGCGGTATTGTCTGTCGATCCGTTGTCCACGATGCGAATATGTCGACAGCCAACGAGATTCAGCCGCTCGACGACCGATTCAATCGAGCCTGCCTCGTTGAGGGCGGGGATGAGCACGAGCATTTCCTCGACGCGAATTCGCGTAGCGGTAAAGGGATCGACCGGTCCGTTCGCGCCCGGCACTCCATTCGCGGACTGTGACAGCGGCATCATCAAATTCACGGCATCCTCTCGCGCTGCGCTACAAGTGCCAAATCCAGCCCCGTCGAGCAGGCCCGCAACGGTGCCCAGCTCAACGGAGGCCGGATCATCTACGCTGCCGAGGCAGCAGAACGTCAGTTCCCGCCAAATATCTGCACTGGAACCGTCACATAGGCCTGGAACGTCTCCCGAAGCGCCGTGTTGCGGCCATCGAAAACTTCGGAGTAGGTGCCGTGGATCGATGTTCCATTGTCGAATGAGTAGCCAAGCCCCACTTCCCAAACCTGGAAGTTCTCTTTGCGTCCGAGCGCGTTCAAGATTCGAAAGCTGTCTCTGATCGGATCGTTGGCACCTGTTCCCGGCGGGATCGCGTATGCCGTGTACCCCGAGTCCCAACCGCTGAAGCTATGTTGATATCTGTAGGCGCCCGTCACGAAAAATTTGCCAAGCACTTTGTATGCGCCGAACGAGCCGTAAAGGTAGTCAGGCACGACACCGCTCACGTTGGCGTACGTCACGTCTGCTGTGACACCAAACTGCAAGTTGGACCAATAGCGTCCGAACGCAGCGCCAATTTCCCAGCCGCTTGCGCCGTCACCCAGAGCCTGAGGCCGCGGATAATAATCGCCCTCGATGAGGGCGCCGCCATAGATCGCGACTGTTGGCAGGCTGTCCCACAGATCCGGGTTCTCTTTGAAAACTGCGTACCTGAGACCGATACGCGTATCGAGAATGCCGTCGCGGCTTCCCTGCGGAATCGGGTTTTGGCAGTCTCTTCCGGCGAATGTATCTTGAGACAGATGTGCGCAATTGCCAGCGCCACCGCCGAGACCGCCGGTGAGCGTTCCGTAGCCACCGTTAATGTCGATCGCTAGGCGATCGGTGATGCCGTATGAAATCGCGGCGCGATATTCCTGGATCGTCGTGACGCGGTTGTAGCGGGAGAAGTTCTTACCCTGCCACGCACGATCGTAATCCTCGTACTTGGTTCCGACGGTCAGTTCCAACTCGCCGCTGTTCGGCAGATATGGACTGACAGCATGTGCGCTGCTCAAGCTAGGCGCGATCATCGCCGCGACCAACGCCGAACGGATCAATGTTCGTTTGGCCATGGTGCCAAATTTCTCGATAGTCATCCTTTGTCCCCGTACTCGCATTCCCAATCCATCCCCTGCGCTAAAGCCTCGTTTGAGGCAGCCATGCCATGCGGCTCTCCGAGAGCACGCATACGTTCGCCATCGCCGGCCGAGAGCGAGCGGCGTTGTACTTCTCAAATTCTCTGAGCGTTTGATCGCTCGCCGCTGGCGAGCGTGACCGCTGTCGATTAACCGGTGAGCAGAGACGAAGACGTCTGGATCTCGCTGGACTTTTTCTTTTTACTCTGGCTCTTGGGATTTACTGGCTTCGGCGGCGGGTTCGCGGGCTTCTTGGCCACAGGCGGCCGGAAGCCGCCGGAATATCCTCCGGACGCATAGGTTGGCGATGTGAGGGCCACACTGACCGCCGCCAACACCGCTACTTTCACAAGTTTGTTCAGCATTAAGCTCTCCCGTTCATGTCGCTCGCCATCGGAGACTGCAGGCCGTCTCCACAGCGCTGAAAACTGTCGATGCGCAACGTGTAGCGAGGAACGGGAGGCGACGACAAATACGCGTTCTGAAAAACATTATGCTGTTTTGTAAATTGTCGATATTTCATGTCTCATGTCGGGCGTTTTGCTGACGATGACGGAGAGTGCGGGTTTGATATCCGTTTTATGCGTCGATTTACCCAACTTGTTTTTGATTTAATGGAACCGCAGTGCAACATTTCAAGCATCTGAACTCAAATGAAAAATAACTCAAGTGTTGGACGCTTGCTTGGATGCTGAAAGCACGGCGGCGGATCGATTTCGCTGGCGATTGATATGCTTTTTTACTTTTTTTGTTTGGCGCGCCAAAGGCGCCAACATAAACGGTGAGGTATGCACTTTCTAACGTGCGAACGACATTGATGGCTGATGCGCGGCTTGTGCTAGCAATGGTGCATATTGGCGGCGGGGCGAGATGACGATCGATACGACAAGCCGAATTCACGTCGATCAAAGGGGTGTAGACCCAGTCAAATTTCGCGATCCCGATGTGACCGTCAAAGGCCAGCGCCGTGCCCGCGTCCCCTTCGAGGCGTATGAAACGGTTTGGTTCAATACTGGCACGCTTTGCAACATCGCCTGTCACAACTGCTACATCGACTCCTCACCGAAAAACGATCAGCTCGTCTATCTCACGCGTGCTGAAGTCGCACGATTTCTGGACGAAGCCGCCCATTTTTCGGAAAGACCAAGCCAGATAGGCTTTACAGGTGGCGAGCCGTTCATGAACCCCGACATGCTCGGCATGCTCGAGGATTGCTTCGCGTATGGGTTTTCAGCACTGGTGCTGACCAACGCGATGCGCCCCATGCAGCGCTTCAAGGCTCAGCTCCAGGCACTCAACGAACGGTTTCCCAAGCTTCTCTCCTTGCGAGTGTCGCTGGACCATTTCGAGCAGCAGGGACATGACGAAATTCGAGGTCTGCGCTCGTGGGAACGCGCGATCGAGGGACTCACGTGGCTATCTACGCGTGGCTTCGACATTTCGGTTGCTGCCCGCAAGATTTATACGCTTGACGAAGCGGAAGCCCGGGCCGGCTACGCACGTTTGTTTGCAGAGCTTGGGCTCGACGTGAACGCCAGTGACCCGGCAAAGCTTGTCTTGTTTCCGGAGATGGTGCCGGATGACGACGTGGTCGAAATCAGCGAAGGCTGTTGGGATATTTTGGGAATGCGCCCCAGCGAGGTGATGTGTTCGTCCTCGCGTATGGTGCTCAAGCGCAAAGGCAGCGCAGAGCCGATTGTTGTCGCCTGCACGCTCATTCCGTATAGCGCCGCGTTCGAAATGGGGACGACGCTCGATCAGGCGCGTGCGACGGTCACACTCAATCATCGGCACTGCTCCCGGTTCTGCGTGCTTGGGAAAGCGTCGTGCCGGTCCGGTTGATCGCCTGCGCGCATGGAACGATGAGCGGCGTATACCGACGGATGGGGGAGCACAGGATGCTAAGTTTAGGAAGGGCATGGCGCGCAAGGATTGGGAGCGCCTCCGCGGCGCTTTCGGTTATGCTTATGCTGCCGCTCTCATACGCTCTCGCGACGCCGGCCGATCTGTTCGCAGCGGCGGACGACACATCGAAGATCGTCATTGATCATTCGGTTTGGGACAGATTGCTCGCCAAGTACGTCGAGCCGGATGGGTCCGGCCTCAACGCGGTCGATTACGCCGCGTTCCGGGACAATGACCGTGAGCCGCTTCGGCAATACATCGGACAGCTCGAGAAGGTCACGCCCGCAACACTTAGCCGCCCTGAGCAATTCGCTCTGCTGGCTAACCTCTACAATGCGAAGACGATCGAGATCGTTCTAGACCACTACCCAGTTGCTTCGATCAAAGACATCTCGTTGGGCGGCACCCTGCTGTCGGCGATAACGGGAGGACCTTGGAAGAAGAAGGTGACGCAGTTGGGGGGAACACCTTTGAGTCTGGATGATATCGAGCATGGCGTTCTTCGGCCGGTTTTCCAGGATCCGCGCGTGCACTATGCGCTCAATTGCGCGTCGATCGGGTGCCCGAACCTGCGGACGGAGGCTTATACGAGCGAGAAGCTCGAGGCACAACTCGACGAGGCCGCGCGAGACTTTGTGAACAGCAAACGTGGCGTGGTTCTCGCAGACGGGAAGCTGCGCGTCTCTTCGATTTTTTCCTGGTTCATCGAAGACTTCGGCGGAGACGAGGCCGGCGTTATCGCGCATCTCAAGAGATTTGCAGCCGAACCGTTGTCGGCGGACCTGGACGCCGTGAGCAGGGTTCACAGTCATTTCTACGACTGGGACCTGAACGACGTGAGACAGTAGATCATGTGATCGTGGAGGCGCATGGTTGTGCGCGAGAATATCGGATCGCTTCCTTCACATACTCAACCTTTGTAGATGGAAACGAGCTTGTGCAGCGCCTTACCGCTCCAGCGTCCATTTTTCTGCGTTCCGCAATCCCATCGAACTCATATCTGTCAGCATTTGCGCCGCCTCTTCTGATCGGCGTTGCGTTTTTTTATCTCGCCTACGTATCGCACGCGCCACCTGTCAGCGTGTGGTCGCTGTTTCTCCCGTTGGCGGCAGCTTGGCTTGGTTTCGCTTGGTTTGCCGCATTGTCTCCCGGGCGCGTTGCGCTGGTCGCGGGCATCCTCTGTGCGGTCGCGGTGCGTATTGCGGGAATCTGGTCGTTGCCGATCCACGAGGATGACTGGGCTCGCTATCTTTGGGATGGCATACGGCTTCTGCAAGACGGTACGCCCTACGAATACGCACCAGCCGCGTATTTCGATTTCGACCTCGGTCCACCATGGGACAGTGTTCTCGCCCAGGTCAACAATCCCTCCGTTCCCACTATTTATGCGCCCACGCTACAGTATGTTTTCGCGTTGGCGACATGGATCGGACCTGCGAGCCTGACGACCCTCAAGGCCATACTCGTGACGTTCGACGTCCTGCTGTGGGGTGTCATCGCCCGCCTCGGCGGCGCTGTTGCAGGCTTGAGGTACGCATTGTGTCCGTTGGTTATCTCTGAAGTGGCCTTCAATGCGCATGCCGACATCGTCGGCGTTGCTTTGATGATGGTCTGCTATGCACTCGCGCTGAGCGGACGGTGGGTGCATGCAGGTCTCGCGATCGGCTTGGCCATAGCGAGCAAACCTTTTGCTCTCATCGTTGCGCCGACCCTTCTAAGGGGGCGCTGGATCGTTACAGGTGTCGCAGCACTGGCCACGCTTATCGCACTTTACGCCCCGTTCGTTCTTTCAGGCGCGACGGAACTCGAAGGGCTCCAAGTTTTCTCACGCTGGTGGGAGTTCAACTCGTTCGGATTCGTGGGGTTGAAGGCATTGTTGGGCGACCCTACCGCACGAACCGCAAGCTTTATCGTCGGCAGCGGGTTGGCAGCCGCACTTGCCTTGCGATGGCGGTTCGCGGAACCCAACACCGTTCCGCCAGCAGACATCTGGCTGCAGGCACTCCTCGTGTTCGCTCCCGTCATCAATCCCTGGTACCTGCTTTGGGCTCTGCCATGGGCCTGTCTCCGTCCCAACGCTTTGACGTGGGCCGTTCTGCCCGCCATATCGCTGTCGTATCTGACGACAGGTGTACTTGGGCTGGAGGCGGATAGCTTTCATGATCACCCTGTCTGGGTACGCCCACTCGAAGTTGCAGTCGGTGGGGCGATCTATGCGGTACTGACACACGTCATGCGTCATCGTGAAGCTGTCGGTGCAAACTGAGCGCGCGAGGCGTTTCGTTTCGCGTGCAAACGGGCACTTTAAGTGCGGCTCCGAACGAGAGCGATCACCTGCGTATTAATTTATAAGAATTACTTCGTTGAGCTGCAGTTCAATCGAATCCATTTTCAACACGGGGGATGCCCGATCACCGGCCGCATCCGACGAATGTGTCCTTGCAGCGGATCATCGACTGTGTCGTGTGCTGACATTATGAAAGTGCTTGCCGACAAAACTCGGCTGGCCGTGGTGGAGAAGTTGTTTTCTGGTGCGCGCCGGGTCCACGAGATCAACAGCGAGCTCCAACTCGAGCCGACGCTGTTTTCCCATCATCTGAGAATTCTCCGGCAGGCCGGTATCGTCGTGACCCGCCGCGAGGGCAAGTCGATCGTCTACTCGCTGTCCCCTGCGGTCCAAAAGGACCGCGCAAACGCCGTGCTCGATTTCGGGTGCTGCACCCTCAGCTTCAACACCAAGGCCGAAAGCTCATGAACATGTTCAGCAAAGCACTTCTTGGCGGCCCGCTCGTCGCAGCAACGCTCATCGCCACCGCGGCGTTCGCGGTCGGTCCGGAGAAGGAGGTTCTGTCGGGTCGACTTACGCTTACGGGCGCGAGCACCATCGCGCCCTTGGCTGCCGAGATCGGCAAGCGCCTGGAGGAGACGAATCCCGACCTTCGCGTCGATGTGCAGACCGGCGGATCTTCACGCGGGATCGCTGATATTCGTGCCGGGCTTTCCGACATCGGTCTTGTCTCCCGAAATCTGAAGGATGACGAGAAGGATCTCAAGGCGTTCGTGATTGCCCGCGATGGTGTGAGCGTGATTCTCCATGCGGACAACCCCGTCAAAGAATTGACCGATCAGCAGATTGTCGAGATCTATCTCGGGAAGATCACAAACTGGAAGGATGTCGGAGGTAACGACGCTCCGGTCACCGTGGTGAATAAGGCCGAAGGCCGCTCTACGCTCGATCTCTTTACGAGCTTCTTCAAGGTCAAGAACAGCGACATCAAAGCGAGTGTCGTCATCGGCGATAACCAGCAGGGCATCAAGACGGTCGCCGGGAATCCCAACTCGATCGGGTATGTCTCGATCGGAACGGCGGAGTTCGAGGCGGGCGAGGGCACGCCGATCAAACTTTTACCGCTCGCAGGTGTCGAAGCGACGGTTGAAAACGTGCGTAACGAAACCTTCCCGTTAGCGCGTCCGCTCAACCTGGTCGTCAAGAACGAGCCGGCCGGTACAGTCGCCGCCTTCATCAAGTTCGCCCAGTCCAACGACGTGAGCGATCTCGTGACGGAACAGTTCTTCGTGCCGCTTCACTGACATCACAAAATTGCAAGTCCAGGCGTAAAAGCTCTCATGAGTAAGCCGTCATCTCCTGCCGTGCGTGATCGACGGCTGCTCTGGGTTCTCACGCTTTCGGCTCTGGTCGCAGCGGGATTGCTTCTGCTGATCCTTCTATTCCTCGGGAGGGAAGCCTGGCCGGTTCTCGTGTCCGTCGGCATTTCCTCGTTTCTGCTGGATCCGTCGTGGTATCCGACCGAAGGCACGTTCGGCATGACTCCGATGCTGGCGGCGTCGATGGGCATGTCGGCGCTCGCCGTTGCGATCGCGGCGCCGCTCGGTGTTGCGTCGGCGCTGTTCTGCCGGTTCTATGCGCCATCCGCCGTCGCGCGTCTCTATCGCTGGACCGTCGTTCTGCTCGCCGGCATTCCCTCCGTTGTGCTTGGTCTCTGGGGCCTCACTGCGCTCGTCCCGCTGATCAATCAACTGTCGCCACCTGGAACCAGTCTGCTTGCCGGAAGTGTGGTGTTGGCGCTGATGATCTTTCCAACGATCGCGCTCACCACCGAAGCCGCGCTCACGTCGGTCTCGCAATCGTACTGGAACGGCGCGGCGGCGTTGGGCCTCTCGCGTGAGGCCATCGTTCTCGGTGTCGCGCTCCCGGCCGCGCGCAGCAGCATCGCGGCCGGTGTGTTGCTCGCTTCCGCTCGTGCTCTTGGAGAGACGATGGCCGTGCTGATGGTCAGCGGCAACGTCGTCCAGCTTCCTCTCAGCATTTTCGATCCCGTGCGTACTCTCACGGCGAACATCGCGCTGGAAATGGCCTACGCAACCGGCGATCATCGCGCTTCGCTTTTCGTTTCCGGACTTGCTCTGACACTGCTTGTTCTCGCTCTTGCCGTGGCGGCGCGGCGCAGCGGGGGGCAGGTCGTCCATGCTTGACGTGGCCGCCGCGGCGGATAATCCGCATGCTATTCGCGACTTTTCTCTGCGAGCGTTCGTTTTCCTTTCGGCGTTGCTCATCGCCGGAGTCTTCTCCTGGTTGCTGGCCGACATCTTGTGGCACGGTATCGGCCGGATCGACTGGGCCTTTCTGACGACGCCACCGAAAAGCGCAGGGCGCGCCGGCGGTATCGCGCCAATCATCGTCTCGACACTCCTCATTTTGTTGGTCGCTATGGTTGTCGCCGTACCTTTGGGGTTGGCGACCGCGGTTCTCCTATCCGAGTACACGCGCCAAGGCGGCGCCAAGGTGCGTGCTGTCGGATTGAGTCTCGACGTGCTGGCCGGCGTACCCTCTATCGTGTTCGGTTTGTTCGGCAACGCGTTTTTCTGTGTTTGGCTGGGGTTGGGCTTCTCGATTCTGTCCGGCGGGCTGACACTCGCCTGCATGATCCTGCCCATTCTCATCAGGACGATCGAATCCGGTTTGCGCATGGTTCCCGACGAATGGCGTCTCGGTGGGGCGGCACTGGGCATCTCGCGCAGCACCATCATACGCCATGTTCTGATCCCAGTCGCGCTGCCGGCTCTCATTGCTGGTTTGATGCTCGGGATCGGACGCGCAATGGCCGAAACCGCCGCGCTGATTTTCACAAGCGGCTATGTCGACCGCATGCCGGGCTCGCTCTTCGACTCCGGCCGGGCGATCTCGGTCCACATCTACGACCTGACCATGAACGTCGCAGGCGGCGATAAAAGCGCTTACGCCTCGGCGCTTGTTCTTATCGTACTCCTGATTGCCATCAATAGTGCGGCGATGTGGTTGGCAAACCGCGCGCTTACCCGGAAGGTCACCGCCTCATGACATCATCACGCCAGGACGTGGCGTCCGAATTAAAGTGCAAGGATGACGATGCCTTCACACTTGGGTCTCTCGTTGCGGGCGCCGCATGCTGTGCGCCCGAACCGCTGATCCAGGTTTCGAACCTGTCGCTCAGCTACGGAGACAACGAAGTTCTTCGCAACATCAGCCTCGACATACACAAGGGCTGCATCACGGCGCTCATCGGCCCGTCGGGTTGCGGCAAGACCAGCCTTCTCTCGAGCCTCAATCGCTTGACCGACCTTGTGCCGGGCTGCCGCGTCGATGGCCGCATCCTGCTCGGCGGCGCCGACATTCACGCGCCGAGCCTCGATGTTCATGCTCTACGGCGCAACGTCGGTATGATCTTCCAGCGGCCGAACCCATTTCCCTTGTCGATCCGGCGCAACCTGGCGCTTCCGCTGCGCGAGCATGGGCTGACCAACAAGACCGAGGTCGCCGACCGAATCGAGCGCGCGCTCAAGGATGTCGGGCTCTGGAATGAAATCTCCGAACGCCTCGACGCGTCGGCACAGGCGCTCTCCGGCGGCCAGCAGCAACGCCTCTGCATCGCGCGGGCTTTGGTCCTTGAGCCTGCCGTGCTTCTGATGGACGAGCCGTGCAGCGCGCTCGATCCCCTGTCTTCGGCTATTGTCGAGAACCTCATAGAGAGCCTGCGCGATCGGTACACGGTTGTGATCGTCACGCACAATCTCGCACAGGCACGCCGAATAGCGAACTATGCGGCCTTCTTCTGGGTCAAGGATCGTGCAGGGACGCTCGTCGAGTTCGATCACTGCAAGCGTCTGTTCGAGGCGCCGCGGGACGAGAGAACGGCCGCGTATGTCACGGGCGCGCGTGGTTAGCCTGTGCCTGAATAGGAGAAGCGACAATGTCGCGATGCTCGAAGCTTGCCGACATCGGCCGCCGGCAGTTCCTGACGGGCGGCGCGCTTTCGGCAGCCGGCGCGGCTGCGGCGCTCGGTGTCTCGCCGCAGGCCAAAGCCAAGCCGGCATTGGCGCGCGTCTCCTATCCGTCAAACAAATTGGCCAATGTGGCGGACCTTGAGATCGACGTTCCGCTCGACGTCTCGTACCCGGACGATGACGCACCTGGCGTCTTGCTCAAGCTCGGTGTGCGGGTCGAGGGAGGAGTTGGAGCGGACGGGGACATCGTCGGATTCACCACGATCTGTCCGCACAAAGGCTTTCCACTCATCTATAGCGCCCGCGACCGCACGCTCAGTTGCCGTGGCCATTACAGCCGCTTCGATTGTGAGGCCGGTGGCCAGCAGATCTGGGGGCATGCAACGCAGAACCTGCCGCAGTACAGTCTTCGGATCGACGAAGCTGGCGACATCTACGCCGAGGGACTCGACGAGTTGCTGTACGGCCGCCTTTCCAATGTCCTCTGAGGCCCGCGCTCATGGCGTACAAGAGACAGATCGATCGCCTTCCAATCATTCCCGCCGAGGCGAAGCGGCAAAACGTCGTCTGTCACTATTGCATCGTGGGATGCGGCTATCAGGCCTACAGTTGGCCCGTGAACAAACAAGGCGGAACTGACGCTTCCGACAATGTGTTCGGGCGCGATCTTTCCCGCCAGCAACAGCCGGAAAC
The DNA here is from genome assembly GCA_934555825.1 of uncultured Hyphomicrobium sp. GTDB lineage: Bacteria > Pseudomonadota > Alphaproteobacteria > Rhizobiales > Hyphomicrobiaceae > Hyphomicrobium_C. Next base: position 214,741 of record CAKTFJ010000002.1, read on the forward strand.
CGACGCCTGGTATGCGCCCTCGATGTACAATATCGTCAAGCAGGACGGGGAGGACGTGCATCTCGTCATCAAGCCGGACGATGGGTGTGTCTTGAATTCCGGTCTGGGCTCGGTGCGCGGCGCGCGCATGGCGGAGATGAGCTATTCCCGCCCGCGCGCAACCCAGCAGCAGCGCCTGACCGATCCTTTGGTGTGGCGCTACGGACAGATGCAGCCCACGAGCTGGGATGACGCGCTCGATCTGGTTGCGCGGGTGACCGCTCGGATCGTGGCCGAGAAGGGCGAGGACGAACTTTTTGTCTCGGCTTACGACCATGGCGGCGCCGGTGGCGGCTATGAGAATACCTGGGGTACGGGCAAGCTCTACTTTGGCGCGATGAAGATCCAGAATATCCGGATACACAATCGTCCCGCGTACAATTCGGAAGTTCACGGCACCCGAGACATGGGCGTGGGGGAGCTCAACAATTGCTACGAGGACGCGGAGCTCGCGGACACCATCATGGTGGTGGGGGCGAACCCGCTCGAAACCCAGACCAACTATTTTCTCAACCACTGGGTGCCTAACCTCCGAGGTACCTCGCTCGGTAAGAAGAGCGAGCAGCTTCCTGGCGAACGCCATGAGCGAGGCCGGATCATCATCGTCGATCCGCGCCGGACGGTCACCGTGGCCGCCTCCGAGGTCGAGGCCGGACCCGAGAACGTCCTTCATCTGCAGATCAAGTCCGGCACCGATCTCGCGCTCTTCAACGCGCTCTTCACCGAAATCGCGGACAAAGGCTGGGTCGACCAAGCCTTCATCGACGCCCACACGTCGGCCGAGACCGGCACGCATGACGCGACAGATGCCGCTCACCCTGCGACGCTCACCAGCTTCTCCGATGCGCGGGCGGGCAACCGGCTGACCGTCGAGGAGGCCGCCGACATCACGGGCCTTTCGCCGGATGACATCCGCAAAGCGGCGCGCTGGATCGCAGAGCCCAAGGACGGTGGCGCGCGTCGCCGCACGATGTTCGCCTACGAAAAAGGTCTCATCTGGGGCAACGACAACTGTCGAACCAACGGCGCGCTGGTGAACATCGCGCTCGCAACCGGCAACGTCGGCCGAGCGGGCGGCGGTGTCGTGCGGCTTGGGGGACACCAGGAAGGTTATGCGCGCCCGAACGAGGCCCATGTCGGGCGACCGGCTGCCTATGTCGATCAGCTTTTGATCGAGGGGCGCGGTAGCGTGCACCACATCTGGGGCTGCGATCATTACAAAACCACGTTGAATGCATCGGAGTTCAAGCGCGTCTACAAGCAGCGCACCGACAAGGTGAAGGACGCAATGAATTCCGTGCCCTACGGCGATCGCGAGGCCTTGGTCGATGCGATCGTCGCGGCGATCGACGCAGGCGGGCTGTTCGCTGTCAATGTCGATATCGTGCCGACCAGGATCGGCGAAGCCTGCCACGTCGTACTGCCCGCGGCCACGGCGGGCGAGATGAACCTCACCTCGATGAACGGCGAGCGGCGCATGCGTCTCACCGAACGCTATATGGACCCGCCCGGCCAGGCTCTGCCGGACTGTCTGATCGCAGCAAGGATCGCCCACAACCTGCAGCGTGTTTTTAGCACTCTTGGCCGAGCAGGGCTCGCGGCCAAGTTCGACGGGTTCGATTGGAAGACCGAGGAGGATGCTTTCATCGACGGTTACCATGCCACGGCAAAAGGTGGCGAGTACGTGACGTACGAGCGGCTCAGGGCGCTCGGCACCAACGGCTTTCAAGAGCCTGCTGTCGGCTTCCAGCATGACAGGATCGTCGGCACGAAGCGGCTCTACACAGATGGGCGCTTCGATACCCCAGACGGAAAAGCGCGCTTCATGCTTGCCCAATGGCGTGGGCTGCAGGCGCCAGGCAAGGAAGAGCAGAGAAGACGCCATGCGTTTCTCATCAACAACGGGCGGGCGAACTTGGTCTGGCAGTCGGCCTATCTCGACGTCGAGAACGACTTCGTCATGGATCGCTGGCCGTTTCCATTCCTTGAAATTCATCCAGGCGATATGGATCGGATCGGCGTGAAGCAGGGCGATCTCGTCGAAATATACAACGATACAGGATCGACGCAGGCGATCGCCTATCCGACGCCGACCGCGCGGCCTGGAGAGACATTCATGCTGTTCGCCTATCCGACTGGCGTTCAGGGCAATGTCGTAAATGCGGGAACGAATGAACTCTTCATTCCCAACTACAAACAGACCTGGGCTGACATCAGGAAAATATCTGACGCTCCCGCATCGGTTGCGCATCTGTCCTTTAAGTCGAAAGAGTACGCTGTCTCCAGCTAAGTCACGATGTTCTTTCCGCCGAGCGATCGCTTGTTGAGAAGATTCCACCCTTCTTTGCGTCGTAAGGCGTTGGCATCGTCGACGTCGTCGAGCTCATCCAGAAGTGCCACGCTCTTCTCGCCAAGATTGCGCAACGTGTCGGCCAGGGCGTACGAGGTCGACCACCGCACCGATTTGAACGGATCGATAATCGTCGGGCGTCGTCTCAATCCGACCGCCCAGTAACCGCCATCCGAAGACGGCCCGAGGACAGCATCGTGCCCATCGAGCAATTGAAAGCCTCTTGCGATCAGCTGCGGTGGGATGCCCGGAACGTCGCTGCCGATGACGAGCACTGGCCCCCTGGGCAGAGTCTTTGCGACGTGAAGTAGGCGCACGCCGAGATCGCCTTTGCCCTGGGGTATCAAGTTGACGCATTGCGGCCAGGGGGCGGATCGGTCGGGAGTGATCGCCAGCCATGTCGTCCATCGCGCGTCGCGCCCGAGGCGAAGGAGCGTGTGCTCGAGATTGACACGCTGAAATCGCAAGGCCTCCACTGCGCCCGTTTGAGCGGCCAGGCGGCGTTTTCCGGTTCCGAGCTGCGGATAGCGTGTGAAAATGACGAGATGGCGGTGTGTCTTCATCGTCAACCGTAGATACGTGCGATCAAGCGCGGTGACACACGAAGATAGTAGAGACCAAGGCAAAGGACATTGCGGCCGCTCCGCGCAATCCAGCCCTCCCGCCGCCAGCGTGCCGCAGATGTGCGAACCGCGGCGGGTAGCGTAACAAGTCGTTGCCGCCCGATGCGGCGCACGAGGTCGACGTCCTCCATCACGGGCCAGGATGGATAACCGCCGACCTCTGCATAGAGAGAGCGATGGATCAGGAGGCCTTGATCCCCATAGGGCAAGCTGAAATTGCGTACCCGCCATGCGACGATCCGTTCGAGCCGGCGGGCCTGCGGCGTCTCGTCATCGAGCAGGAAACGGAAGGTCGCCGCCCGGCGCTTGTTCGTAGGATCGGCGATGAAGCTGCCTACCGCGGCCTTCCATCCGGGTTCGAGCTGCGTATCCGCGTGAAGGAAAAGAAGCCACTCGCCATTGGCGCGAGCCGCACCGGCTGCCAACTGCAAGCCGCGACCTTTCTCTGCTGTCACGATCCGCGCCCCGTGCCGGTTGGCAATGTCCCGTGTGGCATCCGTCGAGCCGCCATCCACGATGAGCACTTCACGCACGTCGGACAACGTGCGGAGCGCGTCCGCAAGCGTTTCAGCGGTATCGAGCGTCGGAATCACCACGGTGATATCCTGGGCGAGCGTCTCTATTTCCGCATGTTTCATCTCACGACCCAAAGGCACCGATGAGCCGGACAAGCCGCTTGGTGCGCTCGGAAAACAGTTGGGGGGTGAAGTAGCTACCGGCCGCGCGCTTAGTGACCTCGCTCAGTGTCGGGTATGGCGCGATGAGCGATGCCATGTCGCCGATTTTGTGCCCCTTGGAGATGGCAAGGACCCAAGGCAAGATCAGTTCGCCGGCATGGGGTCCAACGATGGTTGCGCCCAGGATGTGTCCGCGCTTCCCAACAATGGCCTTGAGAAAGCCAGCCGTGGTTCCTTCGGCCTGCGCTCTATCGTTGTCCGAAAAATTCGCGCGGACGACACGTATGTGGTCACCGTACGTGTCACGCGCTTCAGCGGCATCCAGGCCGACGTGTGCGATCTCCGGATCGGTGTACGTCACACGTGGTATGGCCTTGGATGTATTTCGGGCGGCGAGGCGAAAGAGTGCATTCCGCAACACGATGCCTGCATGATAGCTGGCGACGTGCGTGAACTGTGGGCCTCCGATCACATCGCCCGCTGCGTAGATCCGCTTGTTGCTGGTGCGCAGCCTGCTGTCGACTTCGATGCCCTGGCTGCCGACCCTGACGCCTGCCTTGTCGAGACCGAGATTTTCGACGTTTGCGCGGCGACCCGTGGCAATGAGGAGATGCGAGCCCGTGACCTGATGCTCCCGTCCGGCTTGAGCGTAGGTTACGGCAACACCAGGATCTGTACGTGCGATATTGATCACCGACACACCCTCGATGCATTCGATCCCTTCAGCCACGAAAGCATCGCGCACGACATGAACGCTTTCAGGATCTTCCTTCCCAAGCAATCGATCTTGGTCGATCAGTGTGACAGTTGCCCCTAAGCGCCGATGCGCCTGGGCCATTTCACAGCCGATCGGGCCAGCACCGATGATCACGAGATGAGTTGGGATGGTGATCGTTTCAAAAATCGTCTCGTTGGTGAGAAATGGTATGTTACCGAGACCCGGGATGGGAGGAATGGCTGGTCGGCTCCCGGTCGCGAGGACAAAACGGCGGGCCCGCACAGTAAAAGATCCGGCCTGAAGTGACCGGCCGTCCACGAACTCCGCGTGCGCAGAGATGACGCGGCATCCAAGTTCGGTAAAGCGTTCGACAGAATCGTGCGGCGCGATTTTTTCTATCACGCTACGCACATATCGGTTCACCCGTGCGCCGTCGATCTCCATGTCGCCCGTTGTGATGCCAAAGCGATGGCTGGATCGCACCGTTTGCGCAACGTTCGCGACGGCAATGAGCGATTTCGAGGGAACACAGCCGGTATTGAGGCAGTCACCGCCCATTCGGTTCGCCTCTATCAAAACGGTTCGCGCGCCCATTTGCGCTGCGCCGGCAGCGATGGAAAGACCTGCCGATCCGGCGCCTACGATGCAAATATCCGCAGTGATTTCTTCCGTCATATGCCGGCGATGCCGCTCCCTGAATGATGCGCGCCCGTCTTTCGTCTGGGGGCTGGAATCCGGTGGTCATTGAACGCTCCCGATGAGCCTCCTTCAAGCTCTTCGTTGTGTTGCCAGCGTGTTCCGTAGCCGGCCGGCGTCAGCGTGCTGAGCGTTGAGTGCGGGAGATGGTGGTTGAACTGTGTCGTAGAGCGTCGATCAGTCGCCGAACGAGACGTTACTCCGCTCGTTCGGCGCGTAAATCCGCCATTGAAGCTTCCCGCAAGCGTTCTTACCCGCTTGCCGGGATGGATCTAGCCATGTGAAGAGCATCCATTTTACCCCGACGTGCAACGTCCGCTCCTGACCGTTAAGGGACGAGTCGCGCATTTGTGGCTTCGGAATGGCGAGCAGACGTCGCGCAAAAGGGAAAGGATTAATCTATTATCTCGACGTCAACTTCCGTTATCTCGGCAAAGTAGACGTCATCATCGGGCCAGATCTCATGTCTTTGTTGGATACGAGACCCGCTGCCGATCCTGAAGAACTGAATTTCGAGACTCGATGGGCGTGGAAAAAATGCGCGGGATTTGGAAAGTGCGGTACGTGGCTCAGATTCAACGATCCGTACAGTTAATGCAGCAGAGAGCATTGTACGATTAGAAAGCCAAAACGTTTGGCCTAGCGGGTGGCGCGGCAGCGGGGCATCTCACTCCGCCATTTTTTTGGCTCACGCGCCTATGGGCTCTCCGCATGGGCGGCAGTAGTAGCATAAACCGATCTCCGTAAGCGTGAGCAGGCAAAACAGAGAAAGTTCACCACCTTTGCGCAAAGACAAGGATCGAGGAGGGTAACGATGACTCTATCGATACGCTGTGCATAGAAGGATCGGATATGAAGTTTGAGCACCGAGAGCGGCTCATTGCGTTGGCCGCCGTCGCCGCGGTGGCGATCGGCTACGTTGTCTGGCAGAAGTCCACGGATACGGGGCTGCCTGAAGGCTTTGCCAGCGGAAACGGCCGGCTTGAGGCCGTCGAAATCGATATTGCGGCTAAGACGGCGGGACGACTGAAGCAGGTGCTCGTGCGCGAAGGGGATTTCGTCCGCGCCGGTCAGCCGCTGGCGCACATGGACATCGCCCAGCTTGTCGCGCGAAAGCGGGAAGCTGAAGCTCAACTTCGTCGCGCGAAGATCGCAATCGATACGGCCGGCAGCCTGGTGGCCCAACGGCAAGCCGAGCGTTCGTCTGCCGAGGCTGTCATCGAGCAACGCCAGGCAGAACTCGACGCAGCCGAGAGCAAACTTGCACGCTCCGAGCATCTTGTCCGAAACAACAACGTCTCTCAGCAAGTGCTGGACGACGACCGAGCCGCTCAAAGACGCGCTAAAGCGGCGCTCGCGGCATCGCGGGCCGCGCTCGCTGCGTCTGAAGCGGCAATCGGAGCGGCCAAGGCACAGGTCATCGACGCCGAAGCGGCCGTCGAAGCGGCTAAGGCGGCGATAGAAAGCCTGGATGCCGACATCGAAGACAGCACGCTGACTTCGCCGCGCGACGGGCGCGTACAATTCCGTGTTGCGCAGGCCGGCGAAGTGCTTTCGAGCGGCGGCCGTGTTCTCAATATGATCGACGTGTCGGACGTTTACATGACCTTCTTCCTGCCCACGCAGGAGGCAGGACGCGTTCCGCTCGGCGCGGACGTGCGCCTCGTTCTGGATGCCGCGCCGCATCTTGTTATCCCGGCGTCGGTGTCGTTCGTGTCGGATGTAGCGCAGTTCACGCCGAAAGCTGTGGAGACGGAAGACGAGCGTCTCAAGCTGATGTTCCGCGTTCGCGCTCACATCCCGCCGGATCTGCTGCGCAAGTATCTTACGCAGGTGAAGACCGGCCTCCCGGGCATGGCCTACGTGCGTATGGATCAGAACGTAGCTTGGCCTCCCAACCTTGCGTCAAACGTTGTGCAGTGACGGCACGATGACAGGTGAACACTCGGCTTCCGTCGCGCATTTTGAGAACCTCCGTCTCACCTACGGGACGGTGAAGGCCATCGACGATCTTTCGCTCGACATTCCGTCGGGTCGAATGGTCGGACTGATCGGACCGGACGGCGTGGGAAAGTCCAGCCTGCTCTCACTCATTGCGGGTGCGCGCAAGATGCAGGAGGGGCGGCTGACGGTTCTTGGTGGCGACATGCGCGAAGCGCGTCATCGCGAGGATGTCTGCCCCCGCATCGCCTACATGCCGCAAGGGCTCGGCAAGAACCTCTACCACACGCTCTCGATCTTCGAGAATGTCGACTTTTTCGGGCGCCTCTTTGGGCAAGCTCGTGCCGAGCGCAAGGCGCGCATTGCCGTTTTGCTAGAAAGCACCGGCCTTGCACCCTTTCGTGACCGCCCGGCGGGGAAGCTGTCTGGAGGCATGAAGCAGAAGCTCGGGCTCTGCTGCGCGCTGATCCACGATCCTGATCTTCTCATCCTCGACGAGCCGACGACCGGTGTCGACCCGCTCTCGCGACGCCAGTTCTGGGAGCTGATCGACCGCATCCGCGCCGATAGGCCCGGCATGAGCGTTATCGTGGCGACGGCTTATATGGAGGAAGCTGCGCGCTACGATTGGCTCGTAGCGATGAATGCCGGAAAGATCCTCGCTACGGGGACGCCCGCCGAGCTGCTTGCGCAAACGGGAACGGATAACCTCGACGACGCCTTCATCGCCATGCTGCCGGAAGAGGAGAGCAAGGACCACCGCAAGGTCGAGATTCCGCCGGCTCCTGCAGAAAATGGAGACGACTACGCGATTGAAGCGCGAGGCCTCACCATGCGATTCGGCGACTTCACAGCCGTCGACAACGTAACCTTCTCTATTCCGCGTGGCGAGATTTTCGGCTTCCTGGGCTCGAACGGTTGCGGCAAAACTACGACGATGAAGATGCTAACCGGCCTTCTTCCCGCCAGCGAGGGTTCGGCGAAGCTCTTTGGTCATGAGGTCGATCCCAGAGACATGGCCGTGCGCAAACGCGTGGGGTACATGAGCCAGGCCTTCTCGCTTTACAGCGAGCTTACCGTCGCGCAGAACCTCGATCTGCACGCCCGCCTTTTCAAGATGCCAGAAGACATCATTCCGGATCGTGTTGCGGATATGGCCCGCCGTTTCGGTCTCGCCGGCGTTATGGACACGTTACCCGCCTCGCTGCCGCTTGGCATTCGCCAGCGCTTGTCTCTTGCTGTCGCAATGATCCACGGGCCGGACATTCTCATTCTCGATGAGCCGACGTCCGGCGTCGATCCCATAGCACGTGATGAATTCTGGCACATCCTGGCCGAGCTCTCGCGCAAGGACGGCGTCACGATTTTCGTCTCCACGCATTTCATGAACGAAGCGGAGCTCTGCGACCGCATTTCGCTCATGCATGCCGGAAAAGTGCTCGTAAGCGACACGCCGCGTGCGCTGATCGAGGCGCGTGGTGCCACGACTCTGGAAGAGGCGTTCGTGGCCTATCTGGAAGGCGCGATCGGGCCACAACCCGAGTCGCGCACCGAACCGATGCCGCATTCCAATCGACCAGGAGCGCATACCGCGAACGCCGCGTCTCGCCGCATGTTCAACCCGCGGCGGATGTTCAGCTATGCGCAGCGAGAGGCTGTGGAACTCAAGCGCGATCCTATTCGCGCGACAATGGCGATGCTGGGGACGCTTATTCTTTTGTTCGTCATTGGCTTTGGCATCAGCATGGATGTCGAAGATCTGACGTTCGCCGTTCTCGATCGTGACGATAGCAGCATCAGCCGAGACTATGCGCTCGAAATTGCCGGATCCCGCTATTTCATCGAGCAGCCGCCGCTGCAAGACTATCAGGATATGGACAGGCGCATGCGCAGCGGCGCGCTCAACGTGGCGCTGGAAATTCCGCCGAGTTTCGGGCGGGATGTTATGCGTGGAAAGAAGGTCCAGATTGGCGGCTGGATCGACGGTTCCAACCCGCAACGCGCCGAGACTGTGAATGGATACGTGCAGGGGATGCACGCCGCGTGGGTTTCTGCGCGGGCTCGAGAGGCGCTCGGACGAGGAGCTGCGCTCGGCGATTTTGGGCTCGAAATCCGCTATCGCTACAACCCGGACGTCAAAAGCCTCGTCGCCATGGTGCCCGCGGTTATTCCGCTGCTTCTGATGCTGATCCCGGCGATGCTCGCGGCACTTTGCGTCGTGCGCGAAAAGGAGCTTGGATCGATCACGAACCTCTACGTGACGCCTGTGACCAAACTCGAATTCTTGCTTGGGAAGCAGTTGCCTTACATAGCGCTTGCTATGCTGAATTTCTTTATCCTCGCCGCGTTCGCCGTTTTCGCTTTCGAGGTGCCGTTCACGGGCAGCTTTCTGGTGTTCACCCTCGCGGCATTTCTTTACGTCTCGGCGGCGACCGCGCTTGGGCTTGTGATTTCGGCGTTCATGAAAAGCCAGCTCGCCGCGATTTTTGCAACATCTCTGTTGACGCTGCTCCCCGCGGTGCAGTTCTCGGGGCTCGTCGATCCGGTGTCGTCGCTTGAGGGGGGTGGTGCCATCATTTCCAAGCTCTACCCTACCACGTACTTCATGACCATCTCGCGCGGCGTGTTCTCGAAGGGACTCGGCTTCCAGGAACTCACGAGTTCTCTTGTTCCACTTGCGTTGACCGTTCCGGCTTTAATCGCGATCGGCACGCTTCTCCTCAAGAAGCAGGAGAGCTGAGCGGTGTCGTGGGCGAACATCTATCAACTCGGCATCAAGGAGCTGCGAGGTATGCTCCGCGATCCGGTAATGCTTGTTTTGATCGTCTTTTCGTTCACGGTTTCCGTCTATACATCCGCGACCTCGATTCCAGAAACGCTCAATCGCGCCACGATCGCCATCGTCGACGAGGACCAGTCGCCGCTCTCGGGACGGATCGCGAATTCGTTCTATCCGCCCTATTTCATCACGCCGTCGATGATCAACGTGGCCGAAATGGATCGGCGTATGGACAACGGTCTCGACACATTCGCGCTCAATATTCCGCCAAATTTTCAGCGCGACCTGCTGGCCGCGAAAGCCCCTGTCATTCAGCTCAACGTCGATGCCACACGCATGTCACAGGCATTCACGGGTGGCGGCTATGTTCAGAGCATCGTCTCGGCGGAAGTCCGCGAGTTTTTGCAGCGCTACAGGGGTGAGGCCGAGCTTCCGGTGGAGCTTAGCCTCCGGTCTCGATTTAACCCGGAGCTTAACAAGGGTTGGTTCGGATCGATTACCAGCATCATCAACAGCATTACGATGCTCTCAATCATCCTGGCCGGTGCGGCCCTCATTCGCGAGCGCGAGCATGGAACGATCGAGCATCTGCTCGTCATGCCCGTCACGCCGCTCGAAATCATGATTAGCAAGGTGTGGTCGATGGGGCTCGTCGTCCTCTTGTCCTCGACCTTTTCCCTGCTCGTCATCGCGCAGGGGCTTTTGCACGTGCCGCTTCAAGGTTCGATGCTGCTTTTCTTCTGCGGCACAGCGCTTCTTTTGTTCGCCACGACGTCTCTCGGCATCTTTCTGGCCACAGTCGCGGGATCAATGCCGCAGTTCGGCTTGCTCCTGATGCTTGTCCTTTTGCCGCTGCAAGTCCTTTCCGGAGCATCGACACCGCGCGAAAGCATGCCGGACATTGTGCAGAACATCATGTTCTTCGCGCCGAACACCCATTTCGTGATGCTGTCGCAGGCCGTTCTGTTCCGTGGAGCGGGAGTGGATGTTGTCTGGCCCCAGCTCCTCATGCTGCTCGTGATCGGAGCCGCACTCTTTGCCTACTCTCTGAGGCGCTTTCGGGCGTTCCTCAAATAGGGCAGGTGGCGAAGTTTGGCGGTGGACGAAACCTGCCCCGCCGGGGACGATACGCAAGATCCGCTTAGTGGCAGCGACGGACTATGCGGATTTTCTGCTGGCCAGATCCGGACGGGTCACCCTCGTGGATTTTCTATGTGCGGCTTCGTATCCGAGATGTTGCCATAGCGTACGCTTGAACTCCTCGACGGTCTTGAGCATGTCGAAATCTTTGAGGATGAGCGAGCGCGCGAGGACGCCGTCGAGAAAGGCCGAGATCATCGTCGCGATAATTGCGGGTTCGACATTGCGGAAGATGCCGGTCCGGATGCCGTCGTGGATGAACTTCTGCAGGATCTCGTTCTCGTGATTGTAAAAGCGCTTGATGGCGCTACGCGCCTCGGCGAATTCGGGACCGCTGCAATCCAAGCTGATCTTGATCACGTTGCGGAGGCGCTTGTGGAGCGTCACGTGGACGTTGAACCACTCGTTGATCGCAGACACGGCGTTGTCGTGTTTCTCGTTGTCGCAATGTTCGGCGAAGTGCCGAAAAGCTTCGTCGATGGCGCTGTTGATCGCAGCATTGAAGAGCGCCAGCTTGTCTTTGTAGTGGTAGTAGATCATGGCGCTGTTGACGTTCGCGGCGTGACCTATGTCTTTGATGGTCACGGACGAAAAGTGCCGCTCCGCGAATAGATCAAGTGCAATACGTGCAAGATCTTCTGCTCCGGGACCGGCAATATTTGCGCGTCTCCGGCCCAGTTTAGGCTCGGTTTCTTTCTTCTTGGCCGCCATCGATACCTAGCTCAGCATTAAATTGACAGATTAATTAGAACTTGCATCAAGGGAGATGCGCTTTGGGCGGCGCGTGAAGACTCGCGTGCCGTACATATCCACGAAGCGAAGTTGCTTCTGTCGGGCGACGTTGCTCGACGGATCAGAGGCCGACGTTGTCCTCGCTTTATGAGCGTAGCACGCGCCGCGACCAGGCCATAGCCGGTGCAGGGGAATTTTGTCGCCTCGGATCGCCGCAGCGATGGGGCTATCCAAGATTTTTTAGGAGCTGATGGCACGTCGGGGAGTGCATTGCACAATGCCTGGGGTATTCGCATTGCGCGTATCGTGATTTTCAGGCTGTGCCCCGCGCTTTTGCTTGCGCCCATAAGATTTGGTGCGCCCTTCGGAAGAAGGCTTTTGCGGGCTGTTGGGACTGATGGTGTTTTCGCGACCCAGTCCAAGATTGATGAGATGAATGAGGCGATTGATCTCGTCTTGCTAAGGGCATCTTCCACTGCAGGATCTTCTCGCACAGATGTGTGGCGGTCCGTGCCGCGACGTCTCTCCGAGCCGAGTTCGCGCAAGAGGATGTATGCGGACGATGCAGAGCCTTTTTGCGTACGTAGGCGGGTTGGGGGGCCTCGAATGTCTCGCATTGCAAACACGAATTGGCGCACCGCATAATAATTAATCGCTTGATTAATTTAAATTCAGGGATACCGTGAGGGTGGGACGTCAAGCTGCCCATTCGGATGGGGGTGTCTACCCAAGTGGGTAGGCTAAAACCTACCCTGCTGATCGCTTGGTCCCGTCGCAGGGAGTGACCACGGATGTCGTGGCGCACCGTAACGCATCCCGGATGGCCATGCCGAACCGGGACCGCACTTCAGGAGGACGCTCATGGCCCAGTATATCCTATCGGACCCGAACTTCAGTGATGGCACCCGCAAGGAGGTGATCGAGCAGATCGTAGCTCCCTTCCGGGACAAGAAAGGGGTTAAGCTCATCGGCTATGAGCCCGACGCAGATTTCGATCGCTTGCCGGTCGAGGTGCTGGGTCGGCCGGAGGCCGTGAGGGAGGCGATCCTGGCATCTGCTGCGAAGGCGTACGAGCTCATCGACATGGAGAAGCAGCACGGGCGCCATCCGCGTATCGGTGCCGTGGATACCATCGAGATCTACCCGGCGAAGGACATCACCATCGAGGAATGCATCGACTTCGCGGAGGATCTCGGAAAGGAGCTCTTCAAGCGTCATGGTGTTCCGATTTTCTTTACCGGCAGAAACGCGCGCCGGCCGGATCGCGAAGGGCTGACGGCCATCCGCAAGGGCAACTACGAGGGCCTGCGGGACGTCATCGAAAAGGATCACGACCGCGCGCCGGATCTTGGCCCGGCGAAGATGCATCCGACGGCGGGGGCAACCATCGTCGGTGCTCTCGACGAGCATGACGCGTATTTCAACGTCGTTCTCGATACGACGGATCTCGCCATTGCCCGGAAGCTTGCAAGCTACGTACGCGGAAAGACCGGCGGTTTCACAAACATCCAGGGCGTGATCGGCTTGCCGAATACGCATCGGCGGACGGGCAAGGCGGTTACGATCGTGTCTTGCGAAGTGAGCAATCCGCTCAAGACGCCGTTGCACCGCATCTACAATCTTCTGAAAGCCGAAGCCGCGCGCTACGGCGTGAATGTCCTCGCGGGCCAAGTGTGTGGGACAATCGCGGCTGAGGTGCTGGTGCAGACGGCGGAATGGTACTTGCAGCTCGAGGGCATCAACGGTCCTTGGGATTACAAGTCCCAGATCCTCGAAAATCATTTGCTTGAGCTGGAAGGCTAGTTCTTTTCCGCGAGAGTGAACTAACTAATCGACTAATAATACTTGATAGCAACGGGAGGTAATCAAGGCCGGCTTGCATAAAGAATGACCGATAGATCGGCAAAATGGGGGGCATGCAAGCCGGCTTTTGATTCCATTCATCGGACCCTGGGAGGACCGACAATGGAGTATGGAAAAGCTGAAGCCCTAGGGGTGTCCTATCAATCTTACGCGGACACCCAGAAAATGCGACGCGACGTGAATTGGTGGCAGGTGGTTTTCATCGCTGCGGGTTCACCGGCCCTCGTGATGTTCAGCCTTGGAGGTATATCGGCCGTTACGGGCACGATCTCACCTCTCGTCTGGTTCATCTCGGTGATGATCGGTTTTGTAGCGATCTTCAGCTACGCCGAAATCGCCGCCATGCATCCGAACAAGTCCGGAGGCACGGCGGTCTATGGCGCCACCGCCTGGGTTCGCCATAGTCGCATTATTGCCCCCATGTCGGTCTGGTCGAATTGGCTCGCTTGGAGTCCCATTCTTGCGATCGGTTCGGGATTGGGATCCGGTTATCTTCTTTCGATCTTCCTACCACCTGACCACGCACTCAATACGTGGAAGCTGACGCTGCTCGATCTCGGCTTCCTCAAGGAAGATCTCTCGATCCGCATCAATACGCAGTTCATCGTGGGAACGGTGCTGATGGTGGCCGTCTGGAGTATCCAGCACACCGGCATTGCGAGAACGGCGCGCGTTCAGATCATCCTTACGTTGGGCGGCATCATTCCGCTGCTGTTCGTCACGCTCATTCCGCTGTTCACCGGCGGTATCGACATGGACAACTTCACTCCCTTCGTCCCGCTCAACGGCGAATGGAACCTCGAAGGCTGGCGTCTCTTCATCGGCGGGCTCTTCCTCGCGGCATGGGCGGCTTACGCGGCAGAAAACGCCGTCTGCTACATGAGCGAGATGAAGGATCCGCAGGGCGACGGCGCAAAGGCGATCATCTGGTCGGGCGTTCTCGGAGTTCTTCTCTACTCGCTGGTGCCGTTTGTCTTCCAGGGCGTGCTCGGCGTCGATTACATGCGCTCGCCTGGGATCGAATCCGGCGAAGGTGTCGGCGTGGCGTTGGCCAGCATGGTGGGTGCAAGCGCGTTCATCGCCAAGTTGCTCGTCGTCATGCTGACTTTCACGCTCTTCCTCGCCATCATGACGGCGATGGCCGGCTCGTCCCGCACGCTTTATCAGGGCGCGCATGACGGCTGGATGCCGAAGTGGCTCGACAAGCTCAACGAGAACGGTGTGCCCACGCGCGCCATGTGGGCAGACCTCGGGTTCAACGCGATCCTGCTCTTGATGTCCGACTACATGTTCGTGATGGCGGTGTCGGCCGTGAACTACGTGCTGTTCCACTATCTCAACTTGAACGCGGGCTGGATTCACAGGCTCGACAACCCGGATGCCAAGCGGCCGTATCGCGCGCCGAACTGGCTGATGGTGGCGGGCACCGCGCTAGCTTACGTGAACGCGTTCCTGATCGGCGTCGGCGCCAACCTGTGGGGCAACCATATCCTCTTCCTCGGGCTGGCTGCTGCTTTTATCTCCACGCCGCTGTTCTGGTATCGGCACTACGTCGTCGACAAGGGCCAGTTCCCGCCCGACATGCTCGCCGATCTGCTGCCCGAGGGTCAAACGGAGCTGCCTCCCACACGCGCTGGAATGCTGCCCTACCTGGCGCTTCTTGGCGGGATCGCCTCCATGGCAGCGGGCTACATCATCTTCTGGGTGATGTACTAACGGAATGGAGGCGGCCTTGGTGGCAAGCAGCAAAAACAGCTCCCCTGTTCTGCGACGCAACTGAGGCCGTCTCCGGCTCAACCTAAATAGCTTCAGCGAAGAGGCCGCCCGTTCGCCGCGGGATGCCACAGGATCCGTTCGACCTCAGTCGGACACGAAATGCAGAGGAAAGAGGCCATGGGCACCAAGGTTGCGAGCGACATCGAGATCGCGCGCGCGGCCGCTCTCGAGCCGATCGAGACAATCGCCGGCAAGGTCGGCATTCCGGAGACACATCTTTTTCGCTACGGGCCGCACAAGGCCAAGGTGAGCGCGGCCTACGCGAGCAGTCTAGGCTCCAGGCCGGATGGCAATCTGGTTCTCGTTACCGCAATTTCGCCCACCCCTGCAGGCGAAGGCAAGACGACGACGACCGTCGGCCTCGGAGACGGTCTCAACCGCATCGGCAAGCGCGCGATGATTTGTCTGCGGGAGCCTTCGCTGGGTCCGTGTTTTGGAATGAAGGGCGGGGCAGCGGGGGGTGGTTACGCGCAAGTCGTCCCGATGGAGGATCTCAATCTCCATTTCACCGGCGATTTTCATGCCATCACCGCGGCTCACAATCTTCTGAGCGCGATGATCGATAATCACATCTATTGGGGAAATGCGCTCGACATCGATACGCGCCGCATCGCTTGGAGACGCGTGCTCGATATCAACGACCGGGCCTTGCGTGAAACTGTGACGTCGCTCGGTGGTGTGGCTAACGGATACCCGGCGCTCGCGGGCTTCGACATCACGGTTGCGTCCGAAGTGATGGCGATCTTCTGCCTGGCGACGAGCTTGGACGATCTGCGCAAGCGCTTAGGCGATATGATCGTCGCCTATCGGCGGGATCGCTCGCCTGTCTATTGCCGCGAATTGAAAGCGGATGGGGCCATGACCGTTCTTCTCAAGGACGCCATGCTTCCCAATCTCGTGCAGACGCTCGAAAATAATCCTGCCTTCGTTCATGGGGGACCGTTCGCCAACATTGCGCATGGGTGCAATTCCGTGATGGCAACGAAGACGGCGCTCAAGCTTGCAGATTACGTCGTTACGGAAGCCGGATTCGGGGCCGACCTCGGCGCCGAGAAATTCTTCGACATCAAGTGCCGGAAGGCCGGCCTCAAGCCGAAAGCCGTTGTCATTGTCGCCACCGTGCGCGCACTCAAGATGAACGGCGGAGTGAAGAAGGAGGATCTCGGCACGGAGAACGTCGAGGCGCTCAAGGCGGGGTGCGCGAACCTGGGACGCCATATCGAGAACGTCAAAAAATTCGGCGTTCCCGCTGTCGTCGCCATCAATCACTTTGCCAAAGATACGGATGCGGAGCTGGAAGCGCTTCAGTCCTATGCGGCGAGCCAGGGTGTTTCCGCGATCGTTTGCCGGCACTGGGAGCGGGGCTCGGAAGGCACGGCCGAGCTGGCGCAGGAGGTCGTCGACATTTGCGAAGCCGGGATGGCGGATTTCAAGCCTCTCTACAGAGAGGATATCGGTCTGTTCGATAAAATCGAAGTCATCGCGAAGCAGATCTATCGGGCGGATGCGGTGAAGGCCGACGCTAAAGTCCGCGATCAGCTCTCGCAGTGGGAAGATGCGGGGTACGGGCACTTGCCCGTCTGCATTGCCAAGACGCAGTACTCGTTCACCACCGATCCGAACAAGCGCGGGGCGCCCGTCGGGTTCGAACTTCCCATTCGTGAAGTGCGCCTTTCGGCGGGGGCGGGTTTCGTGGTCGGGATCTGCGGAGAGATCATGACCATGCCCGGCCTGCCGCGCGTGCCTGCGGCCGAGACCATCCAGCTCAACGCCGAATGCCAGATCGAAGGACTGTTCTGAACGTTCCATCCCGCCGCACCCAACGGCTCTCGTCTCCATCTGCACTGAGAAGAAAGAGGCTCTCATGCTTGTAAAAATGTCCCTAGAAGACTTCGGCGCTGTGCTTGGTTCGGACGCGCCTGCTCCGGGAGGCGGCAGCGTTGCGGCGCTGTCCGGTGCACTTGGCGCGGAGCTGGTCGCGATGGTGTGCCGGCTCAGCATCGGCAAGAAAGGCTATGAGAGCTTCACTGAGGATCTCAACGCAGCGCTGCCCAAGGCCGACGCGCTCGCGGCCGGGCTTTTGCGGCGTGTCGACCTCGACACCGAGGCGTTCAATGCCGTCATGGCCGCGTTCAAGCTCCCCAAGGAGACGGACGACGACAAGCAGAAGAGAACGGCCGCTATCCAGGCCGGATACAAGGAGGCGGTGCAGTCCCCGCTCTCCATCGCAAAAGAATGCGTGAACGTTCTGGAGCTCAGCCAGTCGCTTCTCGGAAAGTCAAACAGCAATGCGCTCAGCGATCTCGGCGTTGCGTCTCAGCAGGCGTACGCCGGTCTTGAGGGCGCGATCATGAACGTCCGGATCAATCTTCCGTCCATCAAAGACGAAAGCTTCAAATCGCAAATCACGGCAGAGATCGGTCAGCTCTTGAAGCAGGGTCATGAGGCCAAAGAGCATGTCTACAAGTTTGTATCAGACAACCTGTGACGTCGACGTTGCGGCTGCTCCCATCAGCGCGCTCCTCCTTGCGCGTCTGATGGGCCTGCACCCGCAATCGATCGATTTGTCGCTGGATCGGATCGAGCGCCTCCTTGAGGCGCTCGGTTCGCCCGAGCGTCAGTTGCCGCCCGTGGTGCACGTGGCAGGGACCAACGGCAAGGGATCGCTGATCGCGTTCCTGCGAGCGATTTCTGAAGGGAGCGGCTGCCGTGTGCACTCTTATATTTCGCCTCATCTCGTGAACTTCCACGAGCGGATCGTGCTGGCCGACGAGGCGGGGGCTGCGCCTATTTCCGAGGATGCGCTGGTGGACTACCTGTCGCGTGTCGAGGATGCGAACGGCGGACGGTCCATCACGCATTTCGAAATTACGACGGCGGCTGCGTTTCTCGCGTTTTCGGAGGCGCCGGCAGATCTTCTACTTCTCGAAACGGGGCTGGGCGGGCGGCTCGACGCCACCAATGTGGTGGAGCGGCCGAAGTTGACGGTTATCACGCCGATTTCCATCGATCACGTTTCCTTTCTGGGCGGGACGATTGCGGCCATCGCACGGGAAAAGGCTGGGATCATCAAGCCTGGCGTGCCGTGCATCGTCGGCCGTCAGCACTCGGAGGCGCTTGCCGTGATTGCGGAGAGGGCGAAAGCGGTCGGCGCGCCGCTTTATGTTTTCGGCCGTGACTTCGATGTCAGCGTTCGGGACGGACGGCTTCTGTTCCAGTCTCAATCGCGGCTGATCAACCTGCCCGTGCCCCGTTTGGCAGGCGCTCATCAGATCGAGAATGCGGCGCTGGCTATTGCTGCCGCATGCGTTCTCTTCGACGAGAACCTTTCGGTCTGTGCGCTCGAACGCGGCCTTCGCGAGGCGACGTGGCCCGCGCGCTTCCAACGCCTGGACGATGGCGATCTCAACGCCTGTGTGAGCAGCGGCACAGAGCTTCTGCTCGACGGCGGGCATAACCCTGCCGCGGCTTGCGTCATCGGCAAGGCGCTCGATGAACTGGCCGCGCGCGATCCGCGGGACGTGCACCTGATCTGGGGAATGATGGAAGCCAAGGATGCGCAGTCCGTGATCGCGCCGTTCAGGGGGCGCGTCTCCCGTGTCTACACAGTACCTATCCCGGACGAGCCGAACGCGTTTTCGGCGGCGGATCTTGCGGGCATCGCATCCCGGGAAGGCTTCGACGCGATCCCGACAAGTGGTGTCGTGCAAGCGCTTCGCCTCTCTCAGGCGGGGATGCGGCCGCCTGGGCGTGTCCTCATCTTCGGGTCTCTCTATCTCGCGGGGCACGTTCTCAGAACTCATGGGCATGGGCTTCTGCCGTCGCGACGCGCGGTCGGGCTCGCGGCATCGGGCCGGACGCAACAGGGAGGTCTATCGACGTGATGCGCGGGAAGAAGACGATGTCCTCCGATCAGGCAGATCTGGTGCACTTTCCTTCGCGGCCTGAGAGAAAGAGCCTCTTTCTCGCGAGCGGGGATATCGATGTCTCTTTCGAATTCTTCCCGCCCGGGTCGGCTCTGATGGAGGATGGGCTTTGGCGCGCGATCCGTCGGCTTGAGCCGCTGAGGCCGACGAGTGTTTCCGTAACGTACGGCGCTGGAGGATCGACGAGGGAGCGGACACACGCCACCATCGCGCGCCTCCTTCGCGAGACGACGCTCAATCCGGCTGCACACCTGACGTGCATAGGCGCAACGCGAGCCGAAATAGATCGTATCGCGCGAATGTACTGGGATCTTGGGGTGCGCCATATCGTGGCCATTCGAGGCGATGCCCCGGCAGGGGAACGCTATGATCCGACACCTGGCGGATATGAGCGTGCGGTCGATCTCGTCGAGGGGTTGAAGGCCGTTGCGGACTTCGAAATCACGGTTGCCGCCCATCCTGAAAGGCATCCGGATTCTGCGACGCTCGCTACCGACATCGAGGTTCTCAAAGCTAAGATCGATGCGGGCGCAACGCGCATCATTACTCAGTTCGTGTTCGATACGGATCGCTTTCTTCGTTTCGAAGAGCGTGCGCGGTCTCGTGGGATTACAGCGCCGATCATCCCCGGGATCCTGCCGATCCACAATTTCGCGCAAGTGGCCGCCATGGCGTCCAGAGTGGGCGTTGGCGTTCCAGCATGGCTCGTGCGCCGTTTCGAGGGTTTGGAAAACGATAGCGGAACGCAGCGGCTGGCAGCTGCGGCCTTTGCGGCGGAGCAGGTGCTCGGCCTGGTCGACCGGGGAGTGACGGAATTCCATTTCTACACCCTGAACCGGGCCGATCTCGTTTACGGCATTTGCCACATGCTCGGTTTACGCCCGCAGCGCCACGATCTGGAGTGTCGAGATCTCGTGGACAACTGACGCAATAGGGCGAAGGCCACTTGCACAACTTTGATGTGCCTCAATAGCGGCGCTCCGGGCGGCCTCTATGATTGTGCGATTTTCCAAATCGCAGAACGGAGGAACGCCCCCGATGAAAAAGATCCTATGCGCGGTGGACGATTGCGAGCACAGCAAGGTGGCGGCCCGTCTGGCCGGAACTTTGGCCGCTGCCACGGGTGCGGATCTCACGTTGCTCGCCGTCAACGAATTGATCGGGGGCTATCTCCGCAGCGATGCATCGGCGCGTCTGTGGGCGGGGCCCCAGATCCGTAAGCTTCTGGACGACGCAGCCGCCGAGGCCAAAGCAGCGGGCGCAGAAAAAGTCGAGACGCGCGAAACGGAGAGCCGGGACGTGGCGCGTGCGATCTCCCAGTTCGCGGAGGAGCATGGGTACGACCATATTGTTATCGGTTCCGGTGGGAAGACCACCGTCAAGCGCATGGTGCTCGGCTCCGTGTCGGCGGATATCGTGAACCGCGCGCCCTGCCCGGTGACGGTGGCCCGTTAGCACCCGAGGTTTCGTCTAAGGACATGACTTCCGTGAAGTCCTGCGTTTGAAGGCCCCCTACACTCGCGGGCGATCTTCGCGGCATGACCTTTGCGAGGCCGTATGCAGCAATTTTGTGCGTTCTGGCAGCAGCCGCATCGCCCGTTGTTTCTGCTTGCCGCTCTGTCGGCGTTTCTGGTGCCTTTGGTGTGGCTCGTCCCTCACTGGGCCGGGCAGGATGCGGTAGCGTGGCACGCTCACGAATTGGCGTTCGGAATGGGCGGCGGCGCCGTCGGCGGCTATCTGCTGACATCGTTGCCAAGCTGGACACGGGAGGGCCCCGTCGCGCCACATGTGACGATGGCGGTGTGTGCGCTGTGGGTTCTTTCGCGCGTGAGCTTCGCCTTCGCGGAGCTGCTGTCTTACGCGCTCCTCGTGGTGGGCACGCAGGCCTATCTTGCCGTGCTGGCTGGACTGCTGATCTGGAAGATCGTTGCGCTTCGCATTTGGTCGAGGGCGTGGCTTGTTCTTGCGGTGGCCGTGCTCATTGCGAGCGATCTCCTTTTTCTGTCTCAAGCTCATCGACATGCCGTTTCCTCGCATGGCCTCGCGGTCATCGTTCTATCTTTTGCATTGTTGCTTTCGCTCGCTGGAGGGCGTGCGGTTCCCGCGTTCACCCGTAGCTGGCTGGAGCGGCAACGCGTTCCAATCTCCATGAGAGACAGTTGTGTTCCAGCCGTTCTAGGTGCGGCGTCGCTTGCGAGCGGTAGCCTGCTTATCGCGGTCGGGTGCGAGTTCGTGGCAGGAGGCTTTTTCATCGTGTCGGGCGCATTGCATCTCTTGCGAACGATTGTCTGGAAGACGCGGGAGGTTAGCCGTTATCCCGCGCTTCTTATGTTGCACCTTGCCTGGATCTGGCTGCCGGTGGGGTTGCTGCTGGTTGGGTTCGCGGCGATCCGGCCGGAGTGGATCGCATTATCAGACGCCATCCATGCGCTGGCGATGGGTGCGATGGGAACGATGATCCTCGCCATCATGGCGCGCGCGATCATGGTGCGACGGGGCGACATGCTCCTGCTGGGGAAGCCTCTCGCGCTCGCATTTGCGCTGGTCTGGCTATCGGCGCTGGTTCGGGTGTCGGCGCCGTTCGCGTGGTCGCCCTTGCCAGATCCGATCCGCGCTTCCGCCGCTTTGTGGATGGCGGGCTGGCTGATCTTTCTGTTTGTTTACGTGCCCACGCTCTGGCGTCCTATCCAAAGACCGGTGCTCAGCGCGCGCCTGCACAAAACCTGACCTTCGCTCGTCCTCTTCATCGAATTTCGCGGCTCACGGTGAATGCGCCTCTGAGTTCGCCCGCCACGAATCCCGTCGCTTCGTCGGAGGGGTAGAGTTCCAATATCTCCGCCTTCAGGGTGGGCTCAATATTGGTCCCGTGGCAGGCCAAGCACGGCTCTGCGGCGGTCGGGATAGCTTTTATGTAACGAAACGTGCTCTTGCCGTTTTCGGTGACGATCTCTGTATGTTCGAGTGTCTTTGGATCGCTGCCAGCCGCAATTTTGTACGCAAAGTCTTCGAGGATGCGCCTTTCGAACGCATCGGGCGCGTTATCCGGATTGCGTACTTTGAGCGCTGTTCTCCCGACAGTCAGGTCGTGGCTCGCGGAGGCGCCTTCGGCGATGGAAGGTGCGACGGTGCGGCAAACGCCGAGCGCTGCCGAGGGGCCGCCCGCTTTTAATGCGGCAACAAGTTCCGAGCGTAGTTTTTCGCCGAGATCCTTCGCTGCGGCGCGGGCTGCGGCAAGATCAATTTCGTGTGGTGTCTCGTCCGCGCGTGATTGCGCTGGGACTATTGCGATGGCCAGTCCGATCAGGAGTGCCGCATACGGCATCCATAGAGAATGCGGCTTTTCAGTCGGCGCCACGATGGCCGATCCATGCGTTGTCATGGCGTATCGCAACATGAGAATGCGCCGCCCGAACGGACGCCGAACCTCTTCAGAATATAGGCCAACGGGCAGAACCGTGTGAACGCGGCCTGAAGGAGATTGACCCCGACGAATGCCGTGAGAAAGAGCCAGTACGGGCTGTGTGCTTGGCTGAGCGCAAGGCTAAGCAAGATCATGCTGCCGGCGAACGCGAGCACGGCGCGGTCGATCGTCATTTCGAAATCCTCCGACGTTTGGGTGTGGTTTGTCCGCAGAAAAGATCGTGCAGCACGCCGATAAGGCGGCCGACGCGCGCGTCGGCCAAGCTGTAGTGAATCGTTTGGGCTTCGCGCCGGGTTGCGACGAAGCCGCCTTCCCGTAATTTCGCGAGGTGTTGCGACAGGGCCGACTGGCTGAGCGGCACGACCGCTTCCAGCGCAGAGACCGAGCGCTCGCCGTTGTGCAACTCGCACAGGATCATCAGGCGATGGCGGTTGGCGAGCGCTTTGAGAAACTCAGCCGCAGCCTCGCTGTTGGCTTCGAGGTCTTGAATATTCATATTTGCTAATTTAGATATATCTTATGTATCTGTCAAGTGTCCCCTCTAGGGGCGCTCAGCCAAAAAAGGGATGATCTATGATTCCGTCTGCCGGAACGGCGTGGGCGTGCGCCACCGTTATGCTCTCTGCCACAGCCGTGGCGCACGCTGGGGAGCTCGGCTCGGGCTCCTCGTTTCCGATCACCGCCATGCAGGTTGATGAACTCAAGTCGGTCTATGCCACCGTTCGCAGCCGGGATCTCGTTCATGCCCGTGTGCGTACTCCGGGCACGGTCGCGTCCCTGAAAATCGACGAAGGCGATGCCGTTCGGCAAGGCCAGGTTCTCGCGCTCGTCGCCGATCCGAAGATTGCGCTCAAGATCGAGGCCATCGATGCGCGGATCGTGGCGGCAAGCTCCCGTGTCGAGACATCGCGTGTCGAGCTCGAACGGGCGAAGACGCTGCTTGCGCAACGGGTCTCGCCGCAATCACGCGTGGATCAGGCGCAGACCGCCTATGACGTTGCGGTGAACGATTTGAAGGCGGCGCGGGCGGAGCGCGCTGTGGCGGAGACAGAAATCGAAGAGGGTGAGGTTCTGGCTCCGACATCCGGCCGCGTTCTCAAAGTTTCACTCACCGAAGGTAGCGTCGTGCTGCCGGGAGAGAGCGTTGCGACGATTGCGGCCGGTGGCTATCTCCTCCGTCTCGAGCTGCCCGAGCGCTATGCCCGTTTCATGAAGGCAGGCGATGCGGTTCATTTGGGCGCGCGTGGTCTCGACCTTTCGGAGGCGGCGCTGAAGGCAGGCCGCATCACTCAGGTCTATCCGCAACTCGAGAACGGACGCGTCGTTGCTGATGCGGAGGTTTCCGATCTGGGTGACTACTTTGTCGGCGAGCGTGTGCTCGCGTGGATCTCGGCCGGAAAAAGGCGTGCCTACGTTGTTCCGCGCTCATACGTCTTTCGTCGTTTCGGTCTCGATTTCGTGCAGCTCGAAGGGGTGAGCGGGCGGCTCACAGATGCCGTGGTGCAGACGGGCCGCTCCATCCGGCGCGAGGATGGTCGCGAGGATGTCGAAATCCTGGCGGGCGTGAAGGCCGGTGACCGGCTGGTGCAGCCATGACGCCGAACACCCACCTTGGCGTCTCGGGATTTTTGACACGCGCCTTTATCCAATCGCCGCTGACGCCGCTCATTCTGCTTACGAGTTTCGTGCTTGGTCTGATCGCGCTCGTGGCCCTGCCGCGCGAAGAGGAGCCTCAGATCTCCGTGCCGATGGTGGACATCCTCGTCACTGCAGATGGACTCAAGGCAGACGATGCGGTGAGGCTTGTGACTGAGCCACTTGAAACCATCGTAAAGGCTATCAATGGAGTCGAGCACGTCTATTCGAACACGGATGACGATCGCGTTCTCGTGACTGCGCGCTTCTTCGTCGGGACATCGCAAGACGATGCGATTTTACGCGTGCACGAGAAGGTGCGCGCTAACTACGATCGTATTCCGCTTGGAATCCCTGAGCCACTCATCGTGGGGCGCGGTATCGACGATGTCGCCATTACGACGCTCACACTGGTGCCCAAGCCGGGCGCGCAGCATTACGGGGACAACGCGCTCTATCACTTGGCGGAAAGCCTTCAGGTGGAGCTCGCGAAGCTCGACGACGTGGGGCTGACCTATATCGTCGGTGGTCGGCCGGACCAGATCCGGGTGGAGCCAGTGCCCGAGCGGCTTGCTCTCTATGGTGTTACGCTTTCCGAACTCGTCGCCAAGGTGCGGGATGCCAATCGCTCGTTTTTTGCCGGGCGTGTGCGCGAGCGGGGGCAAAGCCTCGCTGTGGCGGCTGGGCAGACGTTGCTCGGGGTTCCAGACATTGGTCTCCTCTTGTTGACGACGCGTGACGGTCGACCCGTCTACGTGAGCGACGTGGCGAACGTGGTTGTCGACGCGAAGCCACTCGAACGCAGAGCGTGGCATATGGCGGAGGCGGACGACGGTGGCTTCACCCGCGTTCCGGCTGTCACGCTGGCGTTGGCGAAGCGAGCCGGAGCCAATGCGGTTGTCCTTTCGGAGCGCATCCTCGCTCGCTTGGAGGTCCTCAAAGGCCATGTTCTGCCCGCCGATGTCGACGTGGTCGTCACGCGGAATTACGGCGAGACGGCGAACGAAAAGGCAAACGAGCTTCTCTTTCATCTTGGGCTGGCGACGATCTCGATCGTTCTTCTTGTGGGCTTGTCCATCGGCTGGCGCGCCGGGGCGGTTGTGCTCGTTGTCATCCCTGTGACCATTCTTCTTACGCTGTTCGCCTCCTGGCTCCTCGGATACACGATCAACCGCGTCAGCCTTTTCGCGCTCATTTTTTCCATCGGAATCCTGGTGGACGACGCGATCGTCGTCATCGAGAACATCGCGCGGCATTGGTCGATGGACGATGGTCGCAGTCGGATCTCCGCTGCCGTCGATGCGGTTGCGGAAGTGGGGAATCCTACCATTTTTGCGACTCTCACGGTTGTCGCGGCGCTGTTGCCGATGCTCTTCGTTTCGGGGCTCATGGGGCCATACATGAGTCCCATTCCTGCCAATGCCTCTGCTGCAATGGTGCTGTCGTTCTTCGTCGCGGTGATCGTGACGCCATGGTTGATGGTGCGGCTCAGCGGCAAGGGCGGCGGCCATACGGATGAAGGCGATAGTGGAGGATGGCTTGGCCGGAGTTATGAGGCGGTTGCACGGCCGGTCATTGCCACACGACGGAGGGCGCTTTTCTTCTTGCTCGCGGTAGGCGTTGCGACGTTTTTGTCGCTCGTGCTGTTTGCCACCAAATCGGTGACGGTGAAGCTGCTGCCGGTCGACGATAAGTCCGAAATTCAGGTCGTGGTCGATCTTGTTCCCGGCGCGAGCCTGGAGGATACGGATCGCGTTCTTGCAGCGGCGGCGGAGCGCCTTCAGGAGCTCGACGAACTTTCGTCTATCCAGGCGTATGCCGGCACTGCGGCTCCGTTCAACTTCAACGGTCTCGTGCGCCATTCCTATCTGCGCAGCGGGGCGCATCAGGGTGATCTGCAAGTCAACCTCGCGCCTAAGGAGGAGCGGAAGCGGACGAGCCACGACATTGCGCTTCACGCACGCCAGTTGTTGCGAGATTTGCCCGTGCCGGAGGGGACTGTCATGAAGGTGGTCGAAGTGCCGCCCGGGCCGCCTGTCCTCGCGACGCTGCTCGCCGAGATCTATGGAGCCGATGCCGAACAGCGCCGGGCGGTGGCGCGCGAAGTTCGCGAGATCTTTCGGGCGGTGCCGTACATCGTGGATGTGGATGTCGGCTTTCGCGAGGGTACCCCGCAACTTCGCATCGCGATCGATCAGGATAACCTCGAATATCACAAGGTAGAGCAGCGGGATGTCTACGATACGATCTCAACGTATCTGGGCGGCGTTGCTGTCGGATATTCGCACAAGGGCGGAGGCCGTCATCCCGTCGAGATCTCCGTTGCGTTACCGAAAAATGACCTTTCCATCACGCAGGCCGCGCTGTCGACGCCGGTTCCCGCAAATGCCCTGCCGCGCGAGCGTGGGGTCGTGGAGCTCGGCGATGTTGTGACGATCTCGCGCGAGGAAGCATCTCCCACAGTCTTCCGGCGTAATGGGCGTCCGGCGGAGATGGTGACGGCGGAGCTGGCGGGTGCTTACGAAGCGCCGATCTATGGCATGATTGCCGCGCAGGCGCTGATAGAGAGCAGGGATTGGGGAGCGCTTCCGAAGCCGGAAGTTCGCTTTCATGGCCAGCCGGACGGCGAAGCCGGGCCCGTGCTCCTCTGGGACGGCGAATGGGAGGTCACTTACGTCACGTTCCGGGACATGGGTGCAGCATTTGCCGTCGCGCTGCTCGGCATCTATGTTCTCGTCGTCGCGCAGTTCCGCTCGTTCACGCTGCCGCTCGTGATCCTGACGCCGGTGCCCCTGACGCTGATCGGCATCATGATCGGCCACTGGCTGATGGGCGCACCGTTCTCGGCGACGTCGATGATCGGCTTTATAGCGCTTGCGGGCATTATCGTGCGCAACTCTATCCTGCTTGTCGATTTCATCCAGGAGCGCCGGACAGGGGATGTTCCGCTGCGGCAGGTTTTGCTGGAGGCCGGGGCGATCCGCTTCAAGCCGATCCTGCTGACGGCGCTTGCGGCCATGATCGGAGCCGCGGTCATCCTTGCCGATCCGATCTTCCAGGGACTCGCCATATCGTTGCTGTTCGGCCTTTTGTCCTCGACGCTGCTGACGGTGCTCGTCATTCCGGCCGTCTACGTTGCGTTGCGCGATGATGGACGTGGCGATTGCGTGAAATAGTCCTGTAATTTCAATGACGCGTCTGGGCCATCGGGAACCATGTTCGGTGCAGGAGGCTTGAAGAGCTACAGCGCGGGCTTCAGCCGCAAAGCTTGAGGCGCGTCACACGCTGGCCGCAGAGGCATGGTTGTATGGGTTCGATTCCAAACCGTTTCCAAGTTCCGTTCATATTGGGTTCAACTGTCCGGACCTAGGAAACGGTATCTTTTCAGACGTCGTGTATCAGGTGGACATCCGACAAGCGAAGGAGCGCACCGTCAAATGAAGAAGTATCTCGCAATTGCAGTGGCCTCGTTGGGTCTTGCGTTCGTTTCCGTTAGCCCCTCCAGCGCAGCCGGTGCGCTCGGCAGCGGTGCGTCGTCCGTTGGCAAGGCTGCTGCGGTCGAAAGCACGGTGGTCCATCAGGTTCATCGCCGTCATCGCCACCGTGGCCGCAATGCCGCGATCGGTATTCTGGGCGCAGCAGCAGCTGCCGCCATCATCTCTGAAGCCGCACGCGCGGATGATCGCCGTGATTATCGCCGCGCGCGTTCGAGCTGCCGCTCGCTCGATTATCGCTGCGCGAACGGTTCGCGCCGCGCATGCCGCGATTTCGATTACTACTGCGATTGATCGCGATCACTCCATCGCGTCATGAATTGGACGGCCGGCCCCGCATTGCGGGGCCGGCCTTTTTCGCGCTGGGCGGCGATCCGTTTCTCAGTCGTTCTTCGAGGTTCAGAGTTGTTCTGGGTCGCGCTCCGCGTTCCGTGGCGATGCGTCAAGCGTCCTTAGACGCCCTAAATTGCTCAGGGCTACACATTGCCCCCCGAGCGCCATCATCACGCCGTTGTTTCCCGTGATCTCCTGTTGGTGTGAACTTGTTCAACGGAGCCTGCATGAGAGCATTTAAAATCATCGGTGCTGTCGTCGCGTTTGCGGCGATGGGCATCGCTGCGGCGCACGCAGCGCCCGGGTATTCGACCGTCAACTTGAACCTCAGGACAGGACCGGACACGGAATTTCCGCGCGTCGACGTTATTCCGGAAGGCGACCCGATCGAGGTGCTTGGGTGTCTGCGCGACGAATCCTGGTGCGACATCGTTTGGGACGGGAATCGCGGCTGGGTGTTCAGCGAGTACATCGCGGTGGATTATCGCGGCGAGTATGTTCCGCTGCCTGATTACGGTCTTTCCGCATTCCGCATTCCTGTCGTGAGGTTTGCAGCTTCGGATTACTGGGGCCGCCATTACGTTGGTCGCCCCTGGTATTCGGAGCGTCAGCGTTGGTACCGTCACACTCCGCGTGTTCGCCAAGGATGGCGCGCTCCCCCTTCGGGCAAGCGTACGCCGGGCTGGTGGCGCTCGGGCTATCAGGCGCCCAAGGGAATGCGTCCGCCGGAGCGCGGCTGGAAGCGCCCGGACCGCCATAGGGGCGGCGCGCAGCACCATGACAGACGTCGTGGCGATGCGCATGATGCCCGGCGTGACGGACGAGGCGATGGCCGCCACGACGGACGGCAAGATGGGCGTCATGATGGACGGCACGATCACGGGCGCCGGTAGGCACGTGTTCGGTTAGCTGATGAATGGTCCGGATGGCGCATTCGCCTTCCGGGCCTTTTTCGTTAGTAGTCCCATTCGAAGCCGACGCCGATCTTGCTTTCGCCGTCTGCGCCGAGTTCGCCACGGGCCTTCAGGTTTTTCGTCAGGTCATGGTCGATGACGACCTGGCTGGACCCCGCGGCGGTGCCTTGCCGAACGCCGACGTAAGTGCTCTCGCTCACGTAACTTCCCGCCGAGACGGTGGCCGCGCCTTTGCTGTCGGTTCCGATGTCGAGAACATCGACGCCGACGGACGCCTTGAGCTGGTCGAGAACGCCAGGTCCGCTCGACAGGCCTCCGATCTTGTCGATCTCGCTCGCAAGCTGAGCGAGCTGCATTGGGGAAAGCCCAGCGAGATCTTTGTTGTAAAGCAGGCGCGCGACGACTTCGTCCTCGGGCAGTGCAGGCACGGACGAGAACGCGAACTTTGGATCGGCGGATGAACCTGTCACGCTGACGACCACGGTCACGTCGCCGGCTTGTGCGGCTGCTTCCATGTCGAGCAATGGCTCCAGCGATCCATAGAAATTGATGTTGCCGCGCCGGAAATCGAGCTGCCGGCCGAGAATCGCAAGGCGTCCGCGCTCCATCGAGAATGCGCCGTTCGCGACGGGGTGAGATGCTGTGCCGCCAAGACGAAGGCTGCCGCCGAGTTGGACGTCGAGCCCGCGGCCCTGCACGAAAATGCGGTTGGCGGCTTCTAATTGTAAATTGAGCGCAACCTGCGAGCCGCCGCGGTCGCGGGATCTTTCGGTGCGCGCGTCCTCCGGCGTTTGGAGATGGGCCGGTGCGTTCACGTGGCGAATGTCGAGTGCCGAAATCGAGCGCGGCAGGGCGTTGGGAACGGTGACGTCGAGCCGTGTCAGCTTGATCGCTCCAGAGGCTGCGAGGTCTTCGAGTGTGCCGCGGATATCGAAGCGTCCGTCGAGTTCGCCCGCCATGAGGCGGCGGTCGTCGAAGCGCAGCGCTGAAACGTCGAGTGCGATGGCGAGCGTGGGCGGTGTGCCGTCCTGGCCGAGCGTGAGGTCTCCGGTGGCACTCAATGTGCCCCCGCGTTCGCTCGTGGCGTTCAGCCGTTCGATGACGGCCCCGCGCTCGCTCACGCGGATGTGCGCGTTCAGGGGCTTCAACGTCAGGCCGCTTTCCGGATCGCGGATGGTCGCATCGTCGATGTCGACGGCGGCTGCGAGAGACGGAGCGGCAAGCGTGCCGCCGATGCTACCCAAAAGACGCGCGCGACCCGATATGCGCGCGGCGCGCTCGACCAATGTCGCGTTGGCGAGTGCGAGTGGGATGTCTCCCGACAGTGTCGCCTTGAGCTGGCCGCCTGGTGAGAGGTCTAGAGAGCCCTGTGATGCGACGATCAGATTGTCGGGGCCGCGTGTTTTGACTTCACCTTCGACGCGATTGTTCGCGAGTTTCGCGTCCACTTCGACGGTCATCGGTGGGAGGGCATTTCGCGTGGCGGCTGCGGATGCGTTTCGCCAAGTGGCTCGCGTATTCACATGCGGTTTGCCGGGCGTGCCTGCGATGTCGATTGTACCGTCGACGGTGCCGCCGAGGCCGATCTCAGGCGCGAAAGCGTTTGCGAGGCCGGCCGGAAGGCTTGCAATGCGCGTCGCGATGTCGAGTTGCTTGGCGCTGGCAGTTCCGCCGATTTCGATACGGCCCGATCCAACCGCGAAGGCGAGCTTGCCGATCCGTGCTTCGCCGTTCGAAAGTGCTATGCGGGCCGGTTCGGCCAGTTCGGCGGCGAGCGTGTCTTTTTTTAGCGTTGCCTTGGAGAGTGCGATGTCGTGCCCCACGTCAGTGGGCGTGAGTGTCCCTTTGAGATCGAGTTCGGCTCCGTTGGAGCTGCCGGTCATTTCGATGTCTACGATTTCTCCATGACCATGCGCTGTGACGCGGATGTTTCTCGCGTCCATGCCGCCGGTGATGGAGGCGACCGCCAGCTCGGCGTTGCCTTTGATGTTTTCCGCGAGGTCGTCAAAGCGGCCCGCGGCTTTGAGCGCATTCAAGCGCATGTCGCCGTATCGGATGGCGGCGGATTGTGCGGCGAATGCGAGTGCGGCTTCACCCGGCGCGTCGCTTAGTGCCACGGACGCGGTCAATGCACCCTCGACCGTTTCGTTCAAAATAGTGCCCAGTGCCGAAAGGCTCTGAGCGTCGATGGCAATGCGGCCGGTGGGTTTGCCGGCTTCGCTTATGGTGAGATCGCCTGTCAGACGTATGCCGCCCAGTGAGACGGCGAGGTCATCGACCGTTGCTGCGCCGTTCGATGTCGTTGCGAATTGGCTATGGGCGACGAGTGGCTGGCCTGCGATGTCGGCGCGGGCATCGATCTTTCCAGTGAACGCGCCAGCAGATTTTTTAGTGACGAGGTTGGCTGAGGGGTTTGCGATGGGGTGCCCGTGGAGTGTGGCGTTCTCGGCGGCGAGCGAGACGTCGATGTCGAGATCGTCGGCTGGCCCCCTCAAGCGCGCGCGAAGTGAGGCTGAGCCTGCCACGGACTCTGCAAAGTGCGTGAGCTCAGCAACGTGCGCCGTGATGTCGAGCGAGAGCCTATTACCGGAGGGCGTGCCTTCCATCGTGCCGGTCAATCCGTCTGTTGCGAAGGCGAGATCGAGACGATCCGGCGCGGCGCTGCCGGTGACGTGTATGGCGACGTCTTGCGGGGGGGTGTCCAGGCTTCGCAGCAGACCCGTTGCGGCGAGGCGCATGTTCAATTCGTCAAGCCGCAAAACGGCCGGATCGGTCTGGATTGCGGACGCTTCGACGGAAAGCTGGTCGACAGCTTGTGCGCCACGGGTAAGCCGTGACGCATTGAACTCTGCCGTTACGTTGCGCGCCGTTGTGCTTCTGGGCGCAACGAGTTTTAAGTCTGCATACCCGAGCGTCAGGGTTTCGCCGCCGTCTATTGCGAACGCGAGAGGTTCGCGGTCGGCATGGCCGATGCGAGCCGTGACCTCGCCGAATGCTATGTTTGTCGATGTGTCGATCCCGCCGTTGCCTTGGAGGTCGAGTGCATCGTTCGCGATTTTTGCGTGCTCGATGTCGAGCCGTCCGTCAGCCCAGCGTCCTCTGACGAGGCCCGTCGTTTTTCCTGGGACGAGCGCTGCCGCCGTGCGGGGTGTGAGCGGCGTTAGGAATCCTTCGAACTGTGCTGCAATGTCGTGGCCGTGGTCACGTTTGTCGATGACGGCGTTGCCGGCAACGAACGGCGTGCCTGATGCCGCGAGCGACCACTTTGCGCGCCACGCATCGAGCGGGCCGTTGCCGTCGAATGCGAGATCCAGCGTTGCGCCGTCGAGATCGAGGAGGCGCGCGGCGATGCCGCCGCCGGGTTCTGAGGCGGCGACCGAAAGATCGAGATCCTGTGTTTCGGGGCGATACGCGAGGTGGACGTTCGCCGTGCCTCCGGGGCCGTCAAGGCGGCGGATCGCGAGATGAGCGCCCAGGCCCTGCGCTGGGTCGACGAGATGCGCATCGGCTTTGGCGTGAAGCTGCAACGGTTCGCCGGCGACCGCTTCGGCGATATCGATCTCGCCAATCTCAAAGCGTGCGAGCACGAGACGGATGAGCGGGATACTCGCCGATCCGCTGTCCGCCTCATCCTCCACTGGTTTCGGCACGCGCGCGACAATGACGGTGTCGGCCGTCAGGCTGTCGATGTGGAGCCGTCCAGAAAAAAGTGCGAAGGGACGCCAGGAAAACGCAATGCCGTGGATGTCGAGCCAAGCGCCGTTTCGATCCGTGAGCGAGATATGGTCGACGCTACCGTTCGAAAATAGCGATCCCTTAAGCGTGCCGAAGTGGATGGCGCTGTCAGGGGACGATGCCGCCCACGATGCAATTCTAAGGGCAGAACGCTGGCCGGGGCCTGTTGCGAGCCAGATGGATGCGAGCAGAACGATCAGCCCGCCTGCTATCGCGATCCTGCCGAGCCATTTTACGATCCGCTTCTTCATCAGAAGGCCTGCCCCAGGCCGACATAAATTCCGAAGTCGTCGCGGCCGTCCTTTTCGGTAATGGGCATGGCCACGTCGAGGCGCACGGGGCCGAGGGCTGTGAAGTAGCGCAGGCCGATGCCCGCGCCCACGTAAGGTGCATCCGAAAACGTTGGAAACGCGCTGTCGGACACGGCTGCGATGTCGACGAACGGGACGATGCCGATGGCGGGCGTTGCGCGGAGCCTGAGTTCGAGCGATGCCGCGAGCAGCGAGAGACCGCCGGTGACGCGGCCTGCTTCCATTGGGCCCAGACTGCGGTACTCGTAACCGCGCACCGAGCCGCCGCCGCCTGCAAAAATGCGATCCGTCGCAGGCACATCCGCCAACGATGCGCCGGCCACGCTTTCGAAAGAGATGCGGCCCGCCAGGACGGCCCGCCGTTCTTCGTCGAAGGGCAGATAGCTCGCCACCTGCACG
This sequence comes from uncultured Hyphomicrobium sp., assembly GCA_934555825.1. Taxonomy (GTDB): domain Bacteria; phylum Pseudomonadota; class Alphaproteobacteria; order Rhizobiales; family Hyphomicrobiaceae; genus Hyphomicrobium_C. The sequence goes on from CAKTFJ010000002.1 coordinate 248,243, forward strand.
CGGCTTGTCACGTAGGCACTGGAATTGGCGACGTCCACCGAAGGCGTGAAGCTCGTCAGTGCGTGAACGCCGCCCGTCGGGTCCATCCGGTTGTCGCGGGTGTCATAGACCAGATCCGTGGGGAGCGAGAGCACGGAGAAGCTGCGCGTGCCGAAGGCGTCTTCGATCCGAGACTGGCGGGCCGAGACGGCGACAGAGCCTTCCAAGTCTGGATTGAAGCGGCGAGAGAGGCCGAGCTTCACGAAGCCTGCATAGCTTTCGTAAGCGTCGGGCGCTTCTCGCTCCAGACGGAACTCCGCGAAGAGGTCTGTGTCGATGTCGAGGATGCCGGGTTTCGCGTAGACGGCGCCTGCGCGGTATTCGAGCCCATCCCAGCCATCGGTGCCGATGCGGGCGACAGATGCGTCGATGCGCAGCCGCTCGCCCTCGCCGAACAGGTTTCTGTGGCCCCAGTAGGCGGTGAGCTCGGTTCCATCCAGTGTTGACAGTGCGGCTGTGCCGCCGAAATAGCGCGGTTTTCTCTCGCTGACTTCGAACGTAATCGGAATGGCGCCATCGGGGCCGACCTCTTCGCCCTCGACGATACGCACGCTTTCTATGCTTTCGAGCTTCCGCAGCCGTTCGCGTGATTTCCTCAAGTCCGATGGGTTGAAGGGCCGGCCCGGTTCTATGGCGCTGTAGTCGGCGACTTTGGCGCTCGACAACTCATGGGAGCCCACGACGTTGACCCAGCCGTACACTGCTGGATCGCCCGGTGCGATTTCGACATCGACGCGGACTTCAGCCGTTGCGTGGTCTGCCGTGATGTCGCGATGGGCGACCTGTGCGAAAGGATAGCCCGCAGCGCGCCATTCTTCGACCAGCCTGTCGATGGCTGCGGCGATGATCGCGGGGCGGGCAGGTTCGCCGATCACAAGGCCATAAACCTCCGGGTTCATTGGCGGTGCGACGGGCGTTGGGATTGTCTGTGTGAATGACATCAGGCCGAATAGAAATGCGGGGCCCGGTTCGATGGCGATGCGAACGGTCGCTGGTGTTGTTTCGTCGGTATCCTCGGTGAGCGTTGCGAGCACGTTGTCGAGCGGCGTGTCGTCGATCTCGATGGCGACCGTTGCGGCGAAGCGGCCTTCTGATTGGAGCGTGGCCGACAGCCTGTCCCGATCCGCTCGGGCGCGGGCAACGAGAGATGCCCGATCCGGCGCGCCAGTCTTCTGCTGCTCGATGAGGAGAGATGTGTCGGAGATCACGGCGGTCAAGCCGGTCTCGTCGTTTTCGACTTCGACGGCGACGGAATAGGCCACGCCGTCAACAACGGGCTCGGCTCCGAACAGGCGCACGCCAAACACCTCCACAGCCTCCGCCGAGGGCGCGCAAAGCAGCATCGGGAGGAGGCAGAGAGCCAGGGCCCCTCGCTTGAGGGCGGCGGCTTTCGGAGCATCGAGCAACGTGCGTCGTCCGTGTCGTTATGTCTTTGGGACTCAACGCAAACTCGCTCGCCCGGAACGCCGGCGGCAGACTACGAGGCATCCTACCAGACCGATGCCGGAGATGACACCCGTGATGGCATCCTGTTGATGATGTTGACCTGAGGGCCACAGGGGCCAATTCGTCGGCCAATGCTTGGCTTACGCGAGGGCGGCGCGAATCGCGTCGAGGCCGTTCGTCAGCGCTGCGGGGCCCGGCTGCAGGATGATCGGAGATTTGATCTCGACGATGCGGCCTCGCTCCACGGCAGGTATTGTGTTCCAGCCTTCGCGGCTCGCGATTCGCTCGGGGCGGACCTTCTTGCCGCACCAGGAGGCGAGGATGATGTCGGGTGCACGTGCGATGACGTCTCCCGGGGCCACAATGCGATCTTTCGCGGCGGCGCGGGTTTTAAGGTCGGAGAAGATGTCGGCACCGCCTGCGATCTCGATTAGCTCCGATACCCAGCCAATGCCGGAGATCAAGGGATCGTCCCATTCCTCGAAGTAGACGCGGGGGCGATGGGGCCGCTCGGATGTTTCGCGGCAGATGGCGGCAATTCGGGCTTCGAGCGTGCTGGCGAGGGCTTCCGTCTTTTCGGGGCAGCCGATCAGTGCCCCAAGCGTCCGGATCATCGCGAAGATACCGGCCAGATCGCGCTGGTTGAAAAGGTGGACGGCGAGACCGGCGCGGGCGAGATCGGCGACGATGGGTGCTTGGATGTCGGAGAACGCGAGGACGAGATCCGGTTTCAGGGCCAGGATCTTTTCTACGTCGGCCGACGTGAAAGCGGAGATGCGCGGCTTTTCCTTGCGTACTTGTGGGGGGCGCACGGCATACCCCGAGACGCCGACGATGCGGTCTTGCTCGCCAATGAGGTAGAGCGTTTCGACCGTCTCCTCGGTCAGGCACACCACTCGTTCGGCTGGATAACGCTTCATATCCTCGCTCGTCGTCGGACCTCGTCGCCGGATCAGGCGGCGCGGCGGGCTTCCGTCGCGGCGTTGAGCCAGCTCTTGATGCGACTTACGTCGGGGGGGGCTCCGTCACGCAGCAAGCGGCGGCCAGCCGATGTTGCGGCGAAGGCTAGCACGTCTGCGCAGAGCTTGTCGGCGTCCGCAGAGGCCAAGCTCTCTCGAGAGCGATAGCCGGATTGGGCGAGCAGCTCTGCGTGGGTTCCGCGCAGGCCGGGGACGTCGAGCATCAGGCGGCACTGGTCCTGCCAAAGCGTGATCGTATTGGCCGTGACCCAACGCGACGACATGCCGGCCGCAACGGTGGCAGAGTCGGCTGCGAGGAAGTCCGCGACGGTTTTGATCCCGAGCGGGGCCATGCGCTCTGCCGTGCGTGGGCCGATAGAAGGTGCGCGCTCGATGTCGTCGGTGAGCGCGAGATGGGGCCGCAGGTTGGCCGGCATCTGTGTGGACAGCGGTTGGGGCGACGCTTTTGCGATGGGGGCGGGCTTCGTCGCAGCGAGGGCTGCAGCGCGGGCTGCCGCCTGCTGTGCTGCGCGCGGGGTTTCCACCTCCTTCGCATAAAGCCTGCTGATAACGCGGTCGTCCTCGGGCAACGTTGCGTCCACACGTCCGGTGGTCATCAGCTCGTCGTACATCGCTTCCACCACGCGGCGATCCTCCGCATCGGCGAGGCGCTTGGCGAGCGTTTTCGCGGGGATCTTGATGGCGGCCATGATCGTGTCGAGGCCGAGCGAAACCTCGGGCGGCGTCGCACCGCTTTCGGCGAGCGCGCGGTCGAGCACGGTTGCGAACGTAGCCGAGGCGTACACAACGAGTTCCGACAGAATGGTGCGGCTTAGTTCGTCCAAACCGGCGGGCGGATCGCTGACGCCCAGATGCAGATCGTAATGCACGATCAGTTTTTCGTAATGCACGTTTGCCTTTTCTGCGCCGTTGCAGACAAGCTCGCGCAGCCAGCCGGGCCCGTCGCGCGCTTCGACCTTGATTTCGCCGTGGGTGGCGAGGCCCTGGGCGCGCAGGTCGTTGTACGATCTCGAGATCGACCATTCGGCGGCGCGGTGGACGCTGTTCTCGGCCTCGGACTGCCCGGTGTGGAAAGGCTGGATTGGGTCGGTGACGTAGTGAGAGAGCACACCCGCGCTCCACACCGCTTCCTCCCAGTCGCCGCGTGCAAGGGCATCTACGACGATACCGTACCACTTTTCAGCTTTGTCGAGTGCGCCGCCCCAATAGTTGTCGCGCACGTGGAGCACGTGGTTCTTGAAATCCTTGAACTCGTTATCGGGGGCTTTCGAGCCCTGCATGTAAATTTCGGCGTGTTTCAGAAACAGCCTGCGCCAGCCCTCGGCATCCGCATTGTCGAGCGCGCGTAGCGCATCGAGCGCAAGCTTGTGATGCGTGCCCGTGGCGTGGGCGGCATAGACGATCCGGAACAGCAGGGACATGCGTCTCCCCTCTCGGCAGCATGAGCAACTCTCTTAAGCGTTTCTGGGCCGAGTCGGGGCTTGAGGTGAAGGGTTGGGGAGGCTTCTGCTGTGCATTCTGCGCCTAGAGGAAGCCCACGAGCGCCTTCAGCGTCTCGTCCGGGGCTTCCTCGGGGAGAAAATGGCCGCAGTCGAGGGCGTGGCCGGTGACCTCTGCGGCTGATTTTTTCCGCCATTCGGCGAGGACGTCGAACGTCTTGCCGACGATGCCGCGTCCGCCCCAGAGCACGAGCAACGGCATGGTGAGCTTCCGGCCGGCCGCATCGCTTTCGGCATCGTGGGCGAGGTCGATCGTGGCGCCGGCGCGGTAGTCTTCGCAGGTGGCGTGGATGGTCTTAGGATCGAAGAACGCCTCGACGTAATGGCGGAGGATCGGTTCGTCGAACGCGCCCTCCGTGCGGCACCACGATGCGATGGTGTGGCGGATATAATGGTGCGTGTTGTTGACGATCATCCGCTCGGGAAAGTCGGCCGGCTGGATGAGAAAGAACCAATGGTAGTAGGCCGTGGCGAAGGCTTGATCGGTGGCGGCATACATCGTGTCCGTCGGGCAGATGTCGAGCAGCGCGAGCCGATCGACGGCGTCTGCATGATCGAGAGCGAGGCGATGAGCGACGCGGGCACCGCGGTCGTGGCCGACGAGACTAAAGCGCGGGAAGCCGAGCGCTTGCATGAGCGCCACTTGATCCACGGCCATTGAGCGTTTGGAATAGGCTTCGTGATTGCCTCCGCCGATGGGTTTGCAAGATTTGCCATATCCGCGCAGATCGGCAGCAACCACTGTGAATTTTTTCGCAAGAGGTCCGGCGATCTTGCGCCAGCAGGCGCGGGTTTGCGGGTAACCATGAAGCAGAAGCAGCGGCGGGCCGTCGCCGCCGACCGAGGCTGCGATGTCAATGCCGTTGCCCACCGGGATGGTGTGTGATGTAAAGCCCTCGAACATCGGCGGCCTCCTGCTGCCCAGCATACCCATAGCGTAGAATCGGGGGAGATCTCATGAAGCTAGTACGGTTCGGAGCCATCGGTGCAGAAAAGCCCGGCCTCGTCGATGCGGATGGAAAGATCCGCGATCTCTCGGCGCATGTGGCCGACATCTCGGGTGACACGCTGGGCGCCGAGAGCCTTGCACGCCTGCGGGCCATCGATCCCGCCTCGCTGCCGCTCGCGCCGGAAGGCGTGCGCCTCGGTGCACCCGTGGCGCGTCCGTGGAGCTTCATCGCAATCGGCCTCAACTACGTCGATCACGCGAAGGAAACGGGACAGGAGATTCCGTCCGAGCCGATCCTGTTCAACAAGCTCGGCAACACCGTTTCCGGGCCATTCGACGACGTGATTTATCCCAAGGGTGCGAACCGGATGGATTGGGAAGTCGAGATCGCGTTCGTCATCGGCAAACGCGCGCGTTACGTCGAGGAGAAAGATGCGATGGATTACGTCGCGGGCTATGCGGTCTGCAACGACGTGTCCGAGCGCCGCTTCCAGTCGAAGCGGAACGGCCAGTGGGTGAAGGGTAAGGCGTGCGAGACGTTCGGCCCGCTCGGGCCCTGGCTCGTGACGACCGACGAGATCACCGATCCGCACAATCTTTCGATGTCGCTCAAGGTCAATGGCGAGCTGAAGCAGACAGGCTCGACCTCGACCATGATTTTCTCGATCCCGTACCTGCTCTCGTACATTTCGCAGTTCATGGTGCTCGAAGCCGGTGATGTGGTGACGACGGGCACGCCGCCGGGTGTCGGCTGCGGGATGAAACCGCCGCAGTATCTGGTGGCGGGCGACGTAATGGAGCTCGAAATCGAAGGGCTCGGTCTTCAGCGCCAGACGGTGGTGCCGTTCACGTGCTGATCCTCGTGAGAGCGGCAGGCCGTCGCCAGCCTGCCGCTCGGATCTTCAGTACATCGGCAGCGCGAGGACGCCGCCCGGTCCGACCATGAGGCCCCAGATGTCCCCTTCGGTGACGTCGATTTCCTCGGAGACAGGCGGCAAGCCCTTCATACGCAGCGTGTAAGTGTGCTTGCCGGGCGCAACGTCGAGCGTCGGTCCGTCGGTTTTCTTCGTGCCTTTGCCTGCCGGGATCTTCACCTTCTTTTTGCCGACAGTCAGCTCGGCGTTCTTTTCCAGTACGTTTCCGAACATGAGCGTCGCGTGGCCTTTCTTCGGCAGCAGCCCGGCTTCGCGCGCTGCGCTTTCGCGCCGGAGCACGAGGGTTGAGAACGTCTCGTCGCTTTTGCGCTCGAGCGTTAGCGTGGCGGGTCCGTCCGGTGTCGAGAACGCCATAGTCGTGCGCTGGGCGTTTGCAGATACGCCCTCCAACTCCTTCCAGCCGCGGGCAGAGAGTTCGCTGCGGTAAAACGCCAGCACTGCGTCGAGCGGGGCGTTGACGCTTGCGTGAACGGACACGCGGAATGGCGTCTTCTCCGTGCCATTGAGCGAGTTCGGAGCCGGAACGGGAAGACCCGATTGCTCCTCCGCATGAAGCTCGACTGCTTTTGCGGGCGCGGTGGTTTCGGCCGTTGCACGTGGCTCCGCAGATGCTGCCGCATCGAGCACGAGCGCCGATCCGTTGGCCGAGACGCGTGCGTTGTCTCCGAACTTCATGATGGTCAAAGCGACATCGTGGTCGCCCTTCGTGAAGCGGAGCACGACCATGGTTTCCTTATCGATAGGCGAACGCTCAGCGGTCCAGGCGTCCTCTTTCATCGCCGCTTTGTAGAATTGGGCGACAGCGCGGACGCTCGACGTTGTCTCGAACGAGAGGTCGCCACGTGCGCCGTTGAAATCGATCTCGCGGGCGGTTTGAGGGAGCGGGACAGGCACGTCGCTGTCCGCTAGCCTTTCGAGCTCATCCGTCACCGCCGGGGTGACCGAGACGCGCGGCTGAACGCTAGGCTCGCCAATTCCGGCGAGCGCTTCTTCCGTCGCGCGTTTGACGTCCTGCATGATCTGACCCGGGAGCGCGTCGAATGCGTCGTTGGCTTCGCGCGCAGCCTCTGCTGCCGCCGCCTTCTGCGCGGCGGTTGTTCCCGCATCAAGTTCGTCGTCTCCGGCCAGCGTGAGAAGCTTTTCCGGAACGGTTTCGATCGTGACGTCTCGATGTCCGCCCTCGCGTTCGCGGATCATGAGCATCAGCGGACGGCTGCCGTTGCGGACGAAGAACGCGAATTTGCCCGCGTCGTTGGGCTCGGAGGTGTCTTCTCCGGGGGCACCTTCCCGATTTTCCTTTCGCGACCAGGCGGCCCAGCCGCGCGTCGTCAGTTCGGTGCGGTAGGTATCGAGTGCGGCGTCGAGCGGAGTTTGCGTCGTGAGCGAGAGATAGGGACGGTCGGGCGCGTACTTGATCTCGGTGGCGTCGCCAAGAAACGGCAGGTCGTCGCTTATCGGGATCGCTGTGTACGAGACGCTGGTGGCGTTGTTTTGCGCAGGGGCAACCGTAACGAAGACCGACAAGCCCTGCTTGCCCTTCTTGAGCGACATCATTTCCATGTTTGGATTTTCGGCCTTGCTGCCGAATGGATCGCTGTAGGATTGCCAGCCCTCTGCGGCGAGGATGCGCGCGACAGATGTGGCGGTTGCGGCGACCGTGTCAGGACTTGTGTAGAGGGTCGTCGCAGGGCTCGCGAACGTTTCCGTCGCGCCGGGGATTCGGGCGAGCGCGCTCGTATCGAGTGGCGTTTCCGCGTGCACGGAAACGGTGAAGGCGGTGGTGGATACGGCAAGCGTGCCTGCAGCAATCGCTGCCATGACATTGAGTTTGATGCGTCGCATCGAGGAGGGGCTCCGGTGTCCGTGAAGGGTCGCGGCCCTCTCTGTGAAAGCCGCGGGTGTAGGCAGGCTCGTTCGCACGCGCCCGCTATCCTCATGCGTTATGGATTGGCCAGACACGAGCGGATGTTCCTTCCGGAACAGCCCGCGATACGCGTGAGCCTGTGCGATCAGCGCACCGAGAACTTGAATGGCACGGAGACCACGAGCGGACCGTCGTTCGCCTCGTTCGGCATCGGCGGGAATGGAGCGGCCCGTGTGATCGATTCGATGGCGGCGTTGTCGAGGATCTGATGCCCCGAACTCTTCGTGATCTCGCTGGAAAGAAGCTCACCCTGTTGGCCGACCGTGAAGCGCACGATGACGGTGCCGACGCGCTGGGAGCGCGGGCTCAACTTCTTGCGCGAAATGTGTGAGTAGAGCCGGCCACGATAGGCGGAGATCGCCGTCGCGCGTCCGCCTTCTTGCTTTGCGCCCGTTGCGCGCTGCTCTTCGACGGATATTTCCGTCTGTTCGATGACGGCGACCTGCTCGACTTCCTGGACTTCGCGGAGCTCGTCCGGTTCGGTCTGCTCGACCACCTCATCCGGCGTTTCGCGGATTTCTTCCGGCTCGGGTTCGAGGATGACCTCTTCCTGCTCCGGCCCGAATTCAGAGCCGATGACATGCGGTATGTCCTCAGCAGGTGGGGGCGGCTTGACCTCCTCGACGGGGGCCGCTGCTGCGAGAACCGGCGGCGGGGCTTCCACAGCGGCGATGTCGACTTCCGCTTCGCCCATGCGCGCGAAGCCTTCGAGCGCGATGCCCTGCTCGACCACGAACGTATCTTCACCGGATCCTTCGTCCAGCGCAGCGCCGCCCGGCGAAATGAGCAGCACGCCCACGAGGGCGCCGTGCAACGCAACGGAGAACAGCCATGTGACGGCGCGCAGGGTCATAGGGGAAACCGGCTCTCCATCCTGTACTTACTGCTGCATATCCGAGGCTTTCGGCTGGGACAGCAGTGACACCCGCCCGTATCCGCTTTCGCCTACGCGCCCCAGGACGTCCATCACGTCTCCGTAGGCGTTCTTCTTGTCGGCACGGACGTAGACGACGGCGTCGCCCTCGGTTTCGCGCAGTGCGCGCAATTTCGGCACCAGCCCGTCCTGCGAGACTTGCTCGTCACGCACGTAGAGTTCGCCTTCGCCGGTGAGGGACACCACCATCGGCTTCTGAGCCTGGCTGACGCGCGTTGCGGCCGTGCTCGGCAGTTCGAGCGGAACGCCGGCGATCATGAGAGGTGCGGCGACCATGAAGATGATCAGCAACACCAGCATCACGTCGACCATCGGCGTGATGTTGATCTCGGCGACGGGGCGATAGCCGCCGTCATCCTCATCGCCAGCGGGCGCGCCGTTTCCGACCGACATGCCCATTAGAACGACGCTCCCGCGCGCAGGGCTTCGGTTGGTCCGCTTCGCGCCTGATCAGACTGCGGTTGCGAGAGACGGCGGGCGAGTTCGGTGATGGTGGTGTTGCCGCGGTTTGCGCCGCGTCCGAGCGAAACGGCGATCTGGTTGTAGGCCATGACCGCCGGAATCGCGGCCGCGAGGCCAAGAGCGGTGACGAAGAGGGCTTCGGCGATGCCCGGTGCGACGACCGCGAGCGATGTATCCTTCTGCGACGCGATGGCGGTGAAGCTGTTCATGATGCCCCAGACGGTGCCGAAGAGGCCGATGAACGGTGCGGCCGAGCCGGTGGTGGCGAGGAAGGGCAGCCCCGCTTCGAGCCGTTGCAGCTCCGCTTTGAGCGCGCCGCGCATGGAGCGTTCGAGCCGCGCACGCAGATCCGTGCGCGACTCGTTGCGGGATGCGCCTTCGTTGGCTTCGCTGTGAGCAGCGGAAAGCAGCGTGCGCACTAGTCCGCGGGGGGCGTCGGTGAGCGTGGTGTCGCTGCCGACCGTGCGCTCAAGGCGCTTCAGCTCGCGGCGGAGCTTTGCCAGGCGAACCGCTTTTTCGAAAATGATCGCCCAGCATGTCACGGACAGAACGACCAGGATCACCATCACCGCCTTAACGACGGGGTCGGCATCGAAGATGAAGTCCCAGATCGACAGACTGTGATGGACGGCCTCGGCGCCAACTTGCTCCACAGTGAGTACCCTTTGCTACGCTGCTACTTCGACAGTTCGACGTCGGTGAGCGATTTGACGTTAAGGCGGCCCAGGCAATCCTCGATCGCGCTGGCGGGGCCTTTGCACTCCATGACATCGTTGATCAGAAAGCTGCCGATTTCGTCGCACTTGTTGTCGAGATCGAACAGTTTGACCGTGCGCTTCTTCGGTTTCAGGGGCGCCAGATCCATTGCGAAGCGACGGCCGATGACGCCGTTCTTCTGAAAGAGGACGAGATCGAGCTTCAGGCTTTCGTACTCGGTCGGGCTGTCGTTATTGACGACCAAGTAGGCGCGGCAACCGCTGCCTTGGGCTTCGAGCTTATTGAGTTCGACGGACAGGCCGGCCTCTTGAGCCGCGGCCGGAATAGCGCCGAGGGAAAGGGTGGCAAGAGCGACGGCGGCGAGGGCTGTGCCTCTGGTGCGGGTGAACAGGGTCAAAAAAACCTCCTAGACTTGCAGAGTTCTGTCTTCCGGCTTGCTTGGTTTGCCCGTGTTGCCACGCTGATCGGGGCGCGCTGCAAGCTCTTTTATCGTTTCATTATAACCTGACACGGCAACTCCGTCCCGCCGCAGTTCGCGCTATGTCAGAGCCCTGAGGTCCCCCGCCTAGGCCGTTGGCATTGTGTCGGTTTGACGCAGAGAGCCGGTGGTCAATATCCCAACATCGGGTGCGGAATCAACCGATCCAATTTCGATTGTCTCCGAGAGGTGAAATCCGACGCTCGATCACGGGCGGGCCGGTTCGGACCGATCTCTAAACTGTGCCAGGAAATCGGGAAAAATTCCCCATTCAGGCGCCCGTGTGTGAGCGCTTATTCGGGTTTCGTTCCGGCGTGGCTGCGGATGGTTCGTGCCCGTGATTGCCTAATAGGCACGTTCCGATGTCTTTGACTTCCCTCTACTCTCGGCGGTTGGGGCGCTGTTTTGGGGCGTGGCGCTGACACTCCGCACATTGTGAGGCTGTTTTGGCAGCAACACCCGCTGAAGCGTATCCGTATAAGACCGGATGTTATGATGCGGAAGAGCAACACCTGAGGTGGTTTCGTCTTTCCCGGAATGGATTGGGAATTTGTCACTATTGTCGCAGCCGTCTCTCTCAGACATTGCTGATTTTGACCTAAACGTGGCGAACCGGACGGGAGTTGTCCGTTGTGTATCGCCCTACGGGTTATGCCTGAGGGGAGGTAGGGATGAAGGTGTTTACGACTAGATCCGCAATTTTTGCGATGGGGCTCGCCGGACTGGGTTCGGGAGCGCTGGCACAGAATGCCGCGCAGCCGGCCGAAGGGCAGTTGCCGGAGGTGGAGGTCATCCAGCAGAAAGCGCCGCCTGCGAAAAAGAAGGCTGCTCCGATTGCTAAAAAGGCAGCCCCGCCAGCGGCCGTTCCGGTCCCCGTGCCGCCGCCTCAGGAGGTGTTCGACGAGGAGGCTCCGGTACTTGCCAATTCGCCCTTCGGTTCGCCCGCAAGCGGCGGTGCCCAGGCGCGCGCCGAGCAGTCCGCCCAGACACCCATCAATCCCACGCAGCTCATTCCGCAAAACCTGGATGGATTTTCCGCAGCGGCGACGAACCTGACGCCGGACGTGCTGACACAGAACCAGCCGCGTAACATCAACGAGGCGCTGACACGCGTGCCGGGCGTGATCGTCATCAATGACGACGCGAACGCCCATCACGGCGGCATCGCGGTGCGCGGCTCGCCGCCCCGGCGTTCCCGCAAAATGCTCATCATGGAGGACGGACAAGCCGTCAACCTTGCGCTTTGGCTCGATCCTTCCGTTCACTACTGGGCTCCCGTCGACCGCCTGGAGAGCATCGAGGTTCTGCGCGGCACCGTCATTACCCACGGACCGAACAACAACTTCGGCGTGATCAACGCGCGCAATCTTTCGCCCTTCGGCCCGAACGAGACGGTCATCAGCTCGTCGATCGGATTTACGAAGACCAAGCGCGGCAGCTTCAGGCCCATCGACGAGGTTGAGATCGACGATGGGGAGGTCGAAATCGACTTCGACGATCCTGTTTCGCGCAAATCCAGAACCGACGTTTCGGGGCGCTGGCACGTCCACACGCGCCAAAGCTTCGACAACGTTGGCGTCGTCGCGTCCTACACAGGTGCTGACGTTCAGGGCGCGTGGGATACGGAGCGGCTGAGGTTCAACGATTTCTATGGCGCCATCGGCTGGAAGGGCAGCAGCTCAGACCTCGTCGTGTCGTCCATGTATGCCCGCCAGCGCGACGACTACGACGAGCAGAACTTCCTCGGCGGTTTCGAAGTCGAGGGTGCGGCCAACGAGGCCGAGGCCGCTTCCGTCGCGGCCGGGCTCGCAGAGCAGCAGTTCAAATGGCTGAAGCACTGCAAGACCTGCTTTGCGCCCGCGTCAGGGCTCAATACCTACACGGGCGAGATCTGGCGCGGTCAGGTCGTTCACAATGCGTATATCGACGAGGACACTACGGTTACGAGCCGCTTCTATGCCGGCTACCACCGTCGCGACCGCTATCAGCTCATCGTGCCGCAGGCCAATCCGAGCGGTACCCCGGGCGATGCACCCGAGATCGAAGACGGCGACGACGGGCTCAACAACATCGAGCTTGGCATCGATAGCATGTTCGGGCGTCTGCGCACCTTCCGGCATGTGGGTGGCGAGGTTCGTACCGAGTTCGCCAACCGCCAGATTCTCGGATTCAGGAACGATATTCAGGCGGGCATCCGCTACGAATACCAGGACATGAGCAACAAGAACGTCCTCGGGCTCGAGAATGAGATCCTAAAGGACGGGAACAAAGGCGCCCTGACGTTCTTCGACCGCTCGCTTGATGCCAACACCGTATCGGCCTTCCTGCAAACGAACATCTATGCCGCACGCGACTTCAATATCGTGCCCGGCGTCCGTTTCGAGTGGTTCGAGGTCGGCCGTCGCAACCGGGTCGTTGCCGCGGAAGAAGGCGAAGCCGAAATCGAGAACGGGAATCTCGAGATCGAGAACATCGATTTCTCGCCCGATCCGGCGCGGGAGCGGTTCTCTAGCTTCAACGCTCTGCCGGGTGTCTCGTTTGCTTACACCGGCTTTAACAGGACGACGGTGTTCGGCGGGTACAATCGCGGCCTGACCACAACCGTGCTCAGAAACGAGGACTTCCCGGCGCCGGACGAGATTGGCGACAACTTCAACATCGGCCTCAGAAGCACGGCCATTCGCGGCTTCGACTTCGAGGTGGTGGGCTTCCACCAGCGGTTCAAGAACTTCCAGTATGGAGAGTCGTTCTCGGCCGTGACTAGCGACCGTGAGTTCGGCCGCGCCGACCGCGCGGAGGTCTCGGGCGTCGAGCTTTACGGGCGCCTCAACTCCCAGCCGTTCACGGGCGGCGACTACAACTTCTTTGCCGAGAGCAACTACACTTACGCTCGCGCCACCCTTGAGAAGGCGTACGCCTACGACGATGACGGTAATATCGAGGCGAGCTACGGCGGTAACCGGATCCCTGAGACGCCGTGGCACGTGGCGGCCCTCACGCTCGGTGTCGAGCAGAGGACCGGCTGGCGCTGGGATGCGAGCGTGACCTGGACCTACCGTGGCTCGTTCTACACTGATGCGGCCAATACGCCGTACGGCTATGGCTTCGAAATCGAAGATGAGGGTGGTGGCGAGTTCGAAATCGAGGAGGCCGGAGAAAGCGGCGGCGTTCCGAGCGTGTGGCTGCTCTCAGCCCGCTTCAATCTCGATATCGGCGATACGGGCGCGAGTGTCTTCGTGGCTGGCGACAACCTGCTCGACAAGCTCTACATCACCGACCGAGAGGACGGCATGAAGCCCGGCATCGGCCGCACGATCTGGACCGGCTTCAAGTACAAGTTCTGATCGCGATCTTCTCCCGCGACGGCAAAGCCGCGGCGTTCTCCTGGAGGGCGCCGCGTTTTTGCGTCGGCGGGTGGGTCTATGAGCGAGAGACTTCTGCGGAACCGGCCATGATGTCATACGTGCAGGAAAGCCCTGCCGGACCGTCTCCCAAGATCAAATAGGGCTGGCGGTAACGGGCGTCCCACAGCTCGTGGTCGATCTGCCAGAGCTGCACCCGGATCGCGGGGTTTCCAACGGAGATCCGAGGCTCGGCGCTGCTCACCCAATCGAGGGTATGGGGGGCGAGACCGCCGGTGCTGCTTGCGGCGAAAAGAGACACGCGGGCGCATGCGTCTGCTGCGCGCGCGCGGTAGGCCGAAACGAGCGCTTCTTCCGTGGCGGAGCGGTAGGCGCTCTCGTGGACCCAAATCTTGAGCACGGCGAGCAGTGCCAGGGCGAGGAGCAAGACCCTCATGACGGCATCGCAATCTCGGCCGGGAGCCGGCCGTTCTAGGGAGAGAAATGGCGACGCACCCGGGAAAACGGCTTCACAGGCGCGGTTTAAGAGTGCGGCTCACATGGTGAACAAAGGGTTTATCGGGATCAGGCCGTGCCGGACGGGGACACTCGGGGGGCGCCTTGGCTCGCCTTCCCGGCTGGCGCCTTTCGCCGCTATGGCCGCCTCTGGCCCCGAAAGGCTTGTCAGATCGCCGTTCCTGCGGCATGGATCGCGGCCAGTCTCAGACGAAAGTCGATATCGCCGAAAAACGGGGGAGGACACGACCCATGGCTAAGAAGAAAATCCTGATTACATGGCCTCTGCCCGAGGCTGTCATGGCCCGTGCCCGCGAGACCTACGACGTCATCGCGCATAGCGGCGAGCCCAAGATCACCATCGACGAGATGCTGGAGACGGCGAAGTCCGTCGACGCCATCCTGCTGACACTCAACGAGAAGTGTCCGAAGGAGGTGATCGACCGCATTCCCGAGAACATCAAGTGCGTCTCGACGTTCTCGATCGGCTTCGATCACATCGATCTCGAAGCTTGCAAGGCGCGCGGCATCAAGGTTGGCAACGCGCCGCACGGTGTGACCGTCGCCACGGCTGAAATCGCCATGCTGCTTCTCCTCGGCTCCGCGCGTCGTGCGGCCGAAGGCGAGAAGATGATCCGCACCCGCTCCTGGCCGGGCTGGCAGCCGCTGCAACTCGTCGGCCAGCGGCTCGACAACAAGAAGCTCGGCATCTACGGCTTCGGCAAGATCGGCCAGGCGCTCGCGCAGCGTGCGCGCGGCTTCGACATGGAAGTCCACTACTACGACATCTACCGGGCCAAGCCGGAAGTCGAAGCGAAGTACAACGCTATCTATCACGACAGCCTAGACAGCCTGCTCTCCGTTTCGGAGTTCTTCTCCATCAACGCACCGTCGACGCCGGAGACGCGCTACTTCTTCAATAAGGACGTGATCGAGAAGCTGCCTCAGGGCGCTATCGTCGTGAACACGGCGCGTGGCGACCTCGTCAACGACGAGGACATGATCGCGGCGCTCAAGTCTGGCCGTCTCGGCTATGCGGGCCTCGACGTGTTCGCGGGCGAGCCCAAGATTCACGAGGGCTACTACGACCTGCCGAACACGTTCCTGTTCCCGCATCTGGGATCGGCGGCTGTGGAAGCTCGCAACCAGATGGGCTTCGAAGCGCTCGACAACATCGACGCGTTCTTTGCCGGCCGCGATATGCCCTTCAAGCTGGCGTAAGCCTCGGCGGCATTCCGAAAAAAAGAAACCGGGGGGACGCATCCCCCCGGTTTTTCTTTTGTACCCGAGCTTGAGGCCGATAAGCCGCCGTTAGTTCGCAAGACCTGCTTGCTTCTCTTTCTTTTCTTCCGCTCGAACGCGCGACAGCATGTCCTGTACCATCGCGCGGGACTGGTCGTTGCAGGCGTTCGGCTGGCTGTACATGAAATCGTAATCGCGCGCGATGCGCGGGAATGCCGTTTCGGCAAGGCGCCGGTTGGCCGTGCTTTCGGACATGAACGCAGTCTGGTGCTGTTCGATGTAGGTGTCGAGCTCGACGACCTCTGCAGGCGACATGTGATTTGCGCACTTGATGCCGATCACGCGGGCCGCGATTGCGCCGCCTATGGAGGCCGACGTGCCGGGCCAGCGTTCCGCGAATGCGCTCGATGCGGTTGCGGCGGCGGTCGCGAGGGCCAGCATCACGTACGCGACGCGCGGCCTCGAAGAACTGAACATGATCAACTCCGTCATCAACGCCGCGCGCCAGCTTATCCGGCCAGCTTCGCGGCTTACATCCCCGACCGTTTTGCACGGACGCCAGGGCCCTCTATATGGTGCAGGGAGAGAGGGCATCTCTGAGGCTTGATCATGGCAGACCCCGCCCAAACGGGCATTGCGGCAAAACGCGGCCGTTCTTCTGGACCGTCATCGGGTGGGCAAGGCCCGAAAATCGGCCTTGTTTTGGGCGGTGGCGGTGCGCGGGGCCTTGCGCACATCCTCATGCTCGAAGTCTTCGACGAGTTCGGTATCAAGCCGGCGGTGATCGCTGGCAGCTCTATCGGGGCGATTTTCGGGGCTGCCTACGCGGCGGGGCTCTCCGGCTGTGAGATCCGTGAGGCAACGGAGGAGGCGCTCGGGAACCGCTTCGAGCTGATCCGCAGCCTTTTTACGGCACGGGCGGGACGGGCAATCAATTCCCTCAATCCATTCACGAGTCGCGCTGCGTTTCTGGCGCCTACGGCGTTGCTCGATATTCTCCTGCCGCAGCGTGTGCCGGATATGTTCGAGGCGCTCGACATCCCGCTTCGGATCGTGGCCAGCGATTTCTATGCGCTCGAGTCGGTTGTGCTTTCGTCCGGGCCGCTTCGTCCCGCCGTGGCGGCCAGCATGGCGCTGCCCGTCATCTTCGAGCCTGTGCTGATGGACGGGCGCAGTCTGGTCGACGGGGGTCTCACGAACCCGCTTCCGTTCGATATTCTCGTTGGCGAGGCGGACGTGCTCGTCGCCATCGACGTGTCGGGAACAACGGTTCCGTCGCCCAAGCGCGCGAGGCCGACCGCGATCGAGGCGCTCTTTTCCTCGTCGTTTCTGTTCGAACGCTCCATTGTGCGTGAAAAGCTCAAGTCGCATCGGCCGGATATCTACATCGATGCGGGTACGGGCCGTTATCAGGCGCTGGAGTTCCTCAAGATGCGGGAGATTTTCGCGGCCGCGCAGCCGGCGCAGGATGCGCTGAGAGAACGTCTCTCGATGTTGCTGGAAGCCGATGCCGGCGCGCAAGCGGTCGGAAAAAGCTAGTCCAATCGCCGGTTGGCGAAGAACTCTCGCAGAAGGGCTGCCGCTTCCATCTCGCCGAGGCCCGGATAGAGATCCGGCCGGTGGTGGCATGTCATCTGGTTGAAGATGCGGGGGCCGTGCTCGACGCCGCCGCTTTTCGGGTCGGATGCGCCGTAATAGAGGCGGCGAATGCGCGCAAAGGAAATGACGGCTGCGCACATCGGGCACGGTTCGAGCGTGACGTAAAGGTCGTGGTCGATCAGGCGCTCGCTGCCGAGTTCGGCGGCGCCAGCGCGGATCACCAGCATTTCCGCGTGAGCTGATGGGTCTGACTGCTCACGCGTGCGGTTCCCCGCAGTGGCGACGATGCGGCCGTCGGGGGCTACGAGTACGGCTCCGACTGGCACTTCGCCACGCTCGGCCGCGGCGCGCGCTTCTTCCAGTGCGCGTTCCATGTGGCCGAGGCGAGCCTGAGCTGCCATAACGTCGTCAACCGTCATCCTCGTAAGCCTCATGCCCAAAGATAAATCATCATTCGGTCATCGCCCGCCCAAGGGCAAGCCGCAAGGCCGCCGCCCCGACAAGAAGCCGTTTGGCGGCGGGAAGCCGCCGGGTGCTGGACGGCCATCGCGGCCCGGCAAGCCCCATGCGCCGCGTGACGAGCGCTCGTCCGGTGACGTGCGGTCCCGGCGTGACGGTGGCTTTCTGCTTTACGGTCGTCCGAAGGGCGAAGGGCGCCCGCAGCGTGAGGATCGCGCTCAACGCGACGGGCGGTCTCAGCGTGAGGATCGCCCTCAGCGTGATGGGCGGCCGCAACGTCAGTTTTCCGTGCGACCCCAGCGGGGCGTGCGTCCACAGCGAGACGAGCGCCCGAAGCCGGAGGGCGGTCCACGCCGCAGCGGGCCGTCTCAGCGCCCGGTGCCGCAGGGGGCTGCAGTTTCCGAACCGATGCGGATCGCAAAAGCGATGGCGCGGGCCGGGCTTTGCTCCCGCCGCGAAGCCGAACGCTGGATCGCGGAGGGGCGTGTCAGCGTCAACGGGCAGGTGCTTGCGACGCCCGCGGTGGAGGTGAAGCCGAAGGACCGCATTCTGGTGGATGGGCGGCCGTTGCCGGTGGCGGAACCGGCGCGGCTCTGGCGTTACAACAAGCCGAAGGGGGTCGTGACGACGCACAACGATCCGCAGGGACGGCCAACCGTGTTCGACAGCCTGCCGCCGGATTTGCCGCGCGTGATCTCTGTGGGGCGTCTCGATTTCAACACCGAGGGCCTGATCCTGCTCACCAACGACGGTGAGCTTGCGCGGCATCTGGAACTGCCCGCGACGGGATGGTTGCGCCGCTATCGCGTGCGGGCCAAGGGGCGTGTGAACGCGGACGATCTCGCATCGCTGAAGGACGGCGTCGAGGTCGAAGGGGTCCGTTACGGGCCGGTCGAGGTTGCCATCGACACGATGCAGGGCGCCAACACGTGGCTCACCGTCGGCATCCGCGAAGGCAAGAACCGCGAAGTGCGCAAAGTGCTCGCGCATCTGGGGCTCGAAGTGAACCGGCTGATCCGTGTCTCGTTCGGACCCTTCCAGTTGCTCGATCTGAAGCCGGGGGAAGCCGAATCCGTGAAGAGGCGCGTGCTGGCCGATCAGCTCGGCGCGGAGATTGCGGAGCAGTTCGGCCTGCTCGACGACCGGGAGGAGAAGGCGCAGGCTAAAAAGCCCGGTTTCAAGAAAGTTCGCGCCGTAAAGGAGCGTACCGAAAACGAGCGTGGCGACAACGATCGTGGTCGCAAGCCACACGGCGACAAGGAGCGATCCGACCGGCGCGCGCCACCGCGCGAAGGGAAGCCTCGCAACGCCGGTGCTCGCAAAGGCCCATTTCAAAAGGATGGCTCCCGCAAGGGCACGTTTCGCAAGGATGGGCGCGAGAAACCCTGATGCGCGTGGTGGGCGGAAAATTCCGTGGGCGCGCGATTGCTGCGCCTCGGCATGAGGGCTTGCGGCCGACGTCGGACCGCGTGCGCGAATCCGTTTTCAACATTCTCGAACATGGGATCGCCGACTTCGAACTCGGCGGTGCGCGTGTGATCGATCTTTTTGCGGGCACTGGCGCGCTTGGCATTGAGGCCGTATCGCGGGGGGCCGCCTATGCGTTGTTCGTGGAGGATGCGGCGGAGGCGCGGGCGCTCATCCGCACCAATGTGGAGACACTCGGGCTGACGGGCTCGACGCGGATTTTTCGGCGCGATGCAACGGATCTCGGGCCTGTCGGCACGATGGCGCCGTTCTCGCTCGCATTTCTCGATCCGCCGTATGGCAAGGGCCTCGGCGAGGCCGCGCTCGTCGCTCTCAGAGACGGTGGCTGGCTTACGCCTGGTGCGATTGTAATGCTCGAAGAGCGCGCCGATGCCGAAGTCCTGTTGCCGGATGGCTTTACGGAACTGGACCGGCGGCGCTGGGGCGATACGCAGGCGGTGTTTGGGCGGCTTGGATAGGTTCTGACGGTCTTACGTGCGGCCGAACAGGCGCTCGATGTCGGAGCGCTTCAGCTCGACGTAGGTCGGGCGGCCGTGATTGCATTGGCCGGAGAAGGGTGTTGCTTCCATCTCGCGCAGGAGCGCGTTCATCTCAGCGCCCGTTAAGCGGCGGCCAGCGCGCACGCTTCCGTGGCAGGCCATGCGGGAGGCGACCGCTTCGAGGCGTTCGCGGAGCGGTGCGGCCGAGCCCTCGGCCAGAAGGTCGGCCGCGAGATCTTTTACGAGCCCGTCAACCTCGGAGGTGCCGAGGAGGGCGGGTACCTCTCGTACGGCGATGGCGCCCGTGCCGAAGCGTTCCAGCACCAGACCGAGCTCGGTGAGTTCTTCGGTTTTCTCTCCGAGGGCGGCTGCTTCGTCGTCGCCTACCTCTACCACCGCTGGAATGAGAAGGGCCTGCCGCGCGACGCCGCCGTTTTCGAGCGCGCTTTTCAGGCGCTCGTAGACGAGGCGTTCGTGGGCGGCGTGCTGATCGACGATCACAACGGAGTGCTCTGTCTCGGCGACGATGTAGGTTTCATGAAGCTGGGCGCGGGCGGCGCCGAGCGGGCGCGCGCGATGATCGGATGCTGGCGCTTCCTCATGCACGCTCGTGTCGGCCGCGGGCGCTGAAAATTCGCCGAATGCCGTTTGCTGCTCCTCGGCGAAGCCGTCGAGGGGGCGTGGGGCGTAAGCGATGTTTCGATCCGGATACGCTTGCGGCGTAGACATTCCCGTGCGCGCGAGGGTTTCGAGGGTTCTCGCGCCGCCCTGGGCGCTCGCGCGGAAGCCGGCCGTTTCAAGCGCATGGCGCAACGCGCCGATCAGAAGACCGCGTACGGCGCCGCCATCGCGGAAGCGCACTTCGGTTTTTGCCGGATGCACGTTCACGTCCACCTCGGACGGCGGAAGCGTCACGAAAAGTGCAAGCAACGGGTGGCGGCCTCTGGGCACGAGATCGCCGTAGGCTGCACGCACGGCGCCCGTCACGAGCTTGTCGCGCACGGGCCGGCCGTTGACGAACAGGAACTGCTGCGCGGCGTCCGGGCGATGCAATGTCGGTAGTCCTGCAAAGCCGTGGACCCGGATACCATCGCGCTCACCTCTGACGGCGACGGCGTCTGCCATGAACGGCGCGCCCATAATGCGGCCGAGGCGTTTCAAGAGACCGTCGGCGTTCGGCTCGCACGCTGGTAGGCTGAGGCTCGTGCGCTCTCCCGTTGTCAACGAAAACCCGACGTGGGGGTGCGCCATGGCGAGGCGCTTGACGGCTTCGGACACGGCGAGGTTTTCGGCGCGTTCGGATTTGAGGAATTTTAGGCGTGCGGGCGTGGCAGAGAAAAGATCGCGCACCTCGATGCGTGTGCCCGGATTGAGCGCCGCTGGCTTCAAGGCGTGCTTGGCGCCGCGGTCGACGGTGATTTCCAGCGCATCGCGTGCGCCGTGGGGCCGCGAGGTGATGGCGAGGCAAGCAACCGAGCCGATGGATGGGAGCGCTTCGCCGCGGAAGCCAAGGGTATCGATGGCCAGCAAATCGTCGCTCGCGAGCTTCGATGTGGCATGGCGTTCGACGGCGAGGTTGAGGTCTGCCGCGTCCATGCCGATGCCGTCGTCGGTGACGCGGATCAGCGAAAGGCCGCCAGCTGCAGTGACGACCTCGATCTCGCGCGCACCTGCATCGAGCGCGTTCTCGACCAGTTCCTTCACAACACTCGCCGGGCGTTCGACCACTTCGCCGGCGGCGATGCGGTTGATCGTTTCGGGGCTGAGCTGGCGGATGGCCATCGGAGCTTTGGATCTCTCGTGTGTTTCCGGGCGATGTTTCGGCAAGTGTCGAGTTTTCGACTTTCGATTACGCGAGTCTCGCACGATTTCCCACACCAGGGGCGGCTAGCGATTTTGTGTCACCCGGCCGAGAATTTGGATCACGGTTTCCCCGGGTCTCATGCCAGGGCGCTTTGTGACGAGGATTTCTCGGACGGGTTGGTGGCCGTCGATCCGAATCGCTCGGCTCTGGTGACCGGCGCCCAGGCTCTCCTGAACGATGGCGCGCTGAAGGCTGCCGTCTACGAATACGATTTCCACGGCTTCGAGGTGGAGCGCCAGGCTACCCGAACGAATGCGGATTTCCGAAACGCGCGCTTGGCTTGGCGCGGGCCGAAACGTGAGGCTGGCGGTCTGATGCGTTGTCCGGGCGGATCCGATCAGTTCCAACTCCTGAGCCGCAACGGGTGCGACGGCAGCGGCGGTGAGCGCAAGACCAAGCGCGAGGGCCAGCGCGGTGGTGGCGCTTCGGCAGGGAGCGGTGGTTATCACGTTTTGGGCTTCCCTGGCTTGTCGGCGGTTTCCACCCGATGATACTGCCGAGCATCGTTGCCCGTCAGCCCGATTGTGACGCCTCTTCAAAAGGCGGGCGGCACGGGTGTTGAAAGGGAGGTTTCTTAAATGCGCCAGCATGCGGCCGTCGCGGCAGCGCTCCGTGAGCTTGACGGGCTGTTCGGGGAACGGGTTGCCGTCGGTGAGGCCGTGCGCAGCCAGCACGCGCATACGCTGACTTGGATACCTCCAGAGCCGCCAGATGCCGTGGTGTGGCCCGAGACGACCGATGAAGTGGCCGCCATCGTCGCCGTTGCGGGCCGCCATGGCGTGCCGCTCATTCCGTTCGGGGCCGGCACTTCGCTTGAAGGCCATGTGAACGCGCCGTTCGGTGGCATTTCGGTGGATCTCTCCCGCATGGCGCGCATCGTGTCGGTTTCGCCGGCGGATCTCGATTGCACGGTCGAAGCCGGTGTGACGCGTGCGATGCTGAACGCTCACCTGCGCGATACCGGCTTGTTCTTTCCGGTGGACCCTGGGGCTGCGGATGCCACCCTCGGCGGTATGGCTGCGACGCGTGCTTCGGGCACGACGACTGTGCGCTATGGTTCGATGCGCGACAACGTGATCTCACTCAAAGCGGTGATGGCCGACGGTTCCGTGATGACGACCGGAGGGCGGGCGCGCAAATCGGCGGCAGGATTTGACCTCACGCGGCTGATGATCGGATCGGAGGGGACGCTTGGGATCATCACCGAATTGACGCTCAGGCTTCATGCCCTTCCGGCGCGTGTGATTGCGACGGCCGCGCCGTTCTCGTCCATCGCTGGCGCGTGCGAGGCTGCGATCGAAGCCGGCGCCAGTGGGCTCGCGCTGCAGCGCATCGAGCTTCTGGACCCCGTGATGATCCGCGCGGTCAATGCGCACGCGAAGCTTGGGCTTCCGGAGGCGCCGCATCTGTTTGTCGAGATTGCGGGCAGTACCGCCTCGACTGAGGAGACGCTCGCGGCGTTTCAGGAGATCGCGCTCGGAAACGGAGCGCTCAGTTTCGATTGGGCGGAGGAGACGCATGCCAAGCGCCAGCTTTGGCAGGCTCGCCACGACGCTTATCCGGCGGTCGGCACGACCTGGCCGGGAAAAACGACAGTGGTCAGCGATGTGGCGGTGCCGCTCTCGGCGCTTGCTCAATGCGTGACAGAAACGGTGCACGACATCGAAGCATCACGCTTAACTGCGCCGATCGTCGGGCATGTGGGTGACGGCAACTTTCATGTCATTCCGGTTTTCGACGCCGCGGCCGAAAACGAGGTGGCGGCCGTGCGCGCGTTTCTCGACCGGCTTGTTCGACGTGCGCTCGTGCTCGGTGGGACGTGTACGGGAGAGCATGGCATCGGCCAAGGGAAGGCGGGGTATCTCGTCCAGGAACTGGGGGAGACGGCGGTGGCTGCGATGAGGGCGATTAAGGCTGCGCTCGATCCTCACGACCTGCTCAACCCGGGTAAAATTTTGACCGTTGGGCGGCGGTAACCGCGCATAAAAAATCCCATACTTAATAAAAGGTTATTTTTATTCTCTCCTACAGTTCTTTGTATTTGTAACTTGAAATATTAAGCAAGCCTCGCAATTCGTTTGTGCTATCTCTTGCAAAAAGCCCGTTTTTGGGGTGATATGGGAATTGCGAACGTGGCGCCGTCCCACCTATCCCCCCTAGGGGCGTCACAGTTCTTCAGCCCGCGACCTGCCCCCCCGGTCGCGGGCTTCTCATTTTTAAAGCCTACTTTAGTCGAAGTTGCGTTTGCTGATCTCGATCAGGATGGCGACGCGCGGCGCCAGCCCGCCGCCTGGGCTTCGCTTTCGCTACAGAACCAACGTTCTCCTCGCGCCCTGCTGAGCCGTACGCCGTCGTAGGAGGCCGACCACGGCAGGACGTATGTGCGTGCGCCCGAGCGGATGCGGCCTTTGATCGGGCAACCGTCTGGTGCCTTTTCTTTCGCCTCGGCCCAACGCTTCTCGCGCCATTCCTGCGGACGTTCCGGCTCACCCGCCCAAAGGCCTTTCTTTTCTGACTGCGCATTTCTTTCGAGGCGTGCGTAGCTGTTCAGGAAAAAGCTGCTGGACGCGAAAACCATACCGTTTTCGACAAGTTTTTCGGCGAGGTCTGTGTCGCCGGTTGCGCACGCGCCGCTTTTTATTCCGCCTTCAAGCTCTCCGGTGATTTCGCAGGACACGGAACGCCCGCGGATCATGCGGGCAAGGGCGTCGCGTGCAGCCCGGCCGCAGCGCCAACGGCCACTTGCGCGGTCACAGAATTGGGCAGCCTCGGGCGCTTCGATTCCGTCGAGCACGACGAGTGTGCTGCCGATCTTGAGCGTGTCGCCTGTGAGGGCCTGGGCTCGGCGACTTGTCAGTGTTGCGGGATCGTCGACATTCGATGGCGCACTTTTCGTCTTGGCGGCTGCGGCGGGCTTCTTCGCAGGGGCGGAAGGTGCTGCCGCTGCAATACGGGTGCCGGTGTCGCTGCTTCCTCCGAACTGACCGATGGCTGCAAAACCGGCCGCGGACACCCCGATCAGTGTGAGCAGCGCGATAACAGCGGTGCCGACGGGCACGTGGCGGTCGCCAGGGAGATTGATCTGGTAGCCGCGCATCCGGTCGATGAGACCGTCTTCACGCGGATGCCAGCGCCGGTCGGGATCGGTGAGGGTGGCCAGCACGACGAGGAGACCGACGATGACGGCGACGAAAGCTGCGACCTTTGCGTCTCCGTCGAAGCCGAATGCCCAGGATCTGTATGCTGCGCCGAGCGCGGCGAGAATGGCCACCGCGGTCAGGACGAGATGGGTGCGTGGCCCGCGGACGACGGAGAGAATGGGTTCTAGCGCCGAGGCCAGTGGTGTGCTCACGCCGCGCAGCAAAGATCCTAGCCACGTGCCTGCCGCCGCGATTCCCGTGAGAAGCGCTATAGCTCCTTTTGCGACGGCACCAGCCGTGATGAACGCGGCCTGTCGGAGTGCGTGGCCGGTCCAGATCGCGCCGCTTCGGAGGCCGGCACCGACCGCCTTGAGAGACCACCACGAGCCGGTGGCGGCGGCGCGGCCGCCCGCGACGGCGGCGTCCACTCCGCGGCGGCCCGCTTCCTTCACATGGGCTTTTGCTGCGCCTTGAACGTCCTTGATGCGCTGGCGGCGTTCCTCGCGCCGCACCAGGATCGTGGTGCGCACGTAATCGCGCCACTCGAAGCCTTCGCTACGTTTTCTCCACCAGAGCAATGTTCTTCCCCGCGGTGCAATCTTTGTCGTCTTCGGTCATTGAATGGGGGAGCTGCGTCGAAGCGGCACGCGGGCACGCGCTCCCGCCCGGAGCCTTGTGCTGCAATGATGGCAGGGCTTTGGCCGAGCATAAGGAAACGCGTGGAATTCTGGTGCACGCGCGGCATGGACTTCAGCCTGGACGGGGGCTAGAACACGGTCAGAGACCAACAGCAGGCGGAGGACGAGGGCTCGTTCTTCGGAAGGGGATTTTTCAATGACGGCATATCGGAGCGTGGCAGGCCGGTTCGGAACGGCGCGGATCATTTTGAGCGCATGCCTTGCCGCGGCGGTCGCTACTCCGGCGTTTGCCAAGGATACGGGACCGCTCAGCGCTCAGTGCGACGGCTTCGCCAAGGGCACCGCCGCATGGACCGCTTGCGTCGGCCAGCCCGCGCTCGCGATGGCGGATGCGGAACTCTTCTATGCCGGGTACTGGCTTGCCAAGAACGGCCGCTACGAAGAGGCGCTTGGCTATCTCACGCTTGCACGCGAGAAGGACGAGCGGGTGCTCACCTACATAGGCTTCGCGACGCGCAAGCTCGGCCGCGTGGATGAGGCCATGCCGCTCTACCGTGCGGCGCTCGCACGCAATCCGGATTATGCGGTGGCGCGTGCCTATCTGGGCGAAGCCTTCCTTGCGCAGGGGGAAGTGGATAGAGCACGAGGCGAGCTTTCCGAGATTGCGTCGCGTTGCGGCGTGGCGTGCCCGGCTTATGTGGATCTCGACGGCCATATCCGCGACTTCGAAGCCCGCGCGCGCCTCTAAGAGCCTCTGCATCGCTAAACGAAAAAAAACGCACGGCCGCTCCAAGCGCCGTGCGTTTTTTTGGTCGTCGCGTTTCTTTAGTTTGTTGCTGGGCGGATTGCGGGGTTGGCCCACAGGCGCACAATGCCGTCCTCGCCAGCGGAGACGATATGCGTGCCGTCCGGGGAGAAGCTCACGGCGTGAACGGCGCCCATGTGGCCGGTTATGGTGCGCAAGGTGCGCCCGCGCCGCACGTCCCAAATGCGCAGCTGGCCATCCGCGCCTGCCGAGGCGAGATTCGCTCCGTCTGGGGAGAACGACAAGCTGCCCACGCGACCTCGATGTCCTTGCAGGCGGCGCTGTGTGCGGCTCTGGTTGGTGGACCATACGCGAATGTTGCCGTCCAGCCCGGCCGAGGCGAGGGATTGACCGTCGGCCGTGAAGGCAAGCGCGGTGATGAAATCTCCGTGGCCGCGATAGGTCCGGATGGGGTCGAGGGTTTCGAGGTTCCAGAGCTTCACCGACTTGTCTGCGCCGCCAGATGCGAGGCGACGTCCGCGTGGCGTTGACACGTAGGCCAAGGCCTGGGCGGAGCTGTCGTGCGCGTCGAGAACCTGGACAGGGCCGGCGGGCGTTGCCGTATCCCAAAGCGAGACTTTCCAGTCGTGGCTCGCGGCCGCGAAGCGGTCGGCGCGGCCCGTGAACGTGAGCGACCAGATCTCGGCCTCGTTGCGCTTGAAGGTGGCGATGCGCTCGGCGCGCTGCCAGTCCCACAGCACGATCTCGCCGCCGGGGTGGCCGGTGAGGGCCTGGGTGCCGTGAAGCGCGAGTGCGGTGGCGGGGCCGTGATCGAGCTCGATGGTGAGTGCGAGACGGCCTGTCGATGTGTTCCAGATCTTCAGGCGCTGATCGGCGCCGACAGTCGCGATGGCGGCTCCGTCGGCGGAGAACGCAACGTTCGTCACGGCGCCGACGTGCCCTGTCATTTCGGTCACAGGACGGATGACGGGAGCGTCGGGTGCTTCTTCGCGGAGAGATGCCGTCTGAATGCCGGACGAGACCTCGCCCGTGCCGTGGCTTTCCAGGCGAGGCATACGGTCCTGCATCGCCACCGCGCCGCTCGCGACGCCAACGCCGACGAGCAACTTGAACAGGACGGGCCTCCAGCGGATGCCGTTACCGCTGCGGATCTTGCGGGGACGAGCGGCGGCTTTGAGCTTCTCCTTGTCGTCCGCTTTGCTGGGCGGCTCCTTCACCACGATGGCGGTGCCCACCGGATCTTTCTTCGTCTTGCGCAGGATCTTCGGCAGCCGAATAGCTTCGGATGCCGGCGCGAGTTTTTCCGTTCCGCCGGGGGCTGGCGAAGCCGCGCGCTTCGGTGCGGGCTTGGGCTTTGGCGCGGCCTTCTGTTTGGCGGCCGCCTTTGCGTCCGCTGCTGCCGGCTTCTGCCGCAGACCTTCCAGGAAATCGAGCATTCCGCCCTTCGGCCCGGGTGCGTCGGGCGGCGGAGGTGCGGTTGCGAGTTGCGGTTTCTTGACGATAGGGGCCTTCGCCGGCTTGGGTTTTTCGCCCGCGGGCGGTGCCTTTGAAAACCAACCCGGCTTTTCCGGATCGGGTGCGAGCAGTGCGCCGCGCCAGGCGGCAATCGATTTCGGCCTCGATTCGGTCTGCAGGGCGAGGGAATGATCGATGGCCTTGAGGAAGCCTGCCCGATACGCGGAGAGCGCGGCTTCGCGTGCCGGGATCAGCTCGTCCTTCACCATGCGCGAGGGACTATCCGCCGGGCGCTTGCCGGTGATGGCGTGATAGAGCGTTGCGCCGAGGGCGTAGATATCCGTCCATGGGCCCTGCTGGCGGCTCGTCTCGGCGTATTGCTCGTAGGGCGAGTATCCGGGCTTCACGAGCGCGGAGACCGTCTTCGAATGTGCGAGGATCTCGCCGCGTGCCGAGCCGAAGTCGATCAGAACGGGCGTGCCGTCCTTCCTGATGATGATGTTGTCGGGGGCGATGTCGCGATGCAGGAAGTCCTGCGCGTGGATCAGCTCCAGCGCGTCGAGCAAGGGCGCGACGATGGCGTCGAGCTCTTTCTGGCGCGGGGCGCGGCCGAGGTCCTTGAGCCACGCCTTGAGGCTTTTGCCCTCTTCGAAATGCAGCACCATGTAGGCCGTGTTGTTGGCCCGGAAGTAGCGATAGACGCGCACGATGTTGGGGTGCGTGAATTTGGCGAGCGTCTGGGCTTCCTCGATGAAGCGGTCGAGGCCCCAGCGGTAGTCGCTCGTGCAATCCTGGGAGCGGGGCGCCGCATCCGACGTGGAGGTGCGCGCTGCAAAATCCGATGGGAAGTATTCTTTGATGGTGACGCGCCGATCGAGCGCCGTCTCGACCGCCAGATACGTGATTCCGAATCCCCCAGCACCGAGCACACGCTCGATGCGGTAATCACCGACAAGCTCCGTACCGCTTTTCAATGCGATCAGGTTGGTCATCAGCAGTTCGTCATAGCTGGGGCGCCCCAGGCGATTGCGCGGTCGTTGGTTCGGTTTCGACGGAAACGTGCAAATCACCTCCTCCGCCCCTTGTGAAGCAGGATTGTGGCGCCGCCGTGCGCTTTCCGGCGAAAGTTTGCAGTATTCCCAGCATAGTGCGCTTCATGGCCATGAAGCTGCCGCAGAGCGCGACAAAGACTTAAGACAGATTCGAGCCTGAGCATAAGCCCCATGCAGACGTACCCCCTGGAACCGGACCGGCTTCGCCCGCTTTCGTGCGCGATACGCCGGCTTCTGAGCGGACCGTTGGCATTTGCAGGTGTTCTGTGCGCGGTCGGAG
The DNA here is from genome assembly GCA_934555825.1 of uncultured Hyphomicrobium sp. GTDB lineage: Bacteria > Pseudomonadota > Alphaproteobacteria > Rhizobiales > Hyphomicrobiaceae > Hyphomicrobium_C. Next base: position 276,925 of record CAKTFJ010000002.1, read on the forward strand.
CTTTGATGCTCGCGTCCGCGGCGCACGGTCGTCCACTCGTGGCAGGCTCGCTGCTCGTTGGCTCGCTTGGCGAGGCATGGACGGCTGTGACGGATTGGATCGCTGCGAGCTACGCGCGTGCACCAGCTTTGGTTCTCGGTTTGACGGCATTGGTTGCTGCGCCGCCACTCGCGCTCGTCGGGTTTCTGTTTCTGCGTCGCGATGCGGAAGACGATGACACCGCGGAGCTGGAGACACAGTTGATCCAACGTGGCCACAGCCGCGAAGAGCCCGAACGGCGTGATGCTGTGAGAACGGGACACGTTGCTTTGCGCCCGCTTGCTGCGTGGGTGGAAGTGCTCAACGGCGAGCAGGTCGCGCCCGATGCAGAACCTCGCTACAGCCTTCCGCGTGCGCTGATCCTTCGTATTGGCCGCGAAAGCGACAACGATGTGCAACTCAGCCACACCACAGTGCATCGGTATCACGCAGCCATTCACCGGACGGAGGATGCCGAGTTCGTCATCACCGATCTTTCGAGCGCGGATGGCAATGGTGTGGTTGTGAACGGACGGACAGTCGCCGAAGCGCGGCTTGCGAACGGAGACATGATCGAGCTCGGCAAAGCCAAGCTCAAATTTTCGACGGCTCCTGCCGTGTGAGAGAAACGAACGGCCAGTTTCGCGCACATCAGTGCCGTGCGCGAACATGCCGGATGTCACATACCCGCTCGTCCGTGCGCCGCCTCTCGCGCGTTTCGGTCGGATCGGGATAACAGGAAGAGGAGGACGACGCATGGCGGCGAGCGCGGACGGACAGAAGTCGGGCCGGTTTCTTGGATCGCTGAAGGATGCTCTCGTGGCGGCCAGTCGTGAAGACACGGGGCGGCTCGAAGCAGAAGCTCGGGAGCGTGAGGCGGCCGCGTCGCAGGGCGGCGCCATCGTGCCTTTGGACGAAGCCACGCGCATCGTGCACCGTTCCGACGCTGGGAGCCCGAGTGCAGCCGAAGCGGCCCGCGAAGCGCGCACTCCCCGCACCGCGACCACCGCAGCGCAGGATTCGGATTCGCCGCCCACCACGCGGGTGGTGCGGGCCAGTGGCGCGAAGAAAGACGACGGTGGATCGCGCACCGCGCTCGTGCGCGGCAAAGTGCAGGTCGCGCGCGGAACGTTCGACGAAGATCCTGTCGTGGGTTGGCTCGTGGTTGTCGGCGGCCCCGGCATTGGGCAGTTTCGCCCTATCTTTGAGGGCAATAATTCCATGGGTCGTGCCGACAGCAATCGTATCCCGATCGATTTCGGGGACGATGCGATCTCGGCGGAGGAGCAGGCCTACATCCGCTACGATTCGTCCGAGCGCTCTTTCCTTTTCGTACCCAACCTTGCTAAGACCAATGTTGTCTCGTTGAACGAGAAACGGCCGACGAGTGCGGTCGAACTTACGCAGATGGACGTGATCACCATGGGCCGGACGCAGCTTGTTTTCGTGCCGTTCTGCGGACCCGATTTCGACTGGTCGGCGTTGCAGGGTGAGACCTGAGGCAGAGCCGAGTACCCAATACGCATGCTAGCTTTCGAGCACGCCAGTCGCGCCACCAAAGGGGCCCGCAGCTATCAGGAGGACACGGCGCTTCTCTGGAACCGCGCCGATGCGGGCGCGACGGAAAGTTCCGTAGAACCGTCCGCCAATGGGGCTTCTGTCGTCGCGGTGCTTGCGGATGGAATGGGCGGTCACGCGGGCGGTGCGCTTGCGAGCCGGACGGCGTGCGAGACCTTTCTCAAAGCCTACGCGGGGCACGAGGGCTCCAACAGGACGCGGCTCGTCGAGGCGCTGGATGCGGCGAACCATGCCATCGCGGACGCCGTGGATGCCGATCCGATGCTGGCCGGCATGGGCTCGACGCTCGTCGGCGTGACGTTCGGCGCGGACGGCATCGAGTGGGTGAGTGTCGGCGACAGCCCGCTGATGCTCTACCGGCGCGGTGAGATTGCGCTTCTCAACGAGGATCACTCGCTGGCGCCGGAGTTGGACCGGCTCGCGGCGGCGGGCGCCATTTCAGAGGCGGATGCGCGGCGCGATCCGCGCCGGCACATGTTGCGCTCAGCGGTGACGGGAGAAGACATTGAGCTGATCGATGTCTCGCGCCGCCCGCTCAAGGTGGAGCCGGGCGACTACATCATCCTCGCGAGCGACGGTTTGCAGACGCTCGAAGCGGCCGAGATCGAGCGGATCGTGGCGGCTTATGCCGACGATGGCGCGACGGCGGTTGCCAACGCGCTGATCCGCGCTGTTGAAGCGCTCAAGGATCCGCATCAGGACAATGCGACGGTTGTTGCCGTGCGGTTGGTCTCGCAGGAGACCGCACGGGAGACGACGGAGCCCGTCACGGCGCCGGCGGGTGCCGATGGCGATCAGGACTGACGTTCGTCGTTGTTCTCTGACGATTTCTCTGCAGCCGGCGTAATTTGTTGCGTGGACGCGCCTGTGCCGAGAGACGTAATGGTCTCGTGGTAGCTGTCGAGCAGCGCATCGGCCAGGGTATCGGTCGTGATCACGACCTCGTTCGCGCCATAGCTGCGCAGATACTCCGCCTCCGCTTCCGACTGCGCGCGGCCGATGATCGGCATATGCGGGTTTGCGGCGCGGCCTTGCTCGATGATTTGTCCGGATTCGAAGTTGCTCGGGATGGCAACGAGCATGGCCGCGGCCTTCGCTGGGTTGGCCGCGTGCAACAGCGTCGTGGCCGTGCCCGAAATGCCTTCGATGCCGCGGGCGTTGAGCTGTTTGATCTGCTCGTCGCTTTCGTCGATCACGTAAAGCGGCTGATGGTGCGGCGCCAGGGCGTCGACGACGCGCTTCCCGACCCGGCCTGCACCGATGACGATGGTGTGGCCCTGAAGCGTCGTGACGGGAACAGGTTCTTCGGCGATCGGAATTTCAGGTTCCGTGGCCGCTTTGGCGCCCTCAGCGACTTTCTCGCTTCTCAGCTTTATGCGGTCGAGGCCTGCGAACAGCAGCGGGTTGATCATGATCGAGAGCAGCGCGCCTGCGAGGATGAGGTCGCGTCCTTCCGCCGGCAAGAGGCCGACGCTCATGCCGAGAGCCGCCAGGATGAAGGAGAACTCGCCGATCTGCGCGAGGCTTGCGGAAATGGTGAGCGCGGTGCTCATCGGGTGGCCGAAGGCGCGCACGATGGCGAGCGCGGCGAGCGACTTTCCGATCACGATGATGAGCACGGTTGCGGCAACTGCCATGGGCTGATCGACGAGAATCTTGGGGTCGAACAGCATGCCGACCGACACGAAGAACAGCACCGCGAAGGCATCGCGTAATGGCAGGCTTTCGTTGGCTGCCTGCTGGGAGAGCTGAGATTCGCTCAGGATGAGCCCAGCGAAGAATGCGCCGAGCGCGAACGAGACGCCGAACAGGTTGGCAGCAATGAAGGCGACGCCAAGCGCGATCGAAAGCACGGCGAGGCGAAACAACTCACGTGAGCCGGTATGTGCTGTGTAGTGGAGCACCCAGGGGATCACACGGCGTCCGACGATCATCATGACTGCGACGAAGAGTGCGACCTTGCCGATGGTGATGGCCACGGTCGTCATGAGCTGGTTGACATCGACGACGAGACGGCCGGGCGCGGCGTTCTCGGCGTGCCCCCCGAGCAAGGGGGCGATCGCCGGGAGAAGCACAAGCGTGAGGACCATGACGAGATCCTCGACGATCAGCCAGCCGACCGCGATCTGGCCGCGTTCGGTCGTGATCAGGCGTCTCTCCTGCAACGCGCGCAAGAGCACGACGGTACTTGCGACGGAAAGAGCGAGGCCGAACACCAGTCCGCCGCCTGCGGACCATCCGAGCACGTGGGCGAGCGCCGCGCCCAGCAGCGTCGCGACGGCGATCTGAACGATGGCGCCGGGGATCGCGATGTTGCGCACGGCCCAGAGTTCGCGCATCGAGAAGTGAAGGCCGACGCCGAACATCAGCAGGATCACGCCAATTTCAGCAAGCTCGTTGGCGAGATCCTGATCGGCGACGAAACCCGGCGTGAACGGGCCGATGGCGATGCCTGCGATGAGGTATCCAACCAACGGCGAGATGCGGAGCCGGTTGGCCAAAGCGCCGAAAACGAAAGCCAGCGCCAAGCCTGTGACGATCGTCGCGATGAGCGGCGTGTGATGCGGCATTGGGCGGGCGCTTCCCGTTCTGTCGATGTGGTGCGGTGTCCGTGAGGCGACGATCTCAAGCGGTCCGCGGGAGGGCAAGGCCGTATTCGGAAACGGCGCTCATCCAATTTATCGGGCAAGGAAAGAGCCATGTCCATGCGTCGTCCCGGTCGCGGGTGCTCAAAGATGGGGCAAATGCGACGTGAGGATGGTGCGGGGTGCGCGTCGCCAGCGCGAAGATGCACGGCGCTTTTATGCGACAGACCGGAAAAGTTTCTTGTGTTGAGGCATTTGGTCGGGATGCGTGGCGCGCGGATTGCCGAACGGGTTTCCGAACCGGGCTAGAGACGAAATTTTCCGTTCGAAGATTTTAGTTCAGGGTGCGGCGGCGGCTTCAGCCAAGCTCAGTGCTAGCTGGACCGGGCGGAACGAGCGTCGGTGCTCGGGCGTGAGGCCGAGCCGGACGAGAGCGGCGCGGTGCTCGGGCGTGCCGTAGCCTTTGTGGCGCTCGAAGCCGTATCCCGGCAGCTCGCGCGCGAGTGCGATCATGATCCGGTCGCGGGTCACCTTGGCGACGATGGATGCGGCCGCGATCGAGAGGCACTTGGCGTCGCCTTTGACGATGGTGCGCGTCTGGCAGGACAAGCGGGGCGCGCGGTTTCCGTCGACGAGTGCGAGCCGCGGGCGGCAGGAGAGTTCTCCCACCGCGGTCTGCATCGCCCACATGGTGGCGGCAAGGATATTGTCGCGGTCGATGCGGCCGACGTCTCCGATGCCGACTCCGATGGCGAGTGCGGTTTCGCCGATGCGGTCATAAAGGCGTTCGCGGTCGTCGGCGTCGAGGGCCTTCGAATCGTCGATGCCTTGGGGAATGCGATTCGGATCGAGCACCACGGCAGCCGCGACGACTGGCCCTGCCCACGGGCCGCGGCCTGCTTCGTCCACGCCCACGATGAAACCATCCGCAAGCGCCAGCTCGGCGGCTTCCAGTTCGAAGGTCGGTACGATTCGCGAATCGGCCACTCTCATGGTCGAAGCGTCGCGGCTCCCGGCCTTCGTGTCAAAGCGGCTTGTGGACAGGCTGTTGCGGGATCGGGCCGATCTACAACAGGTTCATCTGGCCTCCTTTCGCGACAGGGGGCTTGAAGAGGTCTGCGCGAAGCGATTGGCGGCGGGTGTTCATATCGAGCCGTTTCAGCGCCAAGCGGAAGCGGAGTGCGATCTGCTCGGCGTAAGGTCCGCTGCCTTTCTGGCGGCGCCCGAACTCAGGCGTGTAGTCCTCGCCGCCGTGCATCGACCGCAGAAGATTGATGACGCGATTGGCGCGGTCGGGAAACGCCTCCTGAAGCCACTCGCGAAACACGTCCTTGAGTTCGAGAGGCAGGCGCAAAAGTACGTAGCCGGCTTCTGTGGCGCCGGCTTTGCGGGCCGCCTCCAGAATGCGTTCTATTTCGCTGTCGGTGAATCCCGGCACGATGGGCGCCACCATGACGGAGACCGGCACGCCGGCTTCGCTCAGGGTGTGCACGGCTTCGAGGCGCTTAGCAGGCGTCGTGGCGCGCGGCTCCATTGCGCGTGCGATATGACGGTCCAGCGTGGTGACAGATAGGGCAACCTTGGCGAGGCCGCGCGCGGCCATTCGCGACAGGATGTCGACGTCGCGGACGACGAGCGCGGACTTTGTGACGATGCCTACAGGGTGGCCGGTGCGCTCCAAGACTTCAAGAATTGAGCGTGTGATGCGCCGCTCGCGCTCGATCGGCTGATAGGGATCGGTGTTGGTGCCGAGCGCGATGACGGCGGGCTTATAGCTTTTGCGCGCGAGCTCTTGTTCCAAAAGCTCGGCGGCGTTGGTCTTGGCGTAGAGCTTGGTTTCGAAGTCGAGGCCGGCCGAATGGCCAAGGTAGCAGTGGGTTGGGCGCGCATAGCAATAGATGCAGCCGTGCTCGCAGCCGCGATAGGGATTGATCGACTGATCGAAGGAGATGTCCGGGCTCTTGTTGCGCGTAATGATGGAGCGGGCCGGTTCCTCGTAAATTTCGGTCCGGAGCGCTTCCAGCTCGCCCAGGCTTTCCCAGCCGTCGTCGAAAGCGATGCGCCGTTCGCTTTCGAAGCGCCCCGTGTGGTTCGACTGCGCGCCCCTGCCCCGACGGCGATCGCCATCGATGAAGCCGCCCGTTGTCGCTTCGGATCTTGCGAGCGGGTTTGGTTTCGGTCGAGGGTTTTGGCCGCTAGAGGTCATAGCAGGAGAATAGCCGGGCGACGAGAACAGATAAAGAACAAAAATTTTGGGCCGGGTGTTGTCGCCTCTGCTCCGATGCCGCAAAAGCTTGTTGCAGACCCTTTGATGGTGCAAGACAAGTTCCCATGATCTCAGTCGTCATTCCCACCTTGAACGCTCAACACAGCCTGGCCGAGACGATGACGTCGCTGGTGCCGGCGGCGGTCGAAGGTCTGGTGTGCGAGGTCATCGTTGCCGATGGCGGCTCGACGGATCGCACGTTCGACATCGCGGACGGGGCAGGTGCAGAGATCGTCAAAGCTCCCTCGGGGCGCGGCGCACAGCTCAGGGCTGGGGCCGAAAGAGCCCGTTTCCCTTGGCTCCTGTTCCTCAATTCCGGCACCTATCTCGATGCCGGCTGGGAAAGGGATGCCGCCCAGCATATCGAGCGGGTCGGGAGCGGGCGGCGCAAGGCCGCGGCCGCCACGTTTCGGTTCGTGCTCGACGACGAAGGGTTCGGCGCGCGGCTGGCGGAGCGGATGGCAGCGTTCCGCATGGGGCTGCTCAAGCTTCCTTATGGCGACCAGGGTCTGCTGCTTCCGCGCACGCTTTACGACGAGGTCGGCGGGTTCGGTGCGTTGCCGCTGCTTGAGGATGTCGATCTCGCGCGCCGTCTCGGGCGGCGCCGTCTCGCGGTGCTCAACGCGCGCGCTGTTATGGACGGTGAGCGCTATCGCCGGGATCGCACGCTGACGCGCACTGCCCGCGCTCAGGCCTGTCTCGGGCTTTATCTTGCCGGGGTGCCCGTCAAGGCGATTGCTGCTGTTTTCGGCAGCTCGCAGGATCGGGTCGGGGAGACAATTGCCGAGCGTGGGGCGTCGTGAGCCACCAGGCTTTTTCACACGATCAGGATTTCGGTTTGCGCCCGTCCAGCGCTGCGCGAACGGCTTGGAGATCGCGCCAAGCCTGGCGCTTCGCGGCCGGTGTGCGCAGAAGATAGGCCGGGTGAAGCGTCGCCATCGTGGGGATAGCGCGCGCACCGTTCTCGATCTCGCGCCAGCGACCGCGGAGCCGCATGATGCCGTCGGTTACGCCCAGCACTTGCTTCGCGGCTGCTCCGCCGAGCAGCAGGACGACGTCGGGCGCGACGAGTTCCATCTGCCGTTCGAGGAACGGGCGGCAGACCTCGCTCTCCTGCGGGGTTGGTGTGCGGTTGCCGGGCGGACGCCAATAGACGACGTTTGTGATGTGAACGTCGGCTTCCTTGAGCGAAATCGCGGCCAGCATCTTGTCGAGCAACTGGCCTGCGCGGCCCACGAAGGGCAGGCCTGCCAGATCCTCGTCGCGGCCTGGGGCTTCGCCAATGATCATGAGGCGAGATTGCTTGGCGCCGCGATAGAAGCAGAGGTTCTTGGCCGTTGCCTTGAGGCCGCAGCCATCGAACTGGCGCAGGGTGGCTTCGAGCGCGTCGAGATCGGCAGCCTCCCTTGCCGCTTGCCGGGCGGCGCGCTCCGCCGCTTCCGCAGGTGCGCCAGCGAAAGGGCGAGCGGTCGGTGTAGACGGCGCGCGTGCGGGGAGGGCGCCTATGCTGTCCCGAGGCGGCGCCGTGCGGGTCTGGCGTGGCGTAGGCGCGAGCGTGCCGGTGGGTGCGCGGGGCAGCGTTGGCGTGAGGCTTGGGTCGATTTCCCGAACCGCTCCGTCGGCGGAGAGGCGAAAACCCTGTCCCGGCGGAACATCGCCGCGGTCCAGCCAGTTCACTGCGGCATCCGACACGGCCGCATCGACGCCCATCTCCTGGTACCAGGCGAGCAGCGTGAGAAGCGCACGGTTGTCGGCGTCGGGTCGCATGGCGCGCATTCTAACGCCCGGAATGTGCGAATGCATCCACGCCGTGCGGTCGCGACGGATTGCTCTCAATGCTTGACGCCCCCGTCAATTGGGACCAAATCGTGAATAAGGCAGTGGCGGAAGCAGGACCAGCAGACATGGCGCGGGATCAAGCTGACCTCCCGGAGCGGGAGGCCATGGAGTTCGATGTTGTGATCGTCGGTGCAGGGCCTGCGGGCCTCGCAGCGGCGATACGCATCAAACAGCTCGCGGCGGAAGCGGAACGCGACGTCTCCGTGGTTGTGCTCGAAAAGGGCAGCGAGGTTGGCGCACACATTTTTTCCGGTGCCGTGATCGACCCGATTGGTCTTAACCGCCTTATCCCCGACTGGCGGGAGCGGGGGGCCCCGCTTACGACGGAAGTCAAACAGGACAAGTTTCTGGTGCTCGGCCCGGCGGGCGACATCACGCTTCCGAATTTCCTGATGCCGCCGCTCATGAACAATCATGGGAACTATGTGGGCAGTCTCGGCTCGCTGGTGCGCTGGCTCGGAGAGCAGGCGGCAGAGCTTGGGGTCGAGGTCTATCCCGGATTCGCCGCGGCGGAAGTGCTCTACGACGAGAACGGTGCGGTCGTCGGCGTCGCGACGGGCGATATGGGCGTTGGGCGCGACGGCGAGCCGAAAGACAGCTTCACACGCGGGATGGAGCTTCGCGGCAAGTATACGCTATTTGCAGAGGGTGCGCGGGGATCGCTGACCAAGACGCTGATCAAGGCGTTCGATCTCGCCAAGGGCCGCGAGCCGCAGAAATATGGCATCGGCCTCAAAGAGCTTTGGGAGGTCGCGCCGGAGCAGCACAAGCCCGGCCTTGTGCAGCACACGTTCGGCTGGCCACTCGATAGCAAGACGGGCGGCGGCTCATTCCTCTATCACTACGGTAACAACCTCGTTTCCGTCGGGTTCGTCATCCATCTGAACTACAAGAACCCTTATCTCTCGCCTTATGACGAGTTCCAGCGCTTCAAGACACACCCCGCGATCCGCGACGTGTTCAAAGGCGGGCGGCGCATCGCATACGGTGCGCGTGCGCTCACGGAAGGCGGCTGGCAATCCATTCCCAAGCTGACATTCCCGGGTGGCGCCATTCTGGGCTGTTCGGCCGGGTTCATGAACGTGCCCCGAATCAAGGGCAGCCATAACGCTATTCTCTCCGGTATCCACGCAGCGGATGCCGTGTTCGCGGCGCTGGGCGAAGAGCGGGCCTACGATACGCTCGATGAATATGAGATCGCTGTGCTGGGTGGCGATATCGCGCGCGACCTCAAGCGCGTGCGCAACGTGAAGCCGCTGTGGTCGCGCTTCGGCACGTATGCGGGCGTCGCTATCGGCGGAATCGAGATGTGGATCCGGACGTTGCTGTTCGGCTGGTCGCCGCTCGGCACCCTACGCCACGGTAAGGCGGACCACGAGACCCTGGCGCGTGCCAGCAATTCGAAGCCGATTGCCTATCCGAAGCCGGACGGTGTGCTCACCTTCGATAAATTGACCAACGTTTCGTTTTCGGCCACGGACCACGAGGAGGACCAGCCCGTCCACCTCAAGCTTGCCGATCCTTCTATCCCCGTGGAGGTCAACCTCCCGAAGTATGCGGAGCCCGCGCAACGTTATTGCCCGGCAGGCGTTTATGAGATCGTGCGTAACGATGCAGGGGAAGCGCGGTTCCAGATCAATGCTCAGAACTGCGTGCACTGTAAGACTTGCGATATCAAGGATCCGGCCCAAAATATCACCTGGGTAACCCCTGAAGGTGGTGGAGGGCCGAATTACGCCGAGATGTAGGGGTTCAATGGCGCGGCTGGCGGCTCAGGGTGTGTGAAAAATAGCTTCGGATCTTCGCTCAAGCGGAGTCGCCAAGCGGCCGTCAGGTTTGCTACTCTCTCATCAGAAGCCGTGCTGACCTCCCCGAAAAGGATCAAAGAATGAGAGATTGCCGTGGCCGGTTGACCGTCCTCGTTCCTCTCCTGACCCTCGGGCTTCTGGCCTCTGCGGGGCCGTCCCGAGCCGAAGCGGTCGAGGGTACAGTTCCGCTGCTCTCTTCGAATTCTCTGGTCGGCAGCTATTTGGCCGGTCGGTTTGCCAGATCCCAGTTCGACACGCGCGAGGCGGCGGATTTCTACCGCACGGCACTTGTGCACGATCCCAAGAACGCGGTGCTGCTGGAACAGGCGTTCCAGATCGAGGCCGGGCGTGGCGATTGGGTGCGCGCGGTCGAACTTGCCGAACAACTTGTCGCGATCCAGGACAATCATCGCCTCGGCCAACTGGCGCTGGCGCTTAAAGCGTTCAACGACGGTGCGTGGAAAAAGGCGGAGACCCATTTCAAGGCCGCGGGCTCAGGCCCGATCGGTGAGCTGACCAGCGCGATGGCGCTGGCGTGGGTTGCGCTCGCCAAAGGCGATACGACCGAAGCCCTTTCCCGCCTCGATCTGCCGAAGCAGGCCGAGTGGGCGCAGTTCTTCCTGCGCACGCACCGCGCGATGATCGCCGATCTTTCCGGACGGCGCACTGACGCGCGCACGGCTTACGACCGCGTATACGCGCAGGATACGCGTACGCTCAGGACCTCCATCGCTTATGCGCGCCATCTTGCGCGAACCGGGGACCGCCGCCGTGCGCTCGTCGTCGTCAATGCGCACATCGAGCGCGGCCAGGGGGACGGGCATCCGCTGCTGCGCAGCCTCAAGGCTTCGCTCGAAGCTGGCCGGACGATCGATCCCATCGTCAAGACGCCGTCCGAAGGATTGGCGGAGGTATTCTACGGTCTCGGCGAAGCGTTGATCGGCGAAGGCGCGACAGGCATCGGCATCATCTACATGCAGATGGCGCTCTTTATCGAGCCGGAGCATCAGTTTGCGCTCGCCGCGCTCGCGAGTGCGTACGAAGCGAACAAGCAGTATTCGGATGCGATTGCCGTCTACGATCGCATTCCCAATTCGAGCCCGCTCGCGACCGCTGTAGAGATCCGCAAGGCGTTCAACCTCAATTCGCTCGAAAAGGTGGATGAGGCGCGCGCCATTCTCGCAAATCTGCTGGAGGATAGCCCCGCCAAAGCTGAGGAGCCGCCCAAAGCCGAGGAACAGCTGGCGGTGCGCGAAGAGATCGCGGCTCTTTCCGAGATTTCCGGGCAGGTTCTGCGTCGCGGTGCGCGCGGCGAGCCGGTCAAGAAGCTCCAGGTTGCGCTCGAAGCGCTTGGATACGATATCGGCGCCTCGGATGGGACATACGGTGAAGGTACGCGCCAAGCGGTCATGGCTTTCCAAAGGGTAGCCGGTCTCAAGGCCGACGGCGTCGCGGGGCCCGGGACGTTGCGGGCTATGTTGGCGGGTGGCGCGTCCGGAGAAACGGGACTCGGTGAGGACGGCCAGTTGCCGATCACGGTATCGGATAGGCTCGAGATCCTGGATGCGCTCGGCAATATTCTGCGCTCGCGCAAGCTCTATGAAGAAGCCATTCCCTATTACGACCAGGCGCTCGCTCTCGTCGATAAGCCCGAGCGGCGGCATTGGGTCTATTTCTATGCTCGCGGCACGAGCTACGAGCGCATCAAGGACTGGCCCAAGGCCGAAGTCGATCTCAAGAAGGCGCTCGAACTTTATCCCGATCAGCCGCTTGTGCTGAACTACCTTGGCTATTCCTGGGTCGATCAGGGTAGCAACCTCGACAAGGGCATGAAGCTCATCGAGAAGGCTGTCGCGCTCAAGCCGGATGACGGCTACATCGTGGATAGCTTGGGCTGGGCACATTACAAGCAGGGCAACTTCGAGGAAGCGGTGCGCTATCTCGAACGTGCCGTGGAGCTCCGACCGGAAGATCCGATCCTCAACGATCATCTCGGTGACGCGCTGTGGCGTGTGGGTCGTGAGCGCGAGGCCCGTTTCCAGTGGGATCAGGCGCTGACGCTCGATCCTGAGCCTGACGATGCCGTGAAGATCCGGCAGAAACTCGAAGCGGGGTTGACGGCGCCAGTGCCGGGCGCGGGGCCGGGCAAGCAGGCTGCGAAGTCCGAAAAGCCCGGACGGGAGTAGTGCCCGTTCGGCAGCTCTGCGAGTTCGCGCCGGCCAAGATCAATCTGACGCTCGAAATTCTTGGACGTCGGCGCGACGGTTTTCACGAGCTTCGGAGCCTTGTGGTGTTCGCCGACGTCGGCGATATGCTCTCGCTCGATCCGGCGCGTCCGCCATCTGTGACGCTCAGCGGGCCATTTGCGAGTGGGCTTGTCGGCACCAACATTCTCGATCGTGCGCTTGCGCTGCTCAAGGAGCGTGCGCCGCATCTCAAGCTTGGCGCGGTGCATCTCGAAAAGCTGTTGCCCGTTGCTGCCGGGGTCGGCGGTGGTTCGGCGGATGCGGGTGCGCTGCTCCGAGTGGTCCGTCGCGCCAATGGCGGTGCTGCAGCAGATGTCGATTGGCATGGCATCGCGCAAGAGCTTGGCGCGGACGTGCCGGTCTGTTTCGAGGCTCGCCCGCTCTGGATGACGGGGACCGGTCACGTCCTTTGCGACATCGAGGGCGGCGTTCCATCGCTTCATGCGGTCATCGCGAATCCTATGGCCGCAGTGCCCTCCGACAAGACGGCGCAGGTTTTTCGGGCACTGTCGGCTGTGCCGCTCGACGAGGGGGCGTCCTTCGCGCTCGCGCCGCCTGTCTTTGCGGATCGGGAGGCGGTCGTTGCTTTCGCCCGGGCGCAAGGAAATCATCTTGAGCCTGCGGCTCAGGCGGTCGTGCCGGAGACTGGGGTGGTTTTGCGTGAGCTATATGGCTTTCCCGACGTCGAGCATGTCGCCGTGTCGGGTGCCGGGCCAACGGTGTTCGGGATTTTTCCGAATGCGTTCGCGGCCGACGCGGCGCGCCAGAAGCTCACCACCACCCATCCGGCGTGGTGGACTGTCGCGGCGAAGCTCGGCTGAGCGAGCCTTCTCGTTCGTTGCGCTCTCGGGTTCGGCTCAGTGCGCGCGGGAGATGCAGAAGGCAATGACATCCCGCAGAGCGCTCTTCTCGGCGCCATCCGGGAAAATCGCGAGCGCGTCGTGCGCGACGCTGCCGTAAGAGTGGGCGCGTTCGAGCGTGTCGGCGATCGCGTTGTGTCGCTTCATGAGGCGGATGGCCTCTTGCAGGTCGCTGTCCTCGATCTTGCCTTCGACGATCGTCCGATTCCAGAATGCGCGTTCCTGGTCGTTGCCGCGGCGGAACGAAAGGATGACGGGCAGCGTGATTTTGCCTTCTCGGAAGTCGTCGCCGACGGATTTGCCGAGGCGTGCGCTGTCGCCGCCGTAGTCCAGCGCATCGTCGACGAGTTGGAAGGCGAGGCCGAGGTTGCGGCCGTAGGAGCGGAGGGCCGCTTCCTCGTCCGCCGGCCGCTTAGAAAGTGCGGCGCCGACTTCTGATGCTGCTGCGAACAAGGCCGCCGTCTTGGCATCGATGATCGAGAGATAGGCGTCCTCGGTGGTCGCTGTGTTCTTTGCAGCCGCAAGCTGCATCACCTCGCCTTCGGCGATGGTCGCCGCAGCGTTTGAGAGAATGCGAAGAACCGAGAGCGAGCCCACGTCCACCAACATGCGGAACGCTTGGCCGAGGAGGAAATCGCCGACGAGCACAGTGGCCTGGTTGCCCCAGATGAGGCGTGCCGTCTTATGGCCGCGGCGGGTGTTGCTTTCGTCCACGACGTCGTCGTGAAGCAGCGTGGCCGTGTGCATGAATTCGATGGCGGCGGCGGTCTTGACGTGGCCCTGGCCGGTGTAACCGCAGAGTTTGGAGGACGCGATAGCCAGCATAGGACGCAGGCGCTTGCCGCCCGAGTTTACGAGGTGATGCGTCAACTTGGGGATCAGATCGACATGGGAGACGGCCTTGTCGAGGATGATCCGGTTGATTGCGTTCATGTCCTCGTTGACGAGTTCGAGGAGCGGGGCCAGCCGTTCGCCCGCCGTGCGTGCCTCGTCGAGTGGTACGACAACTCCCACCGGCGACTTCCTTGTTGTTATAGACGTTTCCTGCAATTCAATAGCCCATGCTATCGGGCGCACCATAGACACACTTCCCCTGTGGTGCACCGAAAAAGGAACGGCAAAAGGCCTGACGTATGTCTGTCACCGACGACGCCTTTTTGGGGGGACGGCTTAATATTCTGCAGCCGCGCCAAGGCTATCGCGCCGGGCTCGATGCGGTGATGCTGGCTGCGGCCGTCGAGGGGCGAGGTGCACCATTTCGTGTTCTCGATGCAGGGGCCGGTGTCGGCACGGCGGGACTTTGTGTCGCGTGGCGGTGTCCTGAGGCGCGCGTGGTGCTCGTCGAGCGGGAGGCTGCGCTCGTTCGGCTCGCGGAGGAGAATATCGCGCGAAATGGGTTTGGGGATCGCGTTTTGGTTGTCGAGGCGGATGTGACGAATTTCACCGCTGCCCAGCTTGAGCGGTGCGGTCTTGCCGAGGGCAGTTTCGATCATGTGATCGCCAATCCGCCCTATCATGTGGAAGGCGCGGGTACGGCGGCACGTGACGATCTCAAGGCGGCGGCCCATGCCATGCCGGGCGCTCAGCTTGACGATTGGTGGCGCTTTCTCGCGCGGATGGCGAAACCCGCAGGCAATGCGCTCATGGTCCACAAGGCGTCTGCATTGCCTGATATGATCGAGGCTGCGAAGCGCCGCTTCGGCGGGCTTGTTGCCACGCCTCTTTTCTCACGCGAGGGAGAGCCGGCTCATCGTATTCTTCTCGGCGGGGTCAAAGGATCGCGGGCCGAATTCCGGCTCGACTCCGGTTTCGCGGTGCACGACGCGGAGGGGGCCTTCACACCCGGTGCGCAGGCCGTGCTTCGGCTTGGCCGCGCGCTTCGGGTAGCTTATGGGACACTTAACGAGGCCGATGCGGCGTCCTAAATGGGTTGCGCGGTCTATCCAAAAAAACGACCGATGAAAGGACGCAAGAATGGGGTTGTTCAACCGCGGCGTCGTGGTTCCCGTGCTCAGGTTCTCCGGCGCCATCGGTATGGCGGCGCCGCTCAGGCCGGGGCTGTCCATTGCGTCGCTCGGCGGTGCGATCGATACGGCGTTCGCCATGTCGCGCGGGCCCTCGGTTGCGGTCGTCATCAATTCTCCCGGCGGAAGCCCCGTGCAATCGAGCCTTCTGTTCCGCCGCCTGCGCCAGCTCGCGGACGAGAAGGGCAAGAAGATCTATGTGTTTTGCGAGGATGTGGCTGCGTCGGGTGGCTATTATCTCGCGGTCGCGGGCGATGAGATCTATGCGGATGCGTCCTCCATCGTTGGGTCCATCGGCGTCATCTCGGCGAGCTTCGGGCTCGACCGTGCAATAGAGAAACTCGGTATCTCGCGGCGCGTCTATACGGCGGGTGGCAACAAGGGGGCGCTCGATCCGTTCCAGCCTGAGAACCCCCAGGACATCGCACGGTTGATGGCCATCCAGCGGAGCGTCCACGACGTTTTCATCGGCGTGGTGAAGGATCGCAGGCTCGGGCGGCTGAAAGGGCCGGACGGGGAACTGTTCTCGGGCGCGTTCTGGTCGGCGCCGGATGCCTTGGAGCTTGGCCTCATCGACGGTATCTCGGACGTGCGGACGAAGATGAGGGAGGTCCACGGAGAGGACGTGCGGCTTCGCGTGGTGCCGGTCGAGCGGAGCTGGCTCTCCGGCCGTTTCCGCAAACTGCCGTCGGTGTTGGGGCTAGGGGGCGACAGCCAGGGCCTTGCTTTGGCCGACGATCTGGTGTCGGCTGTTGAAATCCGCGCGTTGTGGTCGCGGTTCGGTCTTTGAGGATCTTCCCATGCCCCAGGTGATTGCTCTGGTGGTTATCGGTGCCGGTCTTTATGCCGGCTACAAGTGGGTATCGCGGACGATCGCCAAGGGGCAGCGGCGCGATGAGCGTCGTGTGACGCCCAAGGATCTCGGGACACTCGAATACGATGCCAAGTCGGGCGTCTATCGTCCCCGCGGCAAGTAGGCGGCTCATAAGGCCGGGCTGGGTGACAGGGGGGCGCGAATGCGTATAGTGCGCCGCTTACAGCTATTCGCGACGGCCTCATGTCCAAATCCCAGACGGAATCACTCGACGCTTCCGGCCTCCCGCCGCTTCGGCCGAAGGAGAGCTTTCAGGATCTGATCCTCACGCTTCAGCGGTTCTGGGGTGCGCAGGGCTGCGTGGTGCTGCAGCCCTACGACATGGAAGTGGGTGCGGGCACGTTTCATCCGGCCACGACGCTACGCGCTCTGGGTCCCCGGCATTGGAACGCTTGCTACGTGCAGCCCTCGCGGCGGCCGAAGGATGGGCGCTACGGCGAGAACCCGAACCGGCTGCAGCACTACTACCAGTTCCAGGTAATCATGAAGCCGTCGCCGGAGAACATTCAGGAGCTTTATCTCAAGAGCCTGGATGCGATCGGCATCGATACGAAGCTCAACGACATCCGCTTCGTCGAGGACGACTGGGAGAGCCCGACGCTCGGCGCGTGGGGTCTCGGCTGGGAGGTATGGTGCAACGGCATGGAGGTGACGCAGTTCACCTACTTCCAGCAGGTTGGCGGTTTCGACTGCAATCCGGTGGCCGGTGAGATCACCTATGGCCTTGAGCGCCTCGCCATGTACGTTCAGGGCGTGGATCGCGTGTTCGACCTCAACTTCAACGGCCGGGACGACGACAAGAAACTGACGTATGGCGATATTTTCCTGCAGGCCGAGCGGGAGTATTCGCGTTTCAACTTCGAGCACGCCGATACGGCGCTTCTGCTTCAGCACTTCCGGGATGCCGAGAAAGAGTGCAAGGCGCTGATCGAAGCCGGCCGGAGCGAAGGGCAACACACGCTCGCGCTGCCTGCCTATGACCAGTGCATAAAAGCCTCACACGTCTTCAATCTGCTCGACGCACGCGGTGTTATTTCGGTCACAGAGCGGCAAGGCTATATTCTCCGTGTGCGGGAACTCGCCAAGGCGTGCTGCGCCGCGTGGCTTGAGACTGAAGGAGGCCGTTCGTGACCGACACTCAACTTGGCTTGATCGTAACCGCCGTTCCGGCACTCATTATCGGCCTGATCCTGCTCGGCCGTTATAAGCCGGTGCTGTGGATGTACATCGGCGCCTTCGCTATCGGCCTCGGCTATCTCACCGTGCAGGGCACGATGGAGCGCGTTGGCCAGGAGACGCGCGCGTATCTTCCGGCCGAGAAGGCTGCGGAGCCGCTCGTCGCGCCCGTGCCTGCTCCGGCCGTTGCCCCGGCGCCTGTGGCAGTGCCGGAGCCTGATCCTGCGCCGGAGCCCGAGGCGGTCCCTGCGCCGACGCCCGCCACGCCGCCTGCAACGCCGGCTCCGGAGCCGCAGCCCGCGACGCCCTAAGGGCTTGTTCAGGTTGATCGGATCGCGTTTTCTGGCCGAGGGTCCGCTTCCTGCGTGCCCTCGGCTTTCGTTGGCACAGAGGCGGTTGCCCGAGTGGGGCTGGCCCCGTATGTCTTGCCACGCACGACCATTTCGAAAGGCCCACGCCTATGGCTGAACTCCTGCTCGAGCTTTTTTCCGAGGAAATCCCTGCGCGCATGCAGCAGCGCGCCGCGGAGGACCTCAGGCGGCTCGTGTCCGAGGGGCTCAAGGCGGCCGGGCTCGCTGTCGGGGATGCCCACGCGTTCGCCACGCCGCGCCGTCTCGCGCTCGTCATCGAGGATGTGCCTCAGCAGGCCCCCGACGTCAGCGAGGAGCGGAAGGGGCCGCGCGTGGGTGCGCCCGAAAAAGCGCTTGAGGGATTTCTGAAGGCGGCAGGCCTCGGCTCCATCGACGAGGCCGAGGTCGTCAAGGATGAGAAGAAGGGCGACTATTACGTCGCGCGGATCGAAAGGCCGGGCCGGGCTGCCGATGCGATTACGGCGGATGTCGTCGCTCAAGTGCTCGCGAAGTTTCCGTGGCCGAAATCCATGCGCTGGGGCTCAGGCACGTTCCAGTGGGTGCGGCCGCTCAAGTCCATTATCTGTCTGCTCGATGGCATGATCGTGCCGCTCGAAGCGGCGGGTCTTCTCGTGTCCAATACGACGCGCGGGCATCGTTTTCACGGCAACGAGACGTTCCAGGTTCTCGATTTCGAGGACTACGTGAACAAGCTTGCGGGTCATGCCGTGATGCTCAACGCGGAAGAACGCGCCGACGAGATTCGCGATCAGGCGGAGCAGCTCGCGCATGGAGCCGGTCTTGAACTCATTGCGGACGAGGCGCTGCTTCAGGAGAATGCGGGTCTCACCGAGTGGCCCGTGGCGCTGATGGGGAGCTTCGACGAAAGCTTTCTCAGCGTGCCGCCCGAGTGCCTCACGACGTCGATGAGAAATCATCAGAAGTGTTTCTCGCTGCGCGATCCGAACACGAAAGCGCTCGCGAGCCGCTTCATTCTGGTTTCGAACCTGACCGCGCCGGATGGCGGCGCCGAAATCATCGCGGGCAACGAGAAGGTGATCCGCGCGCGCCTGTCGGATGCGAAATTCTTCTGGGATCAGGATCTCAAGCATCCGCTCGACGAGATGGCGCTGGAACTTGAGGGCATCACCTTCCACGAGAAGCTTGGGTCGCAAAAGGCGCGCGTCGAGCGCGTGAAGGAGCTGGCTTTCCAGATCGCGGGCGCGGTGGATGCCGACCCGCAGGACGCGCGGCGTGCGGCCGAGATCGCGAAAGCTGATCTCGTCTCCGGCATGGTGGGCGAGTTTCCCGAGCTGCAGGGGCTGATGGGCCGCTACTACGCCGAGAAGGCCGGCGCGAAGCCAGAGATCGCGCGCGCCATTGAGCTACACTATAAGCCGAAGGGGCCGACGGATGTCGTACCGAAGGCCGAGAACGGTGACGCGGTGGCCATTGCCGTTGCGCTCGCCGACAAGCTCGACACGCTCGTCGGGTTCTGGGCCATCGACGAGAAGCCGACGGGCTCGGGCGATCCGTATCAGTTGCGGCGTGCGGCGCTCGGTGTGATCCGCATTCTGGTCGAGAACGATCTGCGCGTGCCGTTGGTGCGGACGTTCGAGGCGGCCTATGAGCAACTCAAGTCGGCCGTCTCGACGCGCGGAAACCTGTTTCTGTTTTCGAAAGTTGAGGGCGGCGAGACGCTCGGTGAGGCGATGCGCTCGACTTGGGCCGACATGGGCGACGATGCAGGGTGGAATCGCGTGTCCGTCTGGTCGGTCGAGACGCCGGACGTGTATCTCAAGAACAGGGAGAAGGAGATACCGGCTGAGGCGCTGGTGGGAACCTACACGGTGCCATCGCTGCTCAACGCCGACCTCCTCTCCTTCTTCGCGGAGCGGCTCAAGGTCTACCTCAAGGACAAAGGTGCGCGGCACGACCTGATCGACGCGGTGTTCTCGCTCGGCGGGCAGGATGACATCGCCCTCATCGTGCGGCGCGTGGACGCGCTCTCCGAATTCCTTGCGAGCGACGACGGCGCGAATCTTCTGGCTGGCGTGAAGCGAGCTTCCAACATCCTTTCCATCGAGGAGAAAAAGGACAAGCAGAGCTACGCCGGTCCGTACGATCTCAAGATCCTCAAGGAGAACGAGGAGCTGGCGCTCGCCGCCGCCATCGAGAGCGTGAAGCAGGACACCGTTGCCGCCCTCAACGTCGAGAACTTCAAGGGCGCTATGAACGCGCTTGCGGAATTGCGCGCGCCGGTCGATGCGTTCTTCGACAAGGTTACGGTTAACGATGCCGATCCCGCACTGCGGGAGAACCGGTTGCGGCTGCTCTCGGAGATTCGTGCGGCAACGCTCACCGTTGCGGACTTCTCGAAAATTTCGGGTTGAACATGCTGCCGCTAGGTTAAGTAATTCCACGTACATTCAAACCCGTGCGATTCGCGTACCATTCAGGCTTGTGCGCTCCTCGTTCTCAAGGGGTCTGGAATGGAAACGGCCACGCTGCAAAACAGGTTCAGCCTGACCAAAGACGGCAAGTACTACGACGCCACGTTCAGCGTCGAAGGCGATACCGTGTCTGTGCTGTACTGGGCGCGTCAGGGCGTCGTTCGGCTGATCGGGAAGGCCGAAGGCTCTGCGCCTGAGCAGACTGCGCGTAAACTTCTGCGTCAGCTTATCTGACCGAAAGCTTCGGGCGGCGTCATCGCCGCCTTCTTTCCACTGCGCAACGAGACGGCTTCATAAAATCAAAAGTGTTGAGGCTGGGGGATTGGTCCCCCGGCCCGCGCGGTCATGCTGTGCCGTCATGCGCTCGCGGTTTGCTCTTCGGCGTCTTCGTAGGCGGCAGTGGCGGCGAGCCAGGCGTCTTCAGCTTCCGCGAGAAGCTTTGCGGTCTGACCGCGTTCGAACGTGACTTGGGTTGCTTTCGCGTTGTCGGCGTAGAGGTCGGGAGATGCCAACTTTTCGTCCAGCTTGGCGAGTTCGGCTGTGAGGCGCTCGACGGCTTTCTCGGCAGTCTGCATGGCCTTCTTCAACGGTGCGAGTTCTGCGCGGCGGTCGGCTGCGGCTTTGCGCAGTTCGGCGCGGTTGGTGCGCTGATCGGCGGCGGATGCATCGCCCGAAGCCGCGGGCCGATCGTTTTTCGGGCTGCGGGCCTGAAGCAGCTCCGTGCGATAGCTTTCCATGTCGCCGTCGTAAGCGCGCACCGTGCCGTTTGCGACAAGCCACAGGCGGTCGGCGGTGGCTTCGACCAGATGGCGATCGTGGCTGATCAGGATGACGGCGCCTTCGTATTCGGCCAGCGCATGGATGAGGGCTTCGCGGCTGTCTACATCGAGGTGGTTGGTCGGCTCATCGAGGATGAGCAGATGCGGCGCATGGAAGGCCGTGATCGCAAGCAGCAAGCGCGCTTTCTCGCCGCCCGAGAGGTTGGCGCATTTGGTGTCGGCTTTGTCGGCACCGAAGCCGAACGTGCCGAGCTTGGCACGGCGCTGGGCCTCCGTCGCTTCGGGCATCAGCTTCACGACGTAGTCGAAGGGTGTTGCTTGGGCGTTGAGCTCGTCGAGCTGATGCTGGGCGAAGAAGCCGACCGTTACGCGGCCCGCGCCGAACACGTCGCCCGAGAGCGCCGAGAGCTTTCCCGCGAGGAGCTTGGCGAACGTGGATTTGCCGTTCCCGTTGGCGCCGAGCAGCGCGATGCGGTCGTCCTGGTCGATGCGCAGATCGAGGCCGGTCAGGATCGGCTTTTCGGGTTCATAACCGGCCGACGCTTTCTCGATGCGCAGCAGCGGGCTCGCGAGCGGCTTTTCCGGGCTCGGCAGAAGGAAAGGCGCGACGCGGTCTTCGACCTGTGAGGCGATGGGCTGCATTTTGGCAAGTGCCTTGATGCGGCTTTGTGCCTGGCGCGCCTTGGTGGCTTTGGCGCGGAAGCGGTCGATGAAGGCCTGGATGCGGCGGCGTTCGTCGTCCTGCTTTTTCTTGAGCTTGCCTTCGAGGCTCTGCTTCATGCGGCGCGTTTCCTCGAAGTCGTCGTAGCCGCCTGCGTAGAGCGTGAGCTTGCCGCGATCGAGATGGAGGATTGCGCCGGCCGCGCGATTCAAGAGGTCGCGGTCGTGGCTTACGATAAGCACAGTGTGCGGGTAGGCACGCAGATAGCTTTCGAGCCATAGCGTGCCTTCGAGATCGAGGTAGTTCGTGGGCTCGTCGAGCAGGAGCAAGTCGGGTTCGAGGAACAGGACGGCCGCGAGCGCGACGCGCATGCGCCATCCGCCCGAGAAGTCGCTGCAGGCGCGCCGCTGGGCTGTGTCGTCGAAGCCGAGGCCGGCGAGAATGGCCGCCGCGCGGGCAGGTGCGGCGTGCGCGCCCATGTCGGCGAGGCGGACGTGGATCTCGGCGATGCGGTTCGGATCGGTGGCGGTTTCAGCTTCGCGCAGGAGGCTTGCGCGTTCGGTGTTGGTTGAAAGGACCCAGTCGATCAGGCTTTCCGCGCCGCCTGGGGCTTCCTGGGCGACGTAGCCGATGCGCGCGCCCTTGGGCAGGGTCATGTCGCCCATGTCAGGATGAAGCTCGCCCGCGATGAGCTTCAACAGAGTCGACTTGCCCGCGCCGTTGCGCCCGACGAGGCCAACCTTGTGGCCTGTTGGGATCGCAGCGGTCGCGTCTTCGAGGATCGGCTTGCCCTCGATGCGGTAGGTGATGTCGTTGATGTGAAGCATGGCTCCGAAGCCGAATAGCCGCTCAGAGTGCGCTTGTCACGCGGGCCGCGGAATTCGTGGGCCCTGGGTTCCGGCTCTGCGTTTCGCTGTGCTTCACTTTGGCCGGGATGACAGCCGAAGGATCGGTGCGCCGCCCGCGTCATCCCGGCCGAGCGCAGGCGGTAGCCGGGACCCAGGGCTGCGATGCAAAAGGCTTAACCGGACACGACGGGCTTCAGCGTTTCGAACAGCAGGCGCTGCTGGGAGGCCTGATCTTGGATCGCGAGATGCGCCGCAAACCAGTCCTGCAGCATCGAGCAGACGCGCTCGCGCGGGGCTTGGGCCAGCTCACGCGGGTTGGCAAACAGCTGCATGTCCGCCTGCGTCCAGCCGAGACGGCCCAATTCGCCGGCCAGCAAATCGTAGTCGGTCTTTACCGGCGCAGTGTGCTCGGCGGGTGTTTTGCGGCCTTCCGAGATCGCCGCGAAAACCGCCACGAGCTGGGCCTCGATCTGTGCGCTTTGGGCGGGGTCCTGCATCCGGCGGATGGCGATTGGGCTCGTCTCGCCACGAGAGATGAAATCATAACATCCGTCGCCGCCTTCGCGGGCGAGGTCGCGGAGATTGGCAAGGAAGGCGGCTGCAAGATCTTTGTGGCGCGGCGAACTGGCGGCAAGCGCGTGCTTCGCGTTCTCGCGGCGGAGCTGAACCAGCTGATTGACGAGGTACGCCGTGATTTCCGCATCGCTTTTATTTTCGCTTGTGAGGCGTGCGATGTCGGCGACGCGGGACTGATACCAGTCCGGGAACTCCTGTTTTACCGAGACCCAAACGGTCCGGCCTTGGAGTGTCCGATCGATATCCTGGAGCGTGGGGCCGGACGTGGCTGGCGGCGGTGTTTCGGCTTTCTTTTCTTCCGGCTGCGGGGCGAGATTGGCGGTCGTCGTGCCGGTCTCGCTCGTGCTCGCACTGTTCTCGGACTGAATCAGCGCGAAGATCTGTTCGGTGTACTGGCTTCCGAGCCAAGCGCCGACGCCTCCCATCAAGAGGAGGCCGGCCACGACCAGCGGGGCCTTGCGGCGGCGCGCGGGTGCGGCGGGTTCGTGATGAACCGACGATCCGGGACCTGCTGCGATACGGGGATCGGGTCCGAGATGGGGACCGGGCACGGCCATCTGAGGTGCTGGGCCCGACGGTCCGCCTGCGCGGGGGGCGTTGCCGAGGGGGCGCGTGCCCATAGACGGATCGGGACGAGCGTCGCCGAGACTGGGTCCAGGACCGAAGTTGGGGTTCGGTCCGAGATTGGGGCCCGAACCCCCTCTCCGTGGGTCGCCAGCGCCAGCGGGTGACAATTGTCCCGCGCCGGGAGCGGCGCCTGTTTGAGGAGAAAACCCTGTCGAGAGCTGAGGCTGAGGCCGACCAGCGGCGCTCGCGGCCCCGGCCTGTGGCTTCGCTGGTTGCGGCCCGGGGTGGCCGAGAGTAGGCCCTGCCCCCGCGCCAGGTCCCGGCGATTGACCGGGCGCTTGCGGTTTCTGTGCGGGTGCGGGCGTTGTCGGTGCGGGCGCCTTCGCTGCAGATGGAGGCTGAGGCGGTGCGGCGGGACGCGGCGTGTCGCCGATGGTTGGGAAGACGGATGAGGCCGTTCGCCAATCCGAGAACCCTTGGCGCCAGACGAGGTCAGCCGGTTTCAGATGCCCAAGCTCCACGAGCTTCTTGAGCTCGATGTCGGAGACGGGGCCGTGCTGCTTCCCGTCTCGGGCGATGAACCACTGAATGTCAGTCTCTGATCCGGTCATACCAGTCCAATACCACGAAGTGGGAAGGCTAATTCAAGTGCTCTGGGTGCCTCGTGGTGTGCCGATCCGCTGCGCCTTGCCTGCTCTCGGCTCCGGACCTTACCGATGTCCGGTGGATCCTACACGGTTCCGCGCCGCCGCTTCGTTGGTATCCGGACGACAATCCACAAGATGCCTTTCACTTTCGCCCGACGATCAATCGTTCCACATGGACACGGGGAACGGTCTGTGCAATCTCCGCGCTCGAAGCCTGATCAGACATTGAATCCGGGCTTTTGCAGGGCATTTCGCGCCCATTCGCCTCGGACGCCGGCTGCCTGCGTTAAGGCGCCGCTGACGGGAGCGACGGTCGCGGACTATAACGCGGCGCCAAACGATCAAGATCATCAAATATACAGAGAGCTGAGAGACCAACAGAATGGCCAAAGAGCGCACCTTCTCGATCATCAAGCCGGATGCAACGCGGCGCAACCTGACGGGCGAGATCAACGCCGTCATTGAAAAAGCCGGCCTGCGCATCGTCGCGCAGAAGCGCGTAAAGTGGACGAAGGCCCAGGCGCAGGAATTCTATGCCGAGCACAAGGAGCGCCCCTTCTTCAAGGAACTCGTGACCTTCATGACGTCCGAGCCGATCGTGCTTCAGGTGCTCGAAGGCGAGGATGCCGTTGCGAAGTATCGCGAAATCATGGGCGCGACCGATCCGGAAGAGGCCAAGCGCGGCACGATCCGCAAGAAGTTCGCGCTCTCCAAGGGCGAGAACTCGGTGCATGGCTCGGACAGCACGAAGTCGGCGTCGCGCGAGATCAAAATGAACTTTATCGCCAAGGAAATCGTCGGCTAAATCGACCGATTGTTTTCTAGCCTTCAAGAAACGAAACGGGCCCCTATGTGGGGCCCGTTTGCATTTCAGCATTCGTGATCTAGTCGATCAGCTCAGTTCCTGAACGCGGAACAGAAGGCCGCCCCGCGGGGTCAGCGTCACGGTCGCGTTGAGGCCAGGCGGTTCGAGACCCACGTATTCCGGGCGGAAGCGGCGCAGCAGGATCGACAGCGCCAGCGTGTTCTCGACCTGGCTCATCGCACCGCCGATGCAGGAGCGCTTGCCGCCGCCGAAGGGCACGTAGCTGTATTTTACCTGCTTCTGCGTCTTGTCCATCCAACGCTCAGGGATGAACTCTTCCGGGTCTTTCCAGAAGCGCGGGCTGTGGTGGACACCGTAGGAGAAAAGCACGATGCGGTCGCCTGGGTGGATTTCCTTGCCGCCGATCACGTCGTGTTCCGTTGCCACGCGGATGAGGCCCCAGACCGGCGGATAGAGACGCATTGTCTCTTGAATGACGGCGCGGGTGTATTGAAGTGCCGAATAATCCGCCGCTGTCGGTTCGCGGTCGCCGTAGACGGCTTCACCTTCTCGACGGATGCGCTCGGCGGCTTCAGGGTTCTTGGACGTGAGATAGAGCGCCCAGGCGAAGGTCAGCGCTGTCGTCTCGGTGCCTGCCCAGAGGTACTGCTTGATCTCATCGACGGCTTGCTGCTCGTCGAATTCGGGGATTGCGGGATCGGCCATGGCGGCCTGAATCATCTTCAGAAGCGTTTTTTCGCGCTCTTCGCGCGGGTCGGCTGCGAAGATGGCGGGCGGTACGCTCCACCATGCCTCGACGGCTTTGGCGGTGTCTTCCTCGCCCACCTCGAAGAGGGCGTCTGCCTGGCGCTTGAGGCGGATGTCCTTATGGTTCGATACGTCCGTGTAGGTCTTCACGCACTTGAACACGAAGTGCGGGTTGAACGGCATGTCGCGATCGAACAGCGCCTTGCAGATCATGTCGGCGGCGAGCGTCCACGTCTGCTCGACCATCTCGAAGGTCTCGCCCGTGCGTGCGAATTCCGCCCAGTGGGCCATCTTCGATTTGATGGCTTCGATGAAATAGGGGATGTACTCCGCGAATGCATCCGGGTGGAAGGCAGGCTGCTGCGGCATCCGGATTTTCTGCCACAAAGCGCCGTCGTGCGTGATCATCGACTTGCCGAAGATCGGCTTCAGGCCGTCGAAGTACTTCACGTAGTTGTCGACCTTGGTGACGAGCACGTGTTTGAACAGCTCAGGCTCCGTCACCAGGACGATGCGCTGG
Source organism: uncultured Hyphomicrobium sp. (assembly GCA_934555825.1). GTDB lineage: Bacteria > Pseudomonadota > Alphaproteobacteria > Rhizobiales > Hyphomicrobiaceae > Hyphomicrobium_C. The sequence continues at coordinate 303,173 of CAKTFJ010000002.1, forward strand.
TTGGCCATGTTTACGGGAATCACCGACCCATAGCGCTCCGCCATCTGCGTGAGCAGGCGCATGGGATTGTCGGGATCCTTGAGAAGCGGCGTGAGGTTGAACCAAACGCTGCTCTCGTCGCCGAGGCCGAAGCCAGATTGCTGTGCGGTACTTTCTGCAGTCATTCGAAGTGGTCTCCGGGTCAATCCGGGTAAGGGCGACGTTTGCCCTACGGGAGAGAAATGGGCCTAAGCCTGCCGTCTTTCGGCCGGGGCGGGTGGAAGGCGCTCCTCCTGGAACCTGGAGCTGCTCCAACACCTTCAAGACTTTCGTCTTATCGCAGCACCGATTCTCTCGTTTTCCGGCGATAGTCTAGCACACGACTTTCGCGTGCTTGGTGTTCCAGGGGTTACGGTTGCCGAGCTTTGAAGGGTTTATCTTCATGGTTTGGCCTGTCCATGCGGCAGGGTTGCTCCGCGACATTTGGGTTCAGACGACGAAACGAAGATTTTCAGTACCCGTCGTTCAAAGAGGAGGCGAGAAAACAGCCTCGGCTTGGTTAATGTTAGTGAAATCAGTACGTTGCCAAACTACCCCAGTTTCCGCCATGCGGATTTGACCTTGCGCAAGCAAGGCCAGCATGGGGGGATAGAGCCGGTGCTCGGCGGCGAGCACGCGGGCCGCGAGAGTATCGGTGGTATCGTCCGGCAGTACGGGCACTGCGGCCTGGCCGATGATGGGGCCTGCGTCCATTTCCGGCACCACGAAATGGACTGTGCAACCCGAAATCCTGACTCCTGCAGCCAGCGCCTGCTCGTGAGTGTCGAGGCCTTTGAAGGCTGGGAGCAGCGAGGGGTGGATGTTGATCATCCGGCCCTCCCAGCGGGTTACGAAGTCCGCCGTCATGAGCCGCATGAAGCCAGCGAGCGCGATGAGGTCGATTTTCGCAAGGCCGAGCACGCTTTGAAGCTGGCCTTCGAAATGCTCTCGCGATTCATAACGATTGTGATCGAGCGGAAGAGTGGGCAGGCCTTGCTCTTTTGCCCAGGCAAGGCCCGGCGCGTTGGGCCGGTTCGAGATGACGAGCGCGATCTCGGCCGGGTAATCCGGCGCGCGGGCGGCCTCAACGAGCGCCTGCATGTTGGAGCCGCGCCCGGAAATGAGAACGGCGACGCGCTTCTTCTCTGTCATTCCTGCGGTCCGAGCTTCAGGCGGCCTTCATAGGCGACGGCCCAGGCTTCACCCTTCCCTTTGGCGCTGCTTGTCTCGCCTGTGGGTTCGATGATTTCGCCGATGACGACGGGGGCTTCGCCGGCTTCGGCAAGGCTTGCGAGAACCGCGTCGGCACCGTCTTTCGCAACGACTGCGATCATACCGATGCCGCAGTTGAACGTGCGGAGCATCTCCGCATCCGGCAGGCGCCCTGCGCGGGCAAGCCATCCGAATACGGGCGGGGGTTGCCAGCTCGTCAGGTCCACAGCGGCCGCTACCGTCGGCGGCAGCACGCGTGGCAGGTTTTCCGACAGGCCGCCGCCGGTGATGTGGGCAAGGGCCTTGATCGGACCATCGGCGGCGCCGCCCGTCGCTTCGAGCGTTGCGAGCAGCGGTTTGACGTAGATCCGCGTGGGTGCGAGCAGGGCTTCGGCAAGTGTAATCTCGGGAGAGAACGGCGCGGGAGCGTCCCAACCTAGGCCTTCCTCCGCAGCAAGACGGCGGACGAGCGAATAGCCGTTCGAGTGCACGCCGGAGGACGGCAGACCAATGATGACGTCGCCCACCGCGATGTCCGGCCGGGGGAGCAGTTCGCCCCGCTCGACGGCGCCGACCGCGAAGCCTGCGAGATCGTAGTCCGCACCTTTGTAATGGCCCGGCATCTCTGCGGTCTCGCCGCCAATGAGCGCACAGCCCGCCTGACGGCAGCCCTCGCCGATGCCCGCTACGACGTCTCTCGCGACCTCGATGTCGAGTTTCCCGACGGCAAAATAATCCAGGAAGAACAGCGGTTCTGCGCCCTGGACGACGAGGTCGTTCACGCACATGGCGACGAGGTCGATGCCAATGGTGGCGTGGCGGCCGGTGTCGATCGCGATCCGGAGCTTGGTGCCGACGCCGTCGTTGGCTGCGACCAGCACGGGATCGCGGAAGCCCGCACCCTTAAGATCGAACAGGCCGCCGAAGCCGCCGAGCCCCGCGTCCGCGCCGCTCCGGCGTGTGGATGCCGCGATGCCCTTGATGGCCTCGACGAGTGCGTTCCCGGCGTCTATGTCTACGCCGGAATCGCGATAGGTAATGGGCTTGCCCGGTGAACTATCCGCTGGCTGGCTCATGCGACCTCGGCGCTGACGGGGCGGGAGCGGGACGCTCCCTACTTTTGCCCGAATGTGAACGGGAGATGGGCCTCCTACCAGCTCGTGGGCGGGACGGCAACGGACGAGCGGGCGTGGCGAGGGCTGCGCTTCGCGGAGCGCGGCGGCGCCGGAGGGGACGATTTGACTGAGCGCTCCATGAAATCCATGAGATTCGGCTTCTTTTTTGCGGCCAGTCTGGCTGCTTTTGCCGCAGCGGCGCCTGAGGCGGCTGCGCGGGCCGGCAAGGTCTTCACGGTGGCTAACTACCCTGTGGAGGCGACGGCCGACAATGCGGTTGCGGCCAAGGACAAGGCCCATGCCGAAGGTCAGCAGGCTGCACTCGGTGCGCTCCTGAAGCGGATCGTGCCGGTGACAGCCTACGGGCGCCTGGATCGCCTGACTGCCCTTCGCGCTGCCGATTTCATCGACGGTGTGGCGGTGCGTTCCGAGAACAACTCCCGCACGCAGTACATCGCCAGCCTCGACTTCTCGTTCCAGGCCGATGCCGTGCGCGATCTGCTGCATCGGGAAGGCGTGCCCTACGTGGAGCAGCAGGCCCCGCGGATGGTGCTCGTGCCCATTCTCGCGCAACCGGGCGGCGCAGAGGGTGCGCGATTCCGGCCTGCGGCGGGAACCTGGAGCCAGGTTTGGCAGGGGCTCGATCTCGACAATACGCTGACGCCGCTTCGCGTCGAGGCGCTTCAGCCGTCGATCCAAGACGACACGATTCAAGCCGCGCTCGCGGGCGACGACAGCGTGGAGCGGGTTCTTGGCAGTGCCTACAACGCAGATTTTGTAGTGCTCGCGGTAGCGGAAGTGGATCAGCCGGGGCGGCAGCTCAACATCACGCTTGCGGGTATCGATCCTGCGGGGCTCATGACGTGGCGGCGGAGCTATCGGATCGCGGATGGCGACGTCGCGTATGCCATGGAATTCGCGGCCGTCGTGACGCATGGCGTGCTTGAAGGACGCTGGAAGGTCGCGAAGCTCGAGCAAGGCGGACACGGCGGCGGCTACGCGGCTGGTGGACGTTTCGGGGCCGGAGGCGGCAGCGACGTGAGCATGGCCGTTCACTTCGCCAGTCAGGCGGAATGGGACGATATGCGCAGCCGGCTGCTCGATCTGCCGGGCGCCGGGAACATCCGGATCGGCACAGTATCGGCACAGAGCGCCGAGGTTTCCCTGAGCTTCCCTGGGGGAGGGCAGAGCCTTGCGCAGGCGCTCGCGCAGCAGGGTCTGATCCTTACGGACGGAGGAGGGTTCTGGGCTCTGCGGTCTGCTTACTAGTGCGAACGCTGGAGCCTGGAGTGCCATTCTGCGGCATCGCTTTTTTGCGGCGACGACGTTCTCGGCATTGACCGAGTTTGATACTCAGGCTCGACGTGGGCGCCCAACCTGTCTAGAGCAATTTCCGGACAGGGGCTTCGATCTCTCCTCCTCGCGCCCGGCATTGGCTGGTCCGCGCCAAACCGAATAGAAGGCATGGTGGTTTTTCGCGTTACAAATCCCCGGTACCTCAACGTCCCGAATGTCATCACGTTGGGGCGGGTCATTCTGGTGCCCATCGTGTTCTGGCTGCTGGTGTCGGGTGAGACGCAGCTTGCCTTCTTCGTATTCCTGCTCGCGGGCGTCTCCGATGCGGTCGACGGGTTCATCGCGAAACGGTTTGGCCTTGCAACCGAGCTTGGCGCCTATCTCGATCCCCTTGCGGACAAGCTGTTGCTCGTTTCGGTGTTCGTGGCGCTTGGCGTCATGGGCGCTCTTCCCTCGTGGCTCGTCATTGCCGTCGTTTCGCGCGATATTCTGATCGTCATCGGCGTGATGCTCTCATGGGTGCTCGACCACCCGATGCGCATTCAGCCGCTTGCGGTCAGCAAGGCCAATACGGCTGCGCAGATCCTGCTTGCGGCAACCGTACTGGCCGACGAGGGATTTCGCCTCGGGCTTGGTGACGTGCGCTTCCTCCTGGTGTGGATCACGGGGGCACTTACCGTTGCGTCGCTTGCAGCCTATCTCCGGGCTTGGCTTCGGCATATGTCCGGGTAAGAGTGCGCGAACGCGCCTGGCTTGGGTTGCGCGGCCTCGTTGTTCGGAGACGATAGGATATGGCTTCGGAGCGGCAGGTTCTGTTCTGGGCGGTGGCGGCCGGCCTGCTTTTCATCGCGCTTGCCGCTCTCAACGACATTCTTCTTCCGTTCGTCGTGGGCATTATTCTGGCTTATGCCTTGAGCCCCATTGTCGACATGCTCGAAAAACGCGGCGTTCGGCGCGGTCTCGCGGCGCTTGGCGTGGTGACACTGATCATCGTCGTGGTGCTCCTCCTCGTGCTTTTGATCGTGCCGCTTCTCGTGCGTCAGGCGCAGCAGCTTTTTCAGGCGCTGCCGGGGACGATCGAAGCCGTGCGTGGCGTGGTCGAGAACGTTGCCGGCGAAGGCCTCGGGCAGAACGGAAAAGGCCTTGAGCAAGCGTCCGGTGCAGTGACCGACAACTGGCAGGGACTTGCGGCGTGGCTTGCCGGATCGCTCTGGACCGGCGGACTTGCGGTCGTGAACTTTCTCGCGCTCGCGGTTGTGACGCCGGTGGTCGTCTTCTATCTGCTGGTGGACTGGCACCGGATGGTCGAGAAGATCGATAGCTGGCTACCGCGCGACCACGCACCCACCATTCGCAAACTCGCTCGCGACATGGATCGCTCCGTTTCGGCGTTCGTGCGTGGCCAAGGCGCGGTGTGCCTCATCATGGCTGCGTTCTATGGCATCGGGCTGACGCTCACGGGTCTCAACTACGGGCTTCTCATTGGGCTGATGTCAGGTTTCATCACGTTCATCCCCTATGCGGGTGCGGCGCTCGGCTTGCTGACGGCTGCGGGCGTGGCCGTCATGCAGTTCTGGCCCGAACTTGTGCCGATTGCGATCGTGGTCGGTGTGTTCATGGCGGGGCAGGCGCTCGAAGGACTCGTGCTAACGCCCTACATCATGGGATCGAGCATCGGCGTACATCCGGTATGGGTGCTCTTTGCGCTGTTCGTGTTCGGCTATCTGTTCGGCTTCGTCGGAGCGCTCATCGCGGTGCCACTCGCAGCAGCGGTCGGCGTGCTGATCCGGTTCGCGCTCGACAAGTATCTCGACAGCTCTGTTTATAGAGGGACACAGCCTGCAGCAGTGCCTTCGCGTGCCGAAACGCGCGCACCGAAGGGGCAGCCATGACACAGAGCGCGCGCAGCTCCGTTCCCGAACAGCTCGTGCTTGCGCTTCCGGGGCGGCAGGCGCAAGGGGCCGAGGATTTTCTCGTCAGCCATTCGAACGCGGCGGCCGTGGCGTTGATCGACGGTTGGCCGAACTGGCCGCTTCCTTCTCAGCTCGTCGTGGGCCCGGCGGGCGTCGGCAAGAGCCATCTGGCCAACGTGTGGCGGCTTGCGTCGGGGGCGCCGATCGTTCGGGCAGCGGCGCTCACGGAAGCAGCCGTGCCTGCGTTCGAAGATCATCCTCGGCTTGTGGTCGAAGACATCGACCGCGGCATCGCGAACGAAAAAATCCTGTTTCATCTCCTCAATCTCGCGCGGGAGAAAGCGGGGTCGCTGCTGATGACGTCGCGCATTCTGCCGGGCGAGATCGGCCACATCCTTTTGCCAGACCTACGGTCTCGCCTTCGGGCGACCTCGCCAGTCTCGATCGAGCCGCCGGACGAGGCCTTGCTGCGCTCGGTTCTGGTCAAGCTGTTCTCGGATCGCCAGCTCCTCGTGGAGCCGCACGTCGTGAGCTATCTTGCGCTGCATATGGAGCGCTCGATGGAAGCGGCGACGCGGCTGGTGGCGGCGTGCGACCGGCTTTCGCTTGCGATGCAGCGAAAAGTGACCCGTGGGGTTGCGGCAGAAGCGCTCGCCCAGGAACGCACAGAGCCGGATGACGACGAGTTCGCTTGATGGAACCGATGATTAACGCTTCGGGCTGGTAGGGTTCGAAACGATCAAGGTTTAGTTTCCACACTTGCTGTCATCATACTGTCGCATGACATACGCCTCTATTCGGTCCCGCCGCCGAATCGAAGCCCTTAGGAACACGCCATGCCCCTCGCAAAAGGAAAGCTTAGACCTGTCAGGCAAGCCGATGTGCCTCAGATGGAGGTGCCCACGGGGCCGGAGCGCTTCTACAACCGTGAGCTTTCCTGGCTGCAGTTCAACCGGCGGGTGCTGGAGGAGGCTCAGAACAAGAGCCATCCGGTGCTGGAGAGGCTGCGGTTCCTTTCCATCTCGGCTTCGAACCTCGATGAATTCTACATGGTGCGCGCGGCGGGCATCTACGGCCAGATCGCGGCTGGGGTGACGACGCCATCGCAGGACGGGCTTTCGCCCAAGGAGCAGCTTGTCGAGATCAATCGCTTCGCAGCCAGGCTCGTAGCCGACAAGCAGACGACCTGGAACGAGATCAAGAAGGACATGGCCGCGGCGGGCGTCACGCTGGCCGAGCCGGAAGAATTGTCGGATGCGGAAAAGATCTGGCTCGAACGGATGTTCATCAGCCATGTGTTTCCGATTCTGACGCCGATTGCTGTCGATCCTGCGCATCCGTTTCCGTTCATCCCCAACCTGGGTCTCACGATGGCGGTGTGGATGCAGCGGAAGAACGACGCCAAGGGCATGAGCGCGCTCATCCCCATCCCGGCCCAGCTCGAACGCTTCATCCGCCTCAGCTCGGATGCGACGGGTAAGGAGGGCGAGCTGCGCTTCATCCAGCTCGAAGTGCTCATCGGCATGTTTATTTCGGAGCTGTTTCCCGGGTTCGAGGTGAAGAGCCAGGGCGCGTTCCGGGTGCTGCGCGACAGCGACGTGGAGCTGCAGGAGGAAGCGGAAGATCTCGTGCGCTCGTTCGAGACGCTTTTGAAGCGCCGTCGGCGGGGGCATGTGATCCGACTCGAACTCGACGCGCGGATGCCCGACCGGCTCAAGAAGTTCGTGATCGGCGAACTCGAGGTTGGAGAAGAATCCGTGTTCATCAAGGACGGTCTCCTGGGGCTGTCGGACACGTCGCAGCTCATCGTGGCCGACCGTCCGGACCTCGTGTTCAAGACCTACAATCCGCGCTTCCCTGAGCGGATTCGCGAGTTCAACGGCGATTGCTTCGCGGCCATCAGCTCGAAGGACATCATCGTTCATCACCCGTACGAGAGCTTCGACGTCGTCGTGCAGTTCCTGCGTCAGGCGGTGAACGATCCCAACGTGATGGCGATCAAGTGGACGCTCTACCGGACGGGCCGCGACAGTCCGATTGTGCAGGCGCTGAAGGAGGCGGTCGAAGCGGGCAAGTCCGTGACCGCGGTGGTGGAGCTCAAGGCCCGCTTCGACGAGGCGGCCAACATCCGCTGGGCGCGCGATCTGGAAAAGGCTGGCGTGCACGTCGTCTACGGTTTTATCGAACTCAAGACGCACGCGAAGCTCGGTCAGGTCGTGCGCCGCGAGGGTTCCGGGCTCGTGACCTACTGCCATATCGGCACCGGCAACTATCACGCGCAGACGGCGCGCATCTATACGGACCTTTCGCTGTTCACGACGGACCCGTCGATTGCGCGGGATGTGACACGGGTTCTCAACTTCGTTACGGGTTACGGCGAGCCCGCGCAGCTCGAGCAGATGGCTGCGAGCCCGCACGGCATCCGCAATCGCATTCTCGATCATATCAAGCGCGAGATCGGGCACGTAAAGGCCGGCCGGCCGGGCGCCATCTGGATGAAGATGAACTCGCTTGTGGATGCGCAGATCATCGATGCGCTTTACGAGGCCAGTCAGGCGGGGGTGGAAATCGATCTGGTGGTGCGTGGCGTTTGCTGCCTTCGCCCGGGAATTCCAGGGTTTTCCGAGAATATCCGCGTCAAGAGCATCATAGGACGCTTTCTGGAGCACGCACGTATCTACTGCTTCGGCGAAGGCGAGGGGTTGCCCTCACCCAAGGCAGCCGTATACATCAGCTCAGCCGACATGATGCCCCGCAACCTCGACCGGCGCGTCGAGGCCATGGTGCCGGTCAATAACGCGACGGTTCACGAGCAGGTTCTCGACCAGATCATGGTGGCCAACTTCATGGATAACCAGCAGAGCTGGGAGATCAAACCGGACGGATCGGCACAACGCATCGCGCCCACCGCTGGGGAAGAGCCGTTCAACGCGCACAAGTATTTCATGACCAACCCCTCGCTTTCGGGCAGAGGCAAGGCCGTGAAAGACAACTTTCCTCCGCGCTTCGATTTCGTGCACAAGGATTAGAGCGATTTCATTCCTTCCGTTCGATGTGGCCTTTACACGCTTTCCTTTCGCAGCGAGAGCGCGGTGTGGGTGTGCGCGCGATCTGACACGGCTCTAGGCGGAACAATAAGGTGGGTCTGACGCACGTGTTCGGCGGGAGGTCAAAAGCTCCGGAGCTTGAGCCGATCGGCGTCATCGACATCGGCTCGAACTCGGTGCGGCTTGTCGTCTATGACGGCGCGGTGCGCGCGGCGACGCCGATCTTCAACGAGAAGGTCCTTGCCGGGCTCGGCAACTCGATTGCGACGACGCGCCAGCTCGGCGCAGAAAGCGTTGAGCGCGCGCTCGAAGCGCTGACGCGATTCCGCGCCGTGGCGCGGGTGCTCAAGGTCAAGAACCTGCGCGTGTTGGCGACGGCGGCTGTGCGTGACGCCGAGGATGGATCTCTCTTCATCCGGGAGGCCGAGCGGGTCGCGGGCGTTCGAGTGGAGGTGCTCTCTGGCGAGACCGAGGCAAAGCTCGCCGCCTACGGCATCCGCATGGGGTTCATGGCGCCCGATGGGCTGGCGGGCGACCTCGGTGGCGGCAGCCTCGAGGTGATCGACGTCGCCCGCGATCAATTGAAACATGCCGATACGCTGCCGCTCGGCGGGCTGCGCCTGATTGACGAAACCAGCGACAAAATCGACCGTGCCTTGCCGATCGTCGACGAGGCGCTGGCGCGTGTTTCCTGGCTCACAGCGGGGCGAGCGCGCCCCTTTTATGCGGTGGGCGGAACGTGGCGCGCGCTCGCGCGGCTCCATATGGAGCAGACCGGTTATCCGCTGCGTGTGATGCACGGCTATGCCATCCCGACGCGGGAGGCGATCGAGTTCTGTCAGTTCGTTCGTCGCGCGAAAAAGGTCACCTCGCTTTTGGGGATCGAGGCTGTGCCGCGCGCGCGCCGCGAGATGCTGCCCTACGGCGCGCTGGTGCTGGAGCGGCTGCTCGAAGCAGTGGCGCCGTCCGAGGTTGTGTTCTCCGTGTTCGGCATTCGCGAGGGGCTGTTGTTCGGGCTCATGACGCGGCACGAGCAAGAGAAGGATCCCCTGCTGACCTATTGCGCGGAGTTGGCGCGGCTCAGGTCCCGGTCGCTTGCGCACGCCTATGAACTTTGCTCCTGGACGGATGCGCTGTTTACCGGCGAGGGCCCCAAGGAGACCGAAGACGAACGCCGGCTCCGCCACGCCGCCTGTCTCATCTCCGACATCGGCTGGCGCGCGCATCCCGACTACCGGGGCGTGCACAGTCTCGATGTGATCGCACATGCCGGGTTTGCGGGCATCGACCATCCGGGGCGGATTTTCCTGGCACTGTCCGTTTATCACCGTCATTCGGGTTCCGACGACGGCCGGCCGGACGCGCTTTCGAACCGGCTTAGGCTCGTGGTGAGCAAGCGAACCCAGAAGCGGGCCAAGCTGATCGGGGCCGCGGTCCGCACGGCGCATATGCTCTCCATCGGCATGGCCGGCATCATCGACGAGACACGGCTCGTCTACGAGGGCCCGAAGCTGGTGATGATCCTTCCCAAAGCCCATGCTGGCCTCAACGGAGAGCGGCTGAGGCGCCGGTTCCAGATCCTCGCGGAGCTGGTCTCGCGGGAAGGGGAAATCCGCGTTGCGGAGTAAAGGCGCTTAGCGATTATTTTTTTATCTGGTCCGATGCTCGCCTGATCCCGTATCTATCGGGCTCGCGCACCACGTGGGCGCGATTTCCGACAGTTCAGCTTCGCCGCTGGTGCCCCTCAGGATGCACGCTGTTCATGGCCGATGACCTTTACGACATCCTTGGTGTTTCGCGCGGTGCGACGGACGAAGAGGTCCGCCGCGCTTATCTTAAGCTCGTGAAAGAGCTGCACCCCGACGTGAACCCTTCGAAAGCCGCCGAGGAACGGTTCAAGAAGATTACCGCGGCGCACGAGATCCTGGGCGATCCAGAGCGGCGCCGCCAGTACGACGCAGGCGAGATCGAAGCCTCGGGTGAGCCCCGTCGGCCGACGTGGCGGCCCTACGGGGCGGCAGGGGCGGGCGCCGGTGCGCGAGGACGCGGCGGGCCGATCTTCGAGGATTTCGGCGATGTGTTCTCCGATCTCTTCGCGGGCGCGGGTCGCGGGGGTGCTGGGAGAGGCGGCTTTTCCGCCCGCGGCCGGGATGTCCGTTATACGCTCGATGTCGATTTCCTGGAGGCCGTGCAGGGCGCGAAGAAACGGGTCACGCTGCCCAGCGGCGGGGTGCTCGACCTCACCGTGCCGGAGGGCGTGACGGACGGCCAGGTACTGCGCCTCAGGGGACGCGGCGAGCCGAGCGCGGCTGGTGGAGAGCCCGGCGACGCGCTGGTCGAGGTGCACGTGCGCCCGCATCGCGACTTCCGCCGTGAGGGGGACGACCTCTTGCTCGACCTGCCGATCACCATCGACGAGGCAGTGCTGGGCGGCAAGGTCGAGGTGCCGACCTCGGGCGGTCGTGTGCAGCTCACGGTCCCGAAGGGGACCAGCTCGGGCCAGGTGCTGCGGCTCAAGGGCAAAGGCGTACGCAATGCGACGACCGGTGCAACGGGCGACCAGCTGGTGACGGTTCGGATTGTGCTGCCTGAACAGATCGACGACAGCCTGTCGTACTTTCTGACGGAGTGGCGGCAGAAGCACCGCTACGATCCCAGGAAGTAGGCGGGCGTTTGGGCGGCGGCTCAGCGGCTGCCGGTTGCGATGGCGAGCACTTCGCCCTTGGCGAGGGTGAGCGCAAGTTCGCCGCGCTTCAGCCGCAGCGCGTCTTCGCCGAAAAGCTGGCGCCGCCAGCCTTTGAGGGCCGGAACGTCGGGCTCTGCTTCGCTTGCGATCCGTTCGAGGTCTTCCGAGCCGGCGATCAGGCGCGGGGCGACGCGGTGGCGGGCGGCCGCGGCCTTCAGGAGCACCTTCAGCAATTCGATGATGGCGGTGGCCTCGGCTGAGAGCGGCTGATTGCGCGGAAGCGGCGGTACCGTCTTGGGGTCACGGTCGAGGCCTTTGCGCACGGCGTCCACGATGTCCTTCGCGCGCTGGGAGCGGGAGAAGCCTTCGCTCAGCGTGCGCAACTCGGAAAGCTGGTCCGTGGATGTCGGGAGCTGATTGGCGATGTCGTAAAGAGCTTCGTCGCGGAGGATGCGTCCGCGCGGCACGTCCTGCGTCTGCGCCATGCGCTCGCGCCAGGCGGCCAGCTCCATCAGCACCGCGAGCGCCTTGCGGTTCTTCACACGCATCTTGAGGCGCTGCCACGCGTTGTCGGGGTGACTCTCGTACGTGGCCGGGTCGGTCAGCTCCGCCATTTCCTCGTCGAGCCAGGAGGCGCGGGCGGTTGTCGCAAGCTCGGTGCGCAGATACGTGTAGATGTCGCGCAGATGTGTGACGTCACCGAGCGCATAGGTGAGCTGTTTTTCGGAGAGCGGGCGGCGGCTCCAGTCCGTGAAGCGGGAGCTCTTGTCGAGGTCGCGGCCCGTGACTTTCTTCACGAGGTTGACGTAGCTCACGCTCTCGCCGAAGCCGCAGACCATGGCCGCCACCTGGGTGTCGAACACGGGCGTGGGGATGAGGCCTGCTTCCGAATAGACGATCTCGATGTCCTGGCGCGCGGCGTGAAACACCTTCACCACGTCTCGTTTCGCCATCAGCTCGTAGAACGGGCCGAGATCGATGCCGTCCGCGAGCGGATCGACGATGACCTCCTCGCGCGCATTGGCGAGCTGGATCAGGCAGAGATCCGGCCAGAAGGTCTGCTCGCGCATGAACTCCGTGTCGACGGTGACGAAGTCGCCATCGGCAAGCCTGGAGCAGGTGTCGGAGAGATCGGATGTGGAGGTAATGACGTGCATTGCGGGACGTATATAGACTGGCGCGGGCGGATGTCGCCAGTGCATTCGTCGCGGTGTCAGCACTCTTCCGCCTGTCCTTTACGGCGCGTGCGGCCGTCTCGCCCCGGTTAACGGATCGTTAAGTGCTGTACCCGCTGTGGGGGCATACTGGTTTTCGTTCCCCGTCGAAAAATTTCTTGCAAGGGCGATTTCCTGGCGTGCGACATCTAGTCAGCAATTTGGCTTTGATGTATAATTTTACCTTGGCGCGGCTCGATCTCTTTCGCGGATACCGAACATAAGGGGGCGTTTGGATTTGCCGTCGATTTGGCGGGCAATTCCGTATCGAATTTCCCTTATGGACGCTTCCGTCGATCCCTAACTTTTCTCTGTCGATCGGTCCGGCTATTTCGGTGCGGCGGCTCGGCCGTCGAGCGTGTTTTCAGCGTGGCGGCCGCGGCGGGCCGCGTAGGAGTTTGGCGTGCTGGAACTCATCAGGCAGAAGGCCGTCAGCGCACGGTCGTCGGCGCTGCATAATTATCTTTCCGATAAACAAGCTTTTGAGCGGGCGTCGCCCGGTCCCGCCGTTCAGCTCATTGCGCGCGACACCTTCGTCGCTGAGACCTCGATCAAGCTCGAACAGCTCGTCATCGAGGTGAAGTCTCTTGGCCGCGATCTGCAACTCGTCAAGGGTGACATTTCCGAACTTCGCGACGAGGCGGCGCGCAGCCAGAGGTTTTCTGAATTTATCGATCGGGAGTATAAATCCAGAGCTTCGAAACTGGATGAGCTTTCGCGCCGATTTGATTATCTCAAATCGAGATTTGACGCCATCGACGGAAATTCGAAGGGTGATTATCAGGCTTTTCGCGATTTCGAGTCCGTAAGCCGCCGTTTGACGGAGCTTGGGGCGGTCGAACGTTCGTTTCGGGACGTTTCGAAGCGGCTGAAGATCAGCGCAGCACTTTTTCTCGCGTCGATCGTCGGCTGGATGGTGATGCTGTTCGCGTCGTAAGGCGCGTCTCGCGTCCATGCCGCCGCTCGTCGGAGGACGCCCCCGGCCTCGGGCCGAGGCGTTCGTCCTCTAGGCTATTCTATCCCGAAACGGTTCGCCTCAGCCGCCCCGAGCCTTGACTTTTGGGGGCCTTCCATGCGCTTGTCCGCCAGCTTTACGCGGGGTTCGAGACAGGTTTTTTACACATGGCAGAGGCGAAGACATCGGCGGCAGGTGAAGGCAAGGCGGGGGGTGCGCTCCACCGTTACCGCTCCCATACGTGCGGGGCGCTTCGGCCGGACGATATCGGGGCGACGGCGCGGCTTTCGGGGTGGGTGCACCGCGTGCGCGACCACGGCGGCGTTCTGTTCATCGACCTGCGCGACCACTACGGGCTGACGCAGGTTGTGGCCGATCCCGATAGCGCCGCCTTCAAGACGGCTGAAGCCGTGCGCTCGGAATGGGTGATCCGCGTCGATGGCCTCGTGCGGCAGCGCCCAGAAGGCACCACGAACGCCGATCTCCCCACCGGTGAGATTGAGCTTTACGCCAGCGAGATCGAGGTGCTCTCGGAAGCCAAGGAGCTTCCCGTGCCGGTGTTCGGCGAACCCGACTATCCGGAGGATCTCAGGCTTACCTATCGCTTCCTGGATCTCAGGCGCGAGACGTTGCACGGCATCATCATGAAGCGGCTCGCGATCACTCGCTCGATCCGCCAGCGGATGTACGAGGCGGGCTTCAACGAGTTTCCGACGCCGATCCTTACAGCGTCGTCGCCCGAAGGCGCGCGCGACTTCCTGGTGCCGAGCCGCATCCATGCGGGGCGCTTCTACGCGCTGCCGCAGGCGCCGCAGCAGTACAAGCAACTTATCATGGTGTCGGGGTTCGACCGCTACTTCCAGATCGCGCCGTGCTTCCGCGACGAGGATCCGCGCGCCGACCGTCTGCCGGGTGAGTTCTACCAGCTCGACGTCGAGATGAGCTTCGTCGAGCAGGAAGACATCTTCCGGACGATGGAGCCGATCATGACGGCCGTGTTCGAGGAGTTTTCCGACGGCAAGCGTGTCGACACCGACTGGCAGCGCATTCCGTACGATACGGCGATTGCGAAGTACGGCAGCGATAAGCCGGACCTGCGCAACCCGATCGAAATGCAGGACGTGACCGAGCATTTCCGCGGATCGGGCTTCAAGGTCTTCGCGGGCATGATCGAGAAGGATCCCAAGGTTCGCGTGTGGGCGATCCCGGCCAAGGGCGGCGGGAGCCGGGCATTCTGTGACCGCATGAATGCGTGGGCGCAGAAGGAGGGTCAGCCGGGCCTCGGCTATATTTTCTGGCGTGAGGAAGAAGGTGCGGCGGGTGCCGGGCCTATCGCGAAGAACGTCGGCGCGGAGCGCGCTGCTGCGATCCAGGAGCAGATGGGGCTCGCGACGGGCGATGCGTGTTTCTTCACGGCGGGTGATCCGGCGCGCTTCTATAAATTTGCCGGGCTTGCGCGCGACGAAGTTGGCCGCGAGTTGAAGCTTGTCGACGAGGGTCGTTTTGCGTTCGCGTGGATCGTCGACTTCCCGTTCTACGAGTGGAACGAGGAAGAGAAGAAGATCGACTTCTCGCACAACCCCTTCTCGATGCCGAAGGGCGGGCGGGATGCGTTGGAGGCGGCCGAGAAGGAAGGTCGCGACGCGCTGCTCGCGCTCAAGGCGAACCAGTACGACGTCGTCTGCAACGGGTATGAGATCGCGTCGGGCTCGGTGCGTAACCACATTCCGGAAACGATGGTGAAGGCGTTCGAGATCACGGGTCTCGGGCAAGCCGAAGTCGAAGCTCGTTTCGGCGGTCTCTATCGCGCGTTCCAGTACGGTGCGCCTCCGCATGGCGGCATGGCGGCAGGGCTCGAACGCATGGTGATGTTGCTGACCGGCACGCCGACCGTGCGCGATGTCGCGCTGTTCCCGATGAACCAGCAGGCGGCCGACCTTCTGATGGGCGCGCCGTCGGATGTGACGCCAAAGCAGCTTCGCGAGCTCTCGATTCGTGTGGTGGCGCCGGAGAAGAAGTAGCCCATGATCTACGTCGACGCCGATGCCTGTCCCGTGAAGGATGAGGCATTGCGCGTGGCCGTGCGACATGATCTCGAAATCGCGTTCGTGTCGAATGCGTGGATGCGGCTACCCGAAGGGCCCAACGTCCATCGCGTGATCGTCGCGGAAGGTGCGGATGCGGCCGACGACTGGATCGCTGAGCGCATCGGCAGGGGCGACATCGCGATCACGGCCGATATTCCGCTCGCGTCGCGCTGCCTGAAGGCCGGCGCGCAGGCGATCGGTCCCACCGGCAAACCGTTTACGGATGCCAGCATCGGAATGGCGCTCGCCATGCGGGATCTCAAGCAGCATTTGCGGGAAACGGGCGAGAGCCGCGGGTTCAACGCATCGTTCACGCCGAAGGACCGCTCGCGGTTTCTCGAAGCGCTGGAGCTGGCTGTGCAGCGGGCGAAGCGCGGGCAGGCTTGAGTTTCGCTCACGCGCCTGTTCGTGCGCCTTGCAGGCGCACTGGCGCACTGGCGCTCCGCGGGGGCGGCGCTCGCGTCCGAGCGAAGCTCGGCTCCGCCGAGACGGGTCGCCTTGCTCCCGGCCCTTCGGGCTGAACTCTTCAGCGTCGATCAAGGTTGGCCGGAGGCGAGTGGCAGCCCGTGCGTTCGCCTACTGACGGCGGATGGAGCGCAGCTCTTCGGCGATGCGGGCCGACTGGGACGGCCAGCTTGCCGCCAGCCAATCGTCGGTGCCGAACAGCCAATACCAGAAGCGGTTGCGGCGGTAGTAGCGCTCGACCGTGACGCGGTGCATCCGCTCGACGGTGCCGGAGAGCGCGTCGAGCATCTCGACGGGCTTCGCGGTTGCCTTCTCCAGGCTGTCGATGCGCGTCGCGAGGATGCCAAACGCGTTGGCCGCATCCTGCGCTTGGGCGTCGAGGGCAGTGGCGATGGTGTGCTGGTTGCCGTTGACCTTGGCGAGGCCGATGTGCAGCTCGCTCAGCTCGTTCGAGAACGTTTCGGTCAGCTTACCCACGCCTTCCTGCGTGTTGATGAACTCCAGCGCAAGCGTATCGCGCACGGCGGAGAGGCTGTCGCTCACGGTGCCGAGATCTTCGGCGGTCTGGCCGTCGGCGGTCTCGGAGCGGGTTGCGTGCTCGCCGAGTGCGCTTTCGAGAGCTGAAATGCGTTCGCGCGCTTGGGCGAGATCCTCGGCGGTGGCGGAGCGGCTGGCCTCGATGCGTTCGATCAAGGCGTCGAGATCGATGTCGGGCTGGCGCGCGAGCGCGTCGAGGAGGGCTTCGTCCGCCGCTTTGGCCCGCTCGCGTTCTTCCTCGACGGCGACTTCGAGTGCCTTGAGCCGGTGGTCCGTCTCGCGCGAGAGAACAGCGTCTTCGATCACCGCGATCCTCTGCACCAGAGGTGCGAGGTCAGGCCCTGGACGGGAGGCGAGCGCCTCGATGGCGGTGCGTGTCTGCACGATCTCTGCCGTCAGCGTGCGCTCGATGGTCGAGAGGCGCTCTTGGATGCGCTCCTGGAATTCACCGTTTGCCGGCGTGCGTGCCGAGAGGAAAGCCTGTTCCAGGCTCTGCAACCGGTCGCCGAACACCGCCTGGATCTTTTCCTGAGTGAGGCCGCCTGGGCGGGCTGTCGTATCTTCGCGCTGGGCCATAATCTCTCGCTGCAGGTCTTGCAGCACTCCCGATATTGTTTTTCTTTCGTCTGCCAGTTCGTTCGTCAAATTGCGGATCGACTGCTCAAGGGCGTCGATCCGGGAATTCTGAGCCCGCGTATCGGCCACGCCGTTGCCCGCAAGCTCGTGGACGCGCTGGGGCTGCGAAGGGGGCTGAGTGGGCGGCTGGGGCGGCGCGGGGCGGATGCGCTCGCGAACGATCTCGTCTTCGAACCCGGATTGCGCGGGCTGTGCCTGAATTCGCCCGAGCAGGCGCTTGAGGCTCGTGAATTCAGCGTCGCTGTCGAACATCGCGCGGATGATGTCGGTGACGTTGACGGGTGCCTGGCGACGGTAGGCGATCCCGGACGCGAGCCTCAAGACCTCCTCCAGCGCGTCGGTCCGGCTCGGCAATGTCTTGCCGCTGCCGGGGTCTGCCGGGATTTCAGTCGCGATCACGGTTGCCGCTTCGCGGCGCAGTGCGACTGCGCGGATGCCGCGCGCTTCGAAAGCCTCGGCGGCTTCTGGAACGCGCGTCAGTGCGTAGATCAGGTGTTCCAGGCGCACTTCGAGCGCGCGATGGGCTGAGGCGACTTCAAAGGCGTGATTGCAGCAATCGAGCGCGGTCTGATCGACCCAGATGGGGCCACTGCGTGCGTTTGCTCCCGATCTTGCTCGCGATGGAGGCGAGAAGACCTCTCCGCCGTGTGGGATTGCCAGATCCGACGGCGCCGCTTGAGGCGTTCTCAGATCCAGATCGTCGCCACGATAACTCATCCCACTCTACTCCCCGTTACGCACTACCGGCGGGGCAACCCCCAACTCCAGTTTGCCGGAACTCAGGCCACATGTCCGGTCGGATCGACGTCCGCCGGGCGCCTGTGCGTATCCCCGCCTGGAGGATAGCCTGTTCCTGGCCGTGCGGCGAGGGGGAGCTGACGAGCGCGGCAAACGTGGTAAATGCAGAGAAATTGCCGTGTTGGCACGCGCGGTTCACACAACCATCCGGCGGTCAGAATCGGTGCTAAACTCGGGACTTAGACGAGAGCGGAAGCTGATGCAGGTCCTCAAAGTGCCGTCCCTTTTTTCTTCCGAGACCTGCCCGCGCCGCGCCGGCGGGCGGTCGGCGCGTGTCGCGCTAAGGGTTGCTGCGGTGCTTCTCGGCACTTGGGCTTTCGCGCTAACGGGTGCCGGTTCTGTCCGGGCGCAGGCCGCCGATACGAAGCCTTACGACGAGCAGCTCCTTCGGCTCGCAGAGATCCTGGGCGCGGTTCACTATCTGCGGGAGCTATGCAGCGCTAACGATGGCCAGCTCTGGCGCGACCGGATGAAGGAGCTTCTCGATACCGAGGGGGCGACGGCGTTGAGGCGCGCGCGTCTCACGCGAAGCTTCAACCAGGGCTATCGCAGCTATCGGCGCACATATGCAACGTGTACGCCGACGGCGCAGTCTTCCATCGAGCGATTTCTGGCGGAAGGAATCGAGATCGGGGACGGACTTGTGAAGAACGTGCGCTAACTTTGACGGCTTGCGGGACTGCGTAGCGTTTGAAGCGATATGCGCGAAATCGTTCCGTTATCGTATTGATATTTGGCTAACAATAATCAACGTCACGCTGGCGAGTTTACTGTGAATTGTCTAAGCATCTGGTCGGGCACTCGCTGCGTGCTAGGTGTACGCTCGGGATTGCAGAGAGAGTCGCGAGGCGAGGGGGCCCGTGTCTCGCCTTAGACTTCTGGGGGAAGGACCGACATGACAGCGCATATCGATCTGAAATCATCTGAGGATCTCAGCTTTCGCGCCCTGAGCCTCATTCTGGCGGCGTGGGACGAAGGCACCGAGAGCGGCGTGGCGCCCGAGCAGATGGCTTATGCCGCGCTGTTCACCGCGCTGACGGATCTCGTTTCGCTTTACGGCGAAGACGCCGTGAAGAAGCTCGCCTGTGGGCTCGAGCAGCGGATCGACCTGGGCGAATTCACGCTCGACCGAAATCTGCAGTAAGCGCGGGACTGCGGTCTGGCCGCTAAGCGACGGCATTTGTCGTAAAAGCGCGCTGTGCATGAGCCAGTTCGGTGGTCAGGCCTGAAGCCAAGCCACCGCCAACTCGCCGATGAGCAATCCGCCGATCACGATCAGCAGGGCTCCTGCGACGAGGTTTGTATAGGCGAGGTGCACTGGGCTGAAGCGGTGGCGTAGACGGCCGATCAGGTGTGAGAGGCCAAGCCACCACATCAGGCTTCCTCCCATGATCGCCGCCACCATGGTGAGCGCGTCGACGACGCTGTCAACATCCACAAATGTCGAGACGCCGCCGAAGATCGCAAACAGGCCCAGCACCGCGGCAGGATTGGTGATGGTGAGAAAGAACGTCTTCGGAATATCCCAGGCGTAGTCGCGCAGTGTGGCGGAGCCATCGACCTCTGCCTCAACGGTCGCGATGATGGGGGGCGCCAGATAGAGTTTTATCCCGACCAAAACGAGCGCCAAGCCACCCACGATCTGGATTGTCTGGCGGTGATATTCGATGGCGCCCGAGATCGCGCCGACGCCGAGGCTTGCGAACAGTGCGATCAGCCCATCGCCCAACGTCGCGCCGATGCCGGCGGCGACCCCGCCCCAAAAGCCGCGCTCGATGGCGCGTTGAATGCAGAGCACGTTGACGGGGCCGACGGGAGCCGCGACAAGCACCCCAATGACGATGCCGACGGGGATGATGAAGAGATTAGGCACTAGCTGCATGTGCGCCACCACGGCGACAGCGCTTGATCGAAGTCCGGCATTGCACCTCAAATGGGAGACCCGGTTCTCCGGGTCATGGAAGGGGACGCGAGCGTTTTATGACACATGATACGCAGCGGTCTGATTTCGAGGGGACGCGATACGCTCATTTCGCGCGGCCTGCGACACGCGCTTCGTGCGCAGCCGCGCTGGCGCAGTTTGCCGCACGATGCTCCGCGCCGTTGGCAGCATTTCGACCGACTGCGCTCGGCCGAGCGATCTGCCGGATGTGGCGACCGGGCTGGATCGGCACTCTAGCTTCGGCCCTATTGGTAGCGGTGGCCCTCGATGTTGTCCATGGCGATGGCCTCTCATCTCGTGCGGTTGCCGCCGAGCCAACGGCCCTTGCTGCACAGAAAGGCGCCGTGGCGAAAGAACGGGCATTTCACGGCGAGCTCCCGGAAAGCGTGATCGAGATGCGAGAAGAAATTCTGGCCGCGATCCATGCGGGTGCTTTGGACGATTTGGACAAAGCCGCCCAATGGAGCGAGGCGAGGAGCGGCAGGCCGGTCGACTTCGGTGTTGGACCCGATGGCGACCACGTGAGCCATTGGAAGCGTCTTTCGGGGGATGGCGCGGGGCTTGAGGTGCTTGCCATTGCAGCCAACCTCCTGGCGTTGCCGTCGGCGCGGCTCGCGATCGGCAAAGATCCGGAAAACACGTTCGTATATGTCTGGCCGTATCTCGCCGAGTTGCCGGGAGATACGCTGACGCCGACGGAAACGGTCGATCTTTTGCGTCTTGTTCCGGCCGAGACAGCGGAGGCGATCCGTAAGGGCGGAAAGTGGCTCTGGTGGCGGATTGCGATTGCAGCCGATGGAACTTGGCTGGTGTTTCGGCGCTACGAGTAGGTGAGGCGCCGCTTATCGAGGTGAGGGTCATTCTGGAACGAGATATTTCCCATAAAATTCAACCGCGTTCTGCTGCGGCGTGTCGGCGGGTGGAAGGTTGAGCAAAGTGGGCCTATGTTCGGGGTGATCTCCTCGCCGGGGTGTTGCGGTTCGGTTGTTAGTTAGAGGTTTGTGATGATGTCGGGTGTTCGCGTTTCTGCGTTGGTTCTCGGTGCGGGATTTCTGATGGTCGGGAGTGCAGCTCCCGTTTCGGCGCAGGGGCTCAGTCAGTACGGCATGTGGGGCAGCAGCCCGCCCACCAGCCGGTCCCCGTCGTTTCTCGGAGCGGCGCCGGCAGCGCCTCAGGCGGGGCGCGGCCTCGAACTGGCGCAGGGCGGCGGCCGTCCATCCATAAGTCCGAAGTCGCCCAAGCGCGTTTCCTTCGACAACAGGTTCGAGCCGGGCTCGGTGGTGATCGATACCGCGGGCCGCAAGCTCTACTACACGCTCTCGCACAACAGCGCGTATGTGTATCCGGTCGCCGTTGGGCGTCAGGGCTTCACGTGGACAGGCATGGAGCGCGTGTCGCGTATCCAGAGCTGGCCCGATTGGCATCCGCCGGCGGAAATGCGCCGCCGCGATCCGCGTCTGCCGGTCAAGATGACGGGCGGTGTGCGCAATCCGCTCGGCGCGAAGGCGATCTATCTCGGCAATACGCTCTATCGCATCCACGGCACCAATGAGACGCGCTCCATCGGTACGGCGTCCTCGTCGGGCTGTTTCCGGATGCATAACGGGCACGTCGTGCATCTGGCAGGTCTCGTCGATGCGGGAGCGCCGGTTTATGTGATGCGCAGTCTTCCGAAGTCCGGGCCGGCTGTGCCGCCGGGTGGGGCGAAGCCGCCGCAGCCGACCGTGCAGGAGGCGTCCGTCGAGAGCGCGGCTCCAACAACCGCAGAGGATGCAGATGCGGGTGCCGTGGAGAGCGGCGCCGGGGCTTCCGAACCGGCAGAGACGGCGGACGATCAGGCGATCTAACGTGGCCTGACGGGTTCATTATTTCTGGACGAGGCGGTGATCTGCCTCGTCCATTTCGCGTATCGAGTGGGGCTGCTGTGGCGGAGCGGTGTCGCTTCGTCCGGATCTTCCGGGCGGGCGATGGACGGCCGCCGCAATCCGGTGGTACGCGGCAGCCAAGTGCAATAAGCTGCGATTCTGACCACCTCGCGGGCCGCAGTCCGCCGGGATAAGTCGCGCAGACAGCGCTTATCGCAACATACGAGGTCAGGACACATGAGCAATAACGCGATCTCCCTCGAGCTTCTGGCCTTCAACCTGAAGCTGCTCGGCCGACAGCGCCGCAAGAACATCTTGATCAGTGCAGGACGCCGCGAAGACAAGAAGCGGATGCTGGCCGCGGTTCGGCGCATCCTCACGCTCGATGTCGAACTCTACGCAACGCCGGGCACCTACCGCTTCTTCAAGGAGAACGGTATCGACAGCATCGAGATCCACAAGATCACTGACGGCCGCTCGCCGAACATTCTCTCGTTCCTCAAGGCCAACCGCTTCGATCTCGTCATCAACGTGCTGACGGGCGACGAGGACTACGACGAAGGCTCGGATGCCCGGCTCATCCGGAAGCTCTCGATCGAGAACGGTATTCCGCTGATCACGGACGCGGACGTCGGCATTGCGACGCTCGAACAGATCATCATCGACGCGGAGCGGGGCACCTACCGCTATCGCCTGGCTGACGACAGCGAGCCTTGGAACTTGCGCTTGCGCTTCCTTGCAGCGGCGGAGCAGCACGGCGGGCTTGCGAACCACCATGCGCACTTCGACAAGGCCTATCTGATTACGCACGAGAACCTGCGCCTTAGCCAAGTCGACATGCAGAAAAAGTGGGAACTCTACCGCTATCTCAAGGAGAACTACACGCACGACGATCTCGTGGAGCGGATCAGCCGTGGCCTGGAAATGATGATCCAGCAGGGCGTCACCTACTGCCGCACCATGGTGGACGCGGATAGCACGGTGGGGCTGCTGCCGATCAAGGCCGCGATGGACGTGAAGAAGCGCTATGCGGACCGCATTCATTTCGAGGTCGGTGTGCAGCCCCTGCAGGGCGTGCTCGATCCCGCATCGTTCGCGCAATATGCGGAAGCGTGCGAGCTTGCGGATTATTGCGGCGGCTTGCCCTCGCGCGACCGGCCGACGCCGGAAAAGCATCTCGACGTGATCCTTTCGCTTGCCAAGAAGCTCGGCAAGCCGGTGGATGTTCATATCGACCAGGAGAACAACCCACTCGAAAACGAGACGGAGCTGCTGGCCGAGAAGACCATCGAGCACGGGATGCAGGGGCGCGTGTTCGGCGTGCATGCGATCTCGCTTTCTGCGAAAGAAGACCGCGAGCAGGATCGCATCATCGAGAAGGTCAAAGAGGCCGATCTCGGTATCATCATCTGCCCGTCGGCCGCCCTCAGCATGAAGCAGCTTCCGATGTCGGGCCCGCTGCACAACTCCATTGCGCCCTACGTCAAGCTTCGCGAAGCGGGGGTGCGCTGCTACCTCGGCGTCGACAACGTGCACGATCTCTTCATGCCGATGGTGGATGGCGATATCTGGACGGAATGCCGGATGCTGATGGAAGCGACGCGCTTCTACGACATCGACGCTGTAGCGGAGTGGGCCTGCGCCAAGCCGATTACCGCTATGGCGGGCGTGGGCGCGATGGACGAAGCGGTGCCCGCTAAGAAGCGCGCCGCCGGGGCTTGATGACAGGCGGCAGCACCGCAGGACGTGGAGTGCCCAAGAGGGGCGGTCGTCATGACGTATGCGACACTTCTGGAAGACCGAGGGTTCGTTTCTGTCACGGGACCGGACGCGGAGAAGCTGCTTGGCGGCCTGATCACGAACGAGATGTCGGTGCTCGACGCGGCTCCCGCGCTCTATGCGGCGCTGCTCGCTCCGCAGGGTAAGATCTTGTTCGATTTTTTCGTGGTGAAGACGGCGGACGGGTTTCTGCTCGATACGCTTCGCGAGCGGGCGGGCGAACTCGCAAAACGCCTTGCTATGTACAAGCTGCGTGCGGATGTCGATATCCGCGAGGTGTCGGCGGACTTCGTTGTGGGCGCCGTTTGGGACGGCGCGCCTGCGCCGCAGGATGGAGTGTCGTTCGGTGTGCAAGTGTACGCCGATCCGCGTCTTGCGCCTCTGGGCTACCGTTTGATCGCGCGCGCTGGGACGACTGGTTCCGATGTTGCTGCCGCTGTGGGTGGCGTGGAAACCTCTTCCGGTGCGTACCACGCGCACCGCATCGGGCTTGGCGTGCCGGAAGGCGGGCGCGACTTCGCATTCGGTGATACGTTTCCGCACGAGGCCTTGCTGGATCAGCTCAACGGCGTTTCCTTCACCAAGGGTTGCTTTGTGGGGCAGGAGGTGGTGTCGCGGATGCAGCACCGCACGACGGTCAGAAAGCGCGTGGTGACTGTGGTGGCGGATGCAGCGTTGCCGACGGAGCCTGTGCCGATTTCTATCGGCACGGTCGAAATCGGACGGCTCGGGTCTGTCGCCGGATTGCGCGGGCTCGCACTTGTGCGTATCGACCGTGTGGCGGAAGCGAACCGCGACGGCATTTCGCTAACAGCGGGCGGCGTGACCGTACGTGCCGAAGTGCCGGCGTTTGCGACGTTCCGCATCGAGGCCGCCGCATGACATCGCGCAAAGTCGAGGTGCAGATCGAGCGATGCCCGTGGGTCGGGATCGACGATCCGCTCTATGCGCGCTATCACGACGAGGAATGGGGTGTGCCACACGCTGACGACGTGCGGCTGTTCGAGAAGCTCGTGTTCGAAGGATTTCAAGCCGGGCTCTCGTGGATCACGATCCTAAAAAAGCGCGACAATTTCCGGCGTGCGTTTCACGGGTTCGATGCTGCGCGCATTGCGCGCTACACGGAGCGTGACGTTGCTCGACTGATGGCGGATGCGGGTATCGTGCGCAATCGCTTGAAGATCGAGGCGACCATCGACAACGCTAAGGCGTATCTCAAGCTGAGGGAAACGCAGACGCTCGCATCGTTTCTTTGGAAGGGGGTGGACGGCAAGGCGGGGGCTCATCGCCATGCCGCATTCGGCGACGTGCCGGCCGCGACCGATGGTTCCAAGCGGCTTTCGAAGGCGTTGAAAGGCGCAGGTTTCCGCTTCGTCGGTCCGACGACGGTCTATGCTTTCATGCAAGCGACAGGGATGGTGAACGATCATCTCGTGGGCTGTCCGCGTCATGCGGTGTGTGCAAAGCTGCAGGCTGCATTCGTTCCGCCGCAGGTTTGACGACCACGATATGAGCGCATCCCGAACATCCTCCGGAGACGCGGCGCCCGCGCGGGCTTGGCAACGCATGTTGTCGGGAAGGCGGCTCGATCTTCTCGATCCTTCGCCCGCGGATGTCGATATCGACGACATTGCGCATGGGCTTGCGCGCGTGGCGCGGTGGAACGGGCAGACGCAAGGGGCTCATGCGTTTTCCGTGGCGCAGCACGTGCTGCTGGTGGAGCATATTGCGGGCGCTCTCAACGCGGCGTGGCCTTCGCGGTGGCGGTTGGCGGCGCTTCTGCACGATGCGCCCGAATACGTGATCGGCGATCTGATCAGTCCGTTCAAGACGGCCATCGGGTTCGACTACAAGGCTTTCGAGCTTCGGATTCTCGAAGCTGTCCACGTGCGCTTCGGGCTTCCGCAGGTGTTGCCGAACGACATTCAAAGCGAGATCAAGCGAGCGGATCGCGTGGCGGCCTACTACGAGGCGACGCGGCTTGCGGGTTTCGCAGAGGATGAGGCGCTCATTTATTTCGGGCGGCCGGAACTCGCCGCTGTGCATTTCGGCGAAACGCCCGATTTGCTCGCGCCGCTGCCCGCGCAGGATGCGCAGAGGCTCTTTCTTCAGCGCTTTTCCGCGCTTGAGCGCGAACTTTAATCCGTGTCTCGGCGTTGGTTCCGAGCGCGTTCGTTTTTATTCCCTCTTTGGTGAAAAATATCTTGAGTTGGCGGTTCGGAAAATCGCCACGATCCGACTTTAGCCGGGCTCCGAGGAGCACACGCCATGATCACGGATGGGAATGTCAGGCATCGGGTCCACGAGAGTGGAGTCGAGGCGATGGAAACACACCACGCTGTTCGTAGCGAACCGGCGGGAGTGGAGATCGGTCTCAACGCGGCGATTGTCGCTGTGGTCGACGACGAGCCTGTCGCTCTCGTCATCCGCAACGACGGCGAAGCGGTGGACGGCTTGCCGTTCGGTCCGTTTTCGCCCGTCGCGCACCGAACGCTGGAAAGCGGTTTGCGTGCGTGGGTTGAGGAACAGACGGGGCTTGGTCTCGGGTACGTCGAGCAGCTCTACACGTTCGGCGATCGCGGTCGACATGCGGAGCCGGACGATCCTTCTTTGCACGTGGTTTCGATCGGCTATCTCGCGCTCACAGAGCGGGGACATGCTCGCGATCTCGAACATGGGACCTGGCGGAGCTGGTATCAGTACTTCCCGTGGGAGGACTGGCGCAAAGGCAAGCCGGAAATTTTGACGAGCGAGATCGAACCGCGGCTCAGAGAGTGGGCCGTGAAGCCGGCGCTTCGTTCCGCGCCTGTGCGGCCCGTGCCGCGCGAGGATCGTATTCGCATCTGCTTCGGTCTCGACGGAGGTGCGTGGGACGAGGAGAAGGTGCTCGATCGTTTCGAGCTTCTCTATGAAGCGGGTCTCGTGGAGGAAGCGCGCCGCGACGAGCGCGAGGCTGCTTCGCTTTGGACGGGGCTTCCGCGCTTCGGCCTGCCGATGCGCTTCGATCACCGGCGCATCCTGGCGACGGCTATCGGCCGCGTGCGAGCGAAGATCAAATATCGCCCCGTTATTTTCGAATTGATGCCCGACGATTTCACTCTGTTCGAGCTGCAGAAGACGGTGGAGGCGATCCTCGGGCCGCATCTCCATAAGCAGAACTTCCGCCGTCTTGTGGAGAGCGCGGGGCTCGTCGAGCCGACCGGCGAGGTGAAGACGCAGACAGGCGGTCGGCCTGCCAAGCTGTTCCGTTTCCGCCGCGAAGTGTTGCTCGAGCGGCCGGCGCCTGGTGTGCGCGTGAAACCGGCGAGAAGCTGATTGCGTATTCTTTTGTGTCGCTGTGCGTTCGTTCGCGAAGCCGTGATGGGCAGCGTCCGAAAAAATTCGGCGCTGCTCTGGAAATGATGCGGCAGATCAACTAAATTTAGTTCAGCCGCTCAATGCTCTAGTCGAGCATAACAAAGGGAACCGGACGGTACCAAGAGCGTAGAAATAACTGGCCCGAAATGGCCGGTATTTTTCAGGTCCCGCATATACTCAAGTGGAGTATATGCCAACATGGGGAGGTCTCAATGGCGCTTCACTCGGCCCATTCGGCTCTCACTCTGACGCCCGATGTTGACCGCGCGGCGTGCGCGCCGCGCGCCCGGACGGCTCCGATCGTTCCGCCCTTCGCGTTTACGCCCGCGCTCAAGCGCGAGCTGGCGCCGCTTTACGAGCGCGTGAAGGATGTCGTGACGCCGATGGAGTGGGTGCATTACGCGCCGCTCGTGAAGGCGATCAACGAGCTCAAGCGCGAGCGCGGAGCGGTGATCCTCGCGCACAACTACATGACGCCGGAAATCTTCCATTGCGTGGGCGATTTCCGCGGCGACAGCCTGCAGCTTGCGAAGGAAGCGGCACGCACGGACGCGAAAGTGATCGTGCAGGCCGGCGTGCACTTCATGGCGGAAACGTCGAAGCTGCTGAGCCCCGATAAGACGGTTCTGATTCCGGATCCGCTGGCGGGCTGTTCGCTTGCGTCGTCGATCACGGCGGAGGACGTGCGCGCGCTGCGTGCAGCGTATCCGGGCGTGCCGATCGTGACCTACGTCAACACGAGTGCTGCCGTTAAGGCCGAGTGCGATATCACCTGCACCTCGTCCAACGCGGTGAAGATCGTGGAGGGGCTTGGCGCGCCGCGCGTGCTGCTCATTCCCGATCAGTATCTCGCGAAGTACGTGCAGACGCAGACGGACAAGGTCGAGATCATCACCTGGAAGGGCTCGTGCGAGGTGCATGAGCGCTTTAC
The DNA here is from genome assembly GCA_934555825.1 of uncultured Hyphomicrobium sp. GTDB lineage: Bacteria > Pseudomonadota > Alphaproteobacteria > Rhizobiales > Hyphomicrobiaceae > Hyphomicrobium_C. The sequence continues at coordinate 331,026 of CAKTFJ010000002.1, forward strand.
GGGCGAAGAGATGGAAGCGATGCGCGCGGCCGATCCCGGCCTCAAGATCATCGCGCACCCCGAGTGTCCGCCGGATGTCATCGAGGCGTCCGACTTCACGGGCTCGACGGCTGCGATGATCGATTGGGTCAAGACCAAGCGCCCGGCGAAGGTCGTGCTCGTCACGGAATGTTCGATGGCGTCCAACGTTGCGGCGGAGGTGCCGGACGTCGAGTTCGTGCGGCCGTGCAATCTGTGCCCGCACATGAAGCGGATCAGCCTCGAAAAGATCTACGAGGCGCTGCTCTACAACCGCTACGAAGTGACCGTCGATCCGACGGTTGCGGAGAAGGCGCGCCGCGCGGTTGAGCGCATGGTCGAGGCGTCGGCTTAAGATCACCGGCGCGGGTGCGAAAGTGCCCGCGCCGTTGCTTCCGTTTCGTCGGAACGCTTCGAAGGAGGTCCGGCCCTTGGACTCCGCTGTTTCAGATCCCGTCATTCGCGGTTTCTCCGATCCCAGCCGTGCGCTTGGGAGCGGCGATATCGTCGTCGTGGGCGCCGGGCTTGCGGGCCTCTTTACCGCGCTTCGCCTCGCGCCGCTGCCGGTGACGGTGGTCGCGGCAGCGCCGCTCGGCGAAGGTGCGTCGAGCGTCTGGGCGCAGGGCGGGATCGCTGCAGCCGTCGGTGAGGGCGATACGCCCGAGCGGCATGCGGCCGATACGATTGCGGCTGGCGATGGGCTCGTCGATCACAATGTCGCGCGCGTTATTGCGGAGGAGGCGCCGGCCCGCATCGCGGACCTGCTTCGGTACGGCGTGCCGTTCGACCGCGATCTTGCCGGACACCTCGTGCTTTCGCGAGAGGCTGCGCATTCGGCACGTCGAGTCGTGCGGGTGTCGGGAGATCGCGCGGGCGCAGCCATCATGCAGGCGCTGATTGCGGCCGTGCGCGCAACGCCCTCCATCCGTGTGCTCGAAAACTATGAGGCGCTGGATCTCATCCTCGATGCAGGCTCGAATGCTGCCGGGCGGTGTGCGGGCGTTCGCCTCATTCGGCGCGATGCCGCGGGTTCAGGGACTTTCGATTTTATGCCGGCGTCTGCGGTGGTTCTGGCTACCGGCGGCGCGTCCGCGCTTTACGCCGTGACCACGAACCCGGTCTATGCCTGCGGTGAAGCGCTGGCGTTTGCCGCGCGTGCGGGGGCCGTGATCTCTGACGCCGAGTTCGTGCAGTTCCATCCGACGGCGATCGATGCGGGGATCGATCCCGCGCCGCTCGCGTCCGAAGCCTTGCGGGGCGAAGGCGCGACGCTGATCAATCGCAGCGGCGAGCGGTTTTTGCTGAGGCTGCATCCGGACGGAGAGCTGGGGCCCCGCGATATCGTCGCGCGTGGGGTGTTTTCCGAGATCGCATCCGGCCGAGGTGCGTTCCTCGATTGCCGAACAGCTATCGGTGCGCGTTTCCCGCAGGCTTTTCCGACCGTCTACGCGCATTGTCGCGCTGCCGGTATCGATCCCGTAACGCAGCCGATCCCGGTGGCTCCGGCGGCGCACTATCACATGGGCGGTGTCGCAACGGACCTTTGCGGACGTACGTCGCTCGAAGGTCTTTGGGCGGTTGGCGAAGTGGCGGCAACGGGGCTGCACGGTGCTAATCGGCTTGCCTCCAACTCGCTTCTCGAAGCCGTCGTGATGGGCGCGCGCGTGGCTGCCGACATTGCGTGTTTGATCGCGCCGGATACGGCGCGTCCGGTGGCCAAGACCTACCGGGTTGCGGAGGATCGTACGCTCGACGTCGCCTATCGCGATTATCTGCTCGCGCGCCTCAGGAACACCATGAGCCAGCATGTGGGCGTCGTCCGCAACGGTGGGGACCTCGTTCGTGCGCTCAAGATTCTGAGAGAGATCGGCATCGAGGCGGTTGGCGACCGTTCGCTCGTTAACATGGCGCTTGCGGCGGAGATCATCGCCGGATCCGCGCTCTTGCGGCCGGAGAGCCGTGGCGCGCATTTCCGCTCGGACTTTTCCGAGCCCGTTGAAGCGTTGCGGAAGCGGAGTGCCGTCACGCTCGATACCATCCGGTCTGCCGTTACGGCGGCCCCTGCTGCCGGTGGGCCACCCGTTGCGGCTGCGTCTTTCGTTGCGGAGCTGTCGCTGTGAGTTCTTTCTCTTTCGACGGCGGGTTACCGTCCATTCTTATCGCCCGTGCCGTTTCCGATGCGCTTGTGGAAGATCTCGGCACGCGCGGCGACGTCACGACGCTGTCTACCGTTTCTGCCGACGCACAGGCCGTAGCGACGTTTGGCGCACGGCGTGCAGGCGTGATCTCCGGCCTCGATGTGGCGCGGGCTACTTTCGATGCGTTCGACGCGCGTGTGACTTTCGAGACGCTCGGGCGTGATGGCGATCGCGTGGAAGCCGGAGCGGTGGTGGCGCGCGTGTCAGGTGCGGCGCGGTCGTTGCTCACGGCGGAGCGCGTTGCACTCAACTATCTCTGTCACATGAGCGGGATTGCAACGCTGACGCGCCGGTTCGTGGATGCGGTTGCGGGGACGAATGCGCGTATTGTGGATACGCGGAAGACGACGCCGGGGCTGCGCGCGTTCGAGAAGTATGCCGTGCGCTGCGGCGGTGGACACAATCACCGCTCGGGGCTCTATGACGCGATCCTGATCAAGGATAATCACATCGTGGCGGCAGGCGGTGTCGCGGCTGCAATCGCGGCGGCCCGTCGTCACGCCGGTCACATGGTGAAGATCGAGGTCGAGGTTGGTTCACTCGACGAACTCGACGCGGCGCTCAAGTATCCGCTCGATGCCGTTCTGCTCGACAACATGACGCCCGAAACGTTGAGGGAGGCTGTTCGCCTCGTGAACGGACGTGTCACGACGGAAGCCTCCGGAGGGGTGTCGCTGGAAACGGTGCGCGATATTGCGGAGAGCGGTGTGGATCTCATTTCCGTCGGTGCGCTGACCCATTCGGCGCCTATCCTCGATCTCGGCCTCGATTTCGCGTCCTGAGTGAGCGCGCTCCTGCGAGAAACGCGCAGGCTTAAGCACGAAATCCGCGTGCAGCTTGATTTGGCCGCACTCGCGAGGCATGTCTCGCATATCACGTCGGTTGAACGAGCTTTGAGGAAAAGGGGGTCGCGATCATGACTTGGATCGTCGCCTGGGGTTTGGCAGCCATAATTGCGGCTGCGCTCGCCGGCTTTCTCGCCGCGTGGAAGAACCGCGATTATTCATTCTGGATGGCGTGGTGCTTTATCCTGCCGCCGTTGGTATTGTGGCTCGCTTTCATGCCGAAGCATGTGGGGCCGCGTCCGCGCCGCCCATCCATCGACGAACTCGAACACATCGAAAACCGCGATCTAATGCACTGATAGCGGGCGGCTCAACTCGTGAGTTTGGCGCGGATGGCGGCCTGGGCCGCGGCGAGACGCGCCACTGGCACGCGGAACGGCGAACAGGATACGTAATCGAATCCCGTTTCGTGGAAGAATGCGATCGACTGAGGATCGCCACCGTGCTCGCCGCAGATGCCGACCTTGAGGCCTGCTTTCACGCCGCGTCCTCTCTCGACACCGATCCTCACAAGTTCGCCCACGCCCTCGCGATCGAGCGAGGCGAAAGGATCTTCCTCGTACACCTCCTGTTGCGTGTAGGTGGAGAGGATGGGTGCTGCGTCGTCGCGCGATAAGCCTAGTGCCGTCTGCGTCAGATCGTTGGTGCCGAACGAGAAGAAATCCGCACCCTCTTCGCCTTGCGCAACCTCTGCGGCGCAAAGGCAGGCGCGCGGCAGTTCGATCATGGTGCCGAGCTGATATGCGAGACGGTTGCCGGTTTCCTTCTCTATTGCTTTCGCGGTTTTTCGGATGATGGCGGCCACAATGTCGAACTCGCGCCGATATGCAACGAGCGGGATCATGATCTCGGGCTCTATCGTTCTCCCTAGGCGCTTCTCGGCCTCGATGGCGGCTTCGAAGATGGCGCGGGCCTGCATTTCCGGAATTTCCGGATAGCGGATAGCGAGACGCACGCCGCGCAGGCCGAGCATCGGGTTGAATTCGCGCAGCTCTGCGATACGCGATTTGATTTTACCCGCGTCCGTGCCGAGCGCTCCGGCGAGCGTTTCGATCTCGTGATCCTGCTGCGGAAGGAATTCGTGCAAGGGAGGATCGAGAAGACGGATGGTGACGGGAAGCGCGCCCATGATCTCGAATAGCTCGACGAAATCTGCGCGCTGCATCGGGAGGATCTTGTCGAGTGCGCGGCGTCGGCCTGCCTCGTCTGGCGCGCAGATCATCTCGCGCATGGCAAGGATGCGTTCGGTATCGAAGAACATATGCTCGGTGCGGCAGAGGCCGATGCCTTGCGCGCCGAAGCTGTGGGCTTGGCGTGCGTCTTTCGGCGTATCGGCGTTGGCGCGGACGGTGAGGCCGCCTGCTTCATCCGCCCAGGCGATCAGCTTGGCGAAGTCGTCCGAGAGCTGCGGTTGACGCATAGGAACCGCGCCGGCGTAGACGCGGCCCGTTGCGCCGTCGATGGTGATGACATCGCCGGCGGAGAGCTTCTTTGGGCCGATGGCGAGTGTGCCGGATTTCTCGTCGATGCGGAGTGCGCCTGCGCCCGACACACACGGGACGCCCATGCCGCGCGCGACGACGGCTGCGTGGCTCGTCATGCCGCCACGCGCCGTCAGGATGCCGGCGGACGCGTGCATGCCGTGAATGTCTTCCGGGCTCGTCTCTGTGCGGACCAGGATCACGGCATGGCCCTGCTGCTTCTGCCGCTCCGCTTCGTCGGAGGTAAAGACGATCTCGCCTGACGCTGCGCCGGGCGAAGCGGGCAGACCGTTGGTGAGGAGTTCCTTTTCGACGGTTGGGTCGATGGTGGGATGCAGGAGCTGCGTGAACCCACCGGGATCGACGCGCAGCACCGCTTCCTCGCGCGTAAGAATGCCTTCCTCGGCGAGATCGACGGCAATTCTGACGGCGGCTTCGGTCGTGCGTTTTCCGGAGCGGGTTTGCAGCATCCAGACGCGGCTGTTCTGGATCGTGAACTCGATGTCCTGCATGTCGCGGTAGCGACGCTCGAGCTTGTCGAAGATGCTCTTGAGCTCTGCGAACGAGTCCGGCATCTCCTCTTCAAGCGAGAGGTTGGGGTCTTCGGCCTCGATGCGGGCGTTTTTCGTGAGCGGTTGCGGTGTGCGGATGCCTGCGACGACATCCTCGCCTTGCGCATTCACGAGGTATTCGCCGTAGATCTCGTTGGCGCCCGTCGACGGGTTGCGCGTGAAGGCGACGCCGGTGGCTGACGTGTCGCCCATGTTGCCGAATACCATCGCCTGCACGTTGACGGCCGTTCCCCAATCGTCGGGAATGTCGTGCAGGCGGCGATAGGTGACGGCGCGTGCGTTGAGCCATGAGCCGAACACTGCGGCGATGGCGCCCCAAAGCTGCTCGCCGGTGTCTTGCGGGAAGGGCTTTCCGGCACCGTCCTCGATTGCCGCTTTGTAGGCGGAAATGACCTTCAGCCATTCCCCAGCGGTGAGTTCGGTATCGAGTGCGTAGCCGTTCAGGTTCTTGAAGTTGTCGAGGATGTCCTCGAACACGGAATGATCGACGCCGAGCACGACGTCGCCGTACATCTGGATGAAACGGCGGTAGCTGTCGTAAGCGAAGCGTTCGTCGCCGGAGCGACGCGCAAGACCCTGTACCGTGCGGTCGTTGAGGCCGAGATTCAGGATCGTATCCATCATGCCGGGCATCGAGGCACGCGATCCCGAGCGCACGGCGACGAGCAGCGGGTTCTCTTCGTCACCGAAGCGGGCGCCCGCTTCGCCGCCGATGAGGCCGAGTGCCTCTTCCACCTGGACCTTGAGCCCGTCCGGCAGGCGACGCCCATTCTGATAATAGAGCGTGCAGACCTCGGTGGTGATCGTGAAGCCGGGAGGGACGGGCAGGCCAAGGCCTGCCATCTCGGCAAGGTTGGCCCCTTTGCCGCCCAGCAGATCCGTCATGTCGGCGCCGCCTTCGGCTTTGCCGGCAGCAAACGTGTACACCCACTTCGGGGCTTGGTCGTGCGATGACCGGGCTTGGGCCAAGAGCCCTCTCCTTGGATTGCAGCCGGGGAGGCCGGACTGTGGCATATGCGAAGGGGGCGCGCCAACACCCCCTTTGACTGATTGGGTCCGTTCGCGCACTCTCCCGCCTCCCATCCTTAATGCGACAAGGTTTCCGAAATGACGGATCTCGTGCCCCAGGTTCTCGAACGGCTGGAACGCAATTTCGATGCCGGTCTCGAACGGCTGTTCGAACTCATCCGGATCGAGAGCATTTCGACAGACCCGGCCTATGGCGCACAATGCCGTCAAGCGGCCGAGTGGTGTGCTGAGACGCTGACGGAGTCGGGCATTTCAGCATCCGTGCGCAAGACCAGCGGACATCCGATCGTCGTGGGGCACGACCGAAAGAAGGTGGCCAAGGGCACGCCGCATGTCCTGTTCTACGGACACTACGATGTGCAACCTCCCGATCCGCTGGAGCTTTGGACGAAGCCGCCGTTTGAGCCGCGCATCGCCAACGACAAGCTCAACGGCAAGGTGATTGTCGCGCGCGGGGCCGAGGACAACAAAGGCCAGCTCATGACCTTCCTCGAAGCGGCGCGCGCGTGGACGGAGGTGGCGGGCGAGCTTCCGGTCGCCGTCTCCGCGATGATCGAAGGCGAGGAGGAGTGCGGCTCTCCGTCGCTGCCGGGGTTTCTCAAGAAATCGGGGCGCGAGATTACGGCCGATCTCGTGCTCGTCTGCGATACGGGGCAGTGGGACAAGGATACGCCGGCCATCACCACGATGCTGCGCGGGCTTGCGGGGCTCGAAGTGATCGTGAAGGGGCCTTCGCGCGACCTGCATTCGGGGCTCTATGGCGGCGCGGCGATGAACCCGATCCGCGCGCTCACGCGGGTGCTCGGCAAGATGTACGACGATCGCGGCCGCATTCGCGTCCCGGGGTTCTACGACGGTGTCGAGAAGCCTTCGGCCGCGCAGCTCAAGCAGTGGAAGGCGCTCGGGCTCGGAGCCGATCAGCTTCTGAAGCCAGTGGGACTTTCGGATCCGGCGGGCGAAACGTCCGCTTCGCTCATCGAACAGCTCTGGTCGCGGCCGACACTCGAATTCAACGGCATTACCGGCGGCTATCAGGGAGCGGGCTCGAAGACGATCATTCCGGCGCAGGCATCGGTGAAGATCACGTGCCGGCTCGTTCCGGGGCAGGATCCGGAGCGGGTGCTCAAGGCCATCCAACAGTTTGTGCTCGACAACCTGCCGAGCGATTGCGCGGCGGAGTTTCTCGGCGTGCACGGCAGTGCGGCGATCGGGTTCGATACGTCGGCGCCTGCGGTCGGTGCGGCTGCGCAGGCGCTCAGCGAGGAGTGGGGCGTGCCGACCGTGCTGATGGGGTGCGGCGCGTCGATCCCTATCGTCACGTCGTTCAAGTCCGCGCTGGGCATGGACAGTCTGTTGATCGGCTTCGGTGTCGAGGACGACCGCATTCATTCGCCGAACGAGAAGTACAACCTGAAGAGCTTCAAGAAGGGGGCGCGGAGCTGGGTGCGCATTCTGGACGCTCTGGCGCGTCAGGCGGCCTGAAATGGCACAACCGAAACAGATGTCCCTGCCGGGACTGGTGCTGCTGCTTGTCGTGGTGGCTGTGCTCTATTATTTCGACCAACTGCCGAGCGGAGATCAGGCGCGTGATGCGACCTCCACCCAGAAGCAGACGTCGCAGCGAGAAACCGCGGATCGCAGAACGGCGGAAAGGAGCGCAACTCCCAGGGAAGCGCGTGATAGCGGCACGAGCGCCTCGTCCGGAGCTTTCGATTACTACACGCTTGCCCTCTCGTGGAGTCCGACGCATTGCGAGAGCGCAGATCATGACCGCGATGCGCAGCAGTGTGCACCGCGGCACGGGCGGCCTTACGGCTTCATCCTGCATGGGCTTTGGCCGCAATACGCCGACGGGTTTCCGGAAAGCTGTGAGACGCGCGAGCGGCCCTTCGTGCCGGATCGTGTGATTTCGGAGATGGCCGACATCATGCCGAGTCGCGGTCTCGTTATTCATCAGTATCGCAAGCATGGCACCTGCTCGGGTCTTGGACCCGAGGCCTACTTCGATAAATCGCGGGAGCTCTTTCGGAGCATCGCGGTGCCGGACAAGTTCCGTTCTCCGCGGGAGACACAGTTTCTCAGCCCCGACGATGTCATTGGCGCGTTTGCGGCCGCCAACCCCAAGCTCGATCGGGATATGATGGCGGTGGTCTGCGCAGGGCCCGGCAACCGGTTCCGCGAGCTTCGCGTCTGCTTCTCGAAGGCGGGCGAGCCGGTGCGTTGCGGGCGGAACGAGACGCAGCAACGGCTTTGTCGCACTCAGCGCATGCATGTGCCGCCGGTCCGCGCAGCGGCGCGCAACTGAACCTCTGCACGGCCTGTGGATAAACCTCCTTTTGCCCCGATTGCGCCACTTGTCGCGACGGCGGACGCGCTCCAAGCTTCGAGTCGTACTGCGTTCGGTCGTCGTCCATGCGGAAGTGAGGCATGCGGGGATTTGCAAACGAGCGCGGTCTGCCGCCGTTAGCAGAGGGTGGCTTTCCAAGGAGACGGGACGTAAGGCCCGCGCTTGCGGCGTGGCGTGAGGGTGCGCCACGCGTCGAGGCTCGGCGTGCGCCGCTTCGTGCTGCGCGGCGGCTGCTCGACGGTGTGGGCGGCCTCGGCTGGAGTGTGATCGGTTTTCTGCTGGGCGCGGTTTTCTGGCATTTCGTAGGATTTTGGAGCTTCGTGTCGGACGTCGTGCTTGCGGGGCATCCGTCCGGCTCGGTCGATCGCTCGCGCGCTGAGGCGCCGCAGATTGAAGCCTCCCAGACCGCTGCGGACATTTCGGATGCGCCGCTTGTGATGGCTTGGTGCACTGCGCTTCAGCTCGACCGGAAGACGGGGACTATTTCGTCGGGTGCATGCGGACAGGATTTTTCGCCTTCGCACGGTACGTCGGTCAAACAGCGGGAAGATCGCGCGGCGATAAGCAACGGCGGTATCATGTGGGATGCTCCGGATACTCCGGCGCGTGCGCTCGGCCCCCGGAGACCGTGAAATTCCGTTCGTGCGACGATTTTCCTCGCGCTATATCTTGAGCTGCGAGTGCATTTGAAAATCAACGCCTTCTCTCGAAGATTGTAGAAAACAAGCGAACTTTGCCGATTGGCGTGCCCGAAAGCTGCCCCGATGCGCGCGTATTCAGCGCACGGCTCAGCTCAAGTCTTTGAGCCATTTTCGTATTTCGTGGAGTCGTCAAACATGGACCTTGTCGCCGGACAGAGCTGGAGCTATCGCGCCCCTCGGGGGTTCGAGACGTCTCGGCTTTTGATTGGAGCCATCGCGTCCTTCGGTGACGAGCAGCACATCGTCTGCGCGGCGGCCGTTCACGCGCCGCGCCGTCACGCCGACGGGCATCTCGAACGCGTGACCATCCCGTTCCTGCCGATGACTGAAGCGGCTTTCCGGGCCAGCATCGTCGATCGCGACGAGGAGGCGGAGCCGTTGCCGGCCGCGTTCGTCGAGAAGCTTACGGCATGGCAGAACGATCCCAAGGGGCTCACAACGTTCACGGTGCCGTTCGAGGGATTTCTCGATCAGATGATCGCGCAACAGATGGCAGAGATCGCGGGCCTCTCTGCTGCGTAGAGCTGCGGGCCTCATCACGTTCCGATCAGCCGGCTTTTTTCATGCCGGCTTTGTTTGCGCGTTCCGGTTTCCATGATGCCGGCGCCAGCGCGATCAGGCCGAGCGCGGATGTTGGGTGCTCGATGTCATCTAGGCTGCTCGGATCGAGGCTCCAGCGTTTCGCCAGGCTGAGAACGTGTTTCTCGGTGGGATAGAAGATGATCTCGCCGCCTGCGTCACCTTTGCGGCCACGTACGCCGCGGAAATCGAACAGTTTGAGACCCAGGCCGCGCTCCTCGCGCGTGATGCGTCCTCGATTCCACATGATGCCGGAATCAGTGATGGCGAATGCGCGCACGACGCGGCGATCGAGCACGCGCGCCCAGGCGAAGCAGTCGATGGGCGGATAGGCGAAGAAATACTGCACCTCAATGAAGCGATCGCCCAGGTGTCTCAGCATCGGCATGGCCTTGTCCGTGAATGTGCGGCCTGCCGGGAAGGGAAGTGCGAGCCCAACGACGAATGTCCAGCCGTTGACAGGCGGGGAGACGAAGACGTGGTCGTTGCCGAGGTGATTGTCGTAGACAGTGCCGATCCCTGAGCGCCAATTGCAGGGCTCGGGGGCGACGAGTCCCAATTCCGTTGCGACGGCTTCCGTATCGCGGCTTCGAACAGCGAGCCATGCCATTCGGTATCCGAAGGCGGAAGGGATGTCCGGGCTTTGCTCAAAAAGTATGCGATCGCCAGCGAGACGCGGCGCGAGCATGCGGGCCGCGATCGCGACGGTGAGAGTGACCATGATGACAATCGCCAGAATCACGGCATCTGCTCGATTCTCCCTCTATGTCTCTTAGGGCGCGCTCGGACCGGCGATCAAGGGTCCGTGGCGAAGTCCTGGGGAAAATCGGAGGGGGAGGCACAAACGAGGCCAGCCTGGCTGCCGATTGCCGGTCGCGGGGTGCCGGAGCGACAGGACAGGCCGGCCTCTCTCGTGCCGCTCAAGACCGTTGCGGGTCCGGGCGGGCGGCAAGAGACGGGACGCGCGAAACGAGGGCGGGCGACGTCCCTTTACCGTCCTCTCTATGGGCTGCCCGAGCGAGGCAGCCGCGAACCCCGGACGCGGGAGATGGGGCAAGAGGACTGGTCGAAGTCTTCGACCTCAAGCGCAAGAGAGCGCCCGTGGCTTCTCATAGAACTGAGGTTTTGCGTTTCGGACAGATGAGGGCCCGAAACGATCATGGTCTTTTTCGTGAGACCGACGGCTCACGTTTCAGAGGGATAGGCTCTGCGACGACCGTGGTCTGTGCGCAAACTATCGAGGCTTCGTGACGTGGTGATGAAGGATCTGCAACGGGTTCGTGGCAGTCGCGAACGCGCGGGCCCCGTGCAGCCAATCTCTGCGCGGGGCATGGGAATGCCTAGTCCGGTCGGATTGCAGCGGGACTTCTCGACGAAGCGCTACGCGGGTGCTTCGTCAGCCGATTAAGGCAGCGAGACGGTGGTGGTGAAGACGAAGCGCTCGTCGGCAAGGCCACCTGCTCCGCCACGGACGTCCGAATCCCAGTAACGGAAGTCGAAGGTGAAGTACTCGACCGCGAGTTCGAGACCGGCGCTCCAGTAGGAGTAACGATCCTTGTTGTTGGTGCCGAATACGAAGCCGTCTTTACGATCACCATAGGATGTGCCCCAGACGCCGCTGATTGCGGGCTGGAAGATGGCGAACTTCGGAAGCGCGTAGGACGCTGCGCTTTCCAGCGTGATGACGCTACCCAGCTCGCCGCTGTAATCCGGTGTCCAATAGAGTGTGGTGCCGCTGGTCAGACCCTTAATCCAAGGGCTTTCCATGCTGTAGCCGGCTTTGAGCTCTACGAAATCCAGCTCCGCGCCTGCGTCGTTCGCGCTCGGGTAGTGATAATAAATGGCGCCGAAGTCAAAGGTGACGGGCCCCCACACGGGCTTGAGGCCGGTGTAGTAGTTGAGTTCCGCATTGGCATCCGAACCTGGGCCGAAATCGACGTTCGAGCCCCAGATGCCAGCGTAGAAGATGCCATAGCTCAGGTCGACCGAGCCTTGGGCGGCCGGGTTTTCCCAGCTTTGGGAGAAGCCGCGCCAGACGTAGTCGCTGGTGCCGGTGAGAGTGGCCGAAAGCTCGAGCTTGCGGCTTTCAACGGGCGCATCTTTGAAGCCGCCACCGTGCCAGCCATCGGCGAGGGCGCCACCCGACATTGCCGATACGGTTAGCGCGGCTGTAGCCGTTGCTGCCAGCAGTGCGCGTGTGGTTCCCACCATCGACATAGATGTTGCCCCTCAAATTCCCCCGAAGCTGCGCCCTGCTCGGACGACAGCCGATATTCATCATTACAGATGAACGCAGTCGGGGCAGGGTGACAAGTTCAAAGACGGTGTTTTCCCTTTGTAAGCGGGGCTTTGTGGCTCGCCTGCAACGCGCGGGCTTAGATGGCACAAAAAAGAACGGAGCCTGTGAAGGCTCCGTTCCATGGAGAAGGTCTTGGTCTGGTCGATTAGGGCAGCGTGATGCTGGCTGTGAATACGAAGCGCTCGTCGGCGAGGCCGTCGTTCGAGACGTCCGTGTCCCAGTAGCGGAAGTCGAAGGTGAACTTGTCGACCGCGAGGGCAAGGCCCGCGTTCCAGTAAGTGTACTCACCCGCGCCGAAGTTCTCGGTCCAGCCGACGAGGCCGCTGACGGTGGGCGTGAAGACGCCAACCGAGGGCAGCTCATAGGCAAGAGTACCTTCGACCGTCGAAGCCTCGTCAGAGTTGCTCTGGTCCGGCACGTAGTAGTAGGCGGGCGAAAACGTCAGGTTCTTGACGGGCGACCAGTCGAAGGCGGCCTTCAGCTCGATGACGTCGCTGTCGCCGGAGTTATCGGCCCAGGGATAGAAGTAATACACGATACCGAAGTCAAACGTGACCGGGCCGAGAACGGGCTTGATACCCGTGTAGAAGTTCAGCTCGACCGGCTCGTAGCCCGGGCCGTCGACCATCGTGCCCCAGAGGCCGGCGTACCAGATGCCGTATTCGACATCGATCGATGCCTGGAAAGCCGGGTCCTCGTTGTTGAGCGAGAGGCCGCGGAACACGTAGTCGCTGGTGCCGGTGCCGGTGACCGACCACGAGAACTCGCGGCTCTCGGCCTGAGCGGAGCCCGTCAGTGCGCAAAGCGCGAGGCCTGCTGCTCCAACCGTCGCTCCGACGAGTTTCTTTAATGCTGTTTTCGACATCGTACCTCTCAACCCCCAAAATGATCCCACGCCCGAATTCTCTCTGGCGCCCCGCGTCCCGATTCCGGCGCCCCCTCATCGGGTCTGCATCCTGGAACCAGCGTGCCGATCGAACGGCGCTGCTGATCTAAAAAAACGGAAACTCAGGTCGAAGTACAAGTCAGAACACGTTCAAGAGGTGAGCGGGGAAAAGGGGTGTCTCATCTTCGCAACTTTGGCCCCGTTCTGGTCACGTCTTGCTCAAAAAGCGCTCGTTGAGCAGGCATATGTTGTCAGACGGTGTAAGAAAACTGGGCGGCAACTGCCTAAAAATTGTGCGCACCCCGCAGGGGAAATGATTCGTTTCTGCTGGCCACCTCTTCCCCATGACTCGTTTTCGATGCAGGAAGGCCTCGTCGAACTCTCCGGGACGACCAAAGCGAGTCTTCGATCTCGCACGTGCGTCGTGCCCGCGAGGCAAACTCACCAGGGGTCAAGTCCATGTCGCGTGCCGTGGCTGCGTCCGCTCCCACCGTCCTTATTACGGGAAGCGCCCGGCGGATCGGGCGTGCCATCGCGCGTGATCTCGCCCAGAACGGATGGCAGGTCTGCGTTCACTATCGCCACTCCGCTCAGGAGGCCGAAGCCCTGGTCGAGGACATTCGGCGAACCGGGGGCTCGGCTGTCGCGCTTGCCGGGGATCTCGCGGTAGAGGCGGATGTGGCGAGCCTTGTTCCGCGCTGCACCGAAGCGCTCGGCGCGCCTGTCTGCCTGATCAACAACGCGTCCGAGTTTCTCGTGGATACGGTCGCGACGATGGCGCCCGAAACCTGGGATACGCATCTCGATATCAATCTCAAGGCTCCGGTGTTTCTCGCGAAATCGCTTTTTCTTGCGCTGCCGCCCGATGCGGCCGGGAATGTGATCAACATCATCGATCAGCGGGTTTGGAAACTTACGCCGGATTTTTTCTCCTACACCATTTCGAAGGCCGGGCTTTGGACGGCCACGCGGACTCTCGCCCAGGCTTTGGCGCCGCGCGTGCGCGTCAATGCGATTGGCCCAGGCCCGGTTTTGAAAAGCATTCACCAGACGGAAGCGGATTTTGCCCGGGAGGCTGCCTCGACGCTGTTGAAGCGCGGGCCGACGCCAGAGGAGATCGCGGCGGCGGTGCGCTTCATCCTGGCGTCTCCCACGCTGACGGGACAGATGATCGCACTCGACGGCGGGCAGCATCTGACGTGGAGCTCGGAAGAGGCGCCGTGACTGCCGTTCGGCTTGGGCGCCTTCCAAGAGGTGTTGCGAGGGTCCGTCGGGGCTGGTGCCACAATTCTTCCCTCTGATCCCCCCACTCGCGCCCCAAATTTGAGGGACGGGTAAGTCACGTCCTTCTTCTGCTGAATCACCCGTAAACCCGCTCTTAAACTTAAGGGGTTATGAACCGATGCTCGGATCGGCGGGGGCCAGACGATACCGGCATCCGGAGCTTCGGTCCTAAGCGTTACTCATGGTCTCGTGCGCGTGAGTGGCGAGGGCGTACCGCTCCCTCGGACGGGGATCGGCCACGCTTCTGGCGCTGCGTAGAAAACCTGGGGTGTGTCATGACTTGCCGATTTCGGCCTCGTCTCCTTGCCGGCGTTGCTCTGTCGGCTTCCCTCCTTATCTTTCCCGCGGTCGCTTCGGCCGCCAATCTTCCGCCCGTTCGCACCAGCGCGAGCAACGCGGTGGCCGAATGCGCCACGCCGGGCCGGCTTATGGCGTTCCTCAAGGAGCGCAATCCGAAGCTCGATCCGAGGTATGCCGAGCTCGGCAGCCATTACATGCGCCATGGCGAAGCGCTGGGCGTGCGTTGGGATTACGCATTCTTCCAGATGATCCTGGAGACAGGTCATCTGACGTACAAGGGCGACGTAAAGGCCGATCAGAACAACTTCGCCGGTCTTGGTGCGACGGGCAAAGGCGCGCGTGGCGAACGGTTTCCCGATATTTCGACAGGTGTGCGCGCGCATCTCGAACACGTCGTGATGTATTCAGGCGAGCGGGTCGAGAACCCCGTGGCCGAGCGGACGCGCAACATCCAGGACTGGGGCGTGCTCACCTCCTGGCAAAAGGGCTTCTCGCGGCCGATCACCTATACCGATCTCGCGAAGAAGTGGGCGCCGGGAAGTCGCCGCTACACGCGCGACATGCAGACGATAGCGACACGCTTCTTCGAAGGGCCTTGCCGTGAGCCTGATCCGAGGCCGGAACTCGTCGCCGAAATTCGTGGCACGGGCGGGCAGGCCGTTGCGCAACAGAGTGCGCCGCCGGCTGCTACGGTCAGCACGCTTCCGAGCGCGCCTGCGGATCAGCCTGCCGCTGAACGCGAGATCAAGCCCGACGCGCAGACCTTCGCGAAGGCCGAGCAAAAAACGCCTCAGGTGCAGACGGCCTCGATGAGTCCGTCTGTCACGCTGCTCAATCCGAGCGAGGTCGATGAGCCTGTGAAGGCTGTCGAGACGTCCGTTTCCGTCGTCGAGGAGGCTGTTGCCGCCGTCGATGAAAAGGCGACGGTCGAGGTTGCGGCGCTGCCCGGCGGTGCCGCTGCTGGTGGTGCGGCTGTAGCGCCGCAGAAGGCGGCGCCTCCCGCCGAGGCCAAAGGAAGCTGCCGTGTTTGGACGGCGAGCTACGGCGGCAGCAAGGCCATCATCATCAAGGCCGTTCAGGATACGACGACGAACTACACGGTGCTCGATGTCAACGAGGGCGCGGAGAAGCGCGAGGCGGATGCGTACATCAACGCTTATGCCAAGGGTGGAGCGTCGGTCGGTGAGTTTTCAAGTCAGTCGCAGGCTCTCGAAAAGGCCTTCGAACTCTGTCCGGAGGGGTGATCGGACGTGATGAGCGTATTCGACCGTAAAGAGTTTGCGTTTCGCGTTTCGGCGCTTCTCGGTGGCGTGTTTCTCGCTGGTGTATTGGGAGGTGAAGCGCTCGCACAGGCGGCTAAACTTCCGGAAATCCGTTTGTCTCAGCGCAACGTGGTGCCTCAGTGCGTGACGCCGGATCGGCTGATGGCGTTTCTGCGCCAGCGGAACGGCAACCTCGATCCGCGCTTCAAGAATATCGCTCATTACTATCGTCAACACGGCGAGGCTTGGCGTGTGCGCTGGGACTACGCATTCTTCCAGATGGCGATCGAGACCAACTTTCTTAGCTATCGGCGTCCTAACGGGAAAATGGGAGACGTCGATCCGCGCCAGAACAATTTCGCAGGTATCGGCACCACAGGCGGTGGCGTGCCGGGAGACAGCTTTCCGGATGTGAGCACGGGCGTGCTGGGCCAGATACAGCATCTTGTCGTCTATTCCGGCGAGACGGTGGGCGAGCCTGTAGCCTCGCGCACGCGGCTCAAGCAGCATCACATTCTCGCAATTTCGCGCAAGCTGAATAGGCCGGTTCTGTTTTCCGATCTCGCGCGGCGCTGGGCGGTCGATCCGAAGTATGCAAGCTCGATCGAGTGGGTTGCCGGGCGCTATCGGGAGCAATTCTGCCGGGGCAACAACAACGTTTCCGACGATGTCGAAATCCTGCCGTGGCACCGTGCGCCTTCACACCGCACGGGAGATGCGGGAGCGCCACGCAAGGTGGCGGCATTGGATTTGCCGAAGCCGAAAAGTGCAGTCGCGGCCCCTTTGGTCGAGGAGAGCGGGAACGCTGTCGATCTGAACTCTGCGGAGACCGTCGATGTGCTGCCCGCGACTGCCTCTGTTGAGGACGATGCTGCGGCGATCGAAACCGCGTCGGCGGAAGCGCCCTCCGTATTCGCGCTGTTCTCGCCTCCGGCAGGGTTTGCCGGGGTGCTGACGCCGGATGCTGTAGCGAGCCGCGATCTGCCGCAGCCGGTTCTCGATGCGAGCGCCTCGGCGATTGAAACGGCGGACGTGCCTGCTGCGATCGAGGCACCTGCCGATCCGCAAGCGGTTGCTGGCGCCTCTGTCGGAGGATTTCTGATTGCGGGCGCGGCGACCACGTCGGGTAGCAAGCCTGCGTTTGATCCGCCTTCAGGGCTTGGGATGAAACCGCCAGCGTCGACACCCGCGGTGCAAGCGGGCCGCTGCGTTGTCGAGACGGCAACGTTTGGCGGGCAGACAACGGTGCTTATCCGGACGCCCAAGGGCGGGGCCACGCATTACGTCGCGCTGTCTGTTCTCGACGGTTTCGAGGATACGATGACGAAGAGCTTTCTTTCGGCGCGGCCGGAGGGCGGTGAGGCGGTCGGCACGTATCCTTCGAGGGACGAGGCGCTTCAGCACGCGCGGACGCTCTGTCCTGACGAAAACTGAGTGTCTGTTTCGGCTGGCCGCTTAAGGTCCCGGTGCGAGATACTTGAGGGCGGCCGACGAAACTGCGCCGCCGACCACACACGGAATTCCGAACTGGACTTGGCCTGTTGCCGCGGCAGCGACGCAGCCGAGCGCGAACGTCGTCTGCCCAACCTGGCCCCACCAAGCGAAATTGCGTGAGCTTTCCGGGCCTCTCGCCTTGAGCTCCTCGACAGCGGCGACGGCTTCCTTGCGGATCTTGCCCGTCTCGAACGTTTCCGCGGCTTCGATCACTTCGCGTAGCGGCGTGCGGACGTCGTCGGGCTGGCGGTTCATCTCGTCGTGGAGGATGTCGAGCAGGTCCTTCTCGCGGGAGGCATTCGTCGCGAGGGTCCATTTCGACATCGAGCCGATGGTGAGTTTCTCGACGCTGTTCTTGTCCGTGCTCCACGCGAGCGTCGCGACGATGCGGCGGATCGGTTCCGGATTTCCTGTCGCGAAGTAATAGCCCCAGAGCAGATCTATGACGTAGCCGTCGTCGGGCTCCAGTTCGGCTAGCGTCTTGCCGTCGCCGTAGAGGTACTTGCGGATCAGGACCATGCGTGCGGGCATCCGCTCAACGAAGAGGCCGAGCAGGCCTTTCCAATCCGGCAGACCCGAATAGGCGATGGCGCGAATGAGGACGACTTGATCCTCGGGCGGCATGGGAAACATGCGGGCGACCAGACGTTCGGCGCGTTCCGGGTTGGCGCCGATGACGCCAGCGATGAAGCCGATGTAGACGCCGGCGGAATCGAGCTCGCGAAACAGGCCGAGGTTGCCCATCGCGCGGACCATGTCGGGCAGTTGGTCGGGGCTGGGGGCCTGGCGATAATCGTTGATCCATTTGAGGATCTGTTCGGAGCGCGTGACTTCCGGCTGTGCCTTCGCGGCCCGTTTGGCCCGCTCCTGGGCAACGGCCGGGGTCAGCAGCAGGGCCGCGGCAACAAGGACTGACAACACAACTCGCATGGGGCCTCGCCTCCCGGTGCAGCCGGGTGCTGGTCGTAATCGTGCGCATCGTTTCGATTTACAGCCCAAGGGCACCAAAATCCTGGGCGGTTTTGTGGCGGGAGGGCCGGTACGGCGCTTGACGGGGCGGGTTTGGCCGCCAATGTTCGGCCCATGTCAGACACCGACGACACCTCCCACGACCGTCCGGCTTCTGCGCCGCCGGGCGCGAAGGAGGCGTTGGCGCACGCCTCCGTCAAGACAGGGCCGGAGGTCATTCAGGCGTATCTCAAGACGCTGGGCACCGGCCCCGGCGTTTACCGGATGCTGGATGCGGCCGGCACCGTCGTTTACGTGGGCAAGGCGCGTAACCTTAAAGCGCGCGTGACCAGCTACACGCGGCTCACCGGCCTTGCGAACCGTACGCTGCGGATGATCCAATCCACGGCGTCGATGGAGTTTGTCTCCGTCCGGACGGAAGCGGAAGCGCTGCTGCTCGAAGCGAACCTTATCAAGCGCTTTCGTCCGCGCTTCAATGTGACGCTGCGCGACGACAAGTCGTTTCCCTACATCCTGATCCGGCGCGATCAGGATGCGCCGCAGATCCTCAAGCATCGCGGTGCACGGACGATCAAGGGCGAGTACTTCGGGCCGTTCGCATCGGCCGGGGCCGTCAACCGCACGATCAATATGCTGGAGCGCGCATTCCTACTGCGGTCGTGCTCGGACTCGGTCTACGAGAGCCGCACGCGACCCTGCTTGCTGCATCAGATCAAGCGGTGCGCGGCGCCGTGTACGGGTGAGATCAGTCTCGAAGATTACAGCTTGCTCGTCGATGAAGCCGTGCGTTTCCTGCGGGGCGAGAGCCAATCGGTTCGGGAGATGTACCAGCGGCTGATGGAGGAGGCGGCGGAGAAGCTCGAGTTCGAGCGCGCCGCGATGCTGCGCAACCGGCTTTGGGCGCTCGCGCACGTCACGGCCGAGCAGGCGATCAATCCCGAAGGCGTGGAGGAAGCCGATGTGTTCGCCGCCTATCAGGAGGGCGGACAGACGTGCATTCAGGTGTTCTTCTTCCGCGTGGGTCAGAACTGGGGCAACCGGGCCTACTATCCGAAGGCCGACCGCTCGCTTCCGGTCGAAGAGGTGCTCGATAGCTTTGTCGCGCAGTTCTACGACGACAAGCCCGTGCCGCGGTTGGTGCTGCTTTCGCACGAGATCGCCAACGGGGATGTGCTTGCCGAAGCGCTTTCCATCAAGGCCAACAGGCGCGTCGAGATCCGGGTGCCGCAGCGGGGCGTGAAGTCCGGGATTGTCGAGCACGCACTTTCCAATGCGCGTGAAGCGCTGGGACGGCGGCTTGCGGAAGGCTCTTCGCAGAGGATGCTGCTCGCGGCACTCGGGGAACGTTTCGGACTGGCGCAGGCGCCAAGGCGCGTCGAAGTTTTCGACATGAGCCACATCATGGGCACCAATGCGGTCGGCGCGATGATCGTTGCGGGGCCGGATGGGTTTGCGAAAAACGCCTATCGAAAATTCAATATCCGCTCCGAGACGCTTACCCCCGGTGACGACTACGGGATGATGCGGGAGGTGCTTGGACGGCGGTTCCGGCGTCTTGCGGAGGACGAGGCGGAGGCGCCGTCCGAGACCCCTTCTGAAGCTCTGTGGGAGCACGTCGCTGAAGAGAACGGTGTGGCGGAAGAGGAGGACACGGGCGCTTTTCCCGACCGGCCCGATCTTGTACTTGTCGATGGTGGTGCGGGGCAACTTACCGTCGCACGCGAGGTGCTGGCAGAGCTCGGACTGACCGATATTCCGGTTGCGGGCGTGGCAAAGGGGCCGGATCGGGATGCGGGCCGCGAGCACTTCCACATTCCTGGGCAGGCGATCTTCATGCTCGAACCGCGCGATCCGGTTTTATATTTCGTGCAGCGGTTGCGGGACGAGGCACATCGCTTCGCCATCGGGACGCATCGCGCGAAGCGCGCGAAGTCGCTCGGGGTAAATCCGCTCGATGAAATCGCGGGGATCGGGCCGACGCGGAAGCGCGCGTTGCTAAAGCACTTCGGTTCGGCAAAGGCGGTGTCGCGCGCCGGCGTGGAAGACCTCCAGACGGTGGCCGGGATCTCGGCCGAGATGGCGCGAAAGATTTACGATTTCTTCCACGAGCGTCGGGTTTGAATCACGCGTTCTCGATTCCTTCAGTCGATCAGCACTGAACCAAAGCTGCGAGCCGCCCGATGGCCTATCTGTCGCGCATAGGCTTGCCTATTTTTCCTCTTTATCAATAGTTTGAACATCCTTTTTAAACCGCTTGTCTTCATAGTCGTATATCCGCAGGGAGGGGTGGGTTCAAAGCCCTGGCAGAGCCTGCGGACGCGCTCAAAAGCGCGGACTAAGACGGGGAGCCAAGGACAATCGTTATGCGTACGAGTGTGGAGTTGGGAGGGCGTGGTTTGTCCCGCGCCAACAAGAATACGCGCACCGCGTCTGCCAAAAAAACCGCCAGCAAAGCGTCCAAGGCGCGGGGCGGTGGCCGAACGGTGGGGGATCAGGCGAAGGCCAAGCGCGCAAAACCGCGCGGCC
Source organism: uncultured Hyphomicrobium sp. (assembly GCA_934555825.1). Lineage (GTDB taxonomy): Bacteria > Pseudomonadota > Alphaproteobacteria > Rhizobiales > Hyphomicrobiaceae > Hyphomicrobium_C. The sequence continues at coordinate 351,816 of CAKTFJ010000002.1, forward strand.
GCAAAGAAGCGCCACTCGGCACGCTGCCGATCCTTTACATGCTTTCTCCGCAGAAGTTCATGAGCCCGTTCGACTGCAACATGGCGGTCGATTCCGGCTTCAAGGTTGTGCTGCCGTACGACAACGTTGCGGTTGGCGATGTTGCGGGACTGGTTCAGGACGCGATCTTCTCGCGACCGCCGGGCGCGCGAACAGGTGTGTTCATCGGCGGCAAGGACGTAACCCTTGCGCTCGATATGATGAAAGCCGCGCGTGCTGCGATGGTGCCGTCTTTCGAAGTGTCGGTGTTCGCCGATCCGGGCGGATCGTTCACGACGGCTGCTGCGATGGTCGCCTGTGTCGAGCGCGTGCTCAAGCAGAACTATGGCCGTGGCCTCAAGGGGCTCCGTGTGACGATCTTCGGTGCGATGGGCGTCGTCGGATTTTCGTCCGCAGTTGTGGCCGCTCTCGAAGGTGCCAAGGTGCGCATCGTGGCTCACGATACGCTCGAGCCTCTGGAAGAGCTGGCGCGACTGGCGAAAGAGCAGTTCGGTGCCGAGCTGGAGCCGGTTGCCGGGCAGACCGATACGCTCAAGAGCACGCTGCTTGCGGTGTCCGACGTCGTGCTCACGGCTGGGCCTGCGGGCGTCAACATTTTGCCGCGGCTTTTGCTCTCGCGTGCGCCGGGCGTTCTGGTCGCGGCGGACGTGAATGCGGTCAGCCCGTTCGGGATCGAGGGCATGGACCTGTTCATGAACGGCGTGCCTCTGCCGGGCTGCTCCACGCTCGGCGTCGGCGCGCTCGCGATCGGCGACGTGAAATATAAAACCCAGGCCGGTCTTTTCCGGCGCATGATCGCCAGCAAAGAACCGCTCGATCTCGATTTCCGCCACGCGTTCGAACTGGCGCGGGAGATCGTCACTGCGCAGGCTCAGAACAAGCGGGCGCCGAAGGCGACCGCATCGAAGCCCCGTAAGGCGAAGACACGCCGCTCCAGGGGCGCGGTTGAGGCTGCGGCGCTGACGGCGGCTTGAACCGCTTTCTCGTTCCGTGAAACGAAATGAGCGGAGCGGGAGCATGCTCCCACTCCGCTCACACTTGCGCCCGTCTTCCAAATACGCGGATACTGGACAGGCGCTTGCGACCAAACAGCCGGCGACGCAACACTTACGACCGCTGCTTGACGCTTCCGTGAACAAGAACGGTTGGGGCGGCTATTTCTTCCCGACCCTTTTCGATCTCCTGTGGATAAGGTGCCGGGACGCCTTCGGACTGGGCGGTTAGGCCTATTTTCTACGATCGCTCCTTAACCGCGTCCGGGTACCCCATTGACTGGGGTGCGTGCGAGTGGTGTTAGCTTGGCCCTCATGGATACGCCCGTAACCTCCCGACCCCATGTGGCGACTGTGCCAAACGTGCTGACGTATGCGCGGATTGCGGCCGTGCCTGCGCTCGTCGCCTGCCTTTTCATGGGTACCGAGGGCGGGCGCTGGGTGGCGTTCTGGCTGTTTGCCGCGGCGGCGGCCACCGATTGGCTCGACGGGTATCTCGCGCGCCGGCTGGAGCAGCAGTCCACGCTCGGGCGGATGCTCGACCCAATTGCGGACAAGCTGATCGTGGGGGCCGCGCTGATCATGCTGGTTCATGACCGGACGCTCGACGGGTGGTCGATCTGGGCTGCGATCGTCATTTTGTGCCGCGAGATCCTGGTCTCCGGGCTTCGCGAATTTTTGGCCGAGCTCAACGTCAAGATCCACGTAACGAACCTCGCCAAGTGGAAGACCGGCGTGCAGATGGTGGCGCTAGCCGCGCTGATCGCAGGGCCTGCCGGTGACAAGATCGTGCCGGGTGTCTCCATGTTCGGGATGGTGCTGCTCTGGATTGCGGCAGGGCTTACCCTCTGGACCGGCTATGACTATCTCAAGGCCGGTATCCGCCACGCGATGGAAGGATGAGGCTATGGCCAGCGATACGATGACCAGCGGCGACGCATCCGCGGCCCGGGCCGCCGAACAGCGCGTCACGGTGCGTTATTTCGCCTGGGTACGCGAGCGCGTCGGACGTTCCGAGGAGCAGGTCACGGTTCCGCCGAGCGTTGCCACCGTTGGCGAGTTCGCCCGTTGGTTGGCCACCAGAGGCCCTGAATACGCGGAAGCCTTCAAGCGCGCGGATGTTGTGCGCGCTGCGCTCGACCAGGTGCACGTCAAGCCCTCGGCGCCGCTCGCCGGTGCGCGCGAGGTTGCGTTCTTCCCGCCCGTCACTGGCGGGTGAGTGGAGAGGCCCCGTGGCGGTCAGGGTTCAGCAAGAGCCGTTCGATGCGGCAGCGGAGACCGAAGCCCTGACGCGCGGGCGCACGGATGTCGGCGGCGTTGTGACGTTTACCGGCCTCGTGCGCGGCGACGTGGATGGCCGCTCGCTGGTCTCGCTCACGCTCGAGCACTATCCGGGGATGACGGAGGCTGAGCTTGGCCGCATCGAGGCCGAAGCGCGAAAACGGTTCGACCTTATCGATTGCGTTGTCGTGCATCGTGTGGGCGAACTCACGCCCGGCGAGGGGATCGTGCTGGTCGTTGTGCTCTCGCGGCACAGGCAGGCGGCTTTCGAGGCGGCCGAGTTTTTGATGGACTATCTCAAGACCCGTGCACCCTTCTGGAAGAAGGAAACCTTTGTGGGCGGCGAGGGAAACTGGGTTGATGCGCGCGATAGCGACAACCGTGCCGAGGCGCGTTGGGGCGGTGAATCGATAACACAAAAGTAACCATAGCCGATTTGTCAGGTCACGCCCTTACCTCTTTGTATTTCCTTCTTATTTTCGCTTTCTCCGCACAATTGACGAAACCCCGTTAGGTCTTTGTTAACCTTTCACATTTCATAACTTTGCCCTGATGGTGTCCCGTAAAAGGCCATCATCAGAAGGTTAGATTTTGACCGTCCCGCCAAAGGACCGTGTTGCGTAGACGGGGGTCACACAACGATGACGATAGGGTTATTGCGGCGCTTTGCGCTGCAACTCGGCTGTGCGCTTTTGGCGCTCGCTTTTCCGCTCGCGGCCTCCGCGACGGGGGGTGGGGGTACGCCTGCCGCCATGCCGCTTCCGACCCAGAAATCCTTCCATCAGGCCAAGAGCGCTGATACCACGACGCGTGGCCTCACCACGGGTGCGCTGTCGGCTGTCGCAAAAGCGAAGCCTGGCGCCGACGCGGCGCTTGGCGGCGATGTCATGCGTACGCGGTTTCTAATCGGGCTTCCGCGCGAAACGGAATTCCAGGTCTTCTCGCTCGCCAATCCGAACCGCGTCATCGTCGACGTATCCGAGACAGCGCTGCAGCTTCCGCCGCAGCCGGACGAGAATATCGCGGTCGGGCTCGTCCGTAACTTCCGCGCCGGTCAATCGGGGCCGGGCAAATCACGCGTGATCATCAAGGTGACGCGGCCTGTGATCGTCGAGAGCGCGACTATCGTGCCGTCGGCCGATGGCAAGGGCCATCGTCTCGCGCTCGACATCGTGCCGGTTGCCGCGCCGCAGGCTGCTGCCAAGCAAGCGAAAAAGGCGTCGTTCGCGAAGCCCTCGTTTTCCCTTGGCGCGGCCAGTGTGCAGCCGCCCCTTCCTGTGCCAGCAACGCGGCCTGATGAAATTGCCGCGCGGTCGTTCAAGCCGATCATCGTCATCGATCCCGGCCACGGCGGGCACGACTCGGGCGCCAAGAAACATGGTGCCGTCGAGAAGGACGTCGTGCTGGCGTTCAGCCTGATGCTTCGCGATAAGCTTGAGGAGACTGGGCGCTATAAAGTTCTGATGACGCGCGATACAGACGTATTTGTTGCCCTCGACGATCGGCGCCGCTTCGCCGAACAGCACGGAGCCAATCTCTTCATCGCCGTTCACGCCGATTATGCGCAACGGGCGACGGCGCGGGGCGCTACGATTTATTCGTTGCGCGAGAACGTCGCCAGTTCGCTCAAACGATCCGCCAAGGGTAAGGTTTCGTCCAACGTCCTTTCAAAGGACGAGGTCGAAACGATGAACAAAGTGAGCGCCGACGGAGATTTGGCTGCGGTACGCAGCATCCTTGCCGATCTTGCGGGGCGCGAAGTCGGTGCCACGCAGGAACGGACCAACGTCTTTACGCGCTCGGTCATCGAATACATGGGTGCGAGTACGGAAATGCGCGCCAAGCCCGATCAGCAGGCGGCGTTCCGCGTGTTGCGTACGGCGCAGTTTCCGTCCGTGCTGATCGAGCTCGCTTACGTCACCAACAAGCAGGATGCGGCGCTGCTCAAGTCCGATTCCTGGCGCGACAAGGTTTCGGATTCGATCATGGATGCGATCGAGAACTATTTCTCGAACCAGATCGCAAGATTGCCGCTTTAGTTTTCGCTCGCGCGCCGTCGCGCGCCAAGAGGCGCGCTGGCGCTCGTCCAAGCGGAGCTTGGCCTCGCCAAGACGGGGCGCGGCACTTGCCGCGGGTCGCATCCAAGCAGAGCTTGGCTTCGCCAAGACGCTCCCGGGCTGCTTCGCAGCCGCGCGCCTTTGGCGCTAAGTGGGGCGTGATCGTTCCTCAGCGTTCAGCGCTTCAAAATATAAAAGCCGGTCCTGTATGCAGGACCGGCCTTTGTTTGTGTGGCCGGCTTTCGGGTCGCACACCCTGCCGGCACCGTCTCAGCTAGAGTGTACTTGGAGGATGCTTGGTTTTGAGGCGCCAGAGAAAAACGAATTTCCAGTCGATTTCGTGCCGAAGCTCATGGGTATGAGCGGTGCTCTCCGAACAGGACGCGTCGATTGACCACTGACGAAGGTGCTTCAGCATGGTGCACTCCATCTTCGAGTTGGGGCCGCTTCCGAGCTCTGGAGAAGTGCTCCCCGACAACCGCGACACACCTCTCCTGCTGCCTGGGTTGGCGGCACGAGACGACGACGGTGCTGACGGGGACGGAGCGGATGCGGCGATCCTGGACGGATATGGGTGCGATGCGGGCCCGTAGAACGCTCCCTCTGGCGGCTCCGTCCGGGGCTGCCACGCGTTCTGCTGGGCTCAATGACCAGCTCGGTCGTATTGGCTCAGAGGATCTCAAGGACTCCTGTCCCAAGGCTCTGACGCACGCACCCTTGTGCAGACGATACTGAGGCCGAGGCCGCAGGTGCCGTCCGGCGAGGTGAAATTTTCCCCCACGGCGCGAAGATTACGCGATTCGATGACGTTGATGTGTTGGCCGTCCTAACTATCTCGGCGGCGTGGCCCCCGTGACTCACTCCTCGGGCTGCGGCTCGCTCTCGGGCGCGTCGCCGCAGGATGCGAACAGCGAGGTGATGCAGGTCCAGGTGTTGGAGGCGGCCTGGCCGATCGCGCTGCCTGCCTTGCCGATGCCTTCGCCCGCCTTTTTTGCGGAGCCGCCGATGGCTTGTCCGGCCTTCTCCAGCCCTTCCTTGGACGAGCGGACGGTTTGCCCGGCCAGTTCTTCTACGGTGCGCGGCACTTTCGATGCGGGCTGCGGCGGCGCCTCAGCGGCCTCCGATTCGCCTTCTGGAGCCGAAAGAGCGTCTTGCGGCGATTGAGGATCGGGATAAGCGGCGTGTTCGGGCTGGGCCGGGCCTTCTAACTGCGGCTTCACGAGCGCCGTCAGGCCCGGGCATGGGAAGGGAGCCCCACGGGAGACGGCGCAGCGTTCGTGCTTGCCCTGTCTTGCCATTTCGGAAATGCAATAAATCGATGCGCGCGGATCCTTGCCGGGGCCGTCGGCTTGGCCGTCGATGACGCAGCGGTAGAGCGCTGGCGGGCCCTCGCAGGTGACGCAGTATTCTGCGGCGCCGGCGGCCGCTGATAGCCCTACGGTGAGGCATACTCCAGCGAGGATCGATGTGTATTTTGGCATGACGCCCCTCTGGCGTGAAAAAGACGCCCTTTTTGGGCGACGCACGGGCTCTGCCACCCTTAGCATAGGGCTTGTGGCAAACCAATGAAGCGGTCGGCGCCGCAGGACCGTTGGCTTCGGATCAATCCCATGAGCGGTGTGCTTGCAAACGGCGAAACCCACCTCTATACGAGTGCTCGCATCGATCCGGAGACGTGGCCGAGAGGCTGAAGGCGGCGGTTTGCTAAATCGTTATACCCCCTAAAGGGTATCAGGGGTTCGAATCCCCTCGTCTCCGCCATAACTTATTGATAAATAGCGACAATTTTTATTGTCGACCTGATTGGTTCGTCGGCTCTCTCGCGCTACTGCTTTTGCTGTCGATCTTAGCGGAGCGATCATATATCCGCTCAAGCAGATGCGCGTCGTTCTCTCGGGCGTTTGGACGACGCTCAGAACCGCGCAACAAATGTGGCGTTGAGTCCGTGACTGGTTGCGCCATTCGCAAGCTGACCGGCGTAAAGCAGCGAAAGCTCGGCCTCCTCTGCTACGCTGGTGTCGAGACCGGCTTCAAGGATGGCCGTGTTCTGAGCTATCGGAACCCCAGCTTGAGATTTGGTGTTGCTGTTCGTCATCGCGCTACACCGCCTTCTCGCGTTCGACAAAGTCCACGTTTTCGGATGCGGCGTTGCGACATGCCCGGTCATGCCGTCAGTTGGCGGCGTCGCCAAATCCATTTAGCGACGGCAAGTGAGCATCAATGCGCTTCGACTAGCCATCTCTCGTTGGCTATCGTGACAGCCGAACGTTCTGTACGCGCCAATTCTACTAGCGAGCCAATGCGCCATGGTCTGCGAACATCTTCAACGGCTCGAGCAAGACCTAAAGCAGGCAGGTTTCAAGGAGACCTATCGAGGCCAGCCCTGGAGCACGAATTGCCGGGAGTGGATTTATTTTGATTGCCTCCTCGACCTCGTTGCTCTGCGCGCACGGCTACGATTGCCCGAGATCGTAATCGATCACGTTCATCGCGGCACGCATGATGGCAGTGAGGCAGGGTTCGTGTGCACCTGCAGGTGGGACGCAATCATGGGAACTCATGCCGAGTATGTGGCCGAACTCACCACGTTCACATAAGCCTCCATCGTGGCGGCTGAAGATCTCGGGTAATGACTATTCGCTGACTTTACGTGCTTGGCTGAAGTTTGCCAGTAGCGGTCATGGTACCAAAGCGCAACGCATTTCCACTTTTGATCGATCAGGCTGATCTCCGCCTCTGCCGCACAACTGGGATTGCAGTCCAGCGTGGAATGGCGCCGATTGACCGTAGCAGTATCAATCTGGACATTTAGAGCGGATTTCGTGCGCACTGCGGATGTGGTGTTAGCTGACTAACATCGCCCCTGCGGCATGTTCCCGCAATAGCATTCTTTTGCTCGGCGAAAGCATCGATGGCCTTCACGCTATCGGCAAGATCAGCTCATGCACTTGGGTATGTCCGTATGAGAAATATAGATTGTTGAAGGGCAACTGATCGGCGGGCGCCGCCTGTTTGATTTGTGGCGCGCCCTGTTTTCGAACGATGAGGAATTTATACATTCGAACTCTCTTGGGATGCGAAACCCTAAGGAGAGTCCTCGTCAAGCAAATCTCTTCTCGCGATCGCGACAACAAGTATGAACAAGCCCGTGGCCATCGAATAAAATGTGGGCCATCCCAAATGGGCGATGAGTTGAGTAGCTATGCCAGCCGCCACCAATCCAGCGAGATTGCCCAGTGAGAATAGAATGGCGTAGTCGGTGGCCGATGTCGGTCCAACCGACCAACGCAGAATGGCGGCGTAAATCACGGTGTAGACGCTTGCGAGCCATCCGGCCCCTACCAGCGTCGCGATAGTCCCAAGCTCCAGGTTCATGTTGGCAGCAGCGATTGCCCATGTTGCACCCGTCACAACGGCACCCGCCGCGCTGACGTACAGCACGGGCTTCGTTCCGATCATCCGCGTGCACGCAGCGGCCAGAAGTGCGCCCGCGATACTGACGATCGGCCCGACCGTGCCCACGATCCAGCCGTTGGCTTCCAGCGACATTCCGAGGTCGATGAGTGCGACGCGGTTGAGCGCGAATAGCGAAACAATGGCCGCAAACAACGAGCACGTGAGCCCTAGCTTTTTCAGAAAATTCGGGCGTCGCACTAGGGCGCGGAGGGAAAGCGCGGGTGGCCTAGTATCGGCGTGACGCTCGAAACGTCCCAGAAGCAGGGCGGCTACCAAAGCGATTGCGCCGAGCGCGACCATGCAAAAGAAAATTCCGCTCCAGCCAATCGTAGCGGTGAGCGCCACAAAGACGCCGCCGCCAAAAATGGCGCCAACACAGAACGAGGAAATTTTGCAAGCAGCCGCAATCGCGCGCTGACGCTCATTGACGGAATCGACGATGAGGGCTTCGAGTGCGATATCCATAGTCGCGACAGCGACGGTGACGACGAGACCAACAGCGAACAAGAGACCGAGCGGCCAGGATTCGCCTGTTGAAAGAACGACGAGGCCCAGAAGGGAAACGGCCTGCATCACGACAATCCACCCGCTGCGTGGTCGAAGCAACGGGGTGTGATAACGATCGATCAGAGGCGCCCATAGAAATGCGAGACCAATCGGTACGTAGAGAAAAAACGCAACCCCGACCGTCTCCACGTCGAGTCCCTGCGCACGAAGCAGCGGCGGAAGGCCGCCTTGCACGAAGCCGAGCACAGTTCCGAACGAAATGTAGAGAAGGGTGATGGCCGCAAAAAATATCAGCGACGACGTGTTCATCTTCTGACCGGCATGCTCGGAGCTGTGCGGCGTTTCAATCAAGGCTTCGTTGTCTCCATGTTGCAAGCGCCGCCGCGACGATACCCGTCGTGGCCATTATCGGCAGGCCGATCGCAAAGCCCACGGCATGGAAGACGTAATCCTTGTATTCGGGCGCGCCTTCGGTTCCCGGGACGACGATGAACGAGGGAGTGATCCAGCAGATCACCAGCCAGTCGATGAGCACGAGATCGACGAGGCCGAACACCAGTACGATCCCCGCGGCGTTGGCGAAGCCACTCCAGAAGCCCAGATCCGGATTTCGACGGAGCAGACGTATCGTCGATGCGATCGGAACGCCGAAGAAGAGCGGCAGAAAGAGCGCAGAGTAGCCCCACGTCAGCGCGATTTCCCGATCGCTCTTGGGAGGAACGCGATCCTGAAAACTCTGCGGCATATCATGCAGCCAAATTCTCGGCTCATGCCAGAGAGTGACGAAGATCACTGCCGTCAGGACGAGAGACAGCGTGAGCCCGGTCGTTACGACGCTGCGGGCAACATTCATGACGCCGCCAGCAGCTTCTTCGCAAGTGTGCGTGCCTCGCCCATTGTGCCGACGGCTTCGAACGGAAAGCTGAACTTGCGACTGTTCGATAGCGCTTCACGTTGGACGAGTTTGCGCGCGGCTTCGTCGGCGACGACGTAGATGTTACCGCGGCAAACGCTGTTGTAGCGTTCCCGATACTTTTTCATCCACTTCGCCCCTTCCTTCTTCTGCTCGGGGTCCTCGCGTGGGTCCTTGAGATAGGCTTCGATATCGAGAATGGCGACGAACGGCTCACCGCGCCCGATTGCCAGCTCGAAGCCGGCGATCCAGCGGCGCATGCCATCCGGTCCGAAATCGGCGTATCCGGGCATGCGAGCGACGACGATGGGCCAAGCCGAGAAGTCATAGAGATTTGCCAGATCACTTTCGGTGTAGGGGATCTCGTTGTTTGTCATGGTTCACCAGCGATAAGTCAGCGTGCCGGTGACGACGCGTCCGAGACCATAGTTGCACCAGTTTTCGGCGGAGCACGAGATCGTCGTCTCGTCGAATAAGTTGCTTGCATTGAGAGCGATGTGATAGCCGTCGAGCACTGGTGTCGCACGCCCGAGGTCGTAGCGGATCATTGCGTCGACAAGGGTGAAGTCGCGAACCGTCCGCTCGTTCAAGGGGTCGATGTAGGTTTCGCCGAAGTATCGGGCTCCCGCTCCGAAGCCAAGCCCGGCAAAATGGCCCGATTGAATCGTGTAATCGGCCCAAAGTGCCGCCATGTGCTTCGGCACAGCAGTGGTCTTCTTGCCGATGTGACCGACGACGGACGACTTGGTCACCTCGGAATCGAGGTAGGTGTAGGAGCCGATGACGTTGACGCCGCGCCATAGCTCGGCCTTCGCTTCAAACTCTACGCCGCGTGCGCGGATCTCGCCCTCCTGCGTCTGGCAGGGAGTTGCCCCGCAGATGCCGGCGCCAGCCGTCAATCCGTTCTCCTGCGTGGCTTCGAACACCGCGAGTGTGAACAGCGCATTGAGACCGTATGGCTCGTATTTCAAACCGCCTTCCCACTGCTCGCCTTTGATCGGATCGAAAGGCGTTCCGTCCGCTGCTGCGCCCAGCACCGGCACGAAAGAGGTTGAATAGCTCACGTACGGGGCGAAGCCATTGTCGAACACGTACGTCAGAGCAGTACGACCCGAGAAGGCTTCGTCCTTGAGCGTCTGGTCCGTCGCGAAAGGCAGCACGCCAAAGGGCGGAGGCAGCATCAGGAAGCCATCGGTGTCGTTCTTGGTCGTCGCCCAGTCGTAGCGACCGCCAAGTGTCACGATCAGACGGTCGATCTTGATCTGATCCTGCACGTAGAGGCCGAGTTGACGCTGCTCCTTCACGCCCTCCTCGAACATCATGGTGGGACCGATGACGGGGGAGCCGTAGATGGGGTTCCACACGTCGAGCGGCGAGGCGGCGCCCACTTCCTGCCTGTTCTTCCACTCGCTGTTTAGGTAGTCGACACCGAACAGCAGCGTGTGGCGTGCGAAGCCGGTGTTGAAGCGGGCTTCGAGCTGCGTGTCGGTGGTGAAGGCGCTTGTTTCCGCCTCAACGTCGAGCGTGCTGCGCATGATCGTGCTTGGCGGCACGAACGCCCCGGCAAAGAATCCGCGCGCGGCCGCATCGGTCTTGATGTAACGGCTATGGTGGCGCAGAGACCACGTCTCGTTGATCCTATGATCGAACTCGACGCCAACATGGTATTGCTCACGCTCGAAACGGTCGAACGACGGATCACCCGCGTTGAAGCTCCGGCGGAAATATCCGCCGCCTGGGAACGGCCGCGTAACACCGTCTTCCAACAGATTTCCGTAGAAGCCGCCCTCGGGGTCGTTTTGATAGCTGCCGTAGAATGTGATTGAGGTGCCTGCGACGGGCTTCAAAGTTAGCGAGGGCGCGATCGCGAAGCGTTCCTCCTCCACGAAGTCGACGGCGTTGTCGGCTTTCTTGCCTACGCCGGTCAGGCGATAAAGCGCCGTTCCCTGGTCGTTCAAAGGGCCGCTGAAGTCGAAGCCAGCCTGGATGCGGTTGTCAGTTCCGGCCTGGATCGTGATCTCGTTGAACGAGTACTCTAGTGGCCGCTTGCTTACCATGTTGATCAGACCGCCAGGCGGGTTCTGGCCATAGAGAACAGACGCGGGTCCGCGGATGACTTCAACACGTTCGAGGAAGTATGGGTCGAACTGCGGCATGCTGAGATTACCGATGCCGTATGTTGCTTTGAGGCCGTCGAGGTAGTGGGTTCCTACGTAGCCGAAGCCGCGCAATGTCTGGAAGTCGTAGCGCGCGCCATCGTTTCCGCCACCTACCTCTGCGACGATGCCGGGGACATAGCGCAAGGCTTGCCCGACGTTCTGAGCATTTTGGGTGCGTATCTGATCTGCGGTGACAACCGAGAGAGACTGCGGCGTCTCGAGGATTGCTGTATCCGACTTCGTGCCGGACGCGCTGCGCTTGGCGACATAGCCGTCGACCGGACCGCGTGCCGTTTCGCCCATCGAACCTCGGTCGCTGTCCACGGACGCGTTATAGGTCGTCAGTTCTGCCGGCTGGGTTTGCTTTGGAACGGGGCCTCTTGCCTTGGCGTTCTTCGGTGCCACGCCTTCGACGACGATTGCCGGCAGAGCTTCGGTGCTGCTCTGCGCGTACGCCGCGCCCGCGCCTAGGAGCGCTGCGCTACTGGCAAGCACACCGCTCGCCAATTGTCCCAATCTTTTGTTTCTGCCGCGTCGTTCCCGTGTTGCCGTATGTGCACGCTTCCTATTCTTCGCCGTCATATCAGCCCCCACATTCCCCACAAAATCGCAAATTCAAGGAGGCTCTCCGGCAATGGGGTACGTGAGATCGCACACCTTGAAGATGCGTGCCGAACCTAGCGGAGGCGGGACGTGAGGTGCCACGTTTCTATCTATTGTGAGTCAACAATATAGTATCGACGGAAAGCGGCGCGTCAGCGCCGCCCGGCCTCTTTGGTTGGAGGCACGCCGAACTCGCGACGATACGCGGCTGTGAACGCAGCAGCGTTCGAGAAGCCAACCCGATAGCCGATCTCCGCGACGGGAATGTCGGTGTTTCGCAACATGGCTCGCGAAAGTTCGAGACGCTGTTTGCGGACGTAGGCGAAGATCGACACGCCGAACACGGCCTTGAAATTCGTTTGAAGCGTCGTAAGGCAGACGCCGACTTGTCGGGCGAGATCCAGCGATTTCGGCGGATCGGCGAGGTTTGCGTCGATCATATCGCGAGCCTGCATCACGCGGTCGTAGTGTTTGCGCCCAATGAGTGTGGATAGGCGCTCGGTTTCTTCGAGAAGCCGGGCCGTTTCGATGACGAACGCGAGCGTGTTGGCCTCTATAAACAGTTCACCTAGCCGGCCTTCGTAAGGATGAGAAAGGTTGTTTTGCGCAATGTCGAGCAGCTTGGCGCTCCGTGGAAGCACAAGGGAGCTGAAGTCGGCGTTCAGGAAGTCGTACAGGCGCGACAGGCCGTCGTTGTCAACGTGTGGTCCGAGACGCTCGAAAAACTGTTCTTGCAACGTAAAGCCCGCGAACGCATTTTCCTGCCCCGCTTTCCAGCACCCCGACGAACGGACGGGCTTCCCGAAGCCTATTAGGAGCGGGCGCTCGGTGACATAGTAGATGGGTTTCTGTCCCGAAACGTAAACTGGCTCGGCCTCTCCGCCGAGCAGAATCCCGCAAACAAGTGAGGAGCCGACTTCGATTTCAACATTGAAGTCGTCGAGGTACGTTGCTCGGTGGCCGGTTGCGAACAGGCCGGGCTGGACTTCGTTCGCCAGCAGAAAACCGCTGATCGCGGGGCCCTGGACATCCTCCGCGACCTGCGAATTCGCTCGCACCTTGACCGAAGGAGCGAGCGCCGCCGAGCCGCGAGCGATATCCGCAATCGAAAACTGGCTCTCCGAGGAAGGATAGATCGCCCGCATCTGTCACCAGTCTATACAGCACATAAATTATACTTTTATAGTATACTTAAGTGAGTTGCAATCCCTCGGATGAGGAGATCGCCAGATCGGCCCGCTATGCTGAGTTTGGAATAGGCGATTACCACCGCCGACTTTCCAACCGTTACTTCGGCGAGGAATGCCTGCTCTGTATCCCAGGCCTTGACGCATGCTGATGGTCAAAGCAGGAGAAGGGGAGGATGCCGCTGTCAATCGGTACCGAACGTTGACTCCTCATCGGCGTGCAGTGGTGCGGCCTGTGGGCGCCGATCGCACAGGAAAGCAACTGCGCCTGCTCTGGCAGGTCAACTGTGCAGTTCATGACGGCACACGCGTCCACCGCAAGCTTGCATCGCTATTTTGCAATGGCGGGTGCAACACGCCAAATGACCTTGCCGACATCATCGGCGACCAAAAGCGCGCCATCGCCAGCGATTTCCACGCCCACCGGCCGCCCCATCGCGTTGTTATTTGCATCGAGAAAACCTGTGAGCACGTCCACCGGCATGCCGCTTGGCTTCCCGTTTGCAAACGGCACGTAGATCACGCGATAGCCGCTGGGTTCGCGACGGTTCCATGAGCCGTGCATGCCGACAAATGCGCCGCCCTGCCATTGCGGGCCGAGCACCGGCTTCTCGTTGAAAACCAGACCGAGAGAGGCCGTGTGGCCGCCAAGCGCGTAATCGGGCGTTATCGTGCGTTCGATCGCGCCAGCAGGAATCTCATCTGACGTGAACCTATGATCGGTGCGGCCCCAATAGGCCCACGGCCAGCCATAAAATCCGCCCTCCTGCACAGAGGTCAGATAATCCGGTGGAAGATTGTCGCCGAGACCGTCACGCTCATTAACGACGGTCCAAAGCGTACTTGTGCCGGGCGCAAAGCCCATCCCATTGGGATTGCGCAGGCCAGTGGCAAAAGCCGTTACCGCGCCGGTTTTAGGATCGATGGCGTGGATCATGGCGCGCCCTTGTTCAATGTCCATGCCTTGCTCTGCGATATTGCTGATTGAGCCGACCGTCACAAACAGGCGCGAGCCATCGGGCGCGGCGATCACGTTGCGGGTCCAATGACCGTTGTCGTCAGCGCGGAAGGGCAGGGATGCCACGGTTTCAGGCGGACCGGCGGCGGTGAGGTCGCCGTCGCTGTAAGGTACCCGCACAACCGCGTTGGTGTTGGCAATGTAAAGATAGCCGTTGAGCAGCGCCATTCCGAACGGTTGGTGAAGGCCTTCCAGGAAGATCTCTCGCAGCTCAGCGACGCCATCGCCATCGGCGTCGCGCAACAGCACGATGCGATTGGGGCTGGTCTCCTGCACCGCTCCCGCATTGCGCATCACAGGCTCCATCACCGCGCCCACTAACCCCTTGTTGGAGAGCGGCAAGCTCGAAGCTTCCGCGACCAGCACATCGCCGTTCGGCAACGTGTAGACCCAACGCGGATGAATGAACCCATCGGCAAATCGCGTAACCTCAAGCCCGTTGGCCGCGACCGGTGCGCCGTTCTTGCTCCAGCCCACGGCTTTCATCTCGTTGATGTGGGGAATGGATATCCATGGACGCTCTGGCTCCAACAGCGTCGGATTGGCGCCATAGGACGCTTCAACCGGTGGAGATTCACCTGCGCGCGCGGAAAGTGCTCGTACGGGCGCAAGGATGGCTGACTGCAATAACGCGCGCATGATGGGATCTCCTTTCATTCGCAACGCCCATCACGGCGAAGTGTTCAAAAAAAATGGCGTGTTGATCATTTTCCGCGCGGTTTTGAGCGCGTTTCGCCCCGGTTCGCGAGCGAGCTGCCGAGATTTCACTTTCGAAGTGATGTGTATAAGGATCGTTTTCTTGCGGACGTCGTTGGGTGACCCGTCGCACTCCCGGGAAGTGCTCGCCGGTTGGCTGGCGGACTACAACGGAGAACGACCCCACACGAGCCTCAGAGGTCTCACGCCTCGCGAGCAGCCACTTTGAGTGCGTCCAGGTACGCTTTGTCCATGACGGGCAACTGAGAGACTTCGCCCATCCGTATGTGATGACCGTTCTGCGCGCGGAAGCAGGCTCGTGCGTATCCCGTACGATCTGCTATATCGTTAGGTTCATTGGGAAATGGCGACCGCGCAATTTTTCTTGCGCGACAGACGGCGCATCTTGGGTGGCGGAAAGGATCGAGGGCAAATCGGTGAAGGTGTGGAGGATCGTGCAAGCGCCCGCTCTGTTCGAGAGGGGAAAATCCCTCGGTGTGTTGGTGGTGTGGCTGGCGACGCTCGCCGCCTGGCAAGCCGGTCACGCTGCCCAGGAACCTCGAGTCGCCGTCGAGGTCGTCCGGCAGATGCCTCTCCTCTCCCGGCTCGAGCTCTCCGGGACGGTCACGGCGCGCCGCCTTTCGCAGTTATCGGCCGAGGTGCCGGGATCGGTCGCGGCCGTTCACCATGACGCGGGCGCTGAAGTTGCGGCTGGTGATGTTTTGGTTGAGCTCGATCGCAGGCTCGAGGAGATCGCCCGCGAGCAGACAGTTGCGCAGATCGCGGATGCTGAGGCGCAACTCGCGGACGCCCATCGGCGCCTCGGAATTGCGGAGGACCTGGCCAAGCGGTCGCACGGACCCCAAAACGCCGTCGACACCATCAAAACAGAGATCGCAGTCCGACGGGCCGCCGTGGAGAGGCTTAAGGCCGAGCGCCTCGCTTCCGAGGAGCGCCTCATTCGTCACCAGATCAAGGCACCGTTTTCCGGTGCAATCTCCAGAAAACTGACAGAGGTCGGCCAGTGGGTGGTGCCCGGCACCTCGGTCGCTGAGCTTGTTGAGCTTGAAGGGCTTCGTATCGATCTGCCGGTGCCGCAGCAGTATTACACGCGGATCAAGGAGGGCGTCGACATCTCGCTTGCCTTCGATGCCCTCCCGGAAGCCACGTTCCCGGCACGCGTCGATGCCATCGTACCCGTGAGCGACCCTAACGCGCGCACATTCACTCTTCGGGTCGTGCCTCTCAACGCCGGCATCGAGATCGCGCCCGGCATGTCGGCGCGCGCGACCATCAGCCTGCGCATCGGTGCGGAAGGGCTCGTGGTCAGCCGCGACGCTCTGCTACGCCAGCCGGATGGGCGCATCACGGCGTGGGTTGTCGAGCCGAACGGAGACGGCCACTTGGTTCGGGAGCGCCGTGTGGAGATCGGGCTCTCGTTCGACGGAATGACGGAGATTCGCTCCGGCCTAAAGCTGGGCGACCGCGTGGTTGTGCGCGGCAACGAAGCTCTGAGTGAGGGGCAAACGGTGGAGCTTGCAAGCTGATCCGTTCCCGCCCGGGACGAAGGAGTTGAATCGGTGTTCGAGGCTCTCATCAAGAGGGGCACACTGACGACCGTCGCGACGCTCATCATCTGCGTCGTGGGATTGGTCGCGACGTTGCGCATTCCGGTGCAGATGATTCCGGACGTCGATATCCGCACGGTAACCGTCTCCACGAGCTGGTCCGGCGCCACGCCGCAGGACATCGAGAAGGAGATCATCATCGAGCAGGAGGAATATCTTCGCTCGATTCCAAGCCTCAGACGGATCATCTCCCGCGCGTCAAGCGGAAGCGCCGAGATCGAACTCGAGTTTCCCTATGACGTCGATCTCACCGAAACGCTCATCCGCGTCAACAATGCGCTGAGCCAGGTGCCCTCCTATCCGGAGAACGTCGACCAGCCCCGCATTTTCGCAAGTTCGTTCAGCGCCAACTCGTTTATCTATCTGCGCGTCTCCCCGCTCGACGGAAACCCGCACGGGCTCGACATGGATATGATGCGCGACTACGTCGACGACAACGTCCGCGCGCGCCTGGAAAGCGTTCCGAGCGTCTCCCGTGTCACCATTGGCGGCGGCGCCGAGAAGCAGGTTCAGGTGCTGATCAACGCTCCGGCGCTCGCCGAGCGCGGACTGACGTTGACCGACGTCCGCCGCGCGCTTGCTTCCAGGAACCGCGACACCTCGGGCGGCGAGATCGAAACCGGAAAACGCAGGTACCTGCTGAGGACCATTGGCCGCTTCGACAGCCTCGAGGATCTCGAAGAGCTGATCGTTGCCCGCCGCGGTGACGCGATCACCAAGCTCAAGGATGTCGCCCGGGTGAGGCTCGATCATTTCGAGATCCGCCAGCTCGCCTACGTCAACAGAAAGCCCATTATCTTCCTCTCCATCCAGCGGGAGGCCGGCTCGAACGTCATCGACATCAAGCAGGACGTGCTCCGCGAGATGGACGCCATCAACCGGACGGTGCTCAATCCCGCCGGCATGATACTCGAGTTGACGTCGGACGACGTGGTGTACGTCGAGGCGTCGATTGCCAACGTCTGGACGAACCTTGCCATCGGTGTGGTGCTTGCCGCCGGCATCCTGTTCCTGTTCATGCGCTCGGTGACGGGAACGATGATTGGACTGATCGGGATGCCGATCTGCACGATCGCCGCATTCCTGGGCCTCTTGTTGTTCGGGCGCACGATCAATGTCATTTCGCTTGCCGGCATTGCCTTCGCCATCGGTATGACGATCGACAACACCATTGTTGTCCTGGAAAGCATTGCGCTCGAGCGACGCCGGGATTTGGAACGCTTCAAGGCGGCCGTGGAGGGCGTGCGCAAGGTGTGGCCTGCCGTCATCGCATCGACCATGACCACGGTCCTCGTGTTCGTTCCCATCGTGTTTATCAAGGAGGAGGCCGGACAGCTCTATTCCGACATCGCGATCGCCATCGCGGCGTCGATCCTGGCCTCGATGTTCGTCGCGATTACCGTCGTCCCGACGGCGGCCGCACGCATTGACATCTCCTCTCGGCGCTCTGCGTCCCACGCACCTAAAGGCAACCCTATAAGCGATTTGGTGTCATGGATCGTGCACACCCCTGTCCGATCGCTCGGCACGACGGCCGTTATGGTCGCGCTTGGTGCGCTCATCGTTCTCTATCTCGTGCCACCTGCCGAGTACCTGCCGGAAGGCGAGGAGCCCAAGGTGTTCGCCAGCATGAACGCGCCGCCGGGGTACAACCTGGAAACGATGGCTGCAATCGGCCGGAAGATCCAGGACGAGCTGATGGCCTATGTCAACGACGACCCGGCGCGCTTTAAACGCGGCGAAGTCCCGTTTCCGGCGATCAAGTACGTCTTCTTGAGGGTCGATCCCGATGGCCTGCGGATCATTTCCGAAACCATCGATCCGGCCGACATCGATGCCTTTATGACGGCGATCATCGCGAAGTATCGGACCTATCCCGGCATGCGGGCTTTCGCATCGCGCGGCTCCATCATCTCCAGCAACGACGGCGGTACGCGAAGCGTCAGCTTGGACATCTCCGGCCCCCGGCTCGAAGAGATCTTCTCGGTGGCGCGCGCTGCTATGAGCCGGGCCGAAGCCGTGCTCGACGGCCCGCGCATCCAGGCCGATCCGCCAACGTTGACCCTTTCGCAGCCGCTCGTGGAGATCCGCCCTAACTGGGAGCGGTCGGCCGAGCTCGGCATGATGGCCGACGAACTCGGCTTTTCCGTCGCAGCCCTCACGGACGGTGCTTTCGCAGGCTACTTCTATCAGGACGACGAGAAGATCGACATCTACTTCTACGCGCACGACCCATCCAACGTGAATGTCGACGACCTGGTCAGGTTGCCGATCTACACGCCGCAGGGAACCGTCGTTCCCCTCTCGTCTTTGGCCGAGGTGCGTGAGACGGTCGATACCAGCACGATCCGGCGTATCAACGCAAAGCGGACCGTTACGCTCAACATCATCGCCCCACGCTCTGTGGCACTCGAAACGGCCGTCGATATCGTGGAGCGTGACGTTGTCGGCTATCTTAGAAGCACCGGTTCCATCCCGCAGTCCATCAGCCTCGACATTTCCGGCGCGAGCGACCAGCTCGATCTCACGCGCGAGGCGCTATTCGGAAACTATATTGTCGCCATCGTGATCATCTACCTAGTGCTGGTCGCGGTTTTCACACACTGGGGATATCCTCTGCTGATCATGGCGTCGATCCCGCTTGGTATCGCGAGCGGAATCGTGGGTCTCACACTTCTCAACATCGTCGGGGCATCGCTCCCGGCGATCGGCTTTGCCGGCTTCCATCAACCGTTCGACATGATCTCGATGCTCGGCTTCCTGATCCTGATTGCGACCGTTGTGAACAACCCGATCCTCGTTGTCGACCGCGCAGCCGTTAATATCCGCGAGGTGGGCATGGAGCCGCGAGCCGCCGTGATCGAAGCCGTGGAGACGCGCCTGCGCCCGATTGCCATGACGACGCTCACGACCATCTTCGGGCTCGCGCCGCTCGTGTTTATTCCCGGCGAGGGCACGGAACTCTATCGCGGTGTCGGTGCGATCGTGCTGTTCGGCATCCTCGGGAGTGCCGTGGTGGCGCTCACGTTCCTGCCGGCGCTGACGATCCTCGCCTTCACTCTTCTGAAAGGCAGGGGCACCTTCGCAAAGGACGTCGCGTTTTCCGGGACACCGATGCCCGACCCGTCGCTGCCACACGCTGACCCTCAGCCGCCGGGCACCGGAAAGACGCGCTAGCGTTCCTCCAACTCCCTTGAACGGGCGCCACCGCGAAGATGCTCCGAGTCCTTTCGGATTAAGCGAAGTCGCTTTTCTGACATCCATGCGTTGAGCCACAGCGCACGAATCGCTAGCATCTTCCCGTTCACGTTGCGTCAGATCAGCGCGTTCACGATATTCGAGAATGCGAATTCGGGAGAACTGCGGTGGTGGCGCGACCTGTCGGACGCGCGGCGCGCCTGTTTGGGGTCGCGGCGCTTTTCCTTTCTCTGCCTGCGATGGCTGACGATCGGCGGCATGTCGCTCTGTCAGACGGTGTGCCGTTCAATTGGACAGGCTTTTATGCCGGTTTTCACCTCGGCGGGCTTTCCGATCTGAGCGAAGTCTCCGATCCGCGCGGTGACTCGCTGTTCGGCAATCCAATTCACGCGGCCGGTGCATTCGGTGGCGGGCAAGTCGGCTACGCGTATCAATCCGGCATCGTCGTTTATGGACTGGAGGCCGATGTTTCATTTCCGCATCTTGAGGGGACGGGAACGTGCTCGGCGCTCTCCGGGTCGTTTATCAACGCGAATTGCAAAACAGATATCGACGCGTTCGGGACGCTGACTGCGCGCCTCGGTCTCGTGCTCGGAGCAAGCGGCCGCACCGTTGTTTACGGAAAGGCGGGTGCAGCTTGGTATGCGGGTGAGCTCCACCAGGCGACCAACGATTGGGATGAGGGTGCGGACGGAAATCCGTTTACCGTTGGAAACGATGATATTTCGCGCTGGGGTTGGACGCTCGGTCTCGGCGCGGACTATGCGCTGAGCCGCAAATGGTTCTTAAGCGCGGAATATGGCTACACGAACTTCGGCAATCGTTCCGTTGCGCTGTTGCCGAGCGCTGTGCTCGACAACGCGGGCACCGTCGTTGAAACGGTTCCTGGCCGAACGGGGCAAATCTCGCGCGATTTGCATACGTTCAAGTTGGGGCTCAACTATCGCTTCGGTTCGCCTTCCAGTGACGAGCCTGCACCTGCATCGCAGTTTGAAGATCTCGCGCCGGCGAGACATGGCTTCGGATTGGAGCTCGGAGCGCGGTATTGGTACAGTTGGGGGCGGCACAAATACGATCTTGGGCACGAGAGACATGGGCCTGCGTCGCGCCATTCGCTCGTATCGCGCCTTACGTACGACGATGTGACCGCCAGCACAGGCGAGCTAACGGCGCGGCTGACGACACCATGGAACGTGTTCGCGGCAGGCTTCATCGGAGGCGGCTCAGTCACGGGCGGCCACATGAACGATGAGGATTTCAACATCCCCGGCGATACCGTTACGACCATTCCCTATACGAACACGCTCAGTCCCAAGCTCTCTGGCGATATTCCGGCGTATGGCACGATCGACGTCGGCTACGACTGGTGGCGTGCGGCAGGGCATCGGCTCGGAACGTATGTTGGCTACAACTATTATCGCGAAGAGATGGGAGCCCTAGGCGTCATACAAACGGCCAATCAGTTCGGACCGGTCGGCGCGCATGTCGGCGGCGGGCTTCCTCCTGTCGGTCATCCCATCATTGCACAGGAAGCCACGTGGCATTCTCTTCGCCTCGGCGCTACGGGTGCGTTCGATCTCACGCCGCGCATAACGTTCAGTGCAGACGTCGCGTTTCTTCCGTATGTTTCTGTGAATGCGGAAGACCGGCATTACTTCGGCAACACGCCCGAGATCGCGAGTATCAATCCGCTGCGCGGACACGGGTACGGGACGCAACTGGAGGCGATGCTGAGCTACGCCCTAACGGATCGGCTGAATGTGGGCGTCGGCGCGCGCTATTGGTCCATGTGGACGACAGACGGAGACATGCAGCGAACGTATGATGCGTCCGGACCTGTGACGCCTACAAAGCAAAACTTGAAAATCGAGACGGAGCGCGTGGGTGTTTTCGGGCAGGTCTC
Source organism: uncultured Hyphomicrobium sp. (assembly GCA_934555825.1). GTDB lineage: Bacteria > Pseudomonadota > Alphaproteobacteria > Rhizobiales > Hyphomicrobiaceae > Hyphomicrobium_C. The sequence continues at coordinate 373,453 of CAKTFJ010000002.1, forward strand.
ATATCGGTTCGGAGATTGATCCGGCTTTTATTGATCGCTTCTGCCATTCTTGATCGGCCAGCCCGCGCTGATGAAGCGTAAGTCGTCCTGCTGAGAGCGGGCGAAGCGGACGCCGAACATGTCGTCGAGAAGTGAGGGCTCGAAGAGGCTGTCGGCTGTGCCGTCCGCCACGATCCGTCCGCCATTCATCATCACGATGCGGTCAAAATACCGGAATGCGAGATCGATGTCGTGCATGACGACAACGCAGACGCCGGTTTGTCCGTGGTTCGCGATGCGGGCGATCAAGTCGAGACGGCAGCGCGGATCGAGGCTCGCCGAGGGTTCGTCGGCTAGCAGGATGGGTGGGTCGGTCGCGACGACCATCGCGAGCAGAACGCGGCTGCGTTCGCCACCGGAGAGCGTGGACCACCAGCGGTCGCGAAAGGGTTCGAGATCGTGCTCTGAAAGGCTGCGCTCTAAGGCAGATTGGACGTTCGGGAGGCGGACGCGTTCGAGCGCGATGCGCATGAGGTCACGTACGCGGATATCCCAGTGCGGATTAAAGTGCTGCGGCACGTATCCAACCACTTGGGCGCGATGTGCCGCCGGTATATCGGACAGATGTTTCCCGTCGAGTGTCACAGTGCCTTCTGTGGGCGTCTCAAGGCCGGCAAGCATTTTGAGCAACGTCGATTTGCCGGCGCCGTTCGGGCCGATGATTGCGATCGATCCGCTCTTGCCGGTCGCGAAGCTTATGCCGTCGAGGAGACGGCGATCCGTGCGGACGACGGTTATGCCTTCGGCGACGAGGCTCACCATTTTTTTCTGCTCCTTGCCAGGAGGAAGAGAAAGAAGGGGCCGCCTGCAAATGCCGTGACCAGCCCGAGCGGGATCTCCGCTGGCGGAAGGGTGGAGCGTGCGATGGCGTCGGCCAAGGCGACGATGCCGGCGCCAATCGCTGCGGATGCCGGGATCACGGATCGGTGGAGTGGGCCCAATCTCCAACGCGCGATGTGAGGCGCTGCGAGGCCGACGAAGCCGACCAATCCACCTACGGTGACGGAGGCGGCGACCGTTGCCGATCCCACGAGCACCGCGAAGGCGACGAAGCGGCTGACATCCATTCCGAAGGCGGTGGCCATCGTTTCTCCGAGGCCGAGCTTGTCGAGGCCGGAGGCGAGGGCGAGGCAGGCAAAGAGCGCGACGCCGGTGACGAGGGCAAGGCCGCCGACGCCCATCCATGTCGGCGTCTGCATGCCGCCCAGCACCCAGCTCAACACAACCTGGAGACTCACGGTTTCATCGGAAAGCGCGAGCATGAGGAAGGAGCGGAGCGCGCCGAGAACAGCCGACACAGCAACGCCGGAGAGCAGCAGCGTCGGGACGTCGAGGGCGCCTGCGGCGCGCGAAACGCCGATGACGAGCAGCGTTGCGCCCCATGCGCCGATGAAGGCCAGGATCGGCAGTGAGAAGGCCTGAGACACGGCGAGGGGCACAAGCAATGCGATGGTGGCGCCGAGTGCGGCGCCGCCGGCGGAGCCCAGAAGGTAGGGTTCGGCGAGAGGATTGCGGAACACGCCCTGAAAGACCGCGCCACCAAGGCCGAGCAACGCGCCGACGAGCGCCGCCGCAATGACGCGCGGAAGGCGCCATTCGAACAGCAGTGCGCTTTCCATCGAAGTGTCGCCGAAGACTGCACGCAGTACGGATGCTGGCGTTACCCAGGTGTGGCCTGCGCAAGTCCCGATGGCAATTGCGGCCAGGACGAAGGCGAGGAGGGTCAGCCAATAGCGCATCGCTTAAGAACCTTCAGGCTGACGCAAGCGCTCGGCGAGACGCTCGATGCCGTCGACGGTGCGGGGACCGGGAATGAGCCATTCGCCGCGCGGGACGATCCAGGTGCGGCCAGCGCGTACTGCTGGAAGGTCGCGCCAGCCGGGGCGGGTCAAGAGGTCGTCGAAATCCTCCTGCCGGCCTGCGAATAGCACAACATCCGGTGCGGACGCCAGAATGGCTTCCGGCGACACTTGGGCCAGCGTCCGTAACGTGAGCAAGGCGAAGTCCGCTCCCGCAATGCGCATCGCATCGCCTGTGTATGTGTTGGGACGCGCGACAAGCATGAGACCGTTGCCGAGCCGCCCTGTGATCATCACAACGCGCGGGCGCGTGCGGCCGGCATTCTTTTTCTCGACGGCGGCGATGCGGGCTTCCATCGCTTGTGCGACGGCCTCGCCGTTTTCGGATTGGCTTGTGGCTTTGCCGATCAGGCGCACGTTGCCAATGACCTCGGCCATGGTGCGTGACGTGAGGACGATGACCGGGATGCCGATGCGCCGCATGGGCTCGACGAGCTGGTTGGCGGCTTGGCGGGCTGGGGTGACGATGACGAGGTCTGGCCGCTGGGCAACGACGGTGTCGACCGAGAAGCCGAGACGCCCGCCGACGTGAGGCTTGGCGACGATCTCGGGTGGATAGCGCGTCATTGCGTCGATGCCGACGATGCGGTCGGAGAGGCCGAGGGCAGCGACCAACTCGGTGTTCGACGAGAAGACGGTGACGATGCGCTTGGGCGGAGCTGGGACCACGACCTCGCGGCCGAGAGCGTCGACGATCGAGACGGGCTCGGCGGAGGCCCCGCCGAAAGTGAGCGTCGCCGCGGCGAGTGCCGCGGCGACGACGCGCGTTACCAGCGCCATTGCAGGCCGGCGATATATTCGCGCCCCGGCATGGATGTGCCGCAGCCGCCGTTCTGGCGTGCGGGCAAGGCGATGCACGGTTGAGTGTCGAGGGCGATGAAGATGGGATGCTCGTTGACATCGAACAGGTTGTTAATGCCTGCGAAAAGCTTGAGTCCCTCGGTCAGCTCGATGTCGCCGCGAATGTTCCAAACCCAGAACGGCCCTTTGCGATGGACGAAGTTTCTGTCCGGCTCTGCGCTGGGGATCAGCCACTCTTCCGTATCGTACCACATCGGCCCGCGCAGCAAACCGACGGCCTGCAGCGACCAGTCCCGCACACCGGGGCCACTCTGACCGAACCGTGTTCCAATCGACAGCTCGTACTCGTACATGCGCTGGACCTTGTCGGTGTTGGCTGTCGCTGGTGCACCTTTGTCGATCATATGGAAGTTGTAATACCCGTTCGAGAACAGGTTCCACCGCCAGTCGGTCTGCGCGGCTCCGATCGCACGCATGAGGTTCGCGTCAAAACCGACCTCGATGCCCCGAACCTCGATGTCGGAGGGGTTGTTGATGTAATCGGATGTGTCAGGTACCGCCCCCGGCCGTGCACGTGTGATGATCCGATCCGATATCACGTTTTGGAACAGTGCGAGATCGATCGTGCCGAGCCATCCTGAGATGTTCGCGCCGACCTCGATCTGCTCGTTCGTCTCCGGATCGAGGTTCGGGTTTCCGAACGCGAGCGACCCGTTGAGGTTGGTGACTTGCGCGGCGAGCTCGGTCGCCGTCGGGGCCCTGAAGCCGGTCGACGTTCCGGCCCGCAGCACGATTCCCTCGCCGATGGCCAGGGTTCCGCCGAACGAGTAGGTCAGCGCATCATAGTCCTGCGATGTGTTGACCTGGTTCGGATAGTGCGGGGTGTAGTCGAAGCTCGTCGTGCCTTTCGTATACCGCATGCCGCCCCGTAGACCGAGGACGTCGTTGAAAAAGGTCTGTGAATCTTCGAAGTAGAAGCCCTGAACCCGGTCCGTCTGGTTGTTATCCTGGGGCGGAGCTTGCACCATTGGAGCGCCGCCGAGCCCCAAACGGAACCGGTCGGAGCGCAGCGTGCTTTCCTCCCAGTCCCAGCCCACGAGCAATTCGTGGCCTTCCCAAGGACGTACGCGCGGCTGCACCCGGACGCCGACGATATCAAGCTCGCGCCGGTTGTGGTCTACAGACGTATTGGCGGGGGGGGCTGGCGAGGCCCATTTGAAGTTGTCTACGTCCTCGACGATATAGCCGTGCAGGAACCAGTTGAAGACGCCATCGGCCGTGCGTCCGTAGTAGGCGGCGTCTGCCGACTTGTTGGAGCGGTCGTCCTTGCTGATGGTGTTGGCGCCCGAGCCGCGGAAGCCGACGTCGTAGATGCCGTCGGTGCGGATGTTGAATTCGAGACGGTGGTTTGGATTGATCTGGTAGCCCAACGAGCCGGTCGCGCCGCGGCGTTCCCAGTCGGTGTTCTCCATGCGCGTTCCGCCTTTGCCGCTGTGATAGTCGTCGCGCGCGCCGCCTGAGACGCCGGCGTAGTAGTCGACGCTTCCGGATGTGCCGCCGTGCTGGACTTTGCCCTCGTGTAGATCCCAGGAACCGACGCGTCCCTCGACCAGCGTGCCCGGCGCGGAGCGGCCGGTTTTCATGATGATGTTGATGACGCCGCCGAGGTTCTGGCTGCCGTAGATGACCGATGCCGGCCCGCGCACGACCTCGATGCGGTCCACGTCGGCAAGCGAGAGCTTCGAGAGGTTCGCGGTGCCGGCGCGACGCCCATTGACGAGCACGAGCACCTGGCTGCGGAAATCCTTGCCTTGGCCGTCCGTCGCGGCACCGCGGATGTTGATGGAGGTCTGGCCCGGCGTCCATTCGCTGAAGAAGCCGACGGCGTTCTCCCGCAGAAGCTCGGTGACGGATTGCGAGGTCGAGCGCTCGATGGTGCCGCGGTCGATGACCTGCACCGTGCCGGCAACCTTGCCGCGCGCTTCCGGACGGCCGCCCGGCGTCACGACGAGTTCGTCCGATGCGACGGCGGATGCGGACGGGCCGCTCTGACGCTGCGGGTTGCGTGCCTGTCCGGCTTTGCGGGCTGGGGCGCCGCCCTGCTCGACATCGATTCCGGGCAGGACGACGGTGCTCTCGGACTCGTCGAGGGCAAGCTCCTGCGCAGAAAGACTTTGCGGGAGTGCAGCAACGGAAACCGAGAGCGCCAGAAGTGCGCTCATTCGAAAGAGTGTCATTTTTTTATATCCCTCCAAACGAGAACAGCAGATTTTCTGGGAACGTCGAGGCGGAAGCCGCCTCTGACGGGTTGAGCACGCCGCATGAGATGCTCGACGAGGCTGGAGCGTCGTGTGTCGGTCGACGTCCAGTTCAATCGATCGGCGAGATAGGAGGCGAGGCCCGGCACGTCGGTCGCAATGAGGGAGAAGGTCCAGTCTGCGACGCCGATCGATGCCGGGGCCTCTTGGCGAGCGAGTTGTGCGAGGACGATGTCGACGCCGGGCGTCTCGTCCTCTCCGTGCCATTCTGCGGGGAGACAACCCGCGAGACAGAGACCGCGCGGTCCGTTCTGCGCAGGCACAACCCACACGATGTTGTGCGCCGCCCAGCGGCGGCATGTTTCGAGAAATCGCTTTGGAGCCGTCAACGGTGCGGCAATGTTTGCCGCGAGTACAGTGTCGTGTGCGGCAGGCGTGACGTCGGCGTCTTCCCAGCCGTGGGGCAGGATCAGCGATGGGTTGAGGTGCGCAAGACGTGAGCGCATCGACGTTGAAGGCTCGATGCACGTCCAACGGCGATCCCGCTCGCGCACCGTTGCGCCGAGTTGCCCGCCTCCGGCGCCAACATCAAGCAGATCGCCGATCGACAGTGCGGACAGGAGTGGGGAGATGCGCGAAACGTAATCGGACGAGCTGATGCCGGCTGCGTACAGCGCGAGCGGGTCGATCGCGTAAGGATCGTGCGTTTCGATGGGTTCGAACGCGGCGGCCGAAGACGGCCTAAGGCATCCATCGTGCCATAGGTCATCGAACCCGTATGTGCTTTGCGCACGCACCGTTGCGCCCCCGAACAACCGTTCGGAACACCCAGGTCAGTCGCAAATAAAATGCGACGATCACACAATAAGCTGTGAAAAAAGCAATATTGCGCGAGCTGCCCCGAGTGCTCCCCCCAAGTCACATTCGGTCGCTGCTACGCTGCCGCATCAACTGCGCCTCCCGCACGGTTGAAGAGCGACCATGCTCAGGCAGGTCTCCTGGCTTGCGGTTATAGCGCTGCTTCGCGCCTTCCCGGCGATCCCAAAGATCACCAGTGGCTTCGTGCGAAGCAGCTCACCGCCTACAGTTGCGGGGGCAGCTGCGGATTTGCAGACCATCGATCTGCTTACCGCATTCCCTACCTACGACGAACACGCGCCGTAGAACCTGAGCAGTGACAGGCAAGCCCATCCCTCCGTTCCCTGTCAAGCGACCAGGATGCCTCACGGCCGAAATAGGCGTGCGTGGAGCAATCCGGCCACAACGGTGTCGTGCCCTCTTGTTGGCAACAACTCCTTGACTCGCAAGGCTGCATTACGATTGATCGGCGTGAGAGCATCCGCTCCGCGACACCGATGCCGGTTGGAAAATGGATCCCCTTGCAGATTGTGCTTTGGCGTTTCCCGAATTCGCACCGGGGGAAATCTGGCTCGTCGGTGCGGGGCCGGGCGATCCACGCCTGCTGACGCTACTCGCGGTGCATGCTTTGGCGCAGGCGGATGAGATTTTTTACGACGCGTTGCTCGATCCGCGTGTGCTTCGTCTCGCAAAGCCGGACGCGATCCTTACGCCCGCGGGCAAGCGGGGCGGTAAAGCTTCTCCGCATCAGGACGACATCAACGACGCTCTCATCGAAAGTGCGCGGCTGGGGCGGCGCATCGTGCGTCTCAAGGGCGGCGATCCGTTCGTTTTCGGCCGCGGAGCCGAGGAAATGCGCGCGCTGGTGCAGGCCGGGTTTTCGGTGAGGATCGTGCCGGGTCTTCCATCTGGGCTCGCGGGCCCTGCGCTCGCAGGCATCCCCGCAACCGTTCGCACGATCAACCATGCCGTTATCCTTGCGACAGGGCACCGCGAGGTCGACGGCGAGACCGCGGTGGAATGGGAGAAGCTTGCGCGGACTGGCCAACCCATCATTCTTTTCATGGCGATGGGGCACCTGGCCGAGATCGCGGCGGCGTTCTGGAGAGGCGGGTTGGCAGACGACACGCCGGTCGCCATCCTCGAAAACGCGACGACGGATCGGGAGCGTATTCTCGAAACGACACTCGGTGCGGCGGCCTCGGACGCGGCGGCGCAGGGATTTGCGGCGCCTGCTATCGTCGTCGTCGGGAAGATCGTGAGGATGCGGCAGGAACTGCGTGGTCTCTTGGCGACGTGGCATTCGTAGACGCAATATGACGTGCGATGTGGTGACATGAGAAAGCTGCTCGTTATTGGAATCGGGGCCGGCAGTCCAGAGTATGTGACCGTTCAGGCTATCGGGGCATTGAACCGCGCTCGCGTGTTCTTCGTTTTCGACAAGGGAGAGGCGAAGAGCGATCTCGTCGCTTTGCGAAAGGAAGTTTGCGAGCGGTTTATCGAGAAGCAGGATTATCGCTTCGTTTCCATCGACGATCCTGTGCGCGATCCCGAGCGGCACGGATACAAGCGCGGTGTCGAGACGTGGCATATAGAGCGCGCAGAGAAATTGGCCGCGCGCCTTGCGGCAGAGGTGGCGGACGGTGAATGCGGCGCGTTTCTCGTGTGGGGCGATCCAAGTCTTTACGACAGCACGCTGCGTTTGCTGGATCTTGTGCGCGAGAAAGACCGTTTTGCGTTCGACATCGAGGTCATTCCCGGCATCAGCAGCGTTCAAGCGCTGGCTGCGCGGCATGGGCTGATCCTCAACACCATCGGCGGATCGGTGCTGGTAACGACGGGGCGTGAACTCGCGGAACGGGGATGGCCCGATGCGGCGGACAGCGTTGTCGTGATGCTCGACCGTGGCGACGGGTTGAGGGCGGCATGCCAGGACGGCGTGGATATCTACTGGGGTGCTTTGCTGGGCACGACGCGGGAACGGCTCGTTTCAGGCAAGCTGACAGACGTGATCGACGAGATCGAGCGTATCCGTGCGGAGGAGAAGGCGGCGAGCGGCTGGATCATGGACATCTATTTGCTGCGCCGGAACCGGCCGGCCTGATCACGCCCGCCGTGCAAACAGAAGGTGGAAGAACGAGCCGGTGATGCTGCCTCTGCGCGAGCCAGTCGTCGTTTTCGATTGTGTCCCGTCTTCCATGTCGAGGAGCGGTTCGCCCGCGTCGGTGACGAGTGTCGCATAGTGATACTCGTGACCGTAGAGTGTGGTGCCTTTGCGTCCAAGCGCGCCGTCCGTTCGCAGGGTTGCGCGGCGATAGCCAAGGTGGAGCTTACGCGTGCGGAAGGAGGTTTCGGCCGCGAGCAGGCCCGCCATTGCGTGGCGTTCGCCGTTGGCATCCTCGATGCCTTGGCCCAGAACCATGTATCCGCCGCATTCGCCATGGATCGGGATATTGCGCTCGGCAAGCGTGCTCAATCCGCCAATGAAATGCGACGCGGCGGCGAGCTGTCCAGCGTACAGCTCCGGGTATCCGCCGGGAAGCCAAACGGCGTCGGCATCGGTGCGAGGTGCCTCGTTTCCGAGCGGTGAGAAGGGCGTGATCTCCGCACCGGCATCGCGCCATCCTTGGAGAACGTGATTGTAGGTGAACGAGAAGGCCGCATCGTGCGCGATGGCGATGCGTTGGCCGGGCGGATCTACGGCCCGTGTGCGCAGGCCTGCATCTTGTGGGAAGTTGACTTCGCTTGCTGCGGCGAGGATCGCCTCGAGATCGACCGATGTGGTGATGATATCCGCGAGGCTTGCGATACGATCCAGGTAATCCGCGTGCTCGTCCGCTTGCACGAGGCCGAGGTGCCGCTCGGGAAGGTGGATTTTTTCCGTGCGGTGGAGGGAGCCGAAAATCTTAAGGCCAATCCGGTCGAAGCCAGGGCGGATGAGTGCCTCGTGCCGTTCGCTTGCGACCTGATTGAGGATGACGCCTGCGACATGGACGTCTGGCCGATAGGTGGCGCAGCCGAGGGCGAGCGCGGCGGCCGTTTCCGTTTGTCCAGAGACGTCGAGAACGAGGATGACAGGCCAGCCGAGCGAGGCTGCGAGATCGGCCGTGGACCCGTTGCCCGAGAGGCCGCGGCTGGGCCCGGCGTCGAACAACCCCATCACGCCTTCCGCGATGGAAATGTCGGCCGATGCTGTCGTCTGCGCGACAATGCTCGCGATCAGGTCCGGCGGCATGGCCCAGGTGTCGAGATTGAAACTTGGCCGTCCTGCTGCGCGAGCGTGATGCCCGGTGTCGATGTAGTCCGGGCCCGTCTTGAAGGGCTGAACGGCGACCCCCGCTTTCCGCAATGCTGCGAGGAGGCCGAGCGTGACGGTCGTCTTGCCTGAGCCGGAGCTGGGCGCGGCGACGATGATGCCCCGGGAACGTTTTGCGATCGACGACATCAACGCCCCCGGTAGCGCCGCTGATAATCGACGCTGTAGAGCGCGCTTTCGCGGAAATCGCGACAAGAAAGCGACGGACCGACGAGGATGAGCGCGGTGCGGTCTATGCCGCTTTTCTCGACCGCTGCAGCGATGGTGGCCAGCGTGGCGCGGAGGATTTCCTGGTCCGGCCAGCTCGCTTTCGCGACGACAACGGCGGGACAGTCTGCGCCATAGAACGGCGTGAGTTCCTCGACGACGCGCTCCACGCTCTGGATCGAGAGATGGATTGCGAGCGTCGTGCGTGTTGCGGCGAAGGCAGCCAGCGTTTCGGTAGCGGGCATGGCGGATGCGCGGCCCGATGTGCGCGTCAGAACGAGCGACTGGGCGACTTCCGGTAGTGTGAGTTCTTGGCCGAGAGCGGCGGCGGCGGCGGCGAAAGAGGGGACGCCCGGTGTCATTGTGTAAGGAATGCCGAGCGCATCGAGGCGGCGGATCTGTTCGCCGGTTGCGCTCCAGATCGACAGATCGCCGGAGTGCAGGCGCGCGATGTCGTGGCCGGCCGCGTGTGCCGCCGTGACTTCCGCGACGATTTCGTCGAGCGACAACGGAGCGGTGTCGACGATGCGGGCGTTCGGCGGACAATGCTCCAGAAGCTCTTTCGGAACGAGTGATCCGGCATAGAGGCAGACCGGGCAGGCGGCGATGAGGTTGCGGCCGCGAACGGTGATGAGATCGGGGGCGCCCGGGCCCGCGCCGATGAAGTGCACGGTCATGGACGATCTCCATCGACGACTGCGAGGGCGCACGTGGTGGTGGCGGTGGCGACGCGCGGGCCGAGAAGGCGCGCGTTCGCGCCGCCGGCGAGAAGGGCGGCGGCTTCCGCGATCGATGGGACGTTCTTGTGTTTGAGCGTTGCGGGTGAAACGGTAAGCAGACGGCTCGCGACGCTTTCGAGTTCGTCCGTCGTAAAAGTGATCAATGCGACGCTGAGCCGGTGCGCGGTTTCGCGCACACCAGGCTCGTTCCCTTTCGACGTTTCGGTGGCGATCACAGTGATGTCTTTTGCGTAAGGGAAGGTGCTGCGCGCGAGTCGAATAGCTGCCCAGATGTCCTCTGGGGGCGTTCCACGCCGGCAGCCGATGCCGCAGGTCATCATGGTTTTGTCACTCGCCAGTGCGTCACCGGGCGTGCGGGTGACCAGCCGCGCTCGTTGCCGATCGGGCTCGTGCGGGCGATGTCCACACGGATGAGGTCGCCGCCGAGCGTCTGATGAAGATCGAGCATCCGTTGCTCCGTTTTGAGGGAGACGGCGTTCGCGACCAGACGGCCTCCGGGTTTGAGTGCGGTCCATGCGGCCTCAAACACGCCAGCTTCACCCATGCCGCCGCCGATGAATACGGCATCCGGAGACGGCAGGCCAGACAAGGCTTCCGGTGCGCGGCCTGTCACGATGTGAAGCTCGGGTGTGCCGAGGGCTGCCGCATTGCGCGCTGCGCGTTCGGCGCGGTCGGCTTTCTCCTCGATGCCGATGGCGCGCATGGAGGGATGGCGGAGTAGCCATTCGATGGCGATGGAACCTGCACCGAGGCCGATGTCCCATAGCAGCTCGCCGGGATAAGGCGCGAGCGAGGAGAGCGTGACGGCGCGGATTTCGCGCTTGGTCAATTGGCCGTCGTTTTCGAAGAGATCGTCTTCGAGACCGCTCGATAGCGACGCCATTCGCGCGGTCGTTTCGTTCGGGAGCGTGACGGCGATGGTGTTGAGGTCGTCGATGTTATCGAGTGCGAATGCGTCGGCGCGGCCGCTTCGTATGCACTCGCGCGGACCGCCGAGTGCTTCGAGAACAGTGAGCGTTGCCGCGCCGAAGCCGCGTGCGGTGAGAAGAGCGGCGAGGCGTGCCGGCGTTTCTCGGTTCCACGAAAGTGCGAGGATCTGTGCGCCCGGCTGCAGATGCCGGGCGATGCCTTCAAGGGGGCGTCCGTGTAGCGTGACGAGCGCGGTCTCCTGCAACGCCCATCCGAGGCGTGCGGCTGAGAGGCTGAAAGCGGACGGTTGCGGCAGGCACAGGATTTCGTCGGCGGAAACGACATCGACGAGCTGTTTGCCGATGCCGTAGAAGAACGGATCGCCGCTTGCGAGAACCGCGACGGGGCGGCCGCGATGCGCTGCGATTTCAGGAAACGCGTGCGCAATCGGGGTCGGCCAGGAGAGCTTCTTGCCGCGGATCGCATCGTGCGCCAAGGTGAGATGACGCTTACCGCCGACCACGAGTTCGGCTTGGGTCAGGAGTGCTTTGGCGGCGTTGGAAAGGCCGGCAAGACCATCCTCGCCGATCCCGATGAGTGCAAGCCAGCGCCTTTGCGGCTGCTGTTCCCCATTAGCGTTCATGAGGCAGTCCTCGATGCGCGTCCTTATCCTTGGAGGCACCACGGAAGCGGTTGCCTGCGCCGAACGTCTCGGCCGCGACCCGCGGTTTCATGTGATTCTGTCGCTTGCGGGCAGAACGCGCAATCCTCGACAACAAGAGGGCATTGCGCATCGTGTCGGCGGTTTCGGCGGCGTGGATGGGCTTGCGGCGTATCTCGCTGAGGCGAAAATCAACGCGGTGCTGGATGCAACCCATCCCTTCGCGGCGCAGATGTCTGCTAATGTGGAGAGTGCGACGCGCTCGCTCGGCACTGCGCTTTGCACACTTGTGCGGCCGCGGTGGGTGGCTGAAGCGGGGGACCGCTGGATCGGAGCTGCAACGATAGAGGCTGCGGCGGATGCGCTGGGCGCGGAGCGGCGGCGCGTGTTTCTCGCTGTCGGACGGCAAGGCGTCGGCGCGTTTCGGCGCGCGGAGCAGCACGCTTACATTATCCGTGCCATCGAGCAGCCGGATGCCGATGCGCTGCCGCCGATTACAACATTGGTGCAGGCGCAGGGTCCGTTCGCGCTTCAAGATGAAATCGCGCTGCTGACGTCCGAGCGGATCGATGTGGTCGTGAGCAAGAATGCTGGAGGGGCTGCAACCTATGCCAAGATCGAAGCGGCGCGAATGCTGAGTCTTCCGGTGATCATGATCGAGAGGCCGAACATAGCCGGGCAAAACTTTGTCGAGAGCGCCGCTGAGGCCGTGGCGTGGCTGGGCCGGCTTCATGACAGCTCGCGTTCCGAGCGCAGCGTGTAGATCCACGGTGAAGCGCCGGGCCGCTCGATCTTGCGTGTCAGGCTGGAGCCGATGAGCACGAGCGTGCGCATGTCGACGCTGGTTACGTCTGCCGTGCCCAACTCCTGAATTCGGATCTTGGCATCGGATGTGCCTGCCGCACGGACGAAGATAACGGGCGTATCGGCGGCCTTGAATGAGCGCAGATGTTCGAGCGCTTTGCCGAGTTGATCAGGGCGGGCTCGAGAGGCTGGATTGTAAAGCGCAATCACGAAGTCGCCTTCGGCCGCGGCCTTAAGCCGGCGCTCGATGGTTGCCCAGGACTTGAGATTGTCGGAGAGCGAGATGGCGCAGAAGTCTCCGCCGAGAGGCGCGCCGACTTCGGCTGCCGCGGCGAGCATGGCGGTAACGCCGGGTTCTATGCGGATGTCGAGGGCGCGCCATGCAACGTCGCCCGTTTCGACAGCTTCGAAAACGGCGGCGGCCATGGCGAAGACGCCGGGATCGCCGCCTGAGACGACGACAACGTCCTTGCCTTCGGCTGCGAGAGAGAGAGCATGACGGGCGCGGTCGAGTTCAACGCGATTGTCGGTCGCATGGCGCCGCTGGCCGGGAGGACCGGCGGGTGCGCGGTCGAGATAGGTGATGTAGCCGATGAGATCCGTTGCCTCCGCGAGCGCCTTGCTCACGGCGGGTGTTGTGAGGTTCGCATCACCGGGGCCGAGTCCTACGACTATGAGGCGACCCGTCATATCCGGCGCCCCTGTCCGGGGATGATCACCATCGAGAAATAGGTGCCGGGCACGTCTTCGCAGGCGCTGAGCGGAAGAATGCGCTCGTCGCTCATCGTGCCGCGCTCGACGTAGATGGCGCGGTCCGCTAGGCCAGCGGCTTCCACCGCGCGTCGCACTTTCGCGAAGTTTGTGCCGATCTTCATGATCACAACGGCATCGGACGATGCGAGGCGATCTTTAAGTCGCTCCTCGTCGAGCGTGCCTGGCACGACTGTCAGGATGTCGTCTCCCCACGCGATGGGCGCGTTGGCGCGTGTCCAGCAGCCTGACATGCCCGTGACGCCCGGCACGACCTCGACGGGTACGATCTCGTCCAGGCGGCGCCACATGTGCATGAAGGAGCCGTAAAAGAAGGGATCGCCTTCTGCGAGGAGGCCGATGGAGCGGCCTTCCTTGAGGTTCTGTTCAAGTGTGGCGGCCATCTCGCGGTAGAACGCGCCGATCTGATCGCGATAGTCCGGGTGGTCGGCCGGGATCTCGTCCGTTACGGGGTATTCGAACTTGATCTCGCGTTGACCTGCCGCAAGAAGGGGGGTCACGATTTTGCGCGCGTTGCCTTGACGGCCCTTCTTTGCGAAGTATGCCACGATGTCGACGGATTGAATGAGTGCCGCAGCGCGCAGCGTCAGCAGGCGTGCGTCGCCCGGCCCTACGCCGATGCCGTAGAGCGTGCCGGGTTTTGCTGTACCTGCGATGTCTGAGAGAGAGATCATTCGGTCTCACTTGCGAGTGCGTTCACCGCGGCGGCTGCCATGGCGCTGCCGCCCTTGCGGCCGGTGACGATGAGATACGGGCAGGGCGCGGCATCGCGCAAGGCATCCTTCGATTCCGCCGCGCCGACGAAACCGACTGGGATGCCGATGATGGCGGCGGGGCGCGGCGCGCCTTCGTCCAGCATGTCGAGCAGCCGAAAAAGGGCGGTTGGTGCATTGCCGATGGCAACGACTGCGCCTTCGAGGTGCGGCCGCCATAGTTCTAGCGCAGCGGCAGAACGCGTGGTGCCGAAGCGTTCCGCGAGGGCTGGCACTTCGGGGTCCTGAAGCGTGCAGATGACGCGGTTGTCGGCCGGCAGGCGGCTGCGTGTGACGCCATAGGCGACCATGTTCGCGTCGCAGAGGATCGGCGCTCCGGAAAGCAGTGCGTTGCGTCCTGCGGTCGCGAAGTCGTCCGACAAGACGATGTCGGAGGCGATTTCCACCATGCCGGACGCATGGATGATGCGGACGGCGACTTTTTCTGCGTGCCCGGCAAAGCGCGACAAGTCGGCCTCGGCGCGGATGATGGAGAACGAATGGCGGTAAATCTCCGGTCCATCGCGGAGATAATCGCGTTCGGGTTGCATGATTTCAGATCCCGGTCCTGAGAACGGCAGGGAGGTCGATAAGGGCGGTCGGATTGACGACGGCGTCCGATGTTGAGGTCGCTGTGCCGTGGCGGACAATACCGAAGCCGGCGGGCCCTGCAACCAGGACGAGATCGGCGGCCTTGGATCGGGCGCAGCCTTTGGCGCATCCGGAGACATGGACGGAGCCTATTCCGGGGAGTGGCAGTTGCGCGGCGATCTGCCGCGCGGTGTGCCGCGTGTCGGCCCAGGCGGAGCGGCAGGCGGGCGAGCCGGGGCAGGCATCTATGGTCATCAGAGGGTTCGCGGCATCAACGACGAATCCGAGATCCTCTCCCGCGGCTAGGAGAGACGCGGCTTCCTCTTCGTTTTGCGTGGACACGTAGAGTGTGCGCCATGGAGACAGCCGGAACGTGTCGTTCCCGATACGGGACGCGGCCTTGGCGAGCCCAGAGAGGGCATCGGCCGTGAGGCGTCCCAACGGCGCACCGAGCCCGACGGCCGCGATCCGTTTGCTGATTTGTATCGCGCCGATGCGGGATTTGGCGGTGTCGTTGGGCCGCGGAGTCCGATCTGGCGGCGTGCCTTCGTCGCTCAATGCGTTCTGCAAGGCGTCGTGGGCGGCCGGATCGAGATCGCGCATACGTGCGCGAGCTGTGGGCTTTTGCGCGCGAACAAACTCTTCAGCTAAACGCGCGGCGGCGGATGCGGCACGGCTCGGATGGAGAAGACGCACCCAATGTGTCCCGCTCGGCGTATCGATGCCGAGTGCAATTGTGTGCTGCGTGTCTGCATGGATCGCTCGCAATCGGATGTCGGCGCGTTCTCCATCGAGAGGCAGTGTGCCCCCGCCGTCGATCACGAAACCGAACTTTCCGGGGAGAGCCCAGAGGGCAGGTGTTTCCGCGATCGCCTTTTCGAGGGCGGAGGCTATCGGGCGTACGTCGAAGCCTTCCGGTGGATCGATGCCAGCGAGCGGGCTCACCATGACATTGCGGACGGATTCTGCGTCGGCGCTTTCATCCATGAGGCCGATTTGGGAGAGCGTTTGCCAAACCTCGGGGAGGTGGCGCTCATCAATGCCCCGAAGTTGCAGATTGGCGCGGCGCGTGAGGTCAACAAGGCCGTTTCCGTGCCGTCGCGCAACTTCGGAGAGCGCGATCATTTGTGCTGCAGAGAGCGCGCTGCATCTGGGCCGAACGCGAACGATCAGGCCGTCGCCTGTCAGCATGGGGCGCAACGCGCCGGGGCACCAGCCCTTGACGCTTGGCGCCTCGGCGGCCGCGGCGTCTGTCTTTGCTGGCGGATGCCCGCTCACGGCGCGGCCCCGGCTTTTGACCGTTGGGTTGCGCTTTTTCCGCCGAGCACATGAGCAAGCTCAGCGTGGACCGCGTTGCGGCGCGGTGTCCAGAGTTGGCGTCGTATTGCGTCCTCAAGGCGGGATGCGATGGCGCGCATGGCCGGCGCGTTGAGTTCGAGCAGCGTGTTGAGGCGTGCTTCGTCGGCAATGATACTGTCGTGCACGGCATCGAAGAGATGGTCGCCGACGATACCGGCGGTGGCGGCGAAGGCGTAGAGCGCATCCACACCTTGTGCGATTTCCGCAACGCCACGGTGGCCATGGGCCGTCATGCCGGATAGCCAGCGGGGATTTGTCAACCTGCCGCGGACGATGCGGACGATCTCTTCCTCTATGGTGCGTGCGCGGGGGGCTTCAGGCTGGCTCGTGTCGAGGTGATAGAGCGTCGGGTTGCGGCCCATCCCGGCGGCCGCTGCTGCGAATCCACCCGCGAAGTCGGCCACGCCATCGCCGTCGAGAAGGTCGCGCTCCCGGTCGTCCTGCGGGTGGACAAGCGCGTCGGTGGCCGCGATGCGGTCTTCGAACTCCTGAGGCGCGACGCGCTCTGCGTCGTCTGCGCCGTACACGTGCGAGGAGGCTTCGAGATAGGCCGTGGCGAGATCGCCTCGCGTGCCCCATGCGCCGTCGAGCGCGGCAGAGGCGGCGCCTGCGCCGTAGGTACCGGGTTCGCCGCCGAAGATGCGGGCCAAGCTCGCGCCGTTTCGCCGGGCTGTGGCGAGTGGGTTCCACTCATCCGGCTCGTCGCGTTCGGCGACTCGGCGCACGGCGAGATCGAAGAGGGCGATCTGTGCCGGGAAGATGTCGCGGAATGAGCCCGAGATGCGCATGGTCACGTCGATCCTTGGGCGATCCAGCTTGGCGATGGGCAAGACCTCGATGCCGGTCACGCGGTTGGAGCCGTCGTCCCATGTCGGCCGCACGCCGAGAAACGCGAGCGCCTGGGCGAGGTCGTCGCCGCCTGTGCGCAGCGAAGCGGAGGCCCATAGATCGAGCATGAGTGCGCGCGGATAGTCGCCATGATCCTGAAGATAGCGGCGTACGACTTCAGCCGCGGCGCGTTGACCGACGATCGCGGCGGTGCGGGTCGGGACGGCGCGCGGGTCGATCGTGGTGAGATTGCGCCCTGTGGGGAGGACGTCGCGACGGCCGCGTGTCGGTGCTCCCGCTGGGCCGGGTGCGACGCGCCGTCCGTCGAGCGCCTTGATCAAGGCTTCGCGCTCGTGGCGTGCGCAGTCCGCGATTGCGGCTTCAATCGTTTCCGTTTTGGCGTTCGGCGCGGCGCGGACGATGGCCGTGGCCAGCGCGGTGCAGGCTTCGGCAGACGGTGCTCGGCCGAATACATGCAGATGATCGCGGATCGCGAGATCCTTGATGTCGCAAAGCTGGGCGTCGAGTTTGGCGATGGCTTCGCGTGGGGCGTCGCTTTTTTCGATTCCGCAATCCTTGGCGAGGCCCGAGCGCCAGGCGCGATCCAGGATTTCCTGTTCAAGGATGGCAATGCGCCTCCGGTCGACGCCATCCGCCTCGGCGTATTCCTCGATCAGGCCTTCGAGCTCGCCGAGCGGGCCTTCAAGACCGGCTTCGCAGAGCGGCGGCGTCATGTGGCCGATAGTGACGGCTGAGATGCGCCGCTTGGCTTGCACCGCTTCGCCAGGATTGTTTACGATGAAGGGATAGACGACCGGAAGCGGGCCGAGCACGGCTTCCGGGAAGCACGTTTCGGAGAGTGCGAGCGCTTTGCCTGGCAGCCATTCGAGCGTGCCGTGCGTGCCCATGTGGACGAGGGCGTCGATGCGCTCATGCTCGCGCAGCCAAGCGTAGAGCGCGACATACGCATGCCGTGGTGGAAGCTCGAGATCGTGATAGCTCGACTTCCTGTCACCGTGAGTCCCGCGATCCGGTTGCAAGGTAACGACGAGATTTCCATGTCGTGTGCACGCGTGTTGGAAGCGGCCATCGTGGCAGGCGGGATCGTCCGCAGGATTGCCCCATGCGGCAGTGAGTGCTTCCCTTATGCCCGCGGGCAAGCGCGCAAGATGCGCGGCGTACCACGAGAGTGGAATCTCGATTTTGTCCGAAGGTTCTTGGTCGGAGAGACGCGCGATCAGATGCGCTGGTTCGACGGTCTCCTTGCCGGTGGCATAGCCAGCCGAGGCTAGCGCAGAGAAGATCTCTGCCACGCTTTCGGGCGTGTCGAGCCCGCAGGCGTATCCTGTGCGACCTGCGCGATTGGGATAGTCGGAGAGAACAAGCGCAACCTTGCGGGTTTCGCGTGGTTTGCGGCGAAGGCGGACCCAGCTGGCTGCCAAATCGGCCACGTAGGCGACGCGGCCGGCATCCGGCTCATGCACGATGCGCGCGTATTCGAGGCCTGCTTCGGCGGGCAAATCCTTCTTGAAGGAAATGGCGCGCGTGAAAAGACGGCCGTCAAGCTCCGGCAGGACAACGTTCATCGCGAGGTCGCTGGGCGAAAGGCCGCGTGCGGCTTCGTCCCAAGCGGTGCGCGGATGGCCGGCGAGCGCGACTTGCAGCACGGGGCAGTCCGCCGTATCGAGCAGCGTCGTTTCGTCGGCGCGCATGGCCGAGAAGGCTGTGGCATTGAGGATCACGTCGGGGCGGACGCGCGCGATGAGATCGGCGACGGGTTTTGCGACGTCTGCGTCTTTCAAGCTCGTCACGGCGACGGCGATGGCGCAGAGGCCGCGTTGATTCAGAGCATCGCAGAGCGCAGTGATAGGTCGATAGTCGCCGGCCAGGAGGCTTGCGCGATAGAACGTGACGAGGGCAATGGGCTCTCCCGATGCGCTTTCGATAGTTCTCAGATCCGTTGGATTTCCGGTCTTATCCAGCGCCAGGGCCGGAGGAAGCTCAACCGGCGGATCGATCTCGACGTCGTTTCCGAGCAGATGGCCGGCATAGAGCAGGAGGTTGCGCGCATTGGCGGGGCCGCCGCTCCGGAAATAGTGCTCGAGCGCGGTTAGCGTTTCGCGCGGGACGGTAGAGATCGCATCGAGCCGCGCATCACGGCGGTCGTCGCCGGGCAAGGCGACGAAGAGAATGCCGTGCCGTCGGGCTGTTGCTGCGATCTGTTCGAAGCCGTAGCGCCAATAGTCGAGACCGCCGAGCCCGCGCACGACGACGAGGCGCGCGCCCGCGATCACTCGCTCGATATAAAGATCGACCGACATCGGATGGCGAAGCTGCTTGAGGCTCGCGAGACGTAAGGTCGGGAACTCAGCGGGGCTTTGGCTCCAAACCGCGGCGAGCGCGGAAAGATCGCTGTCGCTGAACGACAGGACGACGACATCGGCGGGCGTCTGACCCAGATCGACCGCGCCGTCTATCTCATCCAGCGATCCCGTCTCGACTGCTAGGAGGTGCATCCGGACATCTTACACGGTCCCGATGGCCTGGGCGATGGCATCGCGGTCCAGTCCCTTCTGGCCGATCACCACAAGGCGGCCCTGACGAGATTCTTCGGGGCGCCAGGCCCGGTCGAACTGATGCTGGAGGCGAGAGCCGACGCCCTGGATGAGGAGTCGCATTGGCTTGCCGTTAACCTCGGCAAAGCCCTTGATGCGGAGGATGTCGTGCGCGTCGGCTGCAGCGCGGATGCGCTCCAGGAGCCCTTCGGGTGCGTCGAGGGACGGGATGTCGAGGATGAAGGTGTCGAAATCGTCGTGGTCGTGCTCGGCTTCGTTGTCGTGGTGTGACGGGCGCGCGGCAAGATCGGTTTCAGCCGCGGCGCCGAGCCCGAGAAGCACTTTGGGATCGAGCTGGCCGCCCGTGGTCTCGACAACCTTAACGGCGCGCGGCACGGCGGCTTTGATTTCGGCAGCGACTTTCTCGCGCTCGTCGGCCGTCATCAGGTCGGCTTTGTTGAGGACGATGAGATCTGCGCAGAGCAACTGATCCTCGAAGACTTCTTCAAGCGGGTTGTCGTGATCGAGGGAGGTGTCCTCCGCGCGTTGAGCGGCAAGCGCTTCCGGATCGTCGGCGAAGCGCCCCGCGGCGACGGCAGCGCCATCCACCACGGCGATCACGCCGTCGACGGTGACGCGCGAGGCGATGGCGGGCCAGTTGAACGCCTGCACGAGCGGCTTGGGCAATGCGAGGCCGGAGGTCTCGATCAGGATGTGCTCGGGTGGGTTGTCGAGCGCCAGGAGACCTTCGAGCGCAGGGACGAAGTCATCTGCAACGGTACAGCAGATGCAGCCATTCGACAGCTCCACGATGCTTTCCTCGTTGCAGCTTTCGATGCCGCAGCCCTTCAGGATTTCGCCGTCGATGCCGACATCTCCGAACTCGTTGACGATCACGGCGAGGCGACGTCCCGCACCGTTCTGAAGAATGTTACGCACGAGCGTCGTTTTGCCGGCGCCGAGAAAGCCGGTCACGATGCTGCAAGGAACTTTGGCGAGCACGGTCATGAGTTTTGCTCCGGATGTATGAAGCCGAGGGGCGGAACGCGGGCGATCACGCTCTTGCGGAAAGGTTCCGGCCGTTCCTTCCAGGGAACGATGCCGTCGCTGGATTGCCCGTAGGCGCGCGCGAACGTGACGATGTCGTCGAGATGCGCGGCGGTTTCGAGGTTGCCGACGAGGTATGTCCACCTGTTGCGGCCGGTGAGCGCGATGGTGCTCGGGCGGTTGCAGACGGACAGGCATTGCACAGGCGTTACGTTGACGTTTTTGTCGCCGGAGAGGCGTTGGCTCAGGATTTCGGCGAGCTCGCGTCCAGGCTGGAGGAAACCATTTCCGTCGGGCAGCATCTGCCGGCATGTGATGCAGACGAAGACGGTGATCGCGCTGTGGCTCCTGGAGGTTGCGCTGTCGCCACTGGGTTCGGGGATAGGGTTTAGGAGCGACGAGGCCGCGAACACGCTGCAGTCCTTGCAAGCGCCCTCGGCGTCCGATGGTTCGGAGCACGTGCACGGCCCAGACGGAGGAAGAAGCGGCGCGCCATCGCCGGACGGCTTGCTCACTGACAATACCTGCCCCGCGCGCAGAGTGTTGCGCGTTTCTTATCGAACGACGGCGATGGTGAGAATTGTGTCTTCACGAGCATTCTCCCTGGCCACCCCTCCGGGGCCATGCGAGTGTCTTACTTTGACGGCCGGTCTCCTGGCTTTCGGGTCACTTGCGTCCCATCGCCTTCCCGGTTTCCCAGTGGCACGATCGATTGAACGCTCGCCGATTACAGTTGCGGGGGCAGCTGCGGCTTCGGCCTCGCTCGGCATACCGCATTCCCGTTCAATCCTCTTGCGAGGAACCGTCCCGGGTTTGATAAAGGCTGCCAGATCGTTGCGTCAATGGAAATCGGGCGCAAATTGGGGCTTCTTGGCGCGGGGCGCTGGGCCCATGGATAAGAGAGAGGCTTCACATGGTAACAGCCGAGAAAGACGACGCCCGACACCGGGAGAAGATGGCGAAGCGCAAGGCCGCGCAAGACGCCGAGGTTTCCTCCAAAACGGTCGAAAAAGGGCTTCTGATCGTCCACACGGGCAAAGGCAAAGGCAAGTCGACTGCGGCATGGGGCCTTGTGCTGCGCGCCCTGGGGCGCGGTAAGCGGATCGGCGTGGTCCAATTCGGAAAAGGCGCGTGGGAGACGGGCGAGCGAAAAGCGCTCGAAACGTTCGGTGACCAGGTCGTCTGGCACACGCTCGGCGAGGGGTTCACCTGGGAAACGCAGGATCGGGACCGCGATGTCGCGGCCGCGGAGAAGGCATGGATCCAGGCCAAGGCGTTGCTCGCTGATCCTTCGTTCAATCTCATCGTTTTCGACGAGCTGAACATCGCGTTGCGCTATGATCATCTGCCGCTCGCGGAGGTGGTTGAGACGCTGCGCAACAAACGAGCCGATCTGCACGTCGTCGTGACGGGACGCAATGCGAAGCCCGAGCTGATCGAAGCGGCCGACCTCGTGACGGACATGACGCCTGTGAAGCACCACTTTGCGGCCGGAGTGAAAGCCCAGGAAGGCATCGAGTTCTAGCCCTCATGAAAGCGATCATGTTCCAGGGCACGGGCTCGGATGTGGGCAAGTCGCTCCTGGTCGCGGGGCTCGCGCGCGCGTTTGCCAATCGCGGCCTTCGCGTGCGCCCTTTCAAGCCGCAGAACATGTCGAACAACGCCGCCGTGACGGCGGATGGCGGCGAGATCGGGCGCGCGCAGGCGTTGCAAGCGCGTGCGGCTCGCGTGGCGCCGAGCGTGCACATGAACCCCGTTCTGCTTAAGCCGCAGAGCGAGGTCGGTGCACAGGTGGTCGTGCAGGGGCGCGTAATCGGTAATGCGCCTGCGCGCGGCTATTACGCGATGAAAGCGCAGTTGATGGAGAGGGTGCTGGAGAGCTTTAATCTGCTCGGCGCGCAAGCGGATCTTGTGCTCGTCGAGGGCGCGGGCTCGGCGTCGGAAGTCAATCTCCGCAGCGGCGACATCGCAAATATGGGGTTTGCCGAAGCGGCCGGTGTGCCTGTCGTGCTGATCGGCGACATCGAGCGCGGCGGTGTGATCGCAAGTCTTGTCGGCACGCGGCATGTGCTGAGCGCTGACGATGCCGCGCGCATCGTCGGCTTCATCGTCAATAAATTCCGCGGCGATCCCGCGCTGTTTGCCGACGGGATGGTGGATCTCGCAGCGCGGACGGGATGGCAGGCGCTGGGTCTCGTCCCGTTTTTCGACGGTGCCCGCCGGCTTCCGGATGAAGATACGCAGTCCTTGACGCATGACGCGGCAAACGGTTCAGGCGCGCGCCCTCTTGTGGTCGTATTGGCGTATCCAAGGCTATCAAATTTCGACGACTTCGATCCGCTGCGTTTGGAGACCGGTGTCGATGTCGTGTTCTTGCGACTCGGTGAACCTATTCCGGGCTCGGCCGCACTGGTTATCCTGCCGGGTTCCAAGGCGACGATGGCGGATCTCGCCGCTCTGCGCGCAACAGGGTGGGACGTGGACCTCGCGGCGCATGTGCGGCGCGGTGGGCGTGTGCTGGGTGTTTGCGGTGGGTATCAGATGCTTGGGCGGAGTATCGCCGATCCTGACGGTATCGAAGGGGCGCCGGGCGATGTCGCCGGGCTTGGTCTCCTGGATGTCGAAACCGTTCTCACCGGAAACAAGACTTTGACGGAAGCCGCGGGCGTCTCCTGCGGGACGGGGCTTGCAGTGAGTGGCTACGAAATGCACGTCGGCCGCACGACGGGTGTGGGATTGGAGCGGCCGATGATCCGCTTGCATGGCGGCGGTCTCGATGGAGCCGTGAGCGCGGACGGGCGTGTCGCGGGCTGCTATCTTCACGGTCTCTTCTCGAGCGACGCGTATCGCGCGGAAGTGCTGCGGGGACTCGGCGCGCAAGCATCCTCGCTCAATTACGAGCACGACGTGGACGCAACGCTCGATGCGCTTGCGGCGCATATCGAGACGTATATAGATTGCGACCGCATACTGGCGCTCGCGCGCTGATGCGACGCGAACTCCGGCTTTCCGATTTACTTCTTAGTTGGGAGCCGCGCGACAGGCTGCACGAGCAGCCCATCCTCGGTGACGGTGCGGTGGATGCGAACGCCGTAGACCTTCGCGAAATGTTCGTGAGTCAACACGTCCTCGGGTTTGCCGTCTGCGGCGACGCTGCCCTTGTCGAGCAGGATGAGACGGCGGCACCAACGGGCTGCCAACGGGATTTCGTGAAGCGAGACGATGATCGTGCGGCCAGCGGAAGACAACGCGTCGAGCGTTTCCAGGAGCGCGATCTGGTGGCCGGGGTCCAGGGCGGCGACGGGTTCGTCCGCGATGAGGATGGGTGTGGCCTGGGCCAGGACGCGCGCCATGAGAACGCGGGCGCGCTCACCGCCTGAGAGCGTCGAGACGATGCGATTGCGCAGGTGGGCAATGTCGGTCAATGCGATGGCGCTTTCGATCTCTGCCTGATCCTCTGGACCGAGACCGGCGAGCGCGGACAGATGCGGTGTTCTCCCGAGGGCGACGACATTTTCAACCGAGAGCGGCCAGGCGATCTCGCGATCCTGAGGCAGGTAGCTCGTCAGATGAGCCAATGCACGACGATCGATTTCGGGCAGAGGCTTGCCGTTGTAGGCGATGTCGCCTCGCGATGGCACGAGCCCGAGGATCGCTTTCAGGAACGTGCTTTTTCCCGCGCCGTTGGGACCGATGAGGCCGATCACGCCGCCCGGTGCGAAGTCGAGCGAGACATCGCGGACGATGGAGTGGCCGCCGAGATCGACGTTGAGATTTCGGACGCTAAGACGGGTCATGTGAGCGTCCTGCGGTAGCGTATGACGAGGTAGAGGAAGAACGGCGCGCCTACAATCGCGGTCAGGACGCCGAGCTTGAGGTCGCGCCCGGGTGCGATGAGGCGCACGGCGATGTCTGCCGCGAGAACGAGAGACGCGCCGGCGAGGGCGCTCGGCAGGAGAAGGTGGCTCGGTTTCGATCCGACCACCGGCCGCAGCAGATGCGGAACGATGAGGCCGACGAAACCGATGGCGCCGGCGACGGATGTTGCCGCGCCGACCGACGTTGCCGTGCCAAGGATCGTCAACGTCTGCGTGCGGTTGAGACGCACGCCCATGCTTTGAGCCGCATCGGATCCGAGGGAGAGCGCGTCGAGCGCACGGCCGAGCGGTGCGAGCATGATCCAGCCGAGGACCATGAACGGAGCCGAGAGCCAGACGTGGACCATGGACCGGTCTGTCAGAGATCCAAGCATCCAGAAGAGAATTTCCATGGCTGCGAAGGGATTGGGAGACAGGTTCAGCGCCAGCGAGGTCATGGCGCCGGCAAGGCTCGTGATTGCAACGCCCGCGAGGATCAACGTCAGCGTTCCGGCGCGGCCGCCCGCGAGGATTTGGATCACCATCACGGCGGCCACGGCGCCGAGCATGGCCAACACCGGGAGTGCAAGAGCAAAGGCCGCCGAGAGGCCGGTATAGATCGCAATGACCGCGCCGAGAGACGCCGAGGCGCTGACACCGAGTACGCCTGGGTCGGCAAGGGGGTTGCGCAAGTATCCTTGCAGGACCGCGCCCGATAGTCCGAGCGTCGCGCCAATCATCGTGCCGAGGATTGCGCGCGGCAATCGGATTTCCTGCATGACGAGGCGGGCCGCCTCGTTGCTGCCTAGGAACAAGCCATCGAACGATGTCGCCATGTCGAGGCCTGCAGGGCCGGTAAACAGAGAGGCCGCAAAGAGAAGGGCGACGAGGAGCGCCAAGCTCGTGACGACGAGACGATAGCTCATGGCGTGACCGGCTTTCGTAGGCTGAGCTGAGCGGCTGCATCGGCCAGAATGCGAACGGCTTCGGCTGTGAAGGGCGCGCCGCAGACCCAATACTTGTCCGGGACGGCCGTCATCGGGCGGCCTTGCAGGACGGCGCTCAGGGCCGGATGCTCGAACGTCTGGTAAGCGAGCGCGGGTGCGCTGCTCTCATAGCGCGTTCCGCCGACGATGAGATCGGGTGTCGAGACAACGAGGATTTCGAGGGGCAGGCGGATCGTGCCGGACAATCCAAGCCGCGTGCCAAGGTTTTCGAGGCCGGCCCGGCTCACCACTTCGCTCGACAGAGTTCCAGACCCCACAGTGTAGCTATTTGCGAAGTGCAACGCTGCGAGCGGGCGCCGTGTGGACTCGCCGGGTTCCGGCGTGGCAGCGATACGCCGGTCGAGTTCGGCGACGAGTTCTTCGGCGCGTTCGGTGCGGCCGAGAAGGTCTCCCATCCTGCGGATCTGTTCGCGAATTTCGTCGAAGGAATAGGCGGGCGGGAATTGCTCGACGCGGAATCCCAAGCGCTTCAGCATCGCCACACTCGCCCGGCTCGTGAACGTGCCAGCGAGCACGAGGTCGGGCTGCATCATGAAGATTTCTTCGGCGAGGCCGTGATTCACGGCAAAGCGACGTGCCTCATCCGGGAGTACGGAGCTTTTGGGGTCGCGTGCGAGATGAGACACGGAGTGCAACTGGCCGGGTGCTGCCATCAGCATCGCCATCTGATCGGTGCACAGGTTCATCGACACGATGCGGCGCGGTGGAGCATCGGCGCGCAGCGGGAAGCTGGCGAGGAGGAGCGCGACGGTTCCGATCAGTGCGGTGGTGGCCGTCGATGGGCGGGTCATTGGCGTTGTCTTTCAGGGCCCGTGAGACGGAGGTATGACGTCATCTGAAATAGAACGGATTTGAGGCTTTGATGTTAGCGGTTGGCTGCGGGGGCGGACATTAGCATGCGCTGCGTACAGTGGCGGCCACGCCGTGGTCCATCCTGGATCTTCGTTACCTCGCTCCAGTGACGCGTAAAGGGATCAAGGAGACCTCGGTTTTGCGTGTGATGCAGCACGCGCAGCAGCCGAAGTCTCCTTGCCCATTCATGAACGCCGAGGCACCCCCATGGTTAGGGTTGGCGTTGCCTAGTCGCCAAAGCGCATGCGGATTCCGGCGTAGGCTGCGATGTTCGCTGTCTCGTAGCCGAACACCTCCTGATAATCTTCGTCTAACAGATTTTCGACCCGGGCGAAGGCTGTGAGGTTATCGGAGACATCGTACTCGCCGGCGACGGTTACCAGGGTGTAGCTGTCCATCAGGACACGCGGAGGTGTGCCGGCACGGAAGTCGTTGTCGTAGAAGTCGCCGTTGTAGACGGCGCTGACGGTCGTGCGCGCGCGATCCGAGAACCGATACGTTGCATTGAGGCTCGCCTGATGCTCGGGCCGCCGCACCTCGCGGAACCAGAGACCTGCTGTGTCCTTTTGGAACGAGTCGAGGTGCGTGTATGTGGCGACGATGTCGAGATTGTCCGTCGGTCGTGCCGTTACCGTAACCTCGACACCACGCCGAGTGCTTTCGTCAGTCAGGTTGAAAGGCGTTTCCATTCCGGTTGCAGGATCCCGGCGCGAAGAAATTTCATGTTCGAGATTGGCCCGGAAATAGGTCACGTCGACGACGAGAGCCTTGTTGAAGAAGCTCTGTTCGATGCCAGCGTCCCAAGAGATGGATTCCTCGGGGATCAAGTTCGGGTTACCAAGCCACGTCCCCGGTATGAAGCCGAACTGCTCGCTAAACGTTGGGTTCGTCACGCCTTTGCCGTAACTGGCGTGGAAGCGCGTGTCCGTGGGCCTTAGCAAGTAGGCGGCGGTTGCGCGGTAGGTTTCCGCGTCTTCGAATGCATCATTTGAGTCGTAGCGGTAGGCGCCTGTGAGGAACAGGCTGTCGAAGAGTTCAAGTCGGTACTCTGCGACGTGCCCCTGCAAGGTGCGTTCTTGTTCGGGAATTTGCGACGGGTCCCAAAAGATCGGTCCCGTGTTGCGATAGGTTTCCGTCTGTTGCTCGATCAGGCCGATCAGCGTGTGGCGCGCATTGGCAATCGAAGGCGTGTCGAACTGCAGGGTGGTCTGATAACCGAAGTGCTCACGCGTGCCGACGTTGCCGCTATCCGGGAGCTGATTGGCGAAATATTCGGTGTCGTAGTCGGTGTAGTTGAAGAATACCGAATGCTTCCAATGATCTTCGAACGTGCTGAGCGTTGCGCGCGTGCTTGCGAACAGCTGCTCGACCCTATGCGTTTGATCGCCGTCCACGACCAGCCCGTAAAACGGACTCGGCATGAATCCGGGCCAAGGAGCCAGATTGATAAAATCCTGCGGATCTGTTTCTGCATACGTCCGCGTGTTCCGAATCGTGCCCTGGATATTCAGGAACGGCAGAACGTCGGCGTCGCCCTTGAACGAAACGGTGCGATTTTCGTAGCCGTCTTTTTCGTTCCCGAATGGTGATGAGTTGAAGCCGTCCGTGTCGAAGCCGGATGCGGAAACGATACCGCGCGCCCAGTCATTCGCGGCGGAGGCATAGCCCGAGAGCTTTTTCGTTCCGAAGGAGCCGCCTTCGGCCGTGATGCCGACACGCGCGCCGGGTTCGGCGTTTCGTGTGATGATATTGATGACGCCTGCGGTTGCGTTGGAGCCCCAGAGCGCGCTTTGCGCGCCGCGCAAGACTTCGATGCGTTCGATGTTGTCGGCGAGAAGCGTCGAGAAATCAAACTCACCTTGACCGGGATCGCTCACTTCGATGCCGTCGATGATGACGAGCGTATGATTTCCTTCGGCGCCGCGGATGCGGGCTTGCGTGATGCCACCCACCGGGCCGGTGCGATTGATCGCGACGCCTGGCACCGAGCGAAGAGCATCGGCTACGTGGGTGATACCACGCTGGCGCATTTCCTCGCCGGTGATGACTGTAACGGAGGAACCCACCTTCTCGGCTTCGACTGCCGTGCCGCGGCTATCACCCTGGATGACGATGTCGTCGAGGTTCGTCACGGTTTGGGCGCCGGCGGGGCCGGTTACCGCCAGAACGGCGAGAAGTGCGCTCGACGAAAAAAGCAGTTTCTTCGAGATCGCAGTGCGTCTTGCTGTTGCGTCTCGCTCAAATGACCACGACATCGGTCCCCCCCGTCACGCGTGATGGCGGGAGCTTCGGCGGGTATGGCCGGTGGCCGTACGGTGGACGTGCAACGACTATCGGCCGCAAGCGGTTGCGGCTTCACGCGCTGCTCGCCTCGAAACGAGCCTGATAAATTCGTCAGTGGGTGTTCAAGACCCTGGCCATACCTGACGTTGCCCCCATTCGGTTGCACATCAGTCGCCACTCCGGGTAACCGTTCCCCTGCGCGTCCCGCACGGAGGATGGGCGACTTGTGGCGGCAGGTCTCCTGGCTTACGGCTCGAACGTCGCTCTCCAGCCTTCCCGGGGCTCCAACGCGGAGCGCCAGTGGCGTAATTGGAGAGGACTTGCCGCTTACAGTTGCGGGCGCAGCCACGGTATTGACGCTTGTCGCATCGCACCGTGTTCCCTCTTCATCTCGACGCGCTTGCGCGCGTCTCGACACCGTCACGCCTTTAGACGGCCGTAGAAACGGCACGCTGTCAACGCAAATCCGAACCTGTGCGGGGGAGCGCCGCACCTGCTGATACGCTTTTGCAACAGTGTTGGGATTTTTTGGCTGCGTGTGCGGAAGGTTTGCAATCGGCCGAGAGCGAATGGAAAATCCTTTAGGCCGTTTCGCTCTCGTCGGTCTCCTCCAATTTGTCGAATGCCGCGCGCCAGGTGGCAACGCGCTTCTGCAGAAGCGCGTTGCTCGTTGCTTCGGTCTGTCGCTCCATCTGGCGGAGCGCGTTGCGAAGTGCGACGCGTTCGAGCCGCGTTTCAGGCTCTGGCATCCCGCTCGGATCCTCGTGAGCTTCGACGGCGGTCCAGACCATCTTCTTCGTCGCTACATACGCTGGGGGGCCGTAAAGTTCGAGATAAGTCTGGAAGCGCGCGAAGTCCGCGGCATCGAACGCCTTATCGTCGCCGAGGGTTGTGATTACCGGATTTGTCGGATGGAGGAAGGCGCAAGGCGTGAGGCCTTCTGGTATGGGTGTGTTCGCCGAATGGGTTCGGCGGGCGGCAAGAAGTTTTGGCAGCACGTGCGTGTGCGGGCCTTCCGGCGATTTTCCGCCCGTGTCGGGTCCGCCGATCTTCTGGAACACTTCGGCTCGTCCCAGCTTGGACATGACAACCCGGTGGGGATGCGCGTGAAGGATCGCGTGGCCGGCTTCGGATGCGAAAGTCGTTTTTCCGATGTTGCGGCGGAGGACCGCGAGAAGTTCCGGATCGCTCGTGCGAATACAGAAATCGATTTGCGGCTGGTCGAGACCGATATCGAACAGGATGCCCTCGCTGTCGGCGGGGCGAATGGCGTCCGTGTCTGGGCCGAGTTCGGTCAGCACTTTGCGTTGTGCGCCAAGCGCTGTCTCCTGCGGCAGACACAAAGCCATGCCTTGGCTCCAGCGTTGAGGGCGCGGGCTTAAGAGTTCGTAAGCCACGGCGCTCATGTCCGGGCGCGGTACGATGCGGATGGCGCCGCGGGCGGTGGCTCGGGTCAGGTTTTCCGTATCGGAGACTTCGAGCGTCTCTCCGTCGTCCTGATGGAATTCTCCGATGGCGCCGAACGATCCGACGCTCCAGCCGCTGCTCCAGCGTTCGAGTTCTGATTTCAGTATGGCGATCAGCTTATCCAACGTCGTCTCCCCGCGAGTTTTCGAGACGGATGACTTGCTCGTGCGCGTGTGGTCTCGTGTGCATGTGGTTCGGGAGCGCAGCCCGAATGGATAGTCTGCGCGCTGTATCGAGCTAAGGTGTCGTAGAGGAATAAGTAGGAGCGGAAAAGGGTGAACTTACGTGACGGAGCGCATGCTGACACTTGTCTTGTGGTGACGTGCCATCCGTCGCCAACCAGTTTTTGCGCGCGCATTGCCTCTGAAATCGTGCGCGAGATGGAAGCGCGTGGCGCACCTGTCTTGGTGGACGATCTCGTGGGGATTGGCTTCAATCCCGCGGTCACGCGCGAGGAATTTGCAACCTTTTACCAGGATCGGATTCCGGACGACCTTGTGAGCCTGGTCGCGCATCTGCGTGCGGCGCGAGAGCTCGTGTTCGTGTTGCCGGTGTGGATGTACGCGATGCCTGCGATCCTGAAGGGATACTTCGACAGGGTGTGGCGTCCGCATGTTGCGTATCGGGTCAAGGGCGAGGAGATCGAAGCGCTGCTCGGGCACATCACGCGCATGACTGTGATCGTGACGCACGGACGCAGCATGGAGGAGACCGCTCTCGTCGGTGATGGAAGCGGGCCGTTTTTCGAGACGTCCCTGCCGAGCTTGCTTCCCAACCTGATCGATGCGCGAAGGTTCGATTTCTATGCGTTGGATACACCTGATAGCGCAGAGATCGAGCGGGAGCTGCAAAGGGTGCGTGATCGTTTCAAGGGCGCATGAAGCGTCATCAAAAAACTGACGACGGCTGAACATTGACGCCTGTGGCTGTGGAAGCACAGGATCTGCACATATGAATGAGCGGGATTGACGCCGCACCAGATTGGGCCGCATTGGTGGGCCTCGACGGTCCCTTCATTGGGTCAATAGGGAATGCGGTGCTGGCGCTTTGCCAAATTCCGCGGCTGCCCCCGCAACTGTAAGCGGTTAGCTACCATCACTCTGCCACTGGGGATTCCCGGGAAGGCGATGGGGCGCACATCCGCGAGCCAGGAGACCTGCCGTCAGCCGTGGTCACGCGTGGAGCTTGTCGGACGGGGTGATCCGATGGGTATGTTTCGAACGTCCTCAGGACGGTTGAGGCATCATTCGCGCTGACGTGCCACCTTTGTCACGTCCAGGTTCCATGTCATTGCCATCAGAACTGGCCCTGCTCTCTCGAGCGGGCATTCGCGCTTGTATCACTGCTTCCGTGGGAGGTGCGTTGCTGCTGCTCGGCAGCGGATATGACGCCTCTGCGCAGCAGAGCCAGCAACAAAACGAGCTATTGCCGCCCGTGACGGTGACAGGAGGCTCGCAAGGTTCCACACAGCAGAACGAAAGCGCTTCGGGTGCGGGTGTGCAAGCTGCACAGCCGGCCGGCTTCGGCCAGACCGATTCTTCTGCCCTCCCGCAGCACCGCAACGACCCTGGGACGAACGGCTTCGTCGCCGCTTTGAGCGGTGTGGCGACGAAAGCGCCCGGCACTGTTCTCGACACGCCACGCTCGATCTCGACGGCGACGAGAGCGGAGATCGAGGAGCGTAGCGCTACGACCGTCAACGAGGCGCTGCAGTACGCGTCGGGCGTGAACAGCTACCACTTCTCGCATAATTTCGTGACGCGCGATCAGACGATGCTGCGCGGCTTTCTCGCTTACCAGTTCGTCGATGGCTTGAAGCAGCACGACAGCAACTGGGGCATCGAGCCTTACGGGTTGGAGCGCATCGATGTGCTCAAGGGGCCGGCGGCTTCCATGTACGGGCAGGGAAGTCCGGGTGGCATTGTCGCGTTGACCAGCAAGCGTCCGACCGACGAGGCGTTTACCGAGGTCGTGCTGCAGGCCGGAACTCACAACAAGTTTCAAACAGGCGTCGACTTCGGTGGTCCTGTTGGGAACTCAGGCGTGCTTACGTATCGCCTGACGGCGATGGGCCGCATTGCGGACGGCGAAGTCAATTTCACGGAAACTGACCGGATCTATATCGCGCCCGCGGTGACGTTTCGGCCGAACAGCAACACGAGCCTGACGCTCCTTTCCAGCTATCAGGCCGATCCGTCCATTACGGCCCAGCAATCTCTGCCGCGCTTCGGCAGCATTCTTCCGGGTCCGAACGGACAGTTTATCTCGCGCGAGATGTTTCTCGGCGAGCCGGGCTATCACGACTCTCACATCCGCTCGTTCAAGATTGGCTACGAGTTCCGGCATCGGCTCAACGAGACGTGGTCGTTCGAGCAGGATGCCGGGTATCGCAACATCGACATCGCGCTGCGGGAGGTGATCGGACGCGGTGCCTTGGCCGGTCCGACATCGTCTCAGCGCGAAATCCAAAATGCCGAATACGAGATCGAGACCTATCAGGTCGACAGTCGCCTGCGGGGCCGTTTCTCCACGGGTCCGCTGGACCACAAGCTTGTTGTGGGTGTCGACTATGCCGCTATTCCCAACTACCAGGGAACGGGCGTGCACCGGGGGACTCCGGGCAATCCGTATCCGCTTGATTTCTACAATCCCGTATATGGGCAGCCGCTCACAATTCCGGCGATCACATCAAAGCGCGATCAGGACGTGGAGCAGACTGGCATCTATCTGCAGGACGAGATCTCGATTGCAGGCTTGACCGTGACTGGTGGCTTTCGTCACGACTGGGCGACCGCCGATCAAAAGACGCGCACGGCCAATGCCCTCGGTGTGTTCGGTCCGGCTGTGGTCGTGCCTGTGGACCACAAAGAACTTACGTACAACATCGGCGCGATCTATCACTTTTCGAATGGGCTTGCGCCCTATGTCAGCCATTCGACGTCGTTCTTCCCGTCGATCGGAAGCATGGTCGACGGTACGCCCTTCGCCCCGACGACGGGCGAGCAGAACGAGCTTGGCATCAAGTATCAGCCACGCGGATTCAATGCGCTGTTCACCGCCGCGGTGTTTGACCTCGTGCAGCAGAATGTCCTGACGCCCGACCTCGCCAACCCGCCGAACCGCATTCAGACCGGCGAGGTTACTGTGCGCGGTGCTGAGTTCGAGGTTCGCGCCTCTTTGGCTGACGGATGGAATGTGGCGGCGGCCTACACCTATCTCGATAGCGAAGTGACGAAAACCAACGAGGCGGGCCGAACGGGCAAGGAGTTCATCGCGGTTCCTGAGCATTCGGCATCGCTCTGGAGTTCGTACACGTTCTCGGAGGGCGTTTTCCGTGGGCTCACTCTCGGCGGCGGCGTGCGTTATTTCGGCAAGACCGCGGGAGACTCGCTCAACACCTTTTACGTGCCGTCCTTCACGCTCTACGACGCGATGTTGCGTTACGATCTCGGCACCGTGGATTCCGCGTTCGAAGACTGGGAGTTCTCCGTCAACGCGAAGAATCTGACCGACGAAAGGTACGTCACGAACTGCGTCGCGTCGACGGGGTGTTACTACGGCATGGGGCGGACAATCGATGCCGCTCTTCGGATGCGGTTTTAGATTGGGGATGGGCAGCGCGGTCAAGCCGGGGCTGCCCATCGTCATTTCTACGATGCCAATTGTCTGAGGGGCCTGGGTGTCTGAAGAGGCGTGGGACAAACTGCACGATGACCTCAACGGCTTGTTCGTTGGGCCGCTCGCGCATTTGCGCGGGCGGATTATGCATGTGGGCTCTATCGCGGAGCCGACCTATTCCGTCGACGAGATTCTGACTGAGCACCATCTCGACCGAATGGCGGAGGCGTTTTGCCGGGCGCATGGCGAGACGCCGCGGGCCGCGATCTATTCCATTTGGTCGAAGTGGTATTTTTCCTTCGTTCTGCCGCCTCTTCTTTGCTCGGCGATCCTTCTCGACAGGCTACCCCCGTTCCGTCTGTCGGACATTCGCTTGAAGCTCGCGCCCGATTACAAGATCGAGCAGGTGGCGATCTCGCAAGCCACGGCGCTTCCGGTGTCGTCTGTGGGAGGCCGCTTCAAACCGCTTATCGAAGGCAATATCGCGCCGTTCATAGAGTTCTGGCATAGCCGCACCCGTGTGAGCCGGCGGGTGCTCTGGAGCAATGCAGGGACACTTTTCGAGGGTGTGCTCCGGCATTTGCAGAAGGAGGGTTTTGCTGCGCCGGGGCTCGGCGAGGGGTTCGCGCTGATGGATGCGCGGATGTTCGATGATGGCGCGAAGAATCACCTTTTCAGCCCTGTGACCTATCTCAAGATAGATGGCGAGCGTGTCCGGCGCCGGAGGGTGTGCTGCCTGAGATATCTATTGCCGGATGGAGTGCTCTGTTGCGCGTGCCCGCTTCATGAAACGGAGCGGCGACGCGCAGCTTCCGTGTCCGAGCCGGCTCAAGGACAGCGGCAGTGAGGGCGTTCGCACGCGCGGCTTGGGGTTATACGCGTCCCTATTTTGGCAGCGCAGGCTTCGGTCCGGTATTGCTGCTATTCGCGGTTGTGGCGTGCCAGCTCGGGTTGGTTGCATCCGAGGTCGCGAGAAATCACTGGCGCAACGACTTTTTCCAATCGTTGCAGGATAAGGATTGGGCTGAGTTCGTCCGTCAGTTCTGGGTGTATCTCGCGATTGCGGCGGCGTTGATCCTGACGTCCGTCTATCAGCAGTACTTCACCCAGTGGCTCACGATGCGATGGCGAGAATGGCTTACGAGCCGTTTGCTCGATCGCTGGCTCTCGCGCGGCGCGCATTACAAAATGCGCTTTGTCGAAGGAGCGAGTGACAATCCCGATCAGCGGATCGCCGAAGACACGGAGAAATTTGCGGCTTCTGCGCTCTCCATTTCGGTCGGACTGCTGGGCGCCATCGTTACGCTCTTCTCATTCGTGGCTATTCTCTGGTCCATCTCCGCGACTGTCGGGATCACGATGGGAGGCGAGACATATGTCATTCCGGGCCTTCTGGTCTGGGCGGCGCTCCTCTATTCGTTGGCCGGAACTGTGCTTGCCCACGTCATCGGCCGCGCACTCATTGCGTTGAACTACGAGCGGGACAAAGTCGAAGGGAGTTTTCGGTTCGGTCTCGCTCGGGTGCGCAACAACTCCGAGGAAATCGCGCTTCTTCGTGGTGACGAGGCCGAGCGCCGAGCGCTCGATGGGCGTTTTCGGGACGTTCTCGGAAACTGGTTCGCGCTCATCCGGCGCCAGAAGCTGCTCGGCTTCTTCGCCGACGGTTTTAAGCATGTATCGCTCTACTTTCCGTATCTGGTTCTGGCACCGTTCTATTT
This sequence comes from uncultured Hyphomicrobium sp., assembly GCA_934555825.1. Taxonomy (GTDB): domain Bacteria; phylum Pseudomonadota; class Alphaproteobacteria; order Rhizobiales; family Hyphomicrobiaceae; genus Hyphomicrobium_C. Next base: position 408,610 of record CAKTFJ010000002.1, read on the forward strand.
TTCTGGAGAGATGCAGCTCGGCGTGCTCATGCAGGCCGGGTCGGCTTTCGCCACGGTGCGGACATCGCTCTCCTTCTTCGTGACGGCGTATCGTGAACTCACGGAGTGGGTGGCCGTGACGCGCCGTCTTGAAGGATTGGACCAGACACTCGACTGCGCTCGCGTTCTGCGGAAGGCGACTGCCGAAATGTCGTGCGGTTCGGACGGGCCGGTGGTGTCGGTGCGGGAATTGAGGGTGACCGATCCAACACGGACACGCGTCGTGGGATCGTTGGACGAACTCGATCTCGATCGCGGAGGAACGGCCTCTCTCCGGGCGAAATCGGGAAGCGGCAAGACGAGCGTCGTGCGTGCGCTGGCCGGCTTATCGCCGTTTGCGAACGGCGACGTGCGTTTTGCGGAGGGAGCAAAGCTTATTGCGCTGCCGCAGCGGTCCTACATGCCGGTGGGATCGCTGAAGGAGGCCATCGTCTATCCCCGGCCGGCCGCTGAGGTCGCCGATGACGTCGTTGCCGCCGCGCTTGCAGATGTTGGGTTGGGTCGCCTGGTTGATCGGCTTCATGATCGCCAGGTCGTCGATAATTTATCGGGCGGAGAACGGCAGCGCGTGAGCGTCGCGCGGGTGCTTTTATCTGACGCCGATGTCGTGCTGCTCGACGAGCCAACCTCCGCCTTGGAGGCGGACGCGCATCGGCGTCTGATAGAGGCTATACGCAAGCGTTTGCCCGATGCGGCCGTGATTACGACGGCCACGTCTCACTCGGACGAGATTTCGTCTTTGCCCGACATCTTCGAGCGAGACGAGCCGCCTCTCACACCGTGATGGGCAGCGCCCTCCGTTCATGAATTCGGCTGCCGTGAAGCTACGCCTGCTCGGCTTGCAGGTGTTCCTACGCTGCTTCGGGAAGAGCCTGTCGGCTTACCGATAGACTCTGCTTCTTGCTCCGCGCGCCTATCGCCAGGGCTGGAGTGTTCGCCAAGCCACAGTCCAGGGATTGAACGCCACTGCTTGACTTAGATCAGGTCCGTATCTGCATAAGTGTACTACGGTGGTCAACAAATCAATGGGGCGCAAATTTCGTGGACTGGGGGCTTGAGATGTTGAAGGCGCTGAATTCGGCTCTGAGGGGTGCGCGCTTGCGCGGGCAGCGGGACGGTTCGAGCCTGTCTGGACTGCCTATTGGCGCGACCGCTCTCGCCGCGCTGCTCGTGAGTTCGACGGGCGTGTTGGCCCAGTCGGCGGCTCCGGGCACAGCCGTCGACCTGCCGGCAATCGACGTTGGTGGGGCCGCCCCACGCCCTGCCGCTAAGCAAGCGACGGGTGGTGGCGGTGCCGGACCGGGGCCGATCGCCGTCGATGCTTCCGAGGGTAGCGCCGGAGAGACGCCAGTTGCGGAGGCGATCCGAAAGCTCGATGCCATTCCGGGCGGCGCGACCGTCGTCACCAATGAGGAGATGTCGCCCAAGGCCACCGCGTCTCTTTCGGAGATGCTCGCATCCGTGCCGGGTGTGGTGGTGCAGAACTTCTTTGGCGGTAACGATCAGCCGCGCCTGCAAATTCGAGGCTCCGGTTTGCAGCAGAACCCGTCCGAGCGTGGTACGCTCATCCTCCAGGACGGTCTGCCGATCAACCGCGCCGACGGTTCCTATATCGTCGGGTTTGCAGATCCGAAAAGTGCTGAGTTTGCAGAGATTTACCGGGGATATACGGCCAACCGGCTCGGGGCCACCGTGCTCGGCGGTGCGATCAACTTCGTCTCGCCCACGGGGATCACCGCGCCTGGCGCCGAGGCTGCTGTTGAGTTCGGAAGCTTCGGGCACTTCGGCGTGAATGCTGCTGCCGGCGGACAGGAAGGTGCGTTCGATGCTCATGCGAGCCTGAGCTACGTCCAGCGCGATGGGTTCCGCGTCTACAACGAATCCGAGCGCACGAACTTCAATCTCAATGCAGGCGCGCGCGTGAACGAGAACATCACGACGCGCCTCTTCTTCGGTTACACGGATCTGTCGTTCGACGTTGCCGGTCCGCTGTCCGGCACGCTGCTCCGTCAGAACCCCAAACAGGTGTGTACAGGACCCAACGCCTGCGTTGGCCCCAACGTGATTCGCGATCGGCCCGAGCGTGAGGCCGAGCAGTTCCGCATCGGGTCGCGCACAACGGCGCGCTACGGCGCCAACCTGTTCGACGTCGGCTTCGGCTACACCTACACGGATGATACGTTCCGGTTCCCGGTGGGAAGCGGCGTGCGGGAGACAGAGGGCGGCGATTTCACCACCGTGCTGCGCTATGCCTATGCGCCGGATGCGTCGCGCGCGTTGCCGCTGTTCGAGATCACGGGCCAGTACGTCGTGGGCTCGGCCGACCGAAACTATCTCATCAATCAGCGTGGTGAGACGGGACGCCTCTTCGGCGAGAACGAGCTGGACTCGACCACGCTGTCGATGCACGCGGGTTTCAACATTCCGCTTACCGAGCGCCTGACGGTCTCGCCGGCCATTGCCTATTCGTATGCCAAGCGGGAAAACGACGACATCTTCGGCATGGCGCGCCCAAGGTATAATGCGGCGACCAACACCTACCTTCCTGCTTTCCCATTCGTGAATACGAGCTACGACCGCTCCTATCATGAGTGGACGCCGAGCTTGGCTTTGAACTACGACCTGACGCGAGATCAATCCATCTTCGCAGCCGTGAGCCGCAGCTTCGAGCCGCCGACGCACGACGATCTCATTTCGCCGATCCAGGGGTCGCCTAACAGCAGCGCCGGTACGAACCCTGGGGGCGCGCCGCCCGCCATGTTCGCGACGCCCGATCTCGACGCGCAGACGGCGACTACGCTCGAAGGCGGCTGGAAGGGGCGGACTCACGGGCTCGCATGGTCGGCGATTGCCTACTACTCGTGGGTCGAGGACGAGCTTCTGAACCTGCGCGACTCGTTCGGTAACTCGCTCGGCGCTATTAACGCCGATAAGACGACACACTTCGGCATAGAGATCGGCACCGCTTTCGACATCACGACGGATCTCAGCGGACGCGTGGCCTACACGTATCAGGACTTCCGTTTCGATGGCGATCCTCGGCATGGCGATAACCGCCTGGCGGGCGCGCCGCGCCATATCGTGAACGCTGCGTTGCGCTATACTGTCATGCCGGGTCTGTGGGTTGAGGCTGAAGTGGATTGGCTGCCGGACGATACACCGGTCGACAATGCGAACACACTGTTCCGCGACTCGTTCGCCGTGTTCGATCTGCGCTCAGCTTATGCGATCACCGACAATCTCAGCCTGTTCGGCGAGGTCTCCAACATTTTCGATGAGAAGTATGCTTCGGCGACGCTGATCGTCGATGTCGTCAGCAATCCCAATCAGGCCGTGTTCCAGCCTGGAGAGGGTCGTGCCTTCATCGGGGGCGTGAAAGCGAAGTTCTGATGCAAGAGAACGCCCGTTCTGGGCACATACGCGAGCGTGCAATCTGCCTCTCGCGGCGGGGATTTCTGAAAGGTGGAGCGTCGCTCGTCGGCGTCTCTGCCGCCTCGCTTTTTATGCCCTTCTCCACCGCATTTGCGGCTCCTCTCGAGCAGATCGAGATCTGGGGTCCGCCTGCTGGCCCGTCGATCACAGTTCTTCATGCGATCGCGACGGGCCGTCTCGACAAGGCCGCGACGAAGGCGTCGCTGCGCGTTTGGCGGCAGGTGGATGAGGTGCGCGCAGGGCTGACGTCGAAGCGGCTCGATGTGGCCATCATGCCGGTGCCCGTGGCGGCGAACCTCTATAATCGCGGCCTCGGTGTACGCCTCGTCAATGTGATGACGAACGGCATTCTCTACATCATGTCTGCCGATCCGGAGATGACGAGCCTTGCCGCTCTCAAGGGCCGCAGGCTTGCCGTCATGGCACCGAACGAGCTGCCGAACCTGATCCTGCAGCGTTTGTTCAAGCATGCCGGAATAGATGGGGCAAAGGACATAGAGCTGGTGGCGACGGGATCGCCGCTTGAGAGCATCCAACTTTTGGTGCTGGGGCGCGTCGATGCGGCGCTTGCGCCTGAGCCGGCGGCGTCAGCGGCAGTGGTCCGTGGCAAACTGGCCGGCAAGACGATCCACCGCGTCATGGATATTCAGGCGGAGTGGGCGCGGTTAACGGGTACGGAGCCTATCCTGCCGCAGGCGGGCTTGGCCGTTACGGATACATTCCGCACAGCCAATCCCAATGTTGTTGAGGCGCTTCAGGCGGGGCTCGTGCGCGCGGTGGCCGATGTGAACGCGCATCCGGCTCGTGCTGCCAGCAACGCCGCCGGTCCGCTTCAGCTTCCCTGGCCGGTGATCGAACAGTCCATTCCCTACTCGCATCTTGTTGCGACGGCGGCCCGCGACGCACGCACGCATGTCGAGACGGTTCTGGAGGCTATGGCCGTGGTCAATCCCGGCTATATTGGTGGTCGGTTGCCGGATGGCGACTTCTACCTTTGAGGCCTTATGCGACGCGTCGTGCTCGATAGGATGGGACGCCTCGGCCGGTTCGTTTGGTCCGGCTGGGTCGGTGTGGCGGGTCTTGCCGTGTTTGCTGCGCTTTGGCAGCAGGGGCATGAGGCGTATGGCGATTTCATTCTGCCGTCGCCTTTGGCTACTTTCGCGGCGACCCGAGCACTTCTCGAATTGCCCGAGACATGGCGTCTCGCGTGGGAGACGGGGCTACGCGCCGTTCAAGGTTTCGGCTTGACCGCGCTGCTCGGCGGCGTGCTCGGTCTTGCTGTCGGATATTCCGCGGCTGCGATGCGGCTCGCGCGGCCGTTGCTCACGATCGTCATGGGTGTGCCGCCGATCGCGTGGATTGTGCTCGCGATGATCTGGTTCGGTTCGAGCACGGGCACGGTGCTGACCACGACCGTCGTTGCGTCGTTTCCGCTTGTCTTCGCCAACGTGGCGGAAGGGGTTGCGACGCGCGACCGGGCGCTTGAGGAGATGGCGCGCGCTTTCGGTGCCGGTCCCTTGCAAAGGCTCTGGACAATTGTCATTCGCCAAGTCGCGGGGCGCTACTTCCCCGCGCTCGCGGTGGCGCTTGGCTCCACTTTCAAGGTTGCGGTCATGGCCGAGCTTCTCGCTAATATCGACGGCATCGGTGTGGCGCTCGCCACGTCGCGCTCCAACCTCGATGTCGCTCAGTCCATCTCGTGGGTCGTTATCATCGTCGCGGCGATCTTTATCGTCGAGTACGGCGTGGTGCAGCCGATCCGCGCTGAACTTGAGCGCTGGCGTGAGGCTGCGCGGCCGTGGGGGGTGAAGCGATGACAGCGCTCGCACTCGACGGCGTCGCGCATGCCTATTTCGGCCGCACCGTGCTTGACCGTGTCGCGCTCCGTGTCGCGGAAGACGAGATCGTGGCATTGGTCGGTCCATCGGGTTGCGGCAAGAGCACGCTCGTCCATATTGCAGCGGGCCTGATCGATCCGCTGCGTGGACGGGTCGTTGCGGGCTATCGACGTCATGGGATGATCTTTCAGGAGCCGCGCCTTTTGCCGTGGGCGACGGCGGAGGACAACATTGCTTATCCGCTGCGTCTGGCAGGGGTTGCACGCCGTGAGCGACTGGAGAGGGCGCGCCGTGCGGCCGATCTCGTGTCGCTGGATCGGCGTGATCTCGGCAAGTACCCGGTTGAGCTTTCCGGCGGTATGCGCCAGCGCACGGCCATTGCGCGCGCGCTCGTCGTCGAACCGGATTTTGTGTTCTTCGACGAGCCGTTCACGGCTCTCGACGTTGCGCTGAAACGGCAAATGCAGGATCTCGTCATTGCCGCGGCTCGTCAGTCGCGTTTTGCGGGACTGTTCGTCACCCACGATCTCGCCGAGGCCGTGCGCGTCTCGGATCGGATCGTGGTTCTCGACGAGCGCGTGCGTGGGATCGCTGGTGAGAGGTTCGTCGGACTTGCTCGCGATGCGCGCGACGATGCGGCGGTGTTCGCGGCCGTACAAAGCTACCTGAAGGAGGACCCGCTGTTCCGACATCTCCACGAGACGGACGAACGGCGGATCGCATGAGCATTGGTCCAAGGGCAGACGCAGTATCTTATCGCGCGACACTCGATGTTCTCGGCGACGAGGGATTTCGCCTCTTTTTTCCGCTGGCTGCGATCCATGCGGCGCTGTGGCCATTCCTTTGGGTCGCGGCGTTCGGCTTCGGCCTCCCGCTCTCGGACAGTATTCCTCCAGGGCTTTGGCACGCACACGAGATGATCATCGGCGCATTCGGTGGCGCCCTCATCGGTTTTATCACGACCGCCGTTCCCGAGTGGACAGATACGAAACGGCTGCGCGGGCGTGTTCTGTTTGTGCTTGCAGGATTATGGGGAGCGGCCCGCGTCATCGGCTTTGTCGGTGCTGAGGCGCTGGGCATCGTCGGTGCTTTGTGCGACCTCGCCTGGCTCGCGTTTCTCGTGGTCTATCTGGTTCGTGTGTCTATGGCGAAACGCTCGACGCGGCTCGTCGCCTTCGTTTTCTGGATCTCGTGTCTCTTGGCGGCCGAGGCCGTGACGCGCTATGCGTTTCTCGACATGGCGCATGCGGCTGAGCTGGCGGATCGCTTTCTGCATATCGCAGGTTTCGTCTTCCTGGGGATTCTCGGCATCGCGCTTGCGCGCATCACGGTGCCTGTGACGAACTTGGTGCTCGATCCCAGCCAGGAGACCTCGCCCTTCCGTCCGCATCCGGGCCGTATGAATCTGGCGCCGGGGCTTGTGGCGCTGCTGGTCGTGGCAGAAGCGTTCGGTCTCTCAGAGGCAACGACGGGTTATCTCCTGATTGCCGCTGGAGCCGCGTTCATGGACCGTGTTGCGGAGAACTTCATCGGTCGCGAGATCGTGCGCGCGGAAATTCTGGCCCTCGCGGGTTCGAGCGGCTTTGCCGGACTTGGGCTTATGTTGATGGGGGCATCGCGGCTGGGGTTCGAGATTCCCGCCTATGCAGGGCTCCATCTTGCGCTGATGGGTGGGCTCGGTCTCGGCGTTCTTGCCGTGTTTTCCATCGCGGGGCTCAGGCATACAGGGCAGGGGCTTGGGCTTGTGCGGCAGACGCGTTTTGCGCTTCTCTTGCTGGTGTTGGCTACGCTGCTCCGTGTCGTGCCGGAAGTCTTTCCAACGACGCTCCTCCCTGGGCCGCCGTTCGTTCTCGTGTCGCTGCTCTGGGCGGCGGCGTTTCTCCTCTGGCTCAGGGTTTATTGGCCTTTCTTCCGGGATCCCGTCACGATCCAGCATCAAGGCTGTTGAGGCACTCGCATGGCGACAATCGACGATACGCACAGATCGCGGCAGATGGCTTTTCTCAGCCTTGGATTTCGTCCGTTCTTTTTGTTCGGGGCGCTTTACGCAGCGCTTCTCGTTGCGCTTTGGGTGCCTTGGTTTCTCGGGCTTATTGCCGTGCCGAGCGCATTTCCGCCGGTGGCTTGGCACGCGCACGAGCTGCTGTTCGGCTTCGTTCCCGCCATTATCGCGGGCTTTCTTCTGACTGCGGTTCCGAACTGGACAGGACGCGCGCCCGTCGTCGGGAGCGGGCTTGCTCTTCTGCTTTTCGTCTGGCTTCTCGGGCGTTTCTCTATCGCCTTTTCCGAGCATCTCGATCCGCGGGCGACTGCGGCGATTTCTGTCGCCTTTCCCATTTTGCTCGCCGCTGTTATCGGCCGAGAGATCATCGCTGCACGTAACTGGCGCAACCTCAAGATCGTTGTCGTTCTCTGCGGAATCGCGATCGCGGATGGGTTATTTCATTATGAGATTTTCGTGTTCGGGCGAACGAAGTTTTCTCACACGGGTGCACTCGCGCTGGTGCTCCTGCTCGTCATGATTGTTGCCGGCCGTATCATCCCGCTGTTTACGACGAACTGGCTGCTACAGAACCGGCCTGCGGGCGGGATCCTGCCTGTCTCGTTCAGTCGCGGGGATGTCGCGTCCATGCTGCTCAGCGGGGCGGCGTTGGTCGCGTGGGTTTTTCTTCCATTTTACGATGAGGTGGCGTGGGGGATCTTGGTCGCTGGCGGCACGCTCGTGGTGGCGGGCATCGCGAACCTTGGGCGCCAGATGCGTTGGGTGCCACAGAGGACGTTCGCCGAGCCACTTCTTGCGATCCTTCACGTGGCTTACGCGTTCGTTGGGATCGGGTTCATTCTTACCGGTCTCGGTGTGCTGTGGGACGATGCCGGATTTGCAAGCGCGGGGCTCCATGCGTGGACCACGGGTGCGCTATCAACGATGATGATTGCGGTGATGACGCGCGTTTCTCGCGGGCACACCGGGCGCCGGTTGACGGCGCCGTGGTCGACGGTCGTTCTCTATGCGGCGATGCTTGTGGCCGCCCTCTCACGCATCACCGTCAGCCTCGCACCCGAGCACACGATGGTGCTGCTGCCGCTTTCCGGTGCGGCGTGGGTTGTCGCGTTTGGAGGTTTCGCTGTTCTTTACGGTCCGATGCTCGCGCGGCCGCGGGTCGCTTGATACGGCGGAGCGATCCGGGCGCGGCTTTCCAGATCAGAAGTTGACGAGCGCGCCGACGCTGATGAAGTCGGCGGCCTTGAAGTCCTCCGCGATGCCGTCCACATCGGCCTCGTAACGCTGATATTTGAGGTAAACCGTTGTCGCTGCCGCATCGAGTTCCTGTGCGATGCCGCCGCCGAAGCGTTCGAGCGTGGACGATGTGGCGCCCGCGGCCAGCGCTGCCGGTCCGAGCTGGTCCAAGTAGGCACCGTACGTGCCGTAAAGAACCGTCGCGCCGAGGCCGGTCCAATTCCTGCGGATGCCCGCCTTCACATACCACTGCTCGCTGTCGAGCTGGGTGTGCCCGTTGGCGAGGATCGTGTCGTTGTTGAATTCGCGTCCGTAGGCACCATGCACGAAAAGACCGGTGCCGATATGCTGCACGTAACCGCCGGTTTGGAAGAAGTCCGATTGCTTGGATGTGAGGACCGCAACTGCGCCGGTTGTTACCTCGTCGCGCATTTCGGTGTAGCCGATGCCGAACGCCATCTTGAACCCGGCCATCTCACCTGCGTAACGCGCCGCGACTTCCCAGAAGTCGTCGTCGCCCCATGATGCCGAGAACGAGAACCCGCCGAACGTTGGCGTATCATAGCGCACGCCGTTCATCACGATGCCGTTGCAATCGCCGCCGAGGGGAACGCCTTGCGTGTAGCAGAAGCCGAGCTGTCCCCACGTGAGGTTCGAAAGTGCGCCGTTCGCATCTCTCAGGCGGAACTGCGGGAAGCCGGCAAGAAAGGTGTAGTTGTCGATGACCTGGGTGCCAGAAAGGTCGGTAAACATCGCCGCGCTCTTTGCGGCATGGGCTTGGCGGCCGACGCTGAGCTTGCCGAGGCTGTCGCTCTGCAGATACCAGAGCGACATCTGGATGTTGAGGTTGTCGTTGCGGCCCGCGTTGTTTTGGTCGATGGCGCCCGCCCCGCCCGCAAAGGCGTTGCCGGTGAGATCCTGGATGCGCATCAGGTAGCCCGCGTTCCAGCCCGGTGCAATTTTAGCCTGGCCAAGGAAGCGGATGTTCGACGCCTGCGTGGGGCCCATTCCATGGATGTAGGCGTTCCGCTCTACGCCGTCGTCCCAGAACGTGATCTCTTGCGCGATGTATCCGGTGATGGAGAGCGAGACCTTGCGGTTTCCTTTGCGGGCCGTCGTAGCTTCGAGCTCCGCAATTCGTGCGTCCAAGTCGGCACAGCATTGAGTGCCGAGGTCCGCGGCCGCGGCGGGGGAAATCGCCGCGACCGCGAGCCCAACGGCGGCGGCCATTCGGCGCCGTCGTGTTTTGCGTTCCGATTTCGTCCGCTCCATCTGCAACCTTCCTGCGCCGGGCGCACCGGCCCGGATCGAATCAAATTCCTTCTTATTCTGAGCCGGGACGATGTTCGAGTGGGGTGCAAAATGCATTTGTTTTTCTGTTCCAGGTCAGAGTCTGAGGCGCTGCTCTTAAGGCGCTTCCAACACAAGGGAGACATTTTGCCCTCCGAAACCAAACGAATTGGAGAGCACGGTTCGAACGCGTGCGGGACGCGCGACATTGGCCACCACGTCGAGTGGGATCTCGGGGTCGGGGTTTGTGTAGTTGATCGTGGGCGGGAGAACCCCGTTCTGGATCGTCAAGAGGGAGATCACGGCTTCGATAGCGCCCGATGCAGAAAGCGTGTGGCCGATCATCGACTTGTTGGAACTCACGGGCGTTTCGTCCAGGTGCCTGCCGAGAACATCCCTGAGAGACAAGTATTCCATCTTATCGTTTTCCGGCGTGCTGGTGCCGTGGGCGTTGACGTAGTCGATGCTTTCTGGCGCTACGCCCGCATCTTCGATGGCGGCGCGAATTGCGCCGATGATGGCGGTGCCGTCAGGCTTTGAGCGCGTGCGGTGATAATCGTCCGCTTTCTCCCCGCAGCCGAGCACGACGCCGAGGATCTCGGCGCCGCGTGCCAAGGCGGTCTCGTAGGATTCGAGAACGAGAGCGCCGGCGCCTTCCGCCATTACGAAGCCATCGCGATCTTTCGAAAAGGGCCGTGAGGCAGAGTCTGGCACGTCGTTCCGCGTAGAAAGTGCCGAGAGTAGAGAAAAACGGATCAGGGCCTCGATCTGTACGGAGCTGTCGGTTCCGATGCAGAGAGCGGCATCGGTATCGCCGCGGCGGATTGCTTCCACGCCAAGCTGGATTGCCGTTGCGCCCGACGCGCATGCCGTGGAGACCGACACTGGAAGTCCTCGCGTTCCGAAGTGCACGGCGAGCCGTTCGCCGACGCTCGCGAACTGACAGATGGAATGAAGTTCCGGCCACTCCACGCTGCGTGCGGCCGCAAGCAGGCGCTTGTAGCCGTGTTCGCCCGTCCCGGTTGCCGCATCGTAGATTGCCCGCCTGTCCGGCCATTCGATTTCGGCAGGCGGGGTGGCGAGGTAGAGGGGCCCCGGAAACGCGCTCTCTCTGCCGAGGCTCGCTTGGGTGATGGCTTCTTCGCCTGCGGCCGTCGCCATTGCGGCGGTGAGCGCTGCGGCGGTGGAGAAGGGGCCGAATTGAGGGTCATCCACGGTCCCTGCGATGGCGGTGCGCAGATCGTCGGTCGGAAAGCGCGTGATCGATTTTATTCCGGAGCGGCCGGCTGTAAGCGCTGCCCAGTTGTCGGCTTTGCCGCGGCCGAGCGAGGTAACGACGCCAAGTCCGGTCACGGCGATGCGAGGGCGGCCTCGGCTGTCGTGGGTGGGAGTGCTCATGCGGTCTTCTCTGAAACGCGTTCCAGGAGTGCGAGGCCTTCGCCCCGCCAGTGTCCAACGCCTGTTACGAGGACGCGATCGATGGCGCCGGTGAGCGGAAGCTCGATATCGTCCGCCTCCGAGGGTGGAGGCAGCTGTCCATGTCTGAGCGCAAGCGCTGCGAAGGCGATTCCGGCTGGAAGGTGTGCTTCGACGCCGTGTCCGATGAGACTTCCGTAGGCGCGCGCAACCGGTGCATGGCCGTCCGCGGTGAGGTCGTCGAGAAAGGACAGTTCTTCTTCCGTTATCGGCGCGACACCGCTTGCGCCGCTCAGAACCGGCAGAGGTCCTGTTGGGATGGGTACCCCGAGGCGCGCGATCAGCTCGGAGAGCGCGCGTGTCACGTCTCCCGGCTGCCGGCCGGTACGCTCCGTTTCGAGCGCGGAAATTTTGGCGTAAGGGGCGGCGCCTCGCGCTTCGGCATGCGATCTTTCTTCCAAGACGAGAAACGCGCCGACGCTGCCGGGTGTGAAGCCGCCTCCTTCACGGGCGCGCGCCCACACGGGACGGTGCGTTCCGCGCCAAAGGTTGTGGCCGATCTCGTAGCCCAGCAGAAGATCCTCGCGTTCGGCGTTGAGCGCGCCGCCTGCGAGCACGATGTCGGATTGCCCGGCCTGGATGCGGCGGAATGCGTTCTCGATTGCGGCGAGGCCCGCCATTTCCTCTCCCATGAACGTCCGCGAGGAGCCGGTGACGCTGTGTACGATGGAGATGTTTCCGGCGAGCATGTTGGAAAGCTGGGCAAGGAACAGCGTTGGCCGAAGCGCGCCGGGCAGAACCTCCTTTGCCAGTACGGCCGCGTCGCCGCGTTGGTCGAGGCGTTCGAGTACATCGCAGTCCACCTTGGTGTCGCGCTCGCCACTGCCGGCGGCAACGGCGAGATGCGTCCGGTCGAGCAGCGCGCTGTCGCCCGCGACGCCTGCATCGGTGAGCGCGAGCCCGGCCGCGTACACGCCGATGCGCTGCCATGCCTCCATTTGCCTCAGATCACTTTTCTTCGGGATCTGACGCCCGAAATCGATCTCGGCCAGCGGGTGTATGGGGTAAGGGGCGTAGCGATCCTCATCGACGGATGCTTCGACGGGCTCTCCGGAAAAGAGAGCCCCATGTGCTTCCGTGTCTGCGCCGAGCGAGCTCGCGAGGCCGATGCCCGTAATCCAGACTTCGCGTTTATCGGTTATCCTGCCCACCGCCGATCTCCGTAGTTTTTAAAGTTCGACGACTATTTTTCCGAACACGTTGCGTGCTTCGAGCCGCGCCAGTCCCGCTTCGAGATCGTCGAGGCGAATAACGCTGTCGATCGTCGGCGTTACGCGTTTGGCGGCCATTTTTTCCATCGCGCTTTTCATATTGGCCATGCGGCAGCCAAAGCTTCCGATGAGGCGGAGCTGTTGCTGGAAGAGCAGATAGAGGTTCGTCTGGGCTGCGACGCCGGTGGTGGAGCCGCAAGTGACAAGGCGCCCTCCGCGTGCGAGCGAGAGAATGCTTCCTTCCCACGTCTCCGGGCCGACATGCTCGAATACCACGTCTACCCCGCGCCGCTTGGTGAGCTTGCGCACGCGCCCTTCGAAGCGTTCCTCGCGATAGTTGATGATGTGATCGGCACCGAGCGTGCGCGCCTTCTCGGCCTTCTCTGCAGTTCCCACCGTGGTGATCACGGTTGCGCCGGCTGCTTTGGCGAGGTGGATGGCGGCCGTGCCGATGCCGCTGCCGCCTGCGTGGACGAGCACGGTTTCGCCTGCTTGAAGACGTGCATTATCGAACAGCATGTGCTCGACCGTTCCAAAGGTGACCGGAGCGAGCGCGGCGGCTGTTGCATCGAGCCCTTTCGGCGCTTTCACGGCGATGCGGGCCGGTACGTTGACGCGCTCCCGCAGGAAGCCGTCGATGTGGAATCCGTACATGTTTCCGGCTTCCGTGCAGAAATTGTCGCGGCCTTCGCGGCAGGCCGGGCATGTTCCGCACGTTTTGGCGCCATAGAGCGCGACCACGTCGCCGACGAACAGGTCTTCCACGTCGTCGCCTACGGCGATCACTTCGCCGGCGGCCTCGGCGCCTAGAATGACCGGTAGCTCGCGCTTCGCGAACGCCATGCCGCGCCAGCCCCAGACGTCGATGTGGTTGAGGGCGACAGCGCGGATGCGCACCTTCACTTCATCTGCCGCGGGCGCTGGCGGATCGTCACGGGTGGTGATCACAACATGGCGTTGTCCACGCAGTTCGGCTGCCCTCATCGTCGTCGTGCGCATGCGCACTCCCTCGCTCCCGTACATTCAAACCGTCCTCGAAAGTGTCTTCTTCTGTGGTGTTCTCGTCATGCGGGCTCCGCTGAGAACACGACGCATACGTTCTGTCCGCCGAATCCGAAGGAATTGGAGAGCACTGTGCCAACTTGCGATTGACGTCCCAGGTTCGGCACGACGTCTAGCGGCAGGTCGGGATCGGAATCGTAATTTATGGTGGGCGGCAGGATCCCGTTTTCGATCGTCAGCACGGAGAAAACAGCTTCCACAGATCCGGCTGCAATCAGCGTGTGGCCGACCATGGATTTGTTGGAGCTGATCGGGGTGTGATCGAGGCGCTCCCCCAATACAGCCTTGAGCGCGATGTATTCCATCCGATCGTTTTCGGGGGTGCTTGTGCCGTGTGCGTTGACGTAGTCGATCTCGTGCGGATGGACGCCGGCGTCGTCGAGTGTCTTTCTGATGGCTCCGATAACGGCTGCGCCGTCGGGCCGCGATCGCGTGCGGTGATGCTCGTCGGCTTTCTCGCCGCAACCGCGCACGATTGCGAGGATCCGTGCGCCGCGTGCTCTTGCTGCGTCGTAAGATTCGAGGACGAGAGCGCCAGCACCTTCGGCCATGACGAAGCCGTCGCGTCCTTTCGAGAACGGTTTCGATGCTTTTGTGGGCTCGTCGTTTGCCGTCGAGAGGGCTGAGAGGAGAGAGAAGCGGATCAAGCCTTCGGGGTGCACGGTCGCGTCGGTGCCGACGCACAGTGCGGCCTCCGTCTCACCGCGGCGGATGGCTTCCAGGCCAAGTTGGATCGTCGTGGCACCTGAAGCGCAAGCGGTGCAGATCGAAAGCGGCTCACCTTGCGTGCCAAAGGCCGTTTTGAGACGATCCGAGACGGCGGCGAAGCGGATGTGTCGTGCGAGGTCATCGAACGCACGCGTGCGTGCGTTCGCGAGCAACCGAGCGTAACCGTCGCGTTTTTCTTCACATGGCGTATCGTGAAGCCTTCTCAGATGAGGCCATTCGAACTCGGATGGCGGCGTGGCGACGATGAGGGGCCCAGGGAAATGCAAGGGACGGCCGATGCGTGCCTGTGCAATGGCTTCGGCGGCGGCCGCCTCTGCCATGCGGGCTGCGAGATCGTGAGCGGAATAGGGAGCGACGTCCATGTCGTCCACAGTGCCCGCGATGGTCGTTTTAAGGCCGTCGGTCGGAAAGCGTGTAATGGACTTCACGCCAGATTGGCCGGTGACGAGCCGCGCCCATGAGGTGTGCTTTCCGGCGCCAAGGGATGTGACCAAGCCGAGGCCGGTTACGGCCACCACTGGCCTGCCCTTATGATCGCGCGTTCCACTTGCCATGCCGTGCGCCTTCACTCCGCCGATTCGCGGGCAGATTCGGAGGCCGATTCGACGAGGGCGAGACCTTCGCCACGCCAGTGACCGAAGCACGTGACGAGGATCCTGTCGGTTGGTGTGCTGCGATCGGCCTCGATCTCAGTCGCATCGAACGGCGGGTAGAACGTCTTTTTCGATATGGCGAGGGCAGCTAGCGCGATACCCGCGATGAAGTGTGCTTCGATTCCGTGACCCAGCACGGTTCCCCAGCTTCGAACGCAAGACTTGAAGCCGCGCTGCTCTACGCGTTCCAGAAAATTCTGCTCTTCCGTCGTCACGGGTTCGACGCCGCTTGCGCCCGAGAGAACGGCGAGGCGGCCGTTCTCGGGCTGAAGCGCGAGCTTGTCGAAAAGGCGCGTTGCCGTGTCTGTCGATTTTTCGCGGTGGCGGAGGGCGCGATCCGACACAATGCGGGAGAGGCGTGCATAAGGAACGGCTCCGCGGCTGCGTGCGTGGTCGCTTGCTTCCAGGACCAGGAACGCACCGACGCTGCCCGGCACAAGCCCGCCCCCGTGCGGGTTGCGCTCCCAAACGGATTTGTACGGACCGGTTGCTAGAGTGTGTGAGATTTCGCATCCGAGGAGCAGATCTTCCCGCTCCGCGTTGAGCGCTCCGCCTGCGAGAAACACGTCGCCCTGGTTGTCTGCGATGCGGTGTGCTGCGTCGGCAACGGCCGACACGCCTGCCAATTCCTCGCCTTTGAATGTGCGCGATGAGCCCGTCGCTTTGTGGACGATCGAGATGTTTCCTGCGAGCAGGTTGGAGAGCTGGCCGAGATAAAGCGTGGGTCTGAGGCCTAGAGCGAGCTCTTGGTTGAGGATGGGCTCCGGCGCTTCGCTCGTCCCGAGTGCGGTCAGCACGCGAGCATCGAGAGCGAGATCGCGTTCGCCGTTGCCGGCCGCGATGGTGAGATCGACGCGGTCTAGTGTCGATTGATCGCCCGCCAGACCGGCATCAGCCAAGGCCAGCCCCGCCGTGTAGACGCCGATCTGCTGCCAGCGCTCCATCTGGCGCCGGTCGCTTGTTTTGGGAATTTGCTTGGTGAAATCGAGCGCGACCAACGGGTGTACGGCATACGGCGCGAAGCGATCGCTATCGATAACAGGGCGTGGGGACGCTTCGCCTGCAAGATGTTGCCAGTGCGCGCTCGCGCCTTCTGCCAGCGAGCTTACAAGCCCGATGCCGGTGATCCAGACCTCGCGGCTTGTCTCTGCCATCAGCAGACCGTTCCCGCCTCCAGCGCACCGAGCCGCCGACCTTCGCGAACGACGTGTTTTTCGAGAGCCGGCGAGGGAAACGGAACGTTGCGCATCGTCAGCCTGGCATCCGAGACGCGTTGACCTCTACAGGCAAGGCTCGTCGACATGACGGCGTAGCCCGAGCCCAGATGGACGCATTCCGCATGCACTTTCAAAAGGGCGCCCGGCTCAACGAACGCCCTGAAGTTCGCCGTCTTGGCTGCTGCAAAAAAAGGCATGCGCGAAAAGTCGTTAAGCGCCATCAGGAGATAGCCGGCGGCCTGCGCCATCGTCTCAAGAAGAAGCACGCCCGGCATAATCGGATGACCAGGAAAATGGCCATCGAAGACTGGGCTGCTTCGCGGCACATGGGCCAGCGCCACGAGCGTTTGACGTTCGCGGTCGAGCGTCTCGATCTTGTCGAGCATCTGGAACGTTTCGAGGCGCATGGCGCTGCCCCTCTACTGGGCGACGGCTGTGCGCAGGGCGTCGATCTGGGCACAGAGGTTGCCGATGACGAAGTATTCGTCTCCGCTGTCCTTGCCCTCGTTGACACGCCCCATCCAGTCTTCGACGGGAAGCTTGATGCCGAATTTCTGATCAATCTCGAAGGTGATGTCGAGGAACGAGAGGCTATCGACCTCGAGATCCTTCATGACATGGCTGTGCGGTGTGATCTGGTCCAAGGGCACATCGCTTGTCTCTGCGATGATCCCGGCAACGGTGTCGAAAGTCGATGCCATGCAAGCGCTCTCCGTTGAGGTGCTTTCGTCCGGACAGGAGCGAACGACTCCCCGCCCCGCCCGATCTGCGGAGCCGAGCCTATTCGGCCAATGAACCTCTCGTAGCAGCGGGCCTCAGGAGCGCGCTTAACAGAAGTCAAATTCCGTGAGGATTGCGGCGGCTATCCCTTGTCGCGTGAGGCAACCGGAGCGTACGGAGCGATGTCGAGCGGAGGAGACCGCCTGCTGGAGCTGAACGTCGGTCAGCGGGCCAGTTTGGTGCGTACGATCACGGCGGAGGATGTCGCCGATTTTGCGCGCCTCTCCGGTGATCGCAACGCGCTGCATCTCGACGAAGAGTTTGCTGCCCGCACGGAATTCGGCCAGCGCGTCGTTCATGGCTTCTTACATGCGAGCCTTCTTTCGACGCTTGTCGGCACGAAGTTGCCGGGGAGGGGCGCACTCTACGTTTCGCAGAGTATCGCGTTCACGCGGCCGGTCTTTATCGGCGATACGGTCGAAGCAAGTGCGATTGTCGAAGCCATAGATATCGAGACGCGTCTCGTTACGCTCCGGACAGAAATTACGCGCTCCGACGGAGACGTCGTCATGCGCGGGACGGCGACGGTGAGGGTGCTGCGTCTTGCCGCGGAAAAAGCGAGAGAGAAATCGCTCACCGCGGCGCGCGCAGCCGGTCTGCTCGACGGGCGCGTGGCGCTCGTCACTGGGGCTTCCCGCGGAATCGGGCGTGCGACGGCCGCGTTGTTTGCAGAAAACGGTGCGACGGTCTGGATCAACTACCACAAGAGCCGGACGGCAGCGGAAGCGCTCGCTCAAGATATTCTCGACCGGGGCGGCTCGTGCCGTCTGGTGCAGGCGGACGTGACGTGTGACGACGACATCGCGCGCATGATGGATGAAGTCGCGAGCGAAGGCGGCCTCGACGTTCTCGTCAACAACGCAGGACCGAAGATCGTATCGCGTCCGTTTGCGCGGCTCGATTGGCAAGCGTTGTCGGACGCCTATGAGAGGATCGTGGGCAGCGCATTTCGTGTCACGCAGGCCGCACTGCCCGCGCTGAAGACGAACAGAGGCACCATTATTACCGTTCTTTCGACGGCCGCGCTTGGGCGAACCGCGCACAATTGGCTGCCTTACGTTGCGGCGAAAAGTGCGCTTCTCGCGATGAACAAAAACCTTGCGCAGGAGCTTGGGCCGGACGGCGTTCGCGTGAACATGATCTCGCCGTCGATGGTCGACACCGATCTCGTCTCTGATGTGCCGGACAGGATGCGGCAGATGACAATTTCGGGAACGCCGCTCAGACGTCTCGCGACCCCGGAGGATGTGGCCGGAGCCGCCTTGATGCTCGCATCGCCTTATGCCGGGTTCGTCACCGGAGAAAATCTCCTGGTGACGGGCGGTGCATTTATGCACTGAGGAGTTTTGAATGACTTCGCCATCTCTGGATATGCCGCGGCCGTCGTGGACGGGGCCGATGGCAAGCGCCCCGATGCCGGAGGATAAGATCGGCGAGATCATCGATGCGGTGATCGATGCGGCGCCGGAATGCGTGCGTAAGCGTGTCCTGCTTCCGGCGATCGACTGGGCGCTTGTTCCGCCGCATAAGGTCAGCTTGCTTTTGTCCGCGCTCGATCAAGCCAATCTTGCTGTGCCGAGATGGCTCGCAAAGCCGCTATTGCTTGCGGGACATACTCTTTCGGGTGCGGCCGGGGATGCTTTGGCGGGTGTGCTCGCCGTTCTTTCGCGGCTCAATGATGCTGCTGGAGAGCCGGACGAACGTGAGGCTCTTGCGGCGTCTTTAGACGGCCTCGCATACTCCTCAGGTGTAGACGCGGACATCGCCATTGCGCTCGTCCGTAGGCTTTTGGCATTGAGCTGGGACGATGAAGCGCTTCGTTTCGCGCTTTCGCAAGCCCAAGCCGTGCCTCAGGCGTTGCGACTCGCGGGCGGTGCATTCGAGCGGCATCTGGAAAATCTGCCGAATGTCCGTCTCCGCATTGCCGGCTCGTCGACCACGCGCGTCCTGGCGGATGCCTTGCGTCCAGCTTTCGGCGTGGAAGGATGGCGGGCGGACATCTCGGAAAGCAGTTTCGGGCGCGTGATCGGTGATCTTCTGTCGCCGCCGGACGACGTCGACGCGCTTGTCGTGCTTCTCGATGCGGACGGTCTTTTGATGACAGATTGGCGTCATGCGGTGCAGGACGTCGAGCGTCTCGCGGCAGAGCGGGCGGATATGCTGGGAGAGGCTCTGCAGGCCTTTTCCTCTCGCGGCTCTGTGCCTCTGCTCATCAACACGCTTCCCGTTCCATCCGGACCGACGGTTGGGCTCCTGGATCGGCGGCATGGCGTGGGCCTCAGGCGCATTATCGATTCTCTCAATTCGCGTATTCTCGATGCGGCTGCGGGTTCGGCGCGTGTGCACGTCGTCGATGCGGATCAGGCGCTCTCCGGGCTTGCGTCTCGGGATCATGTCGATCCCAAGCTCTGGTATTACGGCCGCATTGGTTATTCTCACGAAGCTACGCAGTGTTTTGCGCGCGCTTTTGCGGAAGCATGGCGGATAGTGCAGCGCGGTCCGGTCAAAGTGCTGGCTGTCGATTTCGATAATACGCTTTGGGGCGGGATCTACGGCGACGACGGCGTTGACGGTCTCGCGTGCGGCGAGGATTTTCCAGGCAATGCCTTTCAAGCGTTTCAGCAGGAGTGCCTGCGTCTTAAGGCGCAGGGTCTGTTGCTCGTCGCATTGAGCAAGAACGAGGTGGGTGCTCTCGACGTGTTCGAAAAGCACCCCGGCATGGTTCTCAAAGCGGAGGACTTCGCCGCGCATGCTGTCAATTGGAAGCCGAAGGCCGACAATCTGAGGAGGATCGCGGCGGATCTCAATCTGGGTCTCGACAGCATTCTCTTTCTCGACGATAGCCCGCATGAGCGGGAGGCCATGCGCCGGCTCACGCCTGAAGTCAGGGTGCCGGAGATGCCCGAAGACCCGGCGGAGCGGCCGGGGTGGCTGAGGCGCCTTTCCGCGACATGGCCCGCTCGGCTTACCGCGGAAGACGCGTCGCGGCCGGCCGTCTATGCGGCGCGGCGTGCCGCGCAGGAGTTGCAAGCGCGGGCCGCGAGCTTCGAAGACTACCTTACGGCATTGGAGCAACGTCTCTCGTTGAGTTTCGTGACCGAAAGGACGGTTGCGCGGACGGCGCAGATGCACCAGAGAACCAATCAGTTCAACCTGACAACGGTGCGTCTTGGAGAAGCGGATATTTCAGCACTTGCTGAGGATTCGACGCGAGGAATTGTGCTGCTGGGACAAGTCTCTGACAGGTTCGGAGATCATGGTCTCGTTATTGCGGCGACCGTGGATATCGACGGCCCACAAGCCACGATCCGAACTCTTCTGATGAGTTGCCGCGTGATCGGCCGCGAAGTCGAGCGCGCGTTTTTGGGTGCGCTCGTTGGGGAGTTGGCCTCGCGAGGCGTTTCCAGTCTGCGCGGCATTTATGTGCCGACGGAGAAGAACGGCATGGTGCGAGACTTTTATCAATCGTGTGGATTTTCGCCGGCAGGCGGCGCGGGACCCGGGACAGTTTGGACTTTCGCGATTGGCGACACGGAGCCACCCGGCTCGACCTATGTGACCACAAGTTGGGAGAGATGAATGGATACGTACGCCTCGGCGACGGAGCTGGCCTATCCGGAGATTTCCGAGATTTTTGCAGATGTGTTTCAGCACGCAGGACCTCTCACGCGCGGAACGTCTCCGGACGACGTTTCACGATGGGATTCTCTTCAACATATCGCTCTGATCCGTGCGCTGGAGACGACGTTCGCCGTACGGCTCTCGATGGATGAGATGATGGAAATTCGCTCGGTTGGGGATATCGAGAGGGTTCTGGGCCGTCACGGCGTGTGACGCGTGAAGATGGCTCGCGTCGGTGAAAGGACGCTTATGCCATTCGCATTTTTTTTCTGCCGTACCCGGAAATCCCGCTGTCGCTTGTCGGAAATCAAGCTGTAGCGGCCAATATTGCGCATGACAAAGGCGAAGGCGGGCCAACAGGCAGGCACGTTTAGCGATCATGGATCCAGCCGACTGGGAGATTATCAAGTCTACGCCGCTGTTCGGTGCGATGGCATCGCAAACGGCCGAGCAGCTTGTTGGGAGCAGCCAGCCGCGGTTTTACGACAAAGGCGTCGCGCTTTTTCATCAAGGCGCTCCGGCGACCGCGTTTTTTATCGTTCTTGACGGCTGGGTAAAAATCTATCGCACGACCCCGGATGGGCTCGAAGTTGTGCTGCATGTCTTCCGACAGGGCGAAACCTTTGCCGAAGCCGCCATCTTTCTCGGTGGCCGTTATCCTGCCAGCGCGGAAACCGTGACGCCCTCTCGCCTTCTCAAAGTTGATGGCGAGACGTTCCGGTCTCGGATCGAGGAGCGTCCCGTGCTTGCGATGTCGATGCTTGCGTCGGCCTCGTACCAGCTCAAGTTCCTTGTCGAGCAAATCGAACAGATCAAGGTGCGTTCCGCTCCGCAGCGGATTGCCGACTTCATCGTCCGGATGACGCGCGTGCGCCAAGGGCCTGCCGTCATCGAGTTGCCGTTCGAGAAGGGGTTGCTTGCCAACCGGCTCGGCATGAAGCCGGAAAGCCTTTCGCGCGCTCTTCAGCAATTGCGTGCGCGCGGTGTTTCGGTCGAGCGTGGGACGGTGAAGATCGTGGATGTTCGCCAGCTCCTGGATTTCGTCGAATATGCGAACGAGGATGACGAATAAGGGCGCGTGCCCGCCTAGATTTTTCATCTTCCGTGTCGTCACCGTTCGCATAATAACGCAATTTCTCACGTAAATCCGGCCACATATCACATGTCTGTGAGCTGACGCATTTCATGGCCGGGCACCTTTTCCCGTTTAACGAAAGTCAAAATGCATTCGCGCCTTCGCGACGATAGTGCGCCTCGGGTTGCAAGACCCTGGCGTTACGAAAATAGGAGGAAACGCGATGAAGTATCTCGATCCCGCTTGCTTTGGCGGCACGACCACCATGACCTGGGTCGCTCCCGCATATTGCGACGTTCGCCTCGGCTTCGAGGTGACGGCCTACGTCTACGTTCGCTGATTAGGGGGCAGGGTCTCGTGGGGCCCTGGACGCGGGAGGAGCACATGGATGCCGAGAGGCGGCTTGGACCCGAGGATGGGGTCGAGCTCAATCCCAACTACCACTTCCGATGGGAAGAGCCGCAGCAGGCTCATGTGCTCCTCTACCCTGAGGGCATCGTCAAGCTGAACGAGACGGCTGCGGCGATTCTCGAAGCCTGCACAGGCGCTCCGTCGATCAAGGACGGTACGGACGAACTCGTCCGCCGCTATGGCAAGCGCAACCTCGGTGCCGAGGTGATTAAGTTCTTGGAGGTCGCCCATGCCAAAGGCTGGATCCGGATTAAGTCTTGACGGCCTGGGCATGCCGTTGTGGCTCGTTATCGAGCTGACATACAAGTGCCCGCTCAAATGTCCGTGGTGCAGCAATCCGGTAGACTTCGATCGCTATCGCAACGAGCTTTCGACCGAAGAATGGATCGACGTGCTGCGCGAAGGGCGTCGTCTTGGATCGTTGCAGCTTGGCTTCACAGGCGGTGAGCCGATGCTGCGGAAAGATCTTGAGGTGCTTGTCGGCGAGGCCGACAGGCTCGGGTATTATACAAACCTGATCACGTCGGGTGTCGGGCTGAGCCCGGAACGGCTTCGTGCGCTGAAAAAAGCCGGTTTGAAGCAGATTCAGCTTTCCCTTCAAGCGTGCGATCAGGAACTCAACGAAAAGCTCGTCGGGCTCGATGTGTTTCGCCACAAAATCGAGATTGCGCGCACGATCAAAGCCGAGGGGTTCCCCATGGTGATGAACGTGCCGGTGAGCCGCTTCAACATCGATCAAACGGAAGCGTTCATCGATCTCGCCGCGGATCTCGGTGTCGAATATCTCGAGTTTGCCAATCTGCAGTACTACAACTGGGCGCTCATCAATCGTGCGGAGCTCATTCCGACGCGAGAGCAACTCGCCCGCTCGGAGGCGCAAGTCAACGCTGCCCGCGAGCGTCTCGGTAAGAAGCTCACCATCTATTTTGTCGTGCCCGACTATTACGACAATCGTCCCAAGGCGTGCATGAACGGCTGGGGGGCGATCCATCTCACGATTGCGCCGGATGGCACAGCGCTGCCTTGCCAGGAGGCGCGGCTTATCAAGGGGATCGATTTTCCGAACGTGCGGGATCATGGGCTCGATTTCATCTGGCGCAAGTCGCAGGCTTTCAACGCCTTCCGCGGCGACGAATGGATGAAAGAGCCGTGCCGAAGCTGCAGCGAAAAAGAGAAGGATTTCGGCGGCTGTCGTTGCCAGGCATTTTTGCTGACGGGCGATGCGGCCAATACCGATCCGGTCTGCACGAAGTCGCCGCATCGTCATCTGATCGATAATCTCCTCGCTGACGTACGACCTCGTCCCGACGAGCCCGCCACACCGTTGATTATGCGTGAGGCTGGTCGCTCGAAGCGCACGGAGGTCGGCTGATCGCTCGACGGCGCGGTCTCCGAGGCACGATATGGACCTATCTTCACTCGATCTCGCGGTGCGTGTTCTTCATGTCGCCGGCGTCCTGATTTGGATCGGGCACAATTGGGCGAATGTGGTTCAGACGCCAGTATTCCGACGTGTCCTGCCGCACGATCCGCCGGACGCGGTGCGCGACGTTTTCATCTCCGCTTCGAAGCGGGAGCATGGGATCTTCAGGCATGCCTCGCTGGTCGTCTTGGCCACCGGGCTCTATCTGCTATGGCGGAGGGGAGATCTTGCCGAGGCGCTTCTGCTCTCCGGGCCGTCGGCTGTTATCGGGCTGGGCGCCTGGATCGGCACACTCATGACGCTCAACCTGTGGCTTATCATGTGGCCGCATCAGAAGAAGGTTCTGGGCTTCGTCGAGGCGCCGACGGAAGAGCGTCTTCGCTGTGCCCGTATCACGTTTCTCGCTTCGCGCACCAATACGGTGCTGTCGGTGATCACACTTATCCTCATGATCGCCGGCGCTCACGGTGGCCTCTCGTTCGGCTGAAGAGAGGTTGTCCTTGGCGGTCTATAGCTTCGCATCCGGCCCTTCGGCGCTTCCCCGCGAGGTGGTGGCCGAGCTGGCGTCGGACGTTGGCAACTATGGCGGAAGCGAGCTTTCGGCGTTGGAATTGCCGTTTTCGGAGGGAGTGTTTTCCGACATTCTCGCCGAGACCGAGTGCGATCTGCGTGCGCTTCTCGGCGTTCCGCCGAACTACCGGGTTCTCTTCCTTCAAGGCGGCGCATCGGCACAGTTTGCGCTGCTGCCGATGAACCTTCTCGGGCCGGGCCGCCACTGCGAGTACGTGCTGGGTGGGCACTGGTCCAGGCGCGCGGCGGCGGAGGCTTCGCGCGCTGCCGACGTCTGGGTCATTGCGTCGGGCGATGGACGGTCTCTGCCCGATCCGAAGTCGTGGCGGCGCTCGTCCGATGCTGCCTATTGTCATTACACCACAAACGAGACGGCGGATGGGCTGCAGTTTCACACACTTCCCGATCCGTCTGACGTTCCGCTCGTCTCTGACATGACTGCCGATCTGTTGACCCGCGGCCTATCGGTGGAGCGCTTTGGCCTGATCTATGCCAGTGCTCAGAAGAACCTGGGCGCGGCGGGGCTGACGCTGGTGATCGTTCGCGAGGATCTGCTTGGTCGCGCTCGTCGAGATACCCCGGCGCCTTTCGATTACACGCGCCAGGCTGAGGCCGCTTCCAAGATCAACACGCCGCCGACGTTCGCCGTTCTTGTCGCGCATCGGATGCTGCGGTGGCTTCAGAACAACGGCGGCGTCGTGGCGGCCGAGAGGCGCAGCAAGGCAAAATGCGAGAAGCTCTATGAGGTCATCGATAGAGATGACTTCTATTGTTGCCCCGCTTCGCTGCCGCATCGGTCACGTCTCAACGTGTGCTTCCGGCTTTCATCTCCTCGGTTGGAGGAGATGTTTCTGGACGAGGCGAAGGCGAATGGATTTGTGCATCTCAATGGCCATCGCGACGTGGGTGGGATCAGAGCTTCCCTCTACAACGGCGTCTCCGAGCAGGCCGTCGACGCCCTCGTTGCCTTTATGACCAATTTCAAACTCCGGAGAGGATGATGACACACAGCGTGCGCGAGAAGGTTCGTCTTCATTTTTCTCCGAAGCCGACAACGGCTTCGGCGCAGGGGCTTGCGCTCACCGCCATGGGCCTGTCGTTCCCTAACCCTCTCGGGCTGGCTGCCGGATTCGACCGGAGTGGAGAACTCCTGCCGTCTCTGCTGACGCGCGGATTCGGCCATGTCGAGGTGGGGACGATCACACCGTCGACCGGACACGCCGGAGCGCTTGGGCGCAGTGCGCGGCCTATGCACGTCGGCATCAATATCGGGAGCGATCGGCCGGGGCTCGATGAGCGCGTCATTGCCGACTACACATCGATGCTGGAGTGGGCCTCGAAGACCGGAGACTACGTGGTCGCGAATTTGACGGTGTCCGGATTACATCGCGACGGGAATACGGCAGGGATCGAAACGCTTGTGCGGCGCCTTGCCGTCACACGCGGCGTGTGCGAGGCGATGTGCGGGCGGCGCGTGCCTCTTCTCCTCAAGATCGAAGCCGGAGATCGCCACGCGCCGTTTCCCGCAGCGGTGATGGCAGCGCGTTTAAACGGTCTCGACGGGGTCGTGTTGGTCTCGGATTGTGTCGATCGTATTCGCGCCGTTTCAGAATATCTGGACGGACGTGCTGTGATTTCAGTCGGTGGCGTGAGAACGGCGGACGACGTGAGGACGCGCCTTGCTGCGGGTGCGTCTTTAGTTCAGGTCCATCGGGCATTCGCGGACGGCGGCCCGGCGCGAATCCGGCGCATCCTGAGAGACTTTGCCTCGGGAATATGACGGGGGCCGCGTCACTCAGCGACGCCACCTCATTCCGCAAAAACGAGTGGGCTCTGGGCGGCCTCGCCGGCGAGATGATCGGCAACGAGCTCTGCCAAAGCAGGCGCGAGAAGAAATCCGTGGCGATAGAGTCCGTTTACGCTGATGTGGCGCCCGTTCGTCACGATGCGCGGTACGTTGTCGGGGAATGCGGGGCGAACGCCTGCGTCGAGGGCGACGATACGTGCGTCTCCGAATCCGGGATGGAGTGCGAGGACCGAGGCGAGCAGGTCCATCGCCGAGCGCAACGTAATCGGTCCCTGCTCTTCGCTCTCGATCACGGTTGCGCCAATCATGTACGTGCCCATGTCCCACGGAACGAGATAGAGGGGCGCGTGGGGGTGGAGCAATCGGATAGGCCGCGTCAAGGCTACGTTTGGCGTCTGCACAACGATGCGTTCGCCCCGAACACCGCGAAGTGATGCGATGTCGTGGCTTGCGTCCATGCCGCGGCAGTCGATCACATAGTCGGCGTCGTCATCGGACCAGGTGTGTCCGAAAGTCACGCGGCCACCGAGGCGACGGATTGTTCGAAGGAGATGTGCGGCTGCAGCGGTGGGCTCGACGTGAGCCTCCTCCGCATAGAAGAGGCCTGCGTTGAAGCGGTCTGCGAGATCGGGTTCTAGCTTCGCTAGCTCCTCGCTGTTGACGGGCCGGTATCCCTCCGTCAGGCGCGAGAAGCGAACCAACTCGCTGTACTCGTTCGGATGCGCCAGCACGAGCGTGCCGTTGCTGACGACGCCTGGAAACGTATCGCGCCAGATATCGAGCGCGCGCAGACCCAGATCTTGAATGAGCGCAGGAGCCGTCGCTCGCTCGCAAAACGGAGCCAGCATCGCGCCGGCGGAAGCGCTGGCCGAGCGCCTGAACAAGGTCTGGGACTGTTCTACGAGATGGACGTCATGGCCGCGAAAGGCCAGCATATAAGCTTGCCACAAGCCGACAATTCCGGCGCCGACGACAGTCACGGCGGGCAGCATCGATGTGCCGCGGCCCTCATCCGATGACATAGATCGCTCCATTCGTGCCGTGTACGAAGCCGTTCGAGAATACGGCGTCGGGTGCAAGCGTACGCAGGGTCCTCATGGCGTGCGCGGGCTCACGTGTTCCGTCGAGCGTGTCACGGAAGATGTTGGATACCGCAACCATGTCACAGGTGTGCGGCGAGAGGCGTAGGGCCTTGACGCCCGTATCCGCCAGGAGAGGTGCGTCGACGATGAGGTTGCAATACGATTGCGAGAGCGTCTGCACGCCGTTGATTGCGAGAAATTGTTCGCCATCCGTTGTGTCGACGGGAAGCCCGTCGAGGTCTTTCTCGCAGACGAACTGGCAAGAATCCTTGGTCCGTCCATGCAAGCGCGCGTGATAGCAGCGGGCTGAGATGGCGAGCGGCACCCGTCCGAATGCCCACACCTCCACAGTGGCCTGCGGCACGGCCGCGGCGATGGCCGCGATCGACGTCGTGGGAAGCTCGGGCGGCAGGGCAATGCGGGAGGCACCCCTTTCGACAAGAAACCGAGCGGCTGCCTCGTTGTAGACGTTAATGAGGGGCCCGATAGCGTGAGGCCGCCCGACGAGGTGAGGAAGGATGGAGACGTCGTTGGCTTCTACCATCTGCGACGCTTCCGCGAGCGTCGCGCCATAGCGGAGTTCTCGCTGCAGCGTGGGTAACGCGAGGGAGCTTAGGACCACAGTTTTTCCCCCGCGCTCGAGGCGCTCGATCACCTCGGGCAGTACGTCGGAGAAAAACGGCTGGCGCTTCGAGCACACGACCTCTCCCACGCAAACGGTATCGACCGGCGCTTCGTCGGCAATCCGTGCGTAGAAGTCACTCCACTGATCGGCGGGCCAGTTGAAGAGGACCGGGCCGAGCGTCAGAGACATGTGCAGCGTGTCGCTCATCGCCACGTCTTCTCGTAAGCGCCGCCGGTGACGTTCTGCCCTTCCGTGAGGGGGGCAAGCGAGTCCAGAGGCAGCGGGCCCGTTGTTGCAAGGGCGTCCACCGACCGGCGGAACGCGCTGACGACGGCCTTGATGTAGGCGCGGCTACGCTGCCGGCCTTCGATCTTGATCGCCGTCACGCCGGCCGCAGCGAGTGAGGGCAGGAGCGTTCTCACATCGAGGCTCACCGGCTCCTCGAAGAGATGCCCTTCTCCGATTGTCGTCTTGAAACGTCCCTTGCACAGCGTCGGATAGCCGACCGGTTGATCCGGAGCGGACCGGTCGATGGTGAAGTCTCCGAGCCGCGATACGAGAGTTCCATCGTCGTTTCGATA
This sequence comes from uncultured Hyphomicrobium sp., assembly GCA_934555825.1. Classification (GTDB taxonomy): domain Bacteria; phylum Pseudomonadota; class Alphaproteobacteria; order Rhizobiales; family Hyphomicrobiaceae; genus Hyphomicrobium_C. Next base: position 436,770 of record CAKTFJ010000002.1, read on the forward strand.
ACTCACATGGCTTGCTGGTGAGCAGACGCCGTTCATGTTGGGAGACTTTCCGGTTGCGTAAGACGACAGCGAGCATCGTCCCTCGGTCATCACGCAAAGACCGCCGAACGCGAACGTCTCAGTCTCGCAGCGTGCGTGACGCGTTACGGCGGCGATCTCATCGATGGTGAGGACGCGAGGCAAGACGGCGCGCTTTACGCCGAACGTCTCTACGTAGAAATTTATGGCATCCGCGCTTGCCGCTGCGGCTTGCACCGAAAGATGGAGCCTCAGATTTGCATGGCGCTTTGCTGCGTAATGTAAAAGCCCGAGGTCGGCTAGGATCACGGCATGTGCGCCGAGCGTTGCGGCATCGTCGATGGCTTGGTGCCATGGGCCGGGATCGCCTGCGCGTGCATAAGTGTTGATGGCGACGAGGAGCTTTGCGCCGTGATCCCGCGCATAAGTGATGGCGGCTGCCATCTCCTCGCGACTGAAATTGAGGCCGGGAAAGTTCCGGGCGTTGGTCTCGTCACGGAAGCCGCAGTAGACGGCGTCGGCGCCAGCTTCGACGGCAGTGCGCAGGGCAGATGGTGTTCCGGCAGGACAGACGAGTTCGAGAGGTTTTCTTTTCGTCGCCGTCACAGCGCTTCCTCCCTGCGATCCGTTGCGCTCTGCCCCATGATGCGGGCAAGCGCTGCCGCGATGCGGCGGCCGGCGTGTGCGACCGGCACGACAGGCCGTCCCATCGATGCGGCCGCTTCGCTGAAGAGGTCGATGTCGGCATCGTCGATGGCGTTACGCAACGCCAGGACCGCCTCCATGTCTCCCTCGATCGAAAGGTCGCGGGAGAAGAAAAGCGCGTCGCCGTCGAATGCGCCGTCCACGAGCCCCATAAGCGCGAACAGCGGGCCGGAAATCGTGGCATCGACCGAGGCGTGATTGCGTGCTCGCTCGATCTTCAGCGCGATGCTTGCGTTACCCGTTTGCAAGACAATGACAAACGGCAAGTCGCTCGGAGCGATGGTGATGCGACGGGGCTTGTCGGCGGCGATCCTGTCGACGAGCGTGGGATGGCGGGCGAGAATTCCTGCGAGCAAATGTCTGAGGGCGATTTCCAAAGGAGCAACCGGCAACGGGTCGAGAAGGCGTGCGACTGCGCTGGGGACGCGGACAATCCGTTGTGATGCAGCCGATGCCATGGCTTCCTCTTTTCCGCCGTTATGGAGCTTGGACATCCGGCCCGCAAATACGCGTGATGCTCGGTATGCGATGTCGGCTTGCTGACGGGTGCTTGTCGCGCGGGGCGCGGTTCTTCCGAACATCCAAGAGAAACCCGCCTCCTCAGGCGTCCCCCGGTTTGCGATCTCGTCGAGACCAGCGCGACAAGCGTTCTGGAGTCTAGCTGTGTCGTAAATGCGGATCTTGACCGAGGTTAAGTTGTTCCGACGCGCTGGCGCTTAGTGCATGATGCATGCGGGATCTACCGACATTTCGCGACCTTCGCGCCTTTCTTCGTCACCTCGATGCGGGCGGCTTGATCACACGCGTGCGAGAGCCGGTTTCCATCGTGCATGAGATGACGGAAGTGCACAGGCGCGTTCTTGCGGAGGGCGGGCCGGTCTTGCTGTTCGAGCGCCCGATGCACGGCGACGGGACGCCATCGCCTATCCCTGTCCTCACCAATTTGTTTGGAACGGGCGCACGCGTCGCCTCAGGATTCGGCATTGACCATGAGCGGATCTCGGAGCTTGGTGCGCTGCTCGCCGCGCTGCGGGAGCCCGAGCCGATCAATGGCATCCGCGATGCGCTGGAGCGCTGGCCGTTGATCAGGGCGGCACTCTCCATGGCGCCCGCCTACGTAAAACATCCTGCCGTGCAGCAGCGGGTGTTTACCGGCGCGGAGATTGCGCTCGACAGGCTGCCGGTGCAGACGTGCTGGTCGGGTGAGCCCGCCCCGCTCATGACTTGGCCGCTTGTCCTGACGCGCCCGCCGGATGACGATGCCGTTGCCCGCTACAATATGGGTGTCTATCGCATGCAGGTGCTGGGCCGCGACCGCGCCATCATGAGGTGGCTCGCTCATCGCGGCGGGGCCGCGCATCATCGGGCATGGATCGATCAAGGGCGCGACATGCCTGTCGCGGTCGTGATCGGTGCAGATCCCGCGACCATTCTTTCCGCCGTGCTGCCGCTGCCGGAAAACCTTTCGGAACTGCGCTTTTCGGGTCTTCTCCGCGGGGAACGGCCGAGGCTCGCACGGTGCGTGAGCGTGCCGATGATGGTTCCTGCGGATGCGGAGATCGTGATCGAAGGGGTTGTGTCGGCTCACGAGATGGCGCCGGAAGGGCCGTTTGGAGATCACACAGGGTACTACAACGCGGTGGAGCGGTTTCCATTGTTTCGCGTCACGGCCATCACCACGCGCAACGATCCCATTTATCTGTCGACGTATACGGGCCGCCCGCCCGATGAGCCGTCCGTGATTGGCGAAGTGCTCAATACGCTATTCACCCCGATCTTGAGGCGTGAAATCCCGGAGGTGGTCGATTGCTGGTTGCCGCCCGAGGCGTGCTCTTATCGCATGGCCGTCGTTTCGATCCGGAAGCGTTATCCGGGCCAGGCGCGGCGCGTGATGATGGCGCTGTGGGGGCTCTTGATGCAGTTTTCCTACACAAAGATCATTATCGTCGTCGACGACGACATCGATGTGAGGCGCTGGGACGACATTGCCTGGGCGCTCTCGACGCGCATGGATCCGTCGCGGGATCTAATGACGATCGATCGCACACCGATCGACTATCTGGACTTCGCGTCGCCCATATCCGGGCTTGGCGGGAAGCTTGGAATCGATGCGACGACGAAGATCGGAACCGAGACGGATCGCGAATGGGGCCGCGTCCTTGCCATGGCTCCCGAAGTCGTTGCGCGCGTGGATGCGATGTGGCCGGCGCTGGGGCTTGGGGATGTGATGCCAGGAGCGCGCCAATGACCACGCCCAAGCGCGTCGTTCTCGGTGTCAGTGGCGCATCGGGCGCCGGTATCGCTCTCAGCATTGCAGCGCTTCTTGCCGCCAAACCGGATGTGGAACTGCATCTCGTCGTCTCGCAAGCCGCTGAGAGGACACTTGCCTATGAAGTTGGGCGGAATGCGCTCGGTGCACTCGAAGCGCTGGCGGCGCATCGTCATGCGGTCGGCAACATCGGTGCCGTCCTTGCGAGCGGCTCGTTCGAGACAGCCGGCATGATCATTGCGCCGTGCTCAATGCGGACGACGTCTGCGATCGCGGCCGGGCTTTCCGACACGTTGCTCACGCGTGCGGCCGATGTGCATCTGAAAGAACGACGCAGGCTCGTGCTCGTGGTGCGGGAGAGCCCGCTCCATCTCGGTCATCTGCGCGCGATGGCGGCGGTGACGGAGTATGGCGCCATCGTCGCGCCTGCAGTACCCGCCTTCTATCTGGCGCCTGCCTCGGTAGATGACGTTATCGAACAGATTGCCCGGCGCGCCATCGATCTATTGCGGCTCGATATTTCAGCGCAGGCGACCGCGTGGACAGGTTTGTCTCACGATTGAGCAACGGGCGAGTGTCCTTTCGCGTCAGGGTGCCGGGGTTGCGGGTGCCCGCTTCAGCCAATAGCCCGCGCCGCCAACGACCTGGTGCGCCGCCAGCGTTGTCCGGACGCCTCCGAGCTTATCCGTTTCGCCACGCCACCACCGACCCAGTTGCCGCAGCAGATCGCCTGGCATGTCGAAATTGCGCCAGGACTGGGTTTCGGAGAGCGTCGCCGAAATGTGTGCCCACGTGAACTTGTACTCGACGAAGTAGGACATGTTGCCCGTGCGGAATTCTATGCCGGCGAGCAGTTGTGCGGCGGGGCCTGCAAACTGGTATTCGTTCGTCCGGCGGCTTTCTTCCTCTCCGGGGAACCACACCTCGACGTGGGGGAGTGCGAAGCCTCCACCGATCCCGACATACGGCCGGATCTGGGGTGTGACGGCGGCTAACCGCATGATCGGCGTGAACAGCAGAACGTTGTGTCCGTGCGTGAACTCGAGACGCGTGAATACGTCGGTTAGCTTCGCGCGGGACGGTGCCGGATTGCCTTTGATCGTTCCTTCGAGGTCGACTTCATCGATCACGGGGTTCGGAATGCGGCGGCCGTGCGCGCCTCTGCCCAGACGAGAGACGGCTTTGTTGTGAAGAAAATCGATCATGAACCCGAAGGTATGCGGGCCTGTGACGGCGCGCACGCCGCCGTCGATGGGAAACTTGAGCGCATCGCCATCCCAGCCCAAGCCTTTCGCCAACAGATCGGTATCATCGGGATGCGGACGCGTCAGGTGAACGTCGCTGCGATGATAAAATGGTTGTGCGAGGTAGCCCGCGATCAATGTTTCGTGCTCGGTCTGGCCGCTGGCCTGGGGCGCGGACGACAGTGCCGATCCTTGGGTCTGGGCCTGTCTGGTACTCTCTTGGTCCGGCGCCGCAGACAAGGCGCCGCTCACCGCCATCGCGGCGAGGAGACCAGCGGTTGCGAGAGACGAAACCCGTTCCAAGCGCCCGTTTTTGGCCGGGAAAGGTCGTATCGGAAAAAGCGGGTCTGCGTCGAGCGCGGGGGAGCGCAGAAACGTATCTTCGCGCATTGATCGGCAATCCTCCGCCTGGTTAGGCTCAGGATCGACAAATGCGGCGTTGTCCGGCGCGCGCGTTCTATCGGTCGATCCGATGTTTGGTGCAATTTAATATGCGGCGCGGTGGCCTTTACGATCTTGAGCGAGGTCAAGGCCGACCGTTCGCTTCAATGGGCTCGCGGTTCTCGGCCCGGGCCCCTTGACCGCGGTCAAGCGCGGGCTATTGATGTCGTCTCGCGGTTTTTCCCGTGCGCTTCCGCCAGCGGATCGCACCCCTGCCTCTCCGGACACGACGACAATGGATGCTTCAGACTGGCGGATCGTGCGTTCGACGCCTCTTCTCGGTGCCGTGTCACAGGACGTTGCGCAATCGCTCGTCGGCAACCAGCCCATCAGCGTCTACCAGAAGGGGCACACGCTCTTCCAGCAGGGCGAGGCGGCGGACGCCTTCTTCGTCGTGCTCGGGGGCTGGGTGAAGCTTTACCGCGTGACGCCCGACGGCAACGAAGCCGTCGTCGGCGTCTACCGGCGCGGAGAGACGTTCGCGGAGGCTGCCATGTTTCTCGGCGGGCGCTATCCGGTGAGCGCAGAAGTGGTGACGGATGCGCGTCTCGTGCGCGTCGACGGGCAGCGGCTGCGACAGCGCATTCTCGATCAGCCGGAGCTCGCGCTCTCGATGCTGGCGTCTGCGTCCTATCATCTGAAGGCGCTGGTCGAGCAGATCGAGCACATCAAGCTGCTCTCGGCGCCGCAGCGGGTGGCGGAGTTCCTGGTGCGCCTTTCGCCGGTGCGCGAAGGCGGGGCTGCGATCGAGCTTCCATACGAGAAGGCACTGCTCGCCAACCGCCTCGGCATGAAGCCCGAAAGTCTGTCGCGGGCGCTTGCGAAGCTACGTCCGCTCGGCGTCAGCGTCGACCGCGAGCAGGTGTCGATCGTGGACGTGGCGCTGCTCGCGAAGTTCGTCGAGTCGAGCGATCGCGGAGAAGAAGGGTTCTGAGGGTGCGCGATTGCGTGCCATGCATCCGGGTTGACCGCGGTTAAGCGCCGCCGCTCAGGCAACATCTACAGTGCGACATATTGGACCCGCGAGAGCAGGGAGACGCACGATGGGCTGCCCGTCGGGCGGCGGCATATGCGCGAACAGATCATGGCATCCTCCGTCCGATATCCCACCTCCAGCTTGCCGCCACCTGCGGAGCGGCCAAGCTTCGATGCATTCTTTTCCTACGGGTTCAGGCCGTTTTTTCTCGGTGCCGCCGTTTATGCGGTGCTTGCCATGCTGCTCTGGCTCGGCTGGATCGCATCTGTCGCACTCGGTTGGCCGCAAGGCTGGCTTCTTGTCGCGGGATCGCCATTCGCGTGGCATGCACATGAGATCGTTTTCGGATTTGCCACTGCGGCGATCGGTGGGTTTCTGCTGACGGCTGTGCCGAATTGGACGGGCGCGCTTCCGCTTTCCGGGTTCCCGCTCGTCGTGCTTTTCGCCGTCTGGCTATTGGGTCGCGTCGCGATGGGGCTTTCGGCTGTCGTTCCCTATCCGCTGGTGATGATCGCGGATGGCGCTTTTCTGCCGCTCCTCGGCGGTTTCGCCGCGCTCCAACTGTTCACCCGTCCGGCGGCGCGCAATCTGGTCTTCCTCGCCATGATCGTTGCAATGATGATCTGCAACATCGTTTCGCACCTTGGCAACGCGGGCTATTTGGACGTCGATCCCATGGCCGCTATTCGAGCTGCCATGCTGATCGTCATCGTGATGATTGCCGTTATCGGCGGACGCATCATTCCCGCTTTCACCCACAATTGGCTGAATGGGCAGCGGCCGCCCGTGCCGATGCCGCGCCGCATTCGTTGGCTGGATATGACGGCGCTCGTCTCTCTGGTCGTCTTCGTTCTTTTCGATACTCTCGCTGCCGGCTGGGTGTTGGTCGGAACTGCGGCATTGGTTGCGGCCATTGCGAACGGTGGGCGGCTCGTGCTCTGGCGGGGTTTTGCGACGCACGCCGAACCCATCGTCTGGGTGCTCCATCTCGGCTATGCGTGGATCGTGATCGGCCTCCTGCTGGCTGCACTCTCGGCGTTCACGAACGAGATTCCACCTGCCGTCGTCTCGCACGCCTTCGGAACGGGTGCCATCGGGACGATGATCCTGGCCGTGATGAGCCGGGCCTCACTGGGTCATACGGGGCGCCGGCTCGTCGCGCCGCGGGCGATCGTTGCGACCTATCATCTCGTCACGCTCGCCGCATTGCTGCGTGTGATCGCGCCGCTGCTTCCGGCCCAGTCCTATTCGCCGATGCTTTTGGCGGCGGGGCTTGCGTGGGCGGCCTCATTCCTTCTCTTCGCGCTCGTTTATGCGCCGATCCTAACGACGCCGCGCGTGCATATGAAGCTGGCGTCCCGCTGACAATTTGTCTCTACCCGGAACTCTGCGATGGGGGGGAAATCCCCCGCACTCTTGACGAAAAGCAAGAGTGCTCGTGCAGGTTGACGCCAAAGTTCGTCATCCATGTCCCTCGGTGGGAGGCACGCAGACATGCGCGAAGTTATGACGAAAACTATGGCCCGCAACATCTTCTATGGCGGGTCTCTCTTCTTTATTTTGATCTTCGTGGGTCTGACGGCCCACAGTCACTACTACATCGTAACCAAATCAACGGCATCGACGCCGCTGACGGACTCCGTCGCGCGCGGTAAACGCGTGTGGGAGATCAACGCCTGCATCAACTGCCATACGCTTCACGGCGAGGGTGCTTATTTCGCCCCTGAAGTCGGCAACGTTATGACGCGCTGGGGCGTGCTCGATTCTCCCGATGACGCCTTCCAGGCCCTCAAGGGATGGATGGAAGCGCAGCCTACGGGCATCCCGGGCCGACGGCAGATGCCGCGTTTCCACCTCTCCGACGAAGACATTCGGGCGCTCTCGGATTTTCTGATCTGGGCAGACAGAACCGACAGACAGGGCTGGCCCCCGAACGACGCCGGCTGACCGCGGACGCACGGAGAATACGACGATGAAATATCAAACACAGAAGATCGCCTACGCTTACTTTCTCGCGGCCATCGCACTGTTTGTCGTGCAGGTCTCGGGTGGACTGCTGGCCGGGTGGATTTACATTTCGCCGAACACGCTGTCGGAGATCCTGCCGTTCAATATCGTTCGCATGTTGCACACGAACGCCCTGATCGTATGGCTTTTGCTCGGCTTCTTCGGTGCAGCCTACTTCATCATTCCGGAAGAATCCGAGCGTGAGATTTATTCACCGAAGATTGCCTACTGGCAGCTCGCGATCCTGCTGATCGGTACGCTTGGTGCAGTGGTCACCTACGTGTTCGATCTGTTCCACGACAACATCCTTCTCGGCAAAGACGGCCGCGAGTTCCTGGAGCAGCCGCTCTGGGTTAAAATCGGTATCGTCGTGGCCGCGCTGATGTTCCTCTACAACATCTCGATGACGGTGCTCTCCGGAAAGAAGACGGCGATTTCGAGCGTGCTGATCATCGGCCTTTGGGGTCTGGCGCTGCTCTTCCTCTTCGCCTTCTACAACCCGCACAACCTGAGCCTCGATAAGATGTACTGGTGGTACGTCGTGCATCTCTGGGTCGAGGGCGTGTGGGAGCTGATCATGGCGTCTATTCTCGCCTATCTCATGCTGAAGCTCACCGGTGTGGACCGGGAGATCGTCGAGAAGTGGCTTTATGTCATCGTCGGTACGGCGCTGTTCTCGGGCATTCTCGGCACGGGCCACCACTATTACTGGATCGGCGCGCCGGCTTACTGGCAGTGGATCGGATCGATCTTCTCGTCGTTCGAGGTCGTTCCGTTCTTCCTGATGGTGGTGTTCGCCTTCGTCATGGTGTGGAAGGGGCGGCGTGAGCATCCGAACAAGGCTGCGCTCTTGTGGTCTCTCGGTTGCGCTGTGCTCGCGTTCTTCGGTGCCGGTGTGTGGGGATTCCTACATACGCTGCACGGTGTGAACTTCTACACGCACGGCACGCAGATCACGGCGGCGCATGGGCATCTGGCATTCTTCGGCGCTTACGTTGCGCTCAACCTTGCCATCTTCACCTATGCCTTCCCGATGCTGCGGAACCGCGATCCTTACAACCAGGTGCTCAACATGGTGAGCTTCTGGCTGATGGCGGGCGGCATGTGCTTCATGACCTTCGTCCTGACCTTCGCCGGTACGATCCAGACGCATCTTCAGCGCGTCATGGGCCAGTACTACATGGAAGTGCAGGATCAGATCATGCTGTTCCACTACATGCGCTTCGGAGCGGGCGTGGCTGTGGTTTTGGGTGCCATCCTCTTTGTAGTCGCAATCCTGCTGCCGCGCCGCGAGGTCATCGAGCCCGGCCCGCTTGCAAAGCAGCAGCTCTCGGCAGCGGAGTAAATCGCGATGCAGGCTGTTCAACTGTCGGAGGAGGGGACTTCGGTCCCCTTCTATCTCCCGCAAGGAGACGAGTGCGAGATCTTTCGCGCGGCCTATCACAAGCAGATGCCGCTGCTTCTCAAAGGACCTACGGGGTGCGGCAAAACCCGTTTCGTCGCTCACATGGCTGCGAGCCTCGGCCGGCCGCTCTATACGGTGGCCTGTCATGACGACCTTTCCGCCGCCGATCTCATCGGTCGCTTTCTGCTCAAGGGCGGTGAGACCGAATGGGTCGATGGCCCTTTGACGCGCGCTGTGCGCGAAGGCGCGATCTGCTATCTCGACGAGGTGGTGGAAGCACGCAAAGACGTTGCCGTCGTGCTGCATCCGCTGACAGACGACCGGCGGATGCTGCCCATCGAGCGGACCGGCGAAGTGCTCGAGGCCGGGCCGCAGTTCATGCTCGTCGCCTCTTACAACCCCGGCTACCAGAACATTCTGAAGTCGCTCAAGCCCTCGACCCGCCAGCGGTTCCTTGCGGTCGACTTCGACTTTCCGGCAGCCGAGCAGGAAGTCGAGATCGTCGTGTCCGAAAGCGGTCTTGGGAAGGAGCGTGTTGCGCCCCTCGTGCGATTGGCCGGAAAGCTCCGGGCGCTTAAGGGGCAGGACCTGGAGGAGGGCGTCTCGACGCGCCTCGTCGTCTATTGCGCGAGCCTCATCCAAGGTGGAATGCCCATTCCGCGCGCGGTGGAGGCGGCCCTCATCGAGCCGCTTAGCGATGATGCGGATATCAAGCAGGGCCTCCGCGATCTCGTCGCAACGGTCTACGGGTAAGCGTGTCGCGATGGCCGCAGTCGACTTCGAGCCTTGGGAGCCGGAGGAAAGCGTCGGCAAGCTGTGGCATTCGTTTGTCCAGACGCTCGACGCTCCGGGTGCGTTCGAAGATGCAGCGGTGACGCTCGAGGAGACTCGCGGACGGCTCGGCGTTCTGTTTCGGGGTCTCGGCGGCGCGCGCGACGTTGAGATCAAGGTCGCTAAGCCGGAGGTCTCCCCGCATCGCCTGTCGTGGCGACGCGCGATGGGGCAGGGCGCCGAGCGGCTTGCCGTCACGAGCTTCGACGGAGAAACGCTGCGTCTTCCCGAGCGCATTGCGGTCTTTGCCGAGCGTGAGGCCAACATCGCCCTCTATGTTTGGCTCGCGGCTTCGACCGTGTTTTCGCATTGTCCGACAGCGGAATCCGATCCGTTTCGGGCCGATATCCGTGCGCTGCAGGCCGCGCAGCGGATGACACGCGATACGCTTGGGGAATGCCCGGGCCTCAAGCGTGCCTATGCGGCACTTGCTATCGAGATCCGCTCGTGCCGGCCGGAACGGCGTCTACCCGAGGTCGAGACTGCGGTCGAGTTGGCTATTCTGCATCTGCTCGGCGCTGGGCCCCCAAAGAACGCTCTAGCCGCGACGATTTCGGCCGCTGTGCGCAGCCAGGCGGAGGATCTTTCCGCTTTCGTGGCACCTAGAGGATACAAGCCCTTTCTTCCCGTGCAGCTTTGGCCCGATCTGCGGCCGTTGGCCCAGCGGGTACAACCCGTTCGCGAGGACGGTCCGCACGAGGAGGGCGACACGCCTCCTAACGCCGAGCCCGGCACGTTCAAAGGGACGCGGAAGCCGTCGGATCAGGCAACGCGCAAGGACAGCCTCATCCTGCACAAGTTCGAGGCTATTCTTTCGTGGGCCGAGCTTCTCAACATCAATCGCCGCATCGACGATGACGACGAAGAGAATGCGCGCAAGGCGACGGACGACCAGGACGAGATCGGTCTTGCCAATGTCCCGCAGCGTGCGCGGACGCGCTTGAGGCTGCACCTCGATCTTTCGCCGGAAGACGTCGAGTTCGAGCAGCTTGCGGGTCAGCACGTCTATCCGGAGTGGGACCATAGACGGAAGACCTACCTGCCGAACTATTGCCGCGTGCTCGCGGGCAAGGCGACACCGCCGCCTGCGCGGGAGGGTGAGGCGGTTGAGACGCTCGACGACGCGCGCTCGCGGCGGCGGATTCGCAGCGTTCGTCGGCAGTTCGAGACATTGCGGCCGAAGCGCGTTCAGCTTACGCGCCAGGTCGAAGGGCACGACATCGATATCGAGGCCGCGGTGGAAGCGCGTGTCGACCTCGTGACGACGGGTGAGCATTCCGACCGCGTCTATCTCGCGACGCGCACTCAGGAACGCGATCTTGCCGTCTCAATTCTGCTCGATGCGTCGCGCTCGACGGAAGCCTATGTGGCTGGGCGGCAGGTCATCGACATCGCGCGAGAAGCGCTGATCGCGTTGGCGTGGGGGCTCGATGCGTGCGGCGACGACACGGCCATCGACACGTTCTCCTCATTGCGGCGAGAGCGTGTATTCCTTCACAGCTACAAGAGTTTCGATGAGCCGATGAGTTCTGCCATCGAAGCGCGCATCGCCGGTCTTCGGCCGGGACATTACACGCGGCTCGGCACGGCCATCCGGCATGTGTCGGCTCAGCTTGCCGAGCGCCCGCGGCAGCGGCGCTTGCTGCTTGTGCTCACAGACGGAAAGCCGAACGACACAGATCATTACGAAGGCCGATACGGAATAGAAGACACGCACATGGCGGTGCGGGAGGCACGGCGGCGGGGCCAGTCGGTGTTCGGGGTCACCATCGATACCAAATCGCAGGCGACCTTCAGCCGGATTTTCGGCAAGGGCGGATATGTGGTGATCCCGGACCCGGAGAAACTTGTCGCCGCGTTGCCGCACCTCTATCGCCACTTGGTCAGCGGATGAACCACGCGACACGCACGGGGACCCAAAGGGCCAACTCCGATGTTCTCTCGGAGCTTCCGGGCGAACTCATGATGTGGGTGCTGATTGCGAGCGAGATCCTCGTATTCGGCGCGGCGCTCATGGCTTTTCTTGCCGTGCGCGCGAGCGATCCTGCGGGATTTGCTGCCAGTCAGGCCCTGCTCGACCAGACCGCGGCGGCTGTTAACACGCTAGTGCTCGTGACGAGCGGGCTTTGTGCGGCGGCGGCCGTGCGTGCGAGAGAAGCCGGTGCCCGTGACGTGGCGCGCCGCTGGCTTTTCATCGCGGCCGGGCTCGGTATCGCGTTTCTCGTCATCAAAGGGTTCGAGTATGCGAGCAAAGCGTCGCTCGGGATCGGGATCGATACGAGCCCGTTTTTCATGTTCTATTATCTCATCACCGGCTTTCATGCGCTGCATGTCGTAGCGGGCGTTGTGCTCCTTGCCATCGTTGCCTGGGTGGACAGCGTTCGCAATATGGAAGCGGCGGTGGCCTTCTGGCATCTCGTCGATCTCGTCTGGGTGCTGCTCTTTCCGATCATCTACGTGCTGAGGTGAGGCTATGCCGACGCGCGATCTGGTACATGCTTGGCTGGCGTTGTTGCTCTTGAGCTATGGAACCGTTCTCATCGCCTCGAACGGTACGCACGGATCGGCTTGGATGGCTGGAGGCGTTTTGTTGCTGGCCGGCCTCAAGGCGCGGGTGATTTTGGCGCGTTATCTCGGGCTTTCGGGTTCGCGATTTTGGATGCGCGTTTTCGATCTCGCGATCGGATTGTTTCTAGCAGCAGCCTTTGCGCTCTATCTGTTCGGCTCTGGGAGGTGAGGATGTCGAACCGTCACGCTAACGTTTCCGGCAGTGCAGAGACGCCTCCTGTTCCGCGCGGGCTTCTCGCGTTCTGTTTTGCGCTCATGGGGCCTGCTTTTGCCATCAACTCGGCCTTCATTGCACTCGCTATTCCAGCCATGGCGCCCTATGGCGTGCAGGGCTTGGTCATTGTGGGGCTGATCGGGTCCGTGTTCGGGATTTTCCCGGCATTGTGGCTTGCACGGCGCATCCACGAGGGTGTCCGCGAGGATTGAGGCGGCGTGGGGCGCCGTCTGGTTAGCTGGCCAATAGGCGTGGATGGGGCCACACTGCCTTCATCCGGCTGTTGAGCATCGGGCTCGGGCATTCTAGGTGTTGGGGTGCTGCGCCGCATTGCGGATCCGCTCAACCCTGCCTGGAGGCCACGGCATCCCGACATGAAGAAAATTCTCGCTCTCCTGGCGCTTGCGCCGTTGTTCGGGCTCGGTCTTTTCGCGGCCACGGCGGATGCCGAGCTGCCGCCGCTTCAAAACGGCGACATCGTGTTCCAGAACACGACAAATGCGGCCCAGCAGGCGATCATGCTGGCGTCCGGCACTGAATACACGCACATGGGGATCGTCGAGATCGACAAGAAAGGGCGTGCGCAGGTGATCGAGGCCGTCGGGCCGGTGCGCGTCGTACCGCTCGACAAATGGATCGGGAATGGAAGCGGCGGGCGCGTGACCGTGAAGCGTGTCCGCGATCTCGATGAAGGCGACGCGAAGCAAGCGCTCGAACGTGCCCGCTATTACCTGGGCCGTCCGTACGATCACTATTTCTATGAAACGCGCGATCAGATCTATTGTAGCGAGCTGGTCTATGCCGCGTTCAAGGAAGGGCCGGATATCGACGTCGGGAGGGTGGAGCGGATGGGCGATCTCAACATCCGGACACCCGCCGCACGCAAGCTGATTCAGCAGCGCTGGAAATCACATCCGTTGTGCAAGGCGCAGGGTGCTCGAACCTTCGACGCTTGCTACGAGCTGATCCTCGAACAGACTGTGGTGACGCCTGCCAGCATCGCGCGCGATCCGAAACTGGAGCTGGTTTACTCCAATTTCGGCTTCGGCGCGGAATAGCGGACGGCTTCGGCGATCAGTTGGCGCGTTTCGAGAACGATACGGCGTAGGCCGGAGTTCTCGCCGGGAAGATCTGATCCTTGTCCGGCCCCGCGATGCCCTTGGGCAGGTTCGTCGGATCGAACATCGTTGCGTCGCACGTTGCTTCGTCTTCGAGTGCGCCGATCTCCAGCGTGCCGAGTGGCACAGACTGGCGCTCCTCCTCCGGCCAACGTGCGGTCGGATCGTCAGTCGGGTCGCTCTCCTCGCCGATGATGGCCACCAGCTCGAACTCGGCCGGGGCGTTGGCGAGCCGCGATTTCAGCTCCTCGCTGTAGAAGTCTGCGGATTTGCCGGCGGCCTCCTCGTCGGTGAGCCCCACTTCGCCGTCTTTGGGTATGAACTTGAGTTTGACGGTCGTGGCCGTGTCGTCCGCATTGGTCAGTGTATAGGCGTGGATCGCCCAGTAATTCGTGCTCGCGTAACTGGCGGGCACGGGATGGCTAGCAATCCATGCGCCTTGGTGTGTGGTCTCGGGGTTGGCATCGGCAAACGCCTTGATCTTGTCGGGGTTCGGCTTGCCATCTTCTCCCGGGAAGCGTGCTTTAAGAAAGCCTACGACCTGAGCGGGCGTCCGCGCGAAGAACATCGGGACAGAGAGCGTGACGAAGTCGGCACTGTCGCCGTCGCCTGCGCTTAACCGTAGGGCAAGGCCGCGCGCGCCCTTGGCGGCATCCGATGCCTTGGGATTTCCGCCGCCGATCGAGAAGCGGCCGATGACGGAGGATGGCACGGAAAAGATCGCAGCTTCAGAGAGGCTGGGCGCCTCCTCGGCAGGCGTGAAACTTCCCGTTATGCAATAGCCCTTCGCGTGGCTCGCCCGCTGCTTGTGGTCGCCGAACACGCCGTTGAGTGCGTTGACGAGGGCTTCTCCGTCTGGTTGCTCCTCCGCCGTGGCCGGCGATAGGGCCGTGGCGGCCAGCGTTGAGGCCAAAAGGGCTCCTGCCAATCGGTAGGCTCTCAAGTCCATGGTTTTCCTCCCTTGCTCTGATCCGTTATCCAAGATCCGTTCGGCGTTTGCCGGCTTGGCGGACCTGTGGCAGCTTCCGTCTCAAGGATTACCAAAACAATCACGCTCTAACGCGACTTGCGTCAAGGAGCGTGCAAGGGAGAACGAGCGTGGGGCGCGCATCGACGTCTGAGACCACCTGTGGGGTTGGCGTTGCCAGCACCGCTGCTACGGCTATCGGCGAGGCCGTGTCCGAACTCAAGGCGGCGTTGTCGGGCGACTTCCAACACATCATTGCGTTCTTTTCTGCCGACTACGATGCAGCAGGGCTCGCCACTGCGCTTGGCGAAGCATTTCCGCGCGTCGCCATCAGCGGATGCTCGACGGCCGGAGGCATCGGGCCGGACGGTCTCATGGAAAGCGGGGTGCTGCTCATCGCATTTCCGCATGACGGCTTTCGTATCCACACCGGCGTGATCGAGGATGTGGGCGCGTTCGGCGTCGAGCGGGCGAGCGAGATCGTGCGTGGCCTCAAGGCGCAAGTGGGCCTCAACATCGATAGTCCTATCGCGGAGCGTGTGTTCGGCGTCATGCTGGTGGACGGGCTTTCCAACGCAGAAGAACCGTTGCTCGCGGCCGTACATTGGGCGTGCGGCGACATGCAGCTCATCGGCGGTTCGGCGGGCGATGGGCTCTCGTTTGATGGGACGTCGCTCATTCACGAAGGCCGCCTGCTCGACCGTGCGGCGATCCTGATGATGATCGAAAGCGATTTTCCGTTCCGTATTTTTAAAACGTCGAATTTCGAGCCGACCGACATCAAGCTCGTTGTGACGGCCGCGGATACGGAAACGCGTACGGTCCACGAACTTAACGCAGAGCCTGCCGCGCGCGAATACGCGGCTGCAATTGGGTTGATGCTCGACGACCTCGGCCCCTTCAGCTTTGCCTCTTATCCTTTGGTCGTAAAAGTCGGCGGTGATTATTATTGCCGCTCGATCCGCAACATGAATCCGGATGGAAGTCTGTCGTTCTTCTGCGCCATAGACGAAGGTCTCGTATTCACGGTGGCGCGACCGGAGGATATGTTGAGTGCAACGGCCAGAACTCTTGCGGATCTGGATCGTAGCCTCGGAGGCGTCGATCTCGTGCTCGGCTTCGATTGCGTCCTGAGGCGGCTAGATGCCCAGAACCGCCAGATCCGCCGGAAGATGGAGGATCTTTACAGGAGCTATGGCGTCGTGGGCTTTCATACTTACGGCGAGCAGCTCAACGCGATGCACCTCAATCAGACGTTGACGGGTGTCGCTTTCGGAGCGCGGCGAGGTGCCGGGTGACACAGCCAAACCAAACCGTGGCAGACCAATCGGGATCGGATGTGCGCGACTTGGACGCCCGTGACAGGACGATCGCCGAACTTGAGCGGCAAAACCGCAAACTTGCAAAAATCAACGCCGCGCTTATGCAGCGCGTCGAGCGGTCCATGGATTATCAGGCGAACGCCTATTCCATGTTCCAGACTGCGATCGGGCTGGAGACGCAGGTGCGTGCGCGCACGGACGAGCTTAAGGCGGCTCTCGACCGGCTCGAACGAACGAACGATGCGTTGCGCACGGCGCGCGATGCTGCCGAGCGCGCAAATCGCTTCAAGACTCGCTTCTTCACAGCGGTTGGGCACGATCTCCTGCAGCCGCTACATGCGGCGCGCCTTTCGCTTTCCGCGCTTGCCGAGAGTGGTGTGTCTCCCTACGCGCGCCTGATCGGGCAGGTCGATCATTCGCTCTCGACGATTGAGGAGCTGCTCCGCACCATCCTTGATCTCTCGAAGCTCGAGTCGGGAGCTTTCCGCCCGTCTCTACAAGCTGTCGGGATCAAGGATCTCTTGCAATCCGTCCTGCTCGATATGGCTCCCATTGCGCGCGAGAAGGGAATTGCGCTCTCGATCCGTGCGCCGGACGCCGCGGTGATCTCGGATCCGCTCATGATGCGGCGGATATTGCAAAATCTGCTCGCGAATGCCGTGCAATACACGGACGAGGGCCGCGTGCTGCTCACCGCGCGTCGGCGCGGGGCGGAGGTGCGTATCGACGTCTGGGATACTGGACCTGGAATCGCGCCTGCCGAGCAGTCCAAGATTTTCGAGGAGTTTCAGCGTGGTGCGGCCGGGGAGCGATCGCACGGCGGCGGCTTCGGGATCGGGCTCGCGATCATTTCGCGCATGATCGAGGCTCTGGGACATAAGATCGAGCTCTGCTCGGAGCCCGGGCGCGGCACACGCTTTTCCGTCTCCGTGCCGCTCGCGCCGGACGACGCCGTCGTTGCGCGTGTTCTGACAGGCGGTGCGCGGCAGGAAGCAGCGTCGCGTATCTACGGGCTGGGAGCGCTGAAAGTGCTCGTGATCGACAACGATCTCGCCGTGCGCCAGGCCATGGGCGCGCTGCTGGATCGCTGGGGATGCGAGTCGCGTCTCTTTGCCGGTCTCGATGAGATCGAGACGCTGCTCGGCTCAGAGCCCGCCTTCACGCCCGACATTGTTCTTGCGGATTTTCACCTCGACGATGGGCAGTCGGGCCTCGCGGCCGTCGCGCGTCTGCGTGAAGTGCGGGGCTTGCCCATTCCTGCCGTCGTGATCACGGCCGATCATTCATCTGAAGTATCGGATGCCGTCGGAGCAGCAGGTTGCGAAATTTTGCGTAAGCCCGTGAAGCCTGCCGAGCTTCGGGCGCTCATCACGCATCTGCTGGGTTGAGTCTCCCGGTTCATCGGGCGCGCGTTGACGTGTCGCGCGCCTGGGAGATCAAGAACGCGCGCCATCCTTGTCGTCGCGCGCGCCTGCTGTCGCGAGGATGGCATCGTAATCGAGGCGAGCAACTTCAATCACCGCTTGCGTGCGGGAGACGACGTTGAGCTTGCGCATGATCTCGGAGACGTGGGCCTTGACCGTCGTTTCACCGACGCCAAGCTCGTGCGCGATCTGTTTGTTGAGCTTGCCTTGGCGCACCATCTGCAACACGCGCAGTTGCTGGCGGGTGAGGGAGGCGACGCGCGCGGCGAGGTCCGTATCGCGAGAGGCCGTATCGGCGGCCGGTGGCTCATAGCCTTTGGGCAGCACGACGAGCCCGGCCATCACGTCTTGGATCGCTTCCGAAAGGTCTGCCTTCTTGACCGACTTCGAGATGTAACCTGCTGCGCCGCACGTCATCGCTTCATGGATGATGCGCGGATCCTCGTGGGCCGACACCACCAGGATGGGTTGCTTCGGGCGCGCGGCGCGCAGCTCGATCAGGCCATCGAAGCCGCGCGTGCCCGGCATGGAGAGATCCAGCAGCAGAAGATCGAACGGCTCTCCGTTTTGGAGCGCTTCGCGGGCGGCGGAGATGGAGGAGGCTTCGACGATCTCGGCCTCCTGATAGGCCGATTGGATCGCGACGGCGAGTGCATCGCGAAAGAGGGGATGATCGTCGACGATCAAAAATCTGACCGCCATGCGCTTCGAATTCCTTGTGGCTGGTCTGGATGGCCGGAGAGATTTTGGCTCTCCTCGGAGTGTCAGATTGGAGCGCGTTAAGGCCGCTTCGCAAGGGTAAAAAGGTCGAGTGGCGACATTTCCCGCCTGAGACGCCCGATTGCGGGGCAGCGTATGATTAATTTTCGAGCTGGTGGCCTGTCGACGCCGCAATAGTTTGAGCATGTTACTTGTGCTCGCTTCATCCCTCGGTCCAACTTGGAAACACGGGAATGCTTGTCTATAGTGCGCTGCGCCAGGACTATTAGGGGACCGGGTTCGGGGTGGCGAAGGTTTCGCAGACTTGGCATTGTGTCGCGCGTTGATTGGGGGGCTTTGGGGGGATGAAGTGCAATCCTTCGCGGTGGCTTTGGGGTCTTATTCCGATCGCCATGCTGACCTGGGGGACGTTTTTTCGTGAGCGCCCCAACGTCGAGACCGACCTGACGGCGCGCGCCGAGGAAGCGCTTAATGTGGCTGGCCAATCCTGGGCCAGCGTGCGTCTCAACGGACGCGACGCCATCATCACAGGACGGGCCCAAAAGGACGGCGAGGCTAAAGTCGCGCTCGACGCCGTGCGCGCGGTCTGGGGCATTCGCACCGTTCAGCTCAAAACCGATCTCGCCGGTGCGCCTGCCCCTTCGTTCGGAGTAGGTCCGGGCGCCGAGCGTGAACTCGCGCGTGGGGTTG
This sequence comes from uncultured Hyphomicrobium sp., assembly GCA_934555825.1. Taxonomy (GTDB): domain Bacteria; phylum Pseudomonadota; class Alphaproteobacteria; order Rhizobiales; family Hyphomicrobiaceae; genus Hyphomicrobium_C. The sequence continues at coordinate 455,689 of CAKTFJ010000002.1, forward strand.
CGCCTGAGGCCATCGAAAACGCGGGCGTCGATGCGATTCGCCAAGCCGAGGCCGAGCGGGAGGCTTTGCGTCAGGCACAGGCTGACGCGGAGGAGCTAACGGCGCGGCAGGAGGCAGAAGCGCTCCGCGCCAAAGAAGCGGCCGCCGTGGAGCTTGCTGCCCGCGAAGCCGAGGACAAAGCGCGGCGTGACAGGGAAGCTGCGGCAGCGCGAGAAGCGGCAGAAGCGGAAGCTGAGCGAAAGGCCCGGCTAGAGCAGGAAGCCGCCGCGCAGCGTGCTCAGGCTGCGACGCAGGCTGCGCTCAAGGCGCAACGCGATGCCGAGGCTGCGGAGTTGCAGGCTCAGAAAGCTGCGGATGCGAAGGCTGCCCGTGAGGAGGCCATCGCCGCGCGCGATGCCGCCGACGCGGATGCACAGATCCGGGCGAAGCAAGAGGCCGATGCCGCCGCTGCCCGGCGAGCGCAGCAGGCGACCCAGGCGGCGCTCAAGGCTCAACGAGACGCAGAGGCGGACGGGGCCGTCGTAGCGCCGCCCCAAGAGGATGCCGAACAGAAGGCTCGGCTTGAAGCGCTGGGTCGAGAGGCCGATAGGCTGCGCGCCGAGGCTCAGGCTGCCGCGCAGCGGAAAGCCCAGGAGGATGCGGAGCAGAGGGCGCGGCTAGAGGCTTTAGCCCAGGAGGCAGATCGACTGCGCGCGGAGGCCGCGGCCGAAAAAGCGCGCCGTGAGGCCGAGACTGCTGCGGCCGCTGAGACGGCCCGCCGCGAGGCTGAAGCCGCTGCGGCTGCGGAGCAGGCCCGTTGGGCGGCTGAAGCGGCAGCTGCAGCAGAGACCGCTCGTCGCGATGCTGAAGATGCTGCCGCGGCCGAGAAGGCGCGGCAGGAGGCCGAAGCAGCGGCCGCCAAGAAGGCGCGGGAAGAAGCGGAACGCGCCGCGCGCAAGACGACCGAGGAAACGCGCGCGTGTGAAAGGCGTCTCGCGGATGCCGCAAAGCGGGGCGTCATCTTGTTCGACTGGGCGAGTGATGCAATCGACCGCAAGAGCGCACGCACGATCGCCCGCCTCGCAGAGATTATCGTTTCGTGTCCGGGCTCGCGCGTCGAGGTGGAGGGGCATACCGACGCCGAGGGTATCCCTGAACGCAACCAACCGCTGTCGGAGCGTCGCGCCCAGGCGGTCGTCGACAGTCTGGTGGCAGCCGGTGTGCCCGCAGAACGCCTGACGTCGGTCGGCTATGCCGCGGAACGTCCTGTCGCCACCAACGACACGCAGGCGGGCCGGGCCAAGAACCGGCGGATCGAGTTCAGGGTGTTTCTTGATTGAGCCCTCGACGGGGCCGTAGCCGGGGGAGCGTGAGATGGAATACCTGGTCGTACAATTGTTCTGGTATCTGGTGGCGGCTTTCGCCATCGGGCTGGTTGTGGGGTGGATCAGCTGCGGGCGGGTCGAAGACTGAGCCGGGCCTCTCGGCGCGGTCTTTGAAAGGGAGTTGGGGCGTATGACGATTTTGCTGGTGCAGACTTTCCTCTTGCTGCTGGGGGCCTTTCTGCTCGGCGCCTCGCTCGCTTGCCTTCTCCGCCGTGCTTTTGCCGGCCGGCAGTCGGAGCCCGCCATCGTTGGGGGATCGCCAAGTTACGCTGCGGCCCCGGCTTCTCAGCAGGTTGTTCACGCTGGCGATGCCGACCGCTTCGGTCGCGCGTTGACCGGCGGGTACGAGGCCGCGCCGCTCCAACCGGCCACTGGGCCTGTCGTCGAAGTGCAACCACGACCGCCCGTCCGCGTTTCGCCGTTGATCGAGCCCGTCGATCCGCCTGCTTCGCCCGTTGCGGCCGAACCCCAATCCGAGCCTGTTTTCGAACCGTCGCCTCAGCCGGAGCCCGTCGCGGCTGCCGCGCCTGAGACGGATGAGCAGCCGAGTGCAGGGCAGAGCTATACGCAGGTGGCGCTCGCAGTGGCGGCCGGTGCGGCCGCTGCCGCGGCGGCGAGGGGGCTCGCGTTGCAAGAGGACGAACACGCGGCAAACGACACGGAGCCCGCCGCCGCTTTTGCGGGTGCCAGGGTCGATGTCGACGGCGTCGATCTCAACACGTACACCGAAATCGCGTCTGGAGAGCCTTCGGGTGTCGATGCGTCCGATTTTGCAGAGGTCGCGCGCTCGGCGCGACCGGACGAGAGTGAGGCGCGCGACGACGCGGCTCAGGACGAGGACATCGCCGTTGCGGACTCGAGCTCCGGTTCAGAGGCATCCGACGAGCCAAGTTACACGGAAATTGCGCTCGCAGGCGCAGGTCTCGCGGCTGCGGCCGCTGCTGCGGGGGGGCTCGACGACGAGGACGACGAACGCGTGGAGGCCGAACAGACGGCGTCGGCTTCCGAGGGGGATACGCTGTTTCCCGACGCGGACACGCCGCCTGCCGTGCTCGCGGCGGAGGGGGATGACCTCACTCGCATTCATTCCATCGACGCGGGAGTGAGAGAGCGGCTCAATCGCCTCGGAGTGACGCGCTTTTCCGAAATTGGCGTGTGGTCGGCTTCGGATCTCACCCACTTCAGCCAAAGCCTGGGCGTCGTTCCGGGGCGCATCGAGCAGGAGAACTGGGTTGGCCAGGCGCAGGTGCTCGCGAGCGCTGGGGTCACCGATTATTCGCGTTGGCGGGGTGACGAACGTGGCGAGCAGGCTGCCGCGCCGGCCGATGGCGAGCGGCTTCATCGCATTATCGGAATCGATCCCGAGTCTGAAGCGGTTCTGCGCGCAAATGGCGTGACGCGCCTTACCGACATCGCCGCTTGGACCGACGACGACGTCTTCCTTTACGAGGACGCTCTCGGTGCACCGGGGCGCATCAGCCGGGAAAACTGGGTCGAGCAAGCCCGCTTCCTCACGCGCGGTTCGGGTGTTGCGAGCGCAATCGAAAACATTTCTGCGCCCGCGGCAGGTGCGGCGGCGGCCGCCGCTGCCGCGGTTGTGGCCGCGGTCGCATCCGAGGACTATGCCGAGACGACGGAAACGGATGCAGGCGCTGCCGACACCGAAACTTTCGAAGCGGATGGCGATACGGAGGGCTCAGAGCCTGTCGTGACGGCCTCCGGTCCGCGGAGCGATGCCGTTGCGGGTTTGCGGTCGGTGCGGTCTGAAGCGCTGCGTGGAACGGGAAGCGGTTTCGGAACGCCTGTTACGGGAGACGTGGACGATCTGAAGCGGATCCGCGGCATCGGCGTGCTGATTGAAAAGAAGCTGCATTCGCTCGGCGTCATCAGCTACGAGCAGGTTGCGAACTGGACCGGCGAGGACATCGACCGGATCAGTCAGTTGCTTGATTTCAAAGGGCGGATCGAGCGCGAGAACTGGATCGAGCAGGCGCGCATCCTGGCGTCCGGTGGGCAGACGGAATTTTCTCGCCGCGTCGACCGCGGCGAGGTTTAGATCTAGATCTTCAAAGTTTCATATCTTCCAGCCGGAATGGATGGCCGCGATGCCGCCCGTGAGGTTGCGCACGGAGACACGCTCGAAGCCGGCGCCACGGATCATTTCGGCGAATGCGTCCTGGTTCGGGAAGCGGCGGATGCTTTCCACCAGATAGCGGTAGGGGTCGGCTGAGCCTGCGGTCATCGCGCCGAGGCGCGGGATGACTTCGAACGAGTGGAAGTCGTAGATCCGGTCGAGAAGGGGCACCTGGCACTCGGAGAATTCGAGGCAGAGGAAGCGGCCGCCGATCTTCAGGACGCGGTGCGCCTCCGCGAGCGCCGCCTCGATGTGCGTGACGTTTCGGATGCCGAACGCGATGGTGTAGGCGTCGAAAGTGCCGCTCGGGAAGGGAAGCGCTTCGGCGTTGCCCTGGGTGAGCCGGATTCGATTGTCGAAGCCTTTCGCCGAGACCTTCCTTTGGCCTTCCGCCAACATTTCGGGGCTGATGTCGCACAGCACCGCCGTCGCGTTCGGGCCGGAGGCTTCGGCATAGCGGATGGCGATATCGCCGGTGCCACCCGCCACATCCAGCAACTGAAAGGCGCGGTCGGCCTTTGGCGCGCCGATCATGCCCACGAAGTCGGCTTTCCAGAGCCGATGCAGGCCGCCCGACATCAGGTCGTTCATCAGATCGTAGCGCGAGGCCACCGACGAGAACACGGCGTTGACGAGGCCCTGCCGCTCCGTTTCGGGAACGGTGCGGAACCCAAAGGTGTTGGCGGTGCCGGCGTGCGGGGGCGAATTGGTTTCGTTCGACATGGCTGGACTTTAGAGCCCTTTCCGATGCGATCAAAGCGGGCATTCGAGAGACGGTGACTGCGCCGCAGCCGGATCAGGCGCCGATCAGCAACTCGTGCGGCGTAGCATCCGCAAGGTATCCGGCCACTGCGCTTGCCAGAACGGGTGCCAGCAGGAAGCCATGGCGGAAGGCGCCGTTCACGACGATCCGACGGCCGTCGTCCAGGATTTTTGCGCGAGGCATGTTATCGGGGAAGGCGGGGCGCAAGCCCGCGCCCGCCTCGACGATGGCAGCTTCGCCGAAGGCTGGGTGGAGCGTGTAGGCCGCGCCGAGCAGCGCAAGCGCGGATCGGACGGTGATGGGGCCTGTGTCCTCGCTCTCGATCACGGTTGCGCCGATCAGGAAGTGGCCGTCGGGCCACGGCACCACGTAGAGGGGATGCTGTGGGTGCAGGAGGCGCACAGGGCGTGACAGACGAATCTCGTCTGTGCGGATCACGAGCCGTTCGCCGCGGACGCCGCGCAAATGCGGGAGAGTGTCTGCAGCCGCGTATCCCCGGCAATCGACGACGATTTCGTTTGCGCGCGCGCTGGACGGTGTCCAGTGCGTCCCGAGTTCGACAGTGGCCCCTGCGCTTCGCGTGGCGTCTAAGAGAAAGCGGAGCGCTGCGCTGGGCTCGAAATGGGCTTCGTCGGGAAAATAGAGCGCGGAAGCGAAGCGGCCTGAGAGATCCGGTTCGAGTGTGCCGAGCGCTTTTGCGTCGAGTGTTTCGGGCGGTACGGTCGCCTGGGCGAAACGCGTGAATTCGGCATGGTCGCGTGGCGCGGCGACGACGAGGCTTCCGGTATTTAAAAGGTCCGGATACGCGGCGCGCCACAGGTCCAGCCCCTGCCGTCCGAGGATACGGATACGCGGCTCCGCTTCGCTTTCACACCCGGGCGAGAGCATCACGCCGGCCAGGCGGCTTGCGCTCGCCGTGAACGGTTCTGCGCTTTGCTCGACGAGGCGCACGCGATGGCCTGCTCTGGAGAGTGTGAGCGCTTGCCACACGCCAAAAATGCCTGCGCCGACGACCGTAATCGTGCGGGAGACTGCCGCTCTGCCCAACTGCTCGACGTCAGTCGCCAAGGGCCACTCCCTCACGCCGCGGATCGGCGGCGCCTTCGAGCATGTCGGTGCGTCGTACGATGGCATGCAGCCCGGAGTTCATCAGGTCGGGTGCGATCTTGTGGCCATAGCTCTTCAGCATCAGTCCCTTCCATACCGCCGATATGCCGTATTCGAGCTGCATCGTCTCTCCGGTGCTGCCGAAATTCGGGAGGTCCACGGCGGCTTGTGCGTCGAGTTCCCAATCGACAAGGCCGATGAGAGCTTTGACGACGTAGAGGATAATGCGGTCGCCGCCCGGAGACCCGAGTGTCGCGAACAGCTTTCCGTCCGGATCGAACATGACAATGGGCGCCATAGTGGAGCGTGGCCGCTTCCCCCCTTCGACGCGATTGGCGATCGGGCGGCCTTCGGCATCGGAGGGGCGGAAAGAAAAGTCGGTGAGCTGGTTGTTGAGCAGGAAACCGGCTGCAAACACGCCCGATCCGAACGCGCCTTCTATTGTTGTGGTGAGAGACACCGTGTGACCATCTGCATCGATCACCGAGAGATGGCTCGTTCCCGTTGCGTCGAGCGAAGGGTCTAGGCCCAGGGTCGCCCGGTCGGCGCCCGGCGGCTCTCCGGGCTCGGCGCGTTCCATGGCGCGGTCGGGGTCGATCAAGGCACTGCGGGCTTCGAGATAGCCGGTGTCGAGCAAGCCGGAGAGGGGAACCGAGACGAACGCGGGGTCGGCTGCGTAGCGGGCGCGGTCGGCGTAGGCCAGCCGCTCGGCTTCCGCGATCAGATGCATGGCCGGTACGTTCAAGGCGGCGTCGGGTCCGCGTCCGAGATCGAAGCGTTCGATCATTTTGAGTGTTTGCATGACGGCGAGGCCGCCTGACGAGGGTGGGCCCATGGAGCAGATGAGGTAGCTGCGATAGATGGCGCAAAGCGGCTCGCGTTCCTCCACTCGGTAATTCGCGAGATCGTCCGGCGTGATGTCGCTTGCCGCCTTCGGGGCTTCGCGGGCGGCGGTGACGATGGCGTCCGCGATTGGCCCTCCATAAAACGCGTCAGCACCACGTCCTGCAATGGTTTCGAGCGTTGCGGCGTAATCGGGGTTGCGCAGCCGGTGGCCGATGGGGCGCGGACTTCCGGTCGAATCGAAAAAGTAGGTGCGCGCGGCGGGCGCGAACATGTCGGCCCCGAACCAGCGCAGCATGAAGTAGAGGCGCTGGGAGACTTCGAACCCATCGCGCGCCAATCGTATCGCGGGCTCGAACAGCCGTGCCCACGGCAACTTGCCGTGCTTCTTGTGGGCGTGCTCCAGCAGGCGGACAAGGCCAGGCGTGCCCACGCTGAGGCCGGAGTGCGCCGCTGCTGGCCACGAGATCGGTGCGCCGTCTTTCATGAACCGATCCGGCTGGGCGGCGGCGGGTGCAGTTTCGCGGCCATCGTAGGCTGCGAGTTCCTTCGCGTCCTCGTCCCAATGCAACAGGAACGCGCCGCCGCCGAGGCCCGACGATTGGGGCTCTACCAGGCCCAGCACAAGTTGCGCTGCTATCGCCGCGTCCGTTGCCGAGCCTCCTGCCGCGAGCATTTCGCGCCCGGCTTGGGACGCGTGCCGATTCGCGGTCGAAATCATGTAGGTTTTGGCGTGGGCGACCGCTTTTTCGGTCCGTCCGGAGTGTGCTTCGGGTTCGAGCTGCTGGCGTGGCGCGGCCGGCTCGGCGCGCACGTCGCTTGCGAATGCCGCACTCAGGGCGAGCACGAGTGCGGCGATTGCCGCTCCGGCCGAGGCTCCTTTGGTGCCGCTCATCGGCGCCACTTCGCTGCTCTTGCTGCCATCAGCCCATTCCCCGGCCTCGCTAAATCCGAATCCCGTTCTATAGGCGCGGAAGCTCGCTTGAAACCTCCGTCATTGCAGAGAGGACGGTGCTCGCTTCACGCCCAAAAAAACGGCCGGAATGGGGGGGATCCATTCCGGCCGCGGGGCCAAGTCCAGACACAACGCATCACGGGTACGCGGACATTCGAACGCGGACGGCACCCAAGGGATACGAAGGTGAGGGGACGCAAGCAGCCTTCGGGGGAGGCGGCCTCCAAACGAGGGAGAGGCACGGCGAAGACAGGGCGACGGCAACACCGGGACGCAGACGCAACACAAAGAGACGCAACGGGCACACACGCAGGGACACAACTGTCCGGACGCCGCCGAAACGCAACGCGGCTACGCAGACCGGCACTCAACATCAGGTATTTACCTGAGGTACTTGGAGCAGCCGAAGGATCGGCGACGCGCTCACAGGATCTGTATGTCAGGCGAATTTGTTCTTTTTTTGTTCTCATTATTTGTCCCTCTCAGTCAATATCCGATAGAGGATCTACGTGGGGGCCAACTGCCCGAACTGCCTAGCAAATCGGCAAGCGTTGCTCGGCTGCATCGGTCTCCGAACAAGTGGGCTGGCGTCGAGAATAAGACGCCCGGTGTGACTGCCCTGCTCTGCCGCCGGTTTTTCGGCTCAGCTATACGTCCTGTTATCAAATCTGGCCCAACATGCTGCGATGGCCCGGAGAGGGAACCGGCCTGGCGTAACGCGGCTTATTCAGCGGGAGTTTGAGTAGATGGTGTTGTCGATGGCGAAGGTCGGCGGGTTCGTTGCAGCGGTGGTCGCGGTGGCTGCGCTGGCAGGCTCTCCTGGCGTTGCCCATGCGCAAGCTGGCGGCAATGGTGGGCTGGCGGACCTGCTTTGGGGCGGCGAGCCGGAGTTTGGAGGCGGCCGGCAGACGGTCAGCTTCAATTCCGAGTACAAGCCCGGGCAGATCATCGTCAGTTTCGGCGACCGGCGGCTCTATCTCATTACCAAGCCGGGTCAGGCGCTGAGCTATCCGATTGCGATTCCGCGCGAGCAGAGCCGCTGGCAAGGCCGAACGACAGTCTCGTCGAAGCGCGAGAACCCGGATTGGCGTCCGACGCCCACCATGCTCAAGGAAAATCCGCGGCTTCCGAGCTGGGTGCCCGGCGGGCATCCAATGAACCCGCTTGGTGTGCGTGCCCTTTATCTCGGCTCGAGCCTCTATCGCATTCATGGCACCGATGCGCCGTGGACCATTGGGCAGGCCGTTTCGAAGGGCTGCATCCGCATGTTCAACGAGGACGTGCTGGATCTTTATCCGCGCGTGCCGACCGGCACGACCGTGACGGTTACTTGGGAGCGCTTCAAGACGGATGGCGTCCAGACCGCCGCCGCGCCGAGCGAACCGCGCGCCCGTCCGCGTGGCCGCGCCTATCAGCGTCCGGCTGGCCGTCCGGCTCGCACATCGGAGGCGACTCGCGATCGTCCCGGTCCGCGAAAGGCCGGCTTCTTCATCGTTCCTGAGGATGAGGCGAACCCGGTTGTGCCGGAAGAGGGTATGGTTACGCGCTACAACCGCAATGTCGGCGGCGGGGCGATCTCGCGCGCGTCGCAGACGGTCGAGACGTCGGAGCTCGAACCGGTTCGCTAACGTGCACCCTTGATGTTTCGAAATTCGAACGGGCGGCCGCGAAGTGCGTGCCGCCCGTTTTGTTTTATGACGCGCGCTGCGGAGGCTGGAGCTGCGACTCAGCTCTGAGGGGCCAAGCAGGACTTGAGGCCCGTTGCGAGATTGCGGAGCAGTGTCTCGTAGGCAGTAGGGCCAGGTTCCAGCAGTGCGCCTTCGGGGTCCAGGGTGCCTGCCCGGGCGGTGGTGCCTTCGATGACCGCGTCGACCAGACGAGGCTGAAACTGCGGTTCGGCGAAAACGCAGCTCGCCTCCAGCGTACCGAGCCGCTGGCGAATCTCGGTGAGGCGTTTCGCGGAGGGCCGGACCTCGGGGCTCAAGGTGATCGAGCCCACCGGCGCAAGGCCGAATCTGCGTTCGAAATACTGATAGGCGTCGTGGAAGACGACGTACGGCTTGCCTTTTACGGATGCCATATCGCGCGCGAGATCGGCTTCCAGAGTGTCCAGTGCGGCCGCGGCACGGACGGCATTGTCGCGGAACGTCTCGGCATGATCGGGTGCGGCTGCCGACAGTGCGCGCGCGATTTCGGTCAGCATCTTGCGGGCGTTGTGCGGGTCGAGCCAGATGTGACCATCCATTTCGTGCGCTGCATGGGCATGGTCGTGATGATCATGTTTGTGACCGTGGCCGTGATCGGCGTGGTCGTGGCTGTGGTCATGCTTGTGCTTGCCGTCGTGCGCACCGTGGTCATGGTCGTGCTTCTGATCGCCGTGGTCATGGTCTCCATGGCTATGGCTGTGATCATGGGCCTCGAAGGTTTCCCCACGACGGATGGGGAGGAGCGCTATTCCGGGGGAATCGGCCAACGTGACGACGCGCACGCTTTCGGGGAGCGCTTCGACAATCTTGCCTGTGAACGGCTCGACGGTTTCGGAGACGCGGAAAAAGACATCGGCCTGATGCAGTGCGCGCGCGTCCGATGGTTTCAGCGCGTAAGTGTGGGGCGAGGCCGCGCCCTGGACGAGAAGGCTCGGCGTGCCAACGCCCTCCATCACCTGGGCGACGAGTGCATGGATCGGTTTGATGGTCGCCGTCACTTTCACGTCAGCCGCAATGGCTGAGGTTCCGCTCATGAGCGTGGCGACCAGCACGGCGAGGGCCGGCATGACGCGGGTTGTCCGGCGGAGCCTTGTTTCGGAGTTTGGCGGGGTGACGATCACGGAAGGCTGCTCCCTTTGCGCATGAAGTGCGAACGGATACTATAACATCCAATTCGGCGCAACAGAGGCAAGGACGCCTTCCTTCTGCTCTATTCTCGGGCTCGTCTCCCCCGCCGGCACTTGGCTGGGCCTGACGTTTCCGCCGGTATTCCGCGGTAGGGCCGGTGCCTACGTCTTGAAGCGCGCGGAGATGTGCTAAACATAGTGTCGTTATTCGATGTCGGTGTTTTCCTGGCCGCACGAGGAGGCTTAAGCTTGCAATCATTCTGGTCAGCGGCGGCTGGCGCGCTGGCGCTTGGGCTCGGGTTTCTGCTCGGAGCTGGCCCCGCGGCGGCGCATCCTCATGTGTGGGTCACGGTCGAGACGACCGTCGTCTATGAGGATGGGCGCATCTCGGGCCTCAGGCATCGGTGGGTGTTCGACGAACTGTATGCCGCCATGGCGATCCAAGGTCTCGATGCCGACGGAGACGGCGTCTACTCGCGGGAAGAGCTTGCCGAGCTTGCGCAGGTCAACATCGACGGCCTTAAGGAATTTCAATACTTCACGTATTCGAAGCTGGGCGAGACGCGCCTCGCGCACAAAGATCCGGTCGATTACTACCTCGTCCACAAGGATGACGAGCTTGCGCTTCACTTCACGCTTCCGCTCGATCAGCCCGTCATGGCGGACGCGGAAGGCTTCAGTTTCTCGGTCTTCGACGAAAGCTTTTTCATCGCCTTCGACTTCGGGGAGAACGAGCCGGTGAAGCTCAGTGCGGGTGCGCCGGAGGGGTGCGCGGCAAATATCGGTGTGCCGGAAAACGAGTTGATCGAGCTTCGTGCCCTCAACGATGCGTTTGGAGGAGCGCTCACTGCAGGTGACGCGAACCAGGGCATGGGGCTTGGCTATGCCCGCACCGTGACGCTCGGCTGCAAGAAATCATGATGCGACTTCTGTCTCTGATCGGGGCCCTGTTCGTCTGTCTCGCCGTTTCCTGGGGCGCGCTCGCGCAATCGGAGATGCGTCCGTCGCCGTTCGGCGTCCCCGTGCCCGGGCAGACGCAGTCTCAACCGCAAACGTCGGAGCGGAGCGTGTTCCGCGATGCGTGGTCGTGGCTGCTTATGCAGCAACAGCGTCTCAATCGTGAGATGGCCGCGGCGGTGCGGCAGATGAAATCGGGGAGCGTGCTCGACGCAACGCTGCTGCTTGCGTTCATAGGGTTCACCTACGGCGTGTTGCACGCCGCCGGGCCCGGCCATGGCAAGGCGGTGATCTCGTCTTATGTGCTGGCCAATCACGAAACGGTCCGGCGCGGGATATTCCTGTCGTTCTTAGCGGCTTTCATTCAGGCGCTTTCGGCGATCGCGATCGTCGGCTTGCTGGCGGTTGCCCTCAATGCCACGCGTGTGGAGATCAACGCGGCCGAAGGCTGGATCGAGACGATCAGTTGGGCGTTCGTGGCACTGATCGGGGCGTGGCTGCTTTATAGCCAGATTGCCGCCGTCGTGCGCCGCCGGCACGAGCGGGTGGGCGCCGCCGGACCGGCTCCGGCACACCGTCATACGCACAGTCATGCCCACGACGGGCACGGAGCGTCGTGCTGCGGGCATGATCACGATCACACACACAATCATGGGCACGACCATTCTCACAGTCACACTCATGATGGCGGTTGTTGCGATCATGCGCATGACCACGGGGCAGTCTATGCGCATAAGCACGATACGCCGGAGGATCAGGCCGTGTGCACGACCTGCGGGCACGCGCATATTCCTGACCCCTCTCAACTCCGCGGACCAATGTCCTGGGGTAAAGCGCTGGCGATTGCGTTCTCCGTCGGGATCCGGCCCTGTACGGGGGCTATTCTCATCCTCGTCTTCGCGTTGAGCCAGGGACTGCTGCTCGCGGGCGTATTCGCCACGTTCGCGATGGCGTTCGGCACTGCGATCACGGTTTCGGTGCTGGCGGCGCTGGCGGTTGGATCGCGTGAGCTTGCGAAACGCATGGCCGGTGGCGAGGGGCGCTTGGCGGGCCTCGTGACGTCTGGCATCGGCATCGGCGGCGCTGCGCTGGTGTTCGTGCTGGGTGCAAGCTTCTTCGTGGGATCGCTCGGACCGGGCGGACCGCTTTAGCCTTTTCGACGGTCGCGTTGGACTTTAAAGGTTGGCGCGTCGTTTCCCGTCTTCGCCCGCCTCGGGGTGTTCATGAAGCTCTACCGCGCCTTCGCCACCGTCGGTGGCCTCACGCTCGCTTCGCGTGTGCTTGGGTTTCTACGCGACATCGCATTCGCGTGGGGTTTCGGCGCCGGCATGGTTGCCGACGCTTTCGCTGTGGCATTCCGGTTTCCCAATCTTTTCCGGCGTCTGTTCGGCGAGGGCGCGTTCAACTCCGCGTTTATTCCCTTGTTCGCGAAGGAGCTGGAAGGCAACGGGCGGGACGCCGCGCGCACTTTCGCGGAAGAAGCGCTTGCGGGATTGGCGGCGGTGCTGGTGGCGCTCACGATCGTCGCCATTATCGCCATGCCGTGGCTGATGTACCTGCTCGCACCGGGCTTCAGCGCGACGCCGGAGAAGTTCGATCTCGCCGTTCTGATGACGCAGATTACGTTCCCGTATCTGCTTTGCATGTCGCTGGTCGCCCTGTTTTCAGGTGTGCTCAACACGTTCGGCAAGTTCGTCGAAAGCTCTGCTGTTTCCATCGTGCTCAACGGGACGCTGCTTGGCGGCATTGTCGTGTCGTACTGGCTCGGATATCTCGATAGTCCCGAGGGCGGCATCGTGCAGGCGATTGCCGTGTTCGTCGCCGGTGTGCTGCAGCTCTGGCTGCTCATCGACGGGCTTCGGCGCAACAACTTCTCGATCAAGCTCAGGCGGCCTCGGATGACGCCCGGGATGCGGCGCCTCATCACGCTCGGCATTCCCGGTGTGATCGCGGGCGGCGTGACGCAGCTCAACATCATGATCGGGACCATCATCGCCTCGATGCAGCCGGGCGCGGTCTCCCAGCTTTTTTATGCGGACCGGCTGTACGAGCTGCCGCTCGCCATCGTCGGGATCGCAGTCGGCGTCGTGCTTTTGCCGGATGTGGCGCGCCAGCTCCGGGCGGGCAACGAAGCCGGAGCCGTCGAGAGCCAGAACCGGGCGCTCGAATTCGCGATGCTGTTGACGGTGCCCGCGGCGGTCGCGCTTGCCGTCGTGCCGGGCGAGATCGTGCAGGTGCTTTTCGAGCGCGGGGCATTCACGGCGTCCGATACGGCGAACACGTCGGCCGTTCTCGCCGTGTTCGCGCTGGGTCTGCCAGCGTTCGTACTGATCAAGGTGCTCTCACCCGCCTATTTCGCGCGCGAGGATACCAAGACGCCGATGCGGTATGCCGTTATCAGCCTGACGGCGAACACGTTGGGCTCCATTGCGCTGTTCTTCCTGTTCCGTCGTCTTGGGTGGCTGCCCCATCTCGGTATCGCGGTCGCGACGGCGGTTGGCGGGTGGCTCAACGCGGCACTGTTGTGGGTCACGCTGATCAAGCGCGGACATTTTGCCCTGGATCGTCCGATGCTCCGCACTCTTGCCAAGATCGTGCTGGCAAGCGCGGTGATGGGTCTTTCTCTCTTCGTTGCCGCCGAAGTCTTGGCCGACTGGTTTGGACGCGAGCGGAGCTTCCTCATGCATATGGGCGGGCTCGCCAGCCTGATCGGAACAGGATTTGCCGTCTATGCCCTGGCTGTGCTGGCAACTGGTGCGCTCAGGATCGGGCAATTGCGGAAAGTGCTCCGGCGGGGCTGATCCGGGTTTGCAAGCGTCTTGCGCATGGGTGTCTTGCGCACCGGACGGGCGCGGGCCATAACCCGCGCCGAGACCGATCTCGGCGGGACGAGGGACTATGACGATCAAGGAACGCGTTTTCTCAGGCATGCAGCCGACCGGCAGCCTGCATCTCGGCAACTATCTCGGTGCCATGGTGCAGTGGATCCAGATGCAGGAGACGCACGAGTGCATCTACTGCGTTGTCGATCTGCACGCGATCACGGTCTGGCAGGAGCCGAAGGAGCTTCAGCACGCGATCCGTCAGGTGACGGCGGCTTACATCGCGTCCGGGCTGGATCCGAAGAAGAGCATTCTGTTCAACCAGAGCCAGGTGTCCGCGCACGCGGAGCTGGCGTGGATCTTCAACTGCGTGGCGCGGCTCGGCTGGCTCAACCGCATGACGCAGTTCAAGGAGAAGGCGGGCAAGGATCGCGAGAACGCATCCGTCGGCCTTTATGCCTATCCGAACCTGATGGCCGCCGACATCCTCGCGTATCGCGCAACGCACGTGCCCGTCGGCGAGGATCAGAAGCAGCATCTCGAACTTGCACGCGACATCGCGCAGAAGTTCAACAACGACTTCCGCGAGTCCATCGTGGCCAAGGGCTATGAGGACGGCGTGTTTTTCCCGCAGCCGGAGCCGGTGATCATGGGGCCTGCAACGCGCGTGATGAGCCTGCGCGACGGCACCAAAAAAATGTCGAAGTCGGAGCCGTCCGACATGAGCCGCATCAACCTGATGGATGACACGGACAAGATCGCCGACAAGATCAAGCGCGCGAAGACGGATATGGAGCCTGCGCCGCCTGCCAACCTCGGAGAGCTGAAGGCCCGCCCCGAGATCGATAATCTCGTCGGCATCTATGCGGCGCTGGCGGGGATCTCGAAAGAAGAAGGGCTCAAGGTGCTGCAGGACAGTGCGAGTGAGGGGCCGAGCATCTTTACAGGGCTCAAGCGCGTGCTGACCGAGGTTGCCGTCGACAAGCTCGGGCCGATCCGTGCCGAGATCGTGCGGCTGATGGACGATCCGGCGGAGATCGATCGCGTGCTGGCCGACGGATCGGCACGGGCGCGGGCTATTGCCCAGCCGATCATGGCGAACGTCAAGGATATTGTCGGGCTCATCCGCTCGTGAGGGCGGCAGCCGCTTCGGCTTCACGCATCCGTTGTGAACGTGCGCGCCGCGTGGCAGCATCTTATCTATGACGGTCGAATTCAAAAAACGGCGTGCGTTCGAGCCTGGGCACGCCCGCAAGTTTCTGCTCGTTATCGACGAGAGCCCTGAGGTCGAGCGTGCGCTCTACTATGCGGCGGCGCGCGTCGTGCGCTCGTCGGGCATGATCACGATGCTCTACGTGATCGAGCCGCAGGAGTTTCAGCACTGGGCCGGAGTCCGGCAGGTGCAGATCGAGGAGGAGACGCAGAAGGCGCGGGCGCTGTTCCGGTTGCTTCGCCGCAAGCTGCATCAGGTGGGCTTCGAGAACATCCCGGTCGAGGAACTCGTTCGTGAAGGCCTCAAGGGCGAGGAGATCATGAAGACCATCGCCGAGGACGAGGATGTCTCGATCCTGGTTCTGGGGGCGTCCACAGATCCCAAGGGGCCGGGGCCGCTGGTCTCGACCATCGCGTCCGGCACGGCGGCCGGAGCGTTCCCGATTCCGATCACGGTCGTTCCCGGCAATCTGGCCTTCGACGACATCATCGCGCTGGCCTGAGCGACCTGGAACCCGGGCTTCACTTACCCTAAATCATTGTGAGATGCCCGACGTCCGCGCTAGACAATTCGCTAGTTGCACCCTATTTACTGGAACAATTCTAAAAAGCTCGAGCCATGGCCGCGGACCTCGCGGCTTCGAGGAGACGACATCATGTTTATCCAGACGGAAGCCACTCCGAACCCCCAGACGCTGAAGTTCATCCCCGGCAAGCCGGTGCTGGCCGACGGCACGGCCGATTTTCGCGGAAAGGCCGAGGCCGGTGCCTCGCCGCTTGCGAACCGGCTGTTCGACATCGACGGCGTGACGGGCGTGTTCCTCGGCTCCGACTTCATCTCGGTGACGAAGGGTGAGGCCGAGTGGCAGCATCTGAAGCCTATGATCCTCGGCGCGATCATGGAGCACTACATGTCGGGCGAAGACGTCGTGGACGGCGACGGGGCGAACGACGAAGCGGACGGTGCCTATGACGCCGAGGACGCGGACGTCGTTGCCACCATCAAAGAGTTGCTGGAGACGCGCGTTCGTCCTGCCGTTGCGCAGGATGGCGGCGACATCACGTTTGCGGGCTTCCGCGACGGTACGGTCTATCTCCACATGCGCGGTGCGTGCGCGGGGTGCCCCAGCTCGACGGCGACGCTGCGGCACGGAATCGAGAACCTGCTTCGGCATTTCTGCCCCGAGGTGGAAGAGGTTCAGGCCGTCTAGCCAGACAGCCGCACGATGCGTTCAGGAACCCTGCCTTTCCGGCGGGGTTCTTTTTTGCGTATCGTAAGCCCGATTACGCCAATACGCCGCCAATGGAAGGACGTTTTTCCATGTCGCACGCTCTGGACGACGCCGCTCTCGCACAGCTTTTCCTCGACGCCCGTACGCACAACGCATGGCAGAAAAAGGATGTGCCCGACAGTCTTCTCGTTCGTCTCGTCGACACGCTCAAGATGGGACCGACGAGTGCCAACTGCTCGCCGGCGCGGTTCGTGTTCGTGAAGAGCGAGGCGGCGAAAGAGCGTCTCAAGCCTTTTCTTTCGGCGGGCAATCTCGAAAAGACCATGGCGGCGCCGGTTACCGCAATCATCGGCAACGATCTCGAATTCTACGAGCATCTGCCGAAGCTGTTTCCGCATACGGATGCGAAAAGCTGGTTCACGGGCAAGCCCGATCATATTCGCGAGACTGCATTCCGTAACGGAACGCTGCAGGGAGCGTATCTCATTCTTGCCGCCCGCGCGCTGGGGCTCGACACCGGGGCCATGTCCGGCTTCGACAAAGCCGGTGTGACGAAGGAATTCTTTGCGGATACCAAGATCGAAGCGAATTTCCTCTGCAACATCGGCTACGGCGATCCGTCCAAGCTTCTGCCACGCCATCCGCGCTTCTCGTTCGACGAGATCGCGAAGGTGATTTGAAGCGCGGTGCTCTCAATCGAGCCGAGGGCACTCTTTTCCGCGAAGGCGAGAAGGTTCGGCAGGCGCTGCATTTTTCCGACGACGATCTGTTTCGATCATCCTTGCATTGCGCGCGTGAGCATAAGGTGTAGGCTCGTTACCCATGAATACGCTCGCATTCGATACCTGCTTCGGCGCCTGTTCTGTTGCCGCGACTTGGTCCACGCCTGAGGGCCGGGCCGGGGCCTTCCGTTTCGAGCGGATGGCGCGGGGGCATGCGGAGCGGTTGATTCCTATGGTGGGCGAGGCGATGGCGGACGCGCCATTCGGCTTCTCCGAAATCGCGCGCATCGTGGTGACGACAGGTCCCGGTACGTTCACCGGCCAGCGCGTCGGAATCGCGGCGGCGCGCTCTTTGTCGCTTGCGACGGGCGCACCGATTGCACCGCTCTCAAGCCTCGCCGTTATGGCCTATACGGCAGCATATGAGCTTGGGTCGGAGCTCCAAGGAAAGCTGCTGGCCGTGGCCGTCGATGCGCGCCGTGACGAGATCTATTTCCAAGCTTTCTCGGGAGCGGACTGGATCGCTCTCGATGTGCCCGCGCTCCTCACGCCGGGTTCTGCTGTACGCGCGCTTACGGAGCGGGACGTCGTTGCGGTCGGGTCGGGTGCGGAGCTGCTCGCCGAGGCCGCTCGGCACGCCGGCGTGTCTATCACGCCGCGTCTTGCAACGCTCGAACCGGACGTTCGGTTCGTACCCGAGGCTGCCGTCCTACCCTCGGATACGCCTCCGAAACCGCTTTATCTCCGCCCGCCTGACGCCAAGCCGCAGGACGGCAAGTCGCTTGCGAGGGTGCCATGACGGACGCAGCGCCTTTCGACCCCAAGTACGTCTCCCTGTTGTGGGCCGCGCCGGAGCAGGCTGGAGAGATCGCAAGCATTCATTCGCAACTGTTTTCGCCCGCGTGGAGTGAGGAGAGCGTGCGAAGTCTGCTGGATCACCCCGCTTCGACGGCGTTTCTCGCCGTGCTCGGGGGGCAGCCAAAAACGACGGTCGGATTTGTCATGGCGCAACTTGCCGCGGATGAGGCCGAAATTCTTTCGGTTGGTGTGCTTCCCGAATGGCAACGCAAGGGAGTCGGGCGCCGCCTGATCGATGGCGTTGCGCGTGCCGTGCAGCGGGCCGAAGCCAAGACGCTGTTCCTTGAGGTTGCTGCCGATAACGATGCGGCGATCGAGCTTTATACGCGCGCGGGCTTCCTCGGCACCGGCCTTCGACGCGGCTACTACGAGCGCCCGGGGCAACCGCCCGTCGATGCGGTGACGCTGGCGCTCAAGCTTTAGGCCGCTCCGATGCCGGTACAGTGCCGTCGCGAAAGTGTTAGATTTCGGCGCTAGCGTTTTCTGCTTCTCTGTAGCAGTGCCGGATGTCAGGTCGATTTTTCAATGGGAACGCTTAGAGCCGCAGCCATTCTTGGCGGATTTTTTACGCTGACCTTGCCGCTTATGCCGGTGCAGTCGGCCCTGTTGCGCGTCTCGCCGCAGGGTGCGAGGCGGTTTCCCAACTGGTATCATCGCCAAGTGTGCCGGCTGCTTGGCGTGCGGCTTCATATCGAAGGCGAGATCGCGCCGGATCGGCCGGTGCTCGTTGTCGCCAACCACACGTCGTGGCTCGACATTCCTGTGCTGTCGGCGGTGGCGCCGCTGTCGTTCGTCGCGAAGAAGGACGTGGCGCGCTGGCCGTTCGTTTCGACGCTGGCGAAGCTGCAACGGACCGTGTTCGTGGATCGTGAGCGGCGGAGCGCGGTTGGGGAGACGACAAACGAGATGACGGCCCGGCTCGCGCAGGGTGATGCGGTCGTGCTGTTCGCGGAGGGGACGTCAAGCGACGGCAACCGCGTGCTGCCGTTCAAGACCTCGCTCTTTGCAGCCGCCAAGCCGCCAGCGAGAGCGGGCGCGCAGGCGAACGCTCAGGCGGGGCCCGACATCGTGGTGCAGACGCTCTCGCTCGTCTACACGCGGCTTCACGGGGTGCCGATCAATCGGGCTGCGCGCCCCATTGTCGGCTGGTATGGCGACATGGAAATGCAATCGCACGCCTGGGCGCTGCTCAAGGCTGGCCCGCTCGATGTCACGATCCGGATCGGAGAGCCCATCCCGCTTGAGACGTTCGCGGACCGAAAGGATCTCGCGCGGCGCAGTGAGGATGAGATCCGCCGGAACGTGGTGCAGATCCTCAGAAGCTATCCGCGTGATGCCGAGATCGTGGTGACGCGGCCGGAGAGCGGGTTTGTCGCGGCGTCTGCATCGGGCGGGCATTCCGTATTCCGCTGAGTCGGTGCGTCGCGTCTCGGCATTTAACGCCGCCGTTAACGCTAAAACGCCTAAGGCTTTTCTCAATTCCCCTCTGAGCTTAGCCGCGCAATATACTGCCGCTGCTGGACAACGCGGCATCGCAATGCTGCAATGCGGTGACGCGGGGGTGCGGATGCGCTCAAAATGTGTTACCGCGGGGCAGGCTTCGAAAGCGTCGGGACGCAGGGACCCGTTGGAAGATCTAGACTCATCGCCTTATGCCGAGACGGCGCCCCAGGCTGGGGTTGCCGAGGGTGAGCCCGCGCCTGCAAAGCGCGTGTTCATCAAGACGTTTGGCTGCCAGATGAACGTCTACGACTCGGAGCGGATGGGCGAAGCGCTGGCCGCCGAGGGGTACGTCGCGACCGAGAACCCGGCGGATGCCGATCTCGCCATACTGAATACGTGCCACATTCGTGAGAAGGCGGCGGAAAAGGTCTATTCCGATCTCGGGCGGCTGCGCGACATCAAGCGCGCGCGGGCGGGCGAGGGCAAGGAAACGCGCATCGCGGTAACAGGGTGCGTGGCGCAGGCGGAGGGCGCGGAGATCGTGAGCCGCCAGCCGGCCGTCGATCTCGTGATCGGGCCGCAGAGCTATCACCGACTGCCGGAGCTTCTGGCGCGCGTGCGTGGTGGCGAAGGAGGGCTCGTCGAGACGGAGTTTCCCGACGAGGACAAATTCAAGGCGCTGCCGAGCCGAAGGCCTGCGGCGTCCGTTTCGGCGTTCCTCACGGTGCAGGAAGGTTGCGACAAGTTCTGCACGTTCTGTGTCGTGCCCTATACGCGCGGCATGGAGTTTTCGCGCCCCGTCGCGGGCCTCGTGGACGAGGCGAAACGCCTTGTGGAACGGGGCGTGCGCGACATCACGCTGCTTGGCCAGAACGTCAACGGCTATCACGGCGAAGGGGTGGACGGAGGCTCGGCGACGCTTGCGCGATTAATCCACGAGCTTGCGGAGATCGAAGGGCTTTGGCGCATCCGCTACACCACGAGCCATCCGCGCGACATGAGCGACGATTTGATTGTGGCGCATCGCGACGTGGACAAGCTGATGCCTTATCTGCACCTGCCGTTCCAGGCCGGCTCGGATCGCATTCTCGCGGCCATGAACCGCAAGCATACGGTGCGCGAGTACCTCGATCTTATTCAGCGCATCCGCGACGCGCGCCCTGACATCGCGCTTTCGACGGACATCATCGTGGGCTTTCCCGGAGAGACGGACGAGGAATTCGAGGATACGCTGGCTGTCGTGCGGGATGTCAAATTCGCACATGCGTTCTCGTTCAAATACAGCCCGCGTCCAGGCACCCCGGCGTCCACGATGGATGGGCAGGTGCCGGAATCGGCCAAGCGCGAGCGCCTTGAACGGCTCCAGGACGTGATCGACCAGGGGCATGCCGCGTTCAACCACGCATCGGTGGGGCGCACGTTGCCGGTGGTGTTCGAAAAGCCGGGCCGGCGCGAGGGGCAGCTCGTTGGCCGCTCGCCCTATCTTCAGCTCGTTCATGCCGATGCTGGGCCGGACCTGATCGGGCGCATGGTGAACGTGGAGATCCGCACTGCGGGTGCGAACAGTCTTTCTGGTGTCATCGGTACGTCAGAATGAACCGGTTATGCGCACGAGCGTTGCCGTCTGGCGTTGATTCGACGCTCGGCGGCCTTATTCTAGGGCCCATCCCGAGGGGACCTACGATTCGGGTTCCCTCCAGTCTCAGGAGACGCGACGCTTGACAGCAATGCGCGGCCAGGCGGCCATAGGTCGGAAGCGAGTGTCCAAACCCCAGATCCCAACCAAAAGGGTTGTCGTCCCGTTCGAGGACAACCGTTTTCTCACCCGGCTGCTCGGCGAGTTCGATGCCAATCTGGCGCTCGTCGAGGATCGGCTCGGGATCGAAGCGCATGCGCACGGGAATGTTGTTATCCTCTCGGGGCCTGAGGGCTCTTGCGACATCGCGCGCAGCGTTCTCGAACAGCTTTACGAGCGCGTGTCACGCGGCGAGCCCGTGGGGGCGGGCGATTTCGACGGACTGATCCGTCACTCCCGGCAGGAGGGGCCCACGTCCGACGGGCAGGCGCAGATCGCGACGCGCCGCCGCGTCGTCAAGGCGCGCACGCCGACTCAGAGCACCTATATCCGCGCGCTCGAAGATACCGATCTCGTGTTCGGCATCGGTCCGGCGGGCACGGGCAAGACCTATCTTGCCGTCGCGTTTGCGGCGCAGTGCCTGGAGCGCGGACTCGTCGAGCGCATCATCCTCTCGCGGCCCGCTGTGGAAGCGGGCGAGCGGCTCGGCTTCCTGCCCGGCGACATGCGCGAAAAGGTCGATCCCTATTTGCGGCCGCTCTACGATGCACTCTACGACGTGCTTTCGCCGGAAAAAGTGGAGCGCGATCTCGAACAGGGCGTGATCGAGATTGCGCCGCTCGCGTTCATGCGCGGGCGCACGCTAGCCAACGCTTTCGTCATCCTGGACGAAGCGCAGAACACGACATCGATGCAGATGAAGATGTTTCTGACGCGGCTCGGCGAAAACTCGAAGATGGTCATCACGGGCGATCCTTCACAGATCGATTTGCCGCCGGGCATGACGTCGGGGCTGGAAGAAGCCGTGTCGTTCTTGAAGGGCGTGGACGGTATTACCGCGGTGCGTTTCCAAACGCAGGACGTGGTGCGCCGCGATCTCGTCGCTCGTATCGTCGCGGCCTACGACCGCGCCGGGGCGGGGAAGCCGCGCAATGCCTGACGAACCTGA
Source organism: uncultured Hyphomicrobium sp. (assembly GCA_934555825.1). GTDB lineage: Bacteria > Pseudomonadota > Alphaproteobacteria > Rhizobiales > Hyphomicrobiaceae > Hyphomicrobium_C. The sequence goes on from CAKTFJ010000002.1 coordinate 477,678, forward strand.
CAGTCGACGAAGTCCCACCGGGAGGGCGGTCGGCGCTCCTCTCTGGCTCACGGTCGACATCGTTCACGAAGCGGAAAGCTGGAGCAGCATCGACGGCCTCGAAGAGCTGATCGAGGAGGCGGCGCGCGCGCTTACGGCCGTGCCGCGCTTTTCGGATCTCTCGCCTGCGGAAGCCTGCATCGCGCTTGCCGACGATGCGTCGGTGCGCGAGCTTAATCTTCGCTATCGCGGTAAAGACAAGCCGACCAACGTTCTCTCGTTCCCTGCCGCTCCGATGGGCCATCCCGCTCAAGACGTTGAGCCTCGTGCGCTGGGCGACCTCGTGCTCGCGCATGAAACGCTTGTGCGGGAAGCCGGCGAGCAGAGCATTCCGCTCGCACATCACCTGCAGCATCTCGTCGTCCATGGCCTTCTGCACCTTCTCGGCTTCGATCACGAAACCGAGCCGGAGGCTGAGGAGATGGAGGCGATCGAAGTTGAGATCCTTGCCTGCCTCGGCATCCCCAATCCCTATCAAGATGAAACAAACCCGATTGCATCATGACCAGCAACGACGAACAGACCGACGATTCTACAGCGCTATCCAGTGATCGACCTTCCATGCGCGAAAGCGCGAGCGGATGGCTGCATCAGATCTGGGCCCGGCTCGGGCTCGGAGAGCAGCTTTCGCTGCGCGAAAAGCTCGAAGTGCTGCTGAAGGAAGAGGCGAAGGTTACAGGAGAGTTTTCGCCCGAAGAGCTCAACATGCTCGGAGGCTTGCTGCGGTTCGGCGGATCGCGGGTGGACGAGGTGATGGTGCCTCGTACAGACATCGTGGCCATCGAGGAAATGCAGTCGCTTGGCGATCTGATCCTGCTGTTCGAGGAGTCGGGCGTCTCGCGTATTCCGATCTATCACGAAACGCTCGACGATCCACGCGGCATGATCCACATCAAAGATCTGTTCCGCTGGGTTTCGGCGGAGGTTGCGGGTCGCGCGCTGCGCGCACCGACGAAGCAGCGGGGTGTCGAACTCGAAGGTGCGATTGGCGGGGATGCGCTGGCGAACAGCGATAGCGATGATGCGGCCGCACAGGACAACACAGTGCCAGGTGAGCCCGCGAAGCCTGATTTGAGCCGCCTTGACATGTCACGCCCCATTGCGGTGCTCAAGCTCAAGAAGCCGGTGCTCTATGTGCCGCCGTCCATGCCGGCGATGAACCTTCTCGTGCGGATGCAGGCCACGCGGATTCACATGGCTCTTGTCGTGGACGAGTACGGCGGTACAGACGGTCTTGTGACGATCGAGGATCTGGTCGAGCAGATCGTGGGCGATATCGAGGACGAGCACGACGAGGAGGAGGCGGATCTCATCGTTGAAGACCCAAGGCTCGGGCTCGTGGCATCGGGCCGGGCTCCGGTCGAAGATCTCGAAGAGCGGCTCGGCTTCAAGTTTCTTACGGCCGAAGAGGAGGCGGAGATCGATACGCTCGGTGGGCTTGTGTTTTCCATCGTCGGTCGGGTTCCTGCGCGCGGCGAGTTGATCCGCCATTCGTCTGGTGTCGAGTTCGAGGTGCTGGATGCCGACCCCCGGCGCGTAAAGCGGCTCAAGATTCATGTTCCTCGCACGCCGCCATCCGACAACGGTCATGCGGCTGGCTAACACTCCAGCCGCCGCGGGAGATCGGCTCGGGGCGTGGCGCGACGCGGTAATCCACGCGCAAGGGTGGCGACGGAGCGCGCTTGCGGTCTTGGCTGGCGCGCTTTCCAATCTTGCCATGGCACCCTTTTTTCTCGCGCCGGTGCTGTTTCTCACGCTGCCCGTCCTCGTCTGGCTGATCGACGGTGCGATGAGCGATGCGCGCGGTGCGCGGGCTGCTCTGTTTCTAGCCGCGCGAGCAGGCTGGTGGTTCGGCTTCGGATACTTCCTGTTCGGCCTGTTTTGGATCGGCGAAGCGTTTCTGGTCGAGGCCGATACGTTCGGATGGATGCTGCCGTTTGCTGTAACCCTGATGCCGGCGGGCCTTGCGCTGTTCTGGGCTGCCGCCGCTGCCATAGCGCGCGTGTTCTGGCGCCCCGGTGTGGAACGGATCGTCGTCCTGGCGCTTGCGCTTGGGATGGCGGAGTGGCTGAGAGGGAATATCCTCACAGGCTTTCCGTGGAACGTGCTCGGCTATGCGCTGACGTGGCCGCTCACCATGATGCAGAGTGCGGGGCTCGTCGGCATTTATACGCTGACGCTGCTGACCGTTTTGGTGTTTGCCGCCCCGCTCGTGATGGCTGCGGATGCGGGCCAGGGTGCGCCGCGTCGCAAGGCTGGTTTTCACGCGCTTCTCATCGCTGCAGTGCCGCTGGTGTTGTTGTCTACCTACGGGACAGTGCGGCTTGCGACGGCGCCTTCGGATCGCGTTGAGGGCGTCGCGCTTCGCGTCGTGCAACCGAGTGTTCCTCAACGCGAGAAATGGCAGGCCGACAAGCAGGCTGCCATTTTCCGGGATCATCTCGACCTTTCGCGGACCGATGCCACGGGCAAACGTGACGATCTGGAAGGGATCACGCATGTCGTGTGGCCGGAGGCGGCGATGCCGTTTCTACCGCTCGAACGCCCTGAGGCGCTGGGGGCGATCGGCGACATGCTGCCCGATGGCGTCCATCTCCTGACCGGTGCGCTTCGGCGCGAGCAGGCAGACGATGACGTGGGCGATGCGCGTGGGCATCCTTTCCGCGCGTTCAATAGCTTGATGGTGTTCGACAGTGGGGGTGCGCTGGCCGGTCTCTATGACAAGACGCACCTGGTTCCGTTTGGGGAGTACCTGCCCTGGCAAGCCACGCTGGAGGCGATCGGTTTGGAGCAGCTCACGCGGATGCGCGGCGGGTTTACGGAAGGCGTGACGCCACGGCGTGTGCTGAATGTGCCGGGGCTGCCGGTGGTGGGGGGGCTCATCTGCTACGAGGCGATTTTTCCCGGCGTCGTGCAGGAGAGCGCGGCTCGGCCGGAGCTTCTCGTCAACGTGACCAACGACGGCTGGTTCGGCAATACGACCGGCCCGCATCAGCATTTTCATCAGGCGCGCGTGCGGGCTGTCGAAGAGGGGTTGCCGCTGATCCGGGCGGCCAACAACGGGATCTCGGCGGTGATCGATGCGAATGGGAGGATCGTCGCGCGGCTCGGTCTCAACGAGAGAGGCACATTGGACGCTCCCCTCCCACGGACGCACAGCCGCCCGCTCTATGCCATCTGGGGCGACGTTATTTTTCTTGTCGTTGGGTTGTTGCTGGCTGCTACACTTGTCGCCTTAGTAAAGGCGGCCCGGCGTTGAGCTGCGGCGGCAGCGCAAGGTGCCGCGTAGGGCGCCACCAGGGACATCCTGTCGCGATGTCTCGTCGCCGGCCTGTTTGTTTCGATGCTTTCGTCCTAAGATTTGCGTAAAATAACTTTCATGTGGGTCAAATTTGACCGTCTTGATTGAGTTTGAGTACGCAGTGACAGTGCGTCCTGGACGGGCTGTATGGGATATGGGAGCGCGTAACAGCATGGCTAAGTACGGTCAGGGTGGGGACGACGAGGGTGATGTCGAGCGCAGCTCTCGCAAGCCGAACCCTATCGACGCGCATGTGGGGACGCGCGTGCGGCTCAGGCGTATGCTGCTCGGCATGAGCCAGGAAAAACTGGGCGAGCATCTTGGGCTCACGTTCCAGCAGGTTCAAAAGTACGAAAAGGGCGTCAATCGGATCGGGGCGAGCCGGCTGTTCGACTTGGCGCGTGTGCTCGGCGTTCCGGTGCAGTTCTTCTATGACCAGGCGCCGGCAGATGCGATCGACGCCGCACCGGCCCCGGGTTTTGCCGAGCAGCCGACGGAAAGTTACGTCCTCGAATTTCTTTCAACACGTGAAGGTCTTGAGCTCAACAAGGCGTTTGTGAAGATCACGGACCCGAAGGTGCGACGCTCCGTCGTCGATCTCGTGCGTTCGCTGGGGGACGAGGAAGATTACGGCTGAGGCGCGTGTGTTAGGGGACGGAATCGTTACGTAATTTGTGCCGCTTGTGCTGTTTCATATAAGCTTTTCACGCCCGTGGCCTTGACCCGCCTTACCAAAACTGTAACACACGGCCCGAATTTCAGGCATTAGCGCGAGATCGAAGGGGGCCAGGGTGGCACGCCAGTCGTTTCTGTTCACGAGCGAGTCCGTATCCGAGGGACATCCGGACAAAGTCTGCGATCGCATTTCTGACGAGATCGTCGATCTGTTCTATCGTGAAGGGCCCAAGGCCGGTCTCGATCCGTGGATCATCCGCGCTGCATGCGAAACGCTGGCCACGACCAACAAGGTGGTGATCGCGGGAGAGACGCGCGGTCCGGATACGGTGACGAAGGATTGGATCGCCCACGTCGCGCGCATGGCCATCCGAGACATCGGCTACGAGCAGGACGGCTTCCACTGGGAGACGGCGGACATCGAAGTTCTGCTCCATCCGCAGTCGGCGGACATCGCGCAGGGCGTGGATGCCAAGCAGCCCGCCAACCAGGAAGAAGGCGCAGGCGACCAGGGCATCATGTTCGGCTATGCGTGCCGGGAGACGCCCGAGTTGATGCCGGCGCCGATCTACTACAGCCACAAGATCCTTGAAGATCTCGCGATTGCCCGCAAGGCGCGCAACGGCGACGCGGCGAAGCTCGGCCCCGATTCCAAAAGCCAGGTGACGGTGCGCTACGAGAACGGCAAGCCCGTTGGCGTGACGCAGATCGTCGTCTCGCATCAGCACGTCGTCGAGAACCTCTCGTCCAACGACGTGCGTGGCATCATCGAGCCGTTCGTGCGGGCCGCTCTCCCCGAGGGCTGGATCAGCAACGACACGATCTGGCACATCAACCCGACGGGCAAGTTCTTCATCGGCGGGCCGGACGGCGACACGGGTCTCACGGGCCGCAAGATCATCGTCGACACCTACGGCGGTGCGGCGCCTCACGGTGGCGGTGCGTTCTCCGGCAAGGACCCGACGAAGGTTGACCGCTCGGCCGCGTATGCCGCGCGCTATCTCGCGAAGAACGTTGTGGCGGCCGGTCTTGCAGACCGCTGCACGATCCAGCTTTCGTACGCCATCGGCGTAGCGCGTCCGCTCTCGATCTACGTGGACACGCACGGCACGGGCAAGGTGGAGGAGGCCGCCATCGAGGCCGCGCTCGCCAAGTCCATGGATCTCACGCCGCGCGGTATTCGCCAGCAGCTCGATCTCAACAAGCCGATCTTCGCCCGAACCTCGGCTTACGGTCACTTCGGCCGCAAGCCGGACAACGACGGCGGCTTCTCTTGGGAGAAGACGGACCTCGCGGACGCCATCAAGAAGGCGGTCTAGAGGCGGTACGACGCGCATTCGCTTGCGTTGAGGGGAATGCGACGTGAACCCGGCAAGTGGGAAGCCCGAACATACGCCGCCCGCGGACATAAGGTCCTTCGGGCGGCGGCGGGGTCGCAAGCTCAGCGAGAGGCAGGCCTCGCTGCTCTCAGGCCTGCTGCCGCGCGTTACGGTCGACCTCGCCCAGCCTGCGCCCGTCGATCTCAGACAGCTCTTTTCGCCAGGAATGTCGGCGGTATGGCTTGAGATCGGGTTTGGCGGGGCCGAGCACCTCATCTGGCAAGCGCGGGCGAACCCGGATGTGGGGTTCATCGGATGCGAGCCGTTCGAGGACGGGGTCGTGAAGGCGCTGACGGCCATTGACGCCGACGGCATCGGCAACCTGAAGCTCTGGGGCGACGACGTGCGTCCCTTGCTGCGGTGGCTCCCGGATGCCTCGCTCGGGCGGGTGTTCATGCTTTTTCCCGATCCGTGGCCCAAGGTGCGCCATCAGAAGCGGCGGCTTTTTTCATCGTCCTTACTTGCCGAATTGGGGCGCGTGATGGTGCCGGGGGCGGAGCTTCGCCTCGCGACCGATATTGGCGACTATGCGCGTACGGCGCTTCTCGCGGTGGCCGAGACGCCGCTATTTCGGTGGGCGGCGGAAGGCCCGGATGACTGGCGTGTGCGGCCCGACGATTGGCCGGGGACACGGTACGAGGCCAAGGCTGTGCGCGAGGGGCGCCAGCGTTATTACTTTCGATTTATCCGGGTCTGACCCAGACTACTGTCGGCAAAGGCTTTGTCTGACCAGATGAGTGCCTGAAAACGGTGCAAATACCCTTGCAACGCCTGTCATCTTCACGTAGTATTCAGCTGCTCATGATCATCTCAACTCATTGAGTGGGCCCCGCAAGGGTCCGCTCTTTTTGTTTTGGCAAAGCCCTCGCTCCCGCGCATCGAAGGCGGCAGGCGGCGGCCAGAAGTTTCGACTTATGCAAAGCGAGCACGAGGTCGTATCGCGCGACCGCTTCATTCGGGAGACAGGTCTTGCCGCGGACCTGGCCGAGCTTGTCGAGCCGGTGCTCGACAGTCTCGGCTTTCGACTCGTGCGCGTCGAGGTGTCGGGACGCGATGGGCAGACCGTGCAGGTTATGGCCGAGCGGCCGGACGGCACGATCAGCATTGAGGATTGCGAGACGATCTCGCGCGCCGTGTCTCCGGTGCTCGATGTGGCCGACATCGTGAGCAACGCTTATCGGCTCGAAATTTCGTCGCCAGGCATCGATCGCCCGCTCGTGCGCCCGTCCGATTTCGCGGATTGGGCCGGTTCGGAAGCCAAGATCGAGCTGGCGCAGCCTGTTGAAGGGCGCAGACGCTTCCGCGGACGTCTCGAAGGTTTCGAGGACGGTGAGGTCCTGATCGAAGCGGATCTCGGCGAAGAGGGCCATAAGATTATCGGGCTTGCGGTCGGGATGATCGCGAGCGCCCGGCTGGTGTTGACGGACGAACTTGTCCGCGAGGCGCTGTCCCGGGCCAAAGCCAAAGGTAATGAGCAACAGTTCGGAGATGGCGTCGAAGCCGATCCGGACGATTTAAAGATCGACGACGTGGAGGATCTCTGAAGATGGCAGGTATCGCCGGAATCAGCGCGAACAGGCTTGAGCTTCTGCAGATTGCGGATGCCGTCGCGCGTGAGAAGACGATCGATCGCAAGATCGTCATCCAGGCCATGGAAGACGCGATCCAGAAAGCCGCCAAGTCGCGCTACGGGGCGGAGAACGACATACGCTGCGAGATCGACCCCAAGACCGGCGAAACGCGTCTTTCGCGTGTGCTGGCGGTGGTCGACGAGGTCGAAAACGAATCCACGCAGATCACGGTCGAGGACGCCAAGCGCCGTAACCCGGACGCGAAGGTGGGCGACTTGATCGCGGAAAGCCTGCCGCCGCTCGATTTCGGGCGTGTGGCCGCGCAGAACGCCAAGCAGGTGATCGTGCAGAAGGTGCGCGAAGCCGAGCGCGACCGGCAGTTCGGCGAGTACAAGGATCGTGTCGGTGAGATCGTGAACGGCACCGTCAAGCGCGCCGAATACGGCAACGTGATCGTCGATCTCGGCCGCGCGGAAGGCATCATCCGCCGCGACGAGATGATTCCGCGCGAGAACGTGCGCTATGGCGACCGCATCCGCGCTTACATCTATGACGTGCGCCGCGAGCAGCGCGGTCCGCAGATCTTCCTGTCGCGCGGGCGGCCGGAGTTCATGAGCAAGCTCTTCGCGCAGGAAGTGCCGGAGATCTATGACGGCGTCGTCGAGATCAAGTCGGTTGCGCGGGATCCAGGCTCGCGCGCCAAGATCGCCGTTATTTCGCGCGACAGCTCGATCGATCCCGTCGGCGCGTGCGTCGGCATGAGGGGCGCGCGCGTGCAGGCTGTCGTCAACGAGCTGCAGGGCGAGAAGGTCGACATCATCCAGTGGAACCCGGATGCGGCGAGCTTCATCGTCAATGCGCTTGCGCCCGCTGAGGTGACCAAGGTCGTTCTCGACGAAGATTCCAACCGCATCGAAGTCGTGGTGCCGGAGAGCCAGCTCTCGCTCGCCATCGGCCGTCGCGGCCAGAACGTGCGGCTCGCCTCCCAGCTCACGGGCTGGGACATCGACATCCTGACCGAGCAGGAAGAGAGCGAGCGCCGTCAGAAGGAATTCGCCGAGCGCAGCCAGGTGTTCATGGATACGCTCGACGTCGACGAGGTGATCGCGCAGTTGCTCGTCACCGAAGGCTTCGCTTCGGTTGAGGAAGTGGCCTACGTGGAGCTTTCGGAAATTGCCCATATCGAGGGCTTCGACGAGAGCACGGCTGAAGAAATCCAGACGCGTGCCCGCGAATACCTGGAGAAGCAGGAAGCCGAGCGCGATGCGCGTCGGCGCGAGCTCGGCGTCGCGGACGAGCTTTCGGGCGTCGAGGGCGTGAATACGGCCATGCTGGTTGCCTTCGGCGAGAACGGCCTCAAGACGCTGGAAGATCTCGCGGACTGCGCTACGGACGATCTGGTCGGCTGGACGGAGCGCTCGAAGGACAAGGACGTGGAGCCCGTGCGCCACAAGGGCGTGCTCGACGGCTTCGACGTCTCGCGCAAGGACGCCGAGGACATGATCATGTCGGCGCGCGTGCTTGCCGGGTGGATCACGGCCGAGGACCTTGCCACGCCGGAGGCTGAAGCCGAAGACGGTGTGGAGGACGGCGTCGAGGATGCCGCCGCCGAACCTGCAACGGACGCCTGAGGGTGTTTTACTGCACACCAGTTTTGGAGGATGAGGGCCTTTGGCCAACCGTCTCAGCCATTCCGAGGATGCCGAACCGGGCCGTAGCGGCTCCGGTGCTGCACCGGATCGCCCGGAGCGCGGCCGTGCGCGGCCGCGCCGTGGCGAGGATGGCGAGCGGCGTTGCATCCTCAAACGCGAGGTGTGCGACCCGGATCATCTGATCCGTTTCGTGGTCGATCCGGCGGGAGAGATCGTGCCGGATCTGGCGCGCCGTCTTCCTGGCCGTGGTGTGTGGGTGACGGCTGACAAGGCGTCGGTCGCCGAGTCGGCTCGGCTCAACGCCTTTTCCCGCAGCCTCAAGCGGGCGGTTCGCGTGGACCCGGCGCTTGCGGAGCGGGTCGATGCTCTGATCGAGAAGCGCGTGCTGGAGGCGCTGGCGCTGGCCAACAAGGCCGGGCTGGTGACGATCGGCTTCCAGAAGGTGGAGACGCTGATCGAAGCCGGCAACGCTCTCGTGCTCATTCAGGCGCACGACGCTTCCGAGGGCGGGCGGGAAAAGCTCACGCGGAAGTTTGCCGCGATCGCGCGCGCGAACGGCCTTGAGCCTGCTTTGGTAACCAGTCTATCCACCGAACAATTGAGCTTGGCCATGGGGCGGTCAAATGTGGTACATGCTGCCCTCATACATGGTGGAGCCGCTGAGCGGTTCCTGACCGAGGCCGAGCGAATGATGCGCTACCGGTCCGGTTCTGCCGTTTCTGCAGAGCCGAAAAATGCCCAGAATCTAGAGGTTTGAACGGATACGGAATGAGCGAAACCAAGGACACTGCCGACAAGCCGTTGACGCCGGGCGGACGCAAACCGCTGTCGCTGCAGCGTACCGTCGAATCGGGCCACGTTCGGCAGAGCTTCAGCCATGGGCGCTCGAAGTCGGTGGTGGTCGAGAAGCGTAAGACGCGCAAACTCGCCACGCCGGGAGCACCGGCTGAGCGAGAGGCTGCGCAACCCGCTGCCGCCGCGCCTGCGCCTCCTGCAGCGCCCAAGACGCCGAGCCGTCCCGCCAGCGAGGCGAGGGGAGACAGCGGCAAGGGCGATCTTCTGAGGCCGGAAGAGCGCGACGCCCGCGCCCGCGCCCTGGCGGAAGCCCGCAAGAGGGCGGTCGAGGATGCACAGCGCGCCGAAGAGGAGCGCCGTAACGCTCCGCCGCCGGCGCCCGAAGCTCCCACGCCTGTAGAGGAAGCACCCGTTGCGAAGGCTGAGCCGGCTGCGGCGCCCGCGCCGGCTCCTGCCGCGGCGCGTGCTGAGCCTGCTCCGTCCGCCGCCCCTGCGCCGCGCCAGCCTGCGGGCGAGCGCGGGCCATCGCGCCCGCCAATTCGTGCGCGTACGCCTGGCTCCAACGATACGCGGTTCGCACCGCGCGAGGGCGGCCGGCCGAAGCAGATCGAAATTCCGCGGCCGCCGAGTGCAGCGCCTGCAGCCGATCGTACGGCCGGTGAAGTGACGAAGATCGTCAAGGACGTGCGGGCTCCCCGCCCGCCCGTGCAGACGGCGGACGACGACGAGAGCCGGGCCATCAAGCGCGGCGGTAAGCTGGTCCGCGTCCCGGTCAAAGCGCCGACGACCGATACCAAGCGCGAGCGCGGCAAGCTCACGATCAACAATGCCCTCGACGAGCAGCAGCGTGAGCGTTCGCTTGCGTCTCTCAAGCGCAAGCGCGAGCGTGAAAAGCTCAAGGCGATGGGCATTCAGCAGCCACGGGACAAAATTGTGCGTGAAGTGACTATCCCCGAGGCGATCACGATCCAGGAACTCTCCAACCGCATGACGGAGCGGGGCGTCGACGTCATCAGGTTCCTGATGAAGGAAGGCGCCATGCATAAGATCACGGACGTGATCGATGCGGACACCGCTGAGCTGATCGTCACGGAGTTCGGTCATACGCCGAAGCGCGTTTCCGAAGCCGACGTCGAGACCGGGTTCATCGGCGAGAAAGACGCAGAAGAGGCGCAGAAGCCACGCGCGCCTGTCGTCACGATCATGGGCCACGTCGATCACGGCAAGACGTCGCTGCTCGACGCCATTCGCAAGACCAACGTGGTCTCGGGCGAGGCTGGCGGCATCACGCAGCACATCGGCGCCTACCAGGTGACGACTCCTTCGGGCGGCAAGGTGACGTTCATCGATACGCCGGGCCACGCCGCGTTCACCGCGATGCGTGCGCGCGGCGCGAAGGTGACGGATATCGTGGTGCTGGTCGTGGCGGCGGACGACGGCGTCATGCCGCAGACCGCGGAGGCCATCAATCACGCCAAGGCAGCGAACGTGCCGATCATCGTCGCGATCAACAAGATCGACAAGCCGGCGGCCGATCCGAAGCGCGTGCAGACCGACCTTCTCTCGCACGAGATTGTCGTCGAGAGCATGGGCGGCGAGACGCTGGAAGTTCCGGTTTCGGCGTTGAAGGGCACGAACCTCGACAAGCTGCTCGAGACCATCCACCTGCAGGCGGAAGTTCTCGATCTGAAGGCCAATCCGGATCGCTCGGCGGAAGGCATCGTCATCGAAGCCAAGCTTGAGCGCGGTCGCGGCCCGGTGGGCACCGTGCTCGTGCAGCGCGGTACGTTGCGTGTGGGCGACATCGTGGTTGCGGGAACGGCCTGGGGCCGTGTTCGCGCGCTGATCGACGACCAGGGCAAGAACGTGGACGCGGCTGGGCCGTCGTTCCCGGTCGAGGTGCTGGGCTTCGACTCCGCTCCCGAGGCGGGCGACCAGATCGCCGTCGTCGAAAACGAAGCGCGTGCGCGTGAAATCACCGATTACCGTATCCGCAAGCGCCGCGAGACGCTTGGATCGGCCGGGACGCCGCGTACGCTCGAGCAGATGATGCAGACGCTGAAGGACTCGGCGGGCAAGAAGGACTTCACCCTTTTGATCAAGGGCGACGTTCAGGGCTCGGTCGAAGCCATTCAGGGCGCATTGAAGAAGCTCGGAACGGACGAGGTCGAGGCTCGTGTCGTGCATTCGGGCGTCGGTGGCATCACCGAATCCGACGTTGCGCTGGCCGGTGCATCGAAGGCGGTTGTCGTCGGCTTCAACGTTCGCGCCAACGCGCAGGCGAAGCAGGTTGCCGACAGCCAGGGCATCGAAATCCGCTACTACAGCATCATCTACGACCTCGTGGATGACGTGAAGGCGGCGATGTCGGGCCTTCTCGCGCCGACCGTGCGCGAGAACTTCCTCGGCTATGCGACGATCAAGCAGGTGTTCAACATCTCGAAGCAGGGCAAGGTTGCGGGCTGTCTCGTGACCGAAGGCAAGGTGGAGCGCGGCGCGAAGGTTCGCCTGCTGCGTGACAAGGTTGTGATCCACGAGGGCACGCTGTCGATCCTCAAACGCTTCAAGGACGACGTGAAGGAAGTTCCCGTCGGACAAGAATGCGGCATGGCGTTCGCGAACTATCAGGACATCCGCGAAGGCGACGAGATCGAGTGCTTCCAGGTGGAGACCATCAAGAGAAGCCTCTAAATCGCTCACGGGCTTGTTCGGCAGACGCGGCGGCTGCGCCGCGCCTGCCGCGCCCTTCGCTGAGGCGGGCCACTTGGCCCGGGTCGCGTTGCTCCCGGTGCCTGCGGCGCCAAGATAGTACGATAACTCCTTCATATGACCTTGGCCGGTTCGAGCCCGGCGGGATCAGGACATGGCCAAGCAAAAAACACATCAGGGCAAAGGCCCGTCGCAGCGGCAGTTGCGCGTTGGCGAGCTCGTTCGTCATAAGCTTGCGGAGATGCTCGCGCGGGGAGAGATCCACGACGACGTGCTGGCTTCGCACGTCGTGACGATTTCGGAAGTGCGTATGTCGCCGGACCTCAAGCTTGCGACGGCTTATGTGATGCCGCTCGGAGGCAAGGATACGAAAACCGTGATCGAGGCGCTGACGCGAAACAGCCGTTTCATTCGTGGCGAGGTCGCTCACACGCTCGATCTGCGCTCGGCGCCGGATGTCCGTTTCCGCGAGGATGAGACCTTCGAGGAGGTTCGCCGGATCGACCAGTTGCTCCACAGCGAACGCGTGCGCCGGGACGTCGAGAGGGACGAGTAGAGCGCGATGCTCGACCGGGAACTCCACTACCAGATGCCTTTCGAGCGGCTGGCGAAGCTCAGTCGTTCGGCGAGCCGCAAGGCGTTCTCGACATCGTGGTATCTGATGTGGGCGCTTCTCGGTGCGTATTTCGTGCTGCTTGTCGTGATGGTTTTGTCTGCCGACACCATCGCGCGTGTTGAGCGGGATGCGGGCATCCCGTGGTGGGCTTGGATGGTGGCGCTGGCCGCCTTTTTAATTGGCGGGCTGCTGCTTTTGCGGCGGAGAGGACAGCAGCAGGTCAAGGCCCGTGCGAACTACGACAGTACCGTGACCCTGCGGCAGGAGGCCGAGGGCCTCCGCTTTGCGACGCCCGAGATCGAATACTTCGTGAAGTGGCACGGCATCAGCCAGATGATGACGATGCACGACGGGATCGTCGTGTCGCACGGCTCGTTGTTTTTCTTGATACCCGACGCCGCGTTTGCCGATCGAGGCGAGCGCGACGCGTTCGTTCGGGACATTCATGGCCGATTGAACAGGGCCGCGGTTGAGAGGAGCGAGACGTTCATTCGCCCTCTGTTGGACGCGGCGTCCAGCACGACAAGGACTTAAAGTGGCACGACGCAAGAAGGGTAATCCGGTTCACGGGTGGTTGGTGCTCGATAAGCCGTTCGAGATGACGTCGACGCGCGCTGTCGGCATTCTGAAGCGGCTTTATTTCGCGCAGAAGGTTGGGCACGCAGGCACGCTCGATCCGCTCGCGACGGGAATCCTGCCGATCGCTTTCGGGGAGGCGACGAAGACGGTGCCGTTCGCCGTCGAAGGCGAGAAGGTCTATCGCTTCACCGTGCGGTGGGGTGTCGAAACGGAGACCGACGACGCGGAAGGCGAGATCGTCGCGACGGCCGACGGGCGGCCGACGGTGGAAGACATCGAGGCGCTGCTTTCGCAATTCACTGGCGAGATTATGCAGGTGCCGCCGAAGTTCTCCGCGATCAAGGTAGATGGTGAGCGGGCGTATGCTCTGGCCCGCGACGGCGAGGACGTGGTGCTCGATCCGCGTCCGGTGGTGATCGACGAGTTGAGGCTGGTCGACGTTCCGGATGATGATACAGCCGTGTTCGAGGCGCGCTGCGGAAAGGGCACTTATGTGCGTGCCATTGCGCGTGACATGGGCCGAGCGCTGGGCTGCCGGGGGCATGTGATCGCGTTGAGGCGTGCGCGCGTGGGCCCGTTCAGCGAGGAGAATGCCGTGAGCCTCGAAGAGATCGAGGATGCGGCGGACGCTGGCGAGGACCTAACGACGTTCTTGCAGCCGGTCGAGATGGCGCTGGGCGAGGTGCTGGAACTCAACGTCAGCCCCCAAGATGCGGCGGATTTGGCGCAAGGGCGCAGCGTCCTCATCCGCGGGCGCGACGCGCCGATTCTGGGCGGGGCGGCCTATGCCATGTCGAAGGGGCGGATCATCGCGCTCGGCGAGATCGAGAGGGGCGCGCTTCACCCGACGCGAGTGTTCAATTTCGGGGGGTAGGGCGGCAATGCAACCTTCGGGCGGTGGTCTCGTAACTTTCTGATTGTGCTTGTGCAATTAATTGCATTTGCGCGGGTTTCCATGGTGTGTATAAAGCGCCATCCCGTCTGCGCCTTGGGTGCGGACGGCGATTTTATTTGCGACCTGGCTGGACGACATCCCGGCTATGGCCGCCTCTCAGGCAGCTCTGCTGCCCTCCAACTCGAAAGGAGCCTCCGATGTCGCTGACGCTGGAACAGAAGACCAAGATCATCAAGGACAACGCCACCAAGGCGAACGACACCGGCTCGCCGGAAGTTCAGGTGGCCATCCTGACCGAGCGCATCAACGGCCTCACCGAGCACTTCAAAGCGCACAAGAAGGACAACCATTCGCGCCGCGGCCTGCTCAAGATGGTGAGCCAGCGCAGGCAGTTGCTCGACTACGTCAAGCGCAAGGACGAAGCGCGCTATCAGAAGCTCATCGAGAAGCTGGGAATTCGTCGCTAATCGCCGAGTTCCGGCTAGCGATGATGGCTTCGAGCCTGAAGACGTTGACCTTTTCGCGAATGTCGTGAACGCGCGGCGCCGCCACCCTTTTTGGGTTCGCGGCGCTGTCCGCATTCGTGCTAAGGAAGCCGCGCATCAAAAAAGACATGAAACAGAGATAGAACGAAAGAACGCACATGTTCGATATTCATCGCGTGGAGATTGAATGGGGCGGGCGTACGCTCAAGCTTGAGACCGGGCATATGGCCCGGCAGGCCGACGCCGCCGTTTACGCTCAGTACGGCGAGACCAGCGTGCTCGCGACCGTCGTCGGCGCCAAGAGCCCGAAGCCTGGCATCGACTTCTTCCCGCTCACCGTGAATTACCAGGAGCGCACGTATGCCGCCGGCAAGATCCCGGGCGGGTACTTCAAGCGCGAGGGCCGTCCCACCGAGAAGGAGACGCTGACCAGCCGTCTCATCGACCGCCCGATCCGTCCGCTGTTCGTCGAGGGTTTCAAGAACGAAGTGCAGGTCGTCGTGACCGTGCTTTCGCATGACCTCGAAAACGATCCCGACATCGTCGGCATGGTTGCGGCGTCCGCGGCGCTGACGCTTTCCGGCCTGCCGTTCCTCGGGCCCATCGCGGCTGCCCGCGTCGGCGTCATCGGCGGCGAGTGCGTGCTGAACCCGATGATCGACGAGATGACCGAGAGCGATCTCGATCTCGTGATCGCAGGCACGCAGGATGCCGTGATGATGGTCGAGAGCGAGGCCAAGGAACTCTCCGAAGAGAAGATGCTCGAAGCCGTCATGTTCGGCCACAAGCACTTCCAGTCGGTGATCCAGGCGATCATCAAGCTTGCCGAGAAGGCCGCCAAGGAGCCGTGGGACATCCAGATCCCCGACAAGACGAAGTACAAGGATCAGGTGACCGCGCTCGCCGGCGATCTGCTCAAGACCGCCTTCTCCACAAAGGAGAAGGGCAAGCGGCAGGATCTCGTTGCCGAAGCCAAGAAGAAGGTGGTGGAAGGCATCGCTCTTCCGGACGATCCGGCGGAGAAGGTGCTGCTCTCTGACGCGTTCAAGACGCTCGAAATGGACATCATGCGCGGCGACGTCCTGAAGACGAAGCGGCGCATCGACGGGCGCGATCTTGAAACCGTACGTCCGATCCTGTCCGAAGTGCACGTGCTGCCGCGCACGCACGGTTCGGCACTGTTCACGCGTGGCGAGACGCAGGCGCTTGTCGTCGCGACGCTCGGCACCGGCGAGGATGAGCAGTACGTCGATGCGCTGGAAGGCACCCGCAAGGAACGCTTCCTGCTGCATTACAACTTCCCGCCCTACTCGGTGGGTGAGACGGGCCGCATGGGTTCGCCCGGCCGCCGCGAAATCGGCCACGGCAAGCTTGCCTGGCGCGCCGTTCGGCCGCTGCTGCCCAAGAACGATGAGTTCCCGTACACGCTGCGCGTCGTCTCGGAGATCACCGAGAGCAACGGTTCGTCTTCGATGGCGACGGTTTGCGGCACCTCGCTCGCGCTGATGGACGCCGGCGTGCCCTTGAAGTCGCCGGTCGCGGGCATCGCGATGGGTCTCATCAAGGAAGGCGACGACTTCGCTGTTCTTTCGGACATTCTCGGTGACGAGGATCACCTTGGCGACATGGACTTCAAGGTTGCGGGCACCGAGAACGGTGTCACCGCGCTGCAGATGGACATCAAGATCACCGGCATCACCGAGGAGATCATGAAGATCGCCCTCGCACAGGCGAACAAGGGCCGTCTGCACATCCTCGGCGAGATGTCGAAGGCGCTGACGGGGGCCCGCGAGGAGCTTGGCGAGTACGCGCCGCGCATCGAGACGATCAAAATCCCGACCGACAAGATCCGCGAAGTGATCGGTTCGGGCGGCTCCGTGATCCGCTCGATCGTGGAAGAGAGCGGCGCGAAGATCGACATCAACGACGACGGCACGGTGAAGATCGCCGCCGCCAAGCGCGAGAGCATCGAAGCGGCCCTCGAACGCATCAAGTCCATCACGTCCGAGCCCGAGGTCGGCCAGATCTACAAGGGCAAGGTCGTCAAGATCATGGAGTTCGGCGCGTTCGTAAACTTCTTCGGCGCGAAGGACGGTCTCGTTCACATTTCGCAGCTTTCGCAGGGCCGTCCGCAGACGGTTGGCGAAGTCGTGAAGGAGGGGCAGGAAGTCTACGTGAAGCTTCTCGGCTTCGATGATCGCGGCAAGGTTCGTCTCTCGATGAAGATCGTCGATCAGGAGACGGGCAAGGAAATTCCGCGTGCCGAAGGCGAGCCGGAAGAGGTGTTCTCGGCTGAGCGTCCGCCGCGCCGCGAGCGCGAGGGTGGCCCGCGCCGTCGTCGCGACTAATCTTCCAAAAATGACCTGGGAACGGCGGCGGCGAATTCGCCGCCGTTTCTGTTTGGAGCAAGCGATGGCGCGATCCGATCTTCCCGGCGAGGCGGTGTTCCGGCTGCATGCCGATCCGGATGCGGCGGGGGTTGCCGCTGAGCGTCTTTTCGAGCGCGTCGCGGCCGAGTTAGAGGCGCTGTTGCCCGCTTCGGCGGATGTCCGTCACATTGGTGCGACGGCTGTACCGGGCTGCCTGACGAAGGGCGATCTCGGGTGCAGACGATTACTTTCATCTGTTTGTCGATGCG
Organism: uncultured Hyphomicrobium sp.; assembly: GCA_934555825.1. GTDB lineage: Bacteria > Pseudomonadota > Alphaproteobacteria > Rhizobiales > Hyphomicrobiaceae > Hyphomicrobium_C. The sequence goes on from CAKTFJ010000002.1 coordinate 495,012, forward strand.
CTGAAGGCAGATCCAGCGCTTGTCGAAGCGTATAACGCGCTCAAGGTGCGTTTCGCCGGGCAGCCGATGGAACTCTATCGTGAGGCGAAGAGCGCGTTCATTCGCAACGCGCTCGCTCGTTAGGACTGAGCGAGGTTCGCGGTCAGGGCGGCGGCGATGAGGGGCGCGACAGCGGGGCTGTTTCCGATGGCGCCGGCATAGACTGCATTCGCGCCCGTTTCCGCGATGGCGTCCGGCACGTCTTCCCCGCCATGCATTCCCTCTCCGAAAAAGAAACCCGCGACGACGGTCGGCGTTGGGCTGGCGGCGAGCATGTCATCCAGGAACGGTTCCTCCTCAAGGAATGCAGTGGTGACGCTCGCGAAGCGCCGCGCGATAGCCGCGCGGGCGGCCGCTTTGCGCGTGGCGTTGGCGGAAGCGGGGCCGAGCTTGGAGCCATGACCGACGATCAGCAGGCGAGAGGTAAGGGGTTCGAATTCCCTCGTCTCCGCTGCGCTCGCAGCCTCTTGGACCAGAATGTCCGATAGCGCGGGATCGAGGCCGAGGGGAGCGAGAATGCTCGGTTCCGGTCGGACGCCGACAGCCTCGACGCGCTCGCGCACTTTGCGCATGAAGTAGCCGTCCGCCATGAACAGCGGATAAACGGCGATCCTGCTTGCACCAGAGGCGACTGCTTGCGCGAGAGCGTCTTCCAGAGTCGGTTCACCCTTGAGCACGCCTGGCGTGACAACCGTGATGCCGGTCAGCGCACGCACGGCATCGGCCTGGGCACGCAATGCGGCGTTAGGCGCAACGCCGCCGCGGTCGCCATGTGCGACGAGGACGGCGGCGTGTGGCGGTGCTGGGTTCATGACCCTGCCGATGCTTGAGCGACGGCGGCTTCGAGCGCGCTGCGAACACCCGGCGATAGATCGAGCGATCTGGCTGCTTCGTGTCCGTGCGCCGACATCTTGGCGAGCGTTTTTACGAGGATCGTGACGACTTTCTCGGGCGGGTGCTTGGCTGCGAAATCGTCGGCGTAGTGGGCAAGAAAGACGAGGGCTGCGATGTCTTCGAGCGCCTGCGTTTCTGCATCGCGGCGAAGGTTCTCTTTGCGCAGCAGCGTGCCGACGCGGGCGATCTCGTCGGCATTGTAACCTGTGGTTTCCAGGATCTCGCTCGTCCATTCCGCGTGTTTACGGCCGAGCTCTTTGCGCCAGCGTAGATAGCCTGGCCGATCCATTGGATAGCTGTCGCGTGGGATCTCCCAGCGGCGGATGTGTTGGGCGCGCACGGCGATTTGCAATAGCTCTGAGGCGTCCGGATAGACGCGTACGAGCATGGCCGACATGCGCTCGCCATAGATCAGCTCGGCCGGTATGCGCGTGCCGTCGATCTCGACGGTGTTTGGATCCTGCCGGTTCGCCGCGTCGATGCCGGCGATGGCTTTGGTCAGGCGGCTCATATTTGGCGTCTCACGTTTCTTGCCTTCACAAGGGGCCTTTGAAGATGAAATAGGCGCCGGCGATGATCAGCGCAAAGCCGACGGCGTGATTGATCGTGAGCGGCTCCTTCAGAAACCATACGGAGAAGCCTGCGAATACCAGCAGCGTGAGTACTTCCTGGATGGTCTTCAACTCGGCCGCGGTGTAGGTGCCGTGGCCCATGCGGTTGGCGGGGACTGCGAGGCAATACTCGAAGAATGCGATGCCCCAGCTTGCCAGGATGACGATCCAGATGGGCGCGGCCTTGAACTTCAAGTGGCCGTACCATGCGAACGTCATGAACACGTTCGACACGGCGAGGAGGAGAATTGGGGCGACGTAGCTCGGCGATCCGACGCTCGACAAGGGGGGCCTCCGGAATTGCAGTTAAATGGTGTGTCACCGTAGTCGAACGGCCGTTGAGGCGACAGGGGTGCGCGAGACGGAACGAAAAACGCGCCCGCCAAGGGAGCGGGCGCGTGGTGCGATGTGCGACGGTAGGGCTTGCGGTCAGATGGTGAGCGTCCCGGCCTTTGCGGCGGCGTAGCGCTCGGCCACGGCGTTCCAGTTCACCACGTTCCACCAGGCTTTCAGGTAGTCGGCGCGCTTGTTCTGGTACTTCAGGTAATAGGCGTGTTCCCAGACGTCGTTGCCGAAGAGAACGCGGGCACCTTCCATCAACGGCGTGTCCTGGTTCGGCTTGGAAGTGAGGGCGAGCTTACCGTCCTTATCGACGGTGACGAACACCCAACCCGAGCCGAACACGCGCCCGCCTGCGGCGTTGAAATCGGTCTGGAGTTTGTCGAGGCCGCCGAGGTCGCGGTCGATAGCGTCTTTCAGTTCGCCTTCTGGGCCTGCGCCGCCGGGTGCTCCCATAATTTGCCAGAACATGGAGTGATTGGCGTGACCGCCGCCGTTGTTGCGGACGGTCGTGCGGATGCTCTCCGGCACGTCGTTAAGCTTGGTCAGCAGCTCCTCAAGAGGCAGCTTGGCGAGGTCGCCGTGCTCGGCGAGGGCCTTGTTCAGGTTCGTGACGTAGGTCTGATGGTGCTTGCCGTGGTGCAGGTTCATCGTGGCGGCGTCGATATGCGGCTCAAGCGCTGCCGGGTCATAAGGCAGAGGCGGCAGCTCGAACGGGCCTGTCGGCGTGTCGGCGAAGACGCGGCCGAAGAACGGGCCCGCCGATACGGCGGTCGCGAGCGTGGCGGCGCCGGCCGCGAAAAGGAAGCCTCGGCGATTGGGTGTCAGCATCGGCGGTCTCCGTCATAGATTGGAAAAAACTGTTGTGGCCTCGGATCATGGGGTCGAAACGATATATAGCGTGTGGCTACGGCAACGCTAAGGGCCATGAGAAGGTTCGGCAGGGATCACGTCCATGGGGCTTCGGCTCGACAAAGTGCTTCTTTCGCGTGGGCTCGTTGGCACGCGCTCGCGGGCGCGGGACCTGATCGTGCGCGGAGCGGTGACCGTGGACGGCATCGTAGAAACCAAGCCGGGCGCGTTGGTGCGCGAAGATGTGCCGCTCGCGCTCCTTGAGGATGCGGATTACGTCTCACGTGGGAGCCTCAAGCTTCTGGCCGCGCTCGATGCGTTTGGCTTCGATCCCGCCAGCCGGGCCGCGCTGGACGTCGGTGCATCGACCGGCGGGTTCACGGAGGTGCTTTTGCGCCGCGGCGCTGCTCATGTGACGGCCGTGGACGTGGGGCATGGGCAACTCCATCCGCGGTTGGCTGACGATCCGCGTGTCACGCAGCACGAGGGGCGCGACGTGCGTACGCTTGGGCCGGATGACGTCGGTACGCCGGTCGAGGCTATCGTGGCGGATGTGAGTTTCATCTCGCTCGAAAAAGCGTTGCCGGCTGCGCTTGCGTTGGCCGCGCCGGGGGCATGGCTCGTCGCGCTCATAAAGCCGCAGTTCGAGGCGGGCCGTGAGGCTGTAGGGAAAGGCGGCATTGTGAGGGACGCGGCCGTGCGGGAGGCGCAAGCGGATAAGATCGAGACTTGGATCGCGGGGCTTGCCGGATGGCGCGTCGTCGGCCTTATCCCGTCGCCGGTTGCGGGCGGTTCGGGCAATCAGGAGTTTTTGATCGGGGCAGTGTTCGATGGTTGAGGGCGAGGAAGTCGAGATCGCGCGGATCGGCGCCAGGGGCGACGGCGTGGCGATGCGCGACGGCGAGCCGGTTTATGTGCCCTTCGGGCTGCCGGGCGAGCGGTGGCGTCTCGAGGGCGATGCAGGCGCGATGCGCGTGGTGGATGGGCCGGCGCGGGCTGAGCCTGTTTGCCGGCATTTCCTCCGCTGCGGGGGCTGTGTCGCGCAGCACATGCCGGACGATGTCTATCGCGAATGGAAACGGGGGCTTGTGGTCGAGGCGTTTCGCCATCGGGGAATTGAAGCCGATGTGGCGCCGGTCGTCGTCGTGGCTGCGGGCTCGCGGCGGCGTGCGGTGCTGGGCGTCGTGCGGCGCGGGGGCGAAGTCACGCTTGGGTTTCGCGAGGAAGGGCAGCACAAGCTCGTCGATCTCGCCGAGTGTCCGGTGCTGGATCCCGCTATCGTCGCTGCGTTTTCTGGTCTGCGGACACTCGCAGGGCGCGTGCTGAAGGAAGGCGAGACCGGGAGGCTTGTGGTCACAAGGCTGGACCATGGGCTCGACGTTTCGCTCGATGCCGAACGGCGGGATTTTTCGGCGGATGAGCGGGCGGAGCTTGCGCGGCAGGCGCGGGAAATGGGTTTGTTGCGTCTGACCGTCGGCAGAGAGCCCATCGCCTCCGCCGGCCCGGCAACCGTCACTATCGGCGGGGTTGCGATTGCCGTCGAGCCCAGCATCTTCCTGCAGGCGGTGCCGGAAGCCGAGCGCACGATTGCCGATCTCTGTGTGAGCGCACTGCCCAAGCGCACGAAGACGGTTGTCGATCTCTTCTCGGGTGTGGGGACGCTCACCTTCCCGCTGGCGCGGCGGGCGCAGGTTACGGCGTTCGACAGCGACAAGCGGGCGATTGCGGCGCTTTCAAACGCGGTTCGCCACGCACAAGGCCTCAAGCCCGTGACGGCGCGCGTGCGCGATCTTTTCCGCGAGCCGCTTTCGGCGCGGGAGCTGCAAGGTTTCGATGCTGCCGTGTTCGATCCGCCGCGGGCCGGTGCAGCCGATCAGGCGGAGCGGCTGGCGGCCTCGAAGGTGCCTGTCGTGATCGCGGTATCCTGCAATCCGGCGACGCTGGCACGGGATGCGCGGACGCTGATCGACGGCGGATACACCATGGGGCAGGTGACGCCCGTCGATCAGTTCCTGTATTCGGCGCACGTCGAGGCGGTCGCCGTCTTCAGGCGTTAGAACGTTCAGCGATTTTAGGCGGGACGGCCTGCGGGGCCGTCATTGCGCTTAAGCCGAGGCTTTTGCCTTCGCAGCGCGAGCCTGGCCGGAGGCCTTCTTCAGGCGCTTGCGGGCGGCTGCCGTGTTGCCCTGGATGCGCGTGACCGCAGGACGCGGAATGGCGCGGCGGGCTTTCTTCTTCTTCGTCTCGACCTTGCGGTGATGGAGGGCGGCCATGGTTAAATTATCCTTTGGAAGCTGGGCGCGTGGATGCCGGCCCGCTCGTTTGATCCGTGCCGCTTCGTCTAGGCGATCTCGGGCCCGGTGGCAAGCCGCACGCCCCTCGCAATAGAGACTGTCACAGGACCGCAACACGAACTCGGTAGGTGGGCCCGGATGCATAAGCATATTCCGGGAGGACCACATGAGCCGAGCGACTGAGGTGTGCGTCGAGGATGAGGGCGCGTATCTCAGCCCCAGCCGCAACCGGCGTCTCGCCGAGGCCGTTCATCGATATGGCGCGGTGAGCCGCAAGGGGCTTGAGGAGCGCTTTTTCACGCTCGTGTTTTCGGGGCTGGTCTATCCGCAGATCTGGGAAGATCCGGTCGTCGACCTCGAAGCGATGGCGCTGAAGCCGGGCGAGCGGGTGGCTGCAATCGCATCTGGCGGTTGCAACGTGCTCTCCTATGTGGCGTCGGAGGATGTCGGGGTCACGGCCATCGACCTCAACCCGTCGCATGTGGCGCTCAACAAGCTCAAGGTGACAGCGGCACGGTGCCTGCCGGATTACGAGACTTTCTCGCGGCTCTTTCTTTCTATCAGCGACCGGAGCGCCGTCGAGATCTACGACGATCTCGTCGCGCCGCATTTGGACAGCGTCACGCGCGCCTACTGGGACGGCCGCGATGCGCTGGGGCGCCGTCGCATCTCGCGCTTCCGCCGCAACTTCTACCGGCAGGGATTGCTCGGCCGCTTCATTACGGCGGGGCACCTCGTTGCGCGGTTGCACGGGCGCAATCCTGCAAAGATGCTTCAGGCGCGCTCGCAGGCGGATCAGGAGCGGATTTTCAACGAAGAGCTGGCGCCACTGTTCGAGATGCACCATCTGCGCTGGCTGATGGAGCGGCCGGCCTCGCTGTTCGGCCTCGGCATTCCGCCGTCGCAGTTCGACGAGCTCAAAGGCCAACAGCACATGGCGGATGTGCTGAAGGCGCGTCTCGCCAAGCTCGCCTACGGCTTCGACCTCGACGACAATTATTTCGCCCGGCAGGCGTTCGGCCGTTCATACGGGGACGGCGGTGCGTTGCCGCCGTATCTGGAGCCCAGCAACTGGGGTGTGCTTCAGCAACGGGCGCAAAACGTCAACGTGGTGCACGCCTCGTTCACGGAGCATCTGCCGAGCCTGGGTGCGCCCACCTATGACGCATACGTGCTGCTCGATGCGCAGGACTGGATGACGGAGGCGCAGTTGACGGCGCTGTGGGACGGCATTCTGGCGACAGCTAAGCCGGGCGCGCGCGTGATCTTCCGCACTGCGGGCGAGGACACCATTCTTCCGGGGCGTCTGCCTGACTTCATTCTGAGCCGCTTCCGGTACGACGCCGACGAGGGCCGCGCGTTTGCGGCGTGGGACCGCTCCTCGGTTTACGGCGGCTTCCACCTTTACACGCTCGAAGGGTGACGCCGTGACGGTGGAGCACGATCCCGCCAAGCATATGGACGGCATCTATCGCGTGCAGCGGCACATCTACGATGTGTCGCGTAAATATTACTTGCTGGGGCGCGACGGGTTGCTCGACGCGCTTCAGCCGATGCCGGGCGAGGCGGTGCTGGAGATCGGATGCGGGACGGGGCGCAATCTGATCTGTGCGGCGCATCGGTATCCTGCTGCCCGGTTCTACGGGGTCGATGTCTCAGCCGTTATGCTGGAGACGGCAGCCGCTTCTGTCGAAAAGGCAGGGCTCGGTCATTACATCCGGCTTGGACAGGCGGATGCCGCTCGGCTGGATACGGAGGCGCTGTTCGGCGTCGCGTCGTTCGATCGTGTGTTCGTGTCTTACGCGCTCTCGATGATCCCGCCGTGGCGCGAGGCCCTGGCACACGCTTTTGCTGCGGTGGCGCCTGGCGGCGCTCTCTACATCGTCGATTTCGGTGAGCAGGCGGGCTTACCGAAAGTGTTCCGTGCAGGCCTTCGGGCGTGGCTGGCGAAGTTCTCCGTCGAGCCGCGTGCGGATCTCGAAGCTGAACTTCGGCGGCTGGCGGACGTAAGCGGGGCTTCGCTGGCGTTCTCGCGGCCGTTCCGGGACTACGCGTGCCTGGCCGTATTGACGAGGTGCGCGGCCGCGTCCGCTTAGTTCAGAAAGAGCCCGAGGATGAGCGCGGGCAGAAGAATTGCCAGGCCCCACGCCACCGTCGAGCCCGCGCTCTGGATCGCGAACGGTGCAAACGGTCGTTCCAGGATGCCGATTTCGAGCGGGACGAGGCCGCGGTTGAAACCCTGAAACTTGCTGACGATAAGGCTCAGCGGTCCGTGGCGCTCGACGAGTGCGAGGGCTTCCGTATGCTGCTCGGGTGAGGCAGAGAACGGCCATGTGGCCAGGCGATCCTGTTTGTGGGTGACGCCCTTGTAATAGGCGTAGAGATCGCCTGCGAAGGCGCCGGCCGCGGCGGCCAGCCAGATCGACGTGAAATGTCCGTTGGCCAGGACCATCATCGAGCCAAGCCCGATTACGAGGATCAGCGTCGGCCAGAACAGGATGGGGCGGGGAATGCTGTTTGCGAGTGCGAGCAGGAACAGAAGGGCTGCTACCCAATAGTGATGCGTGGCAAGGAAGGTCAGCACCTCGTCCTTGAAGGTCACGAGAAAGAAGGCAGGTGCGATGACGCCGGCTGCCCAAACGAATGCAGAGGCGACATTGGCGATCTGGAACGGAATCTCACGCATCCGGAACATGCCGGCGACGACCGGGATGACGGCGCGGACCGGGCCGAAGAAGTGGCCGAAAAAGACGCCGAACGCACCGTAGGATTCGAAGAACTTCTCGCCCTGCGTAATGAGGTGCGGCCGGGTCTTGAAGGGCCAGATGTGGGGTACGCTGTCCTTGAAATACCGGCCGAGCCAGAAGGAGATCGCGTATCCGAGCGTCCCGCCGAGACCGGCTGCGAGGATTGCGGGGAGAACGATATGCATCTCGACGCCGCTGGCTGCCAGAAGAGCGGCCACGCCCGCGAGGATTGCCGTGCCGGGCACGATGAGCGACAGGAAGGCGAAGCTTTCGCCGAAGGCGACCAGAAAGACCACGACGGGGGTCCATTCCTCGTGATCGCGCACGAATGTCACGATGGCGTCGACGAAGGACTCAAGCGTCATGAACACGTCTTTCTTGTGGGCGCTGATAGCGGAAGCGTGAATTGGCCGAGAGCTTAACCGTGACCGCCATGTGCGGTTTCATCGCGTGGCGGCGTGCAGTTTGAACAGGCTTAGCCCCTCTTGCAACGGCGGTTCATTTCGCGTTCGAGCTCGCGGCCGACTTCGCCCGCGAGCATCACACTGCGCGAGACCTGGGCAGGTGTCAGGCGGTCGCCCACGCTGTTGAGGCTTGTTCGCGCGGTGTCCGCTTCAAGCTTGCCGCGGCGCAGCTCGTCGCAGGTCAGCTCTTTCTTCTTGCTCTTGTAGGCAAAGAGACGAACGCCGGACGCATAGGCTTCAGGCGTCGGACTTTCGTGCACCCAGCTTTTGGAGCGGTCGTTGACCATGTGGCGCAGCGTATCCTGGCGCCGGTTGATGCACTCGGGGCTGTCGTCGACGCATCCAAGACCCGCGCGGGTGCCGATCTGGGGGCTGGACATGGCGCAGGCGCCCAGCGTGCACGCCCCCAAGGCGAGCAGTCCGGCGACCAGGGCGAAATTGGCTGCGCTTGCGATCGCGTGCAAGACGCTCATCTCCATCCTCTTGTGCTCATTAGCGTGTGGCCATATTAGCCGGACGTGGCAGGGTCAAGGCGGCCGTGACGTGCGCTTTTGCGCCCTCTTGGCGCCGCCGACAGGATCGTTCACGATTTTCGTTCGCTTTCATGGAGTTGCCCTATGGTCCACGCCGTGCGCCTTCATTCCGTCGGTGGCCCCGAACATCTCGTCTGGGAACGGATCGAGGTGCCGGAGCCGGGACCGGGCGAAGTGCGAATCAAACAGCGGGCGGCCGGTCTCAACTACATCGACGTCTATCACCGCACGGGCCTTTACCCGCTTCAGAGCTGGCCTGCCGTGATCGGTATGGAGGGCGCGGGCGATGTGGTTGCGGTGGGTGAGGGTGTGAGCGCTCTCTCCGTCGGTGATCGCGTCGCGTATGGGAGCGTGCTCGGCGGCTATGCGGAAGAGCGTCTGATCGCAGCAGACCGGGTTGTGAAGCTGCCGGACGGCATTTCCTACGAGACGGCGGCGGCGATGATGCTTCAGGGCATGACCGTCCGTTATCTTCTCCGCGAGACGTACAATGTTGTGCCGGGGACCATTATGCTGTTTCACGCGGCGGCGGGCGGTGTCGGCCTGATCGCGTGCCAGTGGGCACGTGCGCTGGGGGCGACGCTCATCGGCACTGTCAGCACCGACGAAAAGGCTGAACTCGCGCGGTCGCATGGTGCGGGGCACGTGATCGTGACCTCGCGCGAAGATTTCGTTCAACGCGTTCAGGAGATCACTGACGGCAAGGGATGCGATGTCGTCTACGACAGCATCGGCCGCGATACGTTTCCCCGCTCTCTCGATTGCTTGAGGCCGCGCGGTCTTTGGGTCAGCTTCGGCAATGCGTCCGGGCCTGTTCCGCCGTTCGATCTCTCGGCCCTCAAGGGATCTCTCTTCGCGACCCGCCCGTCGCTGATGGGTTACACGGCGACGGCTAGTGAGCTTCGCGAGAATGCGGCGGAGCTTTTCCAGATGGTGGAGAGCGGCGCTGTAAAGATCGCGATCAATCAGACATTCCCGCTCAAGGACGCGGCATCGGCGCATCGTGCGCTCGAAGCGCGCCAGACAACAGGTTCCACCGTTCTCACCGTTTGATCTCATCCGCACATCGAGGATTGCCGCATGGCGAAGAAGCCGATCGACTTCTATTTCTGGCCCACACCCAACGGGTTCAAGGTCCGCATCATGCTGGAAGAGTGTGGGCTTGCTTATCGCATCAAGCCGATCGACATCGGCAAGGGCGACCAGTTCAAGCCAGCGTTTCTCAAGGTGTCGCCCAACAACAAGATGCCGGCCATCGTCGATCCCGATGGGCCTGGCGGCAAGCCGATCTCGGTGTTCGAGAGCGGTGCTATTCTTCAGTATCTTGGCCGGAAGACGGGGCTGCTTTACCCGGACGACGAGCGCGCGCGTGTCGAGGTCGAGCAGTGGCTCTACTGGCAGGTCGGCGGACTTGGGCCGATGGCCGGGCAGGCGCACCATTTTCGCGTCTACGCGAAGAAGAAGGTGCCCTACGGCATCGAGCGCTACACGACGGAAACGACGCGCCTCTATGGCGTGCTCGAAAAGCGCCTACGGGGCCGCAGCTACATTGCAGGCGAGTATTCGATTGCGGACATCGCCGCGTTCCCGTGGGTCCTGAGCTGGCAAAAGCAAGGACAGAACCTCGACGACTATCCGCGCATCAAGGCGTGGGTCGCGAGGCTGTCTCGCCGGGAGGCTGTTCAGCGGGGGCTTTCGACCGCGCTCGAATGAGGCGCGGGCCCCTTCTTCCTACATGGTTAGCAATGGGTTTCCGGAATACTTAAGCTTGGATTTCAAGCTGGCCGGAAGTCTTCCGTTTGATCCGAAACGGGGCGGCGCCGAAAGGCTCCGTTCGTGAATGGGCTGTTCCCGCGTTTACTGCTTTTCATGAGTGTGCACCGTACCGTTTACCTCAGAAGCCGTGTTCCTGTCGGGAGATAAGACGCAGGGCACAGGTTTCGACATTCGATGGAGAAGCCGCCAGAGGTAAACAGGGATGGCACGTTTTGAATTTTCAGCGGAGGACGTCGTCGGCGCCTCCGGAGCGGATGCGCTCTTCCAACTGGGCCTGATGTACTGCACCGGCCGCGAGGTCGAGATGGACCTCGTCCAGGCGCACAAATGGTTCAATTTGGCTGCACTGCGCGGCAACGAGTCCGCCAAGCAGTATCGGCTCGAGATCTCGCGCGAGATGACAAAAAAGGACATCGCGGCCGCCCAGAAGAGCGCCCGCGAGTGGCTCAAGCTGCACTAATAAAGCCGGGAGTGGCGCCGAGTGCGTCGATCCCGGCTTTCAGCGGTTGCCCGCTTTCGCCGGGATGAAGACTTTATCATAAAACTTTGTAATCACACAATATTCCGTGCTACAATTGTCTGTACAGGGCATGCACAGGCACGGCAAATCAATGGCTTACGCCGTGAACCTGCACAGATTCTGCACAGAAGCGAGGTTGTTATGGCGTTCATTACAGACAAAGAGGAGTTGAAGCCGGGGCTCATCATTTTCCGCAGGGCGGACGTGGATCACCGCAATTTCTATTGCCGCATCAAGCTTCCCAAGGCTGACCGATACAAGACATATTCGCTCAAGACGCCGGATATCAACGCCGCGCGCGACCGCGCGTTCGATCACGACGCGGACGTGCGCTTCCGCATCAAGCATGATGTGCCGGTCTTCAACCGGCCCTTTCTCGACGTGGCTAGGGAGTACCATCTCACGCAGGAGGCGCGGGCAAAGCGCGGCGAGATCAGCGCCGCGCGCCCGAAGAAGATCAAGGCCGTGATCGAAGGGGCGCTGAACGCCTATGTCGGCTCGACACAGGTTCATTTGATTGGCGACGACCTTTGGGGCGGCTATCCCCCATGGCGGCGAGAGAACGGCGCGGGCCGCAACAGGCGCAACGGCGTCCGCGAAGTGTCCGCCGCCGTGGCGGAGCAGCTTGCGGCGCGGGACGCCGCAGCAAAAGCGAAGGCTTTGCACAGCCGGGGCATCCGGGCTGGCAAGGTCCTTGAAGCAAAGCCCGCCGCTGCGCTTGAAGGCCTGACAGTCGCGTTTATCAGTGACGCGACGATCCGCTTCGAAATGTCGATTTTCGGCGCGGTCATGAACTACGCCATCAAGAAACGCTACGTGCCTGCAAGCCAGCGTTTCGAGGAGCGCCCCAAGCTCAAGATCATGCGCCGGGACGAGTTCACCGTTGAGGAATACCGCAAGTTGCACAGCGTGGGCCGCTCATGGATCAAGGCGGCCACAAAGCCTTCCAGCACCTGGTATCGCACCGTGGCTTACAACATGATCCTCATCGCCTGTAACACAGGCATGCGTCCGTCAGAACTCAAGAACCTGCGCTGGCGCGATATCATGCCCGCCAAGGACCGCGAAGGCCGCGATATCGTCGTGCTCTTCGTGCAGGGGAAGGGCAAGTCGCGCAAGCTGGTCGCACCGAAAAGCGTCGGCGACTATCTTGAGCGCATTCGCGCTATCTCGCGGGCGACGCAGCCGGACGACCGCGTTTTCACCACCACGACCGGCGAGCCCGCCAAATCCCTGTATCAGGCCCTCATCGAGGGCGTACTGACGATTGCGGGCCTGCGCGAAGGCGCGCATGGCGTGCCGCGTTCCACGTACTGTTTCCGCCACACCTACGCGACCTTCCGCTTGCAGGAAGGCGTGGACGTTTATTTTCTTGCCGAACAAATGGGAACCTCGGTCAAGATGATCGAAGACCACTACGGCCATGTTAACACCATCAAACACGCGGATCGCGTTTTGCAGGGCATGTCCGGCTGGGACCCGGTTGCGACCGAACTCGACGTCAAGGCATCGAAGGCGGCGGCCAGCCGTGATCGCTCCAAGAATCGGCGCAACAAGCGCGCCAATCACTGATCCCGCGTCCGGCCCGGACACTTGAAGCGGGATCGAGTTCGCGCCGTGTGCCGCTGGCACCCTATGAAACGGCGCAGATATACTGAATCCGATTAATGCGGATCAATTTTGCAAGCAGAATCTTTCCTCCGTCCACGGCTTTATTTTTTACCTGGGCCTTGGAACCGCGAAGCCCGCGTCTATTTCCGAGGCATGCAGCAGAATAATCCTTTCTCGGCTCTTCTTATACCGTCGCCCGCGACGCATGCGCTGACTTGGCCCTTCGTACGCCGCCGCTTCGAGCGGTTCCTGGGCAGTCTTGCGCTGACGCCCGACCAGGTCGCAGACGGCGAAACGAAGCTGAGCGGGGCGATCAGGTGCCTGAACCGCGAATACTGGAACATTGTGAGCGACACGCTGCATAGCGCCCCCTTGGGCTCATATGGGAAGGAAACGCGTGTGCGCCCGCCGCGCGACATCGACTTTCTTTTTCAGCTCCCGTTCGAAGTCTACCAGCGCTTCCAGGAGCGCACCGGCAACCGGCAGTCGCAGCTCCTGCAGGAGGTGAAGGACATTCTCGTCGCCTCCAATCCGGCGACGCGCATCAGGGGCGACGGGCAAGTCGTCGTGGTCCCGTTCAACACCTGCGCGCTCGAAATCGCACCCGCGTTCGCCCGCGAAGGTGGCGGCTATCTCATTTGCGATACGAACGGTGGTGGGCGCTATAAGTGGATTGATCCCGAGGCGGAGCGCGCCGCGCTCGACTCATGCGACCGCCGTTACAACGGCAATGTCCGCAAGCTGACGCGCATGCTCAAACAGTGGCAGCGCCATTGCGACGTGCCGATCAAATCGTTCCATATCGAGGCGCTCGTTATGGAGACGCTTCCACGAGACACATACGGCGGCAACGACGAATATTGGTTCGACTGGCTTGTGCGCGATGTCTTCGCCCACATGACGCAGCGGGCGAACGGCACGTTCTCGATGCCGGTCACAGGAGAGATAATCCATTTAGGGGATGCCTGGCTCAGTAAAGCGCAGAGCGCGCACGCCCGCGCGCTCAAGGCTTGCGCGTACGAGCGGGAGGATATTGGCGCGCCGACACCAGAGGGGCGCCCACAATTTCGACGCCAGCGCCTAAAAAGCAGTAGGGGTCATCATCGGATTGGTGTGGGCTGTCCAAAATCATCCGCCTTCCGCAGCGCTTCCTGCTTGCTCTCCACCATCTGGACAGCCGCATCAAGGCTGTTGCACACGGTTTGCATGCGGAAGGCGAGCGCTTTGGCCTGCTCGATCTCCTTGACGGGAAGCTCCGCGATGGCGATCCGCATCTCGCCGTACTGCATCACGGTTTCGACCGCCTCGCGATAGGTGCGCGAGCTGCGTCTTCGGATTTCTTCGTCGATGGCCTTCTGGTGCTGCTCGACGCGGAATTCCATCGGCATGGCGCGCGCGTAGTTCTTGTAGCCCCAGCCGCTGCGCACCTGAACGCGGTCGGGCCGGATTTTGACATCAAGCTTCTTGCCGAAGGTGCGCACCAGCGATGGCCGGACGATGGGATAAAAGAACACCAGCGCGAGGCCAATGCCGGTGGTCGGAACTGCGAAGAGCAGGCACAGGATCACCCACCCGAACGTCATTTTGCCCGACAGGCCCGGATGCTCGTACACGCCGGTCAGGTGCACCCCGCCGGTTTTGAGCACCTTCATCTTGGGCCAGTCGGCGAACGCTTTCTCGAACTTGGTCTTTGCCACGGCGGCTCACTCCGGCGGATCGAACTTCCCTTTGAACATCTCGTGCCTGTCGTATTTCACGCGCTGCATCACGGCGGGCGGCAGGCCCGGCCGGATGACAAGCTGGCGCTGCTGGCTGTCGTCGCGGCCGAAGAAGCGGCTCGCCTCCTCGGCGGTGAGAAGGTCGCGCACTTCGAGGGACCACGACGCGCCGGTCGCGCCGCCCGTGCGCTGGCTTGTCGTTACCTCGTTCTTGTGCTCGACGATCAGCGAGGTCGCCCCGCACCGCTTGCTGATATAATCGAGCGTCGTCATGTCGTTGTTGCCGAAGAAGATCATGATCCCGGCATTGCCGAGGAACGTCTCCCAGCCGTCCTTGTAGTGGCGCTTGAGCTGGGTGAGGTCCTGCAGCACGATCAAAAGCCGCATCCCGAAACCGGCGACAAGCGCCGCCGCGACTTCCACCTGCTGCATGTGGCCGAGGACGTGAAATTCCTCGAGCACGGCGAGAATGGGAATTTTCGGCTTCGCGCGCTCGCGCTCCATCGCCTCGAACGCAAGATTGACGAACAGCCGGAACCACCTGTTGCAGGTCGCCATGCGCCCGGCGGGCAGGCACAGGTAAATGGTGAGGCCCTGCGGCGCGGTCTTGAGCTCTGCGAGATCAAACCCGTGCGCCGACAGGCTTGCCCGCAGCTCCGGGTAATCGAGGAACTTCGTGTTGCGCAGCGCGACCGACAGGACGGACGAGCGTTCGCGGTCCGCCTTGTCGTAGAAATCGCGCGCCGCCCCTTCCAGCGCCGCCGCGAGGTCGGGGTTGGACTCGGTGACGAGCGCCGCGTTATGCACCATCTCGGTGCGCACCTGCGGCGGCGGCTCGCCCTCGAAACCCTCGGGCAGGTCCGTCACCTTGTCGAAGGAGCGTTTCAGCAGCTCCCGCACGGTGACAAGATTCCGGCCTCCTTCGTGCGCCGGATAGGTCGCGACATGCAGGATGATCCCCTCAATGAGGTTCCGGGCGCTCTCGTCCCAATGCGGGTCCGCGTTGGCGCTGGAGATCACCAGCGCGTCGGCGATCAGCCCCGCGTCCGGTATCAGCGTCCGGCTATCGCGGCGCAGCATTTCCATGGGGTTGAACCCCACCTTGTGCGCGGCAAGGCGGGCGGCGCTGATCCCGAACGGGTCTACGATGCACACCCGTTGCCCTGTGGCAGCCCGGCGGCGCGCCGTGACGTTCGCAAGTTCGCCCTTGGGGTCGAGCGCGAGGACCGATCCCGCGTATTCCAGCAAAGTCGGAATGAGGCAGCTCCGGCCCTTTCCGGCGCGGGAGCCCGCGCACAGGACGGCGTGCCGGTCATCGCCGATCCCGAGCGGCTGGCCGCCCAAAACGAACAGCTCGTGAGGCGTGTCGATGACGGCGCCGCCGACGACGCCGAGGAAGATTTTGGACGGCCCGAAGGCGAGCGTGTTGCTCTTCGCGAGGGCGTCAGGGGCTACCCACGCAGACAGGGGCGTCTGCTGTTCGTTCAGGCGTCGCGAACGCACGCCACGGGGAAGGTCTTCGAGCATGGGGCGGCTCTGACAAGGGCGCGTTCCAATCTCTCACAGGCGGGCCGCGTTTGGGCAAAAACATCCGCGTACGGCTAACAACCGTGGGTAGGCGCGAGCGCAGCGAGCGTCCTAGGACTTTATTCCTGTCCGCAACTTCGCCGGGGCGGTGACGCCCGGCCCGACTCGCATTAATCGAACTACTTCAGCTAGTTAACTGCATACGATGGCAACCCTACCTGCCCAAAAGTTTGTAACCTTCCGGATATTATGTAAAACTATAAGTTGTGGAGGGCGCACTTTTGGGTTTGCTTCGCAAACGCCGGTGCGCCTTGGGCTCTGATGGGGTTGCACCCCCGGCGCAGCCACCCCGCAACGGCCCTTCGTTTTGCACTTTGGGCCGTGTCGCTCATAGCCGCGAGGGGCCTAGTCCCTCACACGCCGGGACTGGCTTTTGACCCGCTCTTGGGGCGGGGCCCCGCCGCTTGGCATCCGTGTTCGCCGTGCGGCGAAGCCGGATCGTCTTGGACGACCGGCGGAAGGTTCGCGTGCAGCTCGGGCCGATGCGCGGTGTGGGTGTTCGCGTTGGCTATATACAGTTGCAACCTGAAGAGTATCGGTCGCACCACCCACGACGCGGGCACGGCGGGCGCGCATATTCGCTATATCAGCCGCCCGGAGGCGCAGCCCGTCATTCTTGCGCAGCACATGCCGGATGAATACCGGCAGGCGCGAACATGGCTGGACGGCCACGAGCGCGCCATGCGCAAGAATGCCCGCGTCATCGACAAGCTGCGCATTGCGCTGCCCCGCGAACTGTCGGAAGGCGAGCGCGCGGCCCTGGTTTGCGAATTCATGGCCGAACTGACGGGCGGCTGCATACCTTGGTATGCGGCCATCCACCAGACCGGCAAGGACGAGCTGAACCCGCACGTCCATATCGCCATCCATGACCGCGACACAGGCACGGGCCGCCGTGTGCTGCGCCTGTCCGACAACGCCCGCGACCGCGAGAAGGCGGGATTGCCCGGGCCAAAGGCCGTGGATTGGGTGCGCGAGCGATGGGAGCATGCCTGCAACGCGGCGCTGGAGCGCGCGGGCCATGCCGTCCGCGTTGACCGGCGGACGCTCGCGGCACAGGGCATCGACCGCAAGCCGACAATCCACGAAGGACCGCGCGCGCAGCATATCGACGATCATGTGCAGCGTCCTTCCTCGCAGGCCCGGATCAACGGCTGTGGCCGCGTGATCGATTACCCGTCCATCGATCACGGCAGAACCCGGCGCGAGTTCAACGCGCATATCATCGACATTAACCTTGCGCAGGCGGCGCGGTCCGGAAACCCCGCCAAGGCGATCTGGGCGCAGTTCGAGAAAGAGCAAGGCGCGCTCGATGCGGTGCTCGAAACGCGCCTTGCCGCCGAGCGCCGCGAGCGCACGGCGGAAGCCCGCAATACATCTCTTCTCTACCGTTCGCGTATGAAACGGTTCACCGCTGAATGCCGCCTGAAGCTCCGGGCGGCGAACCGGGACGTGCGCGCGAAATACGCGCCGTTGCGGGCGGCGCTGCGGCAGCGCCAGCAGGCAGAGCGCCAGATGCTCCGCGCGAAGCAAGGCAAGCTCTATGCGCGCATAATGGCGTGGCTCGATTTTACCGGCATCACCAAGCGGCGGCAGGAGGCCGCGCGCAAAGCTCTCTCTGCCCGCCACAAGCAGGAGCGCGCGGGACTGTCCGCGCGGCACCATAAGGCGGGAACGCTTGTGAAGGCGTCCGTGCGGGAGCGCTTTGCCGGTGAAATCGCAAGCCAGCAGAAAAAGCGCGCGCAACATCTCGCGCAGCTTAAAGAGCGCCACCAGCAGGCAGAAGCCTTCGCCGATCTTGAGCGCCAGCGCCGCGAGAACGAGCGCGAACGAATGCGCGCCATCACAGAAGCCAAGATCGAAGCTTGGCGGCGTCAGCAGGAAAAGGAAGACAGGAGCAAGACCGGCGGCGACTTCGCCAGCGCCGTCATGAAAGCGGCAAAGCATGAAGCGGACCGCAGCGGCCCCGGCAACGACCGGCGCAACGACAAAGGCATGGACAGGAATTAACGCTTCGCTCCGATGGACGGGACCACGCTTCCTGCGCGGGTCTATCCTGCCGCCGTCAGTCGTTGCGGATTGCTGCTGTGATAAAACCGCCCGAACATCCTTTGGGAGCCGCTTTCGAGAAGGCGCGCGAATGGGCGGCCGAGCAGCAACGATTTATGACCGACGAGCAGCGCGATGTGTTCGACGCGCTCAGGCACCGTCAGGCCATCGAGCGGGAACGCCAGCATGAACGCCTCGAAGCCGTCCGCAAGCAGCTCGACGAGCAAGCAAAGAAGCGCCAACCCAAGCCGGAACTTGCCCTGACGCCGCCGGTCTTAGTGCGTGATCCGTACACCCGGCGACAGGCCCGCTACATCATTGCGGGCGAAAAACGCCTTGAGCGGCTTGACCGCCGACACCAAGAGGAGCGGTTTGCAGCGCTCAAGTCGTTCGAGCGAGAACGTGAAGAAGCAGAGCGTAGCAAGTCCGGGCAGAATCTTTCCGCTTCATGGCGTGAGGCGTTGCGACGAACATCTGACTTGGAGCACGATCGTCAGCGAGACCGCACTCACGAGTTGGACAAGCCGAGGTAAAGGCGCACGGTCATGGTCGAGTGTGCTGGTGAATCTATTTTCATAATTTTTTAGTCCGGCGCGCAGGAGCGGCCTCCCAATTTTTCGTGTGAAACACAGCCGTTTGAGCCTATACTAGGCTGGTTCCGAACGAATCACCGGCCACAAGAACAATGAAAGATTTGACGCCAGAACAGTTGGCGGCTACCTCGCGACTCTTCTCTTCTAGTGTTGTTCGAGAGCTGGCCCGCAAAGGACGCTCACCGCTCTTCGCGCGGTTGGCGCGCCAGTCCTTGCTTCCAGCAACTCTCCAAAACTCAACTCCTGTCAGCGCGGTGTTCGAGGCCGCCTTCCGGCTCCTCCGCCGACAGGGTCTCCGTCACGAGTACATCTATAAAGCCGCGTTGACGCATCGCATTTTGCTTGGAAAGCACAACTTACGCACGGCATCCATGCTCAACGAGTTTCGCGTTGGTGATTGTAAGGCCGACCTTGCAATCCTCAACGGAACAGGAACCGTTTATGAAGTGAAATCAGAGCGCGACTCACTGACGCGACTAACCCGACAGATCGCGGCTTATCGCTCTGTGTTCGCAAGCGTGGTGGTGATCGCGGGCGAAAATCATGTTGACGCTGTTCTAGAAGCCGTCCCTGACGACGTAGGCGTGCTGCGTCTCGATAGTCGCTTTTATATCTCGAAGGTCCGTGATGCGGTTGACTCGCCGGAGCGCACGTCTTCCGCAGCAATTTTCGATGCGATACGGACACAAGAAGCAAAATTGATCCTGCGCGGCCTCGGTATGAGCGTGCCTGACGTGCCCAATACAGAAATGCATGCCGCGTTGCGAAAAAAGTTTATCAAGCTGGACGCGCGAGAAGCTCATGAAGGAATGGTGAGAACGCTCAAAAAGACACGCAATCTTCTTCCCCTATGCGAACTGGTCGAGAGACTACCACCCTCGCTTCGAACTGCTGCCTTATCCGTGCCTCTTCGCAGGCTCGACCATGAACGATTGGTTGAGGCTGTAAATACGCGTCTGTGCGACGCGCTACGTTGGGCGGCGTGATATATGTACCACCCTTACTTTCGTGGAAAGCTGAACGAGCTAATCACTGTGCGCGAGACAGCTGAGCTGCTTGCTGCGCGCAAGTTCGTTCCTATTATCGAGCCTGTGAAGGAAGCCCTTAGCGGCCTTAAGCGGACACTTGATGCCGTTGTGGACGCGGGCGGCGAAGCGGTCGTTATCGTCAATCCCTTTCATGGTGACTTCTCGGGTGACGGGCAAGATATTTCCGAGCTTCTCGCTCTACACTTCGAGAAGAAGGACGGCATAGGAGCCGGCGTTCTTCTCAAAGGTGGGATGAGCACCAAGGACGTGACGGACTGCTGCGCTAAGCATATTGGGCATCCGCTTTCGCTGATCCACGCGGGCTTTCCGGATGCGAAACAACTTGCCGAAGCTCTCGGCGGCAAGATCAAAGAGATGCGGCATGTCTTCTTCGAGCCTGATTGCGGCAAGCTCTATCAAAAGCATTTTGCGGGCGCCCAGCGTGTTCTCCTTCGCGACGGCTTTCAGCGCCGCAAGAATCGCGAGCACCCGAAGGTCGAACTGTTCTCGGACCTGCACGCTACCTTCAAACTCGAAGGAATGGACGGCTTTGGAGATTTCCTGATCGTCGGCGACGACTTCTCTGAGCAGGGCGGGCCTGCCTATGCGGTAGCGATACATATTACGTTCATAGACCCTCAGAACGATGATGCCATGTACGTCTACCACTTCGTTTCCGACAGCCAGGACACTCCGAAAGACCCGGCCGGCAAGTTTGCCGAAGCTCTCTCCAAGATGATGAAAACATTGGGAGCGCCAGGTACGTCGAAAGTTCTAGAGACGAAGGCCGTGCAAGAGTTCCGTGAACTTAACGCGAGAAAACATTTTCCCGGACTGGGCTATATCAAAAAGCTTTCGATGCAGCACCATATCGAAACGCTTGCCCAATATGACTTTGAGTAGGCGCCAATGGCGGGGTGCTGCGCCAAATGCTTCGGAAACCGCGGCCTTGCGTTAGAAATTGCTTTTCGCTCAACGCAGCAGGGCAAGTGCGCCTATTGTGCGTGTGAGGGTGTAGCGCTGATCGATGCCGCCGAACTCGGAGACAAGTTTCGTATCCTCCTTGATGCCTACGAACAAGCAGATACCGGCGATGGCCTTGTGACGTGGTTTCGTGCTGACTGGGACTTGTTTCCAGACATGGACGATGCTCATGCGAAGGAACTGCTCGGCGATATTTTCAATGACGGCGATCTTCCTCGAAAAAATTTTCGGCCTTTGTCAACTGCTGAGCCCGCACCAGCAGACCGCTGGGACGAGCTCCGCAGGGAACTAATGCACCGCAACCGCTTTTTCCCCGCCGTGCAAATCGATCTGGAGAGCTTGCGACATCTATTACCAGCGTTGACGCTGCCGGTAGACGAGCTACCCACGACTTGGTTCCGTGCGCGTATTCAAACGGAAGATACGCCGTTCCCGATCGAAAAAATGGGGCCGCCGCCTGAGAAGATAGCGCCCCACGGCCGCGCAAATCCGGCCGGTATTCCCTACCTTTATGTTGCTTCCGACAAGAAAACAGCCGTGTCTGAAGTGCGTCCTCACACCGGTGCCAGTGTTTGCGTCGCGGATTTCACCACACCGACTGATCTTAGCCTAATTGACTTGCGCGACCCGCGCCGGACGGTATCCCCCTTCGCACTGGCCGACCTCTTACCGGAAGAAACAAGCCCGGGTCAGATGAGACTTGAGATCGCCTTCCTGCAGAAGCTTGGCGAGGAACTGAAGCGGCCTGTTCTACCGATGGTCGCGGCATTCGAATACACCCCAAGCCAATATCTTTGCGAGTTTATCAAAAAGTGCGGTTACGATGGCGTTGTCTACCGCAGCGCTATGGACGCGGGCATGAACCTCGCGCTGTTTAAGCCTGACAAGGCACAAAGGGGTAGCGTTGAAACAATTTCCGTAAGAAGCGTCCATGTGGATTTTTGATGGTTCGTACCTAACGCGGTTTCCCCGCCGTCACGAGAATTCAACGAGAGGAACTCAGCTCTCCACCAAAGCAGGCACATGCCTGCTTCTTCTCTCGCCGCGCGTCGCCCGTGACCGGGCGAGGGCGACGGCGGCTCCATACGAAGCAGGCATAAAGTGCAGGTGTCTCGCGCCCTGCGGGGCGGCATAGGAAGAAATTCGGATCGACTTGCGGACGCCGATCCGCGAAAATAACGATCACCGGAATCGCTGTGCAGGGAAAAAATATCTGCACAGCTTCTACACAGGCGGAATCATGCGAAATAATTCTTTTATTATCAATGCATTATAGAACGTCAGAGATTTCGCCGGGATGACGGATGTTGGCGACGGTCAGGCGACGTCGCCCGTCTCGAGACGCGCGGCGTTTTGCACCGCCTTCTGCACCTTCTCGAAGGCGCGGACCTCGATCTGGCGAATACGCTCGCGCGAGACGCCGAACTCTGTGGAGAGCTCCTCGAGCGTGATCGGGTCTTCCGCCAAACGGCGAGCCTCGAAGATGCGCCTTTCGCGGTCGTTCAAGCTCGACAGAGCGTCCGACAGGTACGACTTGCGCCGGCCCAGCTCCTGCGTCTCGACGAGACGCTCCTCCTGGTCGGGACCGTCGTCTACGAGCCAATCCTGCCACTCTCCGGATTCGGAGTCGGCGCGCACGGGCGCGTTGAGCGACGCGTCACCGCCGAGGCGGCGGTTCATCGAGATGACGTCTTCTTCCGATACGCCGAACTTCTTCGCGATGGATTCGACATGCTCGGGGCGAAGATCGCCGTCCTCCAGTGCCTGGAGCTGGCTCTTGGCACGGCGCAGGTTGAAGAACAGCTTCTTCTGAGCTGCGGTGGTGCCCATCTTCACGAGGCTCCACGAACGCAGGATGTACTCCTGGATCGAGGCGCGGATCCACCACATGGCATAGGTGGCCAAGCGGAATCCGCGGTCGGGCTCGAAGCGCTTCACCGCCTGCATGAGGCCGACGTTGCCTTCGGAGATAACCTCTCCGATCGGCAGGCCATAGCCGCGGTATCCCATGGCGATGCGCGCGACCAACCGAAGGTGCGACGTGATCAGCTCATGAGCCGCCTCGGCGTCACCATGCTCACGCCAGCGCTTGGCCAGCATGTACTCCTGGTTCGGCTCGAGCATCGGGAAGCGGCGGATCTCCTCAAGGTACCGCGAGAGGCCGCCTGAACCGTTGGCAATCGTCGGAAGAGATTTTGTAGCCATTTTCCTCAAGACGCGGTGTTCCGGCTTGACCGGATTCGCCGCGCTCCCCATGTCTCTGCCTGGAACGGACTGATCCAGGCTTTGTCCGCTGCCTTGACTGTAGAAGCCGCTTCAGCGCCGTCGTTACAGGGTGTCCGCCTCGCTTCCCGGTACGCTACCGTGTCGGTGGCGGGTCGCGATGTGTTTCGCCTGTTCTGGTTCTACGTCTGTTTCCAACGCGTGGATCGCTTGGCGGTTTCCATTTTCGGACTGTTAACGACATCCTACTGCCAAATCCGTCGGCGGGCCTAATTACCGTTTGGAAACGTTGGATTTTGTGCCGCGCTGGCTGGATTTAGCGGTGGTGGACGCGGCGCCTTGCAGGGCGTCGTAAAGTGCCTGGATGTCGCTCGGTCGCGGACTTGTGAAGTGGAGCTGCTTGCCCGTCGCAGGGTGGACGAAGCCGAGCTCTGCAGCGTGCAGCGCCTGGCGGCCCAGGCGCTCAAGGGCGGCTTTTGCGGGCGCGGACAAGCGCTGGGCGCTTGCCTTGAAGCCCGCGCCGTAGACTGCGTCTCCCATCACGGGATGACCGATGTGTGCCAGATGGACGCGGATCTGGTGTGTGCGCCCGGTTTCGAGTTGCAGTCTCACGCGTGCGGCGAGCGGCTTGCCGTCATCGTCTGCAAAGGTTTCTGCAATCTCGTAATGCGTGATAGCGCGGCGTCCGCCGTCTCCCCGCATTACGGCGATGCGTGTGCGATTGGCGGTGCTTCGCGCCAGGTTTGCATCGATGGTTCCAATGCGACGGTCGGGGATGCCCCACACGAAGGCTTCATATGTGCGCGTCAGGCGCCCGTCTTCGCCGTGGGATGCGAACTGCTCTGCTAAGCCGCGGTGCGCGGCGTCCGATTTGGCGACGACAAGCAGGCCCGACGTTTCCTTATCCAAACGATGGACGATACCTGGCCGCTTCACGCCGCCGATGCCTGACAACTCGTCGCCGCAGTGGGCGATGAGTGCGTTTACAAGCGTTCCAGTGGCGTGGCCCGCGGCGGGATGCACGACGAGGCCGGCCGGCTTGTCGATGACAATAAGGTCTGGATCCTCGTGAACGACGGTGAGGGGGATCGTTTCGGGTGCGGGCGTGGCGGGCTCGGGAGGGGGAAGTGAGACGCGGAAGCTGTCGCCAGCTTTCACCTTGGCTCCCGGATCGGTTGCGATCCCGCCAGGCCCCGTCACGTGACCTTGGCGGATCAGCGTTTGGAGGCGTGCGCGGCTTAGGTCTTCGATATTGGCTGCGAGGAAGCGGTCGAGCCGCTGGCCTGCGTCGTCGGCTGCTGCGGTAAGATCGCGGGCATCGGTTGAGCTATCGGTATTCATGGGGTGTCTCGGCGAGGGCCTCGGCGGCCGCGGATTTTCGCTCGCTTCGGGCGGCGAGATGCTGGTAGAGCAGGGGCTTGCCACAGGAGGGATCGGAATGACGCGGGATTGTCCCAGGATGACAACGGCATGACCCAACAGGCAACCGATGCCGCCGCGCGTAAGCGTACGGAGCGGACGCTCGTCTTCATCGTGGTGTTTCTCGGGTTGCTCATCGTGGCCGGGATTGTCGCGGTGGTGCTTCGGATCATCTATCTCTCGTCGCAGCCCGCGGCACAACAGGCGGCCTTGCCTGCGGTTGTGGCGGAGGAGGCCGCAGATGTGGCCAGGCTTGCTCTGCCAACGGGTGCGGTTGTGAAGTCCATTTCTCTGGCGGGTGATCGGTTGGCCATTCATTACGAGGCAGCAGGGGGGGATGGGGTCGCCGTCGTGGATGTGGCCAGCGGTGCAATCGTCCGGCAAATCGATGTCGTGTCTGACGGATCCCGGCCGTAAAGGGCGGGATCGCCACCCTGAAGATCGCCCTTGATCGGCGCGGCCGCCTCTCTTATAGGTGGCCCTCCTTCGAGAGCAGCCCCGTTCGTCTAGTGGCCTAGGACACCAGCCTCTCACGTTGGTAACAGGGGTTCGAGTCCCCTACGGGGCGCCACCCAGGCAAATTCTCAATTTTTCAAGCTTGTCCCGCGGACGCCTCGCACCAGAGCCGCACTGCGTCCTCGTTGAGAGGCAGGAGTGTCGGTGCGCTGCCCACGAATTGCGTCCAGGCGTCGAGATGTGCGGGCTTGACGGCCACCAGCACCGGGATGTCGAGTACGACGGCCTGTTCGATCAAGGGGCGGAAGCCGTGGCCTTCCGCTTCGCGCTTGCTGAACTTGTTGACGATGACGAGAGCCGTTTCCGCTGCGAGGGATGCGGATGACAGGCCGACGATATCTTCGAGAGCGCCCGTATCAAGCCGGCATCCACTGGCCATCGGGCCGCGATTTTCCGACGCCTGTACGACGCGGCCGGACGCAAGGTCCTCGAGAAGGATGTCGCAGCGGCTTTGGCCAGGTTGCGAGACATTGCTTTGGACTGCGCCCGCGAGCTTCAGGCCGCGCTCGCGCAAGCGCCGCGCGACGTTGGCGAGCAGCGTGTCTGCGGCCGGGCCTTCGTCGGCCGCGTAGAGGATTGCTGCGACGCGCATGTTTGGCCTCGTAGAGGATTGGCAGCTTAAGCGTGAACTTAGCACAACGGGCGGTGACCGTGGGTGCCGCTTTTGTTTTTCGTTTACCAGTCTTTACGGGTTAGTAAGGGGCCTCGACCTATTGCTTAGAGTGGCCTTACGTGCGCAGCGCGAGGCCGGCCCTGCACCGTTGCAAGCCTTGGTGTGCGGGTCAGTTTTTGAGCCGCATGACGGCGCCGATCCTGTTCCTGCCATACTCCTGTAGGAGGTAGGGGTTCGGGCGTCGAATGTTCTAGCGTCAGGGTCGATCGCTTGCTCAGGCCGTTCCTCATTCTCAGTGTCGTGTCGGGAACGACGGCCGCGTTCGCGGGGCCCGTGCCGCTTTCCGGCGAGGATCTGAAACGATCGCTCAACGGCGCGCTCATCGCGATGGATACACCGCTCGGGACGACGATTCCGGTACGCTTCGGCACAGACGGTCTGGTGTCCGGCGAGGCGGGTGAGCTTGCGCCTCTGCTCGGGTCCGCGCGCGATCGCGGCCGCTGGTGGATCGACGGCGACAAGATCTGCTCAAAGTGGTTCCGCTGGTTCGACGCCGAGCCGCAATGCCTCAGCGTGCAACAGGACGGCGCACGGCTATTCTGGCAGCAGGACAACGGCAAGAAGGGCACGGCGACGGTGGTCGAAGGGCCGCCTGCGGACAAGGCCGCGCCGGAGAAGACCATCGTTGCGAAGGCGGAAAGCATAGCGCAGCCGACATCGCCGCCTGCGAAAACGAAATCACAGACGAAGGGGGAAGCAACGCAAGCGCGTGTGTCTGCCCCTCGCATTCAGCCTGTGCCCGAGCCCTTGCCGTTGCCGGTGCGTGCGCCTGCGCGCGTGGAGGTTACGC
Organism: uncultured Hyphomicrobium sp.; assembly: GCA_934555825.1. Taxonomy (GTDB): domain Bacteria; phylum Pseudomonadota; class Alphaproteobacteria; order Rhizobiales; family Hyphomicrobiaceae; genus Hyphomicrobium_C. Next base: position 521,272 of record CAKTFJ010000002.1, read on the forward strand.
AGGTGGCCGGGGTCGATCTCGCACCTGAAGGCGCGTTGCCTCAAGCTCAAGGTGAAGCCACAGTTGTTCAGACAGCCTCCGCGTCGGATGCGGTGGCGGATGTGCCTATGATGCGCTTCGGCGGGGCGGGGTTGCTTGCGGCGTCGGCGCGGATCGCGAGCGTAGAGCCTTCCCAACCTGTCAGCATTCCGGTCACCTCGGCTGAGGCCACCAAGCAGAAGCCCGCGGTGGATATGCGCGTTGCCGCGCATTCTCCCGCGCCGAAGGCAAAACCTGCATCAGGCTCTCCGCCTCCGGCCAGAGAAACAGGATCTCTCAAGCAGCCCGCGGCAAAAGATTCGCTTGCAGAGCGCGATCCTTGGACATCGGCTCCGTCCATTCACGCGCCAGGATTTTATCGTGTGCGCGGCGTTGCGCGCCGCGATGTGCTGAATGTGCGCAGAGGTCCGTCTGACGTGCACCCGGCGGTTGCATCCATTCCGCCCAACGGGCGTCGGATTGAGGTCACGGGCGCCTGCCAGGGCGAGTGGTGCCCTGTCCGCTATCGCCGCGCGACCGGCTGGGTGCACAGCTTCTATCTCTCGGAAGAAGCGCCCGGCCGCGGATCGGCAAGCCGGGTGTATCTCGCGCAGCCGTAAGCGTGCATTTTCTTCAAGACGCTTTTTGCGTTTGGGCGTGCGGCACTTGCGCGGCGGTCTGCTGTTGCTGGGCGTTCAGCTTACGCCCGAACACGAGAATGGCCACGAGCGGCGCCACAAGACCGATGGTCATGACGAGACCGAGCAGCAGAGGTAGGTTCTCGTAAGCTCCACGATCGACGACCAGAAGCGTGTTTACATATTTCGTCTGCAGGGCGCTGGCGACGAGGGCGAGGTTCATCAGCGAGCTCATGAGCGCGAACCACGTGGCGCGTCGCGTGGGAGGCGCGTAGATCGCGATGAGCGTGAGCAGTGGGATCATCGAAAGCTGCATAAACGGCGAAGAGGCGGCTGTGTCGATGACCGCGATGGTGCGCGCGCCGAAGCCGAATGTCGCTTGCGTCCATTCGCTAATGCCGAGCGTAAGTGCAAGACTCGGGAGCGAGAGCACGGTACCGACGATGGTGAGCCAGAATAGAACGACCGTGACCGGGCGCTTGGTGATGGCGTCGGAGAAGAGCCAGGTTCCGGCGAGAGCCAGCACTGCGCCGATCTGGTTCAGCGTTCCCTGGAAGGCTTCGTCGAAACCCAGCACATCGATGGTGAACCAGGTGTAGCCCTGGCCGACGAGGGGCGTGGCGCGGAAGATGAAGATGATGATTGCGGCATAGAGGATCGTTTCCTGCGTGCGGGCATCGAGATCGCGGACGATGCGCCACAGCATCGCGCAGACGACGGCCATCGAGAAAACGAAAACGATCTCTTGGCCGAACGGAAGCCCGGTCGTGGCAACGGCCACGACGGCAGCGCCGAACGCGATGCCGCCTCCCAGGATGCGCCAATCGACGGGGCGCGTCTCCGTCGGCGTGATGTCGATCAGCAGCGCGCCCGAAACGGAAATCAGCGGGATCACGAGGCCGAGCAGGAACACGGTTTCATAAGAGAATGTGCTGGCCAGGAGGCCGGCAATGCCGGCAACGGCTACCATGCCGAACGAGAGCGCGAGACGGCCCAGGACCTGAACCATACCGAGGTCGCGGTTGACGTCTTTCGGATCGCGCGGGGTGCCATCGGGGTATTCGCGGTCGACAACCTCCGTGCTCATGGCGTCGGCGGCGACATCCTGCAACACGACGCCGACGACAGAAAGAAACGAGCCCAGGCGATAGAGGTTCTGCGGTTCCGCAAAAGTGAGCCAGCCTCCCGCGGCGCCTGCCAGCGTGATCAGCCCGGCCGCGACAAGGGTGCCGCCGATCAGGACGTACACCTTGCGCTGGGAGCCCATGATCGGCACGGCATCGACCAGTTCGCCGAACACCATCTTGATGGTCCAGGGCAGCGTCAGCCACACGGAGAGCGCCGCAAGTTCGGCGGGTGTCATGGTGAGAGCGGATTTGATCCAGAACGTTTCCGCGATGGTGATGATGCCGAGCGCGCCGTAGGCGAAATAGACCATCAGCAACGGGAGGTAGCGCAGGCGGAATGCGCGGATCGGGTTCAGAAGCGCCGTCTCAAGGGTTTGCCGGAGCCTGGTTTCCGCAGGCTGGGTCGTCTCGGTCATGGGGATGTCTCTATCGCCGTGCTTCGAGGATATAGCCGAGACGGCGGGGCTGCGATCCAGGATATTCTGGCCAAGACCAGCATTTTCATTGCTTGACTTTCTTCCTGCCGCCGGGGGCGACCCGGGTGTCTGGAACCTGCCGCGGGGCTGCCGGTTTTAGCGGAATGGACAAGATGGTCAGATATCTCACTCCTCAGCTCAAGCGCACCTACGACCGGGTTGTGCGCACGCTTATGACTTGGCGCATGATCGATGCGCTCGAAAATCTCGACGAGGCAGGTCGTCGGCCGTCCGGCGAGGAGGGTGGTCCTCGCGCCCAAGGTCAAAGCGAGCCGAAGGACGACGATCAGGCGACGCCTTCGACGCGGGCGTGAGGGGTTTTTGGCTCGATCATGCCGGCAGTTGAGAGACGTTTGCCAAAGTCTTACGCGTGACCATCAGGCATCTGATAAAAAAGTGATGGCATTCGCTCAATGATGCCACATTTGATTGGTCCTTCTTCCCTCCGATCATGTTCAGGGGATAATTGGGGGACCACGATGCGTTTCGTGCTCGTTGCGTTTGCGTGTTTGCTTGCTGCGCCGGTCGCGGAGGCGGCTCAGCCAACCCGGAATGAAAGAGCGCTGATGAAGCTCAGCCCGGAAGAGCGTGCGCAGCAGGCCTGCGTTGCTCGCGGTATCGACGCTATCCGACGCGACAAGCGGTTGAAGGGTGTGGACCGCGTGATGCCCGACACGTTCAGGCGTGCGCAGTTCGATGGAACGGCGGTGTCGGCCAAGGGGGCGGCCGTGCGTGCGGGCAAGGGATGGTATGCGCTGAGCTTCGATTGCAAGCTCGCGGACGATCAACTCAAAGTGACGGCATTCAGCTATCAGATCGGCGACGAGATTCCGCCGGATCGGTGGGAAGACGTCGGCCTCTGGTAGAAAGATTTAGCTGCGGGCTTTGCGCGGGGCATTGGCCAAAAGGTCCCGCAACATTCTCACCAAGCGTGTCGCCGGGCCGCGGCTGCCGCACTGGATGCTGATCCGCGCGCCTTCGAACAGCAAAAACACTTCGTCGGCGAGACGTTCGGGCTCGCGGTATCGGGCCGCGCGGAACAGCTTGACGAGGTGATCGCGCTTGCGGTGTTTGTATTCTTCGATCACGGCCCGTGCGGGGTGACCCGGCTGAAGCTCCACGGCCGCATTGGCAAGTGCGCACCCGCGTTCGGCGTTGCTTGTGACAATATCTTCGACGTAATCCACCCAGGCGGCGAGGCGCTTTTCCGGATTGTCGGGATGGTCTGTCGCGAGCTTAACCCACACAGTGTCGCCTGCTGCGGCAAGCTGCCGCGCATATTCGACCACGAGATCGTCCTTCGACTTGAAGTGCCGATAAAGGGTCATTTTGTTGGTGCGGGCGGCTTCAGCAATCAATTCGACGCCGACGGCGTGAATTCCATTCCTGTAGAACAGATCGCAGGCAACAGCGAGGATCCGCTCACGAGGAGGCGGCACAAGGGCATCCGATGCCTCGGGATTTCGCCCGTCGCGAACGATCGTTTTGTTCATTGCCCCTTGACTGCGATGTTACCGATCGGTACCAAAACCAATGTTACCGATCGGTACCGCCTAACACACTTCGACCTGCGTTGTCATCGGATCATTACTCGGGCGGCTAAATCCAGGTCGCTGATTTCTGTCAAATGCCGAGATCCGTGGTGTTGGCCGGTGCGTACACCGCTCGGCAGGGGATGAACAGGGTCAGGAATTATGTCACGCGCTGGAGGGCCTATGTCGCCTCGTCGCTCTTCAATCGCTTTTGCCGCGCTTATCGCCGTGGCGGTGTCGCTCGGTGCGTGCCGCGAGCAGGAACCAGGCGCGAATGCTGGCGCTGCGCCGCCTGCGCCCAAGGTGACGGTCGCCAAGCCGGTCACGAAGCTCGTCGCCGATCATGATGAATATGTGGGCCGCTTCGTGGCTCTCGATTTCGTCGAGGTGCGCGCACGCGTCTCAGGCTATCTCTCGAAGATTCATTTCACTGACGGCCAACTCGTGCCCGCCGGCGCTTCACTCTTTACGGTGGATCCGAGACCGTTCGAGGCTGCGCTCGAACAGGCGAAGGCCTCAGTTGTCACGGCGGAGGCCAATCTGGCGTTTGCCGAAAGCGACCTGTCTCGCGCGGAAAGCCTCGTCAGCGGTACGTCGATCACTCAGCAGACCATCGATCAGCGCGTGCAGGCCAAGCGCGTCGCCGAGGCGTCGGTGACGGCGCAGAAGGCCGCGCTCGCGCAGGCGGAACTGGATCTTGAGTTTACAGAACTCAAGGCGCCGATTTCGGGCCGTATCGGCGACAGACGCGTTTCCGTTGGCAACCTCGTCACGGGCGGAACCGGCGGTAACACGACCTTGCTTGCCACGGTGGCGTCCGTCGACCCGATCCGCTTCGAGTTCACCATGGATGAGGCGTCGTATCTGCGCTATCTGCGGGCTGTGCAGGCCGAGAATTCTAGCGCCGCGAACCGCGGCATGACGTTGCCGGCGCGGCTTAAGCTGATCGACGATAGCGATTTCGTTCACGAGGGCAGTATCGACTTCGTGGACAACACGATCGATCGGTCGTCCGGCACCATTCGCGGCCGCGCCGAGTTCAAAAACGCAGACGGCAGGCTCACTCCCGGAATGTTCGGGCGCATTCGTGTCGCGACCTCGAAGCCTGCCGAAGCCCTGCTCGTGCCCGATAGTGCTATCGGCACGGAGCAGGTGCGGAAGTTCGTCTACGTGGTTTCGGCTGAAAATGTCGTCAATCCGAAGTACGTGACTCTCGGGCCCGTCGTCGACGGCTTGCGCGTGATCACATCCGGGCTCGAAGCGAACGATGACGTGGTCGTCAACGGTCTGATGCGGATACGTCCCGGCGCGGCCGTTACGCCGGAGCAAGCTGCGACCGCAAGCGGTGCCGCTGGCGAGACCGTAGTGGGCACGAACTGACCCGAACCGAGCGGTAGGGCTTACTCATGCGCTTTTCGCATTTCTTTATCGACCGGCCGATCTTTGCCAGCGTCATCTCGATCATTTTCCTGATCGTGGGCGGTGTTTCGCTGTTTCGGCTTCCGGTCAGTCAGTATCCCGAGATTGCGCCGCCCGTGGTCAACGTCACGGGGCAGTACCCCGGCGCGAGCGCCGAGGTCGTCGCCAATACCGTCGTCGCGCCGCTCGAACAGCAGATCAACGGCGTCGAGAAGATGCTGTTCATCTCGTCGAACTCGTCGAACGATGGGCGCTTCACGATCTCGGTTGCGTTCGATCTCGGCACCGATCTCGATACGGCCCAGGTACAAGTTCAAAACCGCGTCGCCGTCGCTCAGCCGCGGTTGCCAGCAGATGTGCGGAACATCGGTGTGACGGTTGCGAAGTCGTCGCCGGACCTCATGATGGTCGTGAACATGATGTCGCCGGACCAGTCGCGCGACACGCTGTTCATTTCAAATTACGCCAACGCCAACATCGTCGACGTCTTGAGCCGCATCGACGGCATCGGCTCGGTGACGGTGTTTGGCGGACGCGACTATTCGATGCGCGTTTGGCTCGATCCTGACCGGTTGCAGTCCCTTGCAATGACGGTTGCAGACGTTGTGTCGGCGCTTCAAGGGCAGAACGTTCAGGTTGCGGCAGGCGTTCTTAACCAGCCTCCCGTCGAGATGCCGGGCGCGTTCCAGATCGCGGTGCAGACGCAGGGGCGTCTCGCCGATCCTTCCGAGTTTGGCGACATCATCGTCAAGCGCGAGGGCGATGCGGTGGTGCGGCTCAGGGATGTGGCGAGGGTGGAGCTTGCGGCGCTCGATTATGGCGTCAATTCCTATCTCGACCGGAACCCGGCCGTCGGTCTCGGCATCTTCCAGCTTCCTGGTTCTAACGCCATCGCGACTGCCGAGCAGATCAAGCAAACGATGGCGCAACTGGCGAAGAACTTCCCGGAAGGCGTTGCCTACGACATCGTCTACAACCCGACGGAGTTCATCCAGGAATCGGTCAATGCGGTGATCTTCACCATCCTTGAGGCGGTGGTGCTGGTGGTCGCGGTGGTGATCCTGTTCCTGCAGACGTGGCGCGCCGCCGTCATTCCGATTGTCGCTATCCCCGTCTCGCTTATCGGCACGTTCTTTCTGCTCGACGCCATGGGCTTCTCGCTCAACAACCTGTCGCTGTTCGGGCTCGTGCTCGCGATCGGTATCGTCGTGGACGATGCTATCGTTGTGGTGGAGAACGTCGAACGCAATATGGCGGCGGGCCTCTCTCCGCGAGATGCTTCGTTCAAATCGATGGACGAGGTCGGCGGTGCGCTGATCGCGATTGCGCTCGTGTTGTCGGCGGTGTTCGTTCCGTCGGCCTTCATTACCGGCATTTCCGGTCAGTTTTACCAGCAGTTCGCCGTGACGGTAGCGGGTGCGACGATCATTTCGCTCATCGTGTCGCTGACGCTGTCTCCTGCGCTTTGCACGCTGCTGCTGAAGCCGCATGACGGGGCACATCGGCCGAGCCTGATCATGTGGCCGATCCACGCCTTTTTCCGGGTCTTCAATTGGAGCTTCGACAAGGCGTCGCAAGGATACGGCTGGTTGATCGAGCGGCTCGTGCGGCTCGGCGCGCTTATGCTCGTGATTTACGCGGGCGTCATCGCGTTCGGCATGAACGAGTTTCGCCAGACGCCGACCGCGTTCATTCCTGGTCTCGACGCCGGATATCTGATCACGGCGACGCAGCTTCCGCCCGCAGCGGCGCTTGCCCGCACCGACGAGGTCAACAGGCGTGTCGTGGAGCTCGCGCTTGAGACGCCCGGCGTCAAGCATGCCGTCAACTTCATCGGCTTCTCCGGCGCCACCCGCACCATGCAATCCAACGCGGGTGCGGTGTTCATCGTGCTCGAACCCTTCAAGGATCGCGACGGAAAGCCGGAACTCTCCGCACAGGCCATTCAGCAGACGCTGATGCAGAAGTTTTCCGTGATCCAGGAGGCGATGGTGCTCGTCATCGCGCCGCCCGCGGTGCGTGGTATCGGCAGTTCCGGCGGCTTCCGCATGATGGTGCAGGATCGCGATGGGGCAGGGCCGCAGGCGCTCCAACAGGCCGTTGGCGCGATGATGCAGCGCGCCAATCAGACGCCGGGGCTGCAGCAGGTGTTTTCGCTGTTCGAAACATCGACGCCGCAGCTCTATCTCGACATCGATCGCGTCAAGGCGCAGATGCTCGGCATCAATATCCCTGATGTGTTCCAGGCGCTGCAGACCTATCTCGGGTCTGCATACGTGAACGACTTCAACCTGCTCGGGCGGACGTTCCGCGTCACGGCGCAGGCGGATGCCGATTTCCGCGCAGACGTGAAGGATGTCTTACAGATCCGCGTGCGCAACGCACAGGGCGATACCGTACCGCTCGGATCGTTCACGACGGTGAGCGACATTTCGGGGCCGGCCCGTGTGCCCCGCTACAACCTTTACCCGGCAGCAGAGCTCGACGGCTCAGCCGCGCCCGGCTATTCGCAGGGGCAGGCGCTCGCAATGATGCAGCAGATTGCGGCGGAGGTGCTGCCTCAAGGCTTTGGCTACGAGTGGACGGACCTTGCGTTCCAGCAGATCCGTGCCGGGAACACGGCGATGTTCGCTTTTGCGCTTGGCGTGCTGTTCGTGTTCCTGGTTCTTGCAGCCCAGTTCGAGAGCCTTACGCTGCCGATGGCGGTGATCCTGATTGTGCCGATGAGTCTCATTGCTGCGATCAGCGGTGTCATCATGCGGGGCATGGACAACAACATCCTGACGCAGGTGGGCTTCATCGTTCTCATAGGCTTGGCCGCGAAGAACGCTATTCTTATCGTCGAATTCGCCGCGCAGCTTGAGGAGCAGGGGCGCAACAGGTTCCAGGCGGCGGCGGAAGCTGCGCGGATCAGGATGCGGCCCGTTCTCATGACGTCGCTTGCGTTCATTCTCGGCGTGGCGCCGATGGTTTGGGCGACGGGCGCGGGTGCTGAGTTGCGCCAAGCGCTGGGTACGCCGGTGTTCTACGGCATGATCGGCGTCACGGTGTTCGGCCTTATCTTCACGCCGGTGTTCTACGTGCTGTGTCGCAAGTTCGGCGGCAAGGTGCATCGTGGACATGGAGCGGAAGAGCCGGCGCCAGCGCCCGCCGAATAGGAGCGTCTCGCGCCCCGTTCTAAACCGATCAGCACATTCCAACGCGCCGCAGGCTCACCCCTGCGGCGCTTTCTTTTTGCTGGAAAATCCTCGGTTCGGGGCCGGAACTGCCAACGCCGTGTGACGTTATTGCGGACAAACTTCTCATGCGTGAGGTCTGCGTCGTACGCCGGTTCCACGGCTATACCGTGCTTCGGGCCGTCCATATCAATCGCAGCCGACACCCTCTAGGAGGAGACGTCTATGGCCCGCGCCGCGCACAAGCGCGCTTTTACATCATCTCAGCAGTCTCAATCGGCAGATGGATCTGACGTCCTGTCGGCGCGACTTTTCGCGACACGGAGACTTTCGCTCGAACTTGCAGCGCCGCTCAGCGCAGAGGATATGGCCGCGCAAGCGATGGAAGACGCGAGCCCCACGAAGTGGCATCTCGCGCACGTCACGTGGTTTTTCGAGACGTTCGTTCTGAAGCCACATCTCGCGGGCTATCGTCTTTTCGACGAGGCTTTCAACTTCTGTTTCAATTCCTACTACGAAGCGATGGGCGCTCGACAGCCGCGACCCGCGCGGGGGCTTCTGACGCGTCCGTCCGCCGCGCGCGTGATGGAGTACAGGGCGCATGTGGACGCGGCGCTGGAGCGCCTTTCGGAGCGGGGCTTCGAGGCGGAGAGCGATCTTGCGCGGCTGATCGAGATCGGGCTCAATCACGAGCAGCAGCATCAGGAGCTGTTGCTGAGCGATATTCTCGCCTTGTTTTCCGTCAATCCGCTTCGGCCCGCCTATCGTGAGGCGCCTGCGCGAACATCCTTGTCGGCTGTCCGAGGCTCGTCGGAAAAGGCCGGTCCCGAGGCGGTGGGCTGGATCTCCTACGATGGCGGCATCGTGAAGATCGGGCATGCCGGGCGCGGTTATGCGTGGGATAACGAGAGCCCGCAGCATGACGCATTGGTTCATCCCTTTCGCTTAGCGGATCGCCTCGTGACGAACGGCGAATGGCTGGAATTCATGAGGGACGGCGGGTATCGCACGGCGTCGCTTTGGCTGGCGGATGGTTGGGCTAACGTCAATGCCGCTGGATCGCGTGCGCCGGGCTACTGGGAGGAGCACGGGAGCGGCTGGCACACGATGACACTCGATGGCCTCCTGCCGGTAGAGATTGCCGCGCCCGTTTGTCATGTTTCCTATTACGAGGCGGATGCGTTCGCGCGATGGGCGGGTTACCGCCTCCCGACCGAGTTCGAATGGGAGCTGGCGGGTGCGATGCTTCCGGTCGAGGGCAACACGCTTGGGACGCGTGCCTTGCGGACAGTGCCTGCCGGCGCGCGGAGCGACGCTTCTCCGCGCCAGATGTTCGGCGATGTCTGGGAGTGGACGCAGAGCGCCTATCTGCCGTACCCCGGCTATCGACCGCCGGAGGGTGCCATCGGCGAGTACAACGGCAAGTTCATGGTGAGCCAGCAGGTTTTACGCGGGGCCTCATGTGCGACACCGGATGGGCACGCCCGTGCGACCTATCGCAATTTCTATTATCCGCATCAGCGCTGGCAGTTTGCGGGCGTGCGTCTTGCGGCGGAGGTTTCGTGATGCGCCGGGGAGGAATGTCGGCCCGGAAACTGGGCGCGGTGCATGCCGTACCGGTGGACGATTTCGCGGATGCCGTCCTCGCCGGTCTTTCCAAGCCGCAGAAGGCGATCTCCTCTCAGTTTCTTTACGATGCGCGCGGCAGCGCACTGTTTGAGGAAATCACGAGGCTTCCCGAATATTATCCGACGCGAACGGAGACCGCTATTCTGTCGGCCTGTGCGGCCGAGATGGTGGAAGGGCTCGGAGCCGACGGCGTGCTGGTCGAGTTCGGTTCAGGATCGAGCGTCAAGACGGAATTGCTGCTCTCGCAATTGACACCTCATGTGATCTACGTTCCGGTCGACGTATCCGAGAGCGCGTTGGTCGAGGCTACCGAGAGGCTCTCAGCTCGTTTTCCCCAAGTTGACGTGCGGCCTGTGGTGGGGGATTTCTCACATCCGATCCAACTCCCGCAAGATCTTAAGCGGCGGCCAGCGGTCGGCTTTTTTCCGGGATCTACCATCGGAAACTTCGGCCCGGCGGAGGCCGTTCGTTTGCTTCGGTCGTTTGGGCGGGGATTGCCCGACGCCAGCCGGTTCATCATCGGCGTGGATTTGAAGAAGGAGGCGCGCAGGCTCGTTGCCGCCTACAACGATGCCGAGGGCGCGACCGCCGCATTCAACCTCAATCTCCTCGTGCGCATCAATCGGGAACTCGATGGAGACTTCGATCTCGAGAGCTTCCGTCACGAGGCGATTTACGATCCGCGCGCCGGTCGCATCGAGATGCATCTTGTGAGCGATGTCGCTCAAGACGTTCGTGTCTTGGGACGTCCGTTCCGCTTCAAGGCGGGCGAGAGCATCCATACCGAAAATTCTTACAAGTACACGACCGATCAGTTCCGGGAGATGGCAAGTGCTGCGGGGTGGCAGGCGGGACGGCTTTGGACCGACGCAAACGCCGACTTCAGCGTGCATGAGCTTTTTGGCTTTGGTAGGGGATGACCGGAACGCGGTCTCTGGATGATCGACGGTTAGCGTGCGGAATGCCGCGACATGCGGCCGAGCCTTGATCCAGGTCAACGTTTGCGGAACGCGGCCAGCTATCCTTTGGATGCGGCTTGGACATCCCCAAGCTTCGTTTCGTGTCCGGATTTCCGATGACATCCGATCTTATTCAACGCCATGGCGGCCCCGTTCCGCGCTACACCAGCTATCCAACGGCCAATCATTTTTCGGCCGCCGTGACACCTGCTCATCTGAGAACGTGGCTGGCCGAATTGCCGGATGAGCCTGCGCTTTCGCTGTATGCGCATATTCCGTATTGCCGGGAGCTTTGTTTCTACTGCGGATGCAGCACGAAGGCTTCACGGCGGTACGCGCCTGTGGAAGAGTATCTGGTTCCGCTGCAGGCCGAGATCGCGCATGTGTCGGCGCTCGTGCCGCCAGGGCATCGCGTCACCCACATCCATTGGGGGGGTGGATCGCCTGATATTCTAACGCCTGCAGACATTATACGGCTGGGGCACGCATTTCGCAGTCAATTCGCGGTGTCGCGTGAGGCGGAAGTCGCGGTCGAGATCGATCCGCGCCTGCTGAGCGAGGCCCAGGCGGACGCCTTCGCCGAGATCGGAGTCAATCGTGTCTCCATCGGAGTTCAGGATTTCGATCCGAAGGTGCAGGCGGCCATCGGGCGTATTCAAAGCTTCGAGACAACGCGCAAGGCGTCCGAGATTTTTCGTACTCGGGGCGTGCGCTCTCTCAACGTGGACTTGGTGTACGGTCTCCCCCATCAGACGGTCGAGAGCGTCGGACGGACGCTTTCGGATGTGATTGCGATCGAGCCGGATCGCATTGCGGTTTTCGGATACGCGCATTTGCCGGAGCGGCTGAAGCATCAGCGACTGATCGATGAGAAGACGCTTCCGGGGCCGGCCGAACGTTTCCGCCAGTCGCAACACATCGCAGAGCGGCTCCTGAGTGCGGGCTACGTGCAGATTGGGATCGATCATTTCGCCCGCTCGACGGATGCTCTCGCGGGCGGCGCCGTTGCGCGGAATTTCCAGGGGTATACGACGGATACCGCCGATGCGTTGCTGGCGTTCGGTGCTTCCGCCATCTCGCGTTTGCCGCAGGGTTTCGTTCAGAACGCTGTTGCCGTGGACGATTACACGCGCCGGATTTCAGCCGACGGGCTGGCTGTCGTGCGTGGACACGCAATGGCGGGAGACGACGCCTTGCGTGCCTACCTGATCGAACGGCTGATGTGCGCGTTTTTCGTGTCGTGGCGCGATCTCAAGCAGCGGTTCGGCGCGGAGGTCGCTCGCGTCCGCTTCGAGGTTGAGGCCGCAGCGCGCCGCGACGCGGACGGCTTGGTCGCGGTCAACGACGAGGGCGTTCGCGTAACAGACCGGGGACGGCCGTTCGTGCGGTCGGTGTGTGCATGGTTCGACCCCTATCTCTCTTGCGACATGACCAAGCGTCGGCATGCGCTTTCTGTCTGAATATTGCGCACATGACATTCCGCTGTTGCTCAAAAGATATTTTAAAGGCGAATTAAAACCGGCCTCCATTCGACCCTTGTTTTTGCGTTGCGACTCAGTTGAGTGTGGCTAGTAGTGAGCGTTTCGAAAATACTTCTCCAGATTGTGTTT